>NZ_JADYVX010000006.1 GCF_020194175.1 Bradyrhizobium sp. BRP22 | reverse complement strand
CGACGGCATCGCCGCCGCCGGGATAGCCGGGATGATGGGAGAGGCCGGCCTGACCAAAGGGGCATTCTCTCCGCATTTCGAGTCAAAGGACGCGCTTGTTCGCGAGGCGCTGGCGAGCGCGCTCGGCAACCAGCAGCATCGTCTTGACGAAGATCAGCTCATGGACCTGGACCTTGAAGGTGCGATTCGGGGGTACCTGAACCGCGCGCACCTCGAGGCCCCGGCGGACGGGTGCCCCTCCGCGGCGCTACTTCCCGAAATCGCTCGTCAGCCCCTGTCCATCAGGCAAGATTACGAGAAAGCGCTGCGAAACTACGTTGCGACGTTGGCCGCTCTGCTTCCCGGCGCAGATTCTGCAGCGAACCGTCACCGCGCGACCGCCATCTTCAGCCTCATGGTGGGCACCCTGCAGATCGCACGAGCCGTGCCCGACGCTGCCGAAGCGGAGCGGATCTTGGATAGCGGCATTGAGGCCGCGTTGCACTTGGCGCGAGCTCGATCGGGAACGGCCGCAAGCTCAGGTCGGAGGCGGTAGTAGGCCCAGATCACCGAGGTCGCCTTCTGGCCCGTCGTGTCGTTTCGCTGTCAAAGGGTAACTGCGTTGCTCCGCAAGCGGGAGAGGGAGCAGAGCATTCATGGCGGGGCAATTCGATCTCATCGCATCATGCTCTAGCCTAGCCCTTCGCGGCGGGTATGGGCGGCACCGGCAGAATGATTTCGGAAGCCACCTTCCAGTCCTTCCCGACGCGAAGCCAATTGATGATCATCAGAAACGGCTTGGGTGTTCCATCCTGCCCCGCATACGAGACCGTGATGTTCATCGGCACATAGGACTCGGCGACGTCGCGGGTCAGGCCGACAACCTTGAGCTTCGAATAATCTGGCTCGAGCACGACCGGACCGGAGCTGCCAATGTCATGCAGCTTCTGATCAATCGCCTCGTTGCCCCAATAACCGGCCCAGTTCCCCTCGGACTGGATCGCGCTCTTGGCCACCAGTAAGGTCGAGGGCGATTGCCAGAACATCTCATGCAGAGCCTTGAAATCGTGCTTGTTGGCCAATTCCATCAGCCTGCCGAACTTCGATTTTATCGCCCTGAGGGTCGCAGCATCCAGCGGCTCTTTCCTGACGGCGGGAGCAGACGTGACAGCCCCGGCGGAAAGAGTC
Organism: Bradyrhizobium sp. BRP22; assembly: GCF_020194175.1. Lineage (GTDB taxonomy): Bacteria > Pseudomonadota > Alphaproteobacteria > Rhizobiales > Xanthobacteraceae > Bradyrhizobium. The sequence continues at coordinate 325,981 of NZ_JADYVX010000006.1, read as the reverse complement.
CAGGCAGTGAGAGTGACGACAAGTGTCTTGTACATACAGGAATTTCCTTTCCAACGTCTGGCTCGCGTCATGACAACGCCCGTCGCATTCCGCATTTGGTATGAGTTACCCACTTCCGAACTCCGCGAAGAGCATAAGGTCGGTGCGGCCCACGCCGCTTTCTACAATGCGCTTTAAATCTGGGAAAAATTTTGCTGCCCTCGTCGCCTTGAAAAATTCGACAATGTCAGGCTGACCGATCGCCGACTTGAGCGTAACGGGTCGGCGCCGTTTCGAGCGCTGCGACGTCCTGGCCCGCGATATCGAGTTGACTCATGTTATTCTGCGGATACTTGGCATGAATGATCGAGTGGGGGACTGGTGTGGCGCAGCGACTGAAACCTTCCTGCAGGACGTCGCTGGCGCTTCTGCGGCTTTGACTGGTTTTCGCCATCGCGGTCCGATACGTTTTGCATGCTTTGAGCGACCTGCTCCCGGCGCGAAAACGCCGGGAGCGGTACTGTCACTTCGCTAGTGAGGCCTTCTCAATCACCTCGGCGACTTCCTTGGCATGAACGACGAGCGAAGCATGACTGCCGGCGACGTCCGTTATCTGGGCCTTCATCCTGTCGGCGAAAAACTTCTGGGCCTCGGGTGCGATCACTCTGTCCTTAGTGGTGATCACGTAGAACGTCGGCTTGTCCCGCCAAGCGACTGTATCGACCGGAGCCTCGAACGCCTTGTTGCTCAAGGGCAGCTGATGGTTCGCAAGGGATTCGGCAATCTTGAGGGGAAGGTCAGCCGCGACCGCCGAGGGAAACACCTTGGGATCGATGTAGAGGTTGCCCTTGTTGTCAGGATGTATCGCCCCGGCACCTTCGGTTGCAGGACCGCTTTCGGCGAGGGCCGCCAGAGATTGTCCGACGTCGGGCGCGAAAGCGGAGACGTAGACCAGCGCCGAAACCTTGGGATCGTTGCCGGCTTGCGTGATCACCACGCCGCCCCAGGAGTGGCCGACGAGAACGGTCTTGCCGTCCTGTTTCGCCAGCGCCTGTTTGGTGGCGTCGACGTCAGCGGCAAGGGACGTGAGCGGATTTTCGACGAGCGTGACGTTGTAGCCCTTCTTTGTGAGGATGTCGGCAACGGGCTGCCAACTCGTCTGGTCCACGAAAGCGCCATGCACGAGCACGATGTTGTGGGCTGCTTGCTTGGGCAGTTCGGCGGAATGGACGGAGCCGGCCAATGTCGTTCCGGCGAGGAGTACGCTGGCGGCTGAAACGAGGATATTTCGCATTGATTGTTCCTTGGCATGTCGGACGAACACAGTCCGGGGGAATGGACAGGCGTTTCCAACAAGGTCGCGGTTCTTCCATCTGCCGTTGGCGAAATGGTCGCCGCTCGTAACGTCGGCCCGCGCGACATGACGTATTCCGCGGACCTTTCGGACGGTAGGGATCAATCGTCCGGATGTTGTGTCCGATCGTCCACCGGTTTAATTTCGGCGGCATGGATATACTCGCCCAAGTGCTCGATCGCGTTCGTCTCGGCGGGACGCTGCTCTTTCACTTCGAGCTCGGCCATCCCTGGCGTCTTGAGTTGCCGGTGCGCCCCTACGCTCTGTTTCACTATCTCAGCCGGGGCCCAGCGACCCTCGCGCTCGGACATGGACAGGAAATCCAGATGACCGAGGGCGATTTTGTCGTCATCACGCGCGGACAGCCCCATGCGTTTTATTCGGATCGCCGGGCCAGGCCTTTGCGGATTATGGATATCGATCGATCGTCGCCACGTCTTGGCGTCGTTCGTCACGGCAGCCGTGCGAAGCCGCTCTCGACCATGATTTGCGGCAATTTCACGGTGTCACGGCCGCTGCTTGGCAGTGTGCTGGAGCTACTTCCGCCCGTGCTCCTCCTGAAGCCGACAGCGGACGGCGGTTGGCTTGAAGCAATCCTGCGCCGCATGGTCACCGAGTTCGCGCTCGAGCGTCCTGGCCAACGCGTCGCGCTTTCACGACTGACGGAAGTGCTGTTTGTCGAGGTGCTCCGAAGCTGGATCGCGTCTCTCAGTCCCGGACAAGGCGGCTGGCTCGGGGCCATATCTGACCCGCATATCGGGCCGGCGCTCAAGCTGATTCACGAAAACCCGGAGCTTCCGTGGACCCTGAGCGACCTTGGCCAGCGCGTTGGGCTCGGCCGCTCGGTATTTTCGGCGCGCTTTACCAAGCTCGTCGGCCAGTCCATGCACCGTTATGTGATCGAACGCCGGATGGCGGAAGCGGCGTTCCTGCTGGAAACCAGCGATGAGCCCATCGCACGTATCGCCAGTCGGGTTGGTTACGAAACAGCGGCGGCGTTTTCGAAGCTGTTCCATCGATATCACGGCCTATCACCTGGCCGGTACCGAACATCCCGACGCTCAAACGGCGGCGAAAGGCAAGGGGACGTTTAGGAAGCAGCAGTCGCCGATTAGCCTTGTAGCGGCCACCCCACGGCGGGACCGCTCATGTGAAGGGTTTCGGATGCCGAGCGCTTGAGAGGCTGCGCCCCGTATTCGGCGGCCGGCGTCCGAAAGCCTTCACATGAGCAGAACAGCGGCAGCCCGCGAAGAGCCGGCGGTTGTTGCCGGCGGCGTCCTATGACACCATCCAGGTGTCCCGTTCTCATGACTTCCAGATGCCTATGCCACGCCGGAAATACGCTTGGGAAAAGCTATCGGACGAACAATTGCTCAAGCGGCGCCTCAGCAGTCTGAGGGTTGCGATCGAAGACACCTGGCTCGAGGATTGTCTCGACGCACTCTATGAAGAGCTCGAAGAACGTGGCATCCGGCTGCGGCCGCACGCATGGATATCGAGCGAATGGTTTAGTCCGGCAAATGTGCCCGGCATTGCCATCCCATTCTATCTCACCCATCCCCGCCTGATGAAGCTCGAGAAGAAAATGATGCTCGACATCGAGGGCGGCACCTGGTCCGAGTGCATGGCCATTCTCCGGCATGAGGCAGGCCATGCCGTGCAGCATGCCTACCAGCTGCACCGCCGTCGGCGTTGGCAGAAGCTGTTCGGCCCGTCCTCGAAACACTACCCACGCTACTACCGGCCCAATCCGGCCAGCCGGAGCTATGTCCAGCATCTTAGGCTCTGGTACGCGCAGAGCCATCCGGACGAGGATTTCGCCGAAACCTTCGCTGTGTGGCTGCGGCCGCGATCAAACTGGCGGACGCGCTATGCCGGTTGGCCCGCGCTGAAGAAGCTCGAATATGTCGACGAACTGATGGACGAAATCGCCGGGAAGCGGCCGCCAGTCACGACGCGGGAGCGCGTCGATCCGCTGCATGAGCTCAGCCAGACGCTTGGCGAGCACTACCGGAAAAAGCAGGCGTTCTACGCCTTCAAGCCACCGAAGACTTACGACCGCGACCTCTCCCGGCTCTTTTCCGCCGATCCACGGCATCGCCGGAAGCAGCCGGCCGCGGCGTTCATCAGACGGCACCGCGCTCAGATCAGGCGACTGGTCGCGCGGTGGACCGGCGAGAATCAACTTACGCTCGATGCCGTGCTTGATGATATGATCTCCCGCTGCCGCGAGCTCAACCTGCGTGCCGTCGGCCCTGAACAGAAGCTTGTGACCAACTTCACCATCCTGCTGACGGCCAAGACCATGCACGCGCTGTTCGGCCCGTCGCGACGCAAATGGATTGCGCTATGAGACGCCTTCGCGTTCTGGTGCTCATGCATCCGGACTTCGTGCCTCCCGACTCGACCGACGGATACACTGCGCGGCAAATCAATGAATGGAAAACGGAATACGATGTCGTGAGCACCTTGCGCGCGGGCGGCCATGAGGTTCGCCCGCTCGGCGTGCAAGAGGAAATCAAGCCGGTCCGCGACGAAATCGAAAGTTTCAAGCCACATGTGGTCTTCACGTTGCTTGAGGAATTTCACTATGAGGCGGTGTATGACCAACACATCGCAAGCTACCTCGAGCTGATGCGGATTCCCTATACCGGGTGTAACCCGCGCGGCCTGATCTTGGCGCGCGGCAAGGATTTGTCCAAGACGCTGGTGCACCATCGTCGGGTCGCGGTACCGGCCTTTGCCGTGTTTCCGATGCGCCACAAGGTCAAGCGGCCGGCGCGTCTTGCGCTGCCGCTCATCGTCAAGAGCCTGAACCTGGATGGATCCTTTGGCATCTCGCAGGCATCCATCGTCGATACGGACGAGAAGCTCGCGGAGCGGGTAGCCTTCATTCACGAGCGGATCGGAACTGCCGCCATCGCCGAGCAGTATATCGAGGGGCGGGAGCTCTATGTCGGTGTGATCGGCAACAACCGTCTGCGGGTTCTGCCGGTCTGGGAATTGAAATTTGGCAGCATGGGCGGTCACGGCGCACGGCGCATAGCCACCGAAAAAGCCAAGCACGATCCCAGCTATCAAGAACGCGTCGGAATTGTCGATGGACCGGCAAAGGACCTTGCGCCGGAAGTATCCACCCGCATTCAACGAACCGCGAAACGCATCTACCGAACGCTGGGGCTCGATGGGTATGCGCGCATCGACTTCCGCCTCTCCGCCGACGGCACCCCGTATTTCATCGAAGCAAATCCCAATCCCGAAATCGCGAAGAGCCAGGAGTTCGCTACAGCGGCTCTGCATGACGGGATCGATTACCCGGATCTACTGCATCGCATCCTGGCTCTCGGAATGAGCCGTGCAAAGGCAGGCGTATCCGCAGGCTGAAGGGCCGGCAGCCTTTTTGGAGCAAAGCGGACATCAAATGGTAGGCAGAGCCTTGCGGAATGGGTCGAAAATGCCCCCGACGTCGACCAGCCGTCAGCTGCGCAATCGTTCGCGAGGCAATCCCGGGGAAGGCGATGTGACGTTTTGTACAGCCCCTGCGTGTGTTTGAAACTGATAGTATAGGCAGCGGCAGGCTCACCTCATTGCCCATTGCGGATGCGGCTCCCTGCCCATGGCCAGACCCGCCGTTCGGCGCGGCCCTCGAATTTTGCTTGTTTTGAATCCTGCGCCTTGGTCGCGCACATTGGCCAGCGGGGACTCGAACGCGAACCAACGGATTAAGGAGCGAAATCCGACTCCTACAGTCACACCTTAACGTCGAGAAACGCGGATTTAAACTACTGCTCACCAAGCAAAACCGAAGGAGACAGGTCTCACAACACCAGGAGAGTCATATGCAACCGAGAGCGCTCCTCTCGAAACACATCGGCCTCGTATCGGTAGCAGCCATGTTCTTCGCCGCGAGTCCGTCATTCGCGCAGCAGAAAGGCGCATCCTCTTCCGAGATGCAAACGAGGGAGGTGCAAATTAATGGCCTTACACTGCATTACATTGAACTCGGGCAAGGAACTCCAGTGGTGTTGGTGCACGGCACACTGGAGGATTACCGCACATGGGATGGACAGCTTGAAGCGTTCTCGAAGGGATATCGACTAATCTCGTACAGTCGTCGGTATCACTATCCAAACGAGTGGCCCAAAGATTCAATAGATTTTTCTGTCCCCGTACATGCAAGAGACCTGATTGCATTCATTGAGGCACTTAATCTACCCCCGGTTCATCTCATTGGTCATTCGTATGGGGCGTTTATTGCGTTCCTGGTCGCACGAGATCACCCGGAGGTCATTCGCAGTCTGACGCTGGGCGAACCGCCCGTGATGCCCTTACTAAGCACTACACCTGAAGGAGCTGCTCTTCTTACGACCTTTCTCACGACATCAATCGTGCCTTCGAGCGAAGCATTCAAGCAGGGGAATGACGAAGAAGGAGTGCGTCGATTTGTGAACGGCGTGTTGGGCGAGGGGTCGTACGAGAAACTCCCGCCTCCCGTTCGGAGGCGCCTCATGGACAATGCCCAAGGACTAAAAGGCGAGACCTCATCGCGAGACCTCCACCCGCCGACCACATGCGAGGATGTGCAGAAGGTAAAAGCGCCAACATTGCTCCTCGACGGGGAGTTCAGTCCTAAGATGTTCCATGTCGTCAACGACATGCTGGAGCACTGCTTACCGAGCGTCGAACGTGCAACGATTCCGGCGGCATCTCATCAGATGGAGGTTGAGAACGCCCAAGCTTTCAATGAGGCGGTGCTTGCATTCATTGCAAAGCACTGAACTGTCGTATCTCGTTCAAGATCGTTGATGCCGTTTTCCGGCAGCTCGAGGCGATCGCGCGCTTCAAATCTGCTGATCGGCTTGGTCGGCATTTACGGCGGCTGCGGAAGGGACACCGGACCAGGCGCCGAGCTAGCGCATGGCCGAGTGTGGACTGCTCAGGAGACATCGGGACGGGGCGACAAGCATCCAGGTCCAGTCTTTCCGCCCCGGGGAGACATGGTAGTCTTGACGTCGTCGGCCTGAAGAGCGCCATCGCGAGATCGGTCGAGAGCGACTATCCGAAACTCGACGCGCTCTACAAGGACATCCACGCCCACCCCGAGATCGCCTTTCAGGAGGAGAAGACGGCTGCCAAGCTGGCTGCCGAAATGCGGGCCCTGGGCTTCGAGGTGACGGAGCACGTCGGCAAGACCGGGCTGGTTGCGATCTACAAGAATGGCGACGGCCCTACAATTATGGTGCGCACCGAACTCGATGCGCTGCCGATGGAAGAGAAAACCGGCCTTGCTTACGCAAGCCATGACAAGACCGTCTGGCAAGGACGTGAAACATTCGTGGCCCATAGTTGCGGTCACGACATTCACATGGCGAGCTGGGTGGGAACGGCCAGGACGCTGGTTGGCCTGAAAGACCAGTGGCGCGGCACGCTGATGTTCATCGCCCAGCCGGCCGAAGAAATCGTGGCGGCCGCCAAGGCCATGCTGGCGGACGGCCTGTTCACGCGATTTCCGAAACCCGACTTCGGCTTTGCCTTGCATGCAAATGGCGCCGTCGCCCATGACACCGTGCTCTATCACGTGGGGTCGCTTCCTCGAATGCCGACGGCCTCCACGTCAAATTCCGCGGCCGCGGCGGGCACGGCGCGGCGCCTCAGGCAACCATCGACCCCGTGATGATGGCGGCGCGCTTTGTCGTCGATGTTCAGAGTGTGGTCAGCCGCGAAAAGGATCCGACCGAATTTGGCGTTGTCAGCATCGGTGCGATCCACGGCGGCACCGCGCCAAACATCATTCCCGACGATGTGGTGCTGACAGGCACCATCCGCAGCTTCAAGCCGGAGGTGCGCGCCAAGATGCTGGCGGGTATCGAGCGGACAGCGAAGGCGGTCGCCGCCATGTCGAACGCGCCGGAGCCGGAGATCAAGCTCACAGAGGGCACCAGGGCCGTGATCAATGATCCCGGCGTGGTTGCCAGGGCAGAGAAAGTGCTGAAAGCGGCGTTCGGCGACAAGTTCAGGCCGTCGCCGCCCGTCACGCCCAGCGAAGATTATTCGGAGTTCATCAATGCTGGCGTGCCTTCGATGTTCTTCAGAATCGGCGTCTACCAGCCGGAGCGCGTCGCTGCCGCCCGCGAGGGCGAAAGTCCGCAGCTGCCAGGCAACCACTCGCCCTTGTTCGCGCCGGTGCCGAAGCCGACCATCGAGACCGGGGTTCAGGCCATGACGCTCGCCGTGCTGAGCGTGTTCGACCGGCACGCGCCGGAAAAATGAGCGTCTACGGTGCCTGATGACGTCACCGGCACTGCTCTCGTCGGCGGCGACGGGTGATCGAATCGAATAGGACGCTATTGCTGCAATGCAAGAGTCTGGAGGTAGCGTAGCGTCACGTCACTTATGTCCAAGGATCTTCCGGTAAGGCCGTCGACAGGGGAGTCGAACGTGAACTTGGGCAACACCTCACAGCGCCCGGTCAAGTCCTGCTCCGACAGATGAGCGCGGCCTGCCCGTTTCTTGCGATCGGAAGGGACAGGCCGCCGTCAGAGGGGCGCTATTTCAGCGGCAGAAACAGGTCCGCCACCGTCTCATGCTCCGGCACCTCCGGGAAGAAGCTCAGCCGCTGGCAATAGATCGGGAAGTCGCGCGCTTCCTCGCCGCTGGCCGGAAGCCAGTCGCGATAAAGGTAGAGCGCGGCGGGCTCCAGATTGTCGGTGTTGCCGACGACGCGCAGCACCGCGCAGCGTCCGCCAGGGATCTCGCCGGCCTTGATCTGCTCGCCGTTCGCCTCGATCGGCTGGTCGGTCCCGACACAAAGGTCCACGCTGTAATCGGCGGGCGAGGCAGGACGCCGCTCGGAACGCCAGACATTGAAGGTCGGACTTGTCTTGGTGTGCAGGCCAGCGGCTGTGCGCCACGCGATGAACCGCTGGATGGTGGCGCTGAGCGTCGCCGGGTCGCCCCGATGCTCCATGATCGCCACCGGCGTTGGGGGCACATCGCGAATCGTCACGTCGTCAGTAGTGAAAGTCTGCTGCATGAGCTTGCTCCTCGCGTTGTCGAGAGGCCCGAAGGCCGCAAGCCACGGCTCCCAGTCGGGAGACTTCCGGAACGACGAGGGCGATTGCCCGAACCGTTGCCGAAAGGCGCGGGCGAAGGCGTCCGGCGCATCGTAACCGGCATCCATCGCTATGTCCGTGACGCTTTGGGCATCTCTGTAGGCCAGCCGGTATGAAGCGCGCTTCATGCGGGCGAGCTGGATATAGCGATGCACCGACAGCCCGAAGGTCGCCGTGAACTGCCGGTGGAAATGATATTTCGAGTAGGCTGCGATGCTGCTCAGCGCGTCCAGGTCCAGATCGTCGTCCAGATGCCGGTCGATGTGATCCAGCACCCGCTGCATCCGGGCATGGTAGTTTTGAAGCGCCGCCTTCATCGTTCTGTCCTCCGTGGCGGCACCAGCTAAGCGCACGCAGACATGACGCGCTCGACCGATCTTGCGGTTTTGTCACGGGTCGCAGAACGTCGCCAAGGACCGTTTACGGGCACGCCCAATCTATCGATGAACGGCGAAAGGGGGCTTCGGTTACCGAAGTTTGCTACAGCGTCACCACGATCTTGCCGAGGTGCTTGTTGGCTTCCATGTGCTCGAACGCCGTGCCGATCTCGTCGAACTTATAGACGCGATCGATCGGCAATTGCAGCTTGCGCGATTCCACCGCGCCCCAGATGTCCTTGCGGACCTCGTCGAAGATCTCGCGGATCTCCTCGATGGTGCGGGTGCGGAAGGTGACGCCGATATAGTGGATGCGGCGCGCGGCGTGCAGGTCGAAGTTGAAATCGGCATGGGTGCCGCCGAGCCGGCCGACATTGACGATGCGGCCCTTGACCTTGGTTGCGGCTAAGTTCTGGTTCGCAACCTTGCCGGAGACCTGGTCGACGATGAGGTCGACGCCGTCGCCGCCGGTCGCCTTCAGCACCAGGTCGACCCAGCCGGGATCGCTGGAATCGATCGCGAGATCGGCGCCGAAATCCGTCAGCCGGCTGCGCCGCATCGCGTCGGTCGAGGAGCCGATCACGAGTTTCGCGCCCTTGAGTTTTGCGATCTGCATCGCCATCAGGCCGACGCCGGAGCTGGCGCCCTGGATCAGCACGGTCTGTCCCGCCTGCAGCGCGCCATTGGTGACGACGGCGTTGTGCATGGTCGCGAGCGCGACGGGCAGGGTGGCGGCCTCGTCGAAATTCATGTTCGAGGGTGCGCGGAACAGCCGGCCGTGATCGGCAAGCGTGTATTCGGCAAAGGCCGCGGTGCCGGAGCCCATGATCTTGTCGCCGACCTTGACGCCTTTCGCGTCAGGTCCGAGCTCGGCGACCTCGCCGGCCCATTCCATGCCGAGCACGGTGCCGACGCCGCCCGCGCTGCCGTGGGCATGGCCCTTGGTCATGCCGAGATCGGCACGGTTGAGGCCGCAGGCGTGGACCTTGACCAGCACCTGCGTGCCCTTCGGCGTTGGCTTTGCGACGTCGGTGATCTCAGCGCCATTGGCGCCATAGACATAGGCTTTCATCGGCTCTTCTCTTTGGTTACACGCAGGACCGCTTCATTCGGCGGCCTGGCGCTGTGCCCCCGAAATCATGCCTTCGAGGCGACCGCGGATGATCGCCTCCGCGTCGCGGACGATGCGCGATACCAGTTCGGCGCAGGTCGGGATGTCGTGGATCAGGCCCTGCACCTGTCCGGCGGACCAGATGCCTTCGTCGGCATCGCCGGTGGCATAGACCATCTTGCCGCGGGCGCCGGCGACGAGCTCGCGCACGTCCTCGAATTTCGCGCCTTCCCTCTCCATCGCGACCACCTTGGTCGAGATCGCGTTCCTTGCGACCCGCGAGGTGTTGCGCATGGTGCGGAAGATCAGCTCGGTCTCGCGCTCGTCATTGGCGACGATGCGTTCCTTGACGAGCTGATGGATCGGGCTCTCCTTGGTGCACATGAACCGTGTGCCCATGTTGATGCCGTCGGCGCCGAGCGCCAGCGCAGCCGCGAGGCCGCGGCCGTCGCCGAAGCCGCCGGAGGCGATCATCGGGATCTTCACCTTGTCGGCAGCGCAGGGGATCAGGATCAGGCCGGGAGTGTCGTCCTCGCCGGGATGGCCGGCGCATTCGAAACCGTCGATCGAGATCGCATCCACGCCCATGCGCTCCGCCGACAATGCGTGGCGGACGCTGGTGCATTTGTGCAGGACCTTGATGCCGTGCTTCCTGAACTCGTCGACATGCTCCTGCGGCTTGTTGCCCGCGGTCTCGACGATCCTGATGCCGCTCTCGATGATGACCTGGCGGTATTCCGCATAAGGCGGCGGCTTGATCGCGGGCAGGATGGTCAGGTTCACGCCGAACGGCTTGTCGGTCATCTCGCGGCAGCGCGCGATTTCTTTGCGGAGATCATCCGGCGTCGGCTGGGTCAGTGCGGTGATCATGCCGAGCGCGCCGGCATTGGCGACGGCCGCGACGAGCTCCGCGCGTCCGACCCATTGCATGCCGCCCTGCACGATCGGGTGCTCGACGCCGAACATCTCGGTGAAGCGTGTCTTGATCATTGCTGCCCTCTGTTTCCGCTTGATTTTCCGCGACGCGGACGACCGCGCGCGTTTGTTCTTGGGAGTTTGGGCAGGAGGATGCCGTCACGTCAGGCAAAAGTCCACCGTGCACGGGCGGCGGTCCCATGCGGAAATGACGGGTGCGCAGGCGAAATTCGGTCCCGTCCGCGGCGACCTGCGATACCGCCTCGATCATGATCCGATCGGACGGAATCGGATCATGATCTCATCTCTTTGCTTGAGCATGATCTCCGCGCAAACGCTTCGCGTTTGTCGCGAGGGAAAACCGGTTTCCACTTTTCCGGATCGTGCTCTACTGGCGAAATTCGTTGGTGAGCTCGCCGATGCCGTCGATCGCCACAGTGACCGTGTTGACGGGCTCCTTCATGACGCCGACGCCGATCGATGTTCCGCAACAGATCAGATCGCCGGGCAGCAGCGTCATATCGTACGAGATCATGCTGACGAGTTGCCGCGCGCTGAAGATCATGTCGGAGATCGGATAATTCTGGCGTTCTTTTCCGTTGAGGATGGTGCGCACCACGAGCCTCGCAGGATCCAGGTCGGTGACGATGACGGGACCGAATGGTCCGTATCCGTCAATGCCCTTGGCACGGGCCCACTGAGCGAAAGTCGGATCGCGATTGAGGATGTCGTTGGCGGTGATGTCGTTGACGCAAGTGTAGCCGAAAATGAAATCATCGGCAGCCCCGACGGAGACGGCGCTGCAGGTCGTGCCGATGACGATGCCGAGTTCGCCTTCGTAGGTCGTCTTGCCGTCATAGGATGCGGGGCGCCTGACGACGGCGCCCGGCGCCGCCACGGTGGTCGGCGCCTTCAACAGATACAGCGGCTCCGGTGGTTCCGGCTGGTTCAGCTTGGCCGCGAGCGCGTGAAAATTGTTCCAGAGCGCGATGATCTTGCTCGGCACGGCCGGCGGCAGCAGTTCAACATCCCCCAGCGCCAGCATCTGTCCGTTCGGCGTGGCGATGCCAAACATCTCGCCGTCGTGCACGGAGATGCCCCGCGGTGAGAGCGTTCCGAAACCGGTCTTGCCGTCGTGGCGGAAGCGGATCCAGGCGGTCATGCAAGGGCCGGCGCGCTGGATCTGACTTCGGCAAAGCGGGCGGCTCCATCATAGAGGCCGGCGATCTTGGCGCGCTGGGCCACCAGCGCCAGCACGGTGTCGAGGGCAGGGGTCGGGATCCCGGTGATGCGGCCCATTTCCTGCACCACGGTGACCAGGGGATCGATCTCCATCGGCCGGCTGCGTTCGAGATCCTGCAGCATCGAGGTCTTGTGTGCGCCGACCTTGCGCGCGCCCTCGATGCGGCGCTCGACGTCGACGCGGAACTTGACGCCGAAGGTTTCGGCGATCGTCTGCGCCTCCAGCATGATCGCCTTCGACAGCGCACGCGTGGCGGGGTCGGAGCAGATCACGTCCAGCGTCGCATGGGTGAGGGCGCTGATCGGGTTGAGGCAGACATTGCCCCACAGTTTCAGCCAGATCTCGTCGCGGATGCGATCGAGGATCGGCGCCTGCATGCCCGCTTTGACGAACGCGTCGGAGAGACGCTGCACGTCCGCCGTGATCTCGCCGGAGGGTTCGCCGAGCGGAAAACGGTCGCCATAGACGTGGCGGATGACACCGGGCGCCTCGATCTCTGTGGCGGGATAGACGATGCAGCCGATCGCGCGCTCAGGGCCAAGCTCGCGCCACTGCCGGCCGCCGGGATCGATGCTCTCCAGCGTCGCGCCCTGATGGGCGCCGCCGTGCTTGTGGAAATACCAATAGGGAATGCCGTTGACCGCGGTGACGACGCGGGTGTGCGGCCCGAGCAGCGGCTGCATCTGCTCGAGCACGCCGGTGATCGAATGCGCCTTCAGGCAGACGATGACGAAATCCTGCGCGCCGAGCTCGGCCGGATTGTCGGTGCAGCGGGGATGCACGACGCGCTCCTCGTCGCCGATCAACAGCTTCAGCCCGTTCGCCCTCATGGCGGCGAGATGAGCGCCGCGTGCGACCAGGCTCACATCCACGCCTGCGCGCGCAAGCTGCACGCCGAGATAGCCGCCGATCGCGCCGGCGCCGTAAATGCAAATCTTCATGGGATGTTTCGAAAAGAGACGGGGTTGATGTTGCAGCGCTGGTCATGCGCCGGTGCCGAGTGCGTCTCAGGCCGGCGCGCTGACACAAAGGTGCTTTCAGGCCGGAATGGCTTCCCGCGCCATCGCCTGCTCGTCGAAGGCGGCCGCGATGTCGCGGATGCTGATGACGCCGATCAGGCTGTAATTGTCGATGACCGGGAGGTGGCGGATGTGGTGCCTGTTCATGAGATGGCGGACATGCTCGAGCGGATCGCGCGAGCCGCAGGACACGAGCTGCTGCACCGAGATGAAGTGCGACACGCGCATATTGGCACCCGCCGCGCCATGCTGGGCGATGGCGCGCACCACGTCGCGTTCGGTGAACATGCCCACCACGGTGTTGCCCTCGGTGTGGACGACGTCCTTGACCACAAGCGCGCTGATATTGCCCGAACGCATCAACTGCGCGGCGATCGCCACCGTCTCGTTCATGCGGATCGTTGCGACACGGGCAGCTTTCTTGCGCAGAATATCCCCGACTTGCATGGCAACCTCCTTGAGTTCGTTAACTGTTGCAAGTCTGGTATACATAATACCAATTGTCAACGAGGTTAGTACTCGCGGTCAATAAAAAATGTAGCGAAAACAGTAAGTAAGACTGACGTGTTTGTTCCGGTCGTCGAAAGCGCTCCGCTGCGCTATCTCCTTGTATTTTGTATGCCTTTGGTCTGAGCAAAAAGAAAAGGCGCAACGAAGTGCGCCTTTTCTGCTCGAAAGGGCTGCGATCAGGCTGTCGTGACGCGGCGCGCGGTCGCCTGTGCCGCCGCTGTCTCATTGCCCAGGATGAAGGCGCGTCGCATCGGCTTGATCACGAACAGCGCCATCAGCGCGCCCGTCGCGTTGAGAGCCACTCCGATCACGAACACGGCGTGCCAGCCGAAATTCTTGGCGACGATGCTGGCGAGCGGCACCAGCAGCGAGGCGGTGCCTTTCGCCGTGTACAGCATGCCGTTGTTGGTAGCGGCGTATTTCGAACCGAAGGTGTCGCCGCTGGTGGCGGGAAACAGGCTGTAGATCTCGCCGAACACACCGAAATAAACCGCGGTCGCGAGCACGAACACGATCGGATTGCTGCCGTAGGTCGAGAGCGCAAGCAGCATCAGCGCCGCCGTTCCGAACGCGATCAGCATCGTGTGCTCGCGGCCGATATTATCGGAGATCCAGCCGAACAGCGGACGCCCGAAGCCGTCGAAGATGCGATCGAGCGAGATCGCGAACGTCAGCGCCGCCATCTGGATGCCGGCGAGCGAGACCGGGGTCTTGGCGATATGGAAGTCGTCGGCGATCGGCGCGATCTGCGCCGCCGTCATCAGCCCGCCGGCGGCGATCATCACGAACACCAGATACATCACCCAGAAGATCGGGCTGCGCAGCACCTGCGGCGGGGTGAAATCGATCTTGGTCTGCGGCAGGTTGAGTTGCTTCTTCTTGACGGGGAGCGCGACGGAGGGCGGGCGGATGAAGAAGGCGAGCACGAACACGATCAGGCCTTGCCCGATGCCGAAGTCGAAGAAGGCTGTCTGGTAGCCGCTCGCGGCGATCATGCTCGCGATCGGCACCACGGTGATCGCGGCGCCCGCGCCGAAGCCGGCGGCCGTCGCGCCCGCGGCAAGCCCGCGCCGGTCCGGAAACCATTTCAGCGCGTTGCCGACGCAGGTGCCGTAGACCGCGCCGGCGCCCATGCCGCCGATCACCGCGGCGGCATAAAGCAGCGTCAGCGAATCCGCGTAGGAATTGAGGACCCAGGACAATGCGATCATCGCGCCGCCGAACATGATGACGATGCTCGGACCATATTTGTCGACGAACCAGGCTTCGATAGGAACGAGCCAGGTTTCGGTCAGCACGAAGATCGTGAAGGCGAGCTGGATGGCCGCGCGTCCCCAGTGGTGCGTCGCGTCGATGGGATCGACGAACAGCGTCCAGCCATATTGCAGGTTGGCGATCATCGCCATGCAAGCGATGCCCATGACGAGCTGAAGCCAGCGGAAGCCGCTGGATGAAGGTGCTAAGGATGCGGCGGCGTTGCTTAAAACCATCAAGTCCTCCCGAGCGCCCGCCTGCGTTTGCGACCTTCTGTCGCGAATTTGTGACTTATCGTCGCAGGCGTTCGGCGGATGTTGGTATACTATATCCCACAATGCAAGCCGAACTTGTGCTGCATTGCAATAAGCGCCAGACGGTTCGGCCATCCACAATGATTCGGAAAATCGGAAACAAAAAAGCGCCGGGCTGTGGGCCCGGCGCTTCGTGCAATTGCGTTGCGCGGATCTTACGCGGCGCTCGCCTTCTCCACCACGACCTTGCGCCATGGCTTGAGCACGATGATGGCGAGCAGCGATGCCAGGATGTTGGCGCCCGCGGCGATGATGAAGACGCTGTCCCAATTGCCCGCGGTCTGCTGCACATAGTTCGCAAGCGGCACCAGCAGCGCGGCCGTGCCCTTGGCGGTGTAGAGCAGGCCGGCATTGGTGGTCGCGAACTTCGTGCCGAAGGTGTCGGTGCAGGTGGACGGGAATAGCGAGTAGATCTCACCCCATGCGAAGAACACGAAGCCCGACAGGATTACGAACCAGATCGGATCGTGGCCCCACATGTAGAGCGCCCAGATGCCGATGCCCTCCATGCCGAAGGCGATGAACATCGTGTTCTCGCGGCCGATCATGTCGGAGATCCAGCCGAAGAACGGGCGCGTCAGGCCGTTGAGGACACGATCGATAGTCGCGGCGAAGGTCACGGCGGTCATCGTCACGCCGATCAGGGTCACCGGGACGCTGTCGATCTTCCAGTCCACGGCGATCGGCTTCAGGTTCGCCGTCACCATCAGGCCGCCGGCGCCGACGATCACGAACATGAAGTACATCAGCCAGAAGATCGGCTGCCGCAGCACTTCCGTCGGCTGATAGTTGCGCCGGCTCTGAACCAGATTGGCGTTCGCCACGACCATAGGGACCTGCCCGGCCTTCGGTGCGAGCAGGAAGAACGCGAGCACCACGATGATGATGCCCTGGCCGAGACCGAAATAGAGGAAGGTGGTCTGGAAGCCGGAGTCCTTGATCATCGCCTGGATCGGCGCAACCGTCAGCGCCGAGCCTGCGCCGAAGCCGGCGGCGGTGATGCCGGCCGCGAGACCGCGCTTGTCGGGAAACCATTTCAACGCGTTGCCGACGCAGGTGCCGTACACGCCGCCGGCGCCGATGCCCGCGATGATCATGCCGAGATAGTAGCCGTTGAGCGAGGTCGCCTGGGCATTGATGGCCCAGCCGATGGCGCAGAGGATGCCGCCGATCAGCACCACGAGGCGCGGGCCGTATTTGTCGACGAACCAGCCTTCGACCGGCACCAGCCATGTCTCGAACAAGACGAACAGGGTGAACGCCCACTGGATCGAGGCGCGATCCCAACCGAATTTTTTCTGGATGTCGGGGACGAAGAACGTCCAGCCGTATTGATAGTTGGCGATCATCACCATCGCCGCGACGCCGATCGCAAGTTGTGTCCAGCGAAAGGTGTCGCTGACACGCGCGGTGGCTGTCGGGGCCGTTGCCTGCACCATCTCAGTCATAGGTCCTCCCAAGGCGCGCCTCTGTTATCTTATGTCCCGAACGCGCCGCGGCATCTTGGTATCTAATATGCCAACATTCAAGCGCCGGTGCGCCCCGCGCGCAAATGTCGCAGGCGTGCGTAGAGTGAGAAGCTGACGTCAACTTAAACGGATCGACGCAAACATAAAGCGGCGATCGGCTGCGCAATTCCGCTCGACAAAGGCGGCAATCGTCTGCCGATTAAAATACTGGATTCATGCAGGAATCGGAGCCGATGATCCGCGGGTCGCCTGTTGAAAAGCGAGTTCGCTGCGTTCCGCAGGGGACCGGAGGATCCGCGAACTCGCGAGCGGGAGCTGGAGGACAAAGGTGCGGATAGCAGCGACCAGTCAGAACTGTGGCATTCCATATCCCAGCCTGACAAGGCCGAAATGGCGTGACGCCTCGCATGGGGAAAAGCGCCAGCCAAGGATCTGCGCGTCACGCGACTGCGGTGCGCAGCCGGCTGTAACCCTCCTGGATCGCGGACCAGAACAGGGCGACGAGCCCCAGAACCATAATGGTGCTGACCAACCCATTCGAGAAAAACACGCCCAGCGAACCTTGCGACCCCAGCAGTGATTGCCGGAATGCTTCCTCCGCTTTGTCGCCGAGCACGATGGCCAGCACCAAAGGGGCGAGAGGATAGTTGCACTTCTTCAGCAGATAGCCCAGCACGCCGAAGACCAGCATCAGCATGACGTCGAATGTGCTGTTGTGAACGGAGTAGGCGCCGATCGCGCAGAGCACCAGAATGAGCGGCGCGATGATGCTGAAGGGCACGCGAAGGATCGCGGCGAATATCGGCACGCAGGTGAGCACGACGAGGAGGCCGGCGAGATTGCCGAGATACATCGAGGCAATCAGGCCCCAGACGAATTCCTTCTGCTCGACAAACAGCATCGGGCCGGGCTGCAGGCCCCAGATCAACAGCCCGCCGAGCAGAACGGCGGCCGTCGGAGAGCCGGGCACGCCGAGCGACAACATCGGCAGCAATGCCGAGGTGCCGGCGGCATGAGCTGCCGTCTCCGGGGCGATCACGCCTTCGATTTCTCCCTTGCCGAAATTCTTGCCATTCCTCGCCAGCCGCTTGGCGATGCCGTAACTCATGAACGACGCCGGCGTGGCTCCCGCCGGCGTCACGCCCATCCAGCATCCGATCAGGCAGGAGCGCAACGACGTCATCCAATATGTCGGCAGTTCCTTCCAGGTTTGCAGCACGACCCGCAGGTTGATCTTCGCGTTGCCGCCGCGGAAGCTCAGTCCGTCCTCCATCGTCAAGAGGATCTCGCCGATGCCGAACAGGCCGATCACGGCGATCAGAAAATCGAACCCGTTGAGCAATTCCGTGATGCCGAACGTCAATCGCAACTGCCCCGTGATCGAATCGAGTCCGACGGCCGCAAGCGCAAAACCAATCATCATCGCGGCGATGGTCTTGAAGGGCGGCTCCTTGCTCAGGCCGACGAAGCTGCAGAACGCGAGAAAGTACACCGCGAATTTTTCCGCCGGACCAAATCGCAACGCGAAGCTTGCGACCAGCGGCGCAACCAGCGTGATCATGGCGACGGCGAACAGCGCGCCCACGAACGAGGAGGTGAAGGCCGCCGTCAACGCTTCGCCGGGCTTGCCCTGCTGCGCCATCGGATAGCCGTCAAAGGTCGTCGCCACCGACCAGGGTTCACCGGGTATGTTGAACAGGATCGAGGTGATCGCTCCGCCGAACAATGCGCCCCAGTAGATGCAGGAGAGCATGATGATCGCCGATGTCGGCGGCATGCTGAAGGTCAGCGGCAAGAGGATCGCAACGCCGTTCGCGCCGCCGAGCCCGGGAAGCACGCCAATGATGACGCCGAGCATGATGCCCACGACCATCAGCATCACATTGTAGGGCTGCAGGGCTACGGCGAAACCGTGAAAAAGATTGGCGAGTTCTTCCATTTCAATACGTCCTGCAACAGCGAACTGACCACGATACGGCGTCTATAGTCCGAGCCATTCCTCGACAGGACCCTTGGGAAGGGGCACCAGGAACCAGCGTTCGAAGACGAGATAGGTGGCGATGGGCATGCCGAGTGCCACGGCGACTGTGGGGAGCCATCGGTAGCCGCCAAGCCAGCGCATGAACCAGCCGATGAAAATGATTGAGGCGACATAGAGCCCGACAAAGGGCATTGAGCCGACATAGATCGCGGTGGGGACGACGACGCTCATCACCTGGCGAAGTTGTCCCCACTCCGCGAACAATCGGTCGTCATGGTCATGCAGCGCGCTCCAGAGATTGATGGCGCTCGCGGCGACGATGGACATGCCGATGTAGAAGGGAAAGAAGCCCGCACGCGGGCCTTCGGCGCCCCAATTGATGCCGGCCTTCAAGCTGCCGATGATCACGATGATGCCGAAGGCTGCAATCAGCAGTGCGACACCGGTTTCCACCGCCTTGTGTGACGGGCCGGCAGTGTCTGATCTAGGCGCAGTCATGGGGCCTCCAGGCTGAATCGCAATCGCCGCACTCGAAATCGCGAGGGCAGGCTCGTCCGTGCTTGGTTGATCTCGCCGGATCAATTCCCCGGGGCGAGAAAACCGGCCTCTTTCATCAATACCTCGTGGCGCTTCTGCTCCGTCTCGAGCCACTTGGAATAGTCGGCCCCGGTCAGGAAGGTGGTGTTGAATGCGCCGCTCTTCATGAAATCCTGCCACTCAGGCGTGGCGCGCACCTTCTTGAACAGTTCGACGTAATATTCGACCTGATCCTTGGTGGCTTTCGGCGGCATGAAGATGCCGCGCAACATCAGATATTCGATGTCGAGACCCTGCGACTTGCAGCTTGGAATATCTTTCCAGCTCTTGCCGTCGGCGATCGGCTCGTCGTAGCCCATGGGTTGGGCGTCGAAGACGCAGAGCGGACGGAGCTTGCCGCCGCGCCATTGCGCTACGGCTTCGATCGGATTGTTGACGGTCGAATCGACGTGGTTGCCGACAAGCTGAACGGCGACTTCGCCGCCGCCCTTGTAGGGAATGTAGGTGAACTTGGTATCGATCGCCTTCTCGAGCGCGACCGTAATAATCTGGTCCTCCTGCTTCGAGCCGGTCCCTCCCATCTTGAACGTGCCGGCCGGCGCCTTCTTTACGGCGTCAACATAGTCGCTGACCTTGTTGTAGGATTTCTCGGCATTCACCCAGAGCACGAATTCATCGAGCGCCAGCATCGCGACGGGAGTCATGTCCTTCCAGCTGAAGGGAATCCCCGTTGCCAGCGGCGTCGTGAAAAGGTTCGAGAGCGTGATGATGATCTTGTGGGGATTGTTCGATGACCCCTTCACGTCGAGGAAGCCTTCGCCTCCGGCGCCGCCAGCCTTGTTGATGACGACCATCGGCTGTTTCATCAGATTGTGCTTGGTGACGATACCCTGGATCGTGCGCGCCATCTGATCCGCGCCGCCGCCGGTGCCGGCGGGTACGATGAACTCGACCGGGCGAACCGGCTCCCAGGCGGCGGAGGTTTCGGTGCCGCTCGCGCACAACGCCGCGACGGCTGCCAATGCAACATGCAGAATGGAAAGCTTCATCTCGTGTCCTCCCTGTCGAATTTTGAACGCGCCGTTCTTTGTCGGCTTGCGATCAACCAATTCCGATCACGCGCGGGTCATGGGGCACCTTCCGGTGATCGATCACCCGTTGCGATCGTGCTGGCGATTGGAACTGTATGAGGGCTGTTCAGGCGCGGCATCCGCTTCTTTCGAACAATGCTCGATCCTCACGAGGGAACCATGGGAAGGACCGACCCGCCCTTGGGCCTCTTGCGCTGGTCTGACCGCCCCGGGGTGCACCGCCGGTTACGCGGGTGGCTGTCGCCCAGCGTACGACTCTAAGGTATGCGACATACCAGCTTGCAAACAATCGGCGTGGTGGACCACGCTCCGAGCCACTTTGTCGCAGATGGGGCGGCTGTTGCCGGGTACGCGGGAAGAAAAAAGAACGGCCCCGGAGCAGGGGCCATTCGTTCAGAGCAATGAATTTTGTTGGCGCCGCCTCGGCGGCATTTGCGCCGAAATTATTGGCGTAGCAAGGCCTTAGAGGCCGAAACGCGGCAGGTCGCCGTTGCGGACGGAAATCTCGGCGCTCTTCATCAGCAGCCGATCGATCGTGGCCAGCAAACGTCCCCACAGCGAGGTCGGGGCCGAAATTGCGATGGAGGCAGTCTTGGACATGATGTCCCCTTCTGAAGTTGCAGCGGAATTTCCGCTTCGTGATCTGGGGACTATTTATGTATACCAGATGCCAGGAGCAACGCATTTGTTTGCATAGCAGCATCCGTCTTCTGCAATGCAGCATAGATCGGTTATCTGGCATTCCAAATAGCAAAACGGCCGCCGGAGTTCCGGCGGCCGTTGCTTCCAGAGCCGATAATTGGCCTATTCGGCCGCCTGCTTCTGCGGCGGGTCGAGCGCGCCGGAATCGTGGATCTCGGCGACCTGGTGGTCGCTGAAGCCGAGCACCTGGCGCAGCACCTCGTCGGTGTGTTCGCCGAGCAGCGGCGAACGGAGCACCTCGCTCGGGCTGTCGGACAGCTTGATCGGGTTGCCGACCGACAGGTACTTGCCGCGGGTGGGGTGATCGACTTCGACCACCGTGCCGGTCGCGCGCAGCGACTGGTCTTCGGCAAGCTCCTTCATCGACAGGATCGGACCGCAGGGGATGTCGTACTGGTTGAGGATCTCCATGGCCTCGAACTTGGTCTTGGTCATGGTCCACTGCTCGATGCGGGCGAAGATCTCGTTCAAGCGCGGCAAGCGGGCCGGCGGCTTGGCGTAATCGGGATGCGTCTTCCAGGTGGGCTCGCCGATGACCTCGCAGATCTTCTCCCAGACCGGCGCCTGCGTGATGAAGTAGATGTAGGCGTTGGGATCGGTCTCCCAGCCCTTGCACTTCAGGATGCGCCCGGGCTGGCCGCCGCCGGAATCATTGCCGGCGCGCGGCACGGCGTCGCCGAACGGAATGCCCTCGCCGAACTGGCTGTATTCCTTCAGCGGGCCATGGGCGAGGCGCTGCTGGTCGCGCAGCTTGACGCGGCAGAGGTTGAGCACGCCATCCTGCATCGCCGCGGTCACCCGCTGGCCCTTGCCGGTGTGGGTGCGCTGGAACAGGGCGGTGACGATGCCGAGCGCGAGATGCAGACCGGTACCGCTGTCGCCGATCTGCGCGCCGGTGACGAGCGGCACGCCGTCGCGGAAGCCGGTGGTCGAAGCGGCGCCGCCTGTGCACTGCGCGACGTTCTCATAGACCTTGCAGTCCTCATACGGACCCGGGCCAAAGCCCTTGATCGACGCCACGATCATCTGCGGGTTGATCTGCTGGATCTTCTCCCAGGGGAAGCCCATGCGGTCGAGCACGCCGGGGCCGAAATTCTCCACCAGCACGTCGCACTTCTTGATCAGCGCGGTCAGGACTTCCTTGCCCTTCGGGTTCTTGGTGTCGAGCGTGATCGAGCGCTTGTTGTGGTTGAGCATGGTGAAATACAGGCTGTCCACGTTCGGGACGTCCTGCAACTGGCCACGCGTGATGTCGCCGACGCCGGGGCGCTCGACCTTGATCACGTCGGCGCCGAACCAGGCCAAAAGCTGGGTGCAGGTCGGCCCCGACTGGACATGGGTGAAATCGAGAATGCGAACGCCCGTAAGCGCCTTAGTCATCTGTCCTCTCCTTGTTACTACCTGTTGCTGTCATGCCCACGAAGGCGGGCATCCAGTCATCACCGTCGATTCAGTCGGGCTCAGTGTTCGCCTCACGATAGCTCGGCGGCTACTGGACTCCCCGCATGCGCGGGGAATGACGACATTCGATTGATCCTCACTTCTTCTTCAGAACGCTCTGCGGATTGAGATTGCCGATGCGGCCGCTCTCCGAGCCCGCCGCCGGATCGATCACCGCGTTGATCAGCGTCGGCTTGCCGGAGTCCATCGCCGCGTTGACGGCGCGCTTCAGTTCATCCGGCGAGGTGGCGTTGACGCCGACACCGCCGAACGCCTCGATCATCTTGTCGTAGCGTGCGCCCTTCACGAATACCGTGGTTGCCGGATCGGCGCCGGCCGAGTTGGTATCGGTGCCGCGATAGATGCCGTCATTGTTGAAGACGACGACGCAGACCGGCAGGTTGTAGCGGCAGATGGTCTCGATCTCCATGCCCGAGAAGCCGAAGGCGCTGTCGCCTTCGACCGCGAGCACCGGCTTGCCGGTCTCCACCGCGGCTGCGATCGCATAGCCCATGCCGATGCCCATCACGCCCCAGGTGCCGACATCGAGCCGCTTCCGCGGCTGGTACATGTCGATGACGCCGCGGGCGAGGTCGAGCGTGTTGGCGCCTTCGTTGACGAGGATCGCGTCGGGCCGCTCCTTGATGATGGTGCGGAGCACGCCGAGCGCGCCGTGATAATCCATCGGCGAGGCATTGCTCATCAGTTTCGGCGCCATCTTGGCGACGTTCTCGTCACGCTTGGCGTTGACCTTGGTGGTCCAGTCGGCCGGCGGGGCCGGCCAGTTGCCGCCCATGCCCTCGAGCAGCGCCGTTACGCAGGAGCCGACGTCGCCGACCAGCGGAGCCGCGATCTCGACGTTGGAGTCCATCTCCTTCGGCTCGATGTCGACCTGGATGAATTTCTTCGGCGCGTCGCCCCAGGTCTTGCCCTTGCCGTGCGAGAGCAGCCAGTTGAGGCGGGCGCCGATCAGCATCACGACGTCGGCATCCTTCAGCACGGTCGAGCGCGCTGCGCCGGCGGACTGCGGATGCGTGTCGGGCAGCAGGCCCTTGGCCATGCTCATCTGCAGGAACGGCGCGCCGCTCTTCTCGACGAAACTGCGGACCGCGTCATCGGCCTGCGCATAGGCCGCGCCCTTGCCGAGGATGATCAGCGGACGCTTGGCGCCCTTGAGCACGTCGAGCGCGCGCTTCACCGCCGATGGGGCAGGGATCTGCGCCGGCGCCGCGTCGATCACCTTCACCAGCGAGTTCTGGCCGGCTTCGGCGTTCATCACCTGCGAGAACAGTTTTGCCGGCAGGTCGAGATAGACGCCGCCGGGACGACCGGAGACGGCGGCGCGAATCGCGCGGGCAAAACCGATGCCGATGTCCTGGGCATGCAACACGCGGAACGCTGCCTTGCAGAGCGGCTTGGCGATCGCAAGCTGGTCCATCTCCTCATAGTCGCCTTGCTGCAGGTCGACGATCTCGCGCTCCGAGGAACCGGAGACAAGGATCATGGGAAAGCAGTTGGTGGTGGCGTGCGCGAGCGCGGTGAGGCCGTTGAGGAAGCCGGGCGCCGACACCGTGAGGCAGACGCCGGGCTCCTTGGTCAGGAAACCCGCGATCGCCGCCGCGTAGCCTGCGTTCTGCTCATGGCGGAAGGACAGGACGCGAATGCCGGCGGCCTGCGCCATGCGGCCGAGATCCGTGATCGGAATTCCCGGCACGCCGTAGACGGTGTCGATGCCGTTCAGCTTCAGCGCGTCGATGACGAGGTGAAAGCCGTCCGTCAGCTCCTGTTCCGTGCCCGGTGCTTCGGTCTTGGCGGCGGTATTTAGCATGGGCCTGGTTCTCCCTGTGGCTCCTGGTTCGGACGAGTTTTCGTCGTCTTCTGATCTGAGTGATGCGTTAAGTGAAAAGTTCCTGGCCGTGCGCTTCGACATAGGCGGCAAGCCCAAGCGTGTGGTCGCGCGCGCGCTTTTCCGCCAGCTCGGTGTCGCGCGCCTCCAGCGCCTCGATGATGCCGAGATGCTCGGGGAGCGATGTCGCGGTGCGATCCTTCCGCCCGATCGTGAGCTGCCGGTAGCCGCGCACATGCAACAGGATGTCGTTGGTCATATCGACCAGGACCTGATTCTCGGACAGCGAGATCAGCGCCTGATGGAAGGCGATGTTGGCCTTGGAATATTCCTCGATGTGATCTTCCGGCCGGCGGTCGCTGCCGAAATCCTTGAAGAAGTCGCGCAGCGCCGTGATGTCCTTCTTGCGTGCGGTGGTCGTGATCAGGCGTGCGGCCATGCTCTCGAGCGCGGCCCAGGCGCGGATCATGTCGACGATCTCCGCCTTGGTGCGACGGACCACGACGATGCCGCGGCGTGGCACGGTTTTGACGAAACCGTCCTGCTCGAGCATTGCGATCGCTTCGCGGATCGGGGTGCGGCTGACGCCGAGGCGCTCGGACAGCGCGCGCTCGTCGAGCATCACCGGCTCAGGCGTCGCGTAGATGTCCATCTTGAGAATAGCTTCCTTCAAGGCTTCATAAGCCTTGTTCTTGAAGCTCGTCTCTGGCGCGATCCGGACGATCGCAATATCTGCCTCAGCCATAGCAGGCGATGCCTTGGTTTCCTTTGGTGTTGCCACGACTCGTCTCCTCCGTTTGGGAGACGTCTTCTTAGCAGAAGAAATGCTCTCAGGTTTTTGGCATGCCAAATACCAGAATGTCAAGTTGCCGATGTTTTCTGCGTCTCGGGAGGGAAGAGCCGCTTGACTTTTTGGCTTCTGGCATACCAAATGCCATCAAATTTGTCCTGGGAGGAAGCCGATGTCAAATTCAAAAGATGCAGTCCGCAAAGTTCTCGATGCGGTCAAGGCGGACAGGCGCACGAGCCTGACGGCGCCGGAGGGCAAATTGGTCTGCGACGCCTACGGAATCCCGGTTCCGAAGGAAGGCGTGGCCAAGTTGGCGTCCGATGCGGCGCGGATCGCCTCCGACATGGGTTTCCCGGTGGTGATGAAGATCGTCTCGCCGGACATTCTCCACAAGACCGAAGCCGGCGGCGTGGTGGTCGGCGTCAAGACGGCGGCCGACGCCGAGAAGACCTACGAGACGATTCTCGCCAACGCCAAGAAGTACAAGGCCGACGCCAAGATCGAGGGCGTGCAGGTCCAGCAGATGCTGGGCGGCGGCACCGAGGTGATCATCGGCTCGATCACCGACGGCTCGTTCGGCAAGCTGGTCGCCTTCGGGCTCGGCGGTGTGCTGGTCGAAGTGCTGAAGGACATCACCTTCCGCCTCGCGCCCGCGACCAAGGAAGATGCGCTGTCGATGCTCGACGGCATCCAGGCGCATGAGATGCTGAAGGGCGTGCGCGGCGGCGATCCCGTAAACCGCGAGGCGCTCGCCGACGTCATCGTCAAGGTCTCCAGGCTCGTCAGCGATTTCCCAGAGATCGTCGAGCTCGACCTCAATCCCGTCTTCGCCACCAAGAAGGACGCGATCGCCGCCGACGTGCGCATCGTCGTCAATTTCGATTACAAGCCGCGTCCGGCGCCGCGCCCGACCGAGGAAATCGTCGCCGCGATGAACCGCATTATGCAGCCGAAGGCGGTCGCCGTGATCGGCGCCTCCGCCGAGGACGGCAAGATCGGCAACTCCGTGATGAAGAACCTCATCAACGGCGGCTACAAGGGCGAAATCTATCCGATCCATCCCAAAGCGCCCGAGATCCTCGGCTACAAGGCCTACAAGAGCGTCAAGGACGTGCCCGGCGTGATCGACACCGCCGTGTTCGCGATTCCCGCCAAATTCGTCGCCGCAGCGCTGGCCGAATGTGGCGAGAAGAAAATTCCGGGCGCCGTGCTGATCCCGTCGGGCTTTGCCGAAGCCGGCGCGCCGGAATTGCAGGCCGAGATCGTCGAAGTCGGCAAGAAATACGACATCCGCCTGATGGGGCCGAACATCTACGGCTTCTACTACACGCCGGCCAATCTCTGCGCGACCTTCTGCACGGCCTACGACGTCAAGGGCCGCGCGGCGCTGTCGTCGCAATCGGGCGGCATCGGCATGGCGATCATCGGCTTCTCGCGCTCGGCCAAGATGGGCGTCTCCGCGATCGTCGGCCTCGGCAACAAGTCCGATATCGACGAGGACGATCTGCTCGCCTTCTTCGAGCAGGACCCGAACACCAACCTGATCGCGCAGCACTGCGAGGACCTGAAGGACGGCCGCGCCTTCGCGGAAGCCGCCAAGCGGGTCTCCAAGAAGAAACCAGTCATCGTGCTGAAGGCCGGCCGCACCTCGGCGGGCGCGAAGGCAGCGAGCTCGCATACCGGCGCGCTTGCCGGCAACGACAAGATCTATGAGGACGTGTTCAAGCAGTCCGGCGTGATCCGCGCGCGCTCGCTCCGGCAGCTGCTCGAATTCGCCCGCGGCGTGCCGGTGCTGCCGACGCCGAAGGGCGAGAATATCCTCATCATCACCGGCGCCGGCGGCTCGGGCGTGCTGCTCTCCGACTCCGTCGTCGACAACGGCCTGTCGCTGATGTCGATGCCGCCGGACCTGGATGCGGCGTTCCGCAAGTTCATTCCGCCGTTCGGCGCCGCCGGCAATCCCGTCGACATCACTGGTGGCGAGCCGCCGATCACCTATGTCAACACGGTCAAGCTCGGCCTGTCGGACGAGCGCATCCACGCGCTGATCCTCGGCTACTGGCACACGATCGTGACGCCGCCGATGGTGTTCGCCCGCAACATGGTCGAGGTGAAGAAGGAGATGGAGGCCAAGGGCTTCGTGAAGCCGATGGTGGCCTCGCTCGCCGGCGACGTCGAGGTCGAGGAAGCCGCCGAATATCTCTACCAGAACGGCATCCCGGCCTATGCCTATTCGACCGAGCTGCCGGTCGAGGTGTTAGGGGCCAAGTACAAATGGGCGCGCGGCGCGGGCCTGCTGTGAGAACGCTCGACCACATCGGCCCGCCTGCGGGGAGAGGTCGGATCGCATCGGAGATGGGATCCGGGTGAGAGGGCTCTCCGCTTGCTCCCATTCGAGTTTGCGGAGACAGCCCTTACCCCGACCCTCTAAGGGCGAGCTCGGCTCGTCCCGGCCCCGCAAGAGCGGGGCGAGGGAGATCAAGTCAAACGCATCTCGCTCTGGCAGTCTGACT
This sequence comes from Bradyrhizobium sp. BRP22, assembly GCF_020194175.1. Classification (GTDB taxonomy): domain Bacteria; phylum Pseudomonadota; class Alphaproteobacteria; order Rhizobiales; family Xanthobacteraceae; genus Bradyrhizobium. Next base: position 298,424 of record NZ_JADYVX010000006.1, on the reverse strand, counting down.
GACGAATGCAGGTCGCGATGAAGAGAGACGTGATCCGACGCAAGTCCATCGAACTCAAGACCAGCGCTGAGCACGAAGCCGATTCGCGCGAGGGCGGCGTGCAGTCGGTCGACCGCGCGCTCTCGATCATCGAGACGCTGGCGGAAGATGACGAAGGCTATCGCCTGAGCGATCTCGCGATCCGCACGGGGCTGTCGACCTCGACCGTGCATCGTCTGCTGACAACGCTCGAGAGCCGCCGCTTCGTGCAATTCGATCGTAGCGAATCGAAATGGCACGTTGGCGCCCGCAGCTTCACGGTTGGCGCCACTTTTGCGCGGCGCCGCAATTTCACCGCGCAGGCAATCCCTTATTTGCGCAAGCTGCGCGACCTCACGCGCGAGACCGCCAACCTTGCCGTGGTCGACGACGAGTTCATCGTGGTGCTGACCCGGATGGAAAGCCGCGAGATCATGCGTTCGCTGACCAAGGTCGGCGGCCGCGTGGCGATGGTCGCCTCCGGCGTCGGCAAGGCGGTGCTCGCGACCTATTCGGACGACGACGTCGGCGCGATCATCCGCCATCACGGCATGCCGCGCCTGACGGAAAAGTCGATCGTGCGGCCGAGCGATTTGTTCAGGGAGCTCGAACGCGTCCGCCGCCAAGGCTACGCCGTCGACGACGAGGAAGCTTGCATGGGTCTGCGCTGCATCGCCGCTGTGGTCTACAACGATTGCAGCGAGCCGCTCGCGGCGATTTCGGTGTCCGGGATGACCAGCCGCCTGACCGACGACCGCCTGGCCGCGCTCGGGCAGACCGTGCGCGAAGTCGCAGCCGAGCTGACGGTTGCGCTCGGCGGCGTGATGCCAAGGACGATGCCTGCCTGATCGTCAGCTGTCATGACGAGGACGCCACCCTGTGGCACGGCGCCGGCATTTGGCGAAAGTCCCAAATCCACTACAGTAGCCGGCAACGGGCCAGTGGACCGGTTGCTTCCTGGCCGCAAGAAAATGCCGGGGAGAAGCTCATGGGCCGGAAGATAGCGATCGTCGGGGCCGGTGCGGTCGGCGGGTATGTGGGCGCCCATATGGTGCAGGCGGGCGAGGACGTCACGTTCATCGATCCCTGGCCCGCGCACGTCGAGCAGATGAGGAAGCACGGACTGCGCGTCACCCACGCACGGGACGTCGCGGAATTCTCGGTTCCCGTGCGCGCGCTCCACATCACGGACGCGCAGCAACTCGCCAGGGAGAAGCCGGTCGACATCGCCTTCATCTGCATGAAGTCCTACGACACGGCCTGGGCGACCATGCTGATCCGGCAGCATCTGGCGCCGGACGGCTATGTCGTGTCACTGCAGAACTGCATGAATGAAGAGACGATTGCCGGCATCGTCGGCTGGAGCAAGACGCTCGGATGCATTGCCAGCAGTATCACGGTCAACCTGCCCGAGCCCGGCCACATCCACCGCGGCGCCGGCAAGGGCGGAGCAGCGCACACCGTATTTCGCGCCGGCGAAGTGCATGGTCGCCTCACGCCACGGGCGGAAGAAATCTGCCGTCTGGTGGGCTACTCCGACAGCGCCAAGGTGACCGGCAATCTGTGGGGCGAGCGATGGTCGAAACTGGTCGCCAACGTCATGGGTAATGGGCTGTCGGCCTGCACAGGTCTGCCGGGCGGAGACATGTTGCAGAGCGAGCCGATCCGCCGCTTCTCGGCCCGGCTCGGCAGCGAAGCGATCCGGGTCGGCCAGGCGCTCGGCTATCAATTGGAGGAGATCCTGCATCTGCCGCCCGAGACGATCGCGCGTGCCGGGGAGGGCGACGAGGCCGCGATGCGCGTCTGCGACGAGCAGCGCTTCAAGGATGGCAAGCGCACCTCGTCCGAGCAGCGTCCCTCGATGGGCCAGGACATGCAGAAAGGCCGGCGCACCGAAATCGAATTCCTCAACGGTTTTGTCGTGCGAGAGGGCGAGAAGATCGGCCTCTCCTGCAAGGCCAATGCCGTGCTGACCGACATCGTCAAGCGCGTGGAGCGTGGTGAGCTGAGCCCGGATCCGCGGCACATCACCGAGCTGCGGTTGAACTGAGTCGCGGGGCTCGCTTCGACACGCTCGCAATAGCAGCTTGACGTCTCGAATTGCGCAAGCTCTGGGCCAATGCCCGACATCTCGGCATGCGAGAGCCCGACTCATGCCATGAGGACGAAGCGGGCTGAAGCGCAATGGCTATCTGGAGAGACATTGAGCTGCGCAACGTCAGCATTCATGCGCGATACCCTCGATAACGCAAATGCCTCAGCTGCAAAAAGGCAGCATGTGCACGAATCAAAGGCAGCAAGAAGCTCATTCTGCCGGAATGCACACTCAACATCGCAATTTCGTGTCTAGTTTTGCGTCTTCCTGTCTACTTACGCGTCGAATTTGGCACGGTGGTTGCTTGAAACACATGGTGGACAGGAGACACCATGTCATCGCCCAAAGTGCAACTTCGTTTGAACGGCATTCGCAAGAGCTTTCCTGGAAAGGAAGCAGCGACGCAGGTCCTCGACGGCCTGACCTTCGACATCCATGAGCGTGATTTCGTCAGCATCATCGGCCCGAGTGGCTGTGGCAAGACGACCGTGTTCAATATCATTGCCGGACTCGTCGATCCAGATGATGGCGTCATGCTCTATCGTGGCCAGGAGGTGGAAAGCCTGCGCGGCCGGGTGGGCTATATGATGCAGAAGGATCTGCTTTTCCCCTGGCGCACGGTGCTGGACAACGTTCTGCTCGGCCTCGAGACCAAGGGCATCGATCCAAAACGTGCTCTGGACACCGCTAGGGAATATCTCAGCACGTTCGGTCTTTCCGGCTTTGAGAACGCATATCCCAAGGCGCTGTCCGGCGGCATGCGCCAGCGCGTGGCCCTGATCCGCACTCTCGTGCTCGATCCCGACATCCTGCTCCTCGATGAGCCGTTCTCGGCCCTCGATTATCAGACGCGGCTGTATCTCGAGGGCATTCTGATGGAGGCGGTGGAGACCTTTCACAAGACCGTGATCCTCGTGACCCATGACATCGATGAGGCCGTGGCGCTGTCCAAGCGCGTGGTCGTGCTCAGTCAACGTCCGGCGCGCGTGAAGGCCGTGCACGATATCGCGCTGAACGAACATTCGCCGATCGCGGCCCGAAGCGACCCGCGCTTCTCTGGCTATTTCCATACGCTTTGCGCGGAGCTCGATATCCAGACCAGGAAGAGTGCATGACGGAAACGGCTCAAATTGCAAAAACCGCGGCGCCCGCTCGCCCACGCGAGAAAAAGCGCCGCAACGTGTTCGATTCCCTTATCGGGCGAAGCGCCCTTCAGATCCTTGCTGTTGTCGGTTTCTTCCTGCTGTGGGAAGCGGCGGTGCGATGGGGATGGCTGTCGGCCTTCCTTGTTGGCCAGCCGAGCGGGGTTCTGCGCAACCTGATCGGTTCGATCGCGAACGGCTCTCTTTTCACTGATACGGGCTTTACAATATTCGAGGCGATCCTGGGATTTGCCTTCGGTACCGTGATCGGCTCGGTCATCGGCCTTGCGCTGTGGTATTCGATATTCGTGGCGCGGCTGGTGGAGCCATTCATCGCGGCCATCAATTCGGTGCCGAAAATCGCGCTGGCGCCAATCATCATCCTGTGGTTCGGCACGGGCTTGCTGTCGAAGGTCGCGCTCGCGATTTCGCTCACCTCGATCGTCGCTCTCATCACCGCCTATCAGGCGGCAAAGGATGCGGACAAGGATCTCCAGGCGCTGCTTTTCTCGATGGGTGCCTCCAAGCAGCACATCTTCAAGCGGGTGATCGCGCCCTCTACCTTGCCTGCGATCATCGCCACCTTCCGCATCAATATCGGCTTCGCCCTGGTGGGCGCGGTCGTGGGGGAGTTCATCTCCTCCCAGCATGGTCTCGGCCACGTCATCTACGTGGCCTCGAGTCTTTACGATCTCAATACAGTGTGGGCCGGCCTGTTCACGCTGATGCTTGTTGGCTTTCTCTTCTACCACTTGGTCGAAGTCACCGAGCGCTGGCTGCTTCCCTGGAAGCAACAGCAGGGTGGCACGCAGATCAACGTTTGATCCTCTTTCAGGAGACTTCCAAAAAATGAGACGGCGAATTCCAAAACTGAGCATCCTTTCCGTCGCCCTCGCTCTTGCTGTTGGCATAGCCGCAGCAGGACCGGCTTCCGCCGAGATGAAGAAGGCGACCATTTCTCAGGCGTTTCAATCCCTCTTGTACCTGCCGCTTTATGTCGGCATGCACGAAGGCTTTTTCGAAAAGCAAGGACTTGATCTCACCAAGGAAAGCGCCGGCTCCGGAAGCGTTGCTCTCTCGGCCGTGATCTCCAGGAGTGCGCAATTCTCGCTTCATGGACCCGAATGGACAGCCATCGCTGCGTCCAAGGGCGCGCCGGTGAACACGATCGCCAACGTCGTGAATGGCGCCGCCGTATGGATCGCCGCCACGCCCGACTTCAAGTTCGACAGTGTGAAAGATCTCAAGGGCCAGAAGATCGTGACTGGCCTGATGCCGACCACCAGCACCTCGCTGTTCATCAAGCTGCTGAAGGAAAACGGCATGGATGCCAGCAAGGACGTGGAGATGATCCAGGTTCCGCTCGGCACGGAGCCCGGTCCCTTCGCCGCCGGTCAGGCCAAGGTGGCGGTGATGTACGAGCCTGGCCTCGACCAGGTGGTCGCCGCCAAGGGCATGAAGGTGGTTGTCGGCTTCCCGAAACTGTACGGCGCCTATGCCTTCTCGACCATCACCGCTCGCAACGATGTCGATCCGGACCTTGCGCAGCGGCTGACCAACGGTCTCGAAATGGCGGAGCGCTTCATGCACAAGAATGAGGCGCGCACGGTAGAAATCGCTCAGAAGGAATTCCCGAATCTTGAGCCTGCCGTAGTGGAAGCGGCGGTGAAGCGCATGCTTGCCGACAACGTTTATCCCACCAGTGTCGATATCACGCCCGACGCGCTGAAGATTGCGCTTGAGACCCAGATCGCGCTCGGCAATCTCGCTGCCCAGCCTGACTACAAGACCTTCGTTCCAAGAACCTATATCGAGAAGGCGATGGCCACCAACTGAGCTTCGCCGATCTTCGTCGCAACGGCTCCGGGCCGAACCCGGAGCCGTTTGCCTTTCGACTTCCCTTATCCCTGTCTGCGGCCATCCGAACATGAACTTCGCGCAAGACCACTCCGGCCTCCTCGAAATCATCAGCATGATCGCTGCGACCTCGGCACAACCGCAGGACCTGATCACGGCCAGCCACGCGCGCGCCTCGGCTGTCGAGCCCGATCTTCACGCCTTCGCCTATTTGCCGTCCGAACCGCCCGTTGTTTCAACGGGCAATGGACCACTTGCGGGCGTCGCGATCGGCGTGAAAGATCTCGTCGACACGGCCGATATGCCGACCACCTACGGTTCGCCGGTATATGCAGATCACCAGCCAAATGAGGATGCCTGGGTCGTCAGCCGTCTGAAAGATCTCTCGGCGACAGTTCTCGGCAAGACGGTCACCACCGAATTTGCATGGCGCGAACCCGGTCCGACCCGCAACCCGTGGAATCCAAGGCACACGCCAGGCGGTTCTTCGTCCGGCTCTGCGGCAGCCGTTGCAAGCGGATCGGTGCAAGCGGCGCTGGGCACGCAGACTCTGGGATCGATCCTGCGACCTGCCGCCTATTGTGGTGTGGTGGGATTGAAACCCAGCTTCGGCACCATCAGTCTGAAGGGCGTCCATCCGCTCGCTCAATCCCTTGATCATCTCGGCCTGTTCGCCCGCAGCGTGAATGACGCCGCGTATCTGCTGGCGCTGCTCGCGGGCGGCCCCGGCGCTTCCAGGCAGGCGCCGTTCCAGATTTCTCCTGAAGGCGTTGATCCTTTTCCCGCACCGCGGATCGCGTGGCTTCGTCCGGCGGCAACGCCGCCGCTGACCGCAAGCCAAAGTGCGTTGCTCGCGCAAGTCGCTGCTCGTTTTAAAGACGCCGGAGCGATCATAGAGCCGTTTGCGCTGCCTGCGGAGTTTGAGCAACTGGCAGCCCTCTCCGCGACGCTCTGCGGCGCGGAAGGGGCGGCGAACTTCGGTGATCTCGTCACGCGTTTCCCGGACAAGACCAGCGCCCGGCTTCAGGCCCTTGTCGAACGCGGCGCGGCGATTTCCGCGACCGAATACATTGCCGCCCGCGCCAGGCAGCTTGCGCTGCGCACCGATTTCGCCCGCGCGCTCGCAGGTTTTGACGCTGTTCTCACGACCGCAGCAACGGGCGAAGCGCCGGAAGGATTGTCTGATACCGGCGACCCTGGCCTGTGCGTGCCTTGGACAACTCTCGGAGTTCCGGCGATCGCATTGCCCGCCGGCATCGGGCCGAGCGGCCTGCCCATGGGGATCCAGCTTGTCGCGCCTTTCGGCGAAGACCTGAAGCTGCTGCGGATCGCCAAATGGTGCGAAACCTCACTCGCCGTGAAAACCGGGCGCCGCTAGTTAGAGCGAACAGATGCAGCCGGCAAGGCGCTCGGGGGCCGTGCCGTTTCGCCAGCCAGATGGCCGCTAGCCTTCATAAAATCAGGCGTTGCGGATCAGGCGCCTTTGATATCCGATATGCCCTCAACAGATATACCCTCAACAACGGCGCGAAGTCGAACGTCGCCGGATGCTCCGAGTTGGGGCCAGGCTGTATGTGGCAAGGAGGCCGAGGCATGAGGATCGTGAACGTAGCTCTGGGAACGGCCCTGGTCCTGTGTAACCTGGGCATGTTTAGTGTCGTAGCGCATGCGCAGAGGGCCAAAGTCGTTCGTGAATCACGGGAAAGGCCTATCATCAGGGTGCCCGTGGTAAGGACAATTCCTTACTGGGATTACTATATTGTTCCACGATATCGTTATCGCCCTGAGGACGACCGCGTCGATCCGTGCGGCGGGCCCGTCGTGCCGGTGATACGCTATGGGGCTCAGGAGGAAACGGTTCCGTTGTGGCTGGCGAACGCTTTCGGCCTCGGCCGCGTGCATGGGCGAGATTGGCCGTGTCGAGGTCAAGGCCGGTAATGCACGGCCAGGCGCGGTTCGCCGGGACGACTTAGTGAGCCAAACATCGTCACATCATGGACTGCGGGTCCGGCGCAGTCGTGAGGCTCAACCGCAGCTCCCCTATAATGGTTGGAATGAGCCCTTGCCACAGACGAGGGGCGACAATCAGTGGACTGCGAACTCTAGCCAATCGCTCCATCGGCTATCATCGATACGGGAGGTGCAATGACTGATCGGAAATCATCGGCAAGTCTTCCGCAAGATGGCAGCCGCGAAGCGTGGTGGCTTCCTTCAATACGACAGGCGTCCGAAATGCTCGGGCATCGAACGCGTGATGCGAATCAGGATATTCAATCAGGTTTACGTCTTTTCCCGCTTTCATCAGTCGCTCAGTTGCCCAACCACCAGAATCCGCCGCTTAGCGGCCCTTCAGCGGGTTATCTTCCGGATTCAGATAGTCGATGCGCGTCGGGCCGATACCGGTGATCTGAAACACCACTTCCTCATCTCTCGTTTCCGCGAACTGCCATACCGTGGGTGGCACGTACGACACCGTGCCGGGCGGAAACGCCATGAGTTTCGAAGTATCGACCTTGTCGCCGATCGCCGAATAGTAGGTCCCGGAGATGATTGTGCGGGCGCGCTCATCCGGGTGAGAGTGCACAGGCAACTTGTAGTTCGCCGGTGGTTTGACCCTTATGGTGAACAGACCCGGTTTGGCAGGACTGCCCAGCAGAACCGCCATTTGTGCTCCCCTGATCGCGGGCAGCGGACTCCACTTGATGTCGGCGGGCGTCACCCGGATGTACTCAGGAGGCCCGTCCTCGGCCTCTGCTGCGGTCAGACCGAGCGAAGCGACTATGAGCAGCAGGGCGACCAGCATCTTGAAAGAGGCCATCGCTGCGTTCCTTCCCGTTTTGGCTGTCGATACTCAGGCGGCCGGCTATTTCAACTCGCTCGCCAGGAACTGCGCGACACGATTGATCGCATCCGCGCGGGCTTCGGGATTTGATCCCATGGTCGGCGCACTGCCATCCGGCCGTTTCTGACTGGTTATTTGCGTCAGCGGGAGGTTCGGATGATCGAAGGCGTGGTGGGTGTCGGGATAGAAGTGCATGTCAATCGGAGGGCTGCCCTCGTCTTTTGCTCGCGCGATCATGTCCTTGCATGGTCCCGGGGGCGTAGCGCTGTCTGCCTCGCCCATCAATAGCAGCATCGGTTGGCGGGGTCGCCAATGCGGATCCTTATCCGCGACCGGAGGACAGTTCGGATAAATGGCGATCGCAGCCCGAAAATCCTTTTCCGGCGGCACATCTTTCGGCAAGGCGCCGTTGGCGATCGTAAACATCATTGCCATTCCGCCGTAAGACTGACCAAGAATCGCGATGCTGTCGGACCGCACGTCGGAGCGCGACCTCAAGTAGTTCATTGCACCAAACGCGTCCATCGCCGTCTCCCGGTTTGGCAGAATGGGGCGCGAGAACACCGGCAACATCGCGCAAAGACTGACGTGTCCGCGAGGTTGAAAGGAGTCGATCAGGAGAACGATGTATCCCTGTTGAGAGAGGACTTCGCCCCATGTTCCGTAGAGCGGGCGGACTTCGCCTTTTTCGTTTGCCGCGCCGTCGCATCCGTGAATGCTGACGACTGACGCAAAGGGTCCTGGTGCAGATGGCCTGTAAAGATAGCCGTTGATGATCGTGGGCGTTCCACCCTTCAGCTCGCTATCTGTCGAGGGGAATGAGACCTTCTCTTGCGCCCTGGCTAACGAGATCAATGCGAGAAGCAGACCAAACCCGAGTGCAATGCAATCGAAGGAAGCAATAGTATTCGACTTGGAGGCCGCCATATCGCACTCCACGGTTTTGCAATCCAACTATTCAAGAAGCATTGTCGCTCCATCGGCTTTCGATCGGTCGCATTCCGGGTGCTGCGCCGATCGCTCAACTTATAGTGTCTCAGCGACTTGAGACGGTGTCATCCCCCAAACGGGTGACAGAGCATGGCAACGTAAGCCCGCCACTTCCCACGCATCAAAGCAGCCCTCAATCCGGCAAATCGAATCTATTCGATGAGCGGACTGGTCGAAGAGGCGCAACGCGCCGCGGGAGCGGCCAGCCGTGTTTGCCGTCATCGCGAGCGAAGCAATCCATCTCTCCACGCAAGCGGATGCATGGATTGCTTCGCTTCGCTCGCAATGGCGGAGGACCTCGATTTCCATCGTGCGAATATTCCAAGCGCTTGAATTCACGCAGTTTTCAAACTTCTTTCCACAACGCGGGAAACAAAATCTGCCGCGTTGAGATCGAGCCTCCGCGTCGCGATCATCGGCTCGATGGCAACATTGTTGAACGAGGCGTGACATGGCGAAGATGCGGGCGGTCGATGCGGCGGTGCGTATTCTGGAGAAGGAAGGAGTGTCGTGCGCGTTCGGTGTTCCCGGCGCGGCGATCAACCCGCTTTATTCTGCGCTGAAGAAGCGCGGCTCGATTCGGCATATCCTTGCGCGCCATGTCGAGGGCGCATCCCACATGGCGGAGGGTTATACCCGCGCCAAATGCGGCAATATCGGCGTCTGCATCGGCACGTCGGGGCCGGCGGGGACCGATATGATCACCGGGCTCTATTCGGCGATCGCCGATTCCATTCCGATCCTCTGCATCACCGGGCAGGCGCCGCGGGCGCGGCTCTACAAGGAAGATTTCCAGGCCATCGACATCGAGTCGATCGCAAAGCCGGTGACGAAATGGGCGGTCACGGTGCGCGAGCCCGGTCTCGTGCCGCGCGTGTTCAGCCAGGCGTTTCACCTGATGCGCTCGGGGCGTCCGGGTCCCGTACTGATTGACCTGCCGCTCGACGTTCAGCTCGCCGAGATCGAGTTCGACGATGAGACCTATGCGCCGCTCCCGGTCTACAAGCCGGCCGCGACGCGCGCGCAGATCGAGCGCGCGCTGGAGATGCTGAACATAGCGGAGCGGCCCCTGATCGTGGCCGGCGGTGGCGTCATCAACGCCGATGCATCCGAGCTGCTGGTGAGTTTCGCCGAGACCGTCAACGTGCCTGTGGTGCCGACGCTGATGGGCTGGGGCGCCATCCCGGACGACCACGTGCTGATGGCCGGAATGGTCGGGCTGCAGACCAGTCACCGCTATGGCAATGCCACCATGCTGCAGTCGGATTTCGTGCTCGGCATCGGCAACCGCTGGGCCAACCGGCACACCGGCTCGATCGAGACCTACACCAAGGGCCGCACCTTCGTGCATGTCGACATCGAGCCGACGCAGATCGGGCGCGTGTTCAATCCGGACCTCGGCATCGTTTCCGACGCCAGGGCGGCGCTTGAACTGTTCGTTACAGTTGCGAAGGAATGGCGAAAAGCCGGAAAGCTCCGCGAGCGGCAGGCGTGGCCGGCCTCATGCCAGGACCGCAAGCGCACGATGCTGCGAAGGAGCCATTTCGACGACATGCCGATCAAGCCGCAGCGCGTCTATCAGGAGATGAACCACGCTTTCGGCCGCGACACCTGCTACGTCACCGTGATCGGACTGTCGCAGATCGCCGGTGCGCAATTCCTGCGCGTTTATCATCCGCGCAACTGGATCAATGCGGGGCAGGCGGGACCGCTGGGCTGGACGCTGCCTGCGGCGCTCGGCGTGCGCGCCGCCGATCCGGACCGCGAGATCGTCGCGCTCTCGGGCGACTATGATTTCCAGTTCCTGATCGAGGAGCTCGCGGTCGGCGCGCAGTTCCAATTGCCGTACATCCATATCGTCGTGAACAATTCCTATCTCGGCCTGATCCGCCAGGCCCAGCGCGGCTTCGACATGGATTTCCAGGTGCAATTGTCGTTCGAGAACATCAACGCGCCCCACATCGGCGTCTATGGCGTCGACCATGTCGCGGTCGCCGAAGGCCTCGGCTGCAAGGCGATCCGCGTCACCGATCCGAACGATGCGCAGGCGGCGTTTGCGACCGCGCGCGAATGGATGGCGAAGTATCGGGTGCCGGTCGTGGTCGAGTTCATCCTCGAGCGCGTCACCAATATCGCAATGGGTACGGAGATCGACAACGTCGTCGAGTTCGAGGAACTGCTCGACTTGCCGCTGGACGAGGTGCAGCCGCGCCAGGATGCGCGTCAGCCCGGCAAATTGTTGCCCGCCGAGTAGGGAGTTTGATCGTGCCGAAATTTGCCGCCAATCTCACGATGCTGTTCGGGGAATTGCCGTTCCTCGAGCGCTTCGCTGCCGCCAAGGCCGCCGGTTTTGGCGGCGTTGAATATCTGTTTCCCTATGACTTCGATCGAGCCGAGCTGCGCGAGCAGCTTGATGCGCACGGCTTGATCCAGGTCCTGCATAATCTCCCGGCCGGCAATTGGGCGGCCGGCGAGCGCGGGATCGCGATCCTTCCCGATCGTGTCGAGGAGTTCCGCGACGGCGTCTTCCGCGCCATCGCCTACGCCAAGGCGCTCGACTGCCGGCAGTTGAATTGCCTCGTGGGTATCGTACCGCGCGGCGCCGATCCGCGCGAACTGAACGAGGTGCTGGTCAACAATCTGCGCTTCGCCGCCGACGCGCTCGCCAGGGAGCAGATCAGGCTGCTGGTCGAACCGATCAACACGCTCGATATCCCCGGCTTCTTCCTGAACCGCACCGAGCAGGCGGCGCAGCTTATTGCCGACGTGGGCTCGAGCAATCTCTTCATCCAATATGACATCTACCACATGCAGGTGATGGAGGGTGACATCGCCCGCACCGTGCAAGAGCATCTGGCGCGGATTGCGCACGTCCAGCTCGCCGACAATCCCGGTCGCAACGAGCCCGGGACGGGCGAGATCAACTACAATTTCCTGTTCCGGCACCTCGACACGATCGGCTATCGTGGCTGGGTCGGATGCGAATACAAGCCTCGAACAACGACGACCGAGGGTCTTGGGTGGCATGCGGCGCTTACGGTCGTTACCTAAAGGGAGAGATTCGCCATGACCAATATCGGATTTATCGGCCTCGGCACGATGGGACGTCCAATGGCCGGTCATCTTCAGGCCGCTGGCCACCGGCTGTTTCTGCATGACGTCGGAACCATCCCGCCGGAGTTGGTCTCGGGCGGCGGCGTCGTCTGCAAATCGGGCAGGGAGGTTGCGCAGGAAGCGCAGGCCATCATCATCATGGTGCCGGACACGCCGCACGTGGAGGCGGTGCTGTTCGGTCCCGGCGGCGTCGCCGAGGGAGTTTCCAAGGGCAAGATCGTGGTCGACATGAGCTCGATCTCGCCGCTCGCGACCAAGGAGTTCGCGAAAAAGATCGAGGCCCTCGGCGCCGACTATCTCGATGCGCCCGTTTCCGGCGGTGAGGTCGGCGCCAAGGCGGCAGGCCTGACCATCATGGTCGGCGGTCCCGAGCATGCGTTCGACGCGATGAAGCCGGTGTTCGAGAAGATGGGCAAGAACATCACGCGGGTCGGCGGCAACGGCGATGGGCAAACGACGAAGGTCGCCAACCAGATCATCGTCGCGCTGACGATCGAGGCAGTCGGCGAAGCCTTGCTGTTTGCGTCGAAAGCCGGTGCCGACCCCGCGCTGGTGCGGCAAGCGCTGATGGGCGGCTTCGCCTCGTCGCGGATTCTGGAAGTGCATGGCGAACGGATGGTGAAGCGCAATTTCGAACCGGGCTTCCGCATCGAATTGCATCAGAAGGATCTCAACCTTGCGCTCGAAGGCGCGCGAACGCTCGGCTTGTCGCTGCCCAGTACAGCACTCGCCCAGCAACTGTTCTCCTCCTGCACGGCGCATGGCGGCAAGGCGTGGGATCATTCGGCCATGGTGCGTGCGCTGGAGATGATGGCGAAACACGAGATCTAGAACATTTTCGGTTCTGATTGAATCAGAACCGAAGCTCTAGATTCTTGTTTTGACGCGTTTTCTTCACGCGAACCGGTATCCACTTCGCTCGAAAACGCTCTAGCTCCCCTCATAGTGAGGAGCCGCGCAAGCGGCGTCTCGAACCATGAGGCCCCGCTGCAGCCCGCGGCCCATCCTTCGAGACGACGCTACGCGGCCGTCAGGATGAGGTGGCGTATGCGGCAGGCTGTGGGGAGTGAAACTCTACAGCGCCTGCCGCACGCCGAGGCCGAGCATGAAGCGTTCCCTGATCTGCACGGGATCGCGGCGGGTCGTGCCGGTGCCGGGCTTGTCGTCGATGCGCACGCCGATCAATGTCGGGCCTTCCGAGGTCAGCGATTGGTCGATCAGACGTTCGAAATCATCCTCATCGGCGGCCCAGGAGCTGCTGGGAAGGCCGCTCGCCACCGCGATGGCGACGAGATCGGAGACCGCAGCCGCCGGCGTCGGCTGCGCGCCGGTGATCTGATAGATGCCGTTGTCCATCACGACCATGGTCAGGTTCTTCGGCGCCAGCGTCGCGATCGTCGACAGCGAGCCGAGCTGCATCAGCAGCGAGCCGTCGCCCTCCAGCGCGAACACGCGCCGCTTCGGCTGCGCCAGCGCCACGCCGAGCGCGATCGGAAAGGCAAGCCCCATGCTGCCCAGCATGTAGAAGTTCTGTGGCCGATGGCCGGCGGCCCAGAGATCGAAATTGGTGTTGCCGATGCCGCCGACCACGGCTTCTTCGTTCTTCAGCCTTGCGACAAGGCGCGAGGTGAGATCGAACCGGTTCATCACCTTGGTGTTGCGGGCAGGGGTCTTGCTCGCCGTGTTCATGGGACCGCTCACTTGTCAAAGACCTTGCCGCCGGTGAGCAGCGGCGAGAGGATCAGCGCCACCGGCGCCTGCGTGGTGACGGCCTGCTTGATCGAGCGGTCGCAGATGAATTCGAACTCGTCGAGCCGGGTGACCGTGTGATGCTCCATCGCAAGCGAGTCGAGCACCGGCCGCATGGTGCGGCAGACCAGCGCCTGACCATAGTTGAATTCGCCGAGCGTGCCGCGCTCGGAGACGAACATGATCACCGGGATCTGGTAGGGGATCGCGAGCGAGGCCAGCACATTCGCGAGCGTCGCGAAGCCCGAGGTCTGCATCAGCACCGCGCCGCGCACGCCGCCCATCCAGGCGCCGGAGACGATTCCAACAGCTTCCTCCTCGCGCGCGGTGGGAAAGGTGGTGAAGAAGGGATCGGCATGCAGGTTCTTGATCAGCGGCGTCAGCACGCGATCCGGCACATAGGGCACGAGGCGGATCTCGTTGCGTTTGAGCGTCTGCAGCACGATGCCGTGCCAGCTCTTGTCCGCTGCGGCTTTCGAACCTTGATCCTCCGCCAGCGCCATCCTTGTTCTCCCTGACATCCCGCGACGCTGCGGCCGCTTTTCGTGTGGCAAAACTTCACCCGACCGGCGGGATTGTCAACATGTCGCAGTCGCAACGTGGCCTGCGGTTTCCGCTGGTGCGGATACCGGTCCGCTATGCGATACAGACGGCAACGATAATAAGACGAGAGCAGTGGGAGGAATGTCATGGCCGGCTGGTTCTGGCGAGCCGCCATTGCGGCGGTGATGTCCTTTGCGGCCGGTTCGCTATTCGCACAGCCGTTTCCGGCCAAGCCCGTTCATGTCCTGGTCCCCTATCCACCCGGCGGGGGCGTCGATGTGCTGACCCGCACGCTTGCCGACGTGGTGTCGAAACAATGGGGTCAGTCGATCGTTGTCGAGAATCGCCCCGGCGCCGGCGGCGTGATTGCCTCGCAGGTGATCGCCACCTCGCCGCCGGACGGCTATGAGCTGATCATGGTGGCGAGCGGCCACGCCACCAATCCGTTCCTCTATCCCAAGCTGCCTTACGATACGTTCAAGGATTTCTCGCCGATTTCCCTGCTGGCGTCGTCGCCCAACGTGCTGCTGGTGCGCGCGGATTCTCCCTTCAAGTCGGCGGCCGAAGTCATTGCGGCCGCGAAGGCCAAGCCGGGCAGCCTGTCCTACGGACACGCCGGCAATGGCACATCGACGCATCTTGCGGGCGAACTTCTGAAGAACCTGGCAAAGATCGATCTCAACGCGATTCCTTACAAAGGCGGCATGCCGGCGATCAACGACCTCCTGAGTGGACAGATTCCGCTGTCATTCAACAACGGCCCGGAGTCGGTCGGTCAGCTTCAGGCCGGCACCGTCCGGGCGCTCGCGGTCACGACGGCGGCGCGGGCGCCGTTCCTGCCTGACGTGCCCAGTCTGTCCGAGGCCGTGCCCGGCTACGACACCGAGGTGTGGTGGGGACTGCTCGGCCCGGGCGGCATGCCGCCTCAGCTCGTGATGAAGCTCTCGCGTGACTTCGTGGCCGCGCTGAACACGGAGGTGGTAAAGGAACGGCTGACCAAGCTCGGCGCGGTGCCGATCGGGAGTACGCCGGAAAAGTTCGACGCCAGGATCCATGCCGACTATGAGAAATGGGGGCCGATCATCAAGGCCGCCGGGATGACGGCGGAATAGCGCGATGACCGCTTCAGCCATTCCCGCCTGCCTGCCGCCGCGCGAGGTCAGCCCTCCGAAGCTGCCGCTGCCGCCGGGCGCGTGCGATACCCATGCCCACGTGTTCGGTCCGTCCGATCGATTTCCTTATGCGGAGGATCGCAGCTACACGCCTCCCGACGCGCCGCTGGAAAGGTATCTTCGCATGCTCGACACCCTTGGCTTTGCGCGCGGCGTGCTGGTGCAGGGGAGTGCGCACGGGCGCGACAATGCCGCAATGCTGGATGCGCTCCGGCGCACGCCCGATCGGCTGCGCGGCGTCGCGGTGGCCGACGCCGGCGTCGCGCCGGCGACGCTGCACGAATGGAACGCGATCGGCGTTCGCGGCCTGCGCTTCAATCATTTCTTCCGCGGCGGCCAGTTGCATTATCGTGGCGGCATCCCACTGACAGAAGCCGAGAGGCTCGCGCCTGTGATGGCGGAACTCGGCTGGCACCTCCAGCTCTGGATCGACGTCAAGGACTTGCCGGAGACGATCCCATTGTTGAAATCCTTCCGCCTGCCTGTTGTGATCGACCATATGGGCCGTACCGATGCCTGCGCCGGTACCGGCACCGAAGGGTTCCAGAGCCTGCTGCGCGCAGTCGGCGACGGCTGGTGCTGGGCGAAGCTTTCAGGTGCGCACCGGCTCAGCCAGCAGGCGCCGGATTATCCCGATGCGCGGCCGTTCCACGAGGCGCTGGTGAAGACGAATCCCGAACGTCTGGTCTGGGGCGGCGACTGGCCACATCCGCGGGTCGAGGGCGAGATGCCGGATGCCGGCTATCTGCTCGACCTGTTCCAGCAATGGACACCGGATGAGCCGACGCGGCGGCGCATTCTCGTTGCCAATCCAGCAAGACTCTATGGTTTCCCGAACTGAAAGTTGCAGAAGGACATGACCGTCAACAACAAGCGCGTCTTCTACGTCAAATACCTCGCCCACAACATCTACGCGGAAATCCTCAAGGCCCGCCCCGACGTGCGGCTCGACCGGCTGGAGAACGAGAGCCCCGACGAGGTCGCAGCACCCATCCTCGAAGCCGCGCATGCCTACCAGATCGGCGCGGCCCGCGACGAGCTTGCCAGGCACTTCCATGTCGACCGCGACCTGCTCCGCCGCACGCCGAACCTCCTGATCGTCTCCTCCAACGGGGCGGGTTTCGATCCCGTCGACGTCGAGGCCTGCACCGCGGCCGGCGTGCTGGTGGTCAACCAATCCGGCGGCAACGCCAATTCCGTCGCCGAGCACGCGCTGGGGATGCTGCTGACCCTGTCCAAGCGCATCATCGAATCCGATCGCGTGTTGCGGCGCCAGCGGGATGTCAACCGCAATGCGCTGATCGGCAACGAGGCGCAGGGCAAGACCATCGGCATCATCGGCCTCGGCAATGTCGGCCGCCGCATCGCCGAGCTCTGCCGGGGGCTCCTGCACATGAAGGTGATCGCCTACGATCCCTATTTGACCCCCGAGGAGATGGCGAAGCGGGGAGGAGAGAAGGTCGAGCTCGACGAGCTCCTGCGCCGTGCCGACTATGTCTCGATCAGTTGCCCGCTGACGAAGGAAAGCCGCGGCATGATCGGCGGGCGCGAATTCGGGCTGATGCAGCCGCACGCGTTCTTCATCACCACGGCACGCGGCTTCATCCACGACGAGGACGCGCTTGAGGATGCGCTGCGCAACAAGCGCATCGCCGGCGCCGGCCTCGACGTCTGGGCCAAGGAACCGCCGCCGCCGGAGCATCCGCTGCTGCAGTTCGACAATGTGCTCGCCAGTCCGCATACGGCCGGCGTCACCCGGGAGGCGCGCGAGAACATGGGCCGAATCGCCGCCGAGCAGATCCTCGACGCGCTCGACGGCAAGCGGCCGCCACGGATCATCAATCCCGAGGTCTGGCCGGCTTACACCAGGCGCTTCGAACGGGCGTTCGGGTTTGCGCCGGAGTAGGGACATCGCTGATTTTTAGTCAAATCCGCTGTCGAATATGGCGCCGGGCAGGACGTGGAACCGTAGGGGATCGGGGCAGCCAGCCTGCCCCGATCGCTGGTGCCCGGCGTCGCTGCACGACGGGCGCTCATCGGTCTTGATTTTCCTCAAATCATTTTTCCAAGATGCTAGTATCCAATAGTCCGACGCTACCCGAGTAGCAGGAGGCTCCCATGTCACGATTCGTCGTTAGCTTCATGAAGGACGTGCTTGGTGACAACGGTCGCGAAAGGGAGGTTTGCCAGAGTTCGCTGGAGATTAATGCCTTGAACGAAGGTCAGGCCGCGGAGATGGCCAAGCAGAAATTCTGCGAAGCGCAGGCGCTGTGTGACTGGTCGCTGCACGCTGACCGCATCCGGATCGACTCGGCAGATTTTCCCTCATAACCACTCGGTTGAAGTTAGCTCGGGCGTCGCAACGTTGCTGACGGGCTCTCGCCGAACTTTGCGCGATAGGCACTTGCCATCCGGCTCAGATGGGTGAAGCCGAGATCGAAGGCGATGTCGACCACGCGCTCATCCGGCTTTGCGTCTTTCAGCCGGGCATTGAGCCGGGCGAGCCGGATGTCCTGCAGCATCGCCGAGATCGTCGTCCCGAAATGCCGGCGGAAGCCAAGCTGTAGTGCGCGAATGCCGACGCCGGCAGCATCGGCAAGCCGCGAAAGATCGAGCGGCTCATCGGCCTGCGCCTCGAGCCAGGCGCGCGCCCGCTTCAGCGCCGCCGGCTGCGTCTCGACGCGGCCTTCGAAGATGGCGATGGCGCGGCTCAGGCTATGATGCTGTCCGTTGAGTAGGACATTCAGCAATCGTTCTCGCCAATCGGCCGCCGCCAGAGCTGACAGGCGCTTCGCTGGACCAAGGCTCTCGGCGAGATCGACGAGGTCCCCGATCCCCGTCTGAAGCGCATGTCCAAACGGTGCAGTAAGGTCGACCGACGGATCGAACTCCACCGCTCTCGTTGCTGTCCCCGCGAGCGCGGCCGCGCGGTGTTCCACCAGCTTGCGTTCGAGCAGCAGGATGAGCTGGGCGCAATCCTGCCGCCACGTCATCTGCGTCGGGATGGTCGGCGACAGCAGCGATGCCGCTGCTCCAGGCTTGGTCGTCACCTCGCGCGCCGCAGTCCGTATTTCAGCACAACCATGTAGTGGTATCTGCAACAGGAAGAACCGGTCGAGGCAGCCGGGATCGATGGAGACCGATCCGCCGTAGG
Source organism: Bradyrhizobium sp. BRP22 (assembly GCF_020194175.1). Classification (GTDB taxonomy): domain Bacteria; phylum Pseudomonadota; class Alphaproteobacteria; order Rhizobiales; family Xanthobacteraceae; genus Bradyrhizobium. The sequence goes on along the minus strand of NZ_JADYVX010000006.1, from coordinate 279,748 downwards.
CGACATGGTTCACCGAAAATCCGTCAAAGGCGGCGCAATTGTGCTGGGCGCTGAAATCTCGCTCCGAACGGCCGACCGGCTTCAGTTCGTGCGGGCAGAAAATCCGTCCGATCGCCTCGGCGGCGTCATCGACACTGGTGGTCGAGACGCGGGCGAAATCCGCGAGCCGGGCGTTGGCCAAGGCACCTGCGTTCATCGCAACCACCGCGGAGTTGCTTGAGGTTTAAAATATCGGCAGCCTAATGCATCTCTCGGTGCGGGGAAACGCGGTTTCGGTGCGCAGTCTGCCCGATCGCTATGCGACCCTTTGCCGGGCGGTTGGGCAGCGGCGGCTCCTCCTGCAGCGCAACATGCGCTTCGTGGCCGCGGGATTCGTTTATCGGCTAGACAAGCCGTCGCGCGGGCGACAGCCTGACGGGCGCGGTGCAGTCCAGACATGGAGGTGGCGGAATGGGTGCGCTCGAGAAAGGCATCACGCGGAACGGCACGGGCTATGGCGGCAAGACCTGGAATATCCTGGGTCAGGTCTATTTCCCGAAGGCGGTCACCGACTCGACCTTCGCATTCGAGACCAACAGCGATCCCGGCCAGTTCGTGCCGGTGCACGTCCATCCGACCCAGGACGAATTCATCCTGGTGCAGAAAGGCACGCTCGACCTCAAGCTCGACGGCGTCTGGGTGAAAGCCGAGGCCGGCGATCTCGTGCGCATGCCCCGCGGCATTCCTCACGGCTATTTCAACAAGTCGGACAAACCGGCGCGCGCATTGTTCTGGGTCTCGCCGATGCAGAAGCTGGAGGCGTTGTTCGACAAGCTGCACAATCTGCAGGATCCGGCAGAGGTGGTGCGCATTTCCGCCGAGCACGAGGTGAATTTCCTGCCGCCGGAAGCCAACGACTGACCTTGCCCCCGTAGCGGGCCAACATCGGACGCAGTGCAGTTGCCGGGATCGTGTCCGGCGCTGACGGCGGCGTGCGCGTACATTCCCACGGGTTGTCGATTTTCCGGAGCATCCACATGGTCAAGCAGAAGCATGTTTGCATCATCGGCGCCGGCGTTTCCGGGCTCGCCGCGGCCAAGGCGTTTTCCGAACGCGGGCACCGGGTCACCATCGTCGAGCGCAGTGGCGATCTCGGTGGCGTCTGGGAGCCGGCGCGGTCCTATCCCGAGGTCCAGACCCAGAGTCCGAAGGATCTCTATCGCTACACCGACAGGGCGATGCCGGACTCCTATCCGGAATGGCCGAAGGGGCCGCAGGTCCACGCCTATTTGCGCGGCTATGCGCACGAGCATGGGCTCGACGGGGCCATGCGCTTCGACACCGCTGTGGCGGCAATGGCTCGCCGCGCCGATGGCAGGCCGGGCTGGACGCTCACGCTTCGCGCACGCGACGACAGCGTAAGCCATGAGGATTTCGATTTCGTCGCGGTCTGCACCGGCCAGTTCAACGAGCCGCGAACCCTCAGCCTTCCCGGCGAGGACGCATTCAAGGCACAGGGCGGCAGGATCCTGCATTCCTCGCAATACAATGATGCGGCGATCGCAAGGGGGCGGAGAGTGGTGGTGCTCGGCGGCTCGAAGTCGGCGACCGACATTGCCGTCAACGCGGTCAACTCGGGCGCGGCCGAAGTCACTATCGTCTATCGCGAGCCGGTGTGGCGCATTCCCTATTTCGTCGGCGGCCTGGTCAACTTCAAGCGCATCCTCTACATCCGCGCGCAGGAAGAGATGTTTCGGGGCTGGGGTATCGGTCCATTGTCCCGGCTCGCACATGCGGTGGCCAGGCCGCTGGTCTGGGCGAATTGGCGTGGGCTCGAGAGCCTGTTGAAGGCGCAGCTCAAGCTGAAGCAGTGCGACATGGTGCCGAAGCAGCCGATCGAGGACGGCATCAATTGCTCGGTGCCGATTGCAACGCCCGGCTTCTATCCGATGGTGGCGGATGGCCGCATCAAGGCGATCCGCGGCACCTTCGATCACTATGATGGCGACAGCATAGTGATGAGCGGGGGCGAGCGCGTGCCGGCGGATGTGGCGGTGCTTGCGATCGGCTACAAGCTTGGCGTCCCGTTCCTGCCCGACAGCTACCGCAGCAAGCTGGTCGAGCCTGACGGGCAGTATCGGCTCTATCGCCTGATCGCCAATCCGGATCTGCCGGACATGGGATTCGTCGGATTCAATTCCAGCTTCTGCACGGTGCTTTGCGCCGAGCTGGCCGCCAACTGGCTGGTGCGCTACGCCGACGGCCAGCTTGCGCGGCAGCCGACCGCGGCGGAGATGAAGGAGAACATCGCCATGATGCTTCACTTCAAACGGGTCGAACGGCCGGCGGCCGGCATCTATGGCGGACTTTGCGTCGCGCCGTATCATTACCGCCACTTCGACGAGCTGCTGGCGGATATCGGGACGACCATCCGCCGGCGCAATCCGCTCGCCGAAAAATTCACGCCGCCGGATGCCGATGCCTATGCGCGCTTCCTTGCTTCGGCGCCGGACTATCACGCGGTGGCGTAAGGTCTAGCTCCTTGTTGGAGCATGATCTTTTCGGAAAACCGGTCTCCACGTTTCCGCATCTTGCTCTAACTCCTGGTTCGGCGATGTCCGGCCGGGCACGGCGGCCAGCAGCTCGCGCGTGTAGGGATGCTCGGGCGCCGCGAACAGCGCGGCCGCGGGCCTGAGCTCCACGATCTCGCCGCGCTGCATCACCGCGATGCGGTCGCAGATCTGGGCTGCGACGCGCAGATCATGGGTGATGAACAGCATCGACAGCCCGAGGCGCGCCTTGAGGTCCTCGAGTAGATTGAGAACCTGCGCCTGCACGGAGACGTCGAGCGCGGAGACCGCTTCGTCCGCGACCAAAATTTCGGGCTCGAGCGCCAGCGCGCGGGCGATGCCGATGCGCTGGCGCTGGCCGCCGGAGAACTCATGCGGAAAACGGTCCATCGCATTGACGTTGAGGCCGACCATGCCGAGCAGATCGCGGGCGCGCTGCCGCGCCAGATCAGGGGCGGTGCCGTGCGCGATCGGCCCGTCCGCGATGATGTTGCCGACCTTGCGGCGCGGATTGAGCGAGGCAAACGGATCCTGGAAGATCATCTGGATGCGGCTGCGTTCCTTGCGCAATTCCTTGCCGCCGATCGCGGTGAAGTCGGTATCGCCGAGACGGACCGTGCCCTGGTCCGGCTCGATCAGGCGCATGACAAGGCGCGCGACCGAAGACTTGCCGGAACCGGATTCGCCGACAAGGCCAAGCGTCTCGCCCTGCAGGATATTGAAGTTGACGGCCTTGGCCGCCTGCACGCGACGCTCTGGCTGGAACCAGCCGCCGCCGGAGACATAGGTCTTGTCGAGCCCAATCACCTCGATCGCCTTGGGACGGTCGACGAGCGGAGGGCGCGGCGGCGGCTCGATCGACGGCACCGCGGCGAGCAAAGCGCGCGTGTAAGCGTGCTGCGGACGCTGCAGCACATCATCGGCCGAGCCCTGTTCGATCACCTTGCCGTGCTGAAGTACGACGACGCGGTCGGCAATATCGGCGACGACGCCGAAATCATGGGTGATGAACATCACCGCCATGTTGCGACGGCGCTGCAGGTCACGGATCAGTTTCAGGATCTGCGCCTGCGTCGTGACGTCGAGCGCGGTGGTCGGCTCGTCCGCGACCAGCACCGCCGGCGCGAGCGCAAGCGCCATCGCGATCATCGCGCGCTGGCGCTGGCCGCCGGAGAGTTGATGCGGATAGGCGCGCACGGTTCTTTCCGGATCGGGCAGCCCGACCTCGCGTAGCAGGCTGAGCGCCTTCTGCTTGCGCTGCCTGGGCGTCAATAGGCCATGCGCCTCGAACATCTCCGCGATCTGGTCGCCGATCCGCATCAACGGATTGAGTGCCGTCATCGGCTCCTGGAACACCATGGCGATGTGGCGGCCGCGTAGGCCGAGCCATTGGTCTTCATCCAGCCGCAGCAGGTTTTGTCCCTCGAACAGGATCTCGCCGGCGTCGCGGCCGATGGTGTCGGGCAGCAGGCCCATCAACGCGTGAGCGCACATCGATTTGCCGGAGCCGGATTCGCCGACGACGCAGAGGATCTTGCCGGGGGTGAGGTCGAACGATACGCCATCGACTGCGTAGGCGCGGTCGGCGCCCGGCGGCAGCGCGAGCGTAAGGTCCTTGATGACCACGACGGGCGTGCTCGCGGACATGCTCAGCGCCCATCCTTGTTGAGGCGCGGATTGAGCGCATCGTTGAGGCCTTCGCCGATCAGGTTCAGCGCCAGCACCGAAACCAGGATGGCGATGCCGGGAAACACCGTGATCCACCAGGCCTGCCGGATCACGGTGCGGCCGGCGCCGACCATGTAGCCCCATGACATCAGGTTGGGATCGCCGAGGCCGAGGAAGGAGAGCGAGGATTCCAGCAGGATCGCGGTCGCCACCATCAGCGAGGCCAACACGATGACCGGTGAGAGCGCATTGGGCAGGATCTCGCGCCAGATGATCCAGCTATGGCTCTGTCCGGTGACGATCGCCGCCTGCACATATTCCCGTGTGCGCAGCGACAGCACTTCGCCGCGCACCAGCCGCGCCACCGGTGGCCAGCTCACGATCGCGATCGCCAGCACGATCGACACGATCGAGGGCTGCATGATCGCCACCAGCACGATCGCCAGCGCAAAGCTCGGCACGGTCTGGAAGAACTCGGTGAAGCGCATCAAGGCGTCGCCGATCCGGCCGCCGAAATAGCCGGCGAGCGCGCCGACGGGAATGCCGACCGCGAGCGCCGCGAGCGTCGAGACCAGCCCGACCAGCAGCGAGACGCGGGCACCATAGATGATGCCGGCGAACACGTCGCGGCCAAGCGCGTCGGTGCCGAGCGGCAGGCCCGGCATCGTGAACGGCGGCAGGAACGGCCGCTGCACCATGCGCCAGGGTGAATTCGGGAACATCATCGGCCCGAACAGCGCGACCGCGATCGCGATCAGGAGAATGATCGAGCCGATCAATCCGCCGGGATTGCGCAGCAACAGCTTCCAGAACCGCTTCATGCCGCAAACTCGATCCGCGGATCGACCGAGCGGTAGATCAGGTCGGTGATCAGGTTGAACGCCAGCACCATCGCCGAGCAGACGACGAAGACGCCGAGCAACAGGTTATAGTCGCGCTGCAGCAGCGCCTCGTACATCAGCCGGCCGATGCCGGGCCAGGCGAACACGGTCTCGGTCAACACGGCGCCGCCGACCAGCGTGCCGGCCTGCAGGCCCGCAAGCGTCACCACCGGCAATAGCGCGTTGCGCAGGACGTGGCGGCGCTGGATCACGGAGTCGCGCAAGCCCTTGGCGCGCGCGGTCTTGACGAAATCGAGCCGCTTCACTTCCAGCATCGAGGCGCGCGTCATGCGGGTGTAGGTCGCCATGAAAAACAGGCCGATCGTCATCGCCGGCAGGATCAGGTGCGCGGCGACGTCGAGCACATGGGCGAAGCCGGTATAGTTGGCGCCGACCGTCTCGTAACCGAAGCTCGGCAGCCAATCCATCGTCACCGAGAACAGGAGGATCGCTATCAATGCGACCCAGAACAACGGCGTGGCGTAGAAGATCAGCGCCAGTATCGTGATCGCGGTGTCGGCCCAGGTGCCCGCGCGACGCGCCGCCAATGTTCCGAACAGCACGCCTGATAGCAGCGAGATCGCAAAGGCGGTTCCGGTCAGCAGCAGCGTTGCCGGCAATCGCTCGAGGATCAATTGCGACACCGGCGCTTGCTGGCGGAAGGAGAACCCGAGGTCGAACGTAACGATGCCCTTGACGTAGCGATAGAGCTGCACGGGCAATGGCTGATCGAGCCCGAATTTCTCGCGGAGCTGGGCGACGAAGATCTGGTCGCTGGCGCCGGCTTCACCTGCCATCACCACCGCGGGGTCGCCGGGCGCCAGCCGGATCAGGAAGAAGTTCAGGACGACGATCGCGAGCAGCACGACGATCGCCTTCATAATTCGTTGCGCGATGAATGCGAGCATCGGAACCTTTTCAGCTCGTTCGGGAGATGACACAGCCGAGTGCCCGGGAGGCGGTCATCGCTGTTCATTCAACGGGTCTGACCTGGAGGGGCAAGGTTAAACTCTCGGCAATCGGCGCTTAAGGAATGAACAGGAGCGAGTGCATCCTTTTCGCAACCGGGGCGCTTTGCGATTCCGGCGGTTCTATGCAAGGGATGTTCCGACCGCCAATGATGGGAGCCTCGTTGTGAAGGCCGTCTATACCGAACTGCATCGCAGCCATGATCCGCAATTCTTCCTGGTTCGCGGCGTCGTCAAGCGCACCACCGAGCAACCCGAACGCGCCGACCGCCTGCTGGCGGGACTGAAGGCGGGCAAGCACCAGTTGGTCGAGCCGACCGTGTTCGGGCAGGGGCCGCGGGCGCGGGTGCACAGCGCCGAATATCTGAGCTTTCTCTCGGAAGCCTGGGACGCCTGGTCGGCGCTTGGCGATGCGGGACCCGAGATGATCGGCAATATCCATCCGGTACGAAATGCCGCAACCTATCCGAGCCATATCATCGGCCGGCTCGGCTGGCACACGGCCGACACCGCCGCGCCGATAGGGCCGGGCACCTGGGCTGCTGCCTGTGCCGCGACCGATGTCGCGGCGACCGCGGCGCAGATGGTGATGGATGGCGAGGACGCGGTCTACGCGCTGTGCCGCCCGCCCGGTCATCATGCCTACCGCGATATCGCCGGCGGCTTCTGCTTCCTCAACAACAGCGCGGTTGCGGCCGCGCATCTGCGGCTGGCTCATGAGCGCGTCGCGATCCTCGACGTCGATGTCCATCATGGCAATGGCACGCAGGGCATCTTCTACGAACAGCCTGATGTGCTGACGGTCTCGATCCATGCGGATCCGGCCTCCTTCTATCCGTTCGTCTGGGGCTACGCCCATGAGCGCGGCGCTGGTCCGGGGTTCGGTGCCAATCTCAACATCCCGCTGCCGATCGGCACCGGCGATGAAGGCTATCTCGCAGCGCTTGCGAGCGCGCGGAAGACGATCGAAGCCCTCGCGCCCGGCGCACTCGTCGTCGCGCTCGGCCTCGACGCCTCCGAGCACGATCCGCTGGCGGGCCTCGCCGTCACCACCGAAGGCTTCCGCCGCATCGGCGCCGCGATAGCGCGCATCGGCCTGCCGACGGTGTTCGTGCAGGAGGGCGGTTATCTTTCCGATATCCTCGGCGCCAATCTGACCGCGGCGCTCGCCGGGTTTGAAGCGGCGAGGTGAGCAGGCGACGCCGTCCGACCCTCATGGTGAGGAGCGCGTAGCGCGTCTCGAACCATGAGGCCCCGCTGGTGGCCTCGCCCTTCGAGACGGTCGCTTCGCGACCTCCTCAGGGTGAGGGGATAGAGATGAGTGCGCGGCCCTCTCGTTTCGTCATTGCGAGCGAAGCGAAGCAATCCATAGCGCCGCAAGCGGCGACGTGGATTGCTTCGCTTCGCTCGCAATGACGTGGGAAGAGTTTGCTGCAGATCAGCGGCCTTTCTCTGCCGCCTTGATCGCGAGTGAGAGGCTTAGCTTGATCTGCGCGACGAGGTCGTCGAGCAGCTCTTCGCGCGTGGTTTCGGCGAGCTGGCCGGTGAGCAGGCCCTGCTCGGCGAGCATCACGACGCCGTGCAACGCGGCCCAGATCTGCAGCGCGTGGTGCTCGCGCAACAGACCCACGGCGGGCGACTCCAGCGCCTCCAGCAGCAGGGCGAACGTCTCCATCGCGGCGCTGTGCAGCTCGCTGTCCTTGGGCGAGCAGGCCATCACTCGCGAGGCGAACATCAGGCGGTAGATGCCGTGGCGGCGCAGGCCGAAGGCGAGAGCAGCCTGCGCGAAGCGCGAGAGCTTGGTCCGCTTCGACGGTCCGTTGATCGCATCGCGAAGGGTTGCGTTGAACTGGCGAAATGCCTCCGCTGCGACCGCTGACAACAGCGCCTCGCGGTCGGCGAAATGGCGGTAGGGCGCAGGCTGCGAGACGCGGAGTTTCTTGGCGAGCGCGCTGATGCTGATGGCTTCGGGGCCGCCGAGTTCCGCTTCCCGCAGTGCGGCGTGCACCAGGGCGTCGCGGAGGTCGCCATGGTGATAAGCGTTTTGCGGCTTGCGGGCGAGGCGTGTTCCCATCGTAATGTGATAGGCTATAACTTTTAACTTGACAGCACAACCGGGTCGCGAATGTAATGGCTCTAATGTGAGATGCGGCCGAAGCAAGCCCGTCCGCCGAGAAGCCGAGGAACGCCGCGCATCAGATTGCGCAGGTTACAAGGAAGCGTCCGCATGTCCGGAAAGCTGAAGATCCACGTCGACCAGGACAAGTGTCAGGGACACGCGCGCTGCAAGGCGCTCGCGCCTGAATTGTTCGATCTCGACGAATACGGCAATGCGCATGAGCACGGCGACGGCCACGTGCCTGATGGCCTCGAGGACAAGGCCTACCTCGCCCAGACCAACTGCCCGGAATTCGCGATTGAAGTCAGCGAGGAGTGAGGCGCGCGGCTCGACCTGTCGCCTTCATCCGCACTTGACCTGAACACAGCGGAAGGAAATTGCCGATGTCCGATTCCGTCAGCGTGATGCCTGAACATCCGCCGGTGACCGACTGGATCAATGACTTCGACCATACCGATCCGGTCTGGACCGAGAATCCGTTTCCGATCTGGGAGCAGTTGCGCGCCGCGTCGCCCGTGGTCCACACCGAACGTTTCCTCGGCTGCTACATGCCGACCACCTATGAGGCGGTGAAGCAGGTCGCCTATGACACCGAGCATTTCTCGTCGCGTCGCATCATCGTGCGCGACGTGCGGCCGGAGATCACACAGCCGGCGCCGCCGATCACCTCCGATCCGCCCGAGCACAAGCCGGCCAAGCAGTTGCTGCTGCCGCCGTTCACGCCGGACGCGATGAACAAGCTGGAGCCGCGGGTCCGGGCGATCTGCAACGAACTGATCGACGAATTCATCGACGATGGAAAATGCGATGCCGCCGCGTGCTACACCAAGCACGTTCCCGTGCGCGCCATCGCCCACATGCTCGGCATCCCCGAAAAAGACAGCGATCTCTTTATCAAGTGGATTCACGAGATCCTCGAGCTTGGCATCAAGGACAACGACACTTTGATGCGCGCGATCCAGGAGATGAGCGCCTATTTCATCGGCCATATCAACGAGCGAAAGAACAAGCCGACCGACGACCTGATCACCACGCTGATGAATGCGAAGGACAAGGATGGCAAGCCGCTGTCGGACGCCCACGTGCTGGGCTCGCTGCGGCTGCTCCTGATCGCCGGCATCGACACCACCTGGAGCGCGATCGGCTCCTCGCTCTGGCATCTTGCGAAAACGCCCGCGGATCGCAAGCGGCTGGTCGCCGAGCCGGAATTGATGCCGACCGCGATCGAGGAATTCCTGCGCGCCTATTCGCCTGTCACGATGGCGCGCGAGGTGGTGAAGGACACCAAAGTCAGCGGCTGCCCGGTCAAGACAGGCAACATGGTGCTGTTGTCGTTCCCCGCGGCCAACCGTGATCCCGCGGTGTTCCCCGACGCCGACAAGGTGGTGATCGACCGCAAGGAGAATCGCCACGCCGCCTTCGGGCTCGGCATCCATCGCTGCGTCGGCTCGAATCTGGCGCGCATGGAGATGACGGTTGCGATCGAGGAATGGCTGAAGCGGATTCCGGATTTCCGTCTCGATCCGGCCGGCAAGGTGACGTGGTCGGAAGGCACTGTCCGCGGCCCGCGCGCGCTGCCGTTCTTGTTCGGTGAGGCAGGCTAGCTGCTCGTTCACCTCTCCCGCCTGCGGGAGAGGTCGGCGCGTAGCGCCGGGTGAGGGCTCTCTCCCCACGAATAGTCCCATCGTGGTGACACCCTCACCCCAGCCCTCTCCCGCAAGCGGGAGAGCGAGCGCAACAGCGCCAAGTCAAACATCCATGTTGCGCAGGCGCTGGCGGTTGCGCAGCACGATCTGGCGGGCGCCGGAGAAGCCGAGCACGCCTTCCTCGTTCAGTTGCGACAGCGCGCGGGACACCGTTTCCAGCGTCAGTCCGAGATAGTCGCCGATATCGCGGCGGCACATCGGCAGCGCCATCATGCCGGCGACCGCAAGGCGGCGATCCATCTCCAGGAGGAAATTCGCGACCCGCTCCATGGCGCTCTTGCGCCCGAGCAGCAGCATGTGCTCTTCGGCGTGCTTGAGATCGCTGGCCGTCATGGTCCAGAGCCTGTGGGCGACCTGGACGTCGGTGCCGGCGGCCTGTTCCAGGCTGCGGCGCTTCACCAGGCGCACGGTGGTGTCGATGATGGCTTCCGCGGCCAGCCGGTGCTTGGCGCCGGACTCGAGCCCGAAGACATCGCCGGGCAGGTGGAATGCGCCGATCTGGCGCCGTCCGTCGGCGAGCAGCTTGTAGGTGCGGACCGCGCCGCGGATCACCTGGTAGACGTATTCGGCCGGCTCGTCCTCGCCGTAGATCTCTTCGTCTTTCCGATAGGTGAATTCGGTCGCGATCAGGCCGGCATGTCCGGCAAGGCCGCAAAATGGCTCGGAAGGCGCAAGGCCGCCCGGCATGGACCGGTTGATGTTGAGGGAAGCGGCGGCGGGCGACTGGGTGAGCATGAGCCATCTCCTATGCAGCGGATGGCTCTTGGTACGCGGAACAACCGAACGCGAAAATTTCGCTCCATGCCTTAAGGGCGGGCCCCTAAGTAGAATTACGGAGGTCGCGGTCGCGCGTCCGTAGCCCGGGTGGAGCGAAGCGTAACCCGGGGCCGCTGATCGACGGGGATGCAATGTCCCGGGTTGCGCTGCGCTCCACGCGGGCTACGGGGCGTGCGGGGACGACCGGTCCGTCTTGATCACGTCCCAGATGCGGCTGGACAGGCTGTCCTCGACATGCGGCTTGTGCAGCACATGGCGGATGCCGGCGGCGGCCGCCTTGGCCGGAATGGTCGCGTCGGGATAGCCGGTGATCAGAATGATCGGCGTGTCGACGTCGCGCTGGCGCAGGATCCCGGCAAGGTCGATGCCGCTCATGTTCGGCATCTTGTAGTCGATCACGAAGCAGTCGGCGCCGCCCATGGTCATGGCGTTCAGCAGCGCTTCGGCGCTGCGGAAGGTGCGGACGTAGAAGCCGTCGGTTTCCAACAGGAAACGCAGCGAGCCGAGCACGTCGGAATCGTCGTCCACGACGTAGACAAGAGGAGTTCTGGTGGGTGTGGGCATCGTGACTCTTATCCGGCTTCGGGGCCGGCTATCCGGTCCATCAACAGATATTTATAAGTCTGTCGATGCTGGCTGGCTTGATTCAGCTCAATCCTTGAGCGCCCCGGCCCGCATGGCGAGGCGGACCAGTTCCGAAAGGCTGCTCGCCTGCATCTTCGTCATCACGTTGGCCCGGTAGACCTCGATGGTCCGGGGGCTGATATTGTAGTCGCGGGCGATCATCTTGTTGGAAAGCCCGGCCACCAGCCCGTCCATGACCTGCCGCTCGCGCGGGCTCAGTGAGGCGATGCGGGCGGCGACGTCCTGGGTCGCGGCTTCGTCGCGGGCGCCGGCTTCGGCCTGGCGAAGCGCGACGTCGATCATCGCGATCAGCCGGTCATCCTCGAACGGCTTTTCCATGAAGTCGACCGCGCCGAGCTTCATGGCTTCGACGGCGAGAGGGACATCGCCATGGCCCGTCATGATGATGACCGGAAAGCTCACGCGGCTCTCCTTGATGCGCTTCAAGAGTTCGATGCCGTCGATCCCGGGCATGCGGATATCCGACACCACGCAGCCGAACTCGACGGCACCGAGCGTGTCCAGGAACGCTTGCGCCGAGTCGAACAGGTGGACCTCGAAGTCGGCGGAATCGAGCAGGAATTGCAGCGAATCCCGCATCGCGTCGTCATCGTCGATGACGTAGACGTTTCCCCTACGTGCCATCTGTCAAACTCTCGTTCGGTACCGCTGGCAGCGTGAAACGGAAGGTCGCGCCACCAGCGTCATTGGATTCGGCCCACATCCGCCCGCCATGAGCCTCGATGATCGAGCGGCTGATCGACAGCCCGACGCCCATGCCGGTCTCCTTGGTTGTGAAGAAGGTCTGGAACAGGTTTTTCTCCACGTCGTCAGGAAATCCATGACCGGTGTCGAACACCGAGACTTCGATCATGTCCTCATCAACCGGCCGGTTGGAGGCAATCAGCTCGCGCCGCTGGGATTGCGCCATCGCCTCCAGCGCATTGCGGAACAGATTGACCAGGACCTGCTGGACCTGGACGCGGTCGACCAGCACCAAATCATATCGCGGATCGAGATTGAAGCGGATCCGAACGTCCTGTTCGCGCGCGCCGGCGAGTCCCAGCGCGCCGGCTTCCTCGACCATCTTCGAGAGCCGCTCGACGCGTTTTTCCGACTCGCCGCGGGCAACGAAGTCGCGCAGGCGGCGGATGATCTGCCCGGCGCGGATCGCCTGTTCGGCGGCGCGGTCCATCGCGTTCTCGATCTTGGCACGGTTCGGGTCGTCGCTCGCGGCGAGCAGCCGGCGCGAGCCCTTCATGTAGTTGCTGATGGCGGCGAGTGGCTGGTTGAGCTCATGCGCGAGCGCGGACGCCATCTCGCCCATCGCGCTGAGGCGCGAGACGTGGACGAGCTCCGACTGCAATTCCTGCAGGCGCGCCTGGGTCTGCTGGTGCTCGGTGAGGTCGCGGACAAAGCCGGTGAAATAGGGCACGCCGCCGGACTGCATCTCGCCGATCGACAGATGCATCGGGAAGGTGGTGCCGTCCTTGCGCTGTCCGGTCACGATGCGGCCGATGCCGATGATGTGGCGTTCGCCGGTAGCGAGGTAACGCGCCATGTAGTTGTCATGGCGGGAACGATCAGGCTCCGGCATCAGGGTGCTGACGTTCCGTCCAATGGCTTCTTGCTCGGCATAACCGAACTGCCGTTCGGCGGCGGTGGAGAAGAACTGCATGATACCACGACCGTCGATGACGATCATAGCGTCGGGGACGGTCTCCAGGATCGACTGCAGGTGCCCTTCGCGCGTGCGCAGGGCCTCCTCATGCTGCTTTTCCTCGTCGATATCGAGCACGAGGCCGGAAAGATGGGGGGACTTGTTGTCCCGCGTCAGACTGCCGCGGAGCCGGACCCAATGGTTGCGGCCATCGCTACGCCTCAGGCGGTACGCGAGATCGAAGGACTCGCCGCTCTCGGTCGCGCGTGAAATTGCCTGTTCGGTGCGCTCGCGATCGGCGGGCTCGAGCAGCGAAAGGAATAGCTCGTAGCTGATTGGCGTGTCATCGGAAACACCGAACAGCCTTCGCGCGGTGCTCGACCAGGTGAGCTCCATTGTCACGAGATCGAGATCCCAGCCGCCGATACCGGCTCCCTCGGCACCGAGCCGAAAGCGCCGATCAGGGGCGCGGTCGTCGGAGGGGGATGGGTCGAGGCCAGTCACAGGCTTTCCGGTTCTTTGCCGCCAGAGGGCGGACTCGGACAATGATCTGACAGATTATGGTCCGATTGGCCAGTCCTGCTCAAGGGGAGGCAGGCACTCCGTCCGTGGTCGCCACGACCCTATGATTGACTTTGGTCAATATATCAGCCGGGGCATTAGGCTTAAATAAAGACCCTGACCGAGATTCCCCTTGTACAAATTTCTCGAGCTGACCGCTGCCGACTACATGACGCACGCACCGAAGACGGTGTCGCGCGATATGAAGATGGCTGAACTGTGCGAGCGGTTCGAGAAAGAGGACTTCAACACCTATCCCGTCGTCGACGGGATGCAGGTGGTCGGGATGGTCTCCAAATTCGATCTGTTGTCCTGCTTCGTGTTCACGCCGGCGCGCATCCTGCCGCGCTATGAGGATCTGATGCAGAAGGCTACCGCCGATGTGATGACGACGGAATTCATCTATGTCGTACCGGAGACGCGGTTGACCCGGGTACTCGAATTGATGGTCAATCACCGGCTGCGAAGCATCCCGGTGCTCGAGGGCGAACGGCTCGTCGGCATCATTTCTCGCGAAGATGTGATGCGTGCGCTGCGGGACTGCGCGGGTGCGGCGGAAGGCTGATCCTGAAAAGAAATGCAGCGTGACGCTAGAGCTTCGGTTCTGACTGAATCAGAACCGAAGCTCGAGATTTTGCTTTGACGCGTTTTCTTCACGCGAACCGGTGTCCACTTCGCTCGAAAAAGCTCTGGTCATCACGCTGCAACGGGGCCGCGGCCTTCAGCTCGCCTTTGCCCACTCCTTGTCGTCAGGCGACGGCAGATAGAAGCCGGACATCGGCTCGACCCAGCATAGATGATCGTGGACCTTCCTCACGCCGGCGACGTTCTCGGTCGCAACCACTGCGGCCTGGCGGCTGCGCTCGTCGGTGATGACGCCGCTCAAATGCACGATGCCGTCGCGGACGACGACGCTGAGACCGAACGGGCACCAATCCGCTTTCCCCAGCGCATTGATGACGCGCTCACGGATGTGGTCGTCGTCGGCGGTCGGATCGGGGACGTCGCGGGCAAGGCTTGCCACCGCCTGCAGCAGATTGGACCGCGACACGATGCCGACGAGTTCTTCACCGCGAACGACGGGCAGGCGCTTGATGTGATTCTTCTCCATCAACTCGACGATGTCTTCGAGCGTCGTGCCCTCGGTGATCGTGAGCGGGTCGGATGTCATGATCTCCGCGACCCTGCGGCCCTGTGCCTGAACGAAATCGGTTGCCTCCTGGCCGGGCCCGAGCAGGAATTTCAGGAACCGGCTGCGTTTGCGCTGCGTTCCGATCTCGCCGCGGCGCAGGAAGTCGCCTTCCGAGATGACGCCGACCAGCTTGCCGTTCGCGACGACAGGCAGTCCGCTGATATGCCGCTGCAGCATCAGGTTGGCTGCATCGACGATGGTTGTCTCCGGCGTGACTGAGATGACCGGGCGGGTCATGATCTGATGGGCGCGCATGGGCTTGCTTCCACGTTGGGGTTGATGCCTGCAGCCTAGCCGCGGCGCAGGCGCGTCGTTTGAGCCAGGTCAACGCCTGCGGACGTGTCCCAATTGAGGAAACGCAAGGCCCGCGCGGGCCGGGGAACTATTCTGCCGTCATTGGCCGGCCACCATGGCTGGCTACGGTGTCGCATCGCATCGGAGCGCCACCGCATCGTAACCTCGATAAGGCCAGCGCAGCCGAAGGTCCGGAAGCAAAGCAATGTCCACTTACAGGTTGAACCACCTGCTGTCGCCGCGCTCGGTCGCCCTCGTCGGAGCCAGCCCGCGCGAGGGCTCGGTCGGTCGCGCCATCGTGCAGAATATTTCGGGCGGCAAGTTCAAAGGCCAGTTCGGTGTCGTCAATTTCCGCCATGCCGAGATCGCCGGCATTGCGACGGTCGCCAGCGTCGCCGAATTGCCGTTCGTGCCCGAACTCGTCGTGATCACGGCGCCGGCATCCGCCGTGCCCGGGATCGTCGAGCAGGCGGGAGCGCGCGGCGCGGTCGGCGCTGTCATCATCACCGCCGGATTGGGCCATGGCCCGGGCTCGCTGTCCGAGGCCACCGAGCAGGCGGCGCGACGGCATCGCATGCGGCTGATCGGTCCCAATTGCATCGGCATCATGGCGCCGAGCGTCGGCCTCAATGCCAGCTTCTCGACGCATCTGCCGGCGGCGGGCAACCTCGCGCTGATCTCGCAATCCGGCGCGATCGCGGCCGGCATGGTGGACTGGGCCGCGCAGCGCGTGGTCGGATTTTCCGGCATCGTCTCGATCGGCGACCAGCTCGACGTCGACATCGCCGATCTCCTGGATTACTTCGCACTCGACAGCGCGACGCACGCCATCCTGCTCTATGTCGAGGCGATCAAGGATGCGCGCAAGTTCATGTCGGCGGCGCGCGCCGCAGCGAGGATCAAGCCGGTCGTCGTGGTCAAGTCCGGCCGCATGGCGCAAGGCGCAAGAGCGGCCGCGACCCATACCGGCGCGCTCGCCGGCTCGGATGCGGTCTATGATGCCGCGTTCCGCCGCGCCGGCATGCTGCGCGTCTCCGACCTGCGCGAATTGTTCGACTGCGCCGAGACGCTGGCGCGCGTGGCCTCACCGCCGGGCAAGCGGCTCGCGCTACTCACCAATGGCGGCGGCCTCGGCGTGCTCGCGATCGACCGGCTGGTCGAGCTCGGCGGAATTCCGGCGACGATCACGCCAAACATTCACGCGCAGCTCGATGCGGCCCTGCCGCCCACCTGGTCCGGCTCGAACCCGGTCGACATCGTCGGCGACGCCGGGGCTTCGCGTTACGCCGTGGCGCTCGAGGCGCTGCTCGCCGATCCCGGCAACGACGCGATCCTGGTCATGAACGTGCAGACCGCGATCGCCGCGCCGGACGATATCGCCGCGACCGTGACCAGGATCGTGACCGAGCACCGCAAGAAGCGGGACAGGGCAGCCAAGCCGGTGCTTGCGGTGTGGGTCGGCGCCAACGGTGCGATCAGCGATCTCTTCAGCAGCAACAGGATTCCGAACTACATCACCGAGGATGACGCGGTGCGCGGCTTCATGCATCTGGTGCGGCATCGCGAGGTCGTGGAGGAACTGACGCAGGTGCCGCCGGCGATGCCGGAGAGTTTTACGCCTGATGCTGAGGCGGCGCGGAAGATCGTCACGGCCGCGATCTCGGATGAGCGGCACTGGCTCAACCCGATCGAGGTCAAAGAGCTGTTCGAGGCCTACGACATCCCTATGGTCGAGACCTATCTCGCCGCCGATGCGGAGGAGGCGGCCAAGCATGCTAACACTCTGTTCGCCTTGGGCATGACGGTGGCGCTGAAGATCATGTCGCGCGACATCGTGCACAAGTCCGATATCGGCGGCGTCGTCCTCAACCTCACATCGCCCGATGCCGTGCGCACCGCGACCGCGGAGATCCTGGGGCGCGCCAAGGCGCTGCGGCCGGACGCGCGGATTGATGGCGTCATCGTGCAGGCGATGATCGTGCGGCCGAAAGTGCGTGAGCTCATTCTCGGCCTCGCCGACGATCCGACCTTCGGCACGGTGGTCGTGTTCGGCCGCGGCGGCGTCGCGGTCGAGATCATCAACGACAAGGCGCTGGCGCTGCCGCCGCTCGACATGCGGCTGGCGCGCGAATTGATCGAGCGCACGCGGGTGTCGCGGCTGCTGCGCGCCTATCGCGACGTGCCCGCGGTGAAGCCGGATGCGGTCGCGACCGTGCTGGTCAAGCTCGCGCAGATGGCCGCCGATCTCCCGGAGATCAGGGAGCTCGACATCAATCCGCTGCTGGCGGACGAGGCCGGCGTGCTCGTGGTCGACGCGCGCGTCGCGGTCGGCATCGTGCCGCGCAAATTTGCAGGTCCTGGGCTCAGCAATTTCGCGGTCAGGCCCTATCCGTCGAAATGGCAGCGGCAGCTTGCGGACCGCGACGGAGAGCCGATCGACGGGCGGCGTATCTTCGCACGTCCGATCCGCCCCGAAGACGAGCCGCAGATCCACGAATTGCTGCGGCATGTCACGGCCGAGGATCTGCGGCTGCGCTTCTTCGCGCCGATCAAGGAATTTTCCCACGAGTTCATCGCCCGCCTCACCCAGCTCGACTATGCACGCGCGATGGCCTTCGTGGCGGTGGACGAAAGCACGCAGGATATCCTCGGCGTGGTGCGGATCCATTCCGACTCGATCTATGAGAGCGGCGAATATGCGATCCTGCTGCGCACCGACCTGAAGGGCAAAGGGCTTGGCTGGGCGCTGATGCAGCTCCTGATCGAATATGCGAAATCGGAAGGGTTGAAGGCGATCTCTGGCCAGGTGCTGACCGAGAACATCGTGATGCTGGATATGTGCCGGAAGCTCGGCTTCGAGGTGAAGGCCGATCCTGTCGAATACGGCGTCTGCGACGTGAAGCTGGCGCTGTGAATGAAGTGAAGCGGTGCGAGTGCTCCCTCTCCCGCTTGCTTGCGGAAGAGGGCTGGGGTGAGGATATCTCCGCGAGTCGCGCTGTTCTTGTGTGCGGAGAGAGCCGCCACCCGCTGCGTTCTTCGAACGCAGCGATCTCCCCCGCAAGCAGGCGGGAGAGGTGAGAGGGAGCGCGCGGCTAGATTGATTCAATCAACGGATCAAAGCCGCGACACCATCGTGACGCGATAGGTGTGCATCCTGTCGCCTTCGCCAATCGAGACGTATTCGCCAGGGACGAAGTGTTCGTCCTTGAAGTGGAAACCGATCTCGTCGGGGGTGTCGGGCGCGCCGTCATAGTGCAGGACCCAGCCGCCGCCCTGGTGATGGACGAGATGGCCGAGGATATATTCTTCGTCGGGCCGGATCCGCACCACCCGGCAGGCTTCGCGGTTGGCCCGCCACAGTTTCTGGTCGATCCTGTAGCCGTCGTCGAGCGGCGCGACCATCACATAGCCGGAGCCGACGTCGCCTTCGGGATGATCCGGCTCGCGCGCAAGCTCGAGGCGGATCTTGCGAAACTGCGGCGGCAGGGACGTGTTGAGGATGGGTTTGTTGGGCGTGGTGGTCATCTCGCTCACCTCGGTTCGATCGGCACGGCGTGCCGCGTCAGGCGTGGTCTTTCGCGGCATCTGCCGCGGGTTTCTTCAGGCTCCTGATGATGATGCCGATCAGCGGCACCAGCATCGGCAGGAGTCCGTTCAAAGGATTGTGCACCAGTCCGGAAACTTGCGATTGCAGCGCGCGCGCCTCGACCTGCAGCGCCTCGACGGAAGCGCCGTGGATCTCGGTAGCGAGGTCGAGCTCGCGGCCGGATGGCGGGCGGAGCGCGAGGGCAAACAGGATCGCGGCAATGGCGAGGTTGGCTGCGCCGAGGATCGCCGCGGCCGCGATCGCGCTCCAGACCTGGACCAGCGCGAAATAGGCCGACAGCTCGAACATCAGAAGCCCGAACGCCGCGATCAGGCCCGCGAAAGCGCGCAAGCCGAGGCCGATCAGGAGGTGGCGGAGGCGGATATCGGCGATGATCCGGTCGGTGCGCCAGAGCACGCGGAGCTGCCTGACGATATTGTCCGTGTTCACCTTGCTACCTCCGCATCGCGAAGCCGACGACCACGCCCAGCGCAAAGGCCGAGGCAAGCGAGGTGATCGGGCGTTCCGAAATAAGCTGACGGACCTGGCCTTCCTCGCTGCTCAGGACCTCGCTCAATTCCTCCAGCGTTTCCTTGATTCGTGTGGCGAAGGCATCGGCGCTGGCGGTTGCGGTGTCGCGTATGCCTTCACCCGTGGTGTTGAGGAGACGCGACACATCGATCTTCAGGGCCTGCAGCTCGTCGTTCAGATGGGTTGTGTTGAACATCGCGTTCATCCATGTTGCATAATGGAGTACTGTTAGCGGCCCCAGCCATGGCGTGGTTGATTTGCGTCAACCTCGCGGGGCGAGCCGTCATCGCGCTATTCCAGCGTCTTGAGATACGACAGAAGGTCGTGGATATGATCGGGATCGAGCTGGAAGGCGGGCATGGAGGGATGTCCGGTCTGGATGCCTTCCGCGAATGCCTCAGCGAGACTCTCGATGGGATAGCGCTTGTGCAGCGTGCGGAAGGGCGGCGCGATCTTGAGCGGACTCTCGGTGACCTTGTCGACGGAATGACAGCGTGCGCAATTGTTGAGCGCGAATGTCTGGCCGCGCTGCTCGGATGGCGAGAGAGCGACCGCCGACGTCGTCAGCATCAGCGCGATGAAAACCTGGCGTACGGCGGATTGCAGCATTGCGGACCCATCTATTGAAAGGCTCCGCGAGGGGCGGAGCAGCCATTTCAAAATAGCTTCGCAAGCGGCGTGGCGATTGATCTGCATCAACGCTCCGGCGGTACGGACGCTAGACTGCACTGATCCGCCGCGGGCGCGCTTGAGGAAGCCCCGCCGGCGGTCACTCGGAGCGGCGCGTTGAAGGTTTCTCTCTTGGAAGGTTCTCGTTGGCAAACCTGTGCCGATTGCGCGGTGCGGGGCTTTGCCGTCTGCGCCGCGCTCGACAAGACCGAGCTATGGGAGCTGGCAAGCCTGTCGCGCCACATCCAGCACGAACAGGGCGCGACGGTGTTCGCGCAGGCAACCGTGGCGACGTCGTTCTTCAGCGTGCTCGAAGGTGTCCTGCGTCTCTATAAGCTGCTGCCGGACGGCCGCCGGCAGATCATTGGTTTTGCCTTGCCCGGCGATTTCCTTGGACTTGCCGGCTCGCCGCAATATGAATTCTCCGCCGATGCGATCGGCGCGGTCACGTTGTGCCAATTCTCCAGAGCCGGCTTGGCGCGATTTGGCGAAGATCGCCCGCGCTTCCTTCGCCGTATCAACGAACTCGCAGGACGCGAGTTGACCAGGGCGAACGAACACATGGTTCTGCTCGGACGCCGTTCCGCCGAGGAGAAGGTTGCGAGCTTCCTGATCGGCTGGCGCGATCGGCTCGCCGGAATTGGGCATGTCGGAGAAGTCCTGCCGTTGCCGATGGGCCGGCTCGATATCGCCGACTACCTCGGACTCACCATCGAAACGGTGAGCCGCACCTTCACCAAGCTCGAACGCGACGGCGTCATCCGTATTCTTACGGGCGGCATCAGCCTGCTCGATACGGCACGCGCCGAGGCGCTGTCCGCGGCTTGAGCTTCTCCGCGCATAACCGGGCCTCTGCGCTCTCTCATTTTTGATCGAAGTCAAAGACGGTTCTCCGCGAGCGACGATAGTCGAGCGAGCTTCAATGGAGGTCGCCATGCCCGTCGATTCGATCTTGGTTTCCGCAGCCGTCGTTTCAGTTTTCGTGGTTTTTGCCGCGGTGCTCGCCTGGGCGAGCATCCACGCGCCGAGGGCGCGGCAGACAATGCCGGCAGTGCGCAAGCGTCGTCCGTTCTGATCGGTTGACCGTCGCAAGGCTCGATCGCTGTGCGAACGCGCATTAGTCAGGGGATACCTGATCGCGGTTGATCTCGATCAAGGACGCGGCGGCCAAAGTTGGGCTGATGGGGCAGGCGCCCCTGCAAAGAGAATCGAACATGCAGCAAGTTCAATCCACGAAATGGATGACCCACGGCGAAGCCGGGTTGACGCTATTCTTTACGGTGGCTGCTTTCGCTTGTGCGTTCGCCGCGGCCAAGGCGCTGGATGCGCCGTTTGCCTTCCATGCCTCGCTGGCCGCGGTGGCCAGCGGCGCCGCCGCCTTCGCCATCGTCAACCGCTACTTCGATCGCCCGGCGGCGCCGCCGCCGCAGGAGATCAATGGCAAGCCGAACTACAATCTCGGCCCGATCAAGTTCGCCTCGTTCATGGCGATGTTCTGGGGCATTGCCGGGTTTGCTGTCGGCCTCCTGATCGCAAGCCAACTCGCCTGGCCCTGGCTCAATTTCGATCTGCCCTGGACCAGCTTTGGCCGGCTTCGTCCGCTGCACACCTCGGCGGTGATCTTCGCCTTCGGCGGTAACGTGCTGATCGCGACCTCGTTTTATGTCGTGCAGAGGACCTGCCGGGCGCGGCTGGCCGGCGATCTCGCGCCCTGGTTCGTGGTGCTCGGCTATAACTTCTTCATCCTGGTCGCAGGCACCGGCTACCTGCTGGGCGTGACACAGTCCAAGGAATATGCCGAGCCGGAGTGGTACTCCGACCTCTGGCTGACGATCGTCTGGGTCGTCTATCTGCTCGTGTTCCTGGCGACGATACTCAAGCGCAAGGAGCCGCACATCTTCGTCGCCAACTGGTTCTATCTCGCCTTCATCGTCACCATCGCCGTCCTTCACCTCGGCAACAACCCGGCGCTTCCGGTGTCGGTGTTCGGCTCGAAGTCCTACATCGCCTGGGGCGGCGTGCAGGATGCGATGTTCCAGTGGTGGTACGGCCATAACGCGGTCGGCTTCTTCCTGACCGCCGGCTTTCTTGCCATCATGTATTACTTCATTCCGAAGCGGGCGGAGCGGCCGATCTATTCCTATCGGCTGTCGATTATCCACTTCTGGGCGCTGATCTTCCTCTACATCTGGGCCGGCCCGCACCATCTGCACTACACCGCGCTGCCGGACTGGGCGCAGACGCTCGGCATGACGTTCTCGATCATGCTCTGGATGCCCTCGTGGGGCGGCATGATCAACGGCCTGATGACGCTGTCGGGTGCCTGGGACAAGCTGCGTACCGATCCTGTGCTGCGCATGATGGTGGTCTCGGTCGCGTTCTACGGCATGTCGACCTTCGAAGGCCCGATGATGTCGATCAAGGTGGTGAACTCGCTGAGCCACTACACCGACTGGACCATCGGCCATGTTCACTCCGGTGCGCTGGGTTGGGTCGGCTTCGTCTCCTTCGGCGCCCTGTACTGCCTGGTGCCGTGGCTGTGGGGTCGCAAGCAACTGTACAGCCTGAAGCTCGTGAACTGGCACTTCTGGATCTCGACCATCGGCATCGTGCTCTACATCTCCGCGATGTGGGTCTCGGGGATCCTGCAGGGCCTGATGTGGCGCGCCTACACCTCGCTCGGATTCCTCGAATATTCCTTCATCGAGACCGTGGAAGCGATGCATCCCTTCTACATCATCCGCGCCGCCGGCGGCGCGCTGTTCCTGATCGGCTCGCTGATCATGGCCTATAACCTCTGGATGACGGTGCGGGTAGGCGAGGTGGAAGTCACCACGCCGCTCGCGCTGCAGCCGGCGGAATAAGGAGCCTCAAGATGTCCTTCTGGACCCGCCACCAAATCTTCGAAAAGAACTCGATCATCCTGATCGCGGGCATCCTGGTCGTGATCGCGATCGGCGGCCTGGTCGAGATCACGCCGCTGTTCTACCTCAAGAGCACGATCGAGGTGGTCGACGGCGTCAGGCCGTACACGCCGCTCGAGCTCGCCGGCCGCAACATCTATGTGCGCGAAGGCTGCTATCTCTGCCACTCGCAGATGATCCGGCCGCTGCGAGACGAGGTCGAGCGCTACGGGCACTTCTCGCTGGCCGCCGAGAGCATGTACGACCATCCGTTCCAGTGGGGCTCGAAGCGGACCGGGCCTGACCTGGCGCGGGTCGGCACCAAATATTCCGACGAGTGGCACGTCACCCACCTGATCAATCCGCGCGCGATCGTGCCGCAGTCCGTGATGCCGGGCTATCCCTTCCTCGCAAAGACCGAGCTCGATCCCGAGGCGATCGCCGATCACCTCAAGACCAACCGCGCGGTCGGCGTGCCCTACAACGAGGAGCAGATCGCCAACGCGGTGGCGGACCTGAAGGCGCAGGCTGATCCCGACAATGCCGGCACCGACGCGTTTGCAAAACGCTATCCGAAGGCGGTGATCCGCAACTTCGACGGCAAAAGCGGGGCGCCGACCGAGATGGATGCGCTGGTCGCCTATCTGCAGATGCTCGGCACGCTGGTCGACTTCAAGCTCTACAACGAAAAAGCCAATCTTCGCTGAGAGACGGGACGATGAAAGCAATTCTGACGGTTCACAATCTGGCGTCGAACCTCGTGACGAGCGTGTGGACGCCGATCTTCGTCGGCCTGTTCGTCGCGATCGTGATCTACGCGCTCTGGCCCCGCAACCAGGCCGCCTTCGATGAGGCAGCGCGGATACCTTTGCGGGAGGAGTGAGAGACCATGGCTGAAACCGAACTCGATCAAGTCTCCGGCAAGACCACGACCGGTCACCAGTGGGACGGCATCAAGGAACTCAACACGCCGCTGCCGCGCTGGTGGGTGCTGACCTTCTACGCCACCATCATCTGGGCAATCGGCTACTGGGTGGTGTACCCGGCCTGGCCGCTGTTGTGGAGCAATACGACGGGACTGTTCAATTATTCGTCGCGTGCCGATGTCGGCGTCGAACTGGCCAATCTCGAGAAGATCCGTGGCGACAAGATGGTCGTGCTCGGCGCCGCCTCGCTCGAGGATATCGAGAAGGACCCGGCGCTGCTGGCGCTCGCGCGCGCTCGCGGCAAGGCGGCGTTCGGCGACAACTGCGCGCCGTGCCATGGCTCGGGCGGTGCCGGCGCGAAGGGCTATCCGAACCTGAACGATGACGACTGGCTGTGGGGCGGCTCGCTCGAGCAGATTCAGCAAACCATCCAGTTTGGCGCCCGCTCGGGCAACGCCAAGGCCCATGAAGGCGCGATGCTCGCTTTCGGCAAGGATGGCATCCTGAAGAAGGATGAGATCGTCACGGTCGCCAATTACGTCCGCTCGCTCTCGGGCCTGTCGACAAGCCAGGGCTACAACGCCGCGGCCGGCGCAAAACTGTTCGCCGACAATTGTGCGAGCTGCCACGGCGAGAACGGCAAGGGCAACCAGGAACTCGGTGCGCCCGATCTCACCGACAAGATCTGGCTCTACGGCTCCGACGAGGCGACCGTGATCGAGACCATCACCAACGGCCGCGCCGGCGTGATGCCGGCCTGGGTCGGCCGGCTCGATCCGTCCACCGTCAAGGCGCTTGCGGTCTACGTGCACACGCTGGGCGGCGGCAAGTAAACGGGGGCTGTTTGCGCTGGATCAATCAGGTCGCGGGGGGAGGGGGTAGGCTCTTGCTGCGATGCCAGAAGAATCCCGGCCCATGAACAAGATCGTCCAGATAGACCCGGATCAAGTCGAAGAACTCGGGCCGCTTTATGCGGCCCGCAAGAAGGTCTACCCGCAGAAGGTTTCCGGGACCTTCCGGCGGATCAAATGGGGCCTGATGGCATTCTGCCTCGGCGTCTACTATTTCCTGCCGTTCGTACGCTGGAATCGCGGTCTCGGCGCGCCTGACCAGGCTGTCCTGATCGACCTGCCGAACAGCCGCTTCTATTTCTTCTTCATCGAGCTGTGGCCGCAGGAGGTCTATTACTTCACCGGGCTCCTGATCCTTGCCGCGATCACGCTGTTCCTGATGAACTCGGTCGG
This sequence comes from Bradyrhizobium sp. BRP22, assembly GCF_020194175.1. Lineage (GTDB taxonomy): Bacteria > Pseudomonadota > Alphaproteobacteria > Rhizobiales > Xanthobacteraceae > Bradyrhizobium. Next base: position 254,890 of record NZ_JADYVX010000006.1, on the reverse strand, counting down.
CGGCCGCATCTGGTGCGGCTATCTCTGCCCCCAGACGGTGTGGACGGACCTGTTCTATGCGGTCGAGCGCTTGGTCGAGGGCGACCGGCGCGAGCGGATGAAGAAGGACGCATCCGCCCATCGCTGGACGCTGGAACGCATCTCCGAGCTCGTGCTCAAGCATTCGATCTGGCTGATGATCGCCTGGTGGACCGGCGGCGCCTGGGTGCTGTATTTCACAGACGCGCCGACGCTCGTCAAAGAGCTGGTCACCTTCCAGGCGCCGGCGATCGCCTATATCTGGATCGCGATCCTGACCGCGACGACCTATCTGCTCGCCGGATTCATGCGGGAGCAGGTCTGCGTCTACATGTGCCCGTGGCCGCGCATCCAGGCGGCGCTGACCGACGAATGGGCGCTCAACGTCACCTATCGCTATGACCGCGGCGAAAAGCGCATGTCGGTGAAGAAGGCGAACGAACTGCGCGCGCTCGGCCAGCACGCCGGCGACTGCGTCGACTGCTATCAATGCGTCGCGGTCTGCCCGACCGGCATCGACATCCGCAACGGGCCGCAGCTCGACTGCATCCAGTGCGGGCTGTGCATCGACGCCTGCGACAACGTGATGAAGAAGATCGGCCGGCCGACGCGGCTGATCGGCTACGACAACGACATCAACATCCAGCGCCGGATGGAAGGCAAGGCGCCGATCTACCGCATCGTGCGGCCGCGCACCATCACCTATGTCGCGCTGATCGCGCTGGTCGGCGGCATCATGCTCTATACGCTCGCGACACGTTCGCTGCTCGACATCAACGTGCTGCACGACCGCAACCCGGTCGCGGTGAAGCTCAGCGACGGCTCGATCCGCAATGCCTATACCGTCCGCTTCCTCAACAAGCGCGGCTTCGACCGCGTGGTGGCGATCGACATCGACGGGCCACAGGATGCCAAGCTCCATGTCGTCGGCGGCGACTCGATCACGCCCGATCGTCCCATGATCGTGCTCGGGCGCGACGGCACCACCGAGCTGCGCGTGCTGGTCACCGCTCCGTCCGACCGCAATCCTGAGAAATCGATCCCGGTGAAATTCCGCGTCACTGATATCGGTCTCGGCGAAGTCGCCTCCACCACCGACAATTTCGTCACGCCGTAACAAGAAGCAGGGCCGTCATGAGCAGGGAATATGGATCGGAGAAGCCGCTGACCGGCCGCAAGGTGCTTGTGATGCTGGTCGCATTCTTCGGCGTGGTGATCGGTGTCAATGTGACCATGATCAAGCTTGCAACCGTGACGCTGCCCGGCACCGATGTCGACAGCGCCTACGCGGCGAGCCTCGCCTATGAGAAGGAGATCGTCGCGGCGCGCGAGCAGGATGCCCGCAACTGGAAGGTCGACGCCCATCTGGCGCGTGAGGCCAGTGGCGGCACCGCGCTCGAAATCGAAGCGCGCGACGGCAATGGCAGGCCGCTGACCGGATTGCTGTTCACCTCTCGCCTGGAGCGGCCGACCGACCGACGCGCCGACCAGGCGATCGAGCTGTCGGAAGCCGGCGGCGGCCGCTACCACGGCAAGGGCGGGGCGATCGGTCCCGGGCAATGGGAGCTGGTGCTGGAGAGCGAGGCCCAGGGGCGGCGCGTGTTCCTGTCCAGGAATCGCGTGGTGCTGAACTGAAGAGGGCGCGATGCAGGCGACACGGGACTTTTCACACTACGTCAAGCATCTCGGCGCGGGACTGGCGCATATCGACCTCGCGGTCGAGGGCGTGAGCTGTGCCGGCTGCATGTCGAAGATCGAACGCGGGCTCTCGGCGATTCCCGATGTGACGCTGGCGCGCGTCAACCTCACCGACCGCCGCGTGGCGCTGGAATGGAAAGAGGGCGCGCTTGACCCGGCGCGCTTCATCGATCGCCTCGCCGAGCTCGGCTACAAGGCCTATCCGTTCGAGACGGTCAGCGCGGAGGCCGCCGAGGTCGAGAACTCACGCTTCCTGCTGCGGTGCCTCGGGGTTGCGGCGTTCGCGACCATGAACGTGATGATGCTGTCGATCCCGGTGTGGTCCGGCAATGTCAGCGACATGCTGCCGGAGCAGCGCGATTTCTTCCATTGGATGTCGGCGCTGATCGCGCTGCCGGCAGCCGCCTATGCCGGCCAGCCGTTCTTCCGCTCGGCCCTCAACGCGCTGCGCACCGGCAATGTCAACATGGACGTGCCGATCAGCATCGGCGTGATCCTGGCGCTTGGCATGTCCATCGTCGAGACCATCGGACATGCCGAGCATGCCTATTTCGACGCGGCGATCATGCTGCTCACCTTTCTCCTGGTCGGCCGCTATCTCGACCAGAGCATGCGGCGGCGTACCCGCGCGGTCGCCGGCAATCTTGCTGCGCTCAAGGCCGAGACCGCGACGAAATTCGTGGGACCCGACGAGATTTCAGTGGTGCCCGCCGCGGCGATCAGGGCCGGCGATATCGTGCTGCTGCGCCCCGGCGAGCGCTCGGCGGTCGACGGCACGGTGGTCGACGGAAGGTCCGAGATCGACCAAAGCCTGATCACCGGCGAGACGCGGCATGCGGCGGTCGAGGCCGGCAGCGCGGTTTATGCCGGCTCGCTGAATATCTCCGGCGCCTTGCGTATCCGCGTCTCGGCGGCGGCCGAAGGCACGCTGCTGGCGGAGATCCAGCGATTGCTCGACCACGCGGTGCAGGCACGCTCGCGCTATGTGCAGCTCGCCGACCGTGCGTCGCGGCTCTATGCGCCGGTGGTGCATGCGACCGCGCTTCTGACCATGATCGGCTGGCTGATCGCCGGTGCCAGCCTGCACGATTCCGTCATCACTGCGATCGCGGTGCTGATCATCACCTGCCCCTGCGCGCTCGGGCTTGCGATCCCGACGGTGCAGACCATTGCCGCGGGCGCGATGTTCCGTGCCGGCGTGTTGATCAATTCGGGCGATGCCATCGAGCGCGTCGCCGAGGTTGACCGCATCATCTTCGACAAGACGGGAACGCTGACCTTGCCCGAGCTCGACGTGGTGAATTCCACGTCCGTGCCGGCCGATATGTTCGAACTGGCCGGCCGGCTCGCGCTCGCAAGCCACCACCCGGTCGCTGCGGCGCTGGCACGCGCAGCCGGCGCGAAATCGCCGCTGCCCGGCGTCACGGAGGAGCCGGGGCAGGGGGTGCGCGGCAGCTTTGGCGGCGAAGAGGTCAGGCTCGGCCGCCCGTCATTCTGCAAGGCGGAGCCTCTTGCAGATGAGATCCTGAGCGGCGATCCCGAGGCCTCCGTGGTCGCGTTCGCCCGCGGCGAGAAGCGTTACGTGTTCGCGGTGCGACAGGGCTTGCGGCCGGACGCGCGCGAGACCATCGCGGCGTTGCAGCGGCGTGGCATCGCGGTCGAGATCTTGTCGGGAGATCGCGAGCCCGCGGTGCGGGCGGCGGCCGAGACGCTCGGCATTCCCGAATGGCGCGCCGGTGTGACGCCGGCAGACAAGATCGCGCGCATCGAGGAACTGAAGCGGCAGGGTTTCAAGGTGATGATGGTCGGCGACGGCTTGAACGATGCACCGTCGCTGGCGGCCGCGCATGTCTCGATGTCACCGATCTCGGCCGCGCATCTCAGCCAGGCGACCGCCGATCTCGTCTTCCTCGGCAAGCCGCTCGCGCCCGTTATCGCCGCCGTCGATTATTCGCGCAAGGCGCTGCGGCTGATGCGGCAGAACCTCTACCTCGCCGTCGGCTACAATTTCCTCGCGGTGCCGATCGCGATTCTCGGCTTCGTGACGCCCCTGATCGCGGCCGCGGCGATGTCGGCCTCCTCGATCCTGGTGATGCTGAATGCGCTGCGCGGACGTCGTGTGCGGCAGGAGCAGGTGTGATGGAAGTGATCGCGTTCCTGGTGCCCTTGGCGCTGCTGCTTGGCCTGTTCGGACTGCTCGGATTCCTCTGGTCGCTGAAGAACGGCCAGTATGACGATCTCGAAGGCGCTGCCTGGCGGGCGATCTCCGACGATGACGAGACGCCCGCCGCTCCCAAGCGCGGCCTTTGATTTGGCGCAATGACGGCCATCTCCCGCGGCCCGATACTGAATGTGCAGAAGGACGGGAGGATTGCCATGGCATCGGCAACAGGAACGGAATCGATCGCGGGCAGGCTGATCGGCAAGCTCACGGGCTTTGTCGAACGGTTCCGCGACATCGGCGAAATTCGCAGCCTCAGCGAGGCGGAGACCTGCTCCATTGCGCATGATCTCCGCATCTCGCCGGCCGAGCTTGAGACGCTGGTCGCCCGCGGGCCTCATGGCGCCGATGAACTGCCAAAGATGCTGAATGCGGTCGGCATCGACGAAAGCGTGGTCCTGCGCAGGGAACCGGGCGTGCTGCAGGACATGAGGCGGGTCTGCGCGCTCTGCGTGGAAAAATCCCGCTGCAATCGTGAGCTCGAAGCGGGGACGGCGGCCGAGCATCATCGCGACTATTGCGCCAACGCCTACACGATCGACACGCTCGGGATGAAGCAGCAGCCGGACCGGACCGATCTTCTGCTCCGCGGGCCGTGCTGCTGCTGAACGACTGAACCCGGCGCCGGATCGCGCCGGGTGGCCAAAATTGTCCCGTATCCTTGGACGCGAGGCCCTGCTAACCATGGGCATCGGCGGCGGCCGGCTGGTCGCTGCGACCGTCTGTGTGCGCCGGCGCAAGGCCTGCGCGTTTTACGAGAAGGATACGAGCAATGATCGAAACCGTTGGCATCATCGGCGCGGGCACTATGGGCAACGGCATCGCCCAGGTCTCTGCCGCCGCCGGGCTCCAGGTGGTGATGGTCGACATCTCAGATGCGGCCGTGCAGCGCGGACTGGCGACCGTCGGCAGCAGCCTGGACCGCCTGGTCAAGAAGGAGAAGATGACCGAGGCCGACAAGAACGCCGCGCTCGGGCGCATCAACGCGACTACCGACAAGGCCAGGCTTGCGGCCTGCGACCTCGTGATCGAGGCGGCGACCGAAAACGAGGACCTGAAGCTCAAGATCCTGAAGGACCTCAGTGCGACGCTGAACCCGCGCGCGCTGATCGCCACCAACACGTCTTCGATTTCTATCACCAAGCTTGCGACCGCGACCGATCGGCCCGATCGTTTCATCGGCATGCACTTCTTCAACCCGGTGCCTGTCATGGCGCTGCTTGAACTGATCCGCGGCCTCCAGACCTCGGACGATACGCTGGCCAAGGCGGAAGCGTTCGCAAAGCGCGTCGGCAAGGTGCCGATCACGGCCAAGAACAGCCCCGGTTTCGCGGTCAACCGCATCCTGTGCCCGATGATCAACGAGGCGATCTTCGCGCTGCAGGAGGGCATCGCCACCGCCGAGGAGATCGACGCCGGCATGAAGCTCGGCTGCAACCACCCGATCGGCCCGCTGGCGCTTGCCGACCTGATCGGGCTCGACACCATGCTGTCGGTGATGGACGTGTTCTACAAGGGATTCAACGATCCCAAGTATCGCGCGGCGCCCCTGCTCAAGGAGATGGTCGACGCCGGCTATCTCGGCCGCAAGACCGGCAGGGGGTTCTACGACTACGGCAAGGCGTGAGGCACGCGCCGCGAGGTTCCGTAGGATGGGCACGCTGCGCTTTGCTCACCCTGCGACGTCGTTGCAATGTTGGAGACGCGGGCGCGGTGCCAGTTGATGTGCCCTCGCCCCTTGTGGGAGAGGGCCGCTCACGCGTCTGCAACGAACTCGTTCGGGTGAGGGGTTCTCTCCACTCGCGCTGTCGCCCGCGGAGAGATCCCTCATCCGGCGCTTCACGCCACCTTCTTCCACAAGGGGAGAAGGGGACGATAACGTCCGTCACTTCACCAGCGGGCAGCCGCCGTCCTTCAGCGGGCGGAAGGCCTGGTCGCCGGGGACCTCAGCCAGCAGCTTGTAATAGTCCCAGGGCGCCTTGGATTCCTCGGGCTTCTTCACCTCGAACAGGAACATGCTGTGCACCATGCGGCCGTCGGCGCGCAGCACGCCGTTGTCGGTGAAGGCGTCGCGCACCGGCATTTCGCGCATTTTGGCCATCACGGGCTTTGTCTCCTTGGTGCCCGCGGCCTGCACCGCCTTGAGATAGTGTAGGGTCGCGCTGTAGGTCGCGGCCTGGTTCATGGTCGGCATCCGCTTCATGCGCTCGAAGAAGCGCTTGCCGAAGGCGGGGGTCGTGTCGTTGAGGTCCCAGTAGTAGGCCTCGGTGACGATCAGTCCCTGTGCGAGCTTCAGCCCGAGGCTGTGCACATCAGAGATGAACATCACGATCGCCGCGAGATTCTGCCCGCCGGCGACGATGCCGAATTCGCCGGCCTGCTTGATGGTGTTGATGGTGTCGCCCCCGCCATTGGCAAGCCCGATGATCTTGGCCTTGGAGGCCTGGGCCTGCAGCAGGAAGGAGGAGAAATCCGGCGTGTTGAGCGGATGCCTGACGCTGCCGAGCACCTTGCCACCGGCTGTCTTCACGACATCGCCGGTGTCGCGCTCGATCGAATGGCCGAACAGATAGTCCGCGGTGATGAAGTACCAGGTGTCGCCGCCGTTCTTGACGATGGCGCTGCCGACCGTGTGAGCGTTGGAATAGGTGTCGTAGGTCCAGTGCGCGACATAGGGACCGCAGGATTTACCGGTGATGTCCGAGCTCGCAGCATCGGTGACGATCATGATCTTTTCGTACTGCTTGGACAATTCCATCACCGCGAGCGCGGTGGCGGATGTCGGCAAATCGATGATCATGTCGACGCCTTCGTTCTCCCACCATTTGCGCGCCATCGAGGCCGCGATGTCAGGCTTATTCAGCACGTCGGCGGAGACCATCTCGATCGGCTTGCCGAACATGCTGCCGCCGAACTCCTCGATCGCCATCTTGGTGGCCTCGACATTTCCCGCGCCACCGATGTCGGAATAGACAGACGAGAAATCGGTGAGCACGCCGATCTTCAGCGGTGTCGCGGCGGGCTGCTGCGCGGATGCTGATACGATCGCTAGCGCCGATAACAGGCAAGCGGCCGACACCATCCTGGCGATGGGCTTCATGGGGGTCTCCTCCGTGTTTTTATCAGTTTGTCGGACAAAGTAGATTTGGGTTCCAGGGAAGTCAATCGGCCTTGAAACGGGCCGAATTGACGCATCCTCGTGGCCGAGCTACTTTGTCGGACAATCGACATTGAGGCCGGCTTTGCCTGTTTCCCCGCTATTTCGACGGATCGACGTCGCGCCCGCCTACCAGAAGGTGGCGGACGCGATCGAACGCGAGATCGTCAGCGGCCGGATCAAGCCGGGCGACCCGATCGGGACCGAGCTCGAACTGGTGCGGCAATTCGGCGTCAACCGCTCCACGGTGCGCGAGGGGATCCGGGTGCTGGAGGAGGGCGGATTGCTGCGGCGTGATTCCAGTCGCCGCCTGCAGGCCTGCCTGCCGCGCTACAACAAGCTCGCGACGCGGCTCAGCCGCGCATTGGTGCTCCACGAGGTCACGTTCCGCGAATTGTTCGAGGCGTCGATGACGCTCGAGGTCGCGAGCACGGAATGCGCGGTCGAACGGGCCACGGAAGAGGACATCGCCGAGCTTGCCGACAATCTCGCGCGGAGCGAGCGGGTGATCGGCGATGCCGCGGCGCTCGCCGAGTGCGACGCGGATTTCCACATGTTGGTGGCAAAAGCCTCGCACAACCGCGTGCTGCAGCTTGCGCGCGAGCCGGCCGCGCAATTGTTCTTTCCGACCACCGAGATGATCGTGAGTCATGTCGCGCAGGGCGCCTCGCGCCTGGTCGAGGCGCATCGCCACCTCCTGGAGGCGATCCAGCGGCGCGACAAGGCTGCCGGCGTGCAGTGGACGCGACGTCACCTGCAGGACTGGCGCCGCGGCTTCGAGCGGATCGCGTCCCTCGACCGGTCGGTCGAGCATATGTACATGGAGCACGCACAGGCGGTTCGGCACAAATAGAACGAAACAAATCGTCCGAACCAGACAGAAACAGCGGACGTTCAGGGAGGGAAACATGACCGCAGACATCACCACGACCATCCAGAAGGCGCGCGAGCAAAGCATCGGCGATCTGCTGCGCCGCTCAGCCCGGCGCTATCCCGACAAGACGGCGCTGATCTGCGGTGATGTGAACTGGACCTATGCCGAGATGGATGCGATCTGCAATCGCCTTGGCCGCGGCCTCGGCGGTCTCGGCGTGAACAAGGGCGACCGCGTCGCGGTGCTGTCGCGCAACTCGCATGCCTTTGCGGCGCTGCGCTTTGCGCTCGCCAAGATCGGCGCGATTCTGGTGCCGATCAACTTCATGCTGAATCCGGACGAGATCAATTTCATCCTGGCCAATTCCGGCGCGAGGCTGCTCGCCGTCGGCCCCGATCTCGTCGAGGCCGGCCGCGCCGCGACCGCGAAGGGCACCGCGGTCGAGAAGCTGATCTGGCTCCCGGGCGAGGATGCGGCCGAGCCGCCGAAGGACATCGCCACCTTTGCGGACCTGCTTGCCACCGACGCCTCGCCGCTCGCCGCCTCCGTCGACAGCCGCGACGTCGCGCAGATCATCTATACCAGCGGCACGGAGTCGCTGCCGAAGGGCGCCGTGCTGACCCATGAAGCGGTGATGTGGCAATATGTGAGCTGCATCATCGACGGCGGCATGGCGGCGGAGGATACGATCCTGCACGCGCTGCCGCTCTATCACTGCGCGCAGCTCGACGTCTTCCTCGGGCCCGGCATCTATCTCGGCGCCACCAACGTGATTACCGGAAAGCCGGTGCCCGATCATATCCTCTCGCTGATCGCGGCCTACAAGATCAACGCGTTCTTTGCGCCGCCGACGATCTGGATCGCAATGCTGCGTTCGCCGGCCTTCGACAAGACCGATCTGTCGAGTCTGCAAAAGGGTTACTACGGTGCGTCGATCATGCCGGTGGAGGTGCTGCTCGAATTGCAGCGGCGCCTGCCGGGGGTCAAGTTCTGGAATTTCTACGGCCAGACCGAGATCGCGCCGCTTGCGACGGTGCTGAAGCCCGAGGATCAACTGCGCAAGGCAGGCTCGGCCGGCAAGCCCGCGCTCAATGTCGAGACGCGCGTAGTGAACGCCGACATGGAGGACGTCAAGGTGGGCGAAGTCGGCGAGATCGTCCACCGCTCGCCGCATCTGTTGTCAGGCTATTACAATGATCCGGCCAAGACCGAAGCGGCCTTTGACGGCGGTTGGTTCCACAGCGGCGATCTCGCCACCGTCGACGAAGAGGGGCACGTCACGGTGGTCGACCGCGTCAAGGACATGATCAAGACCGGCGGCGAGAATGTCGCAAGCCGCGAGGTCGAGGAGATGGTCTATCGGCTGCCGGCGGTCTCCGAAGTCGCGGTGGTCGGCCTGCCGGACCCGCGCTGGATCGAGGCGGTGACCGCGATCGTGGTAGTCAAGAACGGCCAAACGCTGGATGAGGAGACCGTCATCACGCACTGCGCCGGCCAGATGGCGCATTTCAAGGTACCGAAGCGCGTAATCTTCGTCGACAGCCTGCCCAAGAACCCCAGCGGAAAATTGCTGAAGCGGGAATTGCGCAAGCGTTTTCTTGGCGGCGAAACACTCGATCGTGCGATTCAGAAAAATTTCGCGGGCTGAGAAATCCTGACGCCTGAGCGGGCGTGAACGGATCACTCGGATTCCCCTAAGCGACGGTGTATGGTTATGTCGCTGCCGTGGCCTATCACGACGGCGACGAAGCATCATTGCGACGCGCAGGGGCCGATGCTCAAGAAATCCGGCGACACCGAATTGGCCGTGACGGCCGGGGTGCGCATCGTTCCGCTCGATCGTGCCCGCACCTTCATCACCTTCCTGGTGGTGCTGTACCACGGCGTCATCAACTATACCCATTTCGGCATTGGCGGCGACCGGATGCGATGGCTTGGCTTCGACCTGATCGCGCTGTTTAACGACAGCTTCTTCATGGCCTGCATGTTTTTCATCTCGGGCCTGTTCGTTCACGATAGCCTGACGCGCAGGGGAGCGGCGAACTTTCTCGGCAGCCGCGCCTGGCGGCTGGGCATCCCGTATCTGGTATCGATCTTCGTGCTGATGCCGATCGCCTACTACCGCTACCATGTGACGGAGCTCAGCTTCCCGCAGTTCTATTGGCACATGGTCACGGTCGGCCCGTGGTCGTCGGGGTCGGCCTGGTTCCTGTGGGTGCTGCTTGCGCTCGACGCGATGGCCGCGCTGCTTTGGGCCGTGGCACCCCGCGCCATCCCGGCACTTGGGCGGTTCGCCGATGGTTTTCGCCAGCGGCCGATGGCGGCGTTCGCGGCGTTCCTGGTCTTCTCGATCATCATCTATCTGCCGTTACGGTTGCAGTTCGGCGATTCCGCCTGGCTGGTGCCCGGCCATTATCCGCTGCCGATCCAGACCAGCCGCATCCTGCTTTACATCGGCTACTTCTTCACTGGTGTGGCGGTCGGTGCCGTCAACCTGAGAGGCGGGATGCTGGCTGAGGACGGGGAGGTGGCGAAACGCTGGCTGCTGTGGCTCACCTGCGGGTTCGCGTTCTACGGCGTCATCCTGCTTCTGGTCTATGTCCATCACAGCGTGCTGCCGGATTTCCGTTCACCGCCGCTGTGGTGGCATACCGCCTATGGCCTCTGCTTTGCGATGTTCAACGCGGCGATGACGTTCGCGGTGCCGGCGCTGTTCCTGCACTTTGCGCGATCACGGTTTCGCTTCCTCGATGCGATGCGGCCTTCGGCCTACGGCATCTATCTCGTGCATTTCGTTCCGCTGATCTGGCTGCAATATCTGGTCTACGAGCCGGCGCTGCCGGTCTTCGTCAAATTCGCTATCGTCTTCCTCGGCACGCTCTTCATCAGTTGGGGCGCGACCATCCTGCTGCGAAAGATTCCGGTCGTCGCGCGCATGATCTGACGGAAGGGTCGGCAACGCGCGGCTCAGGCCCGGGCGGCATTATTTGGCGCCTATAAAGGGACGAAGCGGTCGCCATGGAATTCATACGCCGTCCCATTCATCTTCTGGGCAAGCGTTCGGCCCCGCCGCAGCGATCGAGACGGAAGCTGATTGTCCGCTTTGCGCGTCGGGTCCTCCACATTCACCAGCACGGCGTTAGCCTGCCTGGGAGGTTAGGATGCCGGTCTATCATGCATATATCGTTGGGCTGCACGGCCGGTCCATTGGAGTGGTCCAGATAGAGTGTGTCGATGATGAGTCGGCGATCAAATCCGCGATGCGTCTCGTCGACAGCCACGATGTGGAGCTTTGGCAGACCGATCGGCCCGTAGCGAGGTTCGACGCCCCGTCAAAGCGGGTGATTAGAAAATAATCCCCGCGCCGAGCCTGCCGCTACTGTTTGCGTGGATCGTCAGCAGGATTGACGTAATCGATGCCACCTGGGCCAATGAACTGAACCTGAAGTATTCCTTCCTCGCTTCCGGTCCACGCGTAATGCGGGTGTTTCGCAGGGTACACCCATAACGAGCCTGGCTTCAGGAGATCACCCTTCTTTTCGAAGTTCTCACCATGACTGCTGCCGATTGCCCCGCTTATGACCGTGACAACTTCAGAATAGGGGTGCGTGTGCGGAGGCATTTGGAAATTCGCTGGAAACTTGATGCGCAAAACAACAATTTCGCCCTTTTTGCTGGAATCGCCGACCAAGGTGGCAACCTGAACGCCTTTCGGAAAGGCTGGATTATCTTTCCATACGACCGCCTCAGGCATCACCCGGACTTGAGTATCTTGTGCAGTTGCCGAAACAGACAGCACAATCAAGCTGGTCGCCGTCAGAAGCAATTTTTTCATGAGAGTATCTCCCAAGCTCTGTGCAGCAAGAGAACGCAGATCGCAACGCGGCGAGCGTGACTTTGAGGCTGAGCGCCGCGTGTCATGCAAGTTACACTACCTGAAGGCGAATTATAAAGGCAGAGATATTGACTTACATCCTGCGAAACAGGTCGGTGCCCGCTTCATCGTTCATGTGAGCCCGCGACGGCAGGCCCTAGGCAGCCAATCCGAAGTCCGAGAGCTTGACGCGATTGCGGCCGGAGGTTTTGGCTTCATAGAGAGCTTCATCCGCACGGATCAGCAGCGACTGAATCGTTTCCGATCCGGTGGCGCAGGCAATTCCGCCGCTCACGGTGGTGCGGATGGGGCCCAAGGCAGTAGGGACGGACATCGCCTCGATCTGCGCTCTGATGCGCTCGGCAACGGCTGCCGACGCCCTTGGGCTGGAGTTCAGCATGACGATGCAGAATTCTTCGCCGCCTATTCGCGCGGCCAGATCGTCTGAACGAATATTTGCAGTGATGATTTCGGCAAAGGCCCTCAACGTCCGGTCGCCGGAATCGTGTCCGAAGCGGTCGTTGATCGTCTTGAAGTAGTCCAGATCCATCGCCACCACGGCGGTGCCAACCGGGACATGGCCCGGGGGACCATCAAACAGCGCGCGCCGGTTCAGGAGTCCGGTCAAGGCGTCCGTCATGGCTTCCGACTTGTGCCGGTTCGCGATCCGCGCCTGATTGAGGGTGAGGGACAATGTGCCGATGCCGGTCAATCCGGCGATCACAACGATGGAATTGACGTCTTCGGCCCAATTGGACGGACGGGCCGTCAGGACGAACTGGCCCTGTTCAGCGAGGGCGTAGCCACAGGCGACGAACGATGCTGACGCGATCAGATAGAGCGTCGCATTGGCGGCCATCAGAAGCGGAGATTCGGCGCGCGCCGCCCAGTATTGGATCGCGGCCAGAAGCAGCAGCATGCCGATCGCGATATTGGCAAAGATCGTACCGGTGCCGGAATAGCCCATCGCGAACGCAGCGGAAGTGAACAAAATGCCGAGGCCGGCAACGGCAAGCACGGTGAACCAATTGAACCGGCTCGAGCAGAATTTGGCTGAGCCTGCGTAGAGCAGCCCGAAGCCGAAAATGAGCAGCACGAAGGACACCAGCAGTCGATTGGCGTCGTACCGTTCAACGACACTGCCGAAGAAGGCTACCCCGCCGACGATGAAGGCAAGGCCGATCGACCAGCTCAGCAAGTGGGTTTCGGATTTTCCGACGGCCCACATCATGCAGAGCGTCAGGCCAAGGGACGCGCCCGAGAAGCCGATTGCGACGAGAATCGAAAACTGGTCGAGAAGCATGACGTCCGGCCGTGACAGGATCGGCCGCCTTAATACGTCAGAGATCGTTACCTAAATGGTGGGAGCGCAAGCGGTTTGCAGTGCAAGGTAATCAAATGGTTATCGCTTTCGGCTGAAAACCATCCAATTGGCGCGGCGGATCTCGTGAGCCAAACGAGCGGGATGTTTGATCCTCCGAAACCAGGAATTGAGGTCGCTTGAGCATATAACGCTCAACCTCGCCCCGCGAGCGGGGCGAGGTTGCGAAAACGTCAGGAGCCCTCGAACTTGAACGAAACGTTGAGCTTGGCGCGATAGGCCTCCACCTGCCCCCTGGCGTCGAGTTGCATATCGAGTTTGACCACCTCTGCGACGCGAAGATCCCGGAGAGATTTTGAGGCTTGCCCGACCGCGTTAGCCGCGGCTTTTTCCCAGGATTCGCTGCTGGTACCGATCAGTTCGATGACCTTGTAGACGCTCTCAGGCATGTCGTCCTCCCGTTCGGAATGAAGCAGGAAGCAGGTGCTCCCTGCCGGCGCCGAAACTAGCATCACGACATTGGGGTTGAAAGGACGCGGCGGCGCCGCAGCCTGAAGTTGCCCCCTTCATCTGCTTGCAGCGCACTGAAGTGCAACGCACGAAAATCGGCGGCCTTCGTCTCGTTGTATGTTGATGTATATATCGACTGCGAACAGCGGGGCCGGAAGAGCTACGGAGTTCCGGTCCTGCAGGGCGCAGTGAATGATCGTCGACAGACGGTCGTCCCGCCGAGGCACCGCCTCATTCACCCAGGTCCATCAGGAACCTGATCGGTCCCAACAAGGGGATCCCGGTCCGTTCGCAATCACGGCTGTTCCGCTCAAGTAGCAGGTGAGCGACTTTCTCCAGTGCAGGAGCGCCGGCCGCCGCCGACTGCGGCGTTATCGGCCGGCGCTCATCTTGTCCGTGAAAAGCTTCAATGGCATTCTTTGTTTGAGCATGATCTTTTCGGAAAATCGGTTTCCACGTTTCCGGATCATGCTCTAAGGAACAGACGCAACCAACGGATTCTGCATGTCAAAACCGGGCGCCAAATCGCTTCCACATTTGAGCGTTCGCATCGATCTCGATAGCGACGAGAGGATCGGGCCCGGCAAGATCCAGCTGCTCGAGCATATCCGCGACTGTGGATCGATCTCGGCCGCCGGACGCGCGATGGAGATGTCCTACAAGCGGGCGTGGGACCTGGTCGACGAGATCAACCGCATCGGCCGGCATCCCGCGGTCGAGCGGCAGACCGGCGGCAAGAATGGCGGCGGCGCGATGCTGACGCCGTTCGGCCTCTCCCTGGTCGCGCGCTATCGCAAGATCGAACGCGACGCGGCGAGCGCTGTGCGCAAGGAACTGGCGGCATTGCAGACCGATATCTCGCGCAAGGCGTGAAGCGGCCCGTCAATTCGCGCGCAGCAACACACCCGACTGCGCCTCGGCCGCGATCGCCTCTCCCAACAAGCTCTGCTGCTCGCGGAGAACCGGAAAGCAGACGCTGAAGCCATCCACCGTTCGCAGCGTCACCATGCGCACGCTCGGATCGCTCGCTTGCTCGACCATCCAGGAATCCAGCGGATAGGCGTAGCGGAGGCTGCCGTCGCCGTAGCGGCGCTGCAACGCGGATCGCGACCGCGATCGATCGCGGCGCCGACGTGCTGATCATCAACCGCTTCGGCCGGCAGGAGTGCGAAGGCAAGGGCCTTTGCTATCCGGTCGAACGCGCGCTCAGCGCGGATATCCCGGTCGTGATCGCCGTGCCCAGCCACCGCTTTGCCCATTGGATCAAGTTCGCCGACGGCATGAGCGTCCGCCTCCGCTGCGACCGCGATGCGTTGGAAGCGTGGTGGAGCCGTGTCTCGGCGCGATATCCGAAGCCGATGGTCGCTGAACACAACACGGTTTGCGAAGTGTTGAAGTGATGTGAGCGCGGCAAGCGCTGGCATCACGGGGAGGGCGGTCGCGCGGCGATGTCCTCCCAGAATTCCAGGCACGCCGTCGCCATGCGGATCCCGAGGTACAGCGACGCCATCCGGCGATTGCGCCCCATCCTGCTCGAATAGGTCTTCTCGATTTCCGCGTAGGTGGCGAGCCGCTCGCGATAGAGTTTGGCCTGGCTCAGGGCCAGCCGCACCAGATCCTCCTCGCTCATGAACTCGCTGAAGAAAAGCTGCAACACCGCGATGTCGCGCATTTCAAAGACCGTGTCGGGCGGCGTCTTCAGCCATTTCTTCAGCGCCGCATCGCCCTTCTTCGTCAGCTTGTAGAGTTTGCGGCGTCGCCCGCCGCGCTCGGTCTGGCATGAGAGCAGCCCCGCGGCCTCTAATCGTTCCGGCTCGCCATAGAGCTGCGAATGCGGGAACGGCCAGAAATAGCTGACCGAGCGGCCGATCGCTTTCTTGAGATCATAGGGGGTCGAGGGGCCGCGAAGGCCGATCAGGCCCAGCACCAGGCAGGACACAGGGCCGAGCCTTATGTCGGATTGGGCGGAAACAGCAGCGTGATTTGACATGGTCCGATTCATACATACAAAATGGACTATAGCAGCCGTGAGAGCCGCGCGGGAGAAGCGTTATGCCTGAGATTCGCAGCATCCCATCCTCTCTGTCCTACCTGCCTGCTGATACGACCGAGCCGGTCTTCGACATTTCGATCGGCGACGCTCTGCGCAAGGCCGCCTCGACATGGCCGAACCGCCTTGCGCTGGTCGAAGGCGTTGCGGAGAAGGACGCGCGGCGCCGCTGGACGTTCACGGAATTGCTGGCCGAATCCGAGAAGGTTGCGCGCGCGCTGCTGCGGCGCTTCGCTCCGGGCGAACATGTCGCGATCTGGGCGGCCAATGTGCCGGAATGGGTGCTGGTCGAATTCGGCGCTGCGCTCGCGGGCGTGACACTCGTCACCGTCAATCCGGCCTATCTCGGTGACGAACTGGCGTTCGTCCTGAAGCAGTCACGCGCGAACGGCGTTATCGTGCAGGATGTTTATCGAAGCCGCGATCTCGTCGGCACGGTCGAAGCGGTGCGGGACACGCTGCCTGACCTCCGCCACGTCATCGCCTTGTCGGCGTGGCCGGAGTTCATCGGCGGTGGCGATCCGGCGGCGCCGTTGCCGGACGTGACCGCCGCCGACGTTGCACAGATCCAGTACACGTCGGGCACAACCGGCAGGCCGAAGGGCGCGCGCCTGACCCATCGCAATCTCGCCAACAATGGTCGCATCTATGCGCGCACTATCGGCGCTGGCGACAGCGACATCTGGATCAATCCGATGCCGATGTTTCACACCGCGGGATGCGGCCTCTGCACGCTCGGTGCGCTGCAGACCGGCGGCGCGCAGGTGTTGCCGCCGGGCTACGATCCCGAGCTGATGCTGCGCCTGTTCGAGGAAGAGCGCGGCACGATGACGATCTGCGTGCCGACGATGCTCATTCGCATGCTGGACTCTGCTGATATCGGCAAGCGCGACCTGTCGTCCTGGCGCCTGGTGACGCTCGGCGGCGCGCCGGTTCCGCCCGAACTGGTGCGGCGCGCGCTGGAGCGCGGCGTGAAAGTCGCGATCGGGTTCGGCCAGACCGAGGCCTCGCCCTATCTCACGCATACGCTGCCAGACGATCCGCATCCCAACTGGATCTCGACGGTGGGCCGACCGTTGCCGCAGACCGAAATCAAGATCGTCGATCCCAAAACCGGCGAGATCTTGCCCCGCGGCGAGATCGGCGAAATCTGCGCGCGCGGCTATTCGATCATGAAGGACTATTTCGACGATCCGGACGCGACGCGCGCGGCGATCGACGCGGAAGGATGGTTGCACACCGGCGATCTCGGAAGCCTCGACGAGCACGGCTATTGCCGCGTGCAGGGACGACATCGCGACCTGATCATCCGCGGCGGTGAGAACATCTATCCCCGCGAGATCGAGGACCTGCTCTATACCCATCCCGCGATCCTCGGCGCCTCGGTGGTCGGCATTCCCGACCGCGACTGGGGCGAGGTGCCCGTTGCTTTCATCCAACTCAAGCCGGGCCACGCCGCGTCCGGCGAGGACCTGATGGAATTCTGCCGGCAGCGGCTCGCATCATACAAGGTGCCGCGCGTCTGGCGGTTCGTCGAACAGTTTCCGCAGACCGCGTCCGGCAAGATACAGAAATTCGTGCTCCGCGATCTCCATCTCGCGGAGAATTCGACGTCGTCGTGAGGGGACGTCGTTGCGGGCCGCCGTTCGCGGCAGATCGCCTGCGGCGCTCACGCAAGATGCTGCACGAAGAGGGTGGGGACGTTGCACGTTCCGTCGCGGAGCGTGAACACCCGCGTTCCCGGCTTGGCGCCCGCCTTGACATCGGACACGTTGCGGCCGGCATGCGAGAGGCGCTCGCGCGCCGCATCGGCATCGTCGACCGACCAGGCGATGCCCCACAGACGGTCGGGCTTGCGCGCCTCGCCCTCGGTCGGGCGATTGACGATTTCGATCAGCATGTCGCCACAGGCAAATTGCATCAGCCGGCTTTTGTTCGTCGCGTCGGTGCGATCGAAGATCAGGTCGAGCCCGAGGCGGGCGCCATAGAGCGCCATCGCGCGCTCCGGCTCGTCGGTTGCGACCACCACCAGGTCCATCCTGCGAACCGTGCCTGACGCTGTTGCCGCCGACGGCTGTGCTTCAGATAGAAGCTTGCTGAAAGAGATCGGTACGCCGTGCGATTGTTCGGCCGGCAGGCTGCTCCCTTTCCAGGAGAGCGTCGTGCCGGTCGCGAGATCACTGCAGGTGATGTCGGTGACTTCGTCGGGCTCCAGCGAGATATGCCGCAAGCGCCGATGGCTCTTTTCGATGTCGTCGACCGCAAAGTCCAGGCCCGAGAGGCCTTCGCCGTTCTCGGCAAGCGCGGCGCGGACGCGCGCGCCGAATGTGGCTTCGCCATTGGGCGCCGTGACCCGAAGTGTGGCATTGTCCAAGATGAAGAATGCGCTTTCGATGCCGTCGTTTCTGGCGCGAAAGGCCGGCTCTCTTGCGAGCACCTCGCGATAAGTGGCAATGCCGGTGTCGAGATCGTGAACCAGGACATTGGTGTGGTCGAGGGTCGTGATCATGAATACGCTCCGGGAGAGACCGGCTCCGTTACAAACGCTCGCGCGCAGCATATTGGATCATCCCGAGAATTGACAGTTCATTTTTGGAACTGTATGAGGGACTTGCCAGGGCATGGCTACAGATCGCCTGGACGTGCCAGGCCGAGAATAACGGATGCCCGCGAGGAGAGGCCGGTGGGAAATCCCCTGAAGGTTGAATTCCATTTCGATTTCGGCAGCCCGAACGCCTATCTGGCGGAACTCGTCATTCCATCGATCGAACAACGCACCGGCGTCAAGTTCGACTATGTGCCGGTCCTGCTCGGCGGAATCTTCAAGGCGACCGGCAACATGTCGCCGGCCGACTCGCTGCGCGGCATCAAGAACAAGCCGGAATACATGGCGCTGGAAACCGAGCGCTTCATCCGCCGCCACAACATCACGACCTATCGCCCGAATCCGTTCTTCCCGGTCATCACCCTGATGCTGATGCGCGGCGCGGTTGCCGCGCAATTCGAAGGCGTGTTCGAGCCGTATTTCCGTGCGGCGTTCCACCACATGTGGGAAGAGCCGAAGAAGATGGATGACGTCGAGGTGTTCCGCGCCGCGTTCAAATCTTCCGGCCTCGATGCCGACAGGCTGATTGCGCGGGCGCAGCAGGACGACGTGAAGAAGCGGCTGATCGACCTGACGGCGGACGCGGTCAACCGCGGCGCTTTCGGTTCGCCAACCTTCTTCGTCGGCAAGGAGATGTTCTTCGGCAAGGATCAGCTTCGCGACGTCGAGGAATCCATCATCGAGCAGACAAGGCAGTTGGCGAAGAGCGCGTAAGCGGCGAACCGCGGCGGCGGAAGATCGCCGAACAAACAAGGAGAACGTGATGCCGGGCCCACTCAATGGCGTGCGCGTGCTGGATCTGACCGGCGTGGTGTCGGGACCGTTCGCGACCATGTTCCTCGCCGACCAGGGCGCCGATGTTCTCAAGATCGAGCCGGTCGGCGGCGACATCACCCGCCGCAGCCGCGCCACCATCGACAAGGCCGGCGAGTTCTCGGCGCTGTTCATTTCCTCCAACCGCGGCAAGCGGTCGCTTTCGATCGACGTCAAGAGCGAGGCCGGCCGCGAGGTGCTGGCCAAGCTCGTCGCGCAGGCCGATGTGCTGGTGCAGAATTTCCGGCCCGGCACCATGGAGCGCCTCGGCCTTGGTGCGGATGAGCTGCGCCAGCGTCATCCGCGCTTGATCTATGTCTCCATCAGCGGCGTCGGCGAGACCGGGCCCTATGTAAAGAAGCGGGTATACGATCCGATCATTCAGGGCTTGTCGGGTTTCGCCGACATCCAGTCGCAGCCTGTCACAAACCGTCCGCAGATGATCCGCACCATCGTGTGCGACAAGACCACGGCGGTGATGACCGCGCAGGCGGTGGCGGCCGCGCTCTACGCGCGCGAGAAGACCGGGCAGGGCGATCACATCCGGGTCGCGATGCTCGATGCGATGATCTCGTATCTGTGGCCGGAAGGCATGATGCAGTACACGGTGGTCGGCGCCGAGGCCGCGGCCGCCGATCCGAACGATCGGCCCGATCTCGTGTTCAAGACCAGCGACGGCTATATCACCGCCGGCACGATCTCGGATTCGGAATGGCAGGGCTTTTGCCGTGCTACCGGCGATCCCGAGCTCGCCAAGGATCCGCGCTTTGCGACACCTTCCGCGCGCTCGGTGAACGCGACGGCGCGGATCAATAAGATGGCCGAATATATCGCCCAGCACACCACGGCCGAATGGCTGGAGCGGCTCGATGCCGCTGATGTTCCCTGCGCCCCGATCCTGCGTCGCGGCGAGATCATCCACAACGAGCAGGTGGTGGCGCGCGATATCATCACCGAATTCGAGCAGCCCAAGGTCGGACGCGTGCGGCAGCCCAAGCCGGCGGCGCGCTTCGAGGTCAATGAGGCAGTGATCGGCGGACCGGCGCCCCGCGTCGGCGAGCATTCGCGCGAGGTATTGCGCGAGCTCGGCTATGACGATGCCGCAATCGATCGGATGGTCAGCGAGAAGGCCGTGCGGGTCGCGGTGTAGCAGCGGCGCAATCAACGTCGAAGCAACTAGTGCGGGCGGTCTCTTTCCCTCTCCCGTAAAGGACGGGGAGAGGGAAAGCTGCCGCTTCGCGTGTAGCTACTCACGTCTTCGGCGGCGGCGTGATCGGAGCCAGCGGCTTGTTTGCGACCTGGCCGCGCTTGTAGGCCTCGCGCTGATGCATGCGCTCGAGATAGGGATGGGCGTGGTCGCAGATGCCGACGCCGTAGGCGATCGCCCAATCGAGGCAGGTGGTGAGCAGGATGTCGGCGCTGGTGAATTGATCGCCCATCAGGTATCGGCGTCCATCGGCGAGTGCGGCCTCGACGTGGCGCGACTGCTGGCGGAAATATTCCGCCGCCTGCGCCACGACGTCGGGTGCGACCCCATAGATGTGGCCAAGCGCGTCGGCCTTGTGCCGCCGCATGACATAGAGGCTCGTCGAATCGAGCTCGGCAACGATGAAGAAGCACCATTCAAGCCAGGCGGCGTAATCGCGCTGGCTCTCCGGGATCAACGCGCGATCCGGCGTCGAATAGGTTCGCGACAGATAGGCGACGATCGCCGCACTCTCGCCGATACAGAAATCGCCGTCCTGCAACAGCGGAATCTTCTGCCGTGGATTGAGCGCGGTGTATTGCTTGGTCTTGGTCTCGCCGGTGCGGGGACCGATCGGCCGCGTCTGGTAGGAGAGGCCAAGCTCGTGCATGGCCCAGTGCGGCCTTATCGTCCGGCTCGTTCCCACGCCCCAGAGGGTCAGCTCCGGCGCGGCCATCTCACCATTTCTCCACTGAAGGCCGCAGATCGAGCTCGTGCGTCCAGCCGTCCCGCGTCTGCTGATGCGCGAACCAATAGGCTTCCGCGATCGACGACGTCTTGGTGAGACTGTCCTGTGGAATCGCGCTTGCCTCGATGCCGCGGGCTTTCATGCGCTCATGGATCGCAGGGCTGTCGACGCCGGCATCGATGATGAGGTGAACGACGTGGACATTCTTCGGGCCGAGCTCGCGCGCCATCGCCTGTGCCACCGCGCGCAGTGCGAACTTCGCCGATGAGAAGGCCGCAAAGCCGGTGCCGCCACGGATGCTCGCGGTCGCGCCGGTAAAGAAGATGGTGCCGCGGCCGCGCGGCACCATGTAGCGTGCCGCCTCGCGGCCGACCAGGAATCCGGCGTAGCAGGCCAGTTCCCAGGCCTTGAAGAACAGCTTTTCAGTGGTCTCGAGCAGTGGCTTGTTGACGTTCGAGCCGGCGTTGAAGAGGCAGACCTCGATCGGGCCGATCTCCTTCTCGACGCGGGCGAACAGATCCTGGACTTCCGCCTCCTGCCTGGCGTCAACGCTGAGCGCGTGGACCTCATGGCCTTCCGCCTTCAACTCATCGACCAGGCCCTGCGATTTGGCGGCATCACGGCGGCAGATGCAGACGGTGTAGCCGCCCTTTGCGAAACGCTGCGCGACGGCAGCTCCGATCGCATCGCCAGCACCGACCAATATTGCGACCCCGCGGCGTTCTGTCATGCTGTCCTCCAATATAGTTCTTATTTGGTACCTAATTGATAGAGAGCGAAGAGGATGGTGTAAATGGAATAGTTCGAGGCTGCACCAATATTTGAGCCAGTAGCGCGCATCTCCTCTCGCCCGAGACGCTCGCTCGCGAAGAATTGCAATTGACGAGTTCTAAAAAAGAACGTTAGATGCGCTCCCATGAAGTCGCCTCACGAGCGGCTCGATATCTGTCGGGGAGGTTCCGAGGTGGCGAATTTGTCAGCGACTAGTTCGTCAGCAACTAGTTCGTCAGCAACTCTTGGCATCGGCGAGACGGCAAGTCCGGCGCCGCGCGCCACAGAACCAAAATCCGTCCACCTCGGCGAAATCCGGTAGGAGCGCTGTCCGATGGAGCTGGTGCTTTCTCCTGAAGAAGCCGCGTTTCGCGATGAGGTCCGCGCCTTCATCGCGGAAAACTATCCGGCGGAGATGCGCGTCCCCAATCCGGAGACTGACCTCACCAAGGAGCAGATGCTGCTCTGGCATCGCATCCTCTACAGGAAGGGCTGGATCGCGCCGCTCTGGCCGAAGGAATATGGCGGCCCCGGCTGGTCGATCACCAAGCGCTTCATCTTCGAGCAGGAGACCACGCGCGCCGGCACGCTGCCGCCGCTCGCGTTCAGCGTCACCATGGTCGGACCGGTGATCTACACCTTCGGCAACGAGGCGCAGAAGACGAAATTCCTGCCGCGCATCCTGTCCGGCGAGGACTGGTGGTGCCAGGGCTATTCGGAGCCGGGTTCAGGCTCCGATCTCGCCTCCGTCCGCACCAAGGCAGTACGTGATGGCGACCATTACATCGTCAACGGCCACAAGACCTGGACCACGCTCGCGCAGCACGCCGACTGGATCTTCTGCCTGGTGCGCACCGACACAAGCGCGAAACCGCAATCCGGCATCTCGTTTCTTCTGATCGACATGAAGTCGCCCGGCGTCACCGTGCGCCCGATCATCACGATCGACGGCAGCCATGAGGTGAACGACGTTTTCCTCGAAAACGTCCGCGTGCCCGTCGCCAATCTAATCGGCGAAGAGAACAAGGGCTGGACCTACGCCAAATTCCTGCTCGGCAATGAGCGCACCAGCATGGCCGGCATCGGGCGCTCGACGCGTTATCTTGAGCGGCTCAAGAAGATCGTCAAGGCGGAAATTCCGGAAGACGATCCCGCCCATCTCGAGTTCGTCAGGGATATCGCCCGGATTGAGCTTGACGTGCTGGCACTGGAGGCGACCGAGCTTCGCATCGTCGCGCAGATGGCGCGCGGCATCGATCCCGGCCCGGCGGCGTCGCTGTTCAAGATCAGGGGCACTGAGATCTTCCAGGACATCACCGAGCTGACGCATCGCGCGATCGGCAATTACGGGCTCGCGATCCGCGAGCAGCCGGTGAGCGCCAATCATTTCATGCCGGGGCCGGACTACGGGCACACCGTTTCGGAGAAATATCTCAACTCGCGCAAGCTCTCCATCTACGGAGGATCGAACGAGATCCAGCGCAACATCATCGCCAAAGCGGTGCTCGGACTCTAGGGAGGCATCGGAATGGACATCCAGTTCACGGAAGAGCAGGAGCTGTTGCGGTCCAGTGTGCAGCGCCTGTTGCGGGATCAGTATGATTTCGATACGCGGCGCAAGATCGTGGCGAGCGAGGAGGGCTGGAGCCGGAAACACTGGTCGTTTTTCGCGGAGCTCGGCCTGCTCGCCGCGCCATTCTCAGAGGAGATCGGCGGGCTTGGCGGCGGACCGCTGGCCACGATGATCATGATGCAGGAGTTCGGCAGGCATCTCCTGGTCGAGCCATTCTTCGAGACAGTCGTTCTTGCTGGCGGGCTGATCGAAGACTTCGGCTCGGCGGATCAGCAGGTCGCCTATCTGCCGGACATCATCTCCGGAGAAAAGGTCTGGGCGCTGGCTTGGTCCGAGGGCCGTTCACGTTACGATCTGGGCCATGTTTCCACGACCGCACGTCGTGAGGGCGGCAGCTATGTGCTCAGCGGCACCAAGGCTGCGGTCGTGGCCGCGCCCTGGGCCGACAGTCTGATCGTCTCGGCGCGCACGTCGGGAGAGCGGGGCGATCGCAACGGCGTCAGCCTGTTCGTTGTCGATCGCCACTCACCGAACCTTCATCTGCAGGGCTTCAGGACCATCGATGGCCGGCGTGCCGCCGAGGTGGCGCTGATGAATGTTTCGGTTCCGGCGAGCCAGATGCTGGGACGGGAAGGCGAGGGCGTCGCCGCGCTGGAAGCCTGCCGGGATCGCGCCATCGGCGCGCTATGCGCCGAGACCGTCGGCGCGATGGGAGAACTGAATGCGGCAACGCTTGAATACAGCAAGACGCGTAAGCAGTTCGGCGTGACGCTCGGCTCGTTCCAGGTGCTGCAGCACCGGATGGTCGACATGTTCATCGCGCATCAGGAGGCGCTCTCCCTGATGCAGCATCTCAACCTCAGCCTTGCATCGAAGGACGCCGCCCGGTCGCGGCTTGCGTCCGGCGCCAAGTCGAAGATCGGCTATGCCGCAAAGTTCGTCGCCGACCAGGCGGTGCAGCTTCACGGCGGCATGGGCATGACCGACGAGCTCAATGTCGGCCATTACTTCAAGCGGATTTCATCCATCAACATCCAGTTCGGCGACCCCGCCTTTCATGTCCTGCGCTACGCGCAGCTCGACGCGGCCGCCTGAAGAGAAGAGGCAAGCACATGACGGAAGCAGTGATCGTATCGACGGCGCGGACCGGCGTCGGCAAGGCCTATCGCGGCGCGCTCAACAACACGGAAGGACCGACCATGGCCGGCCATGTGATGGCCGAGGCGGTCAGGCGCGCGGGCATCGAGCCGGGCGAAGTGGAGGATGTGGTGATGGGCTGCGCGATGCAGCAGGGCACCATGGTGATGAACGTCGCGCGCAAGGGCGCGATCCGCGCCGGGCTTCCGGTCACGGTCGCCGGCACCACGATCGACCGGCAATGCGCCTCCGGCCTGCAGGCGATCGCGGTCGCGGCGCGCTCGGTGATGCTCGATGGCGTCGAGATCGCGGTCGGCGGCGGTATCGAATCGATCAGCCTGGTGCAGAACGAACACATGAACAAGTTCCACGCCGTCGACGACGAACTGATGGCGATGAAGCCGGACATGTACATGTCGATGCTGGAGACGGCCGAGGTCGTTGCCGAGCGCTACAGGATAGGGCGCGAGCAGCAGGATGAATACTCGCTCGAATGCCAGCGCCGTGTCGGCGCCGCGTTGCAGGGCGGCCGCTTCAATGACGAGATCGTGCCGATCACCACCAGGATGGCGGTTGTCGACAAGGATACGAAGGAGGTCACCTACAAGCAGGTGACGCTGTCGAAGGACGAGGGTCCACGGCCGGACACCACGGCGGAAGGTCTCGCGAAAATCAAGCCGGTGTTCGAGGGGAAGACGATCAGCGCCGGCAATGCCAGCCAGCTTTCGGACGGTGCGTCTGCATGCGTGATCATGAGCGACAAGGTCGCCGCGCAGAAGGGAGTGAAGCCGCTCGGCATCTTCCGCGGCTTCGTTGCCGCGGGCGTCGAACCGGACGAGATGGGCGTCGGCCCGGTCGCCGCGATCCCGCGGCTCCTTAAGCGGCATAACCTGAAGATCGACGATATCGATCTCTGGGAGCTCAACGAAGCCTATGCGGTGCAGGTGATCTATTGCCGCGACAAGCTCGGCATCGACCCTGAGAAACTCAACGTCAATGGCGGCTCGATCGCGATCGGCCATCCCTACGGCATGACCGGCGCGCGGCTCACCGGCCATATCCTGATAGAGGGGCGGCGACGCAAGGCGAAATACGGCGTGGTGACCATGTGCATCGGTGGCGGCATGGGCGCTGCGGGACTGTTTGAAATCATCCACTGATTGGGAAAGCGGGAGAAACTTCGTGAAGACAGCGATCACTGAACTGTTCGGCATCCAGCATCCGATCATCCAGGGCGGCATGCATTATGTCGGCTTTGCCGAACTCGCCGCCGCGGTGTCGAATGCCGGCGGTCTCGGCATCATCACCGGGTTGACGCAGAAGACGCCGGAACTACTGGCCAAGGAAATCGCGCGTTGCCGCGACATGACGGACAAGCCGTTCGGCGTCAATCTCACCTTCCTTCCGAGCTTCACCGCGCCGCCCTATCCGGAATATATCGCCGCGATCCGTGAGGGCGGGGTCAGGATCGTCGAGACCGCGGGCCGCAGCCCCGAGCAGTACATGCCGGCGCTGAAGGCTGCCGGGATCAAGGTGATCCACAAATGCACGTCCGTCCGGCATTCGCTGAAGGCCGAGAAGATCGGCTGCGATGCGGTCAGTGTCGACGGCTTCGAGTGTGGCGGTCATCCCGGCGAGGACGACATCCCGAACATGATCCTGCTGCCGCGCGCAGCCGATGAATTGAAGATCCCGTTCGTCGCCTCGGGCGGCATGGCGGATGGACGCAGCCTTGTCGCGTCGCTCGCGATGGGTGCTGATGGCATCAACATGGGCACGCGTTTCGTCGCGACGAAGGAGGCGCCGGTCCATGACAATGTGAAGCGGGCGCTGGTGGAAGCCACCGAGCTCGACACCCGCCTGGTGATGCGCGCGCTGCGCAACACCGAGCGCGTGTTGAAGAACAAGGGCGTGGATCAGCTTCTCGAGATCGAGCGCGAGAAGGGCGCGAGCCTCAAGATCCAGGACATCCACGAGCAGGTTGCGGGCGTCTATCCCAAGGTGATGGTCGACGGCGAGATGGATGCCGGCGCGTGGAGCTGCGGCATGGTGGTCGGACTCATCAATGACATCCCGACCGTGAAGGAACTGATCGACCGCGTCATGACGGAAGCCGAGCAGATTATTCGGCAACGGCTTACCGGCTTCCTCGACGGCACCGGGGCGAAGGCGCCGACGCGCGCAGTCGCCTGAGAGGTCTTCGAGATTCCGATATGTTGGGTGGTTCACCTTGACAGGCGAACCACGCCGCGGGCGTCTGCCTGCATTTCTTTAAAATGATTGGCCCGTGCGTGACGGGCTTTGGAGGGAGGGTAGCATGAAGATGAAATTGAGTGTGGCTGCAGCATGGCTTGTGGCATCGCTGCTGGCGCTGCCGGTGAAGGCCGCCGAAGAGCCTGGTGTCAGCGCGACCGAGATCAAGATCGGCGGGATCTTTCCGTTCAGCGGTCCCGCATCCTCGATCGGTCTCGTAGGTCGCGGCGTGCTCGGCTATGTCCAGATGATCAACGATCGCGGCGGCATCAACGGGCGCAAGATCAACTATATCGCGATGGACGATGCCTATAGCCCGCCGAAGGCGGTCGAGCATGCCCGCAAGCTCGTGGAGAGCGACGAGGTCGCCTTCATCTTCAGCCAGCTCGGAACACCCGGAAACTCGGCGACGGCGAAATACTTGAAGGCGAAGGGGGTTCCTTCAATTGCGATCGTCAGCGGCTCGAGCAAGTTCACCGATGTTGCCGAGTTTCCGCTGACGACGACCGGGCTCGTCAGCTATCAGACAGAAGGCCGGATCTACGCCAAATTCCTGGAGCAGACGCTGCCGGGCAAGAAATACGCGATCCTGTTCCAGAACGATGACCTTGGCAAAGACTACGTCGCTGCGTTCAAGTCGATCCTGAAGGGAGATTTCGACAAGCGCGTCGTCACTGCGGCCTATGAGGTGACGGAGCCGACGATCGATTCCCAGGTGGTCAATCTCAGGAGCTCCGGCGCGGAAGGCTTCTTCATCGCGGGCACGCCGAAATTCGCGGCGCAGGCGATCCGTAAAGCCACTGAAATCGGCTGGAAGGCAACTGTTATCCTCAATTTCCCGTCGAGCTCGATCGGAGGCACGTTGAAGCCGGCCGGACTGGAGAACTCGAAGGGCGTCATCGTCGGCACCATCAACAAGGACCCGACGGATGCAAGGTGGGACAATGACGAGGGCATGAAGGCCTATCGCGTGTTCTTCGAGAAATACTTGCCCGGCGCCGACATCCAGAACACCAGCTATCTCACCGGCTACATGCAGGGCATGATCCTGGAGCAGATCCTGAAGCAATGCGGCGATGACCTGTCGCGCAAGAACGTCATCAAGCAGGCGAAATCGCTGAAGGATTTCGTCGTGCCGACGGCATCTCCTGGCATCAAGGCCAATACGTCCGAGAGCAACAATATGGTCTGGACGCAACTGCAGATGCAGCGCTGGAGCGGCACCAATTGGGAGCCCTTCGGCGCGATCCTCGATGCGAATTCGGAGTGAGGTGAGGGATTGCAGGTGGGCAAAGCGAAGCGTGCCCATCATTCATGATCGGCAAGGGAAGGTGGGCAAGAGAAGGTGGGCACGCTTCGCTTTGCCCACCTTCGGCTCCGCGAGGAGTCTCGCCTTCTACCGCCCGTGAAACACCGGCTTGCGCTTCTCGACGAATGCGCGGACGGCTTCATTGTGGTCGGTGGTGCGCGCCGCGCGGACCATGTGCTCGGCTTCCAGGTCCATCGAGGCCAGAAGGTCTGAGGCGAGGGCGTGGTCGAGATTGTCCTTCATATAGCCGAGCGCGATCGGCGGCCCATCGGCGAGCTGCCTTGCCAGCTCCAGCGCCGCCGATCGCAGCTGATCGTCCGGGACGACGCGGTTGACCAAGCCGAACGCCTCGCAGCGCCTGGCGTCGAGGCGTTCCGACAGGAACATCAATTCGCGCGCGCGGGACGTTCCCGCCAGGCGCGTCAGCAGCCAGGCAACACCGTAGTCGCCGGATAGGCCGATGCGGGCATAGCCGGTAGCCATG
Source organism: Bradyrhizobium sp. BRP22 (assembly GCF_020194175.1). Classification (GTDB taxonomy): domain Bacteria; phylum Pseudomonadota; class Alphaproteobacteria; order Rhizobiales; family Xanthobacteraceae; genus Bradyrhizobium. The sequence goes on along the minus strand of NZ_JADYVX010000006.1, from coordinate 226,288 downwards.
ATCGCGGACTCGGCGGCGATCCGGATGTCGCAGGCGAGTGCGATGGCAAGACCTGCGCCCGCAGCCGGACCAGGGAGGGCGGCGACGGTGGGTTTGCGGACAGCCGCCAGCACGCCCGTGAGCGTGCGCTGCCTTTCCTGGAGAATGGCGACACGCTCCTCGAGCGTCCGTTCGGGCCGTGCAATGCCGCTTCCCATGCCCTTGACGTCGCCGCCGGCGCAAAACGCATTGCCGGCGCCCGTGATCAGGAGCGCGCCAATGTTCGGATCGTCGCCCAGGCTCTTGATCATGCGCCGCAAGGCCGGGGTGAGATTGTCCGAAAGCGCGTTGCGCGCTTCGGGCCGGTTCAGCGTGAGGATGGCGACGCGGCCGTCGACATGGCACAGCAGTTCGCCGGTGCCGGTTTCAACCTCGGTCAGTTCCTCCGACATGGCAGCATCCTCTCGATTGTATTTCACTCATCATATTACGTCACGGACGGTGCTGCAATTGGAGTGATCGGGCTTCACGGATCGATTTTTGCTGGGGCGACGTTTCGTGGAGGCGGATGCGCGCGTCGCGTCAGGGAAAGTGTCAAATCACTTTGACTTCACTTGCTTGTTCCACAGCCCGTAATTGCGCCTGCGTCAGATTTGGTTACCATTGTAACATGACGGCAACGGCCGCACGGATCCAGGTCAAGGCTGGGAGAACTTGCAGATGGAATATCGACGCCTGGGAAAATCAGGGTTTAGCGTGCCCGCGCTCAGCTTCGGCACCGGCACCTTCGGCGGCGTCGGTCGTCTCGCCGCGTGGGGCAATACCGATGCGACCGAAGCGCGGCGGCTGGTCGACATCTGCCTCGATGCCGGCGTATCGATGTTCGACACCGCTGATGTCTATTCCATGGGCGAATCCGAACGCGTGCTCGGCCAGGCGATCAAGGGCCGGCGCGACAAGGTGCTGATCTCGACCAAGGCCAGCTTCCGCTTCGGCGAAGGACCGAATGATATTGGCTCCTCACGTCAGCATCTGCTCGCGGCCGTCGACGGCTCACTCAGCCGCCTCGGAACGGATTATATCGACCTGTTCCAGCTCCATGGTTTCGATGCGTTCACGCCGCCCGAAGAGGTGTTGGGAACACTCGATGCGCTGGTGCGCGCCGGCAAGATCCGCTATGTCGGCGTCTCGAATTTCTCTGGCTGGCACCTGATGAAGGCGCTTTCGGTTGCCGACAAATACGGCTTCCCGCGCTATGTCGCCAACCAGACCTATTATTCGTTGATCGGGCGCGATTACGAGTGGGAGTTGATGCCGCTCTGCCTCGACCAGGGCCTGGGCGCAGTGGTGTGGTCGCCGCTCGGCTGGGGCCGGCTCACCGGCAAGATCCGGCGCGATCAGCCGCGGCCGGAGGTCAGCAGGTTGCCGCAGACGTCTTCCTTCGGACCGCCGGTGCCGGATGAACACGTCTACCGCGTCGTCGATGCGATCGACGAGATCGCCAAGGACACCGGCAAGAGCGTATCGCAGATCGCGCTGAACTGGCTGTTGCAGCGACCGACGGTTGCGACGCTGATCATCGGGGCGCGCAACGAAACGCAACTGCGCGAGAACCTCGGCGCGATCGGATGGTCGTTGACCAAGGAGCAGGTTGCCAAGCTGGATGAGGCCAGCAAGGTGACGCTGCCTTATCCCTATTGGCACCAACGCTCGACCTTTATCGACCGCAATCCGCCGGCGGTCTGACGCCGACTCACGTCCAGCGTCGCAGGATGATGCTGGCGTTGACGCCGCCGAAGCCGAATCCGTTCGAGATCGCGTGCTCCATCGCCATCGGCCTGGCTTCCCTGGCGACGAGGTCGATGCCGTCAGCGGCATCGTCGGGATTTTCGAGATTGAGGGTCGGCGGCGCCACCTGATCGCGGAGTGCGAGAACAGTGAAGATCGCCTCCAATCCGCCGGCCGCGCCGAGCAGATGCCCTGTCGCCGATTTGGTTGCGCTCACCGCGATCTTGCCGTCGCGCCCGAACACCGACTTGATGGCTTCGATCTCGGAGTGATCGCCGGCCGGCGTGGAGGTCGAGTGCGCGTTGAGATGTTGCACCTGGCCGGGTTCGAGTCGCGCCTGACGTAAGGCGAGCTCCATCGCACGGCGTGCACCGTCGCCGTCTTCGGGGCCCGAGGTTATGTGATGGGCATCGGCGGTCGTGCCATAGCCGATGATTTCGGCAACGGGCTTGGCTCCGCGCTGGAGCGCATGATCGAGTTCCTCGATGACGAGCATGCCTGCGCCTTCGCCCATCACGAAGCCATCGCGGTCGCCGTCGAAGGGACGCGATGCGCGTTCGGGCGTTTCGTTGAAATCGGTCGACAGCGCCCGCGCGGCGGCAAAGCCGCCAAGGCTTACGAGATCGATGCAGGCCTCCGCGCCGCCGCAGATGGCGACATCGGCTTCTCCCGACCGGATCAGGCGCGCGGCATCGCCAATCGCCTGCACGCTCGCGGCGCAGGCGGTGACGGGCGCGCCGATCGGGCCCCTGAAGCCATGGCGAATCGAGACGTGGCCGGCCGCAAGGTTGGCAAGGAACGACGGCACCGTGAACGGTGACAGGCGGCGGACGCCGCGCTGATCGGTGGTGCGCACCGCCTCGACAATCGCCGGAAATCCGCCGATGCCGGATGCAATGACGATCGCGGTTCGCTCCATCGCATGCGCGTCCGCAGGCGTCCATGCGGCCTGCGCAATCGCCTCCGCCGCGGCAACCAGTGCGAACAGGATGAAGCGGTCCATCTTGCGCTGATCCTTCGGTGGCGCGCCGAGATCGGGATCGAAACCGCCTTCGGGATCTTCGGCCTTGATGGGCACGATCCCGGCGACGCGCGCCGGCAGCGCAGCCGCCCATGCCGGCAAGGCGCGAAGCCCTGATCGTCCGGCTGTCAGCCGCGACCATGCGACCTCGACGCCGCAACCGAGCGGCGACACCAATCCCATTCCCGTAACGACAATGCGGCGCATGACCATATCCGTGCTTTTGAGCTTGCGAGACCGTCCGTTCCCAATCGGAACTTGGGTGCTCGCAAGCGGAAAGTCGAGTGGCCGGCACGCAATTTCGTGCTTGACTTGCTTCGCATCCTCCGCCGCCAGCGGCATGTGCCGATCACAATGCGTTTCGGCGGAGATGCAGCTAGGCTGAAGATATCTTAGGCGTCGAGATCGACACGGGGTTCATCTCGCCGAGGATCCCTTTAGCGGCTCGAAGATCGGCAGTATCGAAACCCTCGGTGAATCGACCGTAGATGTCGGCAAGCGTGGCACAGGCTTCGGCGGGATCGCCCTGACAGGTCTTCAGACGGACAAAGCTCATCGCCGTGCGGAGTTGCAGCGAGAGCGCGGAGTGGCTCCTCGCCAGTGCAAGCGAGCTCCGCAAATTCTCTTCCGCCCCGACCGGATCGCCAGCGCGCGCCAGAAGCGTGCCTTTGGTACGCAGTAATTCCGGCAGATCCAGCGAACCGCCATTGGCATTGACGATTGCGATCGTGTCATCGAGCGCGGTCAGCGCTTCATCCAGCCGGCCACTCGCACCAAGGCCGTCGGCCAGGGCCAGGCACAGCCCGCCAGTATAGAGTTCGTAATGATCCGCCCGCAACTTCGCCAGCGCCGCCCGCAACAGTTCGACGCCAGGTTCGATGTTGCCGCGGTTGATCAGCACGGCGCCCTTCATGCCATTGCGTACGGCAATGTGCGGCCCCAGCGAATACTTGCTCGCATAGGCGATCAATCGATCGGCGCGTTCCTCGACCGCATCCCAATCACCGATCCCATCCGAAGACGTTTGCGCCCCAGATCGTCACGATACAGACGGCACCGGGCTTCGAACATTGATCGCTTCCTCGTCCGCTGTCCTGACGGCCTCGACCGCCTGATCCGGAAAACCGAGCAGCCAGAGAACGCGGCTCCGGCCGATCCGGGGAACGCGGCCGGCGTTGAAGGCGCTGGTGTCGGTAATGTTGAGACGGGCGCGGCTTCCAGGTTTCCAGATGCGAGAGCGCCTCGGCATGATTGCCCACGAGGTGGTGGGAGGTGCTGAGCAATCGGTGTGCGGCAGACAATCCGACGGGATCGGCGATCTCTTGCGCAACGTGTCCAGGCGCGATGGGCGAGCGCAATCGAAGCATGTGCAGATCGCTCAACAGCCGAAACTGATAGAAAAGCGTCGGTCCAAGGAGCGCGCCTAATTAACGCCCGACATTAAATATTCGTAATATTTAAATTTTAAATAGAATTAAATTGATTATGCATCGACGTTGGGGCAGTTTACCGCATGCGACCGATAGTCGCATTTGTCCTGTATTTAATTGCGGAGCGTTAAATGAGCTCACCCGCAGGATCCGACGGCCCCAATTCCCCTGACTCCTGGAACTCCGATTGGCGTCAACAGGCGCTACAAGATCCTTGCAGCTCGTGCACCGGGAGAGCCTGTACCATTTGCTCAATCCGAACCGGCGGCCCGCCAAGCGGAAACGCTCAACCGTCAGGTTATGCGCCGAGAGTTCTCGAACTCTACACACCGGTTCATGCCACCGCTAAGACGATCAGCCCGGGCGCCGCTCCGCCGCCGGCGGCGGCCGACTTTCTGCTCGATCGGTCACAGGCGCTGACACCCAATGGGCTGCAAGCGGCGACCAGTGGAACAGGCGCAACGCAGGCAGCCGCAGGCGCGACAAGCACAACGCAGGCAGCCGCGGCAAACGCGTCGTCGAGTAACCCGATCGTTCTCGAGAACATGAAGCAGGGCACTCCCGAGAGCGTCTGGCTGATTGGTCAGGCCGACACGAGCATCGAGGGCTTTGCTGCTCAGTTTACGATAGATCATGGAAACCGGATCGATTTCAAAATCAACACTGACGCTACGAACTACCGCATCGATATTTATCGCCTCGGCTACTATGGTGGCAACGGCGCTCACCTCGTCACATCGATAACGGAAAATCTCGCTGCCGCCCAGGTACAACCAGATCCGCTTTTCGATCCAGACACCAAACTGGTTGACGCAGGCAATTGGTCGGTGTCGGCTTCCTGGAATATTCCGGCAGACGCTGTATCAGGGGTTTACGTGGCCGACCTGACTCGCCTCGACACGGGCGGTCAGAACATGATTCCCTTTGTTGTCCGTGATGACACCGATCCGGCAGATATCACGTTTCAAACGTCCGACACGACCTGGGAGGCGTACAACTGGTGGGGCGGCTATAATCTGTACGGTGGGATCGATGACAGTGGCCACGCCGGACGCGCCGACGCGGTAAGTTACAACCGTCCATTCGTGACGAGAGATGGCGGTTTTTCGGCCGGCCCGCAGGACTATATTTTCGGCGAGGAATATCCAGCCATTCGCTGGCTCGAGGAGAACGGCTACGATGTCACGTACATCTCGGGCATCGATACTGCGCAAAATACTCCGCAGCTCCTCAACGACAAGATCTTTCTGTCTGTTGGTCACGATGAATATTGGTCCGCGGACCAGCGGGCCAACGTCGAGGCAGCCAAGGACGCCGGGGTCAATCTGGCCTTCCTGAGCGGCAACGAGGTCTATTGGGAAACGCGGTGGGAAAACAGCATCGACGGATCCGGAACACCGTACAAGACCTTGGTCTCCTACAAGGAAACATGGTCGAACGCTGACACTGATATCGGTAACACAACCAGTACTTGGCGAGATCCGGAATTAGGCGCGGGTGATCCGGAGAACGCGCTCACCGGAACAATCTTCACCGTTGATTCCTATCGCCTCGACACCATTCAAATACCGTATGACCTCTCGCAGTTTCGCTTTTGGGACAATACCGCGGTCCAGGATATTCAAGCGGGTCAGGTCTATTCGCTGACTCCAAACCTTCTCGGATATGAGTGGGATTCGGATCTTGACAATGGTTCTCGGCCTGCCGGTCTGATCGACCTCTCGTCCACGACAGTAGACGTGAACACTCTTCTCCTTGACAACGGCAATACCACTGGACCAGGCACCGCTACACACAGCCTGACCCTCTATCGAGATCCGACAAGCGGCGCCCTGGTTTTCGGTGCCGGCACCGTCTACTGGACCTGGGGTCTTGATTCACATCATGACAACGAAGAGACGCCGACGGATCCCAACGTCCAGCAGGCCATGGTCAACTTGTTTGCCGATATGGGAGTCCAGCCTGACACGCTGATGCAAAGTCTCGTAATTGCTCAGCAGTCGACCGATCACGCGGCCCCGACATCAACGATTGCGCCGCCCGCCGCAGGCTCATCAATTGTAGCGGCGCACCCACTAACCATCACGGGGACAGCGGTAGACTCCGGCGGCGGAAAAGTCGCCGTGGTCGAGATATCGACTGATGGAGGTGCGACTTGGCATCGTGCCGAGGGCCTTGAGAATTGGAGCTATACGTTCACGCCTCTCACGGGAGGAACCTATCATATTGAAACTCGCGCCGTCGACGACAGCGTGAACATGGAAACTCCTGATGCTGGCATAACAATCAATGTCGAATCTGCACCGCTGGTGACCCTGTTCTCCAGCTCCGACGTCCCGCGCATTCCGATCGACAGCGATGTCGGATTCGTTACCTTGGGCATGACGTTCACGTCGACGCAGTCGGGCACGATCGTCGGCATCCGCTACTACAAGAGCGCAGGCGATGGAGGCGAGCATATTGGCTCGCTTTGGACCAGCAATGGCACCTTGTTGGCGAGCGCAACCTTTACCCAGGAGACCGCCAGTGGCTGGCAGACCGTAACGTTCGCCAACCCGGTATCCATATCGGCGGGTACGACCTATGTGGTCAGCTATCACAGCAACGGGCACTACGCTGACACGCCCGACTACTTTACCTCGGCTCATGCGAATGGTCCGCTGACGGCTGCCGCAGGCAACGGCTACTACACGTACGGCACTGACAATGTTTTTCCGACCTCGCCATCTGACGGTGGCGTCAACTATTGGGTCGATCCCATTTTCAGCTCGGCGCCGACGGCCAATCTGCCGCCGGTCGGTAGCAACGATAATGGATTCGAGGTCGCAAGCGGTGCGCCGATGACATTCACTGCGGCGCAGCTATTGGCGAATGACAGTGATCCGAATGGCGATATCTTATCGATTTCGGGAGTTGGCGCAGCCTCCAACGGCACGGTCTCGTTCAACAGTCAGACAAACACGATCACGTTTACACCGAAGCCCGGATATCTGGGACCCGCAAGCTTTGGTTATTCGATCTCCGATGGGCGGGGTGGAACGGGCTCCGCAATCGTCAACCTCACCGTCATAAATCCGGAGGACGATGCAGGTCTGTTTTCGAGTGCCGATACGCCAGCCGTGCTTTCCGATCCTGATAGCGGAGGCATCAATCTTGGCGTCCACTTCCTGGCGTCGGCGAACGGTACCATCACCGGCATCAAATTCTACAAGGGCACGAACGATACCGGAACGCATACCGGTTCGCTGTGGAGCAGCAATGGTACTCTGCTCGCGACGGTGACATTCACCAACGAAACCGCCTCGGGCTGGCAGACCGCAACGTTCAGCAACCCTGTCACGATCACCGCAGGCACCAGCTACGTGGCCAGCTTTCACAGCGACGGCCATTACACCTCCACCGCAGAATATTTCACGAGCGATCACGTCAACGGCGTGCTGACCGCGCCAACAGACGCTGGCGTGTACACATATGGTGACGACAATCTCTTTCCCACAAGCACTTTCAACGGGACCAACTATTGGGTCGATGTCGTTTTCGACACCGGCGGTGCTCCGAGCACAAACCAGCCGCCCATCGCGAACAACGATAGCGGCTTCACGACGCCTCAGGACAACGTCCTGACGATTGCCGCCTCCGCGCTGCTGGCGAATGACACCGATCTGGACGGCAACACGCTCACGATCACCGGCGCCGGACTTGGAGTGAATGGCACCGCCAGCTATTTGTTGAACAGCAATACGGTGACTTTTACGCCTGATGCCGGATACTCCGGTCCGGCATCATTTACGTACATGATATCCGACGGGCATGGCGGGACGGCGAGTGCCACGGTTAACCTGACCGTAGAGCCTTCCACAAACCACCCGCCAGTTGCGGTCGCGGACAGCGGATTCACTACGACCAGGGACAATTCGCTCGCGATCGCCGCTTCCGCTCTGCTGGCCAACGACATCGATCAGGACGGCGATGCCCTGGTCGTTATTGGAGCAAATGGTGGCGTCAATGGCACTGCCAGCTATGATAGCCAGAACAAGACCGTAACCTTCACGCCTCTGGCGGGGTACACCGGGCCGGCGTCATTCAACTATACCATTTCCGATGGAAATGGCGGGACGGCGCTCGGCACGGTCAACCTGAATATCACGGCATCTACCAATCGTCCTCCGGTCGCCGTCGACGACAATGGCCTCAACGCGACCGAAGACACTCCTTTCGTGATCGCGGCCACCTCCCTGCTGCTCAACGACTCCGATCCTGATGGCGATGCGCTATCGATGACGGGCATCGTCGGCGGCAGTGCCGTCCACGGCGTTGCTGCGTTCAATTCTGCCAACGCTACGATAACGTTTACTCCGACGCCCGGGTATACGGGGCCAGCAAGCTTTGAATACACCGTGTCCGATGGCCACGGAGGTGTCGCCTCGGCCAACGTCAGCCTGAACGTGGCTGCTGCTGTGCCAACGGTCAGCTTGTTCTCCGGCGCAGACACGCCCAGGACGCTTGGCGATCCTGATGCCGTCGGAGTCAATCTCGGTGTGAAGTTCGTGACGTCCGAGGACGGGACGATAACGGGCATCAGATACTACAAAGGAGCCAACGACACGGGGGTGCACACGGGTTCGCTGTGGACAAGCACCGGTACATTGCTTGCCTCGGCCACCTTCACGAATGAGACGGTCAGCGGGTGGCAGACCGTAACCTTCAGCACGCCTATTGCGGTGACGGCCGGCACGACCTATGTCGCGAGCTTTCATAGCAACGGACACTATACCTCAACCAGCGGGTACTTCTCCGCAACCTACAACAACGGCCCCCTGACGGCGACTGATGTGGGAAATGGTCTCTATACTTATGGGAGCGACAATCTGTTCCCGACCAGCTCTTTTGGCGCAACAAACTACTGGGTCGACGTCACGTTCAGCCCTGCGACGGTCGGCGTAGATCAGCCTCCTGTTGCGGTGAACGATTCCGGCTTCAAAGCGACGCAGGATACTGTGCTCTCGATCACCGCAGCCTCGCTGCTGGTCAATGATACGGATCCCGACGGCGATCCGTTGTCCATAACGGGCGTCGGCGGAGCTACGCATGGCGTTGCGGCCTTTAATCCCCAAACCAATACGATCACGTTCAACCCGGATTCGGGCTACGCTGGCTCGGCTTCCTTCAATTATACGATCGCTGACGGGCGTGGCGGAACGGCGAGCGCATCTGTTGCCCTGACCGTCAATGCGGCATCGGCCAATTCCGTCAGCCTGTTCAGTTCTAGCTCGGCTCCGAGCACCGTCATCGTCAATGATTCGGATTCTGTCGAACTAGGCGTCAAGTTTCAGGCTTCCACGAGCGGTGACATAACTGGAATCAGGTTCTACAAGGGGACCGAGAATACCGGACCGCATGTCGCCGACCTGTGGACTGCGGATGGCACGCTCCTGGCGACGGCGACCTTCGCCAACGAAACCGCAAGCGGGTGGCAACAGGTGAACTTTTCGGCGCCCGTCACGATCACGGCCGGGACGACCTACGTCGCTTCCTATCATACGTCCGGGTTCTATTCGGCCGATCCCGGGCTTTTTACTGGTCCGGTGAGCAACGGCCCCCTCACGGCACCATCATCCGCAGCCATCAACGGGAACGGCGTCTACGCCTATGGCAGCGATAGCCTGTTTCCCACCAACACCTACAACTCGACAAGTTACGGCGTCGACGTTGTGTTTCGGCCGCAATTGGCAGCTTGATGAAGATGAAACGCAAAATAGCTGCGGCGCTGACGGCAAAGATCGCTTGGATGCGCTGCGAGCACGATCGACGGTGGCAACCCGGGTTTGACCCGAGTTGCCGGAGCCCGCTCGGAAGCCGGCAAATCCCGCCGCCGCTACGCGGCGAGTTGCGGGCGGAACAGCACGTCGACGCCGTAACTTGTCGAGTTGTAGCTGTTGGTCGGGAAGAGGCTGCCCGATCCATACGCATACACGCCATTGCCTCCGCTCGAGGCCGACGATGGCGCGGTCAGCGGCCCGTTGCTGACCGTCGAGTTGAACAGGTTGGGATCGGCAGAGTAGTTTCCCGAAGTGTGATAAGACGCGATATACGTCGTACCTGGAGTGATCGTGACCGGCGTGGCGAAGTTGACCTGCTGCCAGCCGCTGGCCGTCTCGTTGGTGAAGGTGGCGGTGGCGAGCAGGGTACCGGTGCTGCTCCAGAGATTCGCGGTATGGGTGCCGGTGTTCGACGGGCCCTTGTAGAAGCGCAGCCCGGTGATGTCGCCAGCGCTGGACGACCGGAATTTGAGCCCAAGCTCTACCGAGTTCGGATCATTGACCGATACCATGCTCGGTGTGGGATTGGAGCTGAACAGGCTTACGATGGTGGCAGACGCGGCGGTAACGGTCAGCGAGGCGGACGCGCTCGCCGTTCCACCCCGGCCGTCGGAGATGGCATAGGTGAACGACGCGGGGCCCGTATAGCCGGAGTTTGGCGTGAAAGTGACGGCGTTGGTTTGGGCGTTGAAGCTTGCGGTGCCATTGACGCCGTTGCTTGCGCCCGTGATCGTCAGGTTATCGCCGTCCGGATCGGTGTCATTGGCGAGCAGCGCGGACGCTGAGATCGTGAGTGAGGAGTTCTGGGTGACACTGAAGCCGGAGTCGTTTGCTGCGGCTGGTGCCTGGTTGGCTCCGCCGTTCGCGGGGCTGAAGAGCACGTCCACCCAGTAGTTCGTGGCACCGAAGGTGCTGGTCGGGAACAGATTGCCGGTGCCGTAGGTGTAGACGCCATTGTTGGCGGCGGGGGCCGTGAGGGGGCCGTTCACACGAGGGGTCGTGAAATAGTTGCTGGTGGACGTGTAGTGGCCGTTGCTGTGGAAGCTCGCCACATAGGTCGTGCCGGCGGTGATCGAAACCGGATTGCTGAAGATGACCGACTGCCAGCCGCTGCTGCTTTCGTTCGTGAACGTAGCGGTCGCCAGCAGCGTCCCGGTGCTGCTCCACAACGAGCCGGTATGAGTACCGGTGTCGCCGGCGCCTTTGTAGTATTTGATGCCGTTGATGGTGCCGGCGGCAGAAGAGGTAAAGCGCACCCCGAGATTGATCCCGACTGCGTCGGAATCCGAGAGAAGCGCCGGCGTGTCTGAAGTTGAGAACAAGCTCACGGACGGCGTAGTGACTATCAAATTCGCGGTTGCACTCGCAGTGCCGCCGCGCCCATCGGAGATGGCATAGGTGAACGATGCGGCGCCGGTGTAGCCGGCGGTCGGCGTGAAGGTGACGACGTTGGTCTGGGCGTTGAAGCTGACGGTGCCGTTGACGGCGCCGCTCACGCCCGTGATCGTCAGCTGGTCGCCATTCGGATCGGTGTCGTTGGCAAGCAGGGCCGATGCGGCAATGGTCAGAGCAGTGTTCTGCGTGGCGACGTAGCCGCTGTCATTGTTGGCAACCGGCGGCTGATTGGCTGCCGGGTTCACCGTCAGATTCGCGGTAGCGCTCGCGGTGCCGCCACGCCCGTCGGAGATGGCATAGCTGAACGACGCAGCGCCGGTGTAGCCGGCGGTCGGCGTGAAGGTGACGACGTTGGTCTGGGCGTTGAAGCTGACGGTGCCGTTGACAGCGCCGCTCACGCCCGTGATCGTCAGCTGGTCGCCATTCGGATCGGTGTCGTTGGCGAGCAGGGCCGATGCGGCAATGGTCAGAGCGGTGTTCTGCGCGGTGGTGTAGCCGCTGTCGTTGTTGGCAACCGGCGGCTGATTGCTGGTACCACCGGACGGCGCAAACACGACATCGACCCAATAGTTGGCACCGTTAAAGGAACTGGTCGGGAAGATACCGGACGTGCTGGTGCCACCATAGGAATAAACACCATTGCCGCCGGCGGTAGTGGTGGAGGGCGCCGTCAAGGGCCCATTGGTGACGGCGTTGGCGAAGTAGTTGTTGGTCGCCACATAGGCGCCGGTGGTGTGATAGGACGCAACGTAGGTGGTGTTGGCGGATATCGAAACCGCGGACGGCAGCGTGACGGTCTGCCAGCCGCTGGCTGACGTATTGGTAAAGGTGGCTGTGGCAAGGCGAGTGCCTGTCGCCGTCCAGAGATCGAGTGTATTGACACCGGTGTCGCCTGGGCTGCGATAGAATTTGAGAGCCGTGATCTGGCCGGCGACCGAGGACGTGAACTTCATCCCGAGTTCGATCTGGGATCCGTCATTCAGGTTGGTCTGTGCCGGTATATTTGACGCGCTGAATAGGCTGACGGGCGCGGTTCCCGGCGGTGCCACGGTGAAGCTGACAGTGGCCGACGCTGTACCGCCGCGCCCATCGGAGATCGTGTAGGTGAAGCTCGCCGGCCCGGTGTAGCCGGCATTGGGCGTAAACGTGATGGTGTTGTTTTGCGGATTGGGCTGGGTGTTAAGGACGACGGTGCCGTTTGTCGCTCCGCCCACCGCGGTGACGCTAACCGCATCCCCATCGGGATCACTGTCGTTCCCGGTCAGGGTCGATGCTGCGATTGTGATGGCCAAATCGCGCGTCGCGGTCGGCCCGACGTCATTGGCGGCCACCGGCGCGCTGTTGGCGGTGGAAGGATTGAACATGACGTCAACCCAGTAGTTCTCCCCCGAAAAAGTGTTATTCGGGAACGCTCGGCTACTGCTGTAGGTGTAGACGCCATTGCCATTGGCGAGAGCGGTCAGTGGACCGCTGGTCACATTGCTTGTGAAGTAGTCGGGGGTGACGGAGTAGTGACCGACGTTCGTGTGGTAGGAAGCGACATAAGTGGCGCCCGGTGTCAGCGAGACCGGGTTAGAGAACGTCACGCTCTGCCAGCCCGATGCAGTTTCGTTGATAAAAGTTGCGGTCGCCAGCAAGGTGCCCGTGCTGCTCCAGAGCTCGCCGGTATGGGTGCCCGTATCCATGCTGCTCTTATAGAAACGGATTCCGCTCACCGTGCCGGCTATCGATGTTTGAAACCTCACACCCAGCTCGACGGCGCTTGCATCCGTGCTATTGACGATATCGGGGGTTGCCGAGCCAGGGAAGAGCGTGAGGTAGGACGGCGCGGTGACCGTGACCGTGCGGCCCGCCGAAGGTATTTCCAGATTGATGCTGTCATCGACCGCGCGAGACTTGATGGTGTACGTCCCGGCGACCTGCGGCGACCAGGTATAGGTCCACGTCTCATCACCGGTTGCGTTATACCAAGTCACTCCGCCGTCCGTTGACACCTCGACGCCGGCGATCACGCCGCCACCGAAATCCGCTGCGGTGCCGGAAATCGTGACCACGCTTCCTGCACTGAAACTTGCCATTGCGTTGATCGTGGAGGTGGGACGGGTGGTGTCTGTCGAGGCGGTTGCGGCGACCATTCCCGACTGGATTGTTCCCGGCTGAATGCCCATGTCGGCCAGCAGGTTTATCATCGCCTGTTGCACGCGCGGGTCGCTGGGGGTCGGTTGGAGGTCGTGATTGTCGCTCAGGCCCCAAGACCAGTAGACCGTTCCGGCGCCGAACACCAATGCGCCGCTCGCCGCGCGATACAGGGTCAGATTATGTGTTGAGATGCCATTCCCGACTGTGTTGCCGTAATCAAGCAGATAAGTGCTGACTGGGAGCGTTGTCGAGGAGAGCCGAACCAGGCCGGCCGGATCGAATCCGTTGTCGGGCGCTTCATCCCATTCATAGCCGAGATAATTCTTCGTCAGCGTCGCGATCTGCCCGGGCTGAAGATTGGCAACGCTGGTGTTGCGCCAGAAGCGCAGATTGGCGTCGTCGTAGGGAATTGTGATGGCCTTCAACGCGTCGGATTGGGTGACACCGACGTCGTCGACCTGGAACATCTGTCCGATCAGGGCATTTTCCGGGATGCCTCCGCCGGTCGCCGGTGGGCTGAAGCGCGGATCACGAAACGTTCCAGTCCACTGGTCGCTTGGATCGATCGACGAGTTTGCCCAGGTTTCTTTGTAGGAGATCAACGTGCGGTAGGCCGTGGCGTCGCTGCTGATGCTGTTGCCCCAGCGCGTGCGCCAATACATCTCGTTGCCGCTCCAGAACGCCAGATTCACTCCGGCATCGCGGGCTGCCTCGACATTGGCACGTTGCTGCCCTGACCAATACTCGTCGTGTCCGGCGTCGAGGTAGAGCTTGTGGTTGAGAAGCAGGCTGCCGTAACGGTCTGTATCCACTCCCGCCATGTAGGAGACGTCGTAACCGTTCTGCTCCAGCCAATAGATCGCCGCGTATTCGGCGCCGAACAAATAGTCCTGCGGACCTGAGGCGGTTCCGATGGCGCCCCGGGTGGCAATGGGCCGATTGTAGCTTACCGCGTAGGCGCGTCCGGCACCTTGACCTGTCGCGGGACCGTTGCCGCCATAGAAGTTTGCGCCGCCCCACCCGTTGTATGCTTGCCACGTTGTGTCAGAGGTCTGAAAGACCACATCGCTGGTGCTGCTGTCGTCTCTGACGATGAAGGGGATATGATTCTCGCCGAAAGTTCCGTCTTGCCGTACGAGCTTTGCAATATAGACACCGGACACCGCGTCTGCCGGAACGTTCCAGGATGCCGAAACGGACCAGTTGCCGGCATCGACCAAGCCGGTGGCCGCATCGCGCAACGGCGCGGGCTGGTTTTGCACGCCTGTGTGCTGAATGGTGGTAACAAGGTGAGCACCCATGCCGCCATAGTAACCGAGGCGGTAGATCTCGATCCGGTAGTCTGATGAATTCGTATTGATCTTGAAGTCAACTCTGTTGCCGACGTTGACGCTGATGTCAGTCGCAAAACCTTCGATGTTCGAGCTGCCGGCGCCGTCGATATCCCAAACGCTTTGTGGGGTTCCCTGCTTCTGATTCTCAAGAACGATCCGGTTTGTGGATGTGGCGGCGGCCGCGAGGAGGTTGGGCGATGCCGTTGTGGTGGCCTGCCGCGCGGCAGAAGAGGGTTGCGCGATGGTCACCGAGCCGGACAACGTTCCGATTATGCCATTCGACGTCCCCGTACCGGTCTCTGCGCCGCCCGGCAGCCCTCCGCCTGGCAGCCAATTTGTAAGCGGCGCAACGTTCTGCAATGACATGTCGACACTGACGGAGGCTCCCATGACCCCGGCCTGGCCGGTCAACGCGAGATCTGCTCCCCCGGACACTTGGCTGCCGTGCAACTGGCCGCTCAATTGCGGCGGCGCCCCATTGGCGGCTCTCTGATCGAGCAGTCGTGTTGGAGCAAAGAAGTAGCCGCAACCGCAAATCTGTGCGACTGCTGGAGGTGTAGAAGATCCGATGATGTCCGGCGTCAGGGCCGCCGAGGGGACGCGGCCGAGGATGACGACGGGATTTGACGTCGCTGGTTCGGCCACCGCCGCAACTGGCGTTCGGACGTCTGTTGTCAATCCCGTAAGTCCGGCGCCGGACGTTTCAGGGGATGTCGATGCCGAAGCGCCCAAGCGCGCGGCTTCCCACGCATTCCGCGTGCCGAGCAGCGACTCATTTTCGGCGTCTGACTCGGTCCGGGATTTTCCTCGCAGCAGAGCGCGTCGCCAAGTCTGCAATCCGAGCGCAATGTAGGTCATACCAAAATTTTCGTATAAGGACTTCATGATGTCCTCGCGAGCAAAGGGGAATACGCGTGACGGATGCCGAACTCTGCAGCCATTGACGAAGTGGATGCCGAAGCGACAGCTTCAAACTTTGCGGACGGGAGAATGGTGGGACGCGGCGCAGCAGCAACCCTGAGCAAGAGCGCGTGCTCATTCGGTAGTCCAGACGGTTCGATCCGCCGTCTGGCGTCGATTGCACCGCTATTCGTAGTGGTTGCTATGACCATGGTGCCGCCGTCAAATGTTTAATTTGCCCAATTAAACTTTTGCATAAATCAATATTAAATATTTAATATCATTTTTTTAGCGTGGAGCACAAGTTTTTTGGTGAACAGCCAGACGTGAATTTGTCGCATCTCTCCGCAGTGGAGAGCCGCGATTTTCTGACAGCTTGAATTTGTTGAAATTTTCCGTTCTCACCTATTCAGTAGAGCAAGTAGCATCGATGGATTGTGTTCACGCCTCGAGTGTCGGCGTCTCGCACGACAGCCTTTAGCGAAGGAGCTCGCCGGCAAGGTTCGCGTGATCGGGATAATGCCAAGGTGGAAACGGGTCGCTGAAATGGCGCCAGTTCTGCGGATCGAACCCATTCTCCGAATGGACAAGGCAGGCATCGAGCGAGGTTCGGATATAAATTTCGTCCATGTCTGAACCGATGAACACGAGTTCTTGACGACGATCGCCCCACGCGCCGTCCCATTGATTGTTGAGATGTTCTTGAAACTGAGAGTGGCTTGGCCAGCTCGCCTTTGGGACCGTCGCCCACCAATAGCCCATCGGTTCGCACCGACGTTGCATACCCGCAACCGAGAGGAGACCTACCCAATCCGGACGGGTGGCAAGCCAGAAATGTCCTTTGGCGCGGATCACACCCGGCCATGGCTTGTTGAGAAAAGACAGGAGCCTGACGGGATCGAAAGGACGTCTTTCCCTGTAAACGAAGCTCGATATGCCGTACTCCTCGGTCTCCGGCACATGAGAATCCGGGCTGTACAGCTCTTTCTGCCAGAGCGGATGCGTCGCAGCCCTTGCTTCATTGAAAAGGCCGGTATTGAGAACCGCCCCGAGAGGAACTTGGCCGAAGTCGGTCTCGATCTGGCGGGCTCGCGGATTGAGCGCGGCGACCACCTTGCGAATTTCGGCGCGCCTCGCCTCTGTCGCTTCCGATACCTTATTGATCACCACCACATCGGCGAATTCGATCTGCTCGATCAAAAGATCGAGGAGCGTCCGCTGGTCGTCCGCATCGCGCGACACGCCGTGGTCGCGCAACAGATCGCGACTGCCATAGGTGGCGAGCACGCTCAAGGCGTCCACGACGGTGACCATCGTGTCGAGTCTCGCAAGATCGGACAGGGAGACACCAGCTTCGTCGCGAAAAGAGAACGTGGCCGCAATGGGAAGAGGCTCGGAGATCCCGGTTGCTTCGATCAGGAGGTAGTCAAAACGCCGTTCTTCAGCCAATCGCCTGACCTCCAGCAGGAGGTCGTCGCGCAATGTGCAGCATATGCAGCCATTGCTGAGCTCGACCAGTGTCTCGTTCGTGCGCGACAGGTTCGCGCCACCATCGCGAACCAGACTCGCATCTATATTTAACTGACTCATGTCGTTAACGATGACCGCAACGCGCAGTCCCTCGCGATTCCTCAGCACGTAGTTGAGCAATGTCGTCTTGCCCGCACCCAGAAATCCACTGAGCACCGTGACTGGCAGCCGATCAGCCTCGCTCGCTGGCTCTTTCATAAGGCATTCCTGATTGATTAATTTCTTATTTAATATTCGGATTAATATTTGTCAATTAAATCGGCTGACGGCCGAAATTCCGAGGACTTCTGGAATCGCGATGGTCGGGCTGTCGACGGACGGCGGAGCAACGTGACGTCGCGCAGCGGATATCATAGCCGCACCTACGCGTGGACACCGCCTGTTGCCGTGGCGCACGGGCGTAACGCAGATGGTGTCGACAACTACTCAGCGACTGCCGCACTCTTTCTTGGTCAAACTAACGCGCCAGCGAAGTCGACTCCGCCTTCTTCAATACCGTGCAGAGCCAAGACATCGGTCCTTGAGTCGTCTGGGCTTCCTCAAACACCTCGAATGCCCGCTTCGCCTCCCGCAGCACCGCCAGCGATCGTCGCGACTCCGTATACGTCGAGACGATGATGAAGCCACCGGGTTTGAGCGATTCGGCGTAACGCTCCAGCGAGCGTACGGGGTCACGCAAGTAGTAAAGAGATTCGTTGAAGACGATGACATCGAAATGGCCGGTAGGCTCGTGGACGTCGCCGTCGGCCTGAAAGAAAGCTGTGCGATTGTCGTTGTAGAGACGGAGCTTCTCGATAGCTACATCGGATATGTCAATTCCGACGTAGCGCTGGTAGCCAAGCCGCTTGAACCGCTCAAAGAGCACGCCGTCTCCACAGCCGACGTCTAGATACTCGCCGCCACGCCCAAAGGTGTCCATGAAACCGATGAGTGTCCAGTATCGAGCGAGTTCCGGCTGCCGGCCCATGTACGCCCATCGGCCGCCGCCGTACTCCGCGTCCCATGTGGATTTCGCTTTCGGGCTGTCGCCGAACCCTTGCGCGCACTCCCAGTCGCTGATGGCCCGTCCCAGCGGGCCGCCAAAAGGCAGCCGCGCCAGTGCGAACGCGTAATAAGCGGCACGTAGGCGCCGCCATACGTGGTAGCGAATTGTCGCGAGCATCTGCAAATTTTGCCACCACCAAGGCGGCCAGCAAACCACTGAGTTCGCTCAGCGCAGGCCGTTACGATGCGTGACGTTGACGCAGGCCGTACATGCGAAGCATTCGTGCCGCAGGTGTCGGTTCTCGTCGAAATGCCCAGTGACTTGAACCCGATTGAGCGAGCTACACGCGCGGCGACGGCATTTGCCTCGCATCGGGCTGTTCGTCAGTCAGAAGGCTCGCGGGTGTTGGCTGACAAATCAGTTCATCACGAGCATCAGGCATATCGAAAACGAGTTCATCAAGTTTGTGCCAGGATGTCCGCGACGATCACTACGGGATCTGAGCATTTCTCGGTCAAGCGCAACCGGCAGCCGATAAAGCTCTTTTCGCACATGCCGACCGCCCCCGGCCTCGGCCGGAAAGGGCGCAGCCAGCTTTGGCATTTCACCCCATCTCCTGAGTTTTCTTGACAAGGCACCCCCGACATGAGGATGATAGCGGGTCTTACATCGCAGGTGCGGGAAGTATTTAATCCGACACAAGAAGACATCATAATTATACATCTCCACTGGTCTTGGTTGCATCGCACTTTTGATCAATTTAAATGTGTCCGGACGGGCGCCAGCGAGTTTCCCTTACGCCCTTGTTGGGCCTTTGGGAGCGGAAGGATGCGACGAATATTCGTGCGTAGAATTGTCGCAGGAAGGATGAACCATCGTTGGCGATCGGCGACTAACCAAAGGAATTATAGCCTACCACCAGTCATTTATTAGGGTAATGGGGGTCAATAATGAGCAATATCTACGACTCGGATGATTGCGTCCTTTGGGATTCCCTTAATGCGATCAAGCAGGCGCAAATTCAGCTTCACCTTTTGAACGGAGAGGGGGCAAATCCCACTGTCATCGCCTCCCGAATCCAGCTCTGCGATGTCCTTCTGGGCGAGATCTCTGGCATTCGCACCAGCCTCGCGAAACATCTGGAGTACACGCGCGGCGCGGTGCACGCCGGCACCGTTCAGCTGCACAGCTGAGGCTGTCGACGATTGATGCGCTCAGGAGCGTTGAGCGCTATCGTCGGTGCTCTTCTCGCTGTTTTCGATCCTGAACTCCTCCAGCTTGCGCCCGGACTGCAGGGCCGCGACGAGCCAGCGGGGCTGCTTGCCGCGACCTGACCACGTTTCGGTCGGCTCCATCGGATTGTAGTATTTCGGCGGCACTCTTGGATATCTGCGGCGCGGCCGCTCTGCGCCAGGCTCTGAGTCTGGGTTGTCCTGAAGCGGCTCGGGCGGATTGAGCTGAGCCAGGCGTTTCTCCAGCTCGAGCTTTTCCGCCGTTATTCTTTCCGACAAAATCTTCGTGATCTCTTCGTGGAGAAGCCAGAGCTCATCGAAGGTCATAGCCTCTAAATCCGATTTGCGCATCGTGCTCTCGCGACCAATTTGAGCCTGAGCGGGGGCAATTTCTGTACAAAACACACTCTCTGCTCAGGCGATAAAAAGCGCTGAGCGCTCACGTGAATGGAAGGCATTATATGTGACATAAATATTATATCCAATGATTTATTTAATGCTTGATAAATCGTTTTTTATTGGCAAGCTATACCGGAATTTCATTCAGTCCATGGGGTTTAATTATATAAATAATTTTTACGCGGAAATGTGGTTTAAGTTAGTGCTGTAAGGGTTTGAGAAATGGATCGTATTGAGCTCCCCCTCTGCCATCTTCATGAGACCGTAAGTCGCTTCGTCGTCCCTTCCGCCGCGCTGCGGGATATCCGAACCCTGCAGGCTCAGATCGAACTTCGACGTCTCGCCTTGAGGGATATTGAGGTAATTCGCTGCCGGTTACGGCCGCTGATGCGCCGGGGCAGCAAGCGCCTTATCCCAAGCCTGCATAAGAGAGGTGGAAGGCGAATGCGTCAGGCGCCGGCATTCCGCGCCAGCGCCCTACGCGAATCCTGCGCTGTGTAGAGCCTCGCCTTTAAATTCGGGTAACATATCTTATTGCGAGTTGCTCGCGGCTGTTGCAGCTTTTGGAATAGGCTGTGTGCACATAAATGTGTCTATAGCGGATTTATCCAGAACTTGCCTTGGAACTTTTGGGTATTCCCCTTGATTAATAATGAACGAGGCAATATGACAGCCGATTATTAAGATGGAACCGCAGGACGACCATGTCGGCGAAAGAAATCGAACTGAAGTCCATGTCTCTGGATGATCTCTGGTCGCTTCATGAGGAGATCAGCGCGATATTATCGGCCCGGATTGAGGCGGAAAAGCGCGAACTCGAGAAGCGGCTGGCGGTTCTGAGCCGGGGTGTGGCTGCCACGCGCGAGTCGGGCGATTCGCGCGCGCTCCAGGGCGGAAAGCCGCGGCGAAAATACCCGCGAGTGCTGCCGAAATACCGCAACCCGAAAACCGCCGAAACCTGGTCGGGACGCGGCAAGCTGCCACGGTGGCTCGTCGCCGCGATGAAGTCGGGAAAGAAAATCGAAGAATTCCGTATCAGTGACGGCGGCTCCAAAGGCCGGCAGCGAGCCTGATCCTGGGCCAGGGGGCGGGGCCGCAATTGGTCGGTGCAACGACGGCTTAAGAGGCATGTCGGGCATGCCATTCACGCATTAGCTATCTCGCGTTCAGCCGGGCGGCTGTCGCCGGCGGGTTCGATCTGATCCGCCCAAGGGGATGACTTTTGTTCGAACGTTAGCCCGCTCTAGTTATTGTTTGAGCAAGATCTTTTCGCATCTTCGGTTCTGATGGAAGCGCGAAACTCCAGGCGCGCATCTTGACGCGTTTCCTTCGGGCGAATCTCGGTCCGCTTCGCTAAAAGGCGTTGCGTGCCCGTAATACCTCTACCGGGGTCCGAAGGAGGATCGCAAGATCCAATCGTAGACTCCAGTTGTCGATGTACCACAGGTCGTATTCGACGCGTTGTTCGATCAGAGCCCTTGTCGGGGTCGGGCCGCGGCAACCATGGATTTGCGCCCAGCCGGTGAGCCCGGGCTTGACCCGGCGCCGAAATGCGTAGTGCTGGACCGCCTCGTCGAACTGACTGTCATGCGCCATCGCATGGGGTCGTGGTCCAACCAAGGACATGCTTCCGTCCAGCACATTCAAAAGCTGCGGCAACTCGTCGATACTGGTCCGACGCAGCCATTTGCCGATCCACGTCACGCGGCTGTCGACGGCCTTGGCCTGGACGACCGAGGGCCCATCCTCCAGCACGAGCATGGTGCGAAACTTGTAGATCGAGAAGCTCCGGCCGTTGAAGCCGCAGCGCTGCTGCCTGAAAAGGACGGGGCCGGCCGAGTCCAGCTTGATGATAATGGCAACCACGCCCAGCAGCGGCGCCAACATGATCAGGCAAATCCCTGCGCCGATCAGGTCAATGCATCGCTTGGCGGCGCATTCAAGCGGGGTGAGGGGCCTGCGCTGGACTTCAACGCCGATCGCGCTTCCAAGATCCCGGGTGGGTTGCGCGAACATCTCCGATGCTGCTCCGATCGGAACGAAGACGACCGGAAACGGCAAGACCCTCAATTCGGCAACGAACTCGCGCAATTCGGACCACCGGTTCGGATCGGCTTCCACGATGATCTCTTCGATGTCTGAGCCGCGTGCGTGCTGGACGACGAGGGCGCTGAGCCGCTTGCGGTGGCTCGAGCTGGCGCCCGGTCGAGGCAGGCTGAAATGCCCAGCCAACCGAAATCCCACTGCTGTAAGCGCCTGCGCCAGCCCTGTGTCGCGCAATTGCGCCTGATCCGTGATCAACACGACATTGCCGCCGGAAAATTTTCTCTCGTCGAGGCCTTTCAACAGCAAGGCTCTCATGATGACCCGATATCCGATCAGCATCACGAGGCCAACGACAGCGAAGGCCGCGCCGGCACCGCGGGACAGTTCAGCGCTAAGGTTGAGGGCGCCGACGGCTCCGCTGAGCAGAAGGAACACGAACGCCCAGCAGAGACAAACAGCCTGCACCTGACGGCGAAGCGCAAGAAGCTCGGCCGGCCGGTACATGCCGCGCAACTTCAGCAGTGAAACGCAGAGCGCCGCGACGACGATCGCGGAGCCAACGGCCTTGCCGACATCAACTGTGGTCCAGTCGGCATAGAGCCGGTATAGCAGCGTCGAGACAACGCTGGCGATCAGGATGATAGCGACGTCACCGCAGGTCGCGAACGACTCGACGGAGCGATAGCGGATCGGCCATTTCCGTTTTGACCTCAGCGGTTGGCTGAAGCTAGGAGCGGTAAACTCGCCGTGGGCGTCCGCTGCAATATTGCGGATGATGAAATTCATGGCTGGCTGAATTGATCATGCGTGGCATGTTTAATCAATATTTAATGTATAATAAAAAATTAAAATAGCAACAATTAAATTTCGAAAATTAAATGAAGATTAAATGGGGCGCCTCTTTGAGCGCGCCGGATCATGCTCAAAAGGCGGAGCCTGCAACTTGCCGGCCCGCATTTCTGGCGCCGCGCCCTGCCCGATGGACGCGCGATGTTCTCCCCGGAGATCGTGCCAAGTTGGCCTGGCTGTGCAGGCCAACTTAACTTCAGGGTGTGACCGTACTTGTAATCGGCTGAGGCGTCGTGATGACCGTGGTCGATCCCGTGCCCGCGGTGGCGGCCTTGAGCGCGTAGGCGTTGGTCGCGTAGATGATCGGATCGTTTACCGTGGCCATGATCGTTCGCAGGAAATTCAGGAACTTGGTGGTCTCGACCGCAGCAGAGTTGGATGTGTAGATGACATCCTTGTTCCGCATCTCAAAGGTTTGAGCGAGGAAATAACCCGAGGGATCGCGGAAATTGATCAGATAGATGATCGGAATGATCGGGCCCTTAAACGGCCTGCAATCGACGCCCATCTCCTTGGCCACTTCGCGCGTCTCACCCCGATACAGGAACACCGAAGACGGATCGGCGAGCGCGTCGTTCATGCCGCCCTGCTTGCCGACCGCCTCGGCCAGCGAGATGCGCCACGCGTCGAACTTGAATTGCCCCTGAAGGCCGGATGCACCGAATGCGACGAAGGTTTGTGGCTGGCTGTAGACATAAACAACGTCATTCGGCAACACGAAGATGTTGTTGGACGGCTCGTACATCAGTGCGCCGAACGGGACGCTTGCCCGGTGTCCCTTGCGCTCAAGCGACACCCACATGTCGTAGCCCTGGCTGACGGGCCCGCCAGCGCGCGCGATCGCATCGATGATGCGCTCTCCTGACGGGCTCGCACGGAAGCGGCCGGCGGTGCGGACGTCGCCAAGGACGCTGATCAAGGACGTGTTCTGCTCGGCCAGGGCCACGACGACTTGTGGTTCGAGTGCGCGGCCCTTGAGCTTGTCCGTAACCTCGTCACGGATCTCCGAGGGGGTGCGGCCCAGCGCCCGGATCGTGCCTGCGTATGGAACGGCGATATAGCCCCTCTCGTCGACGGCCTGGTTTGGAACGGTCACGAAGTTGCCGGCGCGGACGCCCGCGTCCGATGTAAAGAGGCCGCCGGCTGCGGACTCAAATATGGTGATGCTGACTGTGTCCCCCACGCCGAAGCGGAATGCCTTCGGCGGCGTCTTGGTGGCAAAGGCAGAGGACAGCCTTGGGGTATAGCGGCCGAGAACTTCGACAACCTCGGGCGTCAGCTTGACCAGAGCATAAGGGAGGGTGGCAGGCTCAAGCCCTTCCGATGCCGATCGGACGTCGGTCGCCAATGGGCCGGATCCGGGCGTAATAATACACCCGGCACAAGAAAGTGCCAGGAGACCAGCAACGATCTTCCCGCATGTTTGCAACGCAATAATGGTGAATATCCCCAAAACGTCCCAGTACGGGTAAAGTACATTAATACGCGATTCAGGCCAGCGAATCATCGCGTTAACCTGAAATGCAACCGGTGCTTGTTGCCGATATGCAACATGGCGGCGGGAAGGCGGCCGCGACTCCGATCCTGGACGGGGTAAGGAGCTCTTTCAGTTTGAGCCGGTCAGCCCATAACGGATGTAGTGTTCGTCGCGGTAATAGTCGCTGCGGTGCGTATCGTAGCGCGTCATCGCCTTAATGTCGGTCTTGTTGAGAACCGCTCCAATCAGGCAGTCGTGGATGTTTTGCGCGGTGTGTAGCGCATGCTTGACGACTTCGACCTTCGTTTGTCCCCATTCCACCACCAGGACAAAGCAGTCGATGAAAGTTGTTGTCGAACGAACATCGACCAGGGGGCTCAGCGGCGGAAGGTCGACGATGACGTAGTCATATGTCGATCGCAGCTGTTCGAAGAGTTTTCGCATCGAATCCGCTGCCAGCATTTCGCTGGTATGGAGCACGGGTGTCCGGCTGACGGCGGGGAGGAATGCCAGATTAGTCTTCGGATCCCGCCAGATCGTCTCTTCGATTTGCCTCCCGTGGCTGATTACCTCAACGATGCCCGCGGTTGCGTTCGCCGCGAGGCTGGCGGAAAGCGATGGGTTGCGCAGATCGCAATCGACGACGATGACGCTCTTGCCGCTATGAGCGATGAGCTGGGCAAGCGAGGCGGCGATCGTCGTCTTGCCCTCGTTCGGCAGGGCCGAGGTAATGCCAATCACCTGATTGGAGGCTTTGCTGGGATTGAGGTCTATGGCGAGTTTGATGGCGCGGATTGACTCGGCATAACGAGATAACGGCTTGCCGATGATGGTCCTGTGGAACGTCGAACCGCTGAAAATCCTTCGTTGCCGCGCGTCGTGGTCGGAGTTCCATGATGCTGAGGTCAGCGACTTCTCCGCCCGCAGCGCTGGCACCAGCGACAGACAAGGTAATCCGAGTATCGATTCGATCTGCGCGGACGTACGGAAGACGCGATCCATCACTTCTCTGAATAGGCCAAGTCCCAAGCCCAGCCCAAGTCCACCGCATAGACTTAGCGCCATGACCAGAGTGCTTTTCGGTTTGCTTTTGCTCTGCGGCGGCATGGCCGGATACATGATGCGGGCCTGTGCAATGGGAAAGCTTTCCTGCTGGGCCGTGCCGACATAACGTTGCAGGAACGTATCGTGCAGGCTGCGCAAGCTTTTTGCCTTACTCTCCAACTCGCGTATGGTAATCTCGGCCATGTTGGTCGATTGCGACTGCTCTACCGCCTCGGATAGTCGCTTCTCGATTTCCTGCTGTCGCTGCTTGGCGACCTCGAGTTCGCTCCGGCTCGTCTCTGCATACCTCTTGACTTCGTCGAGGATCGACCCGCGGACTTCGCGCATACGATTTCGCAAATTGACGACCGCCGAGTGGTCGCGGCCAAAGCGCGGTCCCCATTCAGCAACGCGTCGTTCGAGTTCGAGATATTGCTGGCGGAGATTGTTAATGATGGGGCTGGTGAGTGCATCAGCGCCCGCCGAGTCAAGATTGCCGATCGATGACGAGTTCGCCGGGTTGGCTTCCAGGATGGTTTCATAACGGTTCAACTTGGCCAGCGCGTCGGATGTTTGCGCGCGAGCCGCGACCAAACGGCTGTTGAGCTCGGAAACCTGCTGTTCGTCGATTGGCCTTCCGCCGGTGGAAACAACGTTGTTCTTGGATTTGTAGGCACTGACCGCTCGTTCAGCCGCGAGCGCCTGCTCTCCGAGCTCCCGTAGCCTCTCCTGCATCCAATCCCTTGCCCGGCGGTTTGTCTCCAGCCTCGCTTTCTCCTGGGTGGCAAGGTAGGCGTACGCAATTGCGTTCGCGATCTCGGCCGCCCGTATAGGGTTGCTTGAGCTGAAGCCGATGTCGATGAGGTTGCTGAGATTGATTCGGTTCACCGTGACGCGATTCTGAAACGCAGTGATAATGCCGTCCTGCGGCTCGGCGCGCGAAGGCGGTGCCGGATCGTTCGGGTGAGACAGCCCAAATACGCCGCGAATGCGCAGCCAGATGGAGGGCAGCGAGCTCGCCGCTTGATTGAAATCGGGGTCATCGGCAAGGTTAAACTCACTGATGATCTGGACTGCCATCCCTCTCGATTTGAGGATCTCGACCTGGGTTTCGAAGAGATTGCGATCGAGGGCCGGCTCAGCCAGGGCTGATTGCTGCTGGATGAATTGTGCCGTGGCATTTTCAAGGAGGACCTGGACCTGGGCTGTATAGGTAGGCGGCGTGATCCGCAGGTAGATCAGGCCGGCGGTCGTTCCGAATGCGGCCGCAAGAGCAATTACCAGCAACTGACGCAGCAGGAATGCAAGTGCGGTATCAACGAGCTCGCCTATGCCGCCGCCTTCAGCTTGATCGTGGGCCGGGCCGCTGATTCTGTCGGCTTGCAGTATATTTCTCTGGAGCATTCGATTTTTCGCCTCCACCACCCACGAATTTTGCCGGGCCGGATCAGCACAGGTCTGCTGACGCCGCAAAATGTCCAGGCTTTAAATAACTATACTATAAAATGTCGCTCGTTCAAATTAAATAATGAAATGGTAAGTTTGAGGGCTTGGTTAAGCGTAGTTGCCCTATTATGATCAGCAGACTGTCGTCTAGGCGGGATTAATATAAGACGTCCCTGAATTGATGCCGAGGGACGTCGAAGCGTGGCTTTGGTCGCTTTTTTCGAGGAAGGTGCGCTTTTTGCCGATTCTTTTTCAAGCTCAAAGCTTCATTTTGTGGGAACCGGGGCGGGTATGTTAATAATGACTTATAATATATTTTGTAAATGAGCTATAATTAATTGACTTTTTAATTGTGGTCGATTTATTCATTATCCCGTGGCTCGGATCGACCATTTCAGGTGGTGGAGATGCCGAGGACAAAACGAGCGATGCATTTGGCGGTTCATTTGATGGCTCCAACGTTCCCCGTATTCCATTCGCCCGCCAGTCCGTGGAGACCAGACCGCTATGGGAGCAACGGCGTCCCGTACGGCTTTCGATCGCGCGGACGTTGCACGTCAGTGACTATCGTAAGCGTCGATGCTCTTGCTGCAGGTCGACGCCGGCTTGAGGCCGAAGTTGGCAGCATTGGAGGCTTTGATGCACGCCGAACTCTATACTGATGGAGTGGACGAGATCACCATTGGCGGGTCTATCGTCCGCGTAGATCTGTTCAGTCTTTCGCCGACCGAACGTGATGCCAACAATGCGCCAAAAAAGGCGTTCCGGCAAAGGTTGATCTTTTCCGTGGAATCGTTCGCGAACTCGGTCGAGGTGATGCAGAACGCGCTGCAGGGACTGATTGACGCCGGCGCGGTGCGGCGTAACCCGTCGAAGGCGCCGGGCGGACAGACGCAGACCACTTCAGCGGAACATGATCCGCCTGGCAGCCCAAGGTCCCCGAATGTCTCAAGCAATTTCCGTTGAAACCGACCTCGCGGTTGCGGAAGCGCCGGCCGCGAGTGCCGACGAACCCGTGCGGCCGGCTGCGCGCACCGAGCTTGAATGCCTCGCGAAGGTCGCTGCCTATCATGGCGTCGATCTCCCGGTCGAGCGCCTCAAGCACAGCTATGCCATCGACGGGATTCCGGTTTCGACGACCCGGCTGCTGCGCATGGCGAAGGAGGCCGGCCTGCGCGCGACGAGCGCTCAGCTCGACTGGGGTGCGCTGTTTCGGCTAGGAGAAGCCTATCCCGCCCTGGCTCGACTTTCGAATGGCAACTGGATCGCGGTTCTCGCGGCAGGGCAGCGACCGGATGGTGCGGAAGCCGTTAGCGTGTTCGACCCGCTGGCCGAGCGCCGAGACGAGGCTCTGATCGTCGACAGGGATACGTTCTGCGCCCGATGGAAGGGCGACGCCATTCTGATCAAGCGTGAGCGGCTTGCGTCGGACAATCGGCCGGCTTTTGGGCTCCGCTGGTTCGTTCCCGAACTGGGCCGCCAGTGGCGACTGTTCGTCGACGTCGCGATAGCCGCCATCATGCTTTACGCGCTGGGGCTCGCGATACCGATCTTCTTCCAGCTCGTCATCGACAAGGTTCTCGTGCACGAGAGCTTCACCACGCTCTACGTGCTGGCGGCCGGTGCGACTGCCGCGCTGGCGTTCGACGCGATATTCAGCTTTCTGCGGCGCTATCTTTTGCTCTACGCGACCAACAAGGTCGATATCCGGGTCGCAACCAAGACGTTCGGTCACCTGCTTGGCCTACCCGTCACCTTCTTTGAACATATTTCGGCCGGCGTCCTGGTCAAGCACATGCAGCAGGCGGCCCGAATTCGCGAGTTCTTGACCGGCCGCTTGTTCCTGACCACGCTCGACGCGCTGTCGCTGTTCGTCTTCATTCCGGTGTTGGCGTTCTACAGCCTGAAATTGACATGCATGGTGCTGGCCTTCACTGCCGCCAGCGGCGTGGTCGTGGCGCTGTTGATGGGACCGTTCCGGCGACGTCTCTATGATCTCTACCAGGCGGAGGGCGCTCGACAGGCCCTATTGGTCGAGACCGTACACGGCATGCGCACGGTGAAGTCGCTGGCCATGGAGCCAATGCAGAGCAGGACCTGGGACGATCGCTGTGCGCAGTCGGTGACGATGCGGTTCGGCGTCGAGAAGATCTCCGCCGCTGCTCAGTCGGCGACCGGATTTCTCGAGAAGATGATGACACTCGGGATCATCTCGCTTGGAGCGCTCGACGTCTTCAGTGGCGAGATGACCATCGGCGCGCTGGTCGCCTTCAACATGTTGGCAGGGCGCGTGTCCGGACCGCTGGTCCAACTGGTGACGATGGTTCATGAATATCAGGAAGTCGCGCTGGCGGTGAAGATGCTGGGCGAGGTGATGAACCAGAAGCCAGAACGCGACGGAAATCGCGAGGGGCTGCGACCCGATCTTGCCGGCAAGATCGAGTTCGAGAACGTCTCGTTCCGCTATGGATCGGAAGGCGCGCCGGCGCTGGATGATGTCTCCTTCTCCATCGCCCCGGGATCGATATTCGGAATCGTCGGCCGAAGCGGCTCCGGCAAGACCACGCTGACGCGGCTCATCTCCGGGATGTACCCGGTGCAA
This sequence comes from Bradyrhizobium sp. BRP22, assembly GCF_020194175.1. Taxonomy (GTDB): domain Bacteria; phylum Pseudomonadota; class Alphaproteobacteria; order Rhizobiales; family Xanthobacteraceae; genus Bradyrhizobium. The sequence continues at coordinate 196,873 of NZ_JADYVX010000006.1, read as the reverse complement.
CAGGGCTTGCTGCGCGTCGACGGATATGATTCGCGGGAGCTCGACCTAGCCCATCTCCGACAGAATCTCGGACTGGTCTTGCAGGACAATTTCCTGTTCCGCGGCACGGTACGCGACAACATCGCCTGCGTGAAGCGCGACGCGACCTTTGCCGAGGTCGTCCGCGCCGCGCAGCTCGCGGGCGCCGATGAATTCATCGAACGGCTACCGCGCGGCTTCGATACCATGCTCGAGGAGGACGCCTCGAACCTGTCGGGCGGGCAGAAGCAGCGCCTCGCCATTGCCAGGGCACTCATCGTCAACCCGCGCATCCTGATCCTGGATGAGGCAACGAGCGCACTGGATTCCGAGAGCGAAATGATCATCCGGCGCAATCTGCGCCGTATCGCCGAGGGACGGACCGTCATCATCGTCTCGCATCGATTGTCGATGCTCGCGGACGCGAACCAGATCCTGGTGATCGACCGCGGCCGCATCGTCGATGTCGATCATCACGACCGGTTGCTCTCGAAGTGCATGATCTACCGCCATCTCTGGAACCAGCAGACGAAGCAGATCGCATGACCAAGCCCGAGAAATCTCGCGGCGACACCAGCGCGCCGGTGCGACCGACCGAACGGCGGCGGCGCGGACTGTTCAGGTCCACCACGCCGCGGCCGCCGGTGGTGACGGAATTTCAGTCCGATGCGATCGAGGTCGAGAACCGGGCGCCGCCGCGCATCGCCCGCATGACGCTCTACTGCGTCCTGGCTCTGATCCTCACCGCGATCGGCTGGGCTTCAGGATCGCAGGTCGACATGATCGTGACGGCCCAGGGCAAGCTGGTCACCACGCGTCCGAACATCGTCGTGCAGCCGCTCGAAACCTCCGTCATCCGCGAGATACATGTCAAGCCTGGCGACCGGGTCAACCGCGGCGACCTGCTGGCGACGCTCGACCCGACATTCTCGCAGGCGGATCTCGACCAGTCGAGCAGCAAGGTCGGTGTGTTCAATGCTGCGATCGAGCGTCTCAAGGCCGAGCTGGATGGAGGGGATTACATCACCGGCGAATCCGCCAGCGCCGACCAGATCCTGCAGCGCAAGATGTTCCTGCAGCGCAAGTCGGCCTACGACGCCCAGATTGAGAACTATCAGGCGCAAGTCGCATCCGCGCGGGCCAACCTGAAGACCGCGCAGAACGAAGAGACCGTGCTGCTTCAGCGGCTCGAAACGATGAAGTCGATCGAGGTCATGCGCGCGGAGCTGATGGACAGGGAAATCGGCTCGAAGCTGAACGTGCTGCTGTCGCGCGATGCTCGTCTGGAGGTGGAAAGCAACCTGGCGCGCGTCCGCGGCAGTATCGTCGATTATGCTCATCGCCTCGACAAAGCCGAGGCGGACCAGAAGGTCTACGCCGAGGATTTTCGCAAGACGGCTTATCAGGACCTCGTCGAGACGTTGGCGAAACGAGATAGCGCGGCGGAAGATCTCAAGAAGGCTGAGCTTCGCCGGAAGCTAATCGTGTTGAAGGCCCCGGCCGACGCGATCGTGCTTGAGATCGCCAACCGAACCGTCGGATCGGTCGTCCGCGAGGCCGAAACACTGTTTGTGCTCGTTCCTCGCGACGTGCCGCTGCAAGGCGAGGTGAATGTCGAAGGCAGGGACATCGGCCAGGTTTTGGTCGGCCAGCCGGTCCGGATCAAGTTCGACGCCTTTCCGTTCCAGAAATACGGCACTGCGAAAGGTGAGGTGCGCGTCATCAGTCAAGACTCGTTCTCGCCGGATTCGAAGCCGGATTCGAAAGCCGAAGGTGCGCACCGTGCGGCCGTTCCCTATTATCGCGTATTGGTCGACTTGTCCGACACGCACCTTCGGCTGCCGGCGGAGCGCGCTCAGTTAATACCCGGTATGGCGGTGACCGCCGAGCTGAAGGTCGGGCGGCGTAGCGTAATCTCTTATTTCCTTTATCCGTTACTTCGCGGGTTCGATGAAGCTATCCGCGAATATTAGTTGCAGGAACAAATCGCGCATCGGTCATTTCATGAGGTTGGAATTCAATGGCAGCTGCCGGCTGGTGATGCCTGTCGTCGCAAACCGGCCGTCACAGACTTGGCGTTGGCGGACTCCGCATCGAGAATTTTACGGCGGTGCCGGCGGCGGGAATACAGTCACTATTCGCTTATCTCAGTAATCGAGGATATTTCATGCAAGATAGTCGCGTTGGTTTGGGCGTTGTAGGATACGGTTATTGGGGACCGAACCTCGTCCGCAACTTCGTCAGTAATCCATCCGCACGGCTGGTCGGCGTCGCCGATCTTGACCCGGCGAAGCTTGCCACGAGCGGGCGCCTCTACCCGGGGGTGAGCACCACCAATCGCTACGAGGACCTGCTCAATGATTCGAGCATCGATGCAATTGCGATCGCCACGCCGGTCCGAACGCATTACGAGCTGGCGCTTGCAGCTCTCAAGGCCGGCAAGCACGTCCTGGTAGAGAAGCCGTTGGCGCCAAGCGCCGATCTGGTGCGTCGACTGATCGAGGAGGCAGATCGGCGAGGGTTGACGCTGATGGTTGACCACACTTTCCTCTATACGCCGGCGGTCCAGAAGATCCGTGAACTGGTCACGAAGGATGAACTCGGTGAGATCTACTATTACGACAGCACGCGTTCCAGCCTCGGACTGTTTCAGAGCGATGTGAACGTCATTTGGGACCTTGCAGTCCATGATGTTTCGATTATTCAACATATTCTGAACGAAGACCCTGTGGCTGTCTCGGCGACGGGGTCTTGCCACGTGGCCGGCACGCCGGAGAACATGGCCCATATCACGCTGTTCTTCGATAGCAAGTGCGTGGCCCACGTCAGCGTCAACTGGCTATCTCCCATCAAGGTGCGTCAAACCTTTGTCGGCGGCAGCAAGAAGATGATCGTATATGACGATCTCGAGCCGACCGAGAAGATCAAGGTCTACGATAAGGGCATCACTTTGAACGAATCGGCTGAGAAGACTCACCAGTTCCGAATCGGCTACCGAGCCGGAGATATGTGGGCACCGAATATTTCCACCAAGGAGGCACTGCAAGCCGAAGTAGAACACTTCATCGATTGCGTGCGTACCGGCAACCGGCCGATCTCTGACGGCTTTTCCGGGCTGCGTGTGATCGAGGTGCTGGAGGCCGCGTCGCGTTCGATCGCCGAGCAGGGCAGGCCTATCATGCTGCAGCGGCGGAGCCTGATCAGAGAGAACGTCAGGGCGACGGCTTGATGGCGTCCGGAAAGTGAAACAGGCTGGCCATAAGCCGTCGATTGGTTCGCGATGAGCACAGTCCAACGTTCTATCCTGTTTTCCGCGGTTGAGCGTTATGCGAGCTTGTTGCTATTCCTCGTCTCGACCGCGGTTCTGTCCAGGTTGTTAACTCCTAAGGAGTTCGGGATCTACGCCGTCGTCGGCGCTATCACCGCGGTAGTTGCCGGCTCGTCTCAGGAGTTCGGCGGAGCCAATTATATCATTCAGAAGGCGTCGCTATCGGAAGAAAACATTCGAACCGCGTTTACGATCACCTTCGGCCTCTCGGTTGCGATCGGTGCATCCCTCTACTTGCTGGGTGGCGCACTGGCGACGTTGTTCGGCGAGGATACCCTAAGAGCCGGACTCTCCGTCGCGGCACTGAATTTCGCGATCACGCCATTCTTGATGACGATCGTCGCGTTGCTTCGCCGAAATATGCAATTCGGCGAGATTGCCGGCAGCAACCTGGTCGGAAATTTTGCGACCGTTGTCGCGTCGGTGGCGCTTGCAGCGATGGGATACAGTTACCTTGCTCCGATCTGGGGCATGATCGTCGGAAGTGTCGTGCAGACAACGTATTTGATCGCAAGACGCGATGACGTGCGAATCTTCATTCCATCGTTGGCGGGCTATCTGGATGTGGTCCGGTTCGGTCTCTACTCGAGCGGTGTCGTCTTGATCAACCTGGTCTACAATTCTGCGCCTCAAGTATTCCTGGCACGCGTACTGGACTTCGCTGCAGCAGGTTTGTACAGCAGGGCGACTACCGTCACTCAAGTCTTCGACAAGCTGGTCATTCAGGTCATTAGTCCCGTGATCATGCCTGCCATCTGCGCGCAGACAAACGCTGGAGGCGATCTCAGGCGCATTTATCTCCACGCGATTTCGCTGCTCGCGGTCCTGCAATGGCCGTCTCTGATTTTGATGGGGGTGATGGCGAAACCGATCATCTCGGTTTGGCTTGGTCAGTCCTGGCTTGAGGTGGTTCCGCTGGTCCGCGTGCTGTGCTTTGCCTACCTTTCGCTGTTTGCGGCCTGTCTTACATATCCCGTCCTTGTCGCCGCGGGCAGCGTACGCGACGCGCTTATTTCATCACTGATTTCACTGCCACCGTCGTTGCTGCTCATATGCGGCGCGTCGTTCTTCGGTGTTGAAGCGGTAGCAGCGTCGACGTTGGTAACGTTGCCGTTCCAAGCCGCTGTGGCGATCTATTTCGTCGGCCGGCATCTCGATCTGCGACCGATCGATATTGGCCGCGCAACATGGAAGAGCGGCCTTGTGGCGCTCTGCAGCGGGGCTTCGGCGGCGATCTGGGCGCCGCTTATCGATTACGGTGTTGTCGGGTCTGTGGCCGGTATTTTTGCTGCCTTTGCGACAGCGGCCGGAGCATGGCTTGCTGCACTGATTGTTGTGCAACATCCGTTGTTGCCGCTCGTAAGGACGGCGGCCGACAAGGCGCTACTTAGCGTATGGCGCTTGAAAGGCCCTCTTGTCGTTCCTGCCGTCCGATCGGATCGCGACGCTTGTTGATGATGCTTTTTGATGCTCAGGAGAAGATGTGATGCCCATCGCCAAGGACGTGCAACTCGGCCGAGACGTCCGAATATTCCATCCGGATCTCGTGAATCTCTATGGCTGCTCGGTCGGGGACGAGACGCGGATCGGAACTTTTGTCGAGATCCAGGTGGGCGCGAACGTCGGAGCGCGCTGCAAGATTTCCTCGCACACCTTCATCTGTGAGGGCGTGACCATCGAGGACGAGGTCTTCATCGGCCATGGGGTGATGTTCACCAACGACAAATATCCGAGAGCGACAACGGCGGACGGCAAGCCGCAAGGGCCCGCGGATTGGAAAGTGGAGCCTACCCGCATCGGCAGAGGAGCATCCATCGGTTCCAACGCCACTATTCTCTGCGGCGTCACGATCGGCGCCGGGGCTATCGTCGGTGCTGGCGCGGTGGTGACGAGGGACGTTCCGGCGCGGGTTATCGTTGCCGGAGTGCCGGCGCGACCCATCTCGTCCAACGAAACCCGTCACAAGGTGACCAGCGCTCCCGGCCGTTAATCAATCGTCGCATTAAATGCAAATAAACATTGCGGACGACTATTCTAATCGCGCTTATTATATGATTTAATGTGCTGGTGAATAAATAATTTAAATCGATTTGCGGGTCGGCCCGACCCTAAGAGGACAGCGTCTTGGTACCTTTTCTGGATCTGAAAGCCCAATATCGCGCGATCAAACCACAAGTCGATGCCGCGGTCGCCCGTGTCATCGAGAGTGCCCAGTTTGTGCTGGGGCCGGAGGTCACGACCTTCGAGGATCGCTTTGCGGCCTATTGCAGGGTCGATCACTGTCGTGCGGTCAACAGCGGGACTTCGGCCTTACACCTTGCGTTACTCGCGGCTGACATCGGACCGGGCGATGAAGTGATCACGGTGTCGATGACGTTCGTCGCCACGACCGCAGCGATTCTGTACAGCGGAGCCAAGCCGGTCTTCGTCGATGTCGATCCGGTCACGTGGACGATGGACCCGGCCTTGATCGAAGCCGCCATCACGCCGCGAACGAAGGCAATTCTTCCGGTGCACTTGCACGGACTGATGGCCGACATGGATCCGATTGTGGAAATCGCGCGCCGCCACGGACTTGTCGTCATTGAGGACGCCGCTCAGGCGCATGGAGCCGAATATAAGGGTCGGCGTGCCGGCTCGATTGGAGACCTCGGCTGCTTCAGCTTCTATCCCGGTAAGAATCTGGGCGCGTATGGCGAGGGCGGGGCCGTGGTCACCAACAACCCGGACCTCGCCCGACGAATCTCGCTGCTCCGCGATTGGGGGCAGGAATCCAAATACAATCACGTTGTTCCGGGCTACAACTTCCGCATGGACGGTATTCAGGGCGCGGTCCTGAACGTCAAGATGGACCACCTTGAGTCCTGGACAGAGGCGCGCCGCGCGGTGGCCACGCAATATGATCGACTGCTCGCGGAATTTCCGTTCGAGGGGCCGCAACCACCGATTCACAGCCGGCATGTCTACCACGTCTACGCGGTCAGACTTCCTCGCCGCGACACCTCGCTGAAGGTTCTGCACGATGGGGGGATTGGCGTCGGCATTCACTACCCCGTTCCTGTTCATCTGCAGAAGGCCTACGCGAATCTTGGCTATCGCGAGGGCGGCTTTCCCGTGACGGAACGATTAGCGAATGAATTTCTATCGCTTCCGATTTATCCGGAATTGCAGCCTGGCCAGATCTCGGACGTCGTTGCTCAGCTGCAAAAGGCCGAACTCGTCGAGGCCGCTTAAGGCATCTCGGTCGAAGCAGAACGTCTTGCATGTCGGCTTGCCGAGCCCAACAAACAGGAGAGCATGTTGGCTGATCTGAAGGGGAAACGGATTCTGGTCACGGGTGGGGCCGGTTTTATCGGCTCGCACATCATTGACCTGCTGTGCGACGAAGGATGCCTCGAAATCGTTGCGCTTGATAACATGGTGAGAGGACGGCCAGAAAATCTTCAGCACGCCGCCTCGCGTGGTCCAGTGCGCCTCGTCCACGGCGACATCCGTGACGGCAAGCTCATGGCAGCGCTGGTGCAGGCGGCCGACATCGTCTTTCATCAAGCGGCACTCCGCATCACCCACTGCGCCGCCGAGCCGCGCCTGGCTATGGAAGTCATGGTCGACGCGACGTTCGATCTGCTCGACCTGTGCGTCAAGCACGATGTCGAGAAGTTCATCGCCGCATCCTCCGCATCAGTGTACGGCATGGCTGAGGAGTTTCCCACGACGGAACGACAGAATCCTTACGACAACCGTACCCTTTATGGGGCGGCGAAGGCCTTCAACGAAGGGTTGCTACGCACCTTCAATGACATGCATAGGCTCGACTACGTCGCCTTCCGCTACTTCAACGTCTACGGCGACCGCATGGATATCCATGGTCGCTACACGGAGGTGCTGATCCGCTGGATGGAGCGGCTGGAAGTCGGTCTGCCGCCGATCATCTTCGGCGATGGCCAGCAAACGATGGATTTCGTCCACGTTCGAGATGTCGCCCGCGCCAACATCCTGGGAGCGAAGTCGAAGGCGACGGACCAGGTGTTCAATGTTGCGAGCGGTACCGAAACCAGCCTCTTACAGCTCGCCACCGCTCTTGCCTCCGTGATGGGGCATCGCGACCTGACACCTGAATTCGCGCCGGAGCGCTCGGTGAATCCGGTGCCGCGCCGTCTGGCCTCGACCGAAAAGGCAGTGCGCCTGCTCGGGTTTCGCGCGAACGTGCCACTCGAACAGGGATTGGCAGATCTTGTAACGTGGTGGCGAGAGGAGCGCGGATCGCTCACGGTCCGTCAGAAGGAAGCGGTGGATTCGTGATGCCGATCGCACTGCCGCTTGCCGATGAAGGGACGGATGCGGCCGTGCCGTTGCGTCCGGAGTCGCAAGGCCGGCAGACGCCACCCCCGAGCATGATCTCGATGCGCGCGTCATACCATCGTGCCGGCGCGAGATAATCGACGAACTTTTTAAATCGCTCATATTTAAACTGAACTAATAAATATCTATTTTTAATATTGAATATGTTGATTTTAAATAATCGAGACTGTAAATTGCGTAAGTTCAATGCAGCGGTGCGGGAGTTGTACCCGATCCAGGTTGCAGCAAGTGATTGCGAGTTTGTAGCGCTTTAGGAGACCCGCCGATGCTTCGGGACCCGGTCGTTCATCGCAAGACGTTGTCCAATAGCAGCACTCCGCGCTCACCTGGCGTTCGCCGGAAATTGCTGGCGGTCTCTTCGGGGGGCGGGCACTGGGTGCAGTTGTTGCGTATCAAACGCGCCTTCGAAGATTGCGAAGTCATCTTCGTCACGGTTCATGAATCGTATCGCGCGCAAGTGTCGGAGCACAAGTTCTATGTGGTGAACGATGCCAATCGCTGGACCAAGTTAGCGCTGTTGAAGTCGGCTTGGCGGCTCGCGTGGATCATCTGGAACGAGAAGCCGGATATCGTGCTCTCGACAGGAGCTGCGCCAGGATATCTAGCATTGCGGTTCGGGCGAATAATCGGTGCACGCACCATCTGGCTCGACAGCATCGCCAACGTCGAGCAGCTTTCGATGTCGGGCGACCGAATTGGCCATTGCGCAGACCTCTGGTTGACCCAATGGCCTCACTTAGCGCGACCTGATGGACCCCACTACATAGGTTCGGTGCTGTGATTTTCGCGACAGTCGGAACGCAGGGGAAGTTTGACCGCTTGATCCGCACGGTTGACGAGTGGGCTGGCGCAAACGGAAGAGCTGATATTTTCGCACAGACCGGTCCATCAGACTACCAGTCTCAACACATCCGCGCCGAGCGGTTTGTCGACCCGACCGAGTTCCGGAAACATGTCCAAGCGGCCAGCCTCGTGATTTCCCATGCGGGCATGGGCTCGATTATCACTGCTCTCGAGCTTGGCAAGCGGATCATCGTCATGCCTCGCCGGGCGAGCCTGGGCGAGCACCGCAACGACCATCAGCTCGCAACGGCAAAACGGTTCGCTGAGCAGGGCCGCATTGCCGTTGCTTTCAGCGAACAGGAACTGGTCAAGAAGCTGGATCAACTCCAGGTCTTCGACAATACCGCGCGGTTCAGTCCGCAAACATCGCCACATCTTATCTCGACGATTCGGACGTTCATCGAGACCGGACACGTTCGTTTCGAGAACGGGGACGCTTCGTGTTAGATGGAGGCTGGCAACGTGGAACGGCAGGAAATGCCGATATCGGGATTCGCTGTTTCCAAATGGCCTCGCCTGACCTTCGCACCTGGCGTACATGAGGCCACGCGTCGGCAACGGAACTCGCCCAAGGGAGTAGAAAATGAGAGAAGCGCTACAGTTGTTTCCCGCCCGGGATAGCGAACGTCTCGGCATCAAGTCGCTTCTTCCGCTGGACAAGATGAAAAAAGATGTTGCGGAATGGAGGCGACGATACGCCAACAATGAACCATACCCACACATCGGGATCGATGACTTTTTTGATGAGCGCATCATTCGGGACATCGTGGCCCACTATCCCGGCGAATACGATGCGGTCTGGAACCGGACGTTTCTCGATGCAGGTTCGTACGAGGAGCAGAAGCTCTCGCTTGACAGCCATGAAGACTTTCCAGCTGTCATTCAGAACTTTATCAGCGCGTTGAATTCCCGGCCATTTGTCAGTTTTCTCGAGCAACTGTCGGGCATCGACGGTCTGATACCGGACCCTTACCTAACGGGCGGTGGTTTGCACATGATTCCGCGGGGCGGCCGTTTGGCGATGCACGTTGATTTCAACATGCACCGCAAGCTTCGGCTTGACCGACGACTGAATGTGTTGGTTTACCTCAATTTCGACTGGAAGGAGGAGTGGGGAGGCGCGTTCGAACTGTGGGATAAGGAGGTCAAGGTCAAGTACAAATCGTACCTTCCAATTGCGAATAGGATGGTTGTGTTTTCGACGACCAGCACGTCCTTCCACGGTCACCCTGATCCGCTGACCTGCCCGAAAGGAAAATACCGTAGATCAATTGCGTTGTATTATTATACGAACGGCCGTCCGGATGAGGAGCGATCGGAAGATCACACAACTATCTGGAGGATGCGTCCCAACGAGGTTAGGCGGCGCTCGCTCAAAGACAGGATGAAACCATTTACGCCGCCGATTGTGTGGCAAATTCCGCGGCTGTTCAAAGGTCGCTAGTTGCAATCTCAAAAGGCAGATCGAACATTCAAACCGGAACGGATCGATGGCTGGCCAATGGGATGGGCTGAGGAACGAGGTACCGACGAGAATGCGGATGATTGAGATTGCGCGAGAAGCGAACGTTGGAGCAGAGGGAGCGCTCGCTTCATGATCCCGATTGCCAAGCCGTTTCTGGATACGACAGAAGCAGACGCCGCGCGCGCAGCCGTTCTATCGGGCTGGCTGTCCCAAGGTCCGCAGGTAAGCGCCTTCGAACGCGAGTTCGCCTTGCTGACGGGCGCACGCCACGCGTGCGCCGTATCAAATTGCACGACGGCGCTTCATCTCGCCCTGCTCGCGAACGGCGTCGGACCGGGCGATGAAGTCATCACGTCGAGTCACTCCTTTATCGCCACTGCCAATAGCATCCGGTATTGTGGAGCGACGCCGATCTTCGTCGACGTCGATCCGGCGACGTACAACATTAATCCGGAGCGCGTTGCCGAAGCGGTAACTGAGCGCACTCGAGCAATCCTTGCCGTCCATCAAATGGGAATGCCTTGCGATTTGAAATCGCTTATGGCGGTAGCGAACCGTCATGGAATCGCCCTTATCGAAGACGCCGCTTGCGCGATCGGTAGCCAGATCAATGTGGATGGTGACTGGGAGTTGGTCGGCAAACCACGTGGATCTATCGCCTGCTTTTCTTTCCACCCTCGCAAAGTTATCACGACCGGCGAAGGTGGCATGCTAACAACGTCCGATGCAGAAATTGATCGCAACCTACGGCTGTGGCGCCAGCACGGCATGAACGTGCCGGACACGGTTCGGCACCGCTCGCCGCAGGTCATTTTTGAGAACTACGTTTTTGTCGGCTTCAACTACCGGATGACAGATGTCCAGGCCGCAGTGGGTCGAAAGCAGCTCGAGCGGCTGCCTGAACTGTTCGCGCGGCGACGCGCGATCGCAAGCCGGTACGGCGAGCTGTTGGGAAATCTGGAAGGACTGATCTTGCCGTTCGAGCCGGAATGGGCGCGTTCGAACTGGCAGAGCTACTGTGTACGCCTGCCCGACAGGGTGGACCAGAAAACAGTGATGCAGAACCTGCTCGATCAAGGCATCGCCACTCGGCGCGGCATCATGTGTTCGCACCGTGAGACACCTTACTCGAACGATGCGCGACGTCACGACCTACGTCAATCCGAACTCGCCCAGGATCATTCGATCCTGCTGCCGATCTACGCGCAGATGACCGAGGAGGATCAGGTTCGCGTCGCGGACGCGTTGAGGGTCGAGTTGAGCCGTTGAGACCAGTTTCACAACACGCAAGCGAATTGGTCCGCAAATACAGCGATGCCGTGATCGGCACGGCTGCCTGGCTGACTATTTAGCGGTCGCCCGATCCGTGGACAGCGGTGGCGTTTTGGTGCCTTTTCCCTTCTCGAAGACGGCGGCGATGACATCACGTGCATTGCGGTCGTCTGTCGCCGCCGTTCCAAGCCATTTCAGATATTTTCGCTGAAGTCGGTTTCCGAATACCCCGGTGGCGACATGGAGGAAATCGGGTACCAGGTGTCCAAAGGAGGTCGGATTTTGGATCGCCGACACGTACATGTTTTCGACCAGTTCGGCCGCATGGCTCAAGCTGAAGCGCCGCTCCGCAAGCTGACGGCCAAAAAGTCCCAGTTCGCGACGCTTATCGGGCGAATCGACGAGGCGTTGGAGCCCGGCACGCAACGCTGGCACTCCCGTTCCAAGCGAACCGGCGCCAAGTCCGTACCAGCCTTGTCGGAAAAAGGTCGGCTCGCTCTCGGGTGTCAGCAATTCGCTGAAGCCATCCTCACCCACCACGATGAGCGGCTTTGCGAATGCTATTCCTCGCAGCGCCGAGCCGCCTTGCCCGATGATGACGTCGGCCGCCGCATAGGCCGGGCGCGGGTCAGCCATTTCGCCAGTCAGAAGCACGACCTCACGTGCAACGGTTGCGTTGACGCCCGCTGCGCGTCTGGCTACGTCATCGCGTGCTTGGCCATCCCCGACGATGACCAGCCGTACCGACTGGCCTGCGACAGCCAGGTCGCGAACTGCATCGCACGCCGTCAGCAATCCTTCGAGTTTGAGGTCCGGCACCAGCCGGCAGATCATGGCAACGAGGACTTCATCGGGCCGGATGTCATGGCGGGCGCGAAAACTGTTGCCGTCGATCGACGGATTGTCGGCCTGTGTGTCTACGGGCGGCTCCAACAGCTCGACATTGCGGTGCCCGGCAGCGAGCGCGGCCTGACGGATGAGTTCGGTTCCGACCGTTAACGGCACGCTCCTTGGCAGGAAGGGCGCCACCGACATCGACATAACCGTACCGACGACGGGCGTACGATGAATGAGCGTCGGCGTCAGGAATGCCTCAACGATGGGAGGCCACTCGTGGCCATGTATCACGTCGATATCGCGCTGTCGCACCAACTCACTGATGATCCTCATGACTGTCGGCGACGGCCGACCGCGATGCAGAGGGATCTCGACGTGTTCGAGGCCCGACTTTCGCACCCGTTCCACCAGCGGACCTGGCTCCGACAAGACGATGACCTCGTGGCCCCGGTCGCGGACTGCTCCGGCCAACTGAATGGCGTTGAGCTGTGATCCGCCCACTTCCATGGAATGCGGGTAGAGAAGCACTTTCACGCTATTTCCGCCTCTATTAGCCGGGAGGACAGCAGGCCGGCCAACCGACGCCGACCTAGAATGAACTCGCCAGAACTGCCTTCGATTTCGTTACCATATTAAGGTTGCCATTAAAATAATTCACGATGTCATTTTTTTACGGCGCATATATCTATTTTGGATTATAATATTAAAATAGAGTTTATTGCCCACATCCAGACAAGGTGCGTGTCGGACCGACAGGCTGGCGCTGTATGAAAGGACGATTTCAATAATGAACGCGCCCTACGATCTTTCGACTATGATTGCGCCCCATGAGAACAGCAGGACGGCACCGCTCCACGTCCTCGTCGCGTTGGCGAGTTACGGTACCTCGAATGACCGCCACCTGGATCGGATGATCCGTGAATTCCGGTCAATGCCATTTGAGATCGACATCGTCATTATCTCAAACATCCACAAAAAGCCCGCCCCCGGCATTGAATGTCGGGTCGGTCTTCCGAGCAAAGATCCGTGGTCCTTGCCTTTTGCGCATAAGAAGCTGTTTGCGGAGCGCGCCGATCAATACGACCTTTTCATCTATTCGGAAGACGACATCCTGATAACCGAAAAGAACTTGCGGGCGTTCCTCCAGGTAAATTCGGTCCTGCGAGACGACGAAATTGCTGGGTTTCTTCGCATGGAGAAGGGACCGGGTGGCAGCATCAGCTATCCTGACGCACACGATGAATATCATTGGGATACGACGTCTCTCAGGTCCAGGACAAAGTATGTCCTTGCCAATTTCACCAACGAGCATGCGGCTTGCTATGTCCTCACGCGAAGCCAGTTAAACAAGGCGATTAAGTCGGGCGGCTTCTTGGTTGAGCCGCACGAGTGGAAGCATGATCTGCTCTGTTCGGCCGCGACCGACCCCTATATCCAATGCGGTTTCACCAAGCTGATTCCGATATCGCATCTCGACGATTTCACGGTTCACCACCTGTCCGACAAATACGCGGGCAAGGTCGGGGTGGATGCCGCGGAAATGCGCGCACAGATTGGTGCCATGCTGCGACTTGCCAATGATCCGTGCGCACCCGAACCGCTGCTGAATACGGAAACCAAGCTTTGGCGCCGGATGTATTCCAAGGATTACTATGAGCCTCTCAAGGAAGGTGTTCTCTCCATGATTCCTCCCGACGCTCGCACTGTGCTCTCGGTCGGATGCGGCTCAGGTGCAACCGAGTGTTGGCTGGCGGAGAAGGGCTTGCGGGTTGTTGCGGTGCCGTTGGACCCGGTGGTTTGCGGTAGTGCGGCGGAAAGAGGTGTCGAGATGGTCTTCGGCGATTTCCAAGTCGCCAAGAAGAAACTCGGCAACCAGCGATTTGACTGCCTCTTGTTTTCGAATGTGCTCCATTTGGTTCGTGACCCAGTCGAGGTACTTTCCTCGTTTCGCGACAACATGTCGACGAAGTCGGTGGCGATTATCCAGGCGCCAAACATGTTATCCGTCCCGGAGATGTGGAGGAGACTTCGCAATCCTCATCGATACCGCGGATTGGGAAACCACAATCTATCGGGTACACACGTCAGCAGCATCGGGAAGGTGGGCGCTTGGTGCCGCAAATCCGGGCTGCGGGTAGACCGGACGGTAGGAACGCTTCATCACCGCGCCGAATTTCTTCGTCGGCTTCCGGCAGGATCTATCGAATTATTCATGTCTCCCAGTTTCGTCAGCCTGGCTAGAAGGAAGGATGATTTCAAAGAGTCCCTCCATTGATCGACAGAAAAAATGATGGACTTTTTCTGAAAACACCTTCTCGCTTTGGACAATCCGCTGGATGAGCCATCCTTAGAGGAACAAAATGAATCAGTGCGAGATCTCCAACAGCCAGGTAGCGCGTCGGATCGGCTTCGCCACGATCGGAGACGGAAGCAACGTCAGGTTCTGGTCCGGTACTCCCCACAATATGTCGAAATCGCTCGCGAACCAGGGGCACGAAATTGTCCACATCGGTCCGCTGAGCGCACCGGTTCTGCCTCTGTACAAGACCTATTCCAGTCTTTGCCGAACGTTTCATAGGCGGGGTCTTTCTCCATTTCAGGCGGGCCCTGTCGTTGCGCAATACTCAGCGGACGCGGTACGCAAGATTCGAGCCGCGTCGCCCGATATTGTTTTCGCCCCCGCCGGATCCACCTTCGCCTGGAGCGTGCCCGATGGTGTGCCCCTCGTATATGCGTCCGATGCAACCTTTCGGCTTATTGAGGACTATCATCCCAACTATCGAAACCTGTCGCGCACTGCCCGGGAGACCTCCGAGCGGCTGGAACGCGATACGATCGCGCGCGCGGACCTAATTCTCTATCCGTCGCAATGGGCAGCTGAATCTGCAGTTAGGGACTACGGTGCCGATCCGGCTCGGGTGCACGTCGTTCCTTGGGGCGCCAATCTCAAAGAGGAACCCGCTCGTGAAACTGTCCTTGGATGCCGAAAGCCCGGTCCAGTTCGTATGCTCCTGATTGGCGTCAATTGGAAGGAGAAGGGGGCGGACCTCGCGGTAGAGATTCTCGCTGAACTAAACAACAGGGGCATGAAGGCGGAACTCGTCATCTGCGGATGCACTCCGCCGGAGCCGATCACACAGGATGGTCTGACCATCATCCCTTATCTTGACAAGAATGACCCTGCACAGCGCAACCGGCTCGATCAACTCTATCGGGACGCGGACTTCTTTCTGCTGCCAACCCAGGCGGACTGCTTCCCCATCGTGTTGTGCGAAGCCGCAGCTCACGGTGTTCCGAGCGTTGCACGCGCCACCGGTGGCGTCCCCTATGCCGTCCGCGAGGGGAAGACCGGCATATTGGTGCCCGCGAATGCGACGAAGGCAGACTACGCTGATGTCATCGCGGAAACTTTTGCGGACCCGGACCGCCTGGCTCGTTTGAAGCAGTCGAGCCGCGATACTTACGAGACGCAGCTGAATTGGCAGGCCTGGGGCCGGCGAGTCTCAGATCTGATGCAAGCTCTATGATTGTTCTGAACTATCACGAGCTGGTCAGCGCGTCGCCATCGAATGCATGGTGTCTGACGCACAAGGCATTCGATGCGCATCTCGCGCTTTGCGGAGGTACGTTGGTCTCGCCTCGTACGTTTCTGGAGACCTGCGACGATCCGAAAGCCAGCCGGACCAGTGAGGTCCTGCTGACCTTCGACGACGGATTCCTTTCGGATTACACGCATGTCTATGCCCGCTACGCGGCAACAGGCAAGATTCCGGGATTCATGTCCTTTATCCCGGTCGATTTTGTGGGTGCGCCGGGGCGGATGAACTGGCAGATGATTGAGGAACTCAGTAGGAATGGCATTACAGTCGGCTCACATGGCATGGCCCATCTGGATTTGACCACTGTCTCTGATGCCCAACTCGAGCGCGAGGTTAGCGTGTCGAAGGCTGTGCTGGAGGATCGCCTCGGGCAACAGGTCGCTCTTTTCGCCTTCCCGTACGGGCGTTTTTCTCAACGCGTGTGGGAGGCGGCTCTGAGAGCTGGCTATACGCGCCTATTCACGATCCAGCTTGGGAATCATCGCGGATTCGAATCGTTTCTCTATTCTCGCCTTTGTTTGACCAACGGCATGGACGCGGAGTACATGCGCCAGCATCTACTTGACCCGGATGCGATGCGCGGCCTTGCCTGGAAGATCAGTACAAGGCTCGGACTCTATCGCTCACTGATGCGCGTCCGCTATCGATAGCGTTATGCGGGCATCACGATGAAGGTTGGCAGTAGACTTTCGCTGGTTTTATTCCGGACCGATGCACTCATTCGGAGTCCAGCGTCCAATTCGGGACCTGGTTGTCGGAACTTCTCTTCTATCTGCCGATCATCGGGGGCGGCGTTTGCATCGAGACGGCTAACTCATTTCGCGTAGTGGATGGATCCGTGGCAAGTATTGCAGCAAGAGAGTCTCGTCAGATCGGAAGGCCGCTAGCTTCCGTCGGCAGTCAAGCTGCAGCTCAGCAGACGAGAAGCGCGAAGGTCTCGCCACTTATTCCGATCTTCGTTTTCTCGTTGGCAATGCCGATGCTCTTCCAAATCGGCCCGACGCGCCTGTCTCCTTACCGGTTGGTGCTGGTAGTAACCTTCCTTCCGTGTTTGATAGCGTGGCTATCCGGATCGGTGGGGCGAATACGGCTACCTGACATTCTGATTTTTTTGACCGCGGTATGGGGCGCGGTCGTATTGATCGGTCAGCATGGCATCGACACAGGCGTGCAATCCGCTGGCATATTCGTCATCGAGACGTTCGGAACATTTCTTTTCGCAAGAAAATATATCCGAGATGTCGTCGCTTTCCGGCGCATGGTTAGTTCTCTCGTGCTCATGGTCATTTTTCTTTTGCCATTCGCCATCTACGAGAATTTCGTAGGCTCGCCGATCTTGATTGAATTGTTGGGCAAGGTGTTTTCCGTCTACAATGTCATCGGCAGTGAAATGAGACTCGGACTTCGGCGAGCTCAAGGCACCTTCGAATATTCCATTCTGTTTGGTGTCGTTTGCTCAAGTGCTTTCGCCTTGAGCTTTTATGTAAATGGCGTCATGGCGCGCAGGGGCGAGTGGTTAAGTACCGGGCTTGTGGCGATGGCGGTTCTATCCTCGCTATCTTCCGGTCCCCTCCTGTCGCTTGTTGTGCAGGCATTGCTGATCGGCTGGGACAGGATCACGGCGAGCGTGGCGCGCCGTTGGGGAATATTGGCCGCAATTGTAGCTATTGCCTACATCGTCGTAAGTTTCACTTCAAATCGTACTCCGTTTGACGTCTTTATCTCGTACCTGACTTTCAACGCGGACACGTCGTATATGCGCGTGCATATCTGGCATTACGGAACGGAATCAGTAGTGCGGCATCCGATCTTCGGACTTGGTCTGACTGAATGGGACCATCCACCGTGGATGGGAGGCAGTATCGACAACTTCTGGCTGGTGACCGCTGTTCGCTACGGTATTCCGGGATTTCTGCTCGTGGCCGGCGGTTTCCTTTCGGTTTGTCTCGGCTTGGGACGCCTGAAGAATGTCTCGTTCCATGTAGCCCAGTGCCGCAAAGGTCTCATCGTCACGCTATGCGGACTGGCTTTCGCCATTTGCACGGTCCACGTCTGGGATGCTCCTTATGTCTTGATCATGTTCTTGCTCGGCAGCGGCATGTGGATGTTTGACCCCCGCAACGGGAGCGCTTCCGCCTCGTTCGCCGCACAGGGTGCTCGCTCTCGTTGGGCAAATCGCTCGAATCAGTGAAGATGTTTGTCTGGGTTTGACATCGCAAGACCTGCTCGGTTCTCGCCCGGACGACTTTGTTGTCGTTGAAACTCGCTGACACAGGCAGGTCTTGGATCCGGCAGTCCGCCATAGCACTACGGCCGTCGGATCAGATCTCCGAGGACAAGCTGATCGCCCCGCCAGCTTGCCCAACGCACGTTTTCCCAACGCTCGATGTTGATGCGTTGACCATTGATTACGTCAAATAGGAACGCCGCATAGCGGAACGAACCGCGCACGAAGTAGACGTTCTTCAGGCTCACGGTGGAGCCGCCATCCGCCGGGATGCGGAGACCGTAATTGCCGCCCTCGAACAATACGTTCTCGAGAACGTGCGAGCCTCGCCAATTGTCTGCAGAGAAGTACCCCGCGTTCGTTGCCCCTGCCATCTTGAAGGTCGAGTTCTTGACCGTGACTACGCCCGCAGACCCTGGCGCATAGCACTGCAGCCCGTCCGCGTGGTCACTGCCGACGCCCGTAGCCGTAACATAAACCCACGTCAGATCGATATTGCCGGCAACGCAGCGAACACCTTCTCTCGACTGAATGCGAACTCGCGTGAGGCTGCACGAGCCACTGCAGGTAATCGTCGGATCTCCCGAGTTCTCGACGATGGACAAATCCGTCCGGGATGAGCCCGGCGATAACGTGATGCGGCTCGCCCCGCCCGTGACGTTAGCATAGACGGGATCATTGAAGCTCAAGGGAACGTCGACCGAGCTTTGCACCGGATCGGGGGTTAGATCAGGGCCGACTGCCAAGCGCGATGGTGCGTCGTTCTGCAGTGCCAAGGCGTGGTCGCGGCCGGCCGTCGTCTCGGCCTGTCTGTGGCTCGAGGGCGCCGCGTCCGCATGGCACATCCACTCCGCACATTCACGCCATGTCGACATGACGGCGGGTTGACCAATAATTGCCCCTACAGGCAGTAGAACCAGCATCATCAGATAGCGCATAGCGGCTCCCAAAGTGGATTTTACGCCAAAATTCTGGACAACCAACCAGACCCGGTCTGCGGAGACAGAAGCTGAAATTAGTATACCATCGCCGATCGATAAACGATCATCTCGGAACAAGCTGGACCGGAGATTTCATGCTGGAGGTTGCGAGAACCTGAGCCACAGCAAGCGAGGCTGAAAATGCGATATGGCGTTTTCTCCAAAGCGTCGCGCGAGCACGGAATCCAGGAGATTTTGCGCTCCTCAGGCTCATCGAGGAGGCGGCCGAGCGGGCCGATCGTGGCTCGGGCAGCCGGAGCGCGGACAGGTGGGTCCAGGGTTGCGAACGTTTCCGGTTTTACCAGGCAAAGATCGAGGGCCTGCGCAAGTGCAACCTAGCGCCGCTGCCGTCTGAGCGGTATAAGAGCTTTTGCATATTTAATTGTTAGGTACGGTGCTCAGAATGACGATATTGGTAACCGGCGGCGCAGGTTATATCGGCAGTCATATTGTGAATGAGCTCGTCGACCGAGGGGAATCCGTGGTCGTGCTCGACAACCTTTCGACCGGGTTCGGAGACACGGTCCCTGCGATGGCACAGCTTGTGGTCGGCGATATCGGCGACGGCGCGCTGGTCGAGAAGCTCTTGTCCGAGCACCGGGTGCAGGCGATCGTGCACTTAGCAGCCTCGTCCGTCGTGCCGGATTCCGTCGCCAACCCCTTAGGTTACTACAGCAACAACACGGCCGGCTCTCTGGTGTTGTTGAAGGCCGCCGTCCAGGCTGGCGTAAAGTATTTCGTGTTCTCCTCTACGGCCGCGGTCTACGGCAATCCACAGACGCCGCTGGTGGGAGAAGACCTGATTCCCCGACCGATGTCGCCATACGGTGCCTCGAAGCTCATGACGGAGCGAATGCTGCAGGATGCGGGGCTCGCATGCAGCCTGAAATATGTGGTCCTGCGCTATTTTAACGTTGCGGGTGCTGATCCGAAGCTCCGCACCGGCCAATCCACGCGTGCGGCGACCCATCTGATCAAGGTTGCCGTACAGGCCGCGCTCGGCGCTCGCGATTCCATGGCGATTTTCGGTACGGACTATCCGACCCCGGACGGCACCTGCATTCGCGACTACATTCACGTCAGCGATCTCGTCAGTGCCCACGTGGAGGCACTGGGCTATTTGCGGAAAGGAGGCGCAAGCACGCTGATGAATTGCGGGTATGGCCACGGCTACTCCGTTCGGGATGTAGTGGACACCGTGAAGCGCGTGTCCGGGCTCGACTTCGAGGTTAAAATGCAGCCGCGGCGGGCTGGCGATCCGGCCGCAATCGTTGCCGACGTGCGGAATATCAGGCGTATTCTCTCGTGGACCCCTGCCCATGATGATCTCGAGACCATTGTTCGTCACGCGCTGTCATGGGAACAAAAGCTGTTGGCGCGGACACCTCGAGCTTTGAGCGGGTGATATCTGGTCGGCGAATAATCAGCCTGCCGAAGCCTTGGAGGATGGTTCGTGCGTGAGCCGAGATTTCTGATGGATCGGAGGCTGGTCGACCTCTCGATCTGCACTGGGCAAATGGGTCAAAGGAATTAGGTTCGACCCAAGGACCATGCGAGGGTCAAAAGACGGTTTGCGAACGCCATTATTTTATCGCTTTTGCCTATTGGCGAGGTATACTGCTGCCTCGAAATAAGTCATTCGTCCGAGACCGATCTTTTTTATATAGGCTGGACTTCGCCCGCGTCGAAAATATGCAGGATCATGCTGACCAACCGGTGCCTGCTTTCAGCGTAATCATCCCCGCACACAACGAGGAAAAGGTGCTGGCGCGGTGTCTCGACACCTTGCTGGCAGACTCCAAACCGGGCGAACTGGAGATCCTTGTTGTCGCCAATGGCTGCACCGATCGCACCGTGGAGATCGGGCGGAGCTACGGCAATCGAGTTGGTGTGATTGAAGTGTCCGAGGCGTCCAAGCATGCTGCCCTCAATGCAGGCGATAAAGCGGCAACGGTGTTTCCGCGCGTGTATCTGGATGCAGACATCACGGTAAGCGCTGGAGCCATTCGATCCGTGGTGGAGGAGATGGACCGCGCAGGTGCGCTTATTGGAGCGCCCCGAGCGGTGATCGATTTGGATGGATGTCCGGCCATCGTTCGATCTTTCTATCGGGTGTGGTGTGAGACGCCTTGGTTCACCGACAACCTCGTCGGTTCAGGTATCTACGTACTAACCGCCGCCGGACATGCGCGCGTTGGTGTGTTTCCAGCGATAACCAATGACGACCAGTATGTGCACGACTTGTTCGAAACCCGCGAACGCACAACGTCGAACTCGTATCAGTTTCTGGTGCGACCGCCGCGCACGGTTCAAGGGTTGATTAAGCGACGGACACGCACGCTGGTCGGCCAACGCGAACTGGATCGGCGCTTCGGACAGCTTCCGGGCCGCGCCCGCAGACTATCACTCTTGGATCTGTTGCGCCGACGGCGCGCGAGGATTGGGGATTTGATCGTATATGCGATCATCTCGAAAATGGCCGCGTTCGCGGCGACTCGCAAGGAGCAGCGGGGTGACCGTGCTTGGGAGCGAGACGAAACGAGCCGTACTATTCCTTCGGCTACCCATGGACAACGGGAGGGGAGCTGATGCCAATCACAAGCACCCGCGACAAAATTGCCAGCGGCGTGCGGTCCATGCTAGACCCAATGACATGGCTGCATTCGCTGCGGATCCTCCACTTCTATAGCTACAAGCATGTGCGCGAAAAGCGCAAGATCAAGATGGGCAGCGATCAGGTCTTCGGGCCGAACGTGTCGATAGCAAATGGTGAAAGAATCACGTTGGGAAACCGGTGCCATGTCGGTGAGCGCGTGTGTCTCTGGGCCGGTAATGAGACCGGGCGAATAACGTTAGGCGATGATGTGATGATCGGCCCCGGAGCAGTTGTCACCGCGTCGGATTACGGTCTGGTTGAGGGTACTCCGCCCGCTTTTCAGCCAAAGAGCGAACGCGATATCGTAATTCGCGACGGGGTCTGGATTGGTGCAAACGCGGTTATCACCGCAGGCGTTACCATAGACGAGGGCTGTATCGTTGGCGCCGGATCGGTAGTAACCCGCGATCTTCCAGCAAATATGATCTGCGGTGGCATACCTGCTCGGCCAATCAAGCCGCGTCCGAAGCGCGCTGGGTCTCCACTTGATTAGCCCGCACGCCGACGTCGCTGTTCTCATCGTCTCGTACAATACGGAGCACTTGCTCGGCGAGTGTCTCCAAACTCTGCACGAGCAACGCGGCAGCCTGAGGCAGCAGGTGATCGTGGTCGACAACCGTTCAAGCGACCGTTCGGTCGATATGATCCGATCGCGCTTTGCTGAAGTGGAGTTGATCGAAGCCAAGCAAAATCTCGGTTTTGCACGAGGAATGAACCTGGCGGCGCGCCGAGCGAACGCCGAGTTTCTGCTTCTTCTGAATCCCGATACCGTCGTGCTTGATCATGCAATCGAGCGGTTGGTGAAGTTTGCGCGCTCGCGTCCGGGCCACGGGCTTTACGGTGGGCGAACGGTCCAGCGCGACGGTGCGCTCGAGTTGTCTTCTTGCTGGGCGCTACCGACTATATGGAGTATGACCTGCTTCGCTCTTGGCCTAAGCACAGTCTTTCGTCACTCGCCCTGGTTCGACCCTGAATCCATGGCCGATTGGCATCGCGACACTGTTCGCGAGGTCGGCATCGTCACCGGTTGCCTTCTCTTGGTTCCCCGCGACGTCTGGCAAAAGCTCGGCGGGTTCGACGAGCGCTATTTCATGTATGGCGAGGATGCCGATCTTGCCTTCCGTGCTCGGCGCGCTGGGTTTCGTCCAATCATTTGCCCGGAAGCATGTATCGTCCACGATGTCGGCAAGGCGTCAGCGACCCGAGCGGACAAGCTGCTCCTCCTCTTTAAAGGCAAGGCCACACTCGTTCGCGACCATTTCGATGGATGGCGCAGGCAGCTCGTTCTTCTCGAACTTCTTGCAGGCGTAGGTCTGCGCGCATTGCTCGCCCGGATTGGGCTCGGGCCGGATCGATCCGAAGCCAAGGGTTGGATGAAAGTCTGGACCGAGCGCCACGACTGGATCAAGGGCTATCCGGACAAGCAGCCTTCTCGCGAACACGATAACTCGAAGATCGAGGTCGGGTAACGACTTCTCTGGCTCAAGCGGGCAGCTGGTAGCGCCACTCAGAGCCCTGCGTCTGCTTTGCAGACGGCTACAACCATAGCGCGGCGCCCATATTTTCTCACTCATCCGCGATGACGCAGGTACTCGACGGCCTGCTATTTAATCCTTGAAGGTTGGGGCAGTCTCAAGCGGTGGATCGGAACGATTCGGATGGAGGTGGACGGTCAATATTAAATCCGTCAAGCCAGCATTAAATCTAGCGCCTGCGCGCCTGGGTACACGCGAGTTTGAGCTTGTGCGGAAATCTGCAAAATCGCTTCTTATTAAATCCCTTGAAGTGAAATTTACTGTGCCCAAGAAACTGCCAGAAACTGCGATTTTTCGCATTGGAATTAACTGCACTGCAATTCTCGCTCCTTTACGCTGAGGCCATGGTCCCGTCGCTGAGAGTGACGATTTATTCTTCGTGTGTCATTTAAAGCACATCAGGCGAATGCGTGAGCAAATTCGTGCGGAGAGGCTTTTTTTGACCAGCGTGGTTAAAGAATCACCTTGGGTGGGCCGTGATGTCGTCCCAAAAAAGCCTCTGCCAATGACCAGAACGAATCCATCGGCGCTGCGCCAGCAGAGTCGCACACAGGGTATCGTTGCTCGGGGAATTCAAATTGGGCACGTTGCCTGGGGACAAACCAGAAAAGCTACCAGGAGAACACTAGATGGCAGCCATTCCTCTGAGCTGGAATGACCCGTTGTTTAACAGCAATACGAGTTCGGCGGCAGTTACGCTCCGAGATGGCGGGACGCTATCGAATGCGAGTATTACGGATTCCGGCTCCATCGCCTCAGTCGTAGGCAGTGGGTCATTCAGCCTCGACCAGGTCCGCATCAATTCAAGGGAAGGCGTGCGCATTGGTGGGGACGGCGACATAACCATCAGCAATTCGTACATCGAAACGACTGGGCAGGGGTCTGATCACGCTGATGGTATTCAAGCCTATGATCCCGGCGGCAGTGGGAATGTGACCATCACAAACACAACGATTGTATCTCACAACACTGCTGCAAACGCTGGTTTTTTCGTTGCGGACGATTACAGCGGATCGTTCACGTTCAACAATGTGGTGTTCGAAGGTGGTCTGTATGGCTTGCGGATTCACGCGGATTCGGACGATATCTACGTATCGCTCAAGGACGTGTATTTTGTGGGACCATTTATGTATGACCCGCTCCTCCTTCTGGAGGTCAACGGAAAAATACATATTACCGATTGGGAAAACGTCCGCTATGCTTCAATCGTGAATGGCGAACTCGTTCCGGGCGCGCTTATCGCCCCGCCGTTTCCGGTGGAAGGTGGCGGGTCGCCCACGGTGCCTCCTGCCAGTCCAACTCCGGACGCGCCGGTGATCGCTTCGTTCTCGAACGACACCGGAAAAGTCGGCGACGGCATCACCAGCGACAACACGCTTCAGTTGAAGGGGACCGCTGCGGCAAATAGCACCATCAAGATCTTCGACGGCACGAAGCAGATCGGTACGACCAATGCGAATGCGAGCGGGAGTTGGGAGTATATTACGTCGGTGCTGACCAATGCCCAGCACGTGCTGAAGGCAACGGCCACCAATGCGAGCGGTCAGACCAGCGCCGCATCTGCCGCTCTCACGGTGACGGTCGATAATGTTGCGCCGACCACCCCGGTCGTGAAGAGCGATACCGTCGTCGACACGAACAAGGTGCTGGTGTCGGGCACCGCCGAGGCGGGCAGCACGATCAAGGTCTATGATGGAGCGAATGTGGTCGGCACCGGCACGGTGGCGGCGAATGGTACTTGGAGCATCACCACCAGCGCCCTGTCGACCGGGTCTCATAACCTGACGGCTACGGCCACGGACGCTGCCGGCAATGTCAGCGCTGCCTCGCAGGCGGTCGATCCGGTGATCGGTGGGCCGACGACGACTCCGCCGACGCAGCCTTCCGCGACGCCGAAGATCGTCTCGTTCTCGAACGACAGCGGCAAGTCCGGCGACAACATCACCAACGACAACACGCTGACGCTCAAGGGCACGGCCCAGGCCAACGCGACCGTGAAGGTGTTCGATGGCAATACCCAGCTCGGATCCGTCAAGGCCGACGCCAATGGCAACTGGAGCCTGACCACCGCGGCGCTGCAGGACGGTGCTCATAGTTTCACGGCCACGGCTGCCAGCACAGGTACGACAGCAAGAGCCAGCAGCGTGACGTCCGTGGCGCTTGCGATCACCATCGATACTAAGGCGCCGACTGCGCCGGCGTTGAAGGCGAACTCCGTTGTCGATACCAACCACGTGCAGGTGTCTGGAACGGCCGAGGCTGGCAGCACTGTCAAGGTCTATGACGGGTCGAATGTCGTCGGTACCGCCACGGCGGGGACGAACGGGAGCTGGAGCGTCACCACCAGCGCTCTGTCGAGCGGGACTCACGACCTCATGGCGACGGCAACGGACGTTGCGGGCAATGTCAGCGCTGCATCGCAGGCCTTCCATCCGGTGATCGGTGGTGGATCGACCACACCGTCTGGATTGACTGGCCTGGTCCAGGTCGGCAACAATTATTTCCTCGGAGCTTCCGGCCCCGAGCTGAAATATCACGGCGCTGCTGTGACAGCCGGCCAATTCGAAGACTGGATTCCAATCAGCTCAGTCAAGCTGGATGGCGGCGGCTACGATGTTGCGTGGAAAGACTCAAGCGGGCAGTTCACCTTCTGGACTACGGATAGTCAGGGCAACTTCAAGTTCTACCCGACCCACGGCGTTGCTCTTGCTGCCAACAGCACAACGGTCCAATCCTATGAGAATATTTTCCATCAGGATCTCAATGGGGATCACACCATCGGCGCTCCAGGCGCAACGCCGACGACCCCGACCGCTCCAGCTTCAGCAGTGAACTTCACTTCGCTCACCACGAGCTCGAGCAATGTCGTTACAATGAAAGGCACCGCTGATGCATTCAGCCAAGTCAAGATGTACGACGGCAAGGCGTATATCGGGACGACGACTGCCGGTGCGGACGGTAACTGGAGCTTCACGAGCACGTCTGCCGTATCCAACACTGTGCACTCGTTCAAAGCGGTGGGGGTCGACAGTGCCGGTCACACAACGGCCAGTTCGGGCAGCGCGATCCTTGGCTCGACAGGCAGCAATACGCTGACGAGCACATCGGGCAACGACTTGTTCGTCGGCAAGGGTAATCAAGACACGTTCGTATTCGCCGCGAATTTCGGTAAGGATGTCATCAAGGACTTCGATGCTTACGGGACTTCGCACGACACGATCCAGTTCAGCAAGAGTGCGTTCAGCGACTTTGCCAGCGTTCTCAACCACGCTTCGCAGGTCGGACAGGACGTGGTCATTGCGAACGGAGCTGACTCGCTCACGCTGAAGAACACTAAGCTTGGTGCACTGCAGAGTCACGACTTCCATTTCGCGTAAGCGAAGGGGCGCAATAAGTCGAAGAACATTCAGCGCCGTGGAGTTAATCTCCACGGCGCATGTTAGGGGACACGTGCCATGACTAATCTTGGACGGCGGGGAGATACCTCCCCGTCGGTAAATATTGAGGAGATGGAAGTATCGCGATGGGCGATATTTATCGCCGCCCTAGGACTTCTGGCAGAGCGGGCGCGATCATCGTCGCGAGAGCTCACCAGGTTGGGCGAACGTTCGGTCGAGGTCGTGCGAGCGCGGCTGTTTAGCCGCCCGCCGCGTCCTGCCGACTTCTACGATGAGCCGCAATCCGAGATATCGGCATTCCTGAGTTCGTGCCGCCGGATATTCTGGAGCCTTGCCGCCTTCAGCGGCCTGAGCAATCTGCTGATGCTCACCGGCTCGTTTTTCATGCTTCAGGTTTATGACCGGGTGCTGCCCGGTCGCAGCATCCCGACGCTGATTGCGTTGCTGGTGCTGGCGATGGTGCTTTATCTGTTCCAGAGCGGCCTCGATCTGGTCCGAAGCCGGATCAGTGTTCGGATCGGGCGTTACCTCGATGAAAGGCTCGGCCTTCGTGTGTTCGATGCAGTCGTGCGCCTGCCGCTCAAGACGCGCGGCGATGGCGACGGCATGCAGCCATTGCGCGATCTCGATCAGGTCCGCAGTTTCTTGTCCGGGGGCGGGCCGACCGCGCTCTTTGATCTGCCCTGGATGCCGATCTATCTTGGCATCTGCTTCCTGTTCCATTTCTGGATCGGCGTGACCGCGCTGTTGGGCGCGCTGGTGCTGGTCGGAGTCACAGTCCTGACGGAGACCCGAACGCGCGGTCCGGCAAAGGCGTTCGCGCGGCTCGGCGTCGCGCGCAACGCACTTGCCGCCGAGGGACGGCGAAACGCTGAGGTCCTGCAAGCGATGGGGATGAGGCGGCAGGCGGCGCTGCGCTGGCAGGATGTCAACAGCAAGTATCTCTCGGCGCATGAGCAGGCGAGCGACGTTGCGAGCGGGCTCGGCGGGCTCTCGAAGTTCTTTCGCTCGTTCCTGCAGTCGCTTGTTCTTGCGGTCGGCGCGGTTCTCGTCATTAACCAGGAATCGACCGCCGGCATCATCATCGCCGGCTCGATCCTGACGGCGAGGGCGCTTGCGCCCGTGGAGGTGGCGATCGCGAACTGGAAGGGATTCGTTGGCGCCCGACAGTCGGCGCATCGGCTGGATCGCTTGCTGAAGCTCCTCCCCGACGAGGATTCGCCGCTTGGACTGCCTGCGCCCAAAGCGGCGCTCGTCGTCGAGCATCTCTATGTCGCGCCCCCGGATTCAGAGAAGCTGGTCCTCTCAGATGTCTCGTTTCAGTTGAAAGGCGGCGAGGGCGTGGGAATTATTGGCCCCAGTGGATCCGGCAAGTCTACGCTGGTTCGTGCGCTGGTCGGCGTCTGGCCGCGGCTGCGCGGCAAGATCAAGCTCGACAACGCGGCGCTGGAACAGTGGTCACCCGACGAGCTTGGCAAGCATATCGGCTATCTGCCGCAAGACGTCGAGCTGTTCGAGGGCAGTATTGCCGTCAACATTGCACGGTTCGATCTTCAGGCCACATCGCAGGGAGTGCTGGAGGCCGCACAAGCAGCCGGTGCGCATGATCTCATCCTCTCGCTCCCGGATGGCTATGCCACCAAGGTCGGCGAAGGCGGAATGGCTTTATCCGCCGGTCAGCGGCAACGCATTGGGCTCGCCCGGGCGCTCTACGGCAATCCCTTCCTGGTGGTGCTTGATGAGCCGACATCGAATGTCGATTCCGAAGGCGAAGAGGCGCTTACGGAAGCGATCCTGAATGTCCGTAACCGCGGCGGCATCGTCGCCGTGGTTGCGCACCGGCCGAAGGCGCTCGAAGCGGTCGACCATGTCCTGGTGATCGGCGAAGGAAGGCTTCAGTCCTTCGGGCCGAAGGAGGAGGTGCTCAAGAAGGTGCTGCGACCGACAGCGCCGCTCAGGGTGGTGGCAGACGGACAGGGAGGCGGACGATGGATCGCCAGGTAGCAACGCCGGCGCTGCAGTCCATCCAGCGCTACATGATCGTCGGCATGTTCATGGTCGGCTTCGTCACCTTCGGCATCGGCGGTTGGGCCGCGACGTCGCAGTTGTCCGGCGCGGTGATCGGCCAGGGTGTCGTCGTGGTGGATTCAAGCGTGAAGAAGGTTCAGCACGCCACCGGCGGGATTGTCGGCGAACTGCGTGTCCGCGATGGTGACCGGGTGAAAGCCGGAGATATTCTGATCCGGCTCGACGAGACCCAGACGCTCGCGAACGCAACGATCGTCACCAAGAGTTTCGACGAACTGCTTGCCCGCCAGGCACGCCTCGAGGCTGAGCGCGACAGCGTTGATCAGATCGTATTTCCGCCGGCGCTGCTCGAACGGTCGAGAGACAGCAATCTGGAGGCGGGGCGCGCGATCTCGGCGGAGCGCACCTTGTTCGATCTGCGCCGACAGTCCCGGAGCGGCCAGAAGGCACAGCTCAGGGAGCGCAAGGCGCAGCTTCAGGACGAGATCAAGGGCTACGCCGGGCAGGCCGAGGCCAAGCAGAAGGAAGTCGATTACATCCGCCAGGAACTCGAGGGCGTCCGGACGCTGTTCCAGAAAAACCTGGTGCCCATCACGCGCCTGACCGCGCTCGAGCGCGACAGCGCGCGGTTGGAAGGTGAGCGCAGCCAGTTGAGCGGCATGATGGCGCAGTCAAAGGGAAAGATCGCTGAGATCGAGCTTCAGATCATCCAGATCGATCAGGACCTGCGAACCGAGGTCGGCAAGGATCTGATCGAAACGCGCTCCAAGCTTTCCGAGCTTACAGAGCGGAAGACCGCGGCGGTGGACCAGCTCAATCGCATCGATATTCGGGCGCCGCAGTCCGGCCGCGTTCATCAGCTTTCCGTTCACACCGTGGGAGGCGTGATCGCTCCTGGTGAGCAGATCATGCTCGTCGTGCCGGATGCGGACGCCCTCGCGGTTGAGGTCAAGATCACGCCGCGGGATATCGATCAGGTGTATGTCGGACAGACCGCGACCATGCAATTTGCGGCCTTCAATCAGAAGACGACGCCCGAGGTCGACGGAGAGGTCAGCATGGTGTCGGCGGACCTGACGCAGGACCAGCGGACCGGCACGAGCTATTACACGGCGCGCATCCTGCTCAAGGCCGACGAGCTTGCAAGACTGGGATCGGCGAAGCTGGTGCCGGGCATGCCGGTCGATGTCTTCATCAAGACGCCGGCGCGAACCGCGCTGTCGTACCTGGTCAAGCCGTTGCGGGATCAGGCGGGACGGGCATTCAAGGAACGCTGAGAGTAGCGAACGGGGCGACGTTTGTGGATGGTTCATCGATGAAGGCGCCGGTGATCGCCCGCCGCCGAAGGGTTAGCCATCGTTATGATATTTTCGTCCCGCCGAACCGCACCGGACCGGTCGCCCGATGAAGTAGCCGGAGGTCAGGATGTGGCGGCTATCCGGTCGAATTTTTTGCAGAATACCGTCGCGTGATGGCTGAAAGAGCTAAAATTAGGCCGATCGTTCACACGAAAGGGACCTCCCAAAGAGCACCCATGATTCAACGTTCAAGCTCACCCCACGGGAGCCGTTCGGCGTTGCATGATGAGCTTTCTGCCACATCGATGACGGGCGACACGTTCCTGGTCAAGCGAAGCTCGCGAAGAAATCTGGACCAAAGATAATCTAGCACAGTCCAAAATACCGGTTGCTGCGTATAAATCTCGCTGCGGAAGACGACGAACGAGCGTTGCGCTCCTGCGGTGAGATGCCGTACGAGATTCGCGTTCGATCCATCGGGGGTTAGCTTTGCAACATGCATTTGGCATGATGCTGCGTTGGCGCTGATGATCAGCGTTCCTGTCTCGTATCTCGCGACCACATTGAAGTGGTTGCGCTCAAGAAATTCGACAAGGTCTTCCTTCAGATGACCTTGGTAGTCAGGCGGGAGCACCATCTTCCATCCGATGGCTAGCGCGAGTACCGTGGCGAGTGCCCACTTAAATCCGCTGGAAAAATTCACGCCTGACCCCTATCAGACAGCAACCGAGGATTAGGCCCAGCATGGCGGCATTGGCAACAGCAGCCGCCAATGGACTATGGAATGTATCGTAGTGCCACTGGCTTAAGCCCATGACGCTCATGCGCGTGACGTTCACCGCGATCACCGACACGCAGGCCAGAAGGCACCAGAACGGATCGTAGGCAGATCTCTTATGGTCGACCAACCGGCTCAAGGTAATCCAGCAGAGAAATGCAAGCGACATATTCGCGAGCGAAGAACAACCTGGCAGGATGACCAGAACTCCCGAACCGTCGGCGAATCCAACGATGTCCCCGGTTCGGGGAGTGCGCAACAACCAACCGACAAGGGAGGCGTCAATCCGCAATATCAGATCGGCAAAGAACTGGAATAAGAGTCGGCTCCAGATCACCGGAACGGTGGTTGCCACCAGTATGAAAGCGCCGCGTCGCGCCGACGGGTCCTCGGAGAAAATGATGACGTACAAGCCCAGCGCCGCAACCGCGAGCCAGCTCAACGCGCCGATTGGCAGAAGGATCAGAAAGGCAAATGCTGCGCCTATGGCCACCTCGAAAGAACGAATCCCGGTCGTTCGATCTTGAAGAACAAGGTATACCCCCGCTGCACAGGATACCCAAACCACCACGCTTACCTCAAAGGTCTCAGAGAGGGCCTCCATCCACCCCAGTTTGTTTGCCGATTGGAAGACGCGTGATGCGAGGCCACTTATGCAGCCAATCGCAAAGAGTCCTGCGAAGAACTCGCCGCGTGACTGATCGCTCATTACTTGCGACAGGTTTTTGGTCGAAATCGATTTGTCCGGATTGGTCATCTCAATTTAATAGCTTGCTGGATTTATTTTAACCACCATACGTTTGAGCAGAACCAGAGGGTTGACAGTTCCTTCTCAATACGAGGAACGACGTGTGTCGGGACGCGCCAGGGAACAGGTTCCAATAAGTCGAGCTCTCACGAAATCGAGTTGCTCTGCCCTTGCCAAAATTGGGATGTGGTAATCCCAGTTAATCTTGCGATTTCGGCCTGGGCTTCGGAGAGCAGGGTTTCAATAGTTCGACGTTCGGTGTCGGTCAGCCCTGACTTCAGCAAGGTTTCGTATCTCTGGGAGTTTCTATGGTGTGCCTGAAGGCTGGCGGCATTTTTCTCGATTTGCATTTGAAGCCGTTGTAAATTAAAATGACATTCAAAATATTGATTTAAAGTGGAAGCTTAAATATTAATTCGATGCCGGTCAATGCTGAGCCCTTTTGCATGAAGTGGCGTTTTGTTCGTGTGAGGGAGGCATTCGGTGAGCAAAGTTACTGAAGTCGGAGACCGCAGCCGCGCGGCGACCCACGGAAATTTCGACTTGTTTCCATGGTCTTAGGTGCTCAGGACCCAGCTTACGGGCCTCGCAGCGGGCCTGTCCCCTGCGCTGATGGTGAACGCGGCAGAGCGGAACCGTGAATCGGGCGGAGCGTCCATTCAAAAACGTTGAGGCAACGGAATTAAATACTAATAATTGTTGATTAAATCGCGCCGCTGTCCTAGGGATATTCGGCCGTTCGCCGCGCGGGTCGCTGCGATGACGGAGAACGCGAGCTAAACAGCAGGCCCTCGCACGGCGGTCCCTGTCGCGTCTTCGTTCGACGCGTGATGGTGATATCATAGCCCGCCCAGGGTTCGGCCGAGCAAGGGGCTCAGATGTCGCCAGACTTCAACTCCGGAATGTCCGAGCAGCGCGTGGACGAATGGCTCGGGCTGATCAGGCGCTTTCTGCAGATTCTCGCAGCCCGCAAGAAAGCGCAGTTCTCCCGAAGGGTGTCGATCGGCGATCTCCTCACGGAGCGAGGTGATAATGCGGCCGCTTACGGCTTCGGCGAGGGCACGACGATGTACGACAACGTGCTCGTGCTCGGAGATGTCCGTGTCGGCCGGCATACATGGATCGGACCCGGCTGCATTCTGGACGGTTCGGGCGGAGGTCTGCAGATCGGCGACTGGTGCTCGATATCCGCCGGCGTCCAGATCTATACGCATCACACCGTCAATCGCTCCATCTCGCTCGGAGAGAAGCCGATCGAGTACGCTCCGACCAAGATCGGAAACGGCGTCTATATCGGACCTAACGCGATCGTTCAGATGGGCGTGACGGTTGGCGACAAAGCCGTTATTGGTGCGAATTCCTTCGTCAATCGGGATGTGCCGGCGGGCGCCAAGGTATTCGGATGTCCGGCCCGCATGCAGGCAGCCGTGGAATCACGCTCTGGGGACACCGATTGTGATCGCGGCGTCCGGCCTGTCCCTCGCGCTTCTGCCGGCGCCGGCGACTAAATCTGGCGCCGGCGCAGCGCTCGCTCGAAATGGACCGCGGCGCGGCCGACAAATATGCCCATGCTGCCGCCCGCCATCTTTTCGATGGCGTCCACCAGTCGCGCGTGGCGATCGACGGTCGCGAGTTGCATCAGTTCAAACAGCGCGGCGCTGCCAATGACGATGAACCACACAAGCATGACGTGGCGCGGATAGGCCAAGTGGAAGAGGAAGCCGATGGTCGCGAACGCGGCAATATGCTCCAGGCTCGTTGAGGAGGGGAGCGTCGGCCTCGCTCCAATTGGCGATACCGAGGCGTAGGCAAGAAAGCACAGGAGCGCCCAAGCGGCGATCGAGGCAAGTTTCTGAGGCATTGGGGGCATTGGCTCTTAGAGAAAATCCCGGAGGCGAGCGATTTCGATGATCTGTTCTGCGGACAATACGGCCGTCACAAGTCGGGCTTGCGGTTCAGTATGCACTTCGTAGAGATGGCGCTGGTGCGCGGGCTTGGCCAGGAATGCCCGGATGCATGCGTCCAGTGAGCCCTCCAGCAAAAGATAAGGTTCAGGCCAGCGGGTCGCCTTTGCGCGCTCATTCCCGATTGAAGGCCATTTCTTCAGTGTTGCATCTGCACGGAAGTCGACAGGCGCGTAATGCAAAGCTCCAATATGCACATCTGCCTTGCACGCTTGCTGAGGCGCCGGTGCGGTTGTATTCGTCGCTCGGATCATGAGGGCCAATTGAAGCCGGAGGGGCCAGGATCCACGCCCGAAGAGACGTGGAATGTCTTGGCCTCGCTTCCGGGCCATTGCGCTGAGGCTTCGGAGGCGACGTTCGAAACTGGCAACATCATCTCCGTCCGGGCCGAAGCTCTGGCGCTGACGCCATTGCTCAGACTGCCGATGCTACGCTGGGACATCGTCCTCCGATGCTTGGCCGCGTGGCCACTGTCTTCCGGGTCGGACCTCTTCATCTCATGGCTAGGCACGCCCGCAGGAATTGGTTGTTGGCCGAGTCGGATTAAATATATTTAAATTTGAAATGATTTAAAAGGAAATAATCGACCGCTCGGCAGGCCGCCACCGGCTGGCCTGCGACGTTGCGCCGTGCGAGTTGCCCAGCACTCGTCTGCGATGATGCGCGCCGCAAGAGGGTGAGCACGTCAATGTTCGACATAACGCGCGCATAGATTTGCTGCAGGCTACGCGGCAACAAGAACGGCAGGGCGATTGCTTTCCGTACTGGTGTTGGATTGAGAAGGCGTGATCTCGTCGGATGGTTGGAGCGCAGTCTGGGCACCGCCGATGCACCGAGAGTAGATCGTAAGATCGCAAGCGATGGTCGCTCGAGTGTGCGTGAGCGTCCGTAGTCTCGCTCGGCTAGGGATCTCAGAAGGGCTGCGGGGTCTTAACGGCGCATCACATAACAGTGTTCGGTCCGATGATAGGGGCGTGCTGGCGGTAAAACGCGGGAAAGACGTGCCTTCGGCATCGTTATTTCCAGGTGTAAATCCATTCGAGGTTGACCCGCGGTCGTACCCTTACTACTGTATGATATAGTTAAAGCAGCTCATACTTCACGAATTAAGTGAGCCGAAAATTCAATGTAGAGGGTGGACCGAGGTAGTCTGGGCCTCCTGCGGCGGTATCCTGATCTTCGGGGCGCCTTCGGAATAAACCGTTTGTTCGGTGCTGTCGGCAAAAACCGTTTGAATATGCGCTTCGCTCAATTGACCTAACAGCCCAATCGGATATGAGCGGTTCGACTGTTTTGAAGTGACAAAGCGATCGAAGACAACATTGTTGCGGCGCTCCACCGTGGAGCACCGATGATGTTCAACGATGATCAGGAAGACGGGACCCGGGTCGTCATGGCCGTGGTAGCGGTAACGCGGCACGACCGGCGAACGAGGCGAATGATATGCGGCTAACGGCCCGGAGATCAGGTTGCACCGCATCTAACACGAACGGCTAGCTTGCGCTGATGATGACTAACACTTTACCTGAAGCATGGACGTTACCAACGCCTCCGGCGTTTCGCCGCTCGTTTCTGACTGTGGGTATTTATGATAATTGTGATGCCGCCCGGACCGAGTCTTCGGCTACGTCGGGTAGCTGATCCGGCCGCAAGCTGCGGGCCCGGGCGCGTTTAGGCGGGAAGATGAAGAAGCACTCTCACGAGGAGATCCTCCTGAAGCTCGTTCGAGCAGACGAGCTCGCCCGAGCCGGCAATTCCCAAGTGGAGATTTGCAAGGCGCTCGGGGTCAGCGTCATGACGCTTCATCGTTGGCGGAAGCTGCCTCTGCGCAAGAATGCTGCGATTGTTCCGTCCGATCCCGCGGGTGACGGGAAGGCGCCAGCAAACTCCGCAACGATGGACGAAATGCGTCGTGTGCTGGAGGAACTCACGCTCGAGAACCAGCGACTGCGAAAGATAGTCACCGATCTCCTGCTGGAGAAGATGCGGCTTGAAGAAGCTTCGGCTGAGGCCTTTCCGGTTAGCCAGGCGCGCAAGGCTTGATCGACGCTGCTTCAAATCTTCGTGGCTGCATGGCCGAGCAGCCGCTGGGGTGACAATTGCAGACTCCAAGACGGGAATTTCGACGGCAAAACGGCGCTTGCCTGGAAAGCCGAGCGTTGTTGCAATCCGGCGCGGGAAACGGCGTTGCATGTTGCAGCAACCCGAACGCTTGATCGAGTGGGGAGCAGCATTCGGCCGCGGCGTCGGCATATATGTCCAAGGAGGGCATGTGCAGACGGTCGCGCGCGACCGGCTGGCTTTGGTTACAGTGGCGCATAATCACGCTAGAGCGTCTTCGAGCGAAGGGGACACCGGTTCGCGAAACGCGTCAAACAGAAATCTAGAGCTTCGGTTCTAATTCCATCAGCACCGAAATGCTCTAGTCCTCTCCGACAACCCTTTCCACCGCATCTGCGAGCTGCTGGATCTCCAGATCCGCCGCGTCTCCCGGCATGAAGCTCGCGACCGATTGACCGCTTGTAAAGGAGCGGACGAACGCCGATCGACTGGCGATCGGAGGCGCGACGATCTCGCCGAACTCGCTCAACTCCTCGACCAATTGTCGGCCCTCAAGCGTGCGGCGATCGAGCCGGTTGGGAACTAGAATGACCTTGATCGCATCGCGCCGGCGTTCACGTGCCGCATCAATGATAGCAAGCGTCTGCAAGGTGGCGTCGAGATCAAGTCCCGAGGGCGTGCAGGGGACCAGGATCAGGTTCGCCAGGGCGATCGACGCACCCATTTCACGCGCATTCGGCGCGGTGTCGATCACCACGAGAGCGGCCTGAATATTTCGCACCTCCTGAGCCCAGGCGGATACCGAGGTGCCTTCCAGAGCCATTTCGTAAACAGGGAATTCCAGATTGCCCGGCTCGGCCCACTGCGAGGCCGAGCGCTGCGGATCGCTGTCGACCAGTGCGACGTCATGACCGCGGCGTGCCAGCTCGGCTGCGATACAGATCGCAATCGTGGTTTTGCCGACGCCACCCTTCCGCTGGGTAACAGTAACGGTCCTCCGCATCGGTCTGGGAGAGGTCATGCGGTGCCACACTAACAAATCTTCACATTTCCAAGTAAAATCAGGCGGTTACATTACCATTACTTAACGCATCTCTACAATTGTCTTCTTCGTTGCGCGCCCTGCGATCTTGATCTGTCCAACCTGCATGCATGGCTCATCCGCGAATTCCGAATGGTTTTAGCCTTGGATTGCGCCGAATCGCCAAAAAAAGCGGCCATCGACGGACGAGTCGCCCCGCCGGCAGCGCACTTAACAATAGCGTGACATTGGCCTCAAATCTGAGTTAATCGCGCGTGAATTTAGTCCTTGACTTCGATTGTGCAGCGCGACTAACAATGGCTTAACAAACGGCGCGATGCACCCTAACATTGAGATGGTTGTGTCGGGTCGAGTAGGTCCTCTTCACTGGGTAGAGTTGCAGCACATTCAACTTGCAGCACATTGGCGCTGGCCGACGTGTCAGCTGATCGGTGAAATCTCGGAATCTTGCCAGAGGGTATCATGGCCGTTACCTACTTGACGAAGACTGAGCTGGGTCAATTCCTTCACCACAACGGTAACAACATCGAGGCGAGTGTCAGATCGGCGCTGATCGACTCGCTGGAGCAGAGCGGTGTGTTCCAGGACGGCGGAGAGGATGGCACAAGGGGATGGTTTCAATACGGACCGTTTCATGGCGGGCCGGTTGCTCCCACGATCCAGGTGCTGGACGTTTCCTCGTCCACATCGGTGGAGACGACGCCAAATCTGAAGGCGATCATCCTGGATGACGCCGGTGGCAAAACACTCAATGTCAGCGGTGCCGACAATGATGTGTTTGTTGCAATGGGCAAGGGCTCCGACACGGTGCACCTGCACGACAGCGGCGATGACACGGTCTATGGCGGCGGTGGCAACGACCTGATCACCGGCGGACACGGCAACAGCTCCCTGTTCGGCGGTGCTGGCAATGACAGCATCTATGGCGGCAGTGGTAACGACACGTTGGATGGCGGTAGCGGCAACGACTATCTGAGGGCGGGCACGGGTGCTCAATCGCTGGTCGGCGGCGACGGCAACGATCTGCTCAGGGACTTCACGTCGGGGCACAGCACGCTTTCGGGTGGCAGCGGCAATGACACCTTGGTCGGCGTGCAGGGTGACGTCCTGCAGGGTGATGGCGGCAACGACCAGCTCTGGCTCTATGGTGGCACCGCTGCGAACTCGACGCTGCAGGGCGGAAACGGCAACGACAGCTTCCATATCCAGTCGCACGCCGGAAACGACACGATCATCGGTGGCAACGGCGACGATACCGTCAGCTTTGCGGAGCGTTCATTCTTTGATGTCACCAAGATTGACGTCGACGCGAGCACGAATACCTACACGCTCCATTTCAGCGATAATCAGACGGTTGCGGTCAGCGGAGTTGAAGATCTCAAGTTCAGCGACCAGGTCGTCAGTTTGCCGAAGCTCTAACTCGGCTGCTGAGAGTCACGTTAGTGAAAGCCCCGCTTCGCGGGGCTTTTGCTTTTGTGTCTGAAGTGACTTCATATGCGCTTTACGCCTTTGTCAGGCCACATCAATCAGGTGATGGTAGTCGGCGATTGGAATTCGTATCGTTCTCACCCCGCCCGATTGCGACGTCAGGAACCGATCTTGTCCGCCAGTATGAAGCGCTTGCTCAATGCGGGCTCCGGCCCTGGACCTGCCCGCCGAATTGCTCGAATGGTGGGCGAGCAAGGCTGGGAGGAAGTGCGCTTCGACATCGATCCGGAAGTCAGGCCGGACGTCCTCGGGTCAATCCTCGATCTCGGTGGTTCCTTTGAGCCGCAATCATTCGATGCTGTCTGGTCGTCGCATGTGCTTGAGCATCTCTACGCACACGAAGTTTTTCCGACGCTGCGTCAGTTCCATGGGGTCTTGAAACCCGACGGGTTCGCCTTAATCACGAGCCCGGATATCGAGTCGGTTGCCCAGTTCATCGTCGAGCATGGGATTGCCGCCATCGCTTACCAATCGCCGGCGGGTCCGATCAGGCCGCTTGACATGCTGTACGGTCATTCGCGCGCGATCGAGGAGGGGCACGTCCATATGGCCCATCACACCGGATTTACGGCCGAACGCCTCGGCAACCTGCTGTTGATGGCGGGCTTTCCGACCGTTTCGATAGCGACGGAGGACTTCGAGGTCCGTGCGCTCGCGCTGATGCCCGAGGCGGACAACGAAGGCATCCAGAGGACTTTGTTGGAAACGGGCTTTAACTTTCAGGAAGCCTCTGCCTAGAGATTTCATGACGGTGCCGGTCCAACAGTCGATGCAACCTGCAATGACCGGCGCGATCCTTATCGCTTTAAATGTTAGTGTCCCTGTCGTTTTTGTTGTATGTATGTTAGTATCTAAGAGGCAGCGTGCCGTCGGTCGTGTAACGGTATGTCCGTGAAAGATCGTAACAAACGCTCGTAACAGACACATGGGCTGAGCTTCATGATCATCCAAGCTGCCGCCGAGAAGACCCATGCGGATCCGGTGCCTCCGTCCGCGCTCGGATGTCTGATCATCGTTGCACGACAGCACGGGCTGCATCTCACCCAAACGCAGCTTATCAAAGACAACCTGCTGACCGACCAGGAGGTGGAGCTCGGTCAACTCGTCCGCTGCGCCGAGAAGGCCGGCATGCGATCGAAGATCGTCAAACTTGACTGGGACGGGCTTGCTCATCTGAAGAAGGCGCTCCCGGCCATCGTTCGTCTACGCAACGGAAGTCACATGGTGCTGTTGCGCGTCGAAGGAGGCGCCAACAATACGCGCGTTGTATTGAGGGATCCGAATGCAGCGGAAGATGCGCTGCTTGTGATCGATCGACCGCGCTTCGAAGACATCTGGTCCGGAGATGTCGTTCTGGCCAAGCGCAACTATGATATCTCCGACGAATCGCAGCCGTTCAGTCTCGGCCTCGTCGCCGGGCTGCTGTTCCGTGAACGCCGTATGGTTCGGGACGTCGTGATCTCCGCGTTGATCCTCGGATTTCTTGCCTTGGCGCCGATCATGTTCTGGCGCCTCCTGTCGGACAAGGTGATCCTCTACCAGGCATACAACACCTTTTATGTGCTCTGTCTCGGGATGGTGGTGATCGTCGCCTTCGAGACGGCATTCCTGTTCTTGAGGCAATACCTCGTTCATCGCATGACGACGCGGCTTGACGTCAAGCTGTCCACTTACGTTTTCGAAAAGCTTCTCAATCTCCCCATTGACTATTTCGAGCAGACCGCTGTCGGCCTTGTCGCGCGCGACGTCCGTGAGGTGTTTCGCATCCGTTCCTTCCTGATGGGCCAGATGTTCGGCACGATTCTGGATTCGACGACGCTGATCTTCTTCCTGCCCGTTATGTTCTTCTTCAGCCCGATCATGACGTTGGTGGTTTTGGCGCTCTCGGGATTGATCGTAACGTGGCTTATCGTGATGCTGCCGACCTACCGCAAGGCGTCGCATGCCGTCCTTGTCGCGGAAGGCGCGCAGGGCGCATTTCTGGTTCAAACGCTCAACGGCATCCGGACGGTGAAATCGCTCGCGCTCGATGCGCGGCAGCGTCATCTGTGGGACGTGCTGGTCGCACGCGTCGCCAAGGCCCGGCTTACGGAAGGGATGACCGGAAACGCGATTCAGGTAGTCGTGCGCCCGTTGGAGCGCCTGGCAGTAAGTGGTTCATTCGCGCTGGGCGTCTATCTCGCGCTTATAAGCAATGATCCCGTCGTGATCGGATCGCTGTTCGCCTTTCTCTTGTTATCGCAGCGGGTCTCGGGTCCGTTGATGCAGATGGCGCAACTTATCAACCAATATGACGAAGCGCGAAGCGCGGTTATCACCGTCGGCAATCTCGTCAACCAGCCAGCCGAGGAAGGACGCTCCGGGCATGGCGTCCGGTCGCCGCTCGAAGGCAACGTGGAGTTTTCCGGCGTCACGTTCAGATACAAGGGCGCAGTCTCGCCGGCGCTGAACCGCATTTCGTTCGAGGTTCCCAAGGGAACTACACTCGGCGTGATGGGCAAGAGCGGCTCGGGCAAGACGACGATCACCCGATTGCTGCAGCGGCTGCATTCGGACTATGAAGGGTTGATCAAGATCGATGGGATCGACGTTCGCGAGTACGACGTTGATCATCTGCGCCGCAACGTTGGCGTCGTGCTGCAGGAAAACTTCCTGTTCAGTGGCACGATCCGAGAGAATATCTCCGCGGCCAAGCCGGATGCGACATTCGACGACATCGTCAAGGCGGCCAGGCTCGCGGGCGCAGAGGAGTTCATCGACAAGCTGCCCCGCGGCTACGAGACCCACGTCTATGAAGGTTCGCCCAACCTCTCGGGAGGGCAGCGGCAGCGGCTTGCCATTGCGCGTGCGCTGATCGTCAATCCGCCGATCCTTATTCTCGACGAAGCGACCAGCGCGCTCGATGCCGACAGCGAGGCGATTGTAAACGCCAATATCTCGCGAATTGCGAATGGCCGGACGCTGATCATCATCTCGCATCGACTGTCGTCGCTGACAACCGCGGACGCGATTCTCGTGCTCAATCGCGGCGTGGTCGACGACATCGGGCGGC
The DNA here is from genome assembly GCF_020194175.1 of Bradyrhizobium sp. BRP22. Classification (GTDB taxonomy): domain Bacteria; phylum Pseudomonadota; class Alphaproteobacteria; order Rhizobiales; family Xanthobacteraceae; genus Bradyrhizobium. The sequence continues at coordinate 155,894 of NZ_JADYVX010000006.1, read as the reverse complement.
ACGAGGAGCTGTTGGAACGTAACGATATCTACAGCTCGCTTTGGTACCAGCAGAACACGCACTTGGCGCCGGCGAATCGCAACGACAGACCGAACTTCCGGAGCCCGACCCTTGTCTCGTAATCAAGCGTCGCTTGCGACCGTTCGCCAATTCCAGTCGGAAACCGATGCGATCCGGGAGGAGGCAGAGCCTATGGTTGCGAGGGCGACCCTGTTCGTCCTTTCTGCATTCCTGGTTGCGATCGTGGCGATCCTGTGCCTGACGCGGCTCGACCGCGTTATTACCAGCCTTTCCGGAAAGATCGTGCCAGCCGGTCAGATCAGCGTTCTGCAGGCGCTGGATCCATCGATCATCAAGACAATCGATGTGCGCGAGGGCGAGCAGGTGCAACCCGGACAGCTGCTTGCCACTCTCGACGCAACCTTTACCTCGGCCGATCTGACGCAGGCGCAATTGCAGATCGCGAGTCTCGAGACGCAAGTGGCGCGAGATGAGGCTGAACTGAAGCAGCAGCCGCTCGTCTTTGCCAGCAAGTCGGACCCGGACTTCCAGAAGTACGCGGCGCTGCAGAAAGCGCTCTACGACCAGCGGATGGCGCAATATACCGCCCAGCTCAACAGTTTCGAATCGAAGATCAAGCAGACCCAGGCGACGATCGAGAAGCTTCGCGGCGACGATGCGAGGTATCGGCAGCGCGACGAGGTCTTGCAGAAGATCGAGACAATGCGCACGACGCTTGCCGAGCATGGCACCGGCTCGCAGCTCAACATGTACATCTCGCAGGATACCCGGCTGGAACTGCTGCGGACATTGGAGAACACGCACAGCAGCCTGATCGAAGCGCAGAATACGCTGGGATCGCTGGTCGCCGATCGGGACGCCTTCAAGCAGCAGTGGTTTGCACAACTGAGCCAGGATCTGGTGACGACGCGCAACAAACTCGATGATGCGCGAGCGGCCTATGAGAAGGCGCTGAAGCATCAGGATCTCGTCCGCTGGACGGCCGCGGAGCCCTCGGTGGTACTGACCATGGCGAGGCTTTCGGTCGGCTCGGTCCTCAAGCCGGGCGATCCCTTCATCACGCTCATGCCGGTCGACACCAAGCTCGAGGCGGAGATCAGGATCTCCTCAAGGGACATCGGGTTCATCCGGGCTGGCGATCCCTGCACCATAAAGATAGAGGCGTTCAATGCGGCGGAGCACGGCACCGCCGAAGGCAAGGTGCGCTGGATCAGCGAGGGTGCGTTTACAACGGATGAGGATGGCAAGCCGCTCGACTACACCTACTATAAAGCGCGATGCTCGGTCGACTCTTCCAAGTTCAAGGACGTGCCAAGCAATTTTCGGCTGATCCCTGGAATGACCCTTCAGGGGGATATCAACGTCGGAACCCGGTCCGTCGCAATGTATCTGCTCGGCGGGATGATGAAGGGTATCCGAGAAGCTATGCGTGAGCCATGACACCTTCGGCGCGATCGCTGTTCCAGTGGATTCGGCCGGCTACCCAGTTCTCCCACGCTGGGCCATTTGGGCGAGGCGTGGCTGCATACGAGCGCGGCCAGTATCTGGAGGCGCTCAAGCTCTGGAAGTTAGCCGCAGAGGCCGGCGAGGCCGAGGCGAGCTATCGGATCGGAATGCTCTATGTGAAGGGCGAGGGGGTTGTGAGAAGCATCCCTGACGCCGCTGTCTGGTACGAGCGGGCGGCCGAGCTCGGCAGCATCGAAGCGCAATTTCAGCTCGGCTTGATCTTTCTCCATGGGGACAAGGCCCCACTCGGTCCTTATCGACATGAAACCTGGCGCCAGTCATCCGCCGTTCGGCTCGGTGACAAGGCATCGAATGTTCATGGCCTCGTATTCCCGCACGGAACAAGTGTTGAGCGGGACGTCAAGGTCGCTTTTCGCTGGATCTCTGCTGCAGCGGAGGCCGGCAAAGCAGAGGCGCAGACGGTCCTTGGCAACATGTACAGCGAAGGGTTGGGCTGTACGAAAGATTTTCAGGCGGCGCTCGGATGGTATCGGGCCGCGGCTGAGCAGAAGTGTGCGCCAGCCGAATTTGCGCTTGGCGATGTCCACTATCAGGGCCGAGGGGTCCCCGTCGATTTCGAGCAGGCCGCGATCTGGTATCGCAAAGCCGCCGATCAGGACCATGTGAGGGCGCAGGTTGCGCTCGCCTTCATGAATTTGAAGGGAGCAGGGATGCCAGAGGCCCCCGCCGAAGCGGCGCGCCTGTTCCAGAGTGCGGCAAGGCATGACGATGCGATAGCGCTCTACAACATCGGCTTGTTGCGCTTGAACGGAAAGGGTGTCGCCAGGGATCTCGACCTGGCCGAAACCGCGTTGCGCAAGGCGGCGCGCAAGGATTACCTTCCGGCGATCCAGGCGCTGGCGGAGTTCTATTCACACGGAGCAGGTGCCGAGCCGGACCTGCGGGAAGCGGCGACTTGGTACGAGAAGGCCGCCGAGCGAGGCGATGTACAGGCGCAGTTTTTCGTCGGTCGCTTCTATGCGACCGGAACGGGTGTCGCCCCGAACATTCGTCGCGCCGCAAAATGGTTCGAGCGTGCGGCGGAGAACGGCCACGCGACCGCCGCGTTCAACGTCGCGATCTTTTATCTCAACGGCTCTGGCGTCGAACGCAATGTGGAAGCCGCGATCAAATGGTTTGAACGCGCTTCGGAGGGCGGCATTAGTGCCGCGCAAGTACAACTCGGCAGGCTCTATTCGATAGGCAACGGCGTTCCACGCGATCAAAAACTCGCAGGAGAATGGCTGAGCAAGGCCGCTGTTGGCGGGGATCCCGACGCCAAGACCGCCTATGCCCTGTTCTTGCTTCACCAGGATGGCTCCTCCGAACGCCTCGTACAGGTGCAGGCGCTCTTGAGCGAAGCCGCGGAAGCCGGCTACGCACCGGCGGCATTCCAACTCGGGGCGCTGCGAATGGGCAAGTTCGGCGGGACTGCGGATGTTCAAGGCGCGATCCCGTGGTTCACGCGCGCGGCCGAGGCTGGCCATGTCGAAGCCCAATACACTCTTGCGCTTCTGTATGCCGATCCGAAGAGCGGCGTGAGCGATGCGCGGGCCGCAGCGTCGTGGATGGCCACGGCTGCGCGCGCAGGCAATGCGGCCGCGCAGTTTCAGCTCGCCGTCATATATTGCACCGGCAATGGCGTCGCCCAGGACGTCGCTCAGGGTGTGAGCTGGTACGAGGCGGCCGCACAGCAGGGACATATGGTGGCGCAGTACAACCTTGCTGTGATGCTCGGGAGAGGGCAGGGCCGCGAAGCGGATCCGAAGAAGGCCGTCGAATGGTTTCAGAAGGCGGCTGAACAAGGCATGGCGGAAGCGCAGCTAGCGCTGGGAGACGCACTGATGTCGGGCACCGGCGTGGCTCAAGATAGGGACATGGCGGTGTATTGGTATCAACACGCCGCGCGACAACGCAATGAAGGCGCAGTGCGGCGCTTGAGCTCGATCGGCGTCGCGCTCGCCGACAACTGAGCGTTGTTTATTCGTTCGGGAGCGGAAAGATGCAAAAGGAGGCAAGCAACTGCGACAATTCGGACACAACTGAAGCGTGCCTTCATATCGAAGACAGAAAGATTGCGCTAATCTCGCGCTTGCGAAGTAAGGCGCTTAATGCACAACTGAATGTGTGATGATGGCTGATCTTCTTTCGAAGCTCGCGCGATGTCCGGGCTCGCAAGCGGCTCAATCGTTGAGGATGCGGTACGGAACCGTGCTTACTCTTGGGACAAGACTTCTCGCCTGCAAGTTGCGAGTGAATCGCCGTCAAGCCAGCGCATGCTGTGATGCGAGAAGAACATAGGCCAGCCCGTCCCGAGGGGTTGGCAGGAGATCGGGGTGCGATGAATAAGATTGCGGAACGCGGTGTCAAAGATGCGAAGGACACGCAACCTGTTGCTAGTCCTATTCCACAAGAGGAAAATCTTCAAAGCTTGTTCCTGGATTCCGATTTAAGCAATTTGGAGTCGGGCGCCCGCCTGCGCGGCGCGATACTTGAGTATTCCGGCCGGGAAATCTCGGGTTGGATCGTCGATGCCAGGTCGCCCGCGGCCTCTGTTTCCCTTTCGCTCTTTGTTGGCTCCCACTCGATCGAAGAGACGAGGACAGACCGTGCGGCTCCCGCCGAAATTCGCTCGAAGGCAATTGGTCGTCCTGGATTCCGTATCGATCTGGCGAACCCGGGCGCACGTCGGCGCTTGGCGCGGGCCCTCAGAAACACGCTATTGGACCCGAGCCAGGCCCAGATTTATCTTCGCGTCAGCTTGGACGATGGGGAATACTTTGAGATCCCGCTCTTTGACAACTTCGCGCCGGACGAACTCGTCATCGCGCTGGGATTTTCGAGCGCCGATTACAGCGACCTCCTGATTCCGAACAACAACAGGATCGTTACGCCTGCTCCGGACCCCACAGGCAAGGAGGTGCGCTACGTTTGCTTTTATCTGCCTCAGTTTCACTCGTTCGCGGAGAATGACAGGTGGTGGGGACCTGGTTTCACTGAGTGGACCAACGTTTCGCGCATGCGTCCTCAGTTTCCAGCGCATCAATCTCCCTGGCTGCCCGCAGACCTAGGCTTCTATGATGTGAGATTGACGGACACGCGTCGACAGCAGGCCGATTTGGCTCGCCGCTACGGCGTCTACGGTTTCTGCTACTACGCTTACTGGTTCCAGGGGCGTAGACTTCTGGAAAGGCCGCTGGAACTTCTTCTGGAGGACGGAGAGCCGAATCTACCCTTCTGCATCTGCTGGGCGAATGAGAATTGGTCACGTCGCTGGGACGGTTCAGATGCGGAGCTCCTGCTCGGACAAAATCATTCTCTGGAAGAAGATGTTCGCTTTATTGACGATATGGCGGACCTTCTGCTCGACGAGCGCTACATCTCGGTAGACGGCCGCAAGGTCATACTTATCTACCGGCCATCGCTATTGCCGGACAAGCAGCGTCTATTCAAGATTTGGCGCACGAGAGCAAAGGAGCTGGGAATTGGCGAGATTCTGATCTGCAACGCCATGACGTTCGGAGAATTTGATCCGCGGGACGTCAACTGCGATGCGGCGGTGGAATTTCCTCCGCACACCGTCTCGACGGCGGAGTTGCCCCTCTCGGACTTGGGAGCTCCAGCGACCTTTACGGGCAAGGTCTACGACTACGTTGACGCCATGCGCTCGTCTCTGGGCAAGACATACGATTATCCTTATTTTCCGGCCGTTATGCCGCGTTGGGATAACACACCCCGGAAGGGTTCGCGGGGCCACATCTTTAACAGGTCGAGTCCGGAGGCATTTGAAGTCTGGCTGCGAGATGCCACCCGCCGAGCAAGGAAGAGCTCATTTTCCGAACCTATCGTTTTCATCAACTCTTGGAACGAGTGGGCCGAGGGAGCCCATCTAGAACCGGACTCGCGTTACGGACGAGCGTTTCTTGAGGTGGTGAGAAGGGTAGCGTCATCCGAACCGATCTCGATCCAAGTTCGTTCGAATCCGGAGCTATTGGACTGCCTCAGTCGGCAGGAGCTCGAGCAAGCGGTGAAGGAAGCGGCCACGCACGTTGAACTGCTCGCTACCCTTCACAAATCGGAGATGGCCTATTCGGGCTTGCAGCACACGCGGAGCGGAGTTCCTGTCGAAGCGCAAGATGCATCTGAGAATCCGCCCGGATCATTGCTTGTCATTGAGAACATAAACTCGCAAACGGGCGAGCGGGTGGTAGTCGACCCGCGCGCGAGCATTCTCGTGCGAGGATGGGTCTGTCCTGGCGGAAGCTTTGAAGCGAGCAAGCACAGGACAGGCTTCTTGATCCTCCTCTCCGCAAATCCGGAAAAGCAGGATCAGAACGGGTACTGCTTGGTTGTGGACTGGCACGAGCGCTTTGACGTCAAGGAATATATGAAGGCGGAAAGCAAGGAGTGCTATTTCGGCTTCCAACTGTCCTTTCTCGTTCGCGATATGCCTGACGGAGAGTACAAACTCGCCGTTCTTGAGGTGGGTGAAGGAAGCCGTGCCCTCATCAGATCGAATCATTCGATAATCGTACGACGTTGAGCTCGGGAGGACTCAGGTGTTAGCTAGCGTCGTAATTGCCTGCTACAAGCATGAAGCGTACATCGAGGAGTGTCTCGAGACTGTCTACCAGCAGACCTTCTCCGATGTCGAACTCATCGTGGTCGACGATCATTCTCCTGATAAGAGTTTTGAAATCGCGCAGCGACTCATTAAGAAGAAGTCCTTCGGCAAGCGCTTCGTGTCTTGCACGCTCTTGAGGAATCCTCTCAACCTCGGGGCGCACTACACCTGGAATAGAGCGTTGTCCCTCGCAAAGGGAGAAATGATCTTCTTCCTGAATTCGGATGATGCCTTTTCAAAGGACCGTGTTCAGATATTTGCGAGCCAGTACGGCCATGAGAAGCTGTTTTTCGGCTTTTCGGCTGTCGAGCCAATCGATGAACGCGGTAGGTCGATAACGACCCATCAATTTCCGACGAGTCTTCGGTATGCCATCGATCGGGCCCGAATAGCCGGTTCTCCGCTGTCATGGACGTTCCTTGACTCGCAGATCGCCGCTTCCACCGGCAATTTCGTGTTGAGTCGCGAGTTGCTGCGACAGGTTGGATGGTTGGCCGATTTGAAATACTGCCACGACTGGGATTTCGCTCTACGTGCCGTCACCGTAGTCGAGCCGAAATACGTGGAAGCGGATCGCTATATGTATCGGCTCCATTCGACGAACAGCTTTCGAAGCCTCAGCAACGTCGCTGAAAGCGAGACAAGGGCCTGTATGTCATCCTATTGCGTGAACGCGATAGCCCAAAGGCCAATGAACAGGACTTGCTTGAGCCCCATAAACTTCGGAGATGCGTTCTACAAATTTGTCAAGCTTCATCCAAACTTCAGTTATTGGGTGAAGCAATTGTATGTTCCCTATCATCCCGATCATAGGACTGTGGATTGGAATGAATGGACGATGCCACTCAACTGGCGATGATCCATACCGGGAAGTATCAGGCCAATAGATGGAAGACGCTACTGCAGCGGCTCGCCCATCTGTACCGTTAGCAGAGCTCTGGCTTATGGCTTGGAGCGGTCTTCTTCAGAACTTGATGTAGCGCATCGAGGCGGTCTGTTTGACAAGGCCATGTCGGCATTAGCCAGCCACCTTCGTCATTTTCATTCCAGGCATAGATCAGCGCAACGGGGGCCTGCTGGCCCGGTGCTTGAGCGGCGATCCACTCGAGAGATTGGGCCAAATGACCGGCGAGCTCTTCTTTTGTTGGTGCCGTAAAGAAGTTCTCCATGCCTTCTCCCGGACGTTGCTTCGTTTCCCATGGCACGGGTCGTTCAATGCGAGGGCGTCGATCCCATCCAGTCATCACAGTCGGCACCACAGGCAATTGACTCTTTTTGAGCTCATTCCACCCGCGTTCGGCGATTTGCGTGAGCTTGGCAAAAGTTCCTCGACCGTTGCCGATCGTAAGTGCGTATGATCCGACCGCGTCGCCCCCCATGTTTTTCGCTTCCCGCGCCAGGAAATTTTGATCGCCAGCTAGAACCAGATAGGGATTGCCTAGCCCCGCCTTGGTTGCAGCCTCTCTGAATTTCGCAAGCTGCTCCCTCAGGCCTGCGGTTCCTTGCCAGTTCCGTTGTACGGTTGCCTCATTGATGAAGCCCAAGAAATACAGAGGTCTGTTGCCAAATACCCGCAGGTAATTCTTGTCCGCCATGAGACCGATATGCTCTTGAGGCAGAGCCGTCAGTTTGGCGCGTGAGCCCCACCGGTTCAGCTCCGTGAACATACAGTATCTGAGACTGCCGCTCTTCGAGCTGGCCCTGAACTGATCGAGCGCCTTCGACATCGGATGGTTTGATCCGTAGGCAACGAATGCCCAATAGTCGAGTCCGGCAAAGACAGCTTGACCTATTTCCTTGTCCATTTCCTCCTGCGTGATGGCCGGGAAAGAAACGGCATCTGAATCATTGCCCTGGTCCCTGGCGAAGAATGGAGTTCTCCAGCGATATTTTTCGGGCGATAGTGAGTTCTCAACCGCTTGTGTCGGTGCCGAACCCGGCGAATACCATGCATCCCAGCGAATTGCGCCCACGAGAGGTCGAGACTTTGCTGCCGACGCGGCAAAACTCTTGAGGCTTAGAACGTGCAGGGAAGTCGGAACGAGACCTGCCGCTAGAGCGGCCACAATTGTTCTTCGAGTAAGCGTGCGAGGGCGCATTCTATCTCTCATTATCCCGGTCATTTAGAGTTCAGGTCTCCCGCGATACGCAACATAACACTGCACAAAGATGCGCGTTAACGTCTCTATTATCTGGTTGATTTTCCTCGAAATAACCTTACAACAATCAAGAATAGGTTCACATAGAAACTGAGATGCTGGGTCAATCCGCTTAGATTATACCGCATTCTTGCAGGATCAAGTTGCTCGAGCGGGAATTTTCGGAGTGAACCAATGTTAGGTATGATCAAGCCGGGAGCGCTGTAGGTTGGAAACAGAAACCTCGACACGGTCAAGTTTCGGCTTGGACCTGGATCTCAATGCGCTCTCGACGAATGAGGTCGAGCGAAGATTGAGAGACTTCTTTTCCGGTCGGATTGCTAATCCGAATCCGGAAGAATTGATTCAGTCAGTCAAGGAGTTGGAAGGGCGGTTCAGCGGTTCCAACGAATATCAGTTCGCGAAAGCCGCGGTTCTTGTGCAGGCCTGCGAGTTCGCACGCGCATTGGAAATTCTGGTTCGTCTTGCCAGGCAACTGCCTTCCGATTCTCGTATTCTGCATCGACTTGCCGTAACGCATTTGAACATGGGTTCCGCTCAAGAGGCGCAAGACACTTATCTTGCCGCGCTAGCCGTGGCTCCGAAGAGTGAGAATCTTCGTCGAGAATTCGCCGGCCTCTTGCGAGTCATGGAGGCAAAAAAGCTGCATGCCGGAGTGAGCCGTAAGAAGCACGGATTGTCTGTTGTGTGTGCGATCAAGAACGAGGCGGACGATCTGCTTGAGTGGTTGCATTTTCACAGACTGGCTGGCGTCGACCACTTCTATTTGTACGACAATGAAAGCACTGACGAGACGCGAACCGTTATAGAATCCTTTCCCTGGCCGGAAATGATCACGTACCACTACGTGGAGGGTGACTTTGGTCAAATGCGCGCATTTCATCACGCAATCGATAGCTATCGAAATAGCTCCGAATGGTGTGCGTTTATTGATGCCGACGAGTTTCTTTATCCCGTCGAAGGAGACAGCATCAAAGATATTTTAGAAGATGTTGCTTCAGCTCCGGCGGTCGCGGTTCATTGGCTGAATTTTGGATCGAACGGTCACGAAGAAAGGCCCCAAGGCCTCTGCATTGAGTCTTTTACGCGAAGGGCCCCTGATGATTTCCCGGACCACTATGTGATGAAATCGATCGTGCGGCCTGATGCGATCGTGGCATATCTCCATCCCCATCAGTCGCTCGTCCTGGGATGTTATGTCCAGGAAGATGGTACGCCGGTCTTTCCAATCGGTGGACGATGTTCAGTTCCAAAGCGCCGGAAGCTGGCCATCAATCATTACTATACAAAGTCTCGACAGCAGCTCTTGAAGAAGCGAGAGCGCGGAAGGCCTTTGGGGGAAGGTGACCCTGAGCGAATTCGCGCCATGGAATTCTTTACGCTTCGGGACCGGAACGATGTTGAAGATCTGACGATCCAAAAATTTCTTCCTGAACTGAAGAAGCTAATTCATAGCTGACCGCTACAATGTAAACATTGTGCATGACGCGGCCGACTCAAGCGGATAGGGCCCAGCTAGAGCATGATCCGGAAAACTGGGGATCGGTTTTCCCTCGCGACAAACGCGAAGCGTTTGCGCGAAGATCATGCTCAAGCAAAAGCTAAAGCGGGATCGCCCTTAGGACGGCTCCGTACGAAACGATTGGAGGATCGCTTCTGCGGCTTCTTTTTTGGGAAGCGGACGGAAGAACGACATGTCGCCAGCCGTCGCAATCTCGCGAGCTATTTCCCTGACGCAATGATAGTTGGGGCGTGAACCGAAGTCGTGGATGCCGATAATTGCGTTCAGATTGCAGTGCAACACAATCTGGGCAAAGCACGCAACTCGGAAACGACCATCGACGAGGTATAGATCCGCCGCGGTGCTATGGGGTATTTCCCATATAGCCGAGTGATAGTCCGGCCAGCGCGACTTCGTTGAGGCGTCGGTCGGAAAACCCCAATCGCCGGTTGGGCCGATGTCGACAAACATCAACTCGGGCTTTGTCTGACTCGAAACGCAGGCGGCCCGGACCTGATCTAGCCACTCCCGGGAAGAATCGATGGAAAGTATCGAATTCTTGACGTGCTTTGACGCGACGACAGTGCTTCCGCCGGTTCCGAACTCCACATAGTCGCGACTATTTCTTACGAAGGACAAGAACAGAGCCGCTTCCTCTGCCGACATTCTTGGTAACAATTGACGCTTCCTCCCAATTACGACCAGGCACAGCGAGGCTTAACGATTTGGCGCTAATTCAAGCACTCGCTCATCGTCGTCCGATGCTCTCATACTTGAATCCGGCCGATCGTACGTCCTCGGGCCGGTAGATATTCCGCAAATCCACGATCACCGGCGTCGCCATGCTTGTCTTGATCCGCTCGAGATCCAGCGCGCGGAACTGCCGCCACTCCGTCACGATCACCAGCGCGTCCGCGCCGCGGGCGCAGGAGTAGGGATCCTCGCAATATTCAATGCCGGATATTTCCTTCTTCGCCTGCTCCATGCCGACGGGGTCATGAGCCCTTACCTTGGCGCCGAAATCCAGGAGGCCGGCGATCAGCGGGATCGAGGGTGCTTCGCGCATATCGTCGGTGTCGGGCTTGAAGGTCAAGCCCAGCACGGCGATGATCTTGCCGCGGAGGTCGCTGCCGAGTGCGTTCGCGACCTTGCGCGACATCGCACGCTTGCGGTTTTCGTTGGCAGTCAGAGTTGCTTCGACAATGCGGAGCTGCACGCCGTAGTCGAGCGCGGTCTTCGACAGCGCGCGGGTGTCTTTCGGAAAGCACGAGCCGCCATAGCCGGCTCCCGCATGCAGGAATTTGGTGCCGATGCGGTTGTCGAGCCCGATGCCGCGCGCGATCTCTTGCACATTGGCGCCGACCTGTTCCGCAAGATCCGCCATCTCATTGATAAATGTGATCTTGGTCGCGAGAAAGGCGTTGGCAGCGTATTTGATCAGTTCGGCGGTGCGCCGGCTGGTGTAGAGGATCGGCGCCTGGTTGAGGTAGAGCGGGCGGTAGATCTCGCCCATCACCTTCCTGGCGCGCTCGTCTTCGGTGCCGACCACGATACGGTCGGGATGCTGGAAGTCGCGGATCGCAGCGCCCTCGCGCAGGAATTCCGGATTCGAAGCGACCGCAAAGTCGGCCGTCGGATTGGTCTCCCGGATGATCCGCTCCACTTCGTCGCCGGTCCCGACCGGCACCGTTGATTTGGTGACGATGACCGTAAAATCCTTCAGATGCGCCGCGATCTCGCGGGCGGCAGCATGCACATAGCTTAAATCCGCATGTCCATCGCCGCGGCGGGATGGCGTTCCGACCGCGATGAAGACGGCATCCGCCTGGGCGATGCAGGAAAGATCGGTTGCGAACTTCAGCCGGCCCGAATTCATGCCGGTCTCGACAAGCGTGTCGAGGTCGGGCTCGAAGATCGGAATCTTGCACTGCTTCAGCGCTGCGATCTTGTCGGCATCCTTGTCGATGCAGGTGACGTCATGACCGAAATCGGCAAAACAGGCTCCTGACACCAGGCCGACATAGCCAGCCCCAATCATCGCAATGCGCATCGTTGTATGGACCCATGTTGCCGATCACGAGAGGAGAGAAGCGATGCCGTTCCGAAGTGATCATCCGTTATGTTACTGGTTGAGCCCCACGCGTTTTGCCGCATAGCCCCGCTCCAGGATCGCCCGCCACCAGGGTTGCTCGTCGACATACCAACGCACGGTCTTCTCGATGCCGGTCTCGAAGTTCTCCTCCGCACACCAGCCGAGATCACGTTCGAGCTTTGAGGCGTCGATGGCATAGCGGCGGTCGTGACCAGGGCGGTCGGCGACGAAGCTGATCAAGCTGCGGCGCGGGCCTTGTGCGCTCGGGGCGATCTCATCGAGGAGATCGCAGATGCTTTCGACCACATGCAGGTTGGTGCGCTCGTTGCGGCCGCCGACATTGTAGGTCTCGCCGACCACGCCATGCTCGAGCACAAGCGTGAGCGCCTTGGCATGGTCCTCGACATAGAGCCAGTCGCGGATGTTCTTTCCATCGCCATAAACCGGCAGCGGCTCGCCGGCCAGGCCCTTGATGATCATGTGCGGAATCAGCTTTTCCGGGAAGTGATACGGGCCGTAATTGTTCGAGCAGTTGGTGACGAGTGTCGGCAATTCGTAGGTTTCGCGCCAGGCGCGCACCAGATGGTCGGAGGACGCCTTGCTCGCGGAGTAGGGCGAGTTCGGCGAATAGGCTGTCGTCTCGGTGAAGAAGCCATCGTCGCCGAGCGAACCGAACACCTCATCGGTCGAGATGTGCAGGAAGCGGAAGCGCGCCCGCTTCTCGGGCGACAGCGTGCGCCAATGGCGCAGCGTTTCCTGCAGGATGGTGAAGGTGCCGACGATGTTGGTCTGGATGAATTCGCCGGGGCCATCGATCGAGCGGTCGACATGGCTCTCGGCGGCCAGATTCATCACCGCGTCGGGCTGGTATTTCTCGAACAGCCGGCGCAGGCCGACGCCATCGCAAATGCACTGCTTCTCGAAGCTGTAGTTCAGGTTCTCCTTCGCGGTCGGCAGCGAGTCGAGATTGGCGGCGTAGGTGAGCTTGTCGATGTTGACCACGCGGGCGTGGCTGTCGCGAAGCAGATGGCGCACGACGGCCGAACCGATAAAACCGGCGCCGCCGGTGACAAAAATAGTCGAGCCCTTAAAGCGCATGATCTATCGCCTCCATGCTTTGGAATCAGCTCTTGTGTGAGCGGGCAACGGATTTCAGATATTCGCCATAGCTGCTTTTCGCGGTCTTCTCGGCGACCTTCTCGAATGCTTGCAGCGAGATGTAACCCTGACGCAGCGCGATCTCTTCGGGGCAGGCGATGCGCAAGCCCTGGCGTTGCTCGAGAATCTGGACGAAATGGCTGGCCTCGACCAGCGAGGAATGTGTGCCGGTGTCGAGCCAGGCAAAGCCACGGCCGAGCACCTCGACATAGAGGTCGCCGCGTTCGAGGTAGGCGTTGTTGACGTCAGTGATTTCGATCTCGCCGCGAGCCGACGGCTTGATCCGAGCCGCGATCTCGACAACGTCGTTGTCATAAAAGTATAGCCCGGTGACGGCTACGTTGGACTTTGGCTGCTTCGGCTTCTCTTCGATCGAGAGTGCACGGCCGGTGTGATCGAGCTCGACCACCCCATATTGCTCGGGCGTGTTGACGATATAGCCGAACACCGTCGCGCCCTTCCTGCGGATGGAGGCGGCGGACAGCATGCTCGGCAGTCCATGGCCGTAGAAAATGTTATCGCCTAACACTAGGGCGACGGAGTCCTGGCCGATGAAGTCGCGACCGACGATGAAGGCGTCCGCAAGTCCACGTGGCGTTTCCTGCGTGGCATAGGAAAAGCGCAAGCCGATCTCGCTGCCGTCGCCGAGCAGCCGCCGAAACAGCGGCTTGTCTTGCGGCGTCGAGATGATCAAAATGTCCCGAATTCCGCCCAACATCAGCGTCGACAGCGGATAATAGATCATCGGCTTGTCGAAGACGGGCAGAAGCTGCTTTGATACGACCGTAGTCACTGGGTAAAGGCGCGAGCCCGTCCCGCCGGCTAGGATAATGCCTTTCATAGCCCCTCACGTTTTACTATCACAAAACATAACATATAATGTGAGGTGCACAAGGTTGTTATCAATGCAGTGATAACATTGTGGGCCAGCAAATTTCGAAGTGTTGTGAAATGAATGTCATCCAGACCGAACTTCCCGGAGTCCTCATCCTCGAACCCAAGCTGTTCGGCGATCAGCGCGGCTTTTTTCTCGAAACTTATCAGTTCTTCCGATACGCCGAGCACGGGATCGCGCGGCCTTTCGTGCAGGACAACATGTCACGCTCGAGCTTCGGCGTGTTGCGCGGGCTGCACCTGCAAAATCCCGCCACGCAGGGCAAACTGGTTACGGCGCTGCGTGGCGAGGTACTGGATGTCGCCGTCGACGTACGGGTCGGCAGCCCGAATTTTGGACGCCACGTTGCCGTCGAATTGAGCGAAGAGAACAGGCGCCAACTCTGGGTCCCCCGCGGCTTCGCGCACGGCTTCGTCGTTCTCTCCGAGACCGCCGACTTTTTCTACAAATGTGACGATCTTTACAGCCCCAAAGATGAGGTCTCGATCCGCTGGGACGATCCCGCGATCGGCATCAACTGGGGTGTCGAAAAGCCGTCTTTGTCGGCCAAGGACGCCGTGGCGCCGCTCTTGGCCGACGTGCAAAACCTTCCAGTCTATGGGCAAGTCTGATGCGGATCTTGTTGACGGGTACCAACGGCCAGGTGGGCGGTGCATTGCAGCCCCTGCTGGCAAAGCATGGCGCGATCATCGCGCCCTCGCGCGCGGAGCTCGATTTGTCGAAGCCCGAGACGCTCGCTGAAAAGCTCGACGGTTTCAAACCCGATCTCATCGTCAACCCTGCCGCCTACACCGCGGTGGATCGCGCCGAAGACGAGCGCGAGCTCGCCTTCCTCGTCAATGCCAAGGCGCCGGAGGCGATCGCGAAGTGGGCGGCACAGCATCACGTGCCGCTGGTCCATTTCTCCACCGACTATGTCTTCGACGGCTCCGGCGACCAGCCGTGGCGCGAGGACAGTCCCACGAACCCGCTCTCGGTCTATGGCGCCAGCAAGCTGGCGGGCGACACGGCGATCCAGGCAGCCGGCGGACCGCATCTGATCGTGCGCACGTCCTGGGTCTATGCCGCCAAGGGCTCCAACTTTCTGCGTACAATTGCGCGGCTGGCCGGCGAGCGCAAAGAGCTGCGGATCGTCGCGGACCAGATCGGGGCTCCGACAACGGCGAGCGCGATTGCCGACGCGGTCGCCGGCATCGTGTTGCCGGATGTGTCGGACTTGAACGCGCTGTTCGTACGCCACGGCGGCGTGGTCAATCTCGTATGCGCCGGCGAGACCAGTTGGCACGGCTTCGCAAGTGCCATTGTCGCCGGCCTGAGGTCGCGCGGCGTGGAGCTCGCCGTGGAGACCATCGTTCCGATCGCGACCGCGGAGTTTCCGACCAAGGCCACGCGGCCAGGTAATTCTCGGCTCGATCTGTCGCGCCTGAAAGATCGGTTCGGAGTGATCACGCCAGCTTGGCAGGATGCATTGACACCGGAGCTCGATAATTTCGTCGCGCTGCAAAGGCCGCCGGCAAACTCGTGAGTAACGGGCGCCTCTTCTCGGCACGTTATTGGCGAGGGAGCGCGCGGCGTCGGTGGATCGCCGTCGCATCAAAATCCCAACGGCACGTCTCGGGCTATTGTGACATGGTTATACCGGGGGGCGCGAGGTCCCGGCGGCCAAGCCAGGCCGCTATAAGGAATCCCATCGCGTGACAGCAGGGGGTTGTAGGCCGGGTCTTGGTTGAGCAACTCGCCCCAGCGTGCGCGAAGTAGAGTGCGCTCACGTTCGAACCGATCCCGTCGGTCCGCCCGAACGTCCTTGCCACGGCTGGCGGATTCGGCGTGGACCAGCTTCGCGTGCGGCGTGAAGACGATGCGCTTGCCGGCCACGCGCAGGCGCAGGCAATAGTCGACATCGTTGAATGCCACCGCGAAACGAGCTTCGTCCATGCCGCCGACGGCAAGATAGTCGCTTCGTCGGGTCACGAGGCAGGCCGCTGTTAGCGCGCTGCATTGGTGGGCGACGAGTAGCTGATCAACAAAACCGGGATCATCGCTGAATCTATCGGTGTAGGCGTGGGCCGCCTCGAAGTTCATTCCCAGCACGACACCGCCATGCTGCACGACGCCGCCCGGCCAGGTCAACAGCGCACCGACCGCGCCGACATCCGGCTCGGCCAGTCGCGCGAGCATCTCCTCGAGCCAGTCGTCGGAGCTTGCTTCGATATCGTTATTGAGCAGACACAGGACATCGCTATCGAGCATCGCAGCAGCCTGGTTGTTGAGCCTTGCGAAGTTGAACGGCCCCTCGATCCGCAAAGTCCGGACGCCGTGTCGGGACAGATCTACGAGATAGTCGACCGTCTTCGGGTCGGCGCTATCGTTGTCAACGACCAGGACGTCGGCACGGCAACGCTCGATCGCAGGTGCAATGCTGTCGAGACAGGTGCGCAGAAGCGAGAGGCGGTCGCGGGTCGGGATCATCACGGTCACCCGCTCGCGCGGAATCGACCGCCTAATTCGGACCGCGGGAAATAGATTGCCTTGCTGCCGGCTCACTTCTGCCGCGACGCCGCGCGCGCGCAGATGCATGTCGCTCGCGGCGGCAAGCCGGGAGCCGGCGTTCACCCGATTGAGTTTCGGCAGGGCTGCCAGGGCTCCCGGCAAATGAAGGATGTTTGCCTGTCGTGGACCGATATGATCGAACAGGGAGTTGAAAAGCCGATAGAGGTTGTCAGGACGCGCCTCAAGTCCCGCGAGCAGGGCGTCTCGTCGGACTGCGAACAGGTGCGCACAATATCCCTGCTCGAGCATCCTCTCGTAATCGAACGCCGGAAAGGCAAGCGGCCACAAGCGCCCATCGTCGGCGAGAAAGTCAAGATCGCCGTACATGGCCGTAGCATCCGGATAGGCCTCGAATGCGGCTGCGATGCGAGCCAGCGCATTCTGTTCGAGCGACATGCCCGCCATGGTGACGACGACATGCTGTGCATCGGGTGCGGCGTCTTCGAGAAACTCAAGGAGGGCATCGCTGTCGATGGAAAGCGGTGGACCGTCGATGACACCCGCGGTCCAGTGTTCGTGGCTCTGCGCCTCCAGCGTGGAGAGCGTTTGCTGAGCCCCGGCGGTGCCGGCGACAACGACAGCCACTTGAAGCCGGCTTGCTTGCGGTTCTGGTAACGGGAAGCGATCGCGCCAGTTTGCATAGTCGGCGAGGGGAAGCGAGGCCGGAATGAGCTGATCGTACAATTTGCCGCGCAGGCGTTCGGCGCCGTGATCCCCGATCGCGTCAATCATTCCGGCAAGACCGTCGGGAAATGCGACAAAGACGGCCGTTGCCGGGACCTGCTCGCCGTCGTCCTTGCGCAGACCTATTCTGTGGACACGTCCGTCGGCGAAGCGCTGTGGGACGTGGAAATCGAAAGTACGGACGTTGCGTGATCCATGCCTGTTGGCATCGTCGCCGATGTGCCTCCAGGCCGTCGCCCGGACCTGCGCAACAGTTTCTCCATCGACGATCGCTTCAAGCGTGGCGGCGATTTCGCTATCGATCCAGCCTTCGAAATGCAGGCCACCCAGCCAGCGCAGTTCGCAGGTCGGTCGCAGATCGACAAGTGGGCTTTCATTCTCCAGGTCGATGGGGTGTCCGATCGGAGTTCCGAGATTGGCCAGGCGTGCCTCAAGGACGCTCGCGGCTTGGAGCAGATCCGGCTTGAGGGTTACCGCGAAGCCATAAGCGCCATCCAGCTCCTGCTGCTGGAGTTCCGGAACAATGGCGTCGGCGTAGGACGTTCTCAGGACCAGACCGTCGAGCAGGATATCGACGGTGAAACGGCGCTCCGGAGCTTCGGGATCGAATACGAAGCCAGATACGGTGCCGTCGTGAGCGAGCGCTAGCCGGCTGATCAATTTCGGTTTGGCCGCCGGCACCGTACGAGTGATGCGCGCGATGCTCATGATCGCCAAACCCAGTCGACCACAGCATCGACAAATCCTGCCTCATCCACATTGGCAGGAACGGCAAGGTCGCGCTTGCGAGGTTTGGTCGATCTGCCCGACCAGTCGCGATATGCGACGGGTCTCGATGCCTGCTTTGCGGTCTCAATCAGCGGATGACCGAACGTTGGTTCCTCGAAATCGGTGAGCAGCCAACCCGGGTCATGCGGTGCCAGAACATCGCCAAGCTCGTCCGCTGCGACCGCGCCAGTTATGAAGACATTCGAGTACGACATCAGACGATCGTCGTCACACGTCGTGCCGGCGATAACGATCGATCGGGATGGCGCTCGTCGTTGCAGGCGATCCGCCAAACGCCGCATCACGCGCAAGGATGCGGGCGAGGGTACGGATGGAACGATGGCAAACGATTTGCGCGAGCCGGAAAGCGGCGGCAGGTTAAGGGAACGGGTTGGCCAATCCTGGAGGACGATATTGCGCCTGGGCCACCTGGTCTGGGCAAAAGCCTTGGCCGCTTTGCTGGGAACGAGGAGAGGTACGTCGTCGGGGAGCGAGACGGCCGCCTCGCCCAGGTTTCCTTTGACCAGCCAGAAATTGAGCGGAAGGTCGAGTTTTCGCATCAAATCGATCAACCGCGGCAACGGATTCGGCTCGACGATTTCGACACGTTTTGCACGCAACCGTGTAAGGATTTCGACGGCGTCGGTGATGGCCTCTTCCGTGCCCAGTCTCAAATGGACCGCCTGCGGACTCGTGCCGTCGGCGGCCTTGAGATGATGGACATCGCGTTCTCGCCATAGCAGAACCGGGCGCTCACCATGCTGGCGGAGATGACGCGCTCGCTCCTCGGCCACAGCAGAACAGGTGCGTTGATTTCCGACAATCAGCACGGATGATTCTGACGACCAGGGCAGTGCGCGCTCGAGCGCCGCGCGCGCCGCCTGCAATGGATCGGCGGTCTCGAACGCGCGGCATTCATTCCGATAGTTTGGGAATCGCTGGTCCAGAACGTCCAGATTGCGAAGCACCAGGCCTCGCTTCTCATGTTGGAACGATTTCGATCCGTGATGTCCGACATAGACCGACGGTGCGCAAACATTGCGAAAGCCTTTGGCGCGTGCGCGAAGACAGAGATCCACATCCTCGAGATAGCCGCGCTCAAATGTTTCCGACAGCCCGCCGATGGCATCGAGACAGGCGCGCGTGATATAGAGACAGAACCCGATGCCGCTTGGGACGTCGATTGCCTCGCCAGTGTTGGCAATACCCGCGACACGATCGATCTCGAGTATTTGCTCGTAGTCGGGCATCGGATTGACGTCGTTCGGCACCGGAAACGAGAAGATATCGCCGCTATTGGAAAGCGGCGTGACCGTCCCGATGTTCGGTGCCGAACGCGCCACCGCTGCCAATCGATCAACAAAGCCGGGTGCTGCAATGGTATCGGAATTGAGCAGCACGACGTCGCCAGTCGGCACTTCCTTCAGCGCGCGATTGATCGCCCCGACGAAGCCGAGATTTACGGCGTTCACAACAAGGTTGATCCTGTTGGCCGCGGCAAGCTCTTGCAGGTAGCGTCGGAGCTCCACCTCCGGGCTGGCATCATCGATGGCCAGAATGCGGAAAGGATCTTTTCCGAACCCGCCGGAAGCTCTTGCCTTGAGGAGGCTTTCAAAGCAGTCGATGGTTGCCTGCACGTCACGATAGACAGGAACGATGACGGTGGGGGCGAAGGTGCGAGAGCTTGACCGAGGGGAGGGATGCGCGGCGGCCCGGGCTCCCGCCAACGGAGACAAGTTGGGTGCGAGCCGCCGCATCTGGACGAGCGCGCCGTCGCATTTCAACGTCAGCGTCTGAGGTGTCCTGGATGGTGGCCGCCTGACCAGAAAGGCGGTCGCCTGAACGTCCCTGCTGGCCAAGGGATGAAATGAATTGGGCTCGAGCAGGCTCGTTAAAGTGCCGTCGTCAGTCGCGAGACTCGCTTCGACTGTGGTTGCCTTCGTCCAGGCGACCCAGCCCGTCAGATGATTGTCAAACACCGAGCATGCGGCCCAGTGCCGATCCCCAGCTCGCCGGAGTTCGGTGATGGCAGCTCGCAGGACCGCTGGATTGCCGTCACGGCTTATCAGATTGGCCGCCGCGACCCGCCGCCGATCGTCCGTGGCCCAGGCAAGCATTCGACGGTTGGCACCGACATCAGAAGGGTCGACAAGAAGCGCTTCGGTGAGGTCGGCCAGCGCCGCTTCTCCGCGTCCAAGCTTCCAGTTCGCCTCCGCGCGGAGAACGAAGCAATGGGCGGCCGGCGGCGGTTCAACACGGCAGCGGCGATCGGCATATTTGAACGCCGCGACAAAGTCCTCGGCGGTCAGCGCCTGCGCCGCCAAGCGCTCGAGCGCGATATGCGAGCGAGGTCCGACAGGTGCTGGCGCGTCAATGACGGTGTCGAGAACCATTTGACGGTGCCCTGACCAATTGAGGTCGCTTGCCGACGTTCCGAACTCTCATTGTCCGGATCGCTCTTGGATCAAAATCTGATCGGACAGAATCGGATCATGATCCACAGTGCTTGAGCATAATCTCCTGCGTTGGTTGCGAGGAGAACCGGTTTCCACTTCTTCGGATCACGCTCTAGGTGACCGAACTTTCTTGCCGTGCCCGGCTGCGGAACACTCGGACCCGCCCCGAACCGGCAGGCTTTCGCGGCCTTACGGGCGGTGCGACGTGCTCTGCGGCCGCAACCCGTTCGATGCCGATGCGAATGCCAACCAGAGGCTCGCGGTTGGTCGGGCCTGACAGCACCACGCGTTTGCCGACGGCGCGCAAGGTTGGTGCGTTCAAGAACCCCGCTTCCGCGACGAACTCCAATTCATCGGTGCCGCTCATCTCCAGGACCATGCCCGTAATGGGCAGGGCTCGGCCACGTGTGCCAGCGTAGGCCCCGAGCGGGACCATCCTGCCGCTCCCCGCCTGACCGTTGGCGAACTGGACTGCATAGCGGACATCAACACCGGCTGGCTTCTCCGGCCATTCCAGGGCCACGCCTTCAACGCGAGACGGTGCCGCTGGGCCCGCAATCCACGCGTTGGCTCCGACAATGACGTCGCCGCGACCTGCCACGTGGCCAAGCACCTTCAGGCCCTCCGTCGCGGCATTCGCGTGCAAGCCCCGGCTTTCGCTTTGTGTCGCGACGACGTTCGCTCGGCCGGATTGGATCGGTTCAATGCGAACCACGGCGGCTTGTGATCCTCCAACTCGCATGGGCTGGACTTGGACCTGCAGAGTGCCAGGCGTGTTGACCCGGACCACCAGGCCGGAATTCGGCTCCCAAAGAGTCGGCCCGGTCGCGTCAGGATGCAGGATGATCTCCATCCGCTTTTCGTGGCCATCGGCCGGAGTGACCGTGACGTGAGGCGGAGAGAGGGAGTCTTCGGCACTCCTGTAGTTCACGAAGAACAATCCGCGGTCGAGACTCACCACTTTCTGCCGCTCAGCATCACTCATTAGGTACCCCCGAAACAAACCATAACAATTGCAATCCACTTCAGTTCGCCATCATATCATATCTGGCCGCCAAAATGTTAGACATGTTTGTTATCATGTACTGAGCAAACTTCGGGCAGATGGGGCCCAAGCCGCCATGCAACCAGAAATCGTAGTTTCCGTTTTTTCCCGTAGGGATCTTGCCTTGCCAGAACGCGAAACCGGTTGTCACGGCAAGGCACCTGCTGCGTCAGCAAAGGCAAATCAGGGAAGAGCCCTCAAGCGTGAGGACGAGCGCCATTGTGTGGATCCCGACGTCGAGAGGGAGCGGCGGATATACTCAGTCTCCGCGCTCAACGACGCGGCCACCCGGCGCAGCCTGTCGTTTTCATCTCTCAGCAGTGCGATGGAGTCGGCGATGTTCTCAGCGCTACTCAGATCGAGATGCCGGATTTGCGGTTGGCAGTCGGAAGGAGGTCGTTTGAATTTCATAGCGTTGCCCACACGCTTGCCCTTGCATTCCCAAGACTACACCGAGTTTCAACATTTGTATGCCCAAGGCAAAACCAAAAGTTGCATGTAGTTGCGACTAATCGACGAATTTTGGGGCAGGAAGATGTCAGAACAAGTGAAAGCGCTTCAGTCGATGCAGAATTGCAGCATTCTAATCATTGGGAACTTTGCCAACACATCGGCGGCGTGTCGAATGATCGTTTGATGACTCGCGATTGATACCTGCGCCGCAGAAGATTCTTGCTATAAGCACAACGCGCAAGCTTCAGTTCATTCTCGATTGGCGCACAGCTCCAAGCAGAGGCGACAGCATCGTCGATGAAGATTTTATTCGTTCACAATAACTTCCCGGCGCAGTACCGCAATCTGGCGGAGTCGCTGGCTAACGAACCCGGCTTCGAGCTCGTTGCCGTTGGTGCATCGAGTGCGCAGTCGATGCCTTTAGTTAAGTTGATTAAATATATGCTGCCCGAGGCCGATGTTTCCGGAACTCATCCTTTTGCCAGACGATTTGACCTTGAGTGCCGGCGCGCAGAGCAAGTTCTCTACAGCCTTTCAACCTTGGCTGCGTCAGGCTTCGCACCGGACTTGATTCTGGCCCATCCTGGATGGGGCGAGACGCTGCCGTTGCGCACGATGTTTCCCAGGGCAAGATTGTTCGTCTATTGCGAATTCTTTTACGGCGCCGAGGGGCGCGACATCGGATTCGATCCGGAGTTTCCGATGTCCGGACTGGACGGCCATATCGGGCTGCAGCTCAAGAATGCAACGACATTGCTCGCGCTGGCAGATTGCGACCTCGGAATCTCGCCTACCAATTGGCAGCAATCGACCTTTCCCTTGCATTATCAAAGCAAGATCGAAGTGATACATGAAGGAATTGCTACATCGCGTGTGCGGCCGAATCCGCAGGCCCGTCTAATGCTGCCGAGCGGCCGGGAAGTCGGGCAATCGGATGAGATTGTGACGTTCGTCGTACGCAATCTCGAACCGCTGCGAGGCTACCACGTCTTTATGCGTGCGCTCCCTGAGATCCTCAGGCGGCGACCCAATGCACAAATCGTCATCATCGGCAGGGACGGACTGTCCTATGGACTTCCCCCACCGGCAGGCAAGACCTGGAAGTCGATCTTCCTCGACGAGGTACGCGATCACTTGGATCTGTCGCGCGTCCATTTCATGGGAGGCGTGACATATCAGACGTTCATTTCAGCGCTCCAGGTATCATCCGCACATGTCTACCTGACCTATCCCTTCGTGCTGTCCTGGTCGGTGCTGGAAGCGATGAGCGCCGCCTGCCTGGTGATTGGATCCGATACGCCTCCGGTGCGCGAGGTCATCAGTTCCGGCGAGAACGGGGTGCTGGTTCCGTTTTTCGCAGTCGATGAGCTGGCCGCACGCGTGATTGAAGCGCTGCAGGAACCCAGACGATTCGCATCGATCCGGCAGGCCGCGCGCCGCTTCGTTATCGATCACTATGATGCAGAGCAGGTCTGCATACCGCGAATGCGTCGTATCCTCGACTTGAAGGCGTCATCCACGTCTTCGCCGCGGAACTTTTGGCCGGGTCGCGTGCCGTCGGCAATGCAGAAAGGCACCAGGCGCGCTTCTCGCAAATCGCCCGCCCCAGCCGGAATAGAAGCCTCAGGCGAATAATAGAGCGTTGGTCTTTCGTAGGCCGAGCGACGTGCTGCACTCCGGGCGTCGTACTGACAACGTCAGCGCGAATGAGGCGGCAACGGCGACATCGACCTTTGCGGGCCGCCAAAATGTTGCGAGCGGTTCAGGCATCTTGTGAGGTTCGGCCCGGTAAACCCCCATTCGTCGCCCGCTGCGTCTGGCGTCACGATGCCAAACCCCGAACGATCAATCAATCGCGAGGGCTTGCGAACATCGTCGCAAGCGCACACGAATCAATGCCGCATATCAGGCGACTGGGGCGACCACTCTCGGCAACGTGATGGTATGAGAAGAATCATACAATTGATGTGGACATGGTCAGTCCTATCTCCATCACAGGCAGAACAATGACGCGGCCGGCATCACCGATCGTCGCGCAGCGTAGCGGCCGTTCTTGATCGCAATGAGAAACTCCAATCGTGATCGGACTGCTCGCGAAATAATCACCGCGAGAGCAAAATTCGTGCTGCACGATCAATCCGCTGGCACGCGATTTGCGAGCTACGCGAACAGCATACTGAGTTGGGTATCGGATATGATCAAAGCACGGATTATTCATGGAATGAGTACGGATTGCAGGCAGCCGGCGCTTCTTATTCTTGCTATCCTGCTGTCACTTTTTGCATTCGGGCCCGCCCGCGCACACGATTATGGGCATCCCGAGTTGAACCATTGGTATGAGAGCCTGCACAGTGGCAAGGGCCCCTGCTGTGACGGCACAGATGCAAAGCGTGTCGATGACGCCGATTGGGAAAGCAAGGATGGTCACTATCGGGTGCGCATCGATGGCGAGTGGGTCGACGTCCCCAGGGAAGCTGTCGTCGACGGACCGAATCTCGCCGGCCGAGCGATGGTGTGGCCGTATTATCAGGACGGTCATCCGAAACCGCGTTGCTTCATGCCGGGCAGCATGAGTTGATATATGACCGTCCGAGTTACTTACTGGACTGGATGAGCTTGCCTCAGCGCAGCGCGTGACGTCGACGTTTCGTTGGGGCGAAACGCCAATTGCGCCGCTGAAGTAAATACGCGTGACCGAATGAGAATGGTGGCGACCAAGCCGGTGATTCCTGATGCTGCCAAGATCATGGCAACAACCACGAATTGGTAGATGGCCGCGTAGACCGGACTGGCGCCCGAGACCATCATGCCGGCCATAACTCCGGGGATCCACACCAGCCCGAGAGACTTCAGCATATCGAGCCGGGGCAAAAGGCTCGCATAGACGGCGCTTTGAAAATAAGGCACAACTGTAGCCGCGGGCTCCGCACCTAACGTGAGGCCTGCTTCGATCTGACCGACATGGGCTAGAATCTCGGCCCGGAAGCGCTCGGCGGCTTGCGCGCATGCATTCATCGCATTGGCGATGATCATGCTGCCAACAGGCACGAGGATCGCGATGTCGGCCCGAAGGCTCCGGGTCGCGAGCATCGCCGCGATCACGGTTCCCGCACCGGCGGCAATCGCCCAGAAGCACAGCAGTAGCGCACCTTCCATTTGCTGGAGGCGGCGAGCGGCCGTGAATGCTGCGGCAATCGTCATCATCAACAGGATGAGAGTGCCAATCAGCAGGCTGCCGTGCAGCAAGACCGCCAGCACCATTCCAACGAGAACCATCTGCACGAGGCCGCGTGCCATAGACACGGCCGCTTCGCGCTCGACGCGAACGGCATGCCACCGGCAAAGCGCCACCACCGCTGCGCACAGCACGATGGCGCCGACAGCCTGGGCGAGACCCATCAAGACGTCATTGCCGATGCCGCCCTCCAGTTCAGTCAGCATGCAGCACCTCCCT
This sequence comes from Bradyrhizobium sp. BRP22, assembly GCF_020194175.1. Lineage (GTDB taxonomy): Bacteria > Pseudomonadota > Alphaproteobacteria > Rhizobiales > Xanthobacteraceae > Bradyrhizobium. Next base: position 130,528 of record NZ_JADYVX010000006.1, on the reverse strand, counting down.
GGTTGCGCCGATCGCGACAAGCCGGCCCGCTTCCATGATCATGGTTCTGTCCGCAAGGCGGACTGCCTGCTCACGGTTGTGCGTGACGATCACGCACGCCATTCTCCGCTCTTGAACAATGCCGAGTACGAGTTCCTCGACCCCGCGCACGGAGGCCTCATCCAGCGCGGAGGTCGGCTCGTCGAGCAACAGAACCTCAGGGGCATTCGCCAGCGTTCGAGCCAGCGCCACGCGTTGGGCCTCGCCTCCGGAAAGATTGCCGACGTCGCGGTCGGCGAACCCCGATAAGCCGACCCGTTCGAGCAGTGTTGCGATCTGTGTCGGCGCCATGATTTCACCGCGCTGCCGCGGTCCGAAAGCGATGTTCGCAGAGATGGTGCCGGGAAACAGAAAAGCCGTCTGCATGACCATGCCGATGCGCCGCCGCAACTCCTGCGGCGCGATTGACCGGTAGTCGGTGGCCTTGAGCAGAACCAAGCCGGCGGTGGGCTCATCGAGCCGGTTGAGCAGCCGCAGGAACGACGACTTCCCGGCTCCACTCGGGCCGACGACGGCGAGAATCTCACCCGTCGCGACCTGCATACTGATGTCATTGACGAGCAGTCGCTGCCCGACGCTCCGCGACAGATGCCTCGTTTCCAGCATCACGATCCCCGGCTGGGGCCGGTTCTCGCCTCGACCAGGTATGCGCGCGAACGCTGCTGCGTCGGCGGGATCGTTCGAGAGGGCAGGGTTCGTCACAGAGTCTCTTTCGCCACGACGCGCTGCTGAATTGCCGCTATGCTAATCCCGAGGTCCACCAAAACGGCGGCGGCTTTGGCTGCGACGGCTTCGGCCGAGAGTCGCGTGGCTCGGATGCGATCATCCTACTGTTTCAAACGAGCAGACGCATCTGCGATCTGCTGCGCGCTCGCGCGGAGCGCCGCCTCTTCCCGCTCGCTCATCTGCGGCATGAGAATGCGCTCGATGCCGGCAGCTCCGATCACCGAGGGCAGGGAGAGGCTGACCCCAAAAGCTTTTTGCGGGCTCGACACCGGAAGAACAACCTTCTCATCCCGCAGAACCGCCTCGGCTATTCGCGCGGAGACGATTCCGATCCCGTACTGACTGGCGCCGATCCCCTCGATGATGGTGATGTTGGCCTGGCGGACGTCGCGCTCAATCTGCTGCTTTGTTTCCGCCGGCCGATCGAGAAGTGTTTCGACCGGACTGCCGGCAATTCGGGCGGCCGACCAGAGAAAGACGCTCGAAGTCCCGTGTTCGCCGAGCACCAGGGCATCTACGGCGGTTGGAGCAACGCCGAAGTGCCGGGCGAGATGCGTCCGGAAGCGCAGGCTGTCAAGGAAGGTACCGGTGCCGAACACGCGCTTGTGCCCGGCCGCGGCGCGGGCGACGTCGGTGAGCGGATCCGGCGGATCGGTCACGACGATGACCACGGCGTCCGGCGCAGCAGCGGCGATGGCAGGAACGAGTTCCCGGTAGATCTTGGCATTGGCGGTGAGGAGTTTCAGCCGACCTTCCTTGTCGTTCCGGTCGGTGGCGCCTCCGGTCTTTTCGTTGACGCCGGCCGTCAGGAGAATGACCGAGCAGCCGGCCAGGTCCGCGATGTCGCCGCTGCGAACACCGGTCATATCGCCCATCGCCGCTCCGTAGGTGATATCCGTGGCGATCCCGACGCTCCTCGCCGGTGTCCTGTTCACGAGCACGACGTCGTCCGCGCTGCGCCGAAGAGCCAGCGCCATCGCACAGGCGGCGCCGACCGCGCCGGCCCCGACAATTCCGACTTTCCGCATCGTCTATCACTCCTGCGCAGGTACCAAACCCTTGCCCTCATGCGAATATAGAGGAGGGGCGCTGAGCGATAAAGCGAGTGCACCGGTGCTTGATCGCAAGCGTCGTGCTTATTCGAAAGCCCTCACGCGTGAGGGCAGACGTGCGTATGGATTCGCCGGCTAAGGCGATTGTGCGCCGAAACGTTCGAACTGCTGCTCCTCGTCATTGGTGGCGAGCATCGCGGCCAGCGCGGCACATTGAGTGCGGATATCGGGGATCGCGATGATCTCCCAGAATGCGGCGCGGGTGAGTGGCCCCACGGCGAACAGCCGCCGTGACGGAACGCCGTCGCGATTGATGATCGCGCAATCAGCGCTGGTCTCGATGCCGATGCAAAGAGGATCGACGCGTGCCAGACCTTGGTCGAATAGACTGCGAACGGCGGGATTGGCGCTGGCGCGAGGATCCTTGACGATCCCCGTACAATCGACGATGGCGCCGACCTCTAGGCTGCGGATTTCGCGCTGGCCGCGTGGTCGGTAACGAACCGAGGCACCCGCTTCGTTGGGTTCAATGCCGATTATTTTCCCTGCCACGAGGGTCAAATGGCCGGCATAAAGAGCATGTGCAATCCTTGCCTCCACCTCGGGTGCCATGCGATGGCGATGCACATCCCACCAGGCGCGTGCATGTTCGAGGAAGCGTCGCTTGGAGGCAGGCGGAAGCTCGCGCCAGAGCCGCTGCGTGTAGGGCCGGATGCCATCGATGACGCTGCGCCAGTCGCCCCCTTGGGCGACGTGCGTATCGACACGGCCACGAATCCAGCGCAGCAGTCGGCTGATATCGACGCCGAACGGAACCTCCCTCTCTTCAATGCGCACCGGGTCGGCGCGGCGATGAGCTTTCGCCAACAGACCGCGTCGTGACATGCCGATGATCGGCCCACGGTGTCCATCAGCGAGAAGCGACAAGACATAGTCGACCATGGTGAGACCAGTTCCAAGGATCAGCACAGCGTCGTCGTTGGCGATGCCGGCGCTAGCCGGGGATACCCAGGGATCGAGATAGCCGGGAGAACTGGATCTGGTGTCGTGCCCAGTGGCGAGAACGACGATATCGCCGACATAACGCCTGCCGTCATCGAGCATCGCCACGACGTCGGTCGGACGTTCGCTGACGCTAACGCAGCTGCCTTGTACGATCGAGAGTCGCGGGGAGGCACCTGCGTTGGATGTCAATGGCCCGAGCAGGCTGGCGATATAGTCTCCATAGATACGCCGGGGTACGAAACAATAGGGGTCGGGACAGAGCAGCGTGTCCGCGCCACGCGAGGTAAGCCAGCGCCAGAAATGATCGGGCTGGTCCGGCAGAGCGCTCATGTTGGCGACGCGCACGTTGAGCAGATGCTCGAGATTGCCGCTGTGATAGGCAAGGCCACGCCCAATGTCCGGGCGCTTCTCGATCAGCGTTACGTGAAAATCGCAAGCTGGATGGTGCAAGAGCTGATAGGCCAGCAGAACGCCGCTGGCCCCACCGCCAATGATGATCGCGTGCCGCGATGCGGATCGGCTCATGCCAATTGCCCGTCACATCAGGTCAGTGTAGCACGGGAAATGCTCGGCCGCAGAAAAAGATAACTTGATTTCTCCAACTCCGTCAGGAGGGGTGGTTCACTTCTGAGAACCGGCGGCTGCGTAGTTCGTTTCGTCGCCGCAGGGAAAATTCCCACTCCGTTGATGGCGAACTTTTTGAAAGCGGGCTCCCATGTTCCTGAGCGAGCAAGACCTGGCCGAACTGATCATCTGGCGACGTAACCTCCACCGCAGGCCAGAATTGTCGGGACAGGAGAAAGAGACAGCGCAGGCCGTGCAGGCCCTGCTTCGGGCGACGGGAGCGGATGAGATTGTTACGGAACTCGGTGGGCATGGTGTTCTCGGTATCTACAGGGGCGATGCACTTGGCCCAACGATCATGCTTCGCGCCGAGCTGGACGGACTACCGATTCAAGAGACATCTGCGAGACCGCATCGATCCATAACGCCCGGAAAAGCCCATTTGTGCGGTCACGACGGTCATATGACCATTCTGGCGGCAGTCGCGCGCGGCCTCGGTCGAAAACGCCCGCGGTGCGGGCAAGCCTTGCTGCTGTTTCAGCCGGCTGAGGAGGATGGATCGGGCGCCGCGGCCGTCCTTGCCGACAAGAAGTTTGATCAAGTGCAGCCGGATTTCGTATTCGCCTTGCACAACCTGCCGGGTCTCCCGCTGGGGCATGTCGCTATTGCCGATGGCTTGGTCAATTGCGCATCACGCGGCATGCAGATCAAATTGTCCGGGCGAACGGCGCATGCGTCAAATCCGGAGCTGGGCGTTTCTCCGCAACGAGCTGTCGTCCGACTGTTGAGCGATATCACCGGGTTGGGACGGGGAGGGACGCTCGATCAGGAGTTCTCAATGGTCACGGTGACCCATGCGCGGCTGGGAGAGCCGGCGTTCGGCATCTCGCCAGGATACGCCGAAGTTTGGCTGACGCTTCGCACGTTGACGGACGCAAGGATGGAAACTCTTCGTTCAAGCGCGGAGCAGCTAGTCAGGCGCGTTGCGGATAGTGAGCGGTTGGAAGTCGATGTCGTCTACCGCGACGTGTTCGGTCATTGCACGAATGCGCCGGAGGCCGTTGCCCGCCTGAAGGATGCGCTGGATGCGGAAGAGATCGAATATTCGGGGCAGGGACTTCCGTTGCGGGGATCGGAGGATTTCGGCCTGTTCAATCGGCGGTCAAGATCCGCGATGTTTTTTCTCGGCGCCGGCGTGGACCATGCCGGCTTGCATGTTTCGAACTATGATTTTCCGGACGAATTGATCGAAATCGGCTCGAGAGTGTTCATGCGTACGTTGCGAGATTTGCTGGGTTGAAGTCCGTGCGCTGTCTGAATTGTCGGAAGCCGAATCGAGAGATGTGATTGCCATAAATTCCCGAGCTTTCATGGAAAGAATTCCCGAATCTCGGCCAGGCAGGATGCGCAGTCCTTTCGGTTACAGAATCATCATGGGCCACCAGCGTTCATCACGCGCACGGTGCGCATTCTTTAGAATGATTTCAAAGAACGCATGATGTTGTTTCACCGCTGTTAAATTGGCTCTCAGAGCAATTCGCCAGGTGAGCATTGCGAGCTTAGACCATTTCTATCGGGTGTTCCTCCACCCCTGCGGAAGCGTGTGTTAGGACGACTCTGGGATCTGCAAGTTGCCTGGGGGTGTTAGGCATGACGTATGACGTCGGGGCGCGAAATGTTCTGCGTGCTGTTTCGCTGGGAGCGGTGAGCTACCTTGCGCTTTCATTGGACTTTTTGGATAGTCAGAAAGTATTTGCGCAAGGAAATTTGCCGCCCGTAACTGTAGACGCACCGTCGAGACCAAGGGTGCGGCAGACGAGCCAGAGGCCCCAGACGTCGACGACGCGCGTGCAGAGGCGCGTTGCTGCCCCGGCTCCTCGCCGGGTGGAGCCGGTCCCCTATGTGACGCCTTCGACCGGAACGCTTGGCGCGCCGCCGGCTCCCTACGCCGGCGGGCAGGTCGCAACGGGCGGAAGCCTCGGGCTTCTGGGCAACCGCAGCGTGATGGATACGCCGTTCAACCAGACCAGCTACACGGCGGAGCTGATTCAGAACCAGCAGGCGCGTACGATACGCGACGTTCTGGCGAATGATCCGTCGGTAAGGGTGGTGCAGGCGGCAGGCGGTGGCGCCGACAGTCTGTTCATCCGCGGCTTCTATTACGACAGCTGCGATTATGCGTTGAACGGACTTTACGGAATCGCGCCGTGCTATTCCACAGGCGCGAATTTCATCGAGCGGGTTGAAGTGCTGAAGGGGCCGAGCGCTGTGCTCAACGGCATGACGGTCGGAGGCACCGGCGTCGCGAGCGGCGGCGCGGTCGGCGGGAGCGTCAATCTCATTACCAAGCATGCGCCCGACGTTGATATTACGCAGCTGACCGGTACGTACGCGTCCAGGTCGCAGTTTGGCGAAAACATCGACGTCAGTCGGCGCTACGGCGAGCACAAGGAATGGGGCGTTCGGCTAAACAGTACCTATCGGAACGGTAATACGCCCTGGAATCGCCAGAACGACGAATTTGGCAACGTGGTGCTGGGCCTTGACTATCGCGGCGAGAACGCGCGCATGGCGGTCGATATCGGTTACCAGGCCGACGTCCTGAATCCGCCATTGCGGTTCTTCACCATCGCGCCAACGACAACGTTAATTCCTCCACCGCCTAAGGCCGGGACCAATTTCCAGGTGCCTTGGGCGTTTTATGAACCGACAGACTTCTTCTCGACCGTGAGAGGGGAGGTCGATCTCACCGACTGGATGACCGCATATGCGTCGTTTGGTTATCACGACAGCAATATCAACTATGCCTATCCGTCCCCCATCATCACCAACACTGCGCCAGGTGCCGCATCATCACCTCCGGGACGCTTCCAGTTGGGAGGGCTGGCGTCGAACCCGCTCAGCGGAAAAGATACGTTCGAGACCTTTGCAGGCGAAGCCGGCGTCCGCATCAATGCGGATACGGGTCCAGTCAATCACGCGATCAACGTCGGTTACTCGATCAACGATCGAACCTATACGCAGCGCGTTCTGACACCCCGGGGTGGCGGCACGATTTTCTGGAATCTCTACACTGAGCCGACCAATATTCCTCGTCCCAATTTCACGGTGGTCGGCGCCAATCAGATGACCAACGTCAACCTCTGGAGCGTTGGTGTTTCCGACACGGTGTCATTCCTGAACAAGCGCGTTCAGCTGACCGTTGCCGTCCGCCGTCAGACCGCGGGGAGCGAGGTCGACAATTTTCTCACGCCAGCGTTAAGCAGGCCAGAGCGTGAGGCTTCGGTATGGACGCCGGCTTACGCGATTGTTGTGAAACCCGTCGAAAATATTTCGCTCTATGCGAACTACATCGAGGGCCTTCAGACACCGGTCGTCGTGTCCGGTGCGTTTTCCAATGTGGGAACCGTGTTTCCGCCCGCCCAGACCAAACAGGTTGAGGCCGGCATAAAGATCGATACGGGTCGCCTCACCACGACCATGAGCGTATTCGACATCTCTCAGCCGAGCATCATCGCGGTGCCCGGCGTGCCGCAACCCTCGCAGCAGCTCAACGGCGAGCAGCGCAACCGCGGCGTGGAACTGAACGTGTTTGGTGAGATCACGCCCGCGATTCGGTTGCTGGGCGGCGTGGCCTTGATTCGAGGTGAACAGGTCAGGACGCCCGGCGGTCTCACCGATGGCAGGACAGCCATAGGCGTGCCGGCCGTCACGGCCAACATCGGTGCGGAGTGGGACCTGCCGTTCGTGCGCGATCTTACGCTGACCGGAAGGGTGATCTACACCAGCTCGCAGTACGTCAACGTCGCGAACACACTTACGCTGCCGGAATGGACAAGGGTGGATCTCGGCGCGCGATACACCTTCGTCTCGCCCTGGAACGGCAAGCCGATCGTGGTTCGTGCCTCTGTTGAAAATGTCTTCAACGAGTCCTACTGGGCATCGGCCTATAGCGGCGTGATCACGCTCGGCGCGCCCCGCACTTATCTGGTGTCGACGACGTTCAATTTCTGAGACTGCATCACGTCGCTGATTTCCAGCATCGACCGCCGTGGATTTTCGTCCACGGCGGTATTTTTGTCAGCGGTTCGACGAAGTTGATGAGATTGCGATGAAAAGCTGCGACGGCGCGCAGAACAATGTCCTCGGCGACAATGTTCCAAAGGGCTAGCATTCGATCGATGCGGATTGCGTTGTAGATCAGTCACTTGTCGATGCGTCGCGAGGCGCACGCAGTTGTTGTGGTTTCGTGCGAGTGTCACCTTGGAGGCAATAAAAACTACGGCGACGATATTGCTTTGACCATCATCTGCTTCTGTCCTAGTCAAAGCGCCATCGCTTTCCTTTTTCGAGAAGGAGTCGAGCATGATGGTTTTCGACAGGGATGACGTTACGTTCACCGTCGTAATCAATCACGAAGAACAATATTCCATCTGGCCGACGTTCAAGGAAATTCCAAACGGCTGGAAGGCTGTCGGCAAGACAGGCTCCAAGAAGGAATGCCTTGATCATATCGAGCAAGTGTGGACCGACATGCGGCCGTTGACGCTGCGCAAATTCATGGACGAAAACGTTCCGTCGACGACCACACGCTAGCGCTGCCGATCTGAAATTCGCGGAGGCCGTTTGCGATGCGGCTTTTTTGTCTACCCTATTCCGGCGGCAGCGCCATGGTCTATGCGCGATGGCGCAGGTTGCTGCCGTCATGGATCGAGGTCCAACCGGTCGAGTGGCCGGGGCGCGGCGCACGCATGGACGAACCATTGGCAACGGATCCGCGAAAGCTCGCCGAGCAACTCGCTTCGGAGCTTCATGCACAGGTTGATCGTCCATATGCCCTGTTCGGGCATAGTCTCGGTGCGCTGGTGGCGTTCGAACTGGCTCACAGTCTGCTTGATCGCGGCGCGCCAGTTCCGGTCATCCTCTTTGCCTCCGGCACGGAGGCGCCGGCCGTCCGAGATGGCAGCAGATGGCGCCTGCCGCTGAGTGACGAAGCGCTGCTGAATGAATTGCGCAATCTGCAGGGAACTCCGGATGAGGCGCTGTCGAATCCGGAGATCATGCGAGCAGCATTGCCGGTGCTCCGTGCCGATTTCCTGATGTGTGGAGCCTATAGCTACCGGCCGCGACCTCCATTGCCGTGTGCAATCCATGTCTTCGGGGGCGAGGATGACGACACCGGCTACGAGTCCCTGATGGCCTGGAAACGAGAGACGCTGGCGGAGTTCAGTCTCGACATCCTGCCAGGTCACCATTTCTTCATCCACACGCAGCAGGCCCGGATGCTGGATCTCATCTGTTCGGCACTGTCACGCCAATCAAACCGATCACAGTCGGAACTTCGGGATCACGGGCAAGGAGGCTTGCAGCCGCGCATCTAGTCTTCTGCGCAACAGCGCGCAGCCTGCATCAATTCTGCAATTCGTGGCGTAGAGCGACAGCCGTCCCCGAATTGAACATTGGCTCTCATACGGAATCAGGATCATGAGCGCATTCTCCATCCGACCGCTGCTTGATGGCAGGAGCCTGCCAATGCTGTTGCAGGCCGATGACGCCGGCAAACCGCTCGGCGCGGCGCTTCCCATGCTGCGCGACGCCATCGACCGGCATTTGATCGCCTGCGGCGGCATTGTCTTTCGTGGCTTTTCCGTTGACGGTCCTGACGCCTTCCGCACCTTCGCGGCAAGCTTCGGTCATCCGCTGCTCAGTTATGAATTCGGATCGACGCCGCGCTCGCAGGTCACCGCCGGCGTCTACACGTCCACCGAGTATCCGCCGCATCAGCATATTCCGCTACACAATGAGCAGGCCTATACGCGCGACTGGCCGATGAAGATCTGGTTCTATTGCATGCAGCCGGCGCTCGAGGGCGGCGAGACACCGATCGCCGACAGCCGTGCGATCTATCGAGATATGCCGCAAACGATCCGCGACCGCTTTGCAGAGAAGGGCGTGATGTATGTGCGCAACTATGGCAGCGGGCTCGATGTCGGCTGGCAGCAGGTGTTCGGCACCGATTCCAAGGCGGAGGTCGAGACCTATTGCGCCATGCATGAGATCGAGTGCGAATGGAAGGACGACGGCGAACTCCGGACCCGGCAGGTCTGCCAAGGCACGGCGCGTCATCCCGTGACCGGTGAGTGGGTCTGGTTCAATCAAGCCCATCTGTTCCATATCTCGAATCTGGAACCCGAAGTCCGGGAGAGCCTGCTCGACATTGTCGATGACGAAATGGATCTGCCGCGCAACGTCTTCTATGGCGACGGCTCGCCGATCGACGATGAAACGCTGACGGTCGTGCGCAACGTTCTCGACACGCACAAGATCGTTTTCCCCTGGCAGGCCGGCGATGTTGCCATGCTCGACAACATGCTGGCGGCTCATGCCCGGGAGCCCTTCAAGGGACCACGCAGGGTGATCGTCGCAATGGCCGAACCGAACCGGAAGAGCTGAGCGGGCCTCGATCGCCCGTGATGCGAAATCTTCGATATCGCGCCGGTAGTGGATTTCTTGAACATGCATAAAGACAACCTCGTCGAACGACTGCGCAGCCACGCCGCATCACGGCCGGATCGGGTGGCGCTGCGCTTTATCGAGGGTGACGACGTCGCGGGCGAGTTGACGTTCGCTGCTTTCGACGCCCGCATTCGATCCGTTGCCGCAGTGTTGCAGCAGTTTGGGGCTCCGGGCGAACGGGCGTTGATCCTGCTCCCGAGCGGCTTCAACTATGCCATCGCATTCTATGCATGCCTCTATTCGGGCGTGATCGCTGTTCCCGCCTATCCGCCGGAGGGCGGCGCGCGGCGTTATGCCGGACGCCTCAACGGAATTCTGCGCGACGCAACACCACGCTTTATCCTGACCGAGACGGCCCTGCACGGCGACGTCGAAGCATTGCTGGCAAACCATCGTGACGTCCATCTCATCGAGGTGGACGCGGTACGCGCCGAGCTCGCGGCCGATTGGCGAGAGGCACACTTCGACAAGGATGCGATCGCGTTCCTTCAATACACGTCTGGATCAACGTCCCAGCCAAAAGGCGTCTGCGTTTCGCATGCCAACCTGGCGGCCAATGAGCGCGCGATGCAGGCCGTGATTGACGGAACGGCGGATGACGTCTTTGTAAGCTGGTTACCCCTCTACCATGACATGGGACTGATCGGCGGGTTGTTGAATCCACTTTTCACTGGATTTACCACAGTACTGATGTCGCCGCGCAATTTCCTGGAGCGACCGCGGCGCTGGCTGGAGGCGATCGATCGTCACGGCGGGACGATCAGTGGTGGACCCGATTTCGCTTTCTCGCTATGCGCCGACCGAATTTCCGATGAGGCGCTTGCAAGGCTCGATCTGAGCCGCTGGAGGTTTGCGTTTTCGGGCTCGGAGTTTATCCGTCGCAGCACGTTGCAGCGGTTCGCCGAACGGTTCGAGCCAGCGGGTTTTAACCGGCGCGCGCTGACTGCCTGTTACGGGCTGGCCGAGGCAACTCTGCTCGTGACGGCGGGCGAGCGCGTGTGTGAGCCGGTCAGCCACACGATCGACACCGCGGCGCTTGCCGCCGGTCGCGTTGCAAGCAGCGGCGAAGGAACCGCTCTCGTGGCTTGCGGTCGGCCGCCGGCCGATCATGCCGTGCGCATTATGCGCAAGGATGGGGCGGGCGCGGCAAAGCCTGACGAGGTCGGCGAAATCTGGGTAGCAGGGCCGAGCGTTGCCCTCGGATACTGGAACAACGAGGAGGCTACGCGAAACGCATTCGTTGAGCGGGATGGCCGGCGCTGGCTGCGTACCGGCGATCTTGGCTTCATGCAGGATGACGCGCTGGTCGTAGCCGGTCGGCTCAAGGACCTCTTGATCGTTCGCGGGCAAAACATCTATCCGACTGACATTGAGGAGGCGGTGGAAGCCGACGTCTCGGCCGTTCGCAAGGGCCGTGTCGCTGCCTTTCCAGTCGAGATCGATGGCCAAGAAGGGATCGGTGTCGCTGCCGAGTTCAGCCGCATTGTGCTCAAGCGCACGCCACCCGAGGTTCTGGCCCAAGCCATCGGCGAGGCGGTGGTTCGACAGGCGCAGGAATATCCAGCCGTCGTCATTCTGCTGAACCCGCAAGCGATGCCGCTCACCACCAGCGGAAAGCTGCAGCGGTCCGCCTGCAGCGCAGGCTGGGCGAACAGCACGCTCGACAGCTTCATGGTTTTCGAAAGAGGCAGTCGGCACGACAGTGCTGCTGCGGCGCCTTCGACCGATAAGGAGCGTGCCGTTGCGGCGATCTGGTGCGAGGCGCTTGGCGTGCAGTCGGTCGGCCGCGAAGATGATTTTTTCGCGTTGGGTGGAAATTCGATCACCGCTGGGCAGGTCGCCGCTGCGATCCGCGAACGCCTCGGCATCGAGCTGGAGTTACGCGGCTTCTTCGATGCGCCGACGCTTGCAGCCTTCTCCGGAATGGTCGACGCAATGGCGCGTGACGGGCCGCGACGAGTCCTGCCGCCGATCAAGCCGGCTTCGGCCGACGACCGCTTGGTCCTGTCCCATGCGCAGGAACGGCTCTGGTTCCTCTGGAACATGGATCCGGCCGGGACGGCCTATACGGCCGCGAGCACGATCCGCCTGAAAGGAAAGCTCGATCATAGCCTGTTGTCCCGGTCGATCGCCGAGATCGTTCGGCGCCACGAGGTGCTGCGCACCACGTTCACCGCGAAAGACGGGCAGGGGAGACAGGTGGTTCACGACACCATGAATGTCGCGGTCCGCCACGAAGATCTGCGTCGTTTCGCTCCTGACCAGGCCGGGCGCGCGGCCGATCTCACCCGGACCGAGCTCGAAAAGCCGTTCGATCTCATCGAAGGACCGCTGCTGCGCGCGGTTCTCTTGCAATTTTCCGATCACGAGCACGAACTGCTCCTGCTTGCCCATCACATCGTCGTGGATGGGTGGTCGCTCAACGTCCTGCTCGAGGAACTGGCCGGACTTTATCGCAGCTTCATCCATGATGACGCCGGCGCGCCGCCGGCGCCCGAGATTCAATATGCGGACTTTGCGGCCTGGCAGCGAAACTGGCTCGCGTCAGGCGAAGCGGCTCGGCAACTCGCATACTGGCGCGCGCGGCTCGGCGCGACCCACCCCGTGCTGGCGCTCCCGCACGACCGGCCGCGTCCGCCGACGCAGAGCCATGGCGGCGACACCATCGGCCTGAATATCGACCGAGCTCTTGCTACTCGGCTCAGAGAGATCGCCAAGCAACGCAGCGCGAGTGTCTTCATGCTGCTGCTCGGCGCTTATAAGGCTCTCTTACATCGATATACCGGGCAGAACGATTTGCGCGTCGGCGTTCCCGCGGCCGGGCGTCGTCATGCGCAGGTGGAACGACTGATCGGGTGTTTCGTCAACACGCTCGTGGTGCGCACCGAGATCGACGATCGGACAAGTTTCCTGGACCTTCTCGAACAGGTCAAGGAGTCGGTCATCGCCGCGCTTGCGCATCAGGATCTTCCCTTCGAGTCGCTCGTTGACGCCTTGCGGCCGGAGCGCAGCGGTGGGCACAATCCCCTGTTCCAGGCGAAGTTCAACTACATGACGGCGCCGCGCGGTTTCGATGGAGTCGATGGCCTTTCGGCTGAGACCCGCATTGTCGATCTCGCCGGCTCGCATTTTGATCTTGCACTCGACATCGTCGACGGCACCGGCGATATGAAGGCAACGTTTAACTTCGCCACTGACCTGTTCGATTCCGGAACGATCTCGCGTATCGCCTCACAGTTCGGCTCGCTGCTCCGGCAGATCGCTGACAACGCCGACCGTCCACTATCCGATTTTGCGATCGATGAGACGAACCGTCAGCGTGTGCCACGCGAGACGGAGGCGTTCGATTTTGTCGATCTGGTCAGTCTCTATCGTGCGGCTTCAGCAGATCACGCGAGCGCCATCGCTCTCCGATGCGGCAACGAAGCGGTCACGTTCGGAGAGCTCGAGAGCAAGTCGAACCGCATCGCCCAGGCGCTGGCCGCAAGCGGCGTGACACGCGAAGTGCCGGTCGCGCTGTGGATCGAGCGGTCACCCGCCTTTGTCGCAGCTCTCCTTGGCGTGCTGAAGGCGGGTGGCGCCTACGTACCGCTCGATCCGAAATGGCCGCTCGAGCGGGTACGCCGCATCCTTGCGGATGGCAACATTGGAACTGTGATCGCGGCGGGCGACACGTTGGCGCCGTCAGCAGCGCTCGGTTGCGCGGTGCTCGATGCCAACGACGATGCGACGTTTGAAAGCGCATCCGATGCTCCCCTGGGGCTCGCGATCAGCCCGGCGCAGACTGCCTACGTGATCTATACGTCCGGATCGACCGGAGCTCCGAAAGGCGTTTCGGTCTCGCACGGAGCGCTGGCCAACTATGTTCAGGCCTTGCTGCGGCGGCTGCGACCTGAGCCCGGCACGAGCATGGCGATGGTCTCGACGGTGGCCGCCGATCTCGGTCACACCGTGCTGTTCGGGGCGCTCGCGACTGGAGCGACGCTGCATCTTCTGTCTCCGGAAGCTGCCTTCGACGCCGATTTGTTCGCGCGTGCGATGCGGGACGGCGAGGTTGGCATCCTGAAGATCGTCCCGAGCCATCTGCGCGGACTGTTGCAGGCGTCTCGCTCTGCGGATCTGCTGCCCCGCGACGTCCTCATCCTGGGCGGCGAGGCCTGCGATGCGGCGCTCCTCGCCGATATCCGTCAGTTGCGTCCGCAGTGTCGGATCCTCAATCACTACGGCCCGACGGAGACGACGGTCGGCGCCGTCACCCATGAATACCAGCCCGAACGCGCGGCGGGCCAGATGCCCATCGGCCTGCCGCTCGCCAATCTGCGGGCCTATGTACTGGACGCTGCGCTGAACGAGGTTCCGATCGGAGTGATCGGCGAACTCTATATCGGCGGCGCTGGGCTAGCGCGGGATTATCATGGTGAGCCCGGCCTGACCGCCGAGCGTTTCGTTCCCGATCCATTCGGAGCGCCCGGAGAGCGGCTCTACCGTACGGGAGACATGGTCCGCTGCGATCAATCGGGGCGACTGCTGTTCCTCGGGCGCGGCGACGATCAAATCAAGCTGCGTGGCTACCGCGTCGAACTCGGCGAGGTCACGCGTGCCGTCAAGGCGCTGGAGCAGATCGAGGATGCCATTGTTGTTGCCCGTGCCATCGGGGCTGAGCAGGAACGCAAGGAACTGGTTGCCTACTGCGTCCCGGCATCCGGCGCGGCGCTGAAGCCGGAGGCTATCAAGCAGCATCTCGCCGAGCTGATGCCCGATTACATGGTGCCCTCGCGCATCGTGCTGTTAAGCCGGCTGCCGTTGACGCCGAACGGCAAAGTGGATCGCAGCGCGTTGCCGCAACCGGATGAGGACTCCGTCGTTGCGGCCTATTCGGCGCCGATAGCGGAGATCGAGCAGGCGATCGCAACTGTGTGGCAAGACGTGCTCGGTCGCGAACAGATTGGCCGCCACGACAATTTCTTCGAATTGGGTGGCGATTCGATTCTCAGTCTTCAGATCATCTCGCGTTTGCGTAAGCGCGGCATCCGCCTGACGCCGAAACAAATGTTCGCGCAGCAGACCGTGGCGGCGCTGGCAGGCGTTGCGACCGTAACCGCTGCGCCTACGGCGAAGAAAGGGAAATCGCAGGCGGAGGCATCTGCCGGAAGCGATGCGGCAAACGGCATGCATCACTTGCTGCCGATCCAGCTCCGCTTTTTCGAGGACGATATTGGCGACCGCAATCACTGGAACCAATCCGTGCTGCTCGTGCCACGGTCGAGGCTTGACTGGGATGTGCTGCGTCGGGCGCTGGATGCGGTGGCGGATCATCATGACGCCTTGCGGCTGCGATTTGAACAGGTCGACGGCGCATGGCGGGCCGAGCACGCGGCAGCGCCCGCGCTGTTGGATCTGCTCAGCGTTCACGCCAAAGCCATCGATGCGACCCAGGTCACGACGATCGCTTCCGCCGCGCAGGCGAGCCTGTCGCTGTCTTCGGGTCCGCTGCTGCGTGCGGTTGGAATGGAGCTTCTGGATGATAGCCAGCGTCTCTTAATCGCGATCCATCATTTGGTGGTCGACGGTGTGTCGTGGCGGGTGCTGCTGGAAGACATCGCGTCCGCCTATGATCAGTTGAAACAAGGCGCGGCAGCCGTGACGCTGCCGCCGAAGAGCGACTCCTTTGCGTCATGGGGCGCGCGCCTAAAGGCTTATGCGACCACGCCCGAGCTCGCGGCAGAATTGCCATTCTGGCTGGCGTCCGGACCGACCACCGATCTACGTTGCGACGACGGTCACGGCGGCACAGACCGCGTCACGGACAGGGAAGAGGTATTGCTGGCATTCGATGCGGCCCTGACGTCACGGCTGCTCGGGGAAGCGCCTTCCGCGTATCGGACGCGGGTCAACGATCTCCTGCTCGCCGGCCTGGCGCGGGCGGTCTGGCGCTGGAGCGGTCTCGACCAAGTGACCGTCGAACTCGAGGGCCATGGACGCGAAGACATATTCCCTGACGCTGAGATTTCGCGAACTGTGGGCTGGTTCACGACGGCATTTCCGCTGCGCCTCGAGGGCGCATCGAGCGATGATGCGACGTTGATCAAGCTGGTGAAGGAACGGGTTCGCGCCGTCCCGAACCGTGGGCTCGGCTATGGCGTGTTGCGCTATCTCGGCAAAGAAGAGCATCGCCAGGCGCTGTCTCGCTTGCCGGAGCCCCGGATCGTGTTCAATTATCTCGGCCGCTTCGATGGCAGCGTGGGCGTGGCTTCACCCTTCGTGATCGCTCCCGAAAGCCCGGGCCCAACCCGCAGCGCCGATGCGCCGCTGCGGGAATGGCTGAACATCAATGGCGAGGTACGCGGGGGATGCCTGCGGCTGTCGTTCGGATATGGACGCCGGCGTTATCGGCGCGAGACGGTCGAGCGGCTGGCGCGATCGTATGAGGCGGCCTTGCGGGAGCTGGTTGACCATTGCACCAGCGGCGCTTGCGGTCTCACTCCGTCGGACGTGCCGCTGTCGGGTCTCCGGCAAGCGGATCTCGATCGATTGGGAACGACGCTGGACTGGCGCAACGTCGAGGATATCTATCCGCTTTCGCCGATGCAGCAGGGCATGCTGTTCCATGCGCTGCGGGACGGCGACGATGATGTCTATGTGAACCAGATCGGGCTCGAGGTCCTGGACGTCGATCCCGCGAGACTACGCGCTGCATGGCAGGCGGTGAGCGACCGTCACGCGGCCCTGCGGACCGGCTTTGTCTGGCAGAATCTGTCCGGCTCGGCGGAGCAGGTGGTCTACCGTCATGTCGCGATACCTTTTGTCGAAGAGGATTGGCGTGGCATCGCGGAGCCGGCGCGTAACGGAAAGCGTTCCGAGCTGGATGCCCCGCTGGCGGACGCATCACGGCGCGAACGAGGCAGCTTTGATATGTCGCGGCCGCCGCTGCAGCGGGTGCGGCTGATACGGGTCGACGACAACCGTTACTGGTTGATCTGGACGCATCATCACATCTTCCTCGACGGCTGGAGTTCGGCGCGTTTGATCGCCGAGGTACTGCAGCATGCGAACGGCGGCACGCTGCCTGCGGTGCATGGCAGCTACCGCGACTATATCGCCTGGCTGCAGAGCCGCGATCACAAGGCCTCCGCCGCATTCTGGCACCACACGCTGGCCGCGCTGGAGACCCCGACCCTCCTTGCGGATGCGCTGGCAGCGGACGCCCCGGCCCCGAATGCTTCGGGCCACGCCCGGCTGACCTTCACAGTCGATCGCGAGCTGACGGAGCGTCTGAAGACATTCGCGATGCGCGAGCGGATCACCCTCAACACTCTCGTGCAGGGGGCATGGGCCCAGCTCCTGCGACAGCATGTGGGACAGAGCGCGGTGTGCTTCGGGGTTACCGTATCCGGACGCCCGGCGGAGCTGCCGGGCTCCGAGGAGATGGTCGGCCTGTTCATCAACACGCTGCCGATCGTCGACGAAGCAAACCCGCAAACCCCCGTCGGCGTGTGGCTGCGGCGGTTGCAGGAGCAGAATTTGGCGTTGCGCGAGCATGGCTGGACGCCGCTCTACGAGATCCAGCGTCTGGCGGGTCACGCGGGCCACGCATTGTTTGACAGCATCCTGGTGTTCGAAAACTATCCGATCGATCAGGCTTTGCTCGGCGAAAACGAAATTGGTCCCCGCCTGGGGCAGGTGGAGCACATCACGCCGACGAATTATGCGCTGGCGGTCGCTGTATTTGCCGGGTCGGACGCGCTCAAGCTTGAATTCAACTACGATCGCAGCCGTTTCGATCGCGCCCGGCTTGCGCTTTTGCGGGATTCTCTGCGCAGGCTGCTGCGACGGATTGCGGAGAGCACCGAACGACCATTGGGCGATCTTGGATCCGCCGACAATGAGGAAGCGAGACGAATCCTGAACTGGGGCGGGCGAGCGGCGCTGGTGCGCGCGGCTTCAGAGATATCGCAGCAGTCTTCCTCGCTCACGGGCGGTGTCGTTGCTCAGATCGAGAAGCAAGCCGCGCAGTCTCCGTCCGCGGTCGCGCTGATTTGCGGCGATGAGGAGATCAGCTATCGCGAACTGAATATGCGCGCCAACCGTCTGGCGTGGCGTCTTCGCCGTCATGGCATTGGCCCGGATCGACTGGTGGGCCTCGCGCTCGCTCGCGGACTGGAGCTGATGGTTGCACTGCTTGCTACCCTGAAGACGGGGGCGGCCTTCCTGCCGCTCGATCCCGATTATCCCTCCGAGCGTTTGGCTCACATGCTGCGCGACAGCGGGGCGACGCTAGTGTTGACGCAGGCTGCGTTGCGCGAGCGTCTTGCGCCTGTGCTGCGGGAGACCGGTGTCGAGGCCTGGCGTCTCGACGAGCTGGAGCCGAGCGGAACGGATGACGTCCGCAACCCCGAGGTCGAAATCCATCCGCAGAGCCTCGCCTACGTGATCTATACCTCGGGCTCGACCGGGTTGCCGAAGGGGGTTGCGGTCGAGCACGGGCCGCTGGCGATGCATTGCGAAGCGATCGGCCGGCTCTACGGCATGAATCCGGGCGATCGTGAATTCCATTCCGCGTCGATCAGTTTCGACATCGCCCATGAGCGCTGGCTGGTGCCGTTGATGACGGGCGGGGCGCTCGTCATGCCGTCAACGCGTGACCTTCTGGTCGACGACCTCCTGCGTGAAATCGAAGCTCGTTCAGTGTCGACGATCTTTATGCCTCCGGCCTATGCCGACCAGTTAAGCGAGGCGTTGCGGCAGCGTGACAGGAAGTTGGCGCTGCGGCTCTGCATTGTGGGCGGCGAAGCGTGGTCGGATATCGGGGTCAAGGCGTTCCGCCGCACGACGGACGTCAGCCTGTTGATCGATGCCTATGGCCCCACCGAGACGGTGATCGCGCCGATGGCATGGGTGGTCGATGAGACGGCATTGTCTCCGGGGCGATACGCGCCGATCGGACGGCCCATCGGTTTGCGGTCCGCTTATATCCTCGACGGCGACCTCAACGTCGTGCCTGCCGGAGTGACGGGCGAGCTCTTCATCGGCGGCAGCGGCCTGGCGCGTGGTTATCTGAATCGAAGGGAACTGACGGCCGAGCGGTTTATCCCCGATCCGTTCGGCAGCGGCGAGCGGCTTTACCGGACCGGCGATCTGGCGCGATGGCGGGCGGATGGTGTGATCGAATATGTCGGACGCTCGGACCATCAGGTGAAGATCCGCGGCTTCCGGATTGAACTCGGCGAGATCGAGGCGCGTCTTCTGGAGCAACACGGTGTGCGCTCCGCGGCTGTGGTGACGCACGAGGCCGCCGCGGGACGGCAACTGATCGGTTACGTGAGCGGCGGGTCTGAGCTCGACGGCAGGGCGCTGCGGGAGAAATTGTCGGGCATTCTGCCTGACTACATGGTACCGCCGTTGATCGTGGTGCTGGATCAATTGCCGTTGACGCCGAACGGCAAGATCGATCGCAAGGCGCTGCCGGCGCCGCAGGATGGAGTCGTGGCGCGACAGGGCTATACGGAACCGGAGGGCGAGATCGAGACAGCGCTCGCGAAGATCTGGGCCGAATTGCTGGGGCTGGAACGCGTTGGGCGCGACGATCACTTCTTCGAACTCGGCGGGCACTCCTTGCTCGCGGTGCGGCTGCTCAGCCGCGTATCGCAGGAGTTCGGCGTCTCCGTTCAACTTTCGGCTCTGTTCCGTCATCCCGAACTCGCCGAGTTCGCCCGCGCTGTCTCAATCGGCTTGATCGAGCAGGAATTCGACGCGGAAGAACTCCAAGAGCTGATCGCCGCGGGGATGTGAGAATGGCAAGTCCATCCAAGCGCGATTTGCGGGAGCTGAATCCGGAAGAGGTGAGAAAGCTCGTCCTGCTCGCGAAGGATCGCAGCCGCAACGCCGGCAAGCGCGAGAGCTCCGCAATACCGACAGCCTCGCGGGACGGCGCGCTCGCCTTGTCCTTTGCGCAGCAGCGGCTTTGGCTGCTGGCACAGCTCGACGGCGCAACCAGCAACTATCATATCCGTGGCATGTTGCGCTTGTCCGGAACGCTGGACGTCGCCGCCTGGCGCCGCAGTCTGGATCGCCTGTTCGCGCGCCACGAATCCCTGCGCAGTATTTTCATTGCGAGTGGTGGAGAGCTTCACGTTGAACTGTTGCCCGCCGATGCGGGCCTGCCCCTGGTCGAGCATGATCTGCGTGATGCAGCGGACCACGAAGCGGCGCTTGAACGTCTATGCGGTGAGGAGGTGCACGCTCCCTTCGATCTGACCCGCGGGCCATTGATCCGCGGACGCCTCATCCGCATGGCGGAAAAGGACTACGTCTTTCTGCTCACCCAACACCACATCGTTTCGGACGGCTGGTCGATGGGAGTGCTGATCCGCGAGCTTTCCGCGCTGTACCGGGCATTTGTCGTCGGCGGGCAAGATCCGCTGCCGCCGCTCGAGATTCAATATCCTGACTATGCCGTCTGGCAACGCCAGTGGCTGACTGGAGAACGATTGCAGCGGCAGATTGATTATTGGCGGCAGAAGCTGGCTGGTGCTCCGGCCGTGCTCGAACTGCCGACGGATCGACCGTGCCCTCCGATCCGGTCTCTTTCCGGCGCATCGCTGCCAGTCGAGATCGATGCTGATCTTGCGATGGGCATCCGTCGGTTAGGTCAGCGGCACGGCACGACGACATTCATGGTCATGCTGGCGGCATGGGCGGCCGTGCTGTCCCGGCTGTCCGGTCAGAGCGACCTTGTGATTGGCACCCCGATAGCCAATCGCGACCGACGCAAGGTCGAAGGTCTGGTCGGCTTCTTCGTCAATATGCTGGCGCTTCGCCTGGATTTGTCGGGAGAGCCGAGCGTGGCAGCGCTGTTGAATCGTGTGCGCGATGCTGCGCTTGCGGCGCAGGACCACCGGGATTTGCCTTTCGAACAGCTCGTCGAGATCGTGCAGCCTCCGCGACGCCTCGACCATACCCCGATTTTCCAGGTCGTGTTCGCCTGGCAGAACGACCATATGATGGCGTTTCAACTGCCCGATCTGCAGGTTGAGGTCGCCAGAACCGCGCTCGACCAGGTCAAGTTCGACCTGGAACTCGACCTCGGCGAGGTCGACGGCCGCATCGTCGGTGCGCTGAACTATGCAACCGCACTGTTCGACGAAACGACGGTGAAGCGTCATCGAGGCTATCTGCTTGCCGTGCTGCGGGCGATGGTTGCCGATGCGGACCAGGTGGTCGACCGGATCGATCTGCTTTCGTCCGGAGAGCGCGCGCTTGTTCTGGAAACCTGGAATCAGACGGCGACACCTTATCCGTCCGATTGCTGCATCCACGAATTGTTCGCCGAGCAGGTGCGCAGGGCGCCGGAAGCGGCCGCGCTGGTCCATCATGACCGGCGCGTAAGCTATGGCGAACTCGATGCGCAGGCCAGTCAGCTTGCCCATCATCTGATCAGGCTCGGTGCTGGTCCGGATCGGTTGGTCGCGATCTGTCTGGAGCGCGGCGTTGACATGATCGTCGCTCTGCTGGCCGTGCTCAAGTCGGGCGGAGCCTATCTGCCGCTCGACCCGGCCTATCCGGCCGAGCGGCTACGGCAGATTCTCGACGATGCAAAACCGCAACTGTTGATCTGCGATAGCGTGGGCCGATCGTCGCTCGGCGATACAACGTGTCAGGTCATCGACGTCGGATCGGACGCATCGGGCTGGGCCAAGCTGCCAACATCCAGTCCAGATCCCGATGTCCTCGGCCTGACGTCGCGCCATCTCGCCTACGTCATCTATACCTCGGGGTCTACCGGTACCCCCAAGGGCGTGATGGTTGAGCATCGCGGATTGGTGAACCTCGCGCTGGCCCAGATGAGGCTGTTTGGCGTGTCGTCCCAGAGCCGCGTGGTTCAATTCGCTTCATTCAGTTTCGACGCGAGCATCTGGGAAATCATCATGGCCCTATGCTCGGGGGCCGAGTTGCATCTGCTCGGTGCGCGTGAGCAGCTCAGCGTCCCGGATCTCCTGGACTATCTGGCGCGCAACGGCGTCACGCACGCGACCCTTCCGCCGGCGCTGTTGCGGGGGCGCACGGACCTGGAACGCCTGGCGTCCTTGCAGGTGATCGTCCTCGCCGGTGAGTTGCCCAGATCCGAGTTGATCGAAAGCCTGCCCGCGACCGTCGCCGTCTTCAACGGCTATGGACCGACGGAAGCCACCGTCTGCGCCACGGCCTGGCGACGACCGGCGGGCTTTAATGGCGGGATTGTCCCGATCGGCCGCCCGATCGCGAATACGCGGATCTATCTGCTGGACAAGAGCGGCGCCCCGGTACCGAGAGGTGCGATCGGCGAGATCTGTATTGGTGGCGTTGGTGTCGCACGCGGCTATCTGAACCGGGCCGACCTGACGGCGGAGCGGTTCGCAACCGATCCCTTCGGTTCCGATCCGGCAGCGCGGCTCTACCGTACCGGCGACCTCGGACGTTACTTGCCCGATGGCAACATCGAATTCCTCGGCCGCAACGATCATCAGGTGAAGATCAGGGGCTTCCGGGTCGAGCTCGGCGAGATCGAGTTTCGTCTGAATGAACATCCTGCTGTGCGCGATGCGGTGGCGCTGGCGCGCGGCGAAGGCAACGACCGGCGCCTGGTCGCCTATGTGGTGCCGGCTGCGCAGGAGGAAGATAGCGGTGCATTCGATGCGGGCGCATTTGCGGCCACGATGCGCGACCATCTCGGCGCACAATTGCCGGATTACATGGTGCCGTCGGCCTTTGTGCGCCTCAAGGCATTGCCTCTGACGCCGAACGGCAAGGTCGATCGTCAGGCGCTACCGGCGCCGGACGATGATGCACTTGCGCGTCGCGGCTATGTGGCGCCGCAAGGCGAGGTGGAGGAGATCCTTGCGAAGATCTGGTCCGAACTGCTGGGCGTCCGGCGGATCGGGCGCAACGATCATTTTTTCGAGCTTGGCGGGCATTCGCTGCTTGCCGTCCGACTGCTGGAGCAACTCCAGCGGCATTCTCTCGCCACTGATGTGCGCACGTTGTTCGCCAGGCCGGTGCTGTGTGAACTCGCTGCCAGCCTCGTCCGCGCCGGCGCGGTCGCCGCACCCGCCAATCCGATCACGCCGCAAACCACGACGATCACGCCGGAGATGCTGCCGCTGATCGTCCTGAGCCAATCCGAGATTGACAGCTTGGTGGCCAGGGTGCCGGGCGGCATCGCCAATATCCAGGACATCTACGGCCTGTCGCCATTGCAGGACGGCATCCTGTTCCACCACCTGCTGTCGACCGAGGGCGATCCGTATTTGATGGTCGGCCAAATGGCGTTTGCGAGCCGCGACCTGCTCGGTCGCTATCTCGGGGCCGTTCAAGAGGTGATCGATCGTCATGACATTCTCCGCACTTCCATCGAGTGGGAGGGGTTATCGAGTCCGGCGCAGGTGGTCTGGCGGCAGGCGCCCTTGATCGTCACCGAGATCGAACTTGATGGAGACGGTCCCGCGCACGAACAATTGGCGCGCCGTTTCGATCCGCGTCGGCATCGCATCGATCTCGACCAGGCGCCGCTGCTGCGATTTGTCGTCGCGCGCGAACCCGGCAGCGAACGGTGGCTGCTGTTGCTGCTGCTGCACCACATGATCGGCGATCATTCGACCTTGGAGGTGATGCATAGCGAAGTTGAGAAAATCCTTTCCGGACGCAAGCACGAACTGACGGCTCCGAATCCGTTCCGCAATCTCGTGGCCCAGGCGCGAGAGAAATTTGCGGCGAAGGAGGATCAGCGGTTCTTCCGCGAGATGCTGTCTGACATCGATGAGCCGACCGCGCCCTTTGGTTTGACCCAGGTGCATGGCGACGGCTGTGGCGTAGGCGAAGACCGCCGGATGTTGCCGCGAGCGTTGAACGAGCGCCTTCGTGCCCAGGCGCGTCGCCAGGGGGTAAGCTTGGCGAGTCTCTGCCATCTCGCCTGGGGCCAGGTGGTCGCGCGCAGCAGCGGGCGAGAGGTGGTCGTGTTCGGCACGGTGCTGTTCGGCCGCACGCAGGCGGGCCTTGGCGCCGATCGCGCCATGGGACTGTTCATCAACACCTTGCCGTTGCGGCTCGATCTCGATGGCACGGCTGTCGAAGATGCCGTGCGTGATGCGCATGCCCGGCTGGCAGAGCTGATGACGCACGAACATGCCTCGTTGGCGCTTGCGCAGCGGTGCAGCGGCATCGCGCCGCCCGCGCCCTTGTTCAGCGCGCTCTTGAATTACCGCCACAACAGGATGCCGGCAGACTTGCCGGGGACCAAAGAACTGCTGGACGGCGTTGAGTGGCTCGGTGGCGAAGAGCGGACCAACTATCCGCTGATGCTCTCGGTCGAGGACCACGGTCAGGCGCTCGGCCTGACGGCGCAGGTCGTCGAGCCCGTTTCCCCGGACCGTGTCTGCGCTTTGATGCAGCATGCGCTTGATCAATTGGCGACCGCACTGGAGCAAGCGCCGCGCACGCCTGTGCGTCAGCTCGACATCCTTCCGTCGCAGGAACGTGAGCTGTTGCTGGGGGCGTGGAATCGGACGGAGACGCGATATCCGTCGGGCCGTTGTTTCCATGAGCTGTTCGAACAACAGGTCGACAAGACGCCCGACGCGGTGGCGGTCGTCGTCGGCGACCGGGAGATCAGCTACGGCGAGTTGAACCGGCGGGCGAATGGGCTGGCGCGGCGGCTGCGCGGGGCTGGGGTCGGCGCCGACGTGGTGGTCGGGCTGGCGCTGGAGCGCGGCATCGGGATGATGGTGGCGCTGCTTGCGGTGTTGAAGGCGGGCGGGGCCTATCTGCCGCTCGATCCGGATTACCCCGAAGCGCGGTTGGCGCACATGCTGCGCGACAGCGGCGCGAGGCTGGTGTTGACGCAGGCTTCGCTGCAGCCGCGCGTCGCTCCGGTGCTGGCGGAGACCGGGGCCGAGCCATGGCTGCTGGATGAACCGCAGGATGCAGCAGGCCATGATGCCGGCAATCTTGGCCTCGCGGTGCATCCCGAGAGCCTGGCCTATGTGATCTACACCTCCGGCTCGACCGGACTGCCCAAGGGCGTGATGGTGCGTCACGACGCGGTGACGAACTTTTTGGCGACGATGGCGGAGCGGCCGGGCCTGACGGCAGAGGACCGGGTGCTCGGCCTGACCTCGCTGTCGTTCGACATCGCGGTGCTGGAATTGTGGCTGCCGCTGATGATCGGCGCATGCGTGGTGCTGGCGGATCGCGCGACGGCGCATGATCCGGACCGGCTCAAGGCGCTGGTGGCCGCGCAGGGCGTGACGGTGATGCAGGCGACGCCGTCGACCTGGCGGATGCTGCTCGACCATGACGCAGCATCGAGACCATGGCTGCCGCAGGGCTGCCGGGTGCTGTGCGGCGGCGAGGCGCTGGCGCCGGATCTGGCGCGGCGGCTGGTGGGGCAGGCGGGCGAGCTCTGGAACCTGTATGGACCGACCGAGACCACGGTGTGGTCGGCGCGTCATCGGCTCGATGCGCAGGATGATCGCCCGGTGCTGGGCGGACCGATCGGCAACACCACGCTCTATATCCTGGACCACGACCTCAACGTCGCCCCGATCGGGGTCGCGGGCGAGCTCTATATCGGCGGCGCCGGACTGGCGCGGGGCTACTGGCGCCGCGGCGCGCTGACGGCCGAGCGCTTCATCCCCGATCCGTTTGGACCAGCTGGCGCACGACTCTACCGCACCGGGGACCTGGCGCGGTGGCGGGCCGACGGGGTGGTGGAATATGTCGGCCGCGCCGACCACCAGGTGAAGATCCGCGGCTTCCGGATCGAACTCGGAGAGATCGAGGCGCGGCTGTTGGAACAGCCCGCGGTGCGCGCGGCGGTGGTGGTGGCGCGCGAGATCGGGGCCAACCGCCAGCTGGTGGGCTATGTCAGCGGCGAGGGCACCCTGGACGGCGCGGCGCTGCGGGCAACGCTGGCCTCGCTGCTGCCGGACTACATGGTGCCGTCGCGGATCGTGGTGCTGGAGCGGCTGCCGCTGACGCCGAACGGCAAGATCGATCGCAAGGCGCTGCCGGCGCCGGGCTCACTCACAACTATCACCGACCACGTCGCGCCGCGGACGCCGACCGAGGCGGCGCTGGCCGCGATCTGGGCCGATCTGCTGCGCCAAGGCGACGTCGGCGTCACCGACAACTTCTTCGAACTCGGGGGCGATTCGCTGATCGCCGTTCAACTCGTCAGCCGGATCAAGCGCGATCTTGGCCACGAATTGCCGCTGCATCGCCTGTTCGAAATGACGACCATCGAAACGATGGCGGCGGCGCTGGCCCCTGAGCTTGTTGCCGACAAGCGGACAGATGACATCGCCGCCATGTTCGACATGTTGAAGGAAGTCGAATTTTCCGATGAGTGACCTTGCCGAAACGCAGAAGGATCAGCTTCGCGACATCTCAAGGCGGCTGATGCGCCTTAATACTTCCAAGCAGCATGCGTTCCTGACGCAGCTTGGGGCAAGGGGCGTGAATCTGTCCATGCTGCCGATCGCGCGCCAGGAGCAGAAACGGGCGCCGCTCTCCTTTGCGCAGACGCGACTCTGGTTCCTGTGGCGCATGGACCCTGGTAGCGCAGCCTACCACATGCCAGTTACCGTACGCGTCCGCGGCAGGCTTGACGTGAATGCCATGCAGCAGGCCTTCGATGCTCTGGTCGTTCGCCACGGCGCACTTCGCACCGTATTCCGCCAGGACGGCGGGGAAGCCGAGCAGGTCCTGCTCGAAGCGGAGCCCGTCAAGCTGCGGCGCATCAGGGTAGATGGCAGCGACCGCGAGCAGCAAGCCCGGCGTCTGACCCGCGAGGAAGCCGCTGCACCCTTCGATCTCGAGGCCGGCCCGCTGTTGCGCGTGGCGTTGCTGGCGCTCGGAGAGGAGGACCATGTCGTCGTGGTCACGATGCACCATATCGTCGCCGACGGCTGGTCAATGGGCGTGCTGGTCCACGAATTCTGGCAGCTCTATGGAGCCGCCGTGCGTGGTGAAGCGGCGGCACTGCCTGAGCTTGAGATTCAATATTCGGACTACGCTGCCTGGCAGCGGCTGTGGATGAGCGCCGTGGATGGCGAGCGCCAGGTCCAGTACTGGACCCATCGGCTCAAGGAGCCGGTCGCGCTGCAGCTTCCTGTGGATCGCGCGCGTCCGGCATTGCCCGACTACGCCGGCGCCGCCGTTCGCATCGAACTCGATCCGTCGCTCGCCGAGGCCTTGCGCATGCTGGCGCGCCAGCGCCGGACCACGCTGTTCGCCGTCCTGCTAGCCAGCTTCAAGCTGCTGCTTTATCGCTACACCGGACAATCCGATATCAGCGTCGGCGTACCCGTCGCCAATCGCCACCGGGACGAGACGCGGGGGATGATCGGGCTGTTCGTCAACACCCAGGTGCTTCGCATATTGCTCGATAGCCGCGCGACGATTGCGGATTTCGTCGCATCGGTCCATGGCGCCACGATCGAAGCGCAGGAGAACCAGGATCTTCCATTCGAGCGGCTCCTTGAGATCCTGCAGCCGCAGCGGACCTTGAGCCAGAATCCGCTCTTCCAGGTTCTCTATAATCATCAGCGCCGCCGCGTATCGATCAATCCGCCCGATCGGACCGGGCTGCAAATCGAAAAAATCGAGCCGGAGGTCGATACAGTCAAGTTTGATCTGGCGCTCGACAGCGAAGAGACGGCTTCAGGAGAGATCAGCGCCGTCTTCTCCTACGCGACCGCCCTGTTCGAGCCGGCGACGATTGAACGACTTTCGGCGCATTGGCTCACGATCCTTAAAGCGATGGCTGCCGACCCGATGCAGCCGATCGCTGGCATCGCGCTGCTCTCGATGCAGGAACAGGCCGAGCTTCGGCGCTGGAACAGCGGGGCCGTCCCAACCCCCGTGTCGTTCACGCCGGTACACCAGACGGTTGCCCGGATCGCGGAGCAAGCGCCGCATGCGCCGGCGCTTGTCTTCGGGGAAGAGGTGATTTCCTACGCCGAGCTCAATCGCCGCGCCAACCGTCTGGCGCATCGCCTCATCCGTCTTGGCGTCGGTCCCGATGAAGTGGTCGGCATCGCCGCGCGACGCTCGCCATCGCTCGTGGCGGCCCTGCTGGGCGTCTTGAAGGCAGGCGCCGCCTATGTGCCGCTTGATCCCGATCATCCGGTCGCGCGGCTGGCCGGCACCATGCACGATGCAGGTCTGCGCCTTGTGCTGGCCGATGCCGCCGGTTTGGCGCGATCACCGGACACGGGCGGCATCGTGATGATCGATCTTGACGCGCTTGATCTTGATCAGGAGCCGGAAAGCGATCCTGCGATCGCGGTGAATGCGCAAAGCCTTGCGTATGTCATCTACACCTCCGGATCGACTGGAATACCGAAGGGCGTCGCAGTTGCGCATGGTCCCTTCGCAATGCATTGCGCGGCCACCGCCGAACTCTACGAGATGGATCGAAACTCGCGCGAACTGCATTTCTTGTCGTTCACCTTCGACGGTGCGCATGAGCGGCTTTGGACCGCGCTGACCTGCGGCGCCGCACTCGTGATGCGGGATGAGGATCTGTGGTCCGCCGAGCAGACGCTCGACGTGTTGCGCCGGCAGCGTGTGACCAATGCAGGATTCCCGCCCGCCTATCTGCAGCAGCTTGCGGATTTCGCGTTGTGGCGCGGCGATCCACCGCCGGTCGCACTCTATTCGTTCGGCGGCGAAGCAATGCCGAAGGCCGGCTTCGACAAGGTCAAGCGCGCACTCAAGCCGCGCAAACTGATCAATGGTTACGGCCCGACGGAAACGGTGGTCACGCCGCTGGTCTGGAAGGTCGACGCCGACGCGGAGATCGAGGGCGCCTACGCCCCGATCGGTCGTCCGGTCGGGAATCGCGCGGCCTATATCCTCGACGGCGATCTGAACATCGTGCCTGTCGGCGTGACAGGTGAATTGTTCATCGGCGGCGAGGGATTGGCGCGAGGCTACTGGCGGCGCTGTGCGCAAACGGCGGAACGGTTCATCCCCGATCCGTTTGGCGAACCCGGTGCGCGGTTGTACCGCACCGGCGATCTTGCACGCTGGCGCGCAGATGGCGTGGTCGAATATCTCGGCCGTTCGGATCACCAGGTGAAGATTCGCGGCTTCCGGATCGAGCCGGGTGAAATTGAGGCGCGGCTGATACGACAGCGCGGCGTACGGTCGGCGGTGGTGGTCGCCCGGGAAGCAGGGGCGGCCCGTCAATTGGTCGGCTATGTCTGCGGCACGGGCAAATTCGACGAGGCGACGCTACGCGCAGCACTCGCGGACGAACTGCCTGACTATATGGTGCCGGCGCGGATCGTGACGCTTGAGCGATTGCCGCTTACCGCGCATGGCAAAGTGGACCGAGAAGCCTTGCCGGCACCCGACATGCCCGCTGTCTCGACGGAGCATGTCGCACCACGAACCGCAACCGAGGTCGCGCTTGCGGCAATCTGGGCCGAGCTCCTTGGTCAGCCTGTCATCGGGGTCACGGACAATTTTTTCGAGCTTGGCGGTGACTCGATCATCTCGCTCCAGTTGGTCGGCCGTGCGCGTCAGGCCGGTTTGTTGATCGAGCCGCGCGACGTTTTCCGTCATCAAACGCTGCAGGAACTGGCACTCGCGGTGCAATCCGACAACTCGCCGGTAGATGCGTCATTCGAGCAGGACCTCACGGGCAGCGAACATCCACTGCTGCCGATCCAGGCACGGTTCTTCAGCGAAGACGCCGGCGAACGCCATCACTGGAATCAGGCGGTGCTGCTGGTCCCGCGATCGCGCCTGGATTGGGATATCCTGGGGCAGGCGGTCGCAGCCGTGGTCGCGCATCATGACGCGCTGCGCCTTCGCTTCGAACAGGTCGACGGCGGGTGGCGGGCGGAGTACGGCGCCGCGCCCGCCCTCTCCGAACTGCTGTGGGTTCACAGTAGCGTAAGCGGCGCGGCAGAGGTGACGTCGTTGGCTTCGGCGGCGCAAGCCAGCCTGTCATTGCAGGGTCCGCTGCTGCGCGTGGTCGGGATGGATCTCGCCGACGGCAGCCAGCGGCTGCTCGTGGTGGTTCATCACCTTGTCATCGACGGAGTATCGTGGCGGGTTCTGCTGGAAGATATCGCCGCAGCCTACGGCCAATCGATGCAGGGCGCGGCGTCTACCGCGCTGCCGCCAAAGAGCCAGTTCTACGCTTCGTGGAGCGCCCGGCTGCAAGCCTACGCCGCTACGCCCTCGCTGGCTGCCGAGTTGCCCTATTGGCTTGAACGGACGTCGGACGTCGAGTTGCCCTGCGACGAGGATCACGGCGACATCGATCGGGTCGCCGAGGGCGAGGAGATCGTGCTGGCGTTCGATGCGGAAACGACCCGTCGGCTACTCAAGGAAGCTTCTTCCGCCTATCGAACCCAGGTCAACGATCTGCTGTTGGCCGCACTGGCGCGGTCGGTGTGGCGCTGGAGCGGGATCGATGGAGTGCTCGTCGAGCTTGAGGGGCATGGCCGCGAGGATATCTTCGCGGGCGCCGACATATCGCGCACGATCGGCTGGTTCACGACCGCTTTTCCTGTGCATCTGAAGGGCGGCTCGAAGGACGACGCCGCGCTGATCAAGACCATCAAGGAAGAGCTGCGCGCGATTCCGGCCCGTGGATTGGGTTACGGTGTGCTACGTTATCTCGGCACCGACGAGCAGCGTAGCGCGCTGGCCGCGATCGCGGAGCCGCGGATCGTCTTCAATTACCTCGGCCAGTTCGATTCCAGCATTGGCGAGGGCGCGCCGTTCACGGTCGCGTCCGAAAGCGCCGGACCGGCGCGGAGTGCGAGCGCACCGCTTGGCCGCTGGCTGAGCATCAACGGCCAGGTATCGGAAGGTCAGTTGCGCCTGTCGTTTGGATACGGGCGCAAGCGGTACCAGCGCGCCACGATCGAACGCCTCGCCGAGCACTATGCGGCGGCACTGCGGGAGCTTGTCGCGCACTGCACCAGCGGCGCTTGCGGGATCACTCTGTCGGACGTCGCTATGTCGGGATTGACACAGCCCGAACTCGATTCGTTGGGAGTAACGCTCGACTGGCGCGAGATCGAGGATATCTATCCGTTGTCGCCGATGCAGCAGGGCATGTTATTCCACGCGCTGCACGACGGGGAAAGCGGGCTCTATATCAGCCAGGTCGCGGTAGACATAGCTGGTCTGGACCCGCACAGGCTGCGCGCGGCATGGCAGGCGGTCAGCGCTCGCCATGCGGTGCTGCGCACCGGCTTCCTCTGGCGCGAACTGTCAGGCTCGGCACAGCAGGTGGTCTATCGCCACGTGACGGTGCCGTTCGTGGAGGAGGACTGGCGCGAACAATCGGCGCGAATGGGGCGCATCGAGCTCGATGCTGCCTTGGCCGAAGCCTCGCGGGCCGAGCGTGTCCAGGGCTTCGACCTATCGCGACCGCCATTGCAGCGCGTGCGGTTGATCACGCTCGGCGAAGGCCGCTACCGGCTGATCTGGACCCATCACCACATTCTCCTGGACGGCTGGAGTTCTGCGCGGCTCATCGCCGAGATTCTGCAGCACGAGCGTGGCAACCTATTGCCAGTCGTGCAGGGACGTTACCGTGACTATATCGGCTGGCTGCAGCAACGGGATCGCGAGAGGTCGGCCGAGTTCTGGTCGGCGGCGCTGGCCGAACTGGACGATCCGAGCTTTCTCGCGGATGCGCTGGGTGGGCCTTCCGATCCACAAGCCTCGGGCCACGGCTCGCTCGACCTGGCGCTCGATCCAGAACTGACGGCAAAACTGCAGGCATTTTCCAAACGCGAGCGCGTGACGCTGAACACGCTGCTGCAGGGAGCGTGGGCGCAGCTATTGCGTCAGTATACCGGCCAGCGCACCGTTTGCTTTGGAGCGACGATATCCGGCAGACCGGCGGAGATCGCGGGCTCCGAAGAGATGGTCGGCCTGTTCATCAATACGCTTCCGGTTGTCGATCAGGCCAAGCCGCAGACCGATGTCGGTAGCTGGCTTCGCGACCTGCAGGAGCGCAACGTCGATTTGCGGGAGCACGGCTGGATGCCGCTCTATGAGATCCAGCGCCTCGCGGGGCGCTCGGGCCGGCCGCTGTTCGACAGTATTTTGGTGTTTGAGAACTATCCGATCGATCAGGCCCTGCGCGGGCAGAACGACAATAGCCCGCGCATGGGGCGCGTCGCACAGATCTCGATCACGAACTATGCCTTGACGGTGGCGGTGTTCACTAAGACAGACGGCATCAATCTCGGCTTCCGTTATGATCGCAGCCGCTTCGACGAGCGGCAGGTGAGGCGTCTGCAGGCAGGTTTGGCACGTCTGCTCGCGGGAATCGCGCGCGGCGCGGATCGTCCGCTCGGCGAACTCAACGGCGTCGGTCCGGAGGAGACGCGGCGGATCCTGAACTGGAATGGCGGAGCTGATGAGAGTGTTCCTTCCGCGTTCAATGGCGGCATCGTGGCGCAGATCGAGGCACGCGTCGCTGATGCACCGTCCTCGATTGCCCTGGCGTTTGGCGACGAGCAGGTCAGTTACGCCGAGTTGAACGCGCGGGCCAATCGTCTGGCGCGGCGGCTTCGCGACGGCGGCGTTACGCGTGACACGCCGGTCGGGCTTGCGCTGGAGCGCAGCGTCGATCTGATCGTGGCGGTGCTGGCGGTGTTGAAGGCGGGCGGGGCGTATCTGCCGCTCGATCCGGACTATCCGTCTGAACGGCTTGCCCTGATGTTGCGCGACAGCGGAACGAGATTGGCGCTGACGCAGGGCCGGTTGCTCGAAACGCTTGCGCCTGTATTCGCGGAAACCGCCGTCGAGGTGTGGACCGTCGAAACAATCGACGAAGCTGGATCTGGTGATGTCGATCGTGATCTCGGCATCGCGCTTCACCCCGAGAACCTCGCTTATGTGATCTATACCTCGGGATCGACGGGTGTGCCGAAGGGTGTCGCCTGCTCGCATGGTGCGCTCGCTGCGCGGCTCGGTTGGATGCAGGCGGAATATAGCCTCGACTCCGGCGAGACCCTGTTGCAGAAGACGCCTTTCAGCTTCGATGTTTCGGTCTGGGAAATCCTCTGGCCACTTGCGATTGGCGCCCGCCTGGCGATCGCACCTCCGGCAGCGCACCGCGAGCCGCGACGCCTGATCGACGCGATCGTTGCCCATGACGTGACGACGCTGCATTTCGTCCCGCAGATGCTGGAACGTTTCGTCGCCGAGCCCGAGGCGAAACGCTGCGCGACGCTGAAACGCCTGTTTGCCGGCGGCGAGGCCCTGTCGGCGGAGTTGAAGGCGCGCGTGCTGGCGGCTTTGCCGGACGTTCGATTCGACAACCGCTACGGCCCGACCGAGGCTCTGATCAACGCCACGTTCTGGAATTGTCGGAACGATGGCGCCGCGCGGGTGCCGATCGGGAAGCCGATTCCTGGAACGGTGATTAGGATTCTCGACGGCGACTTGAGGCTCGCTCCCGAGGGCGTGACAGGCGAACTCTATATCGGCGGTGCCGGCTTGGCGCGGGGCTATTGGCGCCGCAGCGCGCTGACGGCGGAGCGCTTCATTCCTGATCCGTTTGGTCCACCTGGCGCAAGGCTCTATCGCTCCGGCGACCTGGCGCGGTGGCGATCGGACGGCGCGATCGAATATGTCGGCCGTGCCGACCACCAGGTGAAGATCCGCGGCTTCCGGATCGAACTGGGAGAGATCGAGGCGCGGCTGCTTGAGCAGCCCGGTGTGCGCTCGGCCGTGGTGGTGGCGCGCGAGATCGGCGCAAGCCGCCAACTGGTGGGCTATGTCAGCGGTGAAAATGCGTTGGCAGTATCAGCACTGCGATCGGCGCTATCGTCGATGCTGCCGGACTACATGGTGCCGTCGCGAGTTGTCGTGCTGGAGCGGCTGCCGCTGACGCCCAACGGCAAGATCGACCGCAAGGCGTTGCCGGCTCCGGAAGCGCTTGCAGTCGTATCGGATCATGTGGCTCCGCGAACGCCGACCGAGGCGGCGCTGGCTGCGATCTGGGGCGAGCTGCTCCATCAGTCCACCATCGGCATCACTGACAATTTTTTCGAACTCGGCGGCGACTCGATCATCTCGCTGCAGATGGTGAGCCGGGCGCGCCGCCAGGGCCTGTTAATCGAGCCGCGCGATATCTTTCAGCATCAGACGCTCGAATCCCTCGCGCGCGTGGCGCGCACAGAGCGGCGGAACGAAATCTCAGCCGAGCAGGGGCGCGTTTCTGGCCGGCATTTCCTATTGCCGATCCAGGCGCGCTTCTTCGCGGAAGATATCGGCGGGCGTGATCACTGGAATCAGGCCGTCCTGCTCTGTCCGCGGCACCGCCTCGATTGGGCGATCATGGCGCGCGCGTTTGCGGCCGTGGTCGATCATCATGATGCGTTGCGCCTTCGTTTCGAAGAGGTAGATGGGACGTGGTATGCCGAGCACGGCGCAGCGCCGGACGCATCGACACTGCTCTGGGTTCGTAGCGCGGCTGACGGTGAGGCCGTGACGGGGCTGGCCACGGCGGCGCAGGCGAGCCTGTCGCTGCCCGGAGGACCGCTGTTGCGGCCGGTCGGGATCGATGTGGCAGACGGCAGTCAGCGGCTATTGATCGTGATCCATCATCTCGTCGTCGATGGCGTATCTTGGCGGGTGCTGCTGGAAGATATCGCGGCGGCCTATGACCAGTTGGCGCAAGGCGTGGCGATCGCTGCTCTTCCACCGAAGAGCCATCCTTATGCGTTGTGGGGCGAACGACTGCACGCCTACGCTGCCTCTTCGGAATTGGCAGCGGAATTGCCTTATTGGCTCGAGCGCAATGCCAGTGTCAATTTGCCATGTGATCACGATCACGGCGGCATCGACGTGGTGGCCGACGGTGAAGAGATATCGCTGTCGCTCGATGCCGAACTGACGGGACGGCTATTGAGGGATGCCCCTTCAGCCTATCGCACGCAGGCGAACGATCTCCTGCTAGCAGCGCTCACGCGTGCGCTGTGGAAGTGGAGCGGCCGTGAGGAGGCCTTGATCGAGCTTGAAGGCCACGGCCGCGAAGATCTGTTCGGCGATCTCGACATCTCTCGCACCGTCGGCTGGTTCACGACGGCATTCCCGGTGAAGCTGACCGGAGGCGCATGTGACGTCGCCTCCCTGATCAAGGAGGTGAAGGAAGAGCTTCGCGCCATCCCCAATCGCGGTCTGGGTTATGGCGTGTTACGTTATCTCGGCTCTGAGCAGCAGCGCGCGGTGCTGTCGGTGATGGCCGAGCCCAGGATCGTGTTCAATTATCTCGGCCAGGTCGATGGCGGCACCGGAGAAGCCGCGTCGTTCACCATGGCGCCGGAAAGCACCGGTTCTTCGCGCAGCGCCACGAGCCCGATGCGCCGCTGGCTCAGCGTCAACGGCCTGGTGCGGGAAGGCCAATTGCGGCTGTCGTTCGGCTTCAGCCGCCGGCGTTATCATCGCGAGACCGTCGAACGGCTGGCCAACTTCTATCAGGCGGCCTTGCGGGAACTGGTCGATCACTGCACCAGCGGCGTCTCTGGGCTGACGCCCTCGGACGTGGCATTGTCGGGCCTGAGCCAGGCCGATCTCGACAGGCTCGCGCTGGATTGGCGAGAGGTCGAGGACATCTACCCGTTGTCGCCGATGCAGCAGGGCATGCTGTTCCATGCGGTGCACGATGATGAGAGCGCGCTTTATGTGAATCAGGTCGCAGCGGAAGTCCGCGGCCTTGATGCCGGCCGGCTCCGCATGGCATGGCAGGCGGTCAGCGATCGGCACGCGGTACTGCGGACCGGATTTGTCTGGCGCGATCTATCCGGATTGGCGCAGCAGGTCGTCTATCGCCACGCCGAGGTGCCGTTGGTTGAAGACGATTGGCGCGCGCGGGCCAGTGAACTTGCCGAACCCGAGCTGGAAGCCGCGCTGGCGGAGTTATCACAGCGCGAGCGCGCGGAAGGTTTTGATCTGTCCCGGCCAACGTTGCAGCGGGTGCGGCTGGTCAGGCTCGCAGAAGATCGTCACTGGTTGATCTGGACCCATCATCACATCCTCCTGGACGGATGGAGCTCGGCGCGGTTCCTCGCGGAGGTGATGCGCCATGACGGCGACAACCGGTTGCCCGCATTGCCGATTCGCTATCGCGACTATATCGAATGGCTGCAGAAGCAGGATCGTGGTGCCGCGGCGGCGTTCTGGCGCAATGCGCTGGCATCGCTGAATGAGCCGAGCTTCCTGGCGGAGGGACCGGCAGTACGCGTCAATGGCGACTCATCCGGTCACCGCGCACTGGCGCTGAATGTGGAATTGACCGCGCGGCTGCACGAGTTTGCGACGCGGGAGCGCGTGACGCTGAACACCCTGGTGCAGGCGGCATGGGCGCAATTGCTGCGCCACCATAGCGGACAGAGCACCATATGTTTCGGCGTCACCGTTTCGGGCCGGCCTGCCGAGCTCGCTGGCTCCGAAGAAATGGTGGGCCTGTTCATCAACACCCTGCCGGTCGTGGACAGCGTCAATCCGCAGCAGAAGGTCGGCGCATGGCTGCGCGACTTGCAGAACCGCAATCTGGCGCTGCGAGAATATGACTGGACGCCGCTGTATGAAATCCAGCGTCTGGCAGGGCGGCCCGGGCGGCCGCTGTTCGACAGCATCCTGGTGTTCGAGAATTATCCGGTCGACCAGGCGCTGAAGGAGAAGGGACAGCGCATCAGTGTCGGCAGGACCAGCATCGTCGAGACCAGCAACTATCCGCTGTTCGCGAGTGTCGGTCTCGATGACCGGCTGCGGCTAGTGTTCAATTTCCAGCGCAAGTATTTTGACGAGGCGCAGATCGACAAGTTGCAGGCCGCGTTCGTGCGATTGCTCGACGCACTCAGCGTTGACGCGGACCGAGCCGTCGGCTCGATTGCAGCGAATGATCCGGCCGATGCTGCGTTGCTCCTGCGCGCCAATGATACGAGCCGCGACGCGCCGCGTTTGGGGATCATCGAACAATTCGAGGCGCAAGCAAAGGCAGCGCCCGACGCGGTGGCGGTCGTCGTCGGCGACCGGGAGATCAGCTACGGCGAGTTGAACCGGCGGGCGAATGGGCTGGCGCGGCGGCTGCGCGGGGCTGGGGTCGGCGCCGACGTGGTGGTCGGGCTGGCGCTGGAGCGCGGCATCGAGATGATGGTGGCGCTGCTCGCGGTGTTGAAGGCGGGCGGGGCCTATCTGCCGCTCGATCCGGATTACCCCGAAGCGCGGTTGGCGCACATGCTGCGCGACAGCGGCGCGAGGCTGGTGTTGACACAGGCCTCGCTGCAGCCGCGCGTCGCTCCGGTGCTGGCAGAGACCGGGGCCGAGCCATGGCTGCTGGATGAACCGCAGGATGCAGCAGGCCATGATGCCGGCAATCTCGGCCTCGCGATGCATCCCGAGAGCCTGGCCTATGTGATCTACACCTCCGGCTCGACCGGACTGCCCAAGGGCGTGATGGTGCGTCACGACGCGGTGACGAACTTTTTGGCGACGATGGCGGAGCAGCCGGGCCTGACGGCAGAGGACCGGGTGCTCGGCTTGACCTCGCTGTCGTTCGACATCGCGGTGCTGGAATTGTGGCTGCCGCTGATGATCGGCGCATGCGTGGTGCTGGCGGATCGCGCGACGGCGCATGATCCGGACCGGCTCAAGGCGCTGGTGGCCGCGCAGGGCGTGACGGTGATGCAGGCGACGCCGTCGACCTGGCGGATGCTGCTCGACCATGACGCGGCATCGAGGCCATGGCTGCCGCAGGGCTGCCGGGCGCTGTGCGGCGGCGAGGCGCTGGCGCCGGATCTGGCGCGGCGGCTGGTGGGGCAGGCGGGCGAGGTCTGGAACCTGTATGGACCGACCGAGACCACGGTGTGGTCGGCGCGTCATCGGCTCGATGCGCAGGATGATCGCCCGGTGCTGGGCGGACCGATCGGCAACACCACGCTCTATATCCTGGACCACGACCTCAACGTCGCCCCGATCGGGGTCGCGGGCGAACTCTATATCGGCGGCGCCGGACTGGCGCGGGGCTACTGGCGCCGCGGCGCGCTGACGGCCGCGCGCTTCATCCCCGATCCATTTGGACCAGCGGGCGCACGACTCTACCGCACCGGGGACCTGGCGCGGTGGCGGGCCGACGGGGTGGTGGAATATGTCGGCCGCGCCGACCACCAGGTGAAGATCCGCGGCTTCCGGATCGAACTCGGAGAGATCGAGGCGCGGCTGTTGGAACAGCCCGCGGTGCGCGCGGCGGTCGTGGTGGCGCGCGAGATCGGAGCCAACCGCCAGCTGGTGGGCTATGTCAGCGGCGAGGGCACCCTGGACGGCGCGGCGCTGCGGGCAACGCTGGCCTCGCTGCTGCCGGACTACATGGTGCCGTCGCGGATCGTGGTGCTGGAGCGGCTGCCACTGACGCCGAACGGCAAGATCGATCGCAAGGCGCTGCCGGCGCCGGGCTCACTCACAACTATCACCGACCACGTCGCGCCGCGGACGCCGACCGAGGCGGCGCTGGCCGCGATCTGGGCCGATCTGCTGCGCCAAGGCGACGTCGGCGTCACCGACAACTTCTTCGAACTCGGGGGCGATTCGATCATCTCGCTGCAGATGGTGAGCCGCGCGCGCCGCCACGGCTTGTTGATCGAGCCGCGCGACATCTTCCAGCATCAGACGATCGAAACCCTTGCAGCAGTGTCGCGCGAGATGCCGCACCGAGAGCAAGCGCAGGCCCCTGCGTTCGGCTCGCTCTCAGGTCTGACGAGCGAACAACTCGAGCGGCTCGGTCTCGACTGGAGCAACATCGAAGACATCTATCCGCTCGCGCCGATGCAGCAGGGCATGCTGTTCCACAGCCTGCGCGATGCCGGCAGCGGCGTTTACGTCAATCAGGTCAGCGTCGAAATTCGCGGGCTCGATGCCGGTCGCCTGCGGAGCGCATGGCGCGAGGTGACTGCGCGACATCCGATGCTTCGTACCGGCTTCCTCTGGCGCGAGCTTTCTGGCTCTCCGTTGCAGGCCGTCTATCGCGAGGCGGCCGCTCCGTTCGAGGAAGAGGATTGGCGTGGGCAGGCCATCAGCGAGGAACGTATCGCAGCAGCCCTTGCCGATGAGCGGGCCGCGGAATTCGACCTTTCGACGCCGCCGCTGCAACGCGTGAAGTTGCTCCGTCTCGAAAACGATCTCTATCGCCTGATCTGGACTTATCATCACATCCTGATGGACGGATGGAGTTCGGCCAGGTTCGTCGCCGAAGTTCTGGAACATTACTACGGCCGAACGTCGACGGCGAACCCGTCGCGTTACCGCGACTACATCGCCTGGCTGCTGGCGCAGGATGCGCAGGCTGCCGAACGTTTCTGGCGTGGCCAGCTGAAGGCCTTCGACGAGCCGACGCAGCTTGCCGACGCCTTCGGTTCGCGCCGCCATCAGGCGCCTGGCCACCAGCGCTGCTATACGCGACTCGGAGAGGAGGCGACCGCAGCGTTGAAGGCGTTCGCACGCCGGGAACGGATCACGCTGAACACCCTCGTTCAAGGCGTCTGGGCGCTGTTGCTTCAACGGTACACCGGCCAGCAGACGGTCACCTTTGGCGTCACCGTCGCTGGCCGCCCGGCGAGCCTCGATGGCTCGGATCAAATGCTCGGCCTCTTCATCAATACGCTGCCGGTGATTGAGGCCCCGCTGCCCACGAGCACGATTGGGGACTGGCTGCGCGCGCTTCAGGACCGTAATCTGGCGATCCGTGATTACGAGCATACGCCGCTCTACGATATCCAGGGCTGGGCCGGCCGGGCCGGGCAGGCGATGTTCGACAGCATCATCGTGTTCGAGAATTATCCGATCGAGCGCGGCATGCAGCGCGGCGACGGCTCGCTGCAATTCAGCGGGTTGAACAATGTCGACGTGACCAACTACCCGATGGATCTTTCGGTCCTGGTCGAGCAGACGCTGCAGGTTGAATACACGTACATGCCGAGCCATTTCACCGCTGCGCAGGCGGAGCAGATCAGGACTCAGTTCGAGCATCTGTTGTCGACGCTGACTCAGGACGCGACAGCGCCGCTCGGCAGCATCAACCCGGTTACGGCACGCGACACCGGCTTTGCCGACAATTGCAACGGCCATGCGAAGCCGGCGACCGCGTTACCCCTCGTGCATGAGGCGATCAGCGCATGGGCGAGACGTCATCCGAAACGAACCGCCCTGATCATCGGCGGCGAGGAGCTTTCCTATGCCACGCTCGATCGCAGGGCCAATTGCCTCGCCCATCATTTGATCGCGCGCGGACTTCGGCCCGAACGGCGTGTCGGCATCGTGGTCGAGCGCACCGACGCCACCATGGTGGCGCAGCTCGCGGTCCTGAAGGCAGGCGGCGCCTATGTTCCGCTCGATCCTGAGTATCCGCCTGATCGACTGTCCTACATCATGCGTGATGCTGGCATCGCGTTTCTGCTGACCGGGCAATTCGACGTCTCTGGTCTGACAATTCCGGATCGGGCCGAGCAGATCAGTCTTTCCGCCTTCGATTTCGACGCAGGGCCGGACCATGCGCCCCGACCGGGCCTGCACCCGGAAAACCTCGCTTATGTCATCTACACCTCCGGTTCGACGGGCAAGCCGAAGGGCGTGGCGGTCGCCCATGGTCCGCTTGCCATGCACTGCCATGCGACCGGCGCACTCTATGAAATCGACGAGAGTTCATGCGAGTTGCATTTCCTGTCACTGGCCTTTGACGGCGCGCATGAGCGCTGGCTGACGGTGTTGTCGCATGGCGCGCGGCTCTTGATGCGCGACGCCGAATTGTGGACGCCGGAGCAGACCGTCGATGCGTTGCATGCTTATCACGCAAGCCACATCGGCTTGCCGCCCGCTTATCTGCAGCAGGTCGCGGACTGGGTCGACAAGTCCGGCAATCCGCCTCCCGTCAAGCTGTATTCCTTCGGCGGCGAGGCGATGCCGAAGGCAGGTTTCGACAGGGTGCGGCGGGTGCTGCAGCCGCGTATCCTGATCAACGGCTATGGCCCGACCGAAACCGTGGTCACGCCGCTGGTCTGGAAGGTCGGCGAGGCCGAATGCGATACGCCTTACGCACCGATCGGCGTGCCGGTCGGCGACCGTCGCGCCTACATTCTCGATCATGCGCTCAATATCATTCCCGCCGGCGTTGTCGGTGAACTCTACCTTGGCGGGTCAGGGCTTGCGCGGGGTTATCATGGCAAAGCCGGCATGACCGCCGAGCGCTTCGTGCCCGATCCATTCGCGACGATGCCCGGCGCCCGGCTGTACCGGACCGGTGATTTGGCGCGTTGGCGCGAGGATGGCACGATCGAATATCTCGGCCGCAGTGACGACCAGGTCAAGATCAACGGCTTCCGGATCGAACTCGGCGAGATCCAGACCGCGCTGCTGCACCATGGGGAGGTCGATCAGGCCGCGGTCGTGGCGTTGCCGGGCGCGTCTGGAAGCCAGCTTGTCGCCTATGTCGCGCCGAAGACGACGAAGGATGCATCCGGCGAGGCGGCCGAGCGTATGGCCGAGCGGCTGATCGGGTTTATGAAGCAGAGCTTACCGGCCTATATGGTTCCTGCGCGGATCGTGATGCTGGATCGTTTGCCCGTGCTGCCGAGCGGCAAGATCGATCGCCAGGCGCTGCCGGCGCCGGACGCAGCAACGCGGGCCTTCGTTGCCCCGCAGGGTGTGGCCGAAATCGCGATGGCGCGGCTTTGGTCCGAAGTACTGAAGCTTCCGCAAGTCGGCGTCACCGACAATTTCTTCGAGCTCGGGGGCAATTCGATCCTTAGCCTGAAAGTGGTCGCAAGGCTTCGGCAGGACAAGGACTTCGGCATCGAGATCAAGCTTCGCGATATCCTGCAAAAGCCGACGATCCGTGAACTGCTGGCTGGTTCCGGCGCTGCCACTGTGGAGCGTACAGCGCCATCGGCCCTGTTGCCCCTTAACGCGCCGGTTGCCGGCGCACGACCGGTGTTCTGTCTGCATGGCGGGTTCGGGACCGTCTTCGACTATGGACCGCTGGCGCGGCGCCTGGAAGGTCGCCGTCAATTGTTCGGGCTGCAATCCCGGATGCTTGTCGATCCATCCTGGAGCGATCGCTCGCTCGAGGCGATGGCGGCTGACTACGCCGATGAGATCAGGCGTATGCAGCCGCGTGGCCCGTACAGCCTGATCGGCTGGTCGCTCGGCGGTCTCGTTGGCAGCCTTGTCGCAGCCGAACTCGAACGGCGCGGCGAACGCGTCGATTGTCTCGCGATGGTCGACAGCTTCGTGCCGCGGAAGCATGGTCCGGCGGAGCGGTCGGCAGTCGCGACCCATTGGGCGGATGAATTGGCCGGCTTGCTGACGGCAGTCGTCCCGGCGGCGTCAAACCCTCGCGTTCAATCTCATGCGGGATCGATGAGATCCGCCGGCCTGCCGGAGACGCCGGCGACCGTCCGGCGGTTCGTCGCGGATGTGCTGGACAAGGTCGCACCGGGAGACATCTCGCTCGGGGTCGATGATATCTCCAGCGCTTTCCGGGTCGGGAGACACTTGAAGAGCCTCGCGCTGGAATCGTCCTTGCCGGCGCGTCTGGCAGTCGCACCGCGATGCTGGTGGACGTCAACCCGCCTCGTACAGCGTAACTGGCTGGAGGATCGATTGCCGAACGCCATCGATAGCGGCGTCATCGGCGACAACCACTTCGTCATCCTCAAGGACGCGGATTTCCTCGACGCAATCTCCGACCTGCTTGATCCCAAGCCGGAGGCCGCGGTTTCCCGGGTCGCGGAACCGGCGGATTGACGACATGAGCCTTCATCCCGATATCGCCGCACTCCTCGAGATGGTCCAGGTTGGCACCGAAAGCGGCGCGCGCATACCGTTCCCGCAGTTGACCGCGGCCCAGGCACGGGCGGATTTCGATGCATCTTCCCCGCTGCTCGATGTTGATCCCCCACCGCTTGTCCATGAGCGTCATCTATCGCTGCCGGCGCGCGATGGCAGTGCGATTGCCGCACGGCTCTACGCTGAACGAGAGCCCAACAGCCGCAGTCCCATGCCTGTTCTCCTCTACATGCACGGCGGCGGCTTTGTTGTCGGCAGCCTCGATTCACATCAACCCTTGTGCCGGGGTCTTGCGGCCGACAGCAGCGCTGCTGTGCTGTCGATCGATTACCGGCTTGCGCCGGAACACAAGTTTCCAACGGCGTTCGAGGATGCCGTCGATGCGCTCGCCTGGATCGCTCGCGAGGGTCCCGCGGCGGGCCTGGACTCCGGGCGTGTTGCGGTCGGCGGTGACAGCGCGGGCGGGACGCTTGCGGCAGCGCTGGCGATCGAGGCGAGAGCTAACAGAGCTTTGCCACAGCCTGTCCTGCAGGTGCTGGCCTATCCCGGTCTGAGCTCGCGGCAGATATCGGACTCATACAGCCGCTACGGCTCCGGCTTCCTGCTGGAGCGCGACACGGTCGACTGGTTCTTCCGGCAATATCTGCGCAACGATGCCGACCGCGATGATTGGCGCTTTGCACCGCTCGCCGCCCGTGATCTCTCCGGCCTGCCGCCGGCACTGATCGTTCTCGCCGAATACGATCCGCTACTGGATGAGGGGCGCGACTACGCATCAAGATTGAAGGCCGCCGGCGTTGCGGTCGATCTCCAAATCTATCCCGGCATGATCCATGAGTTCCTGCGGATGGGAAATGTTGTCGTGGACGCTCTCCAAGCGCGGGCTGCGATCGGACGAGCGCTGGCCGCGGCCCTCCGGACCGGAGCCAATCTGGAAAGGCGCTGCGATTGAAGCTATGCCGTGATCATCGCTCCGGCCTCCACCGCGGCGGCGCCCGATGAACCGACCAGAGAACGTTGATTGGCTATCTCGCCGTGCGCTTCTCGCGGCGGGCCTTGGGTTTGGCGGGGCGTTGCTGGACCGCTCGCCGCTGGCGATGGCACAGCCCGCGCTGTCGCAGGCCGTGCCGCGTGTCGCGGGCCTTGGCTGGGCTTGCGCGCAGACCCTGCTTGCCCTCGGCGTCGTGCCGTTGGTGATTCCGGAGATCGAGCGATACGGCAAGCTCGTGGTCGAGCCGGAGATTCCGCCTGCCGTCCACGAAGTCGGCTTGCGGTCGGAGCCCAATCTCGAATTGCTGCAAAGCCTCGCGCCTGAGCTGATCATCATTGATCCGAGCCTCGCCGCCGCTACACCGCGGCTCAGGCTGATCGCACCGGTCGAGGTGTTCACGATCTTCAAGCCCGGCACTCATCCGCTGCAAATGGCGCGGAATTCGACGATCGAGTTGGCCGGGCGTCTCGGTGTACAGGCCGCATGCAATGCTTATCTTGCGCGTTTCGATGCGGTGATGGACGAGAGCCGCGAAAGGCTGCGCGATTCCGCAAGCAGGCCGCTTTATCTCATCAGCGAGATCGCCCGCAATCGGGCGCTCGTGTTCGGTCCGAACAGCCTTTACCAGGATGTGCTCGATCGGTTCGGGCTGAAGAACGCCTGGACCGGGCAGAGTGGACCGTGGGGGCACACCAGTGTCGGCCTTGAACGGCTCGCTGTGGTTCCGGACGCGCGTTTGGTCCTCATGAGTTCACGGGTCGCGGATATCAAGGCCTTGCTCACGGCGAGCCCCGTGCTGCGGACCTTGCCCTTCCTCCGATCAGGGCGGTTGACCGTCCTTGGGAACCAATTCTTTTACGGCGGTGTTCCGGCAGCGGAGCGCTTCGCGCGCCTTCTGGCCGAACGGCTGCCACAGGATGCGAATGAGCAGGGTTGACGCGTCCTCCGTCCGGTCCGGCATCGGCATGCATCCGGCGATGCTGGTCGGATTGTTGTTTACCGCCGCCGGTGCACTCGCGTGTCGCGATCTGTCGACGCATCTGCCTGTCGCGGCCTGGCTGCCGGTCTTGTGGCGACCCGAGCTGACGGACCCACAGCAGATGCTGGTGCATTATACCGTCTTTCCGCGCATCGCCATTGCATTGCTGGGCGGAGCGGCGCTTGGTCTGGCAGGCGCGGTCTGCCAGCAGGTGTTGCGTAATCCGCTTGCC
Organism: Bradyrhizobium sp. BRP22; assembly: GCF_020194175.1. Taxonomy (GTDB): domain Bacteria; phylum Pseudomonadota; class Alphaproteobacteria; order Rhizobiales; family Xanthobacteraceae; genus Bradyrhizobium. Next base: position 85,565 of record NZ_JADYVX010000006.1, on the reverse strand, counting down.
GAACCGACCACGCTCGGCGTGTCGAACGGAGCCTACCTTGCGCTTGCCGTGACCACCTTGTGGGTGCCGTCGCTGCTCGCTTTTGGCCGCGAGTGGGTTGCAGTGGTCGGCGGCTTTCTTGCGTTCATGTGCGTGTTCGCTCTCACCTGGCGCCGCGCGTTATCTCCGGTTGCGCTGGTGCTGGCGGGCCTGATTGTCGGATATTATTGCGCGGTCATCACCCAGGCTCTGGTCCTGATCAACCATGAATATCTCATCGGCCTGTTCATATGGGGCGCAGGCTTCCTCAATCAGCAGGACTGGAGCAACGTCGCCTTCCTTGCGCCACGGCTCTTCATCGCTATCGTGCTCATCGCGGTGATGATCCGCCCGCTGACCTTGCTCGGCTTCGATGATGAAACCGCACGCAACCTTGGCCTCGGCCTCACCTGGGCGCGCGTTTGCGCGCTCGGCATCGCGATCGCGTTGAGCGCCTCGGTCGTCAGCGTCGTTGGCGTCCTCGGTTTCGTAGGCCTTGCGGCACCTGCCCTCGCCATGTTGGCGGGAGCGCGCCGCTTCGGCGACCGGCTGATCTGGGCACCACTGTGCGGTGCCGGCCTGCTGTGGCTGGCGGACCAACTTGTGTTGCTGATTCCGCCCGGCTATCGCGAAATGCCGGCCGGCGCGGCGACTGCCTTGATCGGCGCGCCGATGCTGCTGGTGTTGCTGCCGCGGTTGCGGGCTGCGGCGCCGGTGGGCGGCCTCACACCGTCGGTTCCGCCACGTCTTGATCATCCCTGGCGGGTGATCCTGTTCGCTATTGCATTGCTGTTGCTGATAGTCTGGGTCGCGCTCGCCGCCGGCGTGGGCTCCAACGGCTGGAGCTGGAGCGGTCTGGCCGGCATTGAAGAATTCCTGCCATGGCGCTGGCCACGCGTCGTGTCGGCGCTGGCGGCAGGTGCCAGCCTTGCGGTGGCGGGCACGCTGCTGCAGCGCATGACCGGAAATCCGATGGCGGCGCCGGAATTGATGGGGATCAGCTATGGCGCGGCGATGGGCGTGATCGTTCTGCTCTACCTCTTTCCTTCCCATTCGCGTCTGGCACAGATTGGCGCCGGAGGCATCGGCGCCTTCATCGTGCTGACGTTGATCCTGTTGTTCAGCCGGCGTTCCGAATTCAGTCCCGAGCGGGTCCTGCTGGCCGGTGTCGCGATGGGGGCGGCCTTCGGGGCAATCATTGCGATCGCGCTTGCGACCGGTGATCCGCGCATCGGAATGCTGCTATCATTGTTGACCGGTTCGCTCTATCAGATCGGGCCGGCCGAGGCCGCGGTGCTTGCGGCTGCCGCCTTCGTCCTGCTGCTTCTGGTGCCGATGTTGTCACGATGGCTGAACATCCTGCCGCTCGGCGAGGCCGCGGCGCGTTCGGTCGGCGTGCCGACGACCAGAGGCCGCATGCTCATCATGCTGCTTACCGCTCTGCTGACGGCAACCGCAACGCTGATGGTCGGACTGCTCAGTCTTGTCGGTTTCATGGCCCCCCACATGGCGCGGATGATGGGAGCGCAACGAGCCCTTCATCATGCCGTGCTCGCGGCCCTGATCGGAGCGATTCTGATGGTGATGGCGGATTGGGCGGGCCGCGTGGTGATATTTCCGTTTCAGATGCCGGCCGGCATTTTCGCCATGATGATCGCCGGCCCCTATCTGCTATGGCTGCTACGTCCCCGGCACGCATGACGTGTGGCGTAGACCCACCGTTCTCGCTCACCGTGCAAAGCTGATAAGACGGTTGCTATCCGGTGATGGCACCACTCCCATGGGAATGCCGTAGATGGCCTCGAGCTGCGTCGGCGTCATGATCTGATCCGGAGACCCTCGGGCGATGAGCTTGCCCGAATGCAACGCGATGATCTCGTCGCAGAATCGTGCGGCCATGTTGACATCATGCAGGACGACGAGGACGCCGAGATTGCGCTCGCGAGCGAGCTGCTGCACGAGCGACAGCACTTCGATCTGGTGCGCCACGTCGAGCGCCGATATCGGCTCGTCGAGCAGCAGGCACTCGGCGTCCTGCGCGACCAGCATGGCGATCCAGACCCGCTGACGTTCGCCGCCAGACAAAGTGTCAACCAGGCGATCCGCGAACGGCTCGATGTCGGTGAGCTTGATGGCCTCAGCGACTTTGCGGCGATCAACCTCGCCAAAGCGGCCAAGCGCGCCATGCCAGGGGTAGCGGCCAAGCGCGACCAATTCCTTGACCAGCATGCCGGCCGCTTGCGGAGTCTGCTGCGGCAGATAGGCCACCTTGCGGGCAAATCTCCGATCGCTCCACGCCGCCAGGGGTTGTCTTTCGAAACGGATCGTGCCCGACGAACTCGGCTGCTGCCTGGCCAGGAGTTTGAGCAGGGTCGATTTGCCTGAGCCGTTATGGCCGATCAGGCCGACGACCCTGCGGGCGGGAAGCGTCAGTGTCAGCGGCTCGAGGAGCGTGCGTCCTGCGACCGTGAAGCTGACATGCTCCAGTTCGAACAATGAGGCGGCAAGCCTGGTCGACGGCTGGTGGGTTGGGGTGGTGGAACGAAGTACGTGCATGATATCCCGCTCGGCCCGGCTATTCTTTGCTGGCGAGCCGCAATCGTGAGTCTCTGCCGGAAAGGACGCCGGACATCATGATTGCCGCAGATTCCAATACGCGACCGTAAGATGCTGCTCGCGCGCGAGATGACGCGCATCGCGGAGATATTTGCGTATCGTTCGCACTGCCTGTGTCTCGGCTGCGACCCAGGCAAAGACGTCGGGATGGTCAGGCCACCGAACGTTGTTGACGGCCTCAGCCAAGAGCTGCGTCGAGCCGGGGAGGGCATTGCCGCGGTGCAGCCAGCGGATCGACATGCCGGAAGGCGCCGTGAGCGCAAGCTCCTCGCTGGCATCGGCGACCTCGATCAAGACCTCGCCGGATGTGGCCGCCGGCAAGTCCTCGAGAATGCGCGCGATGGCCGGAAGTGCCGTTTCATCGCCGGCCAGAAGCAGCCAGCGTGCGGGGCGAATACTGCGTCCGAGCGGACCTGCCATTCCGCAGATCGCACCAGGCTGCGCCTTAAGGGCGAAATCCGATCCCGGCCCGGCCTGTTCGTGAAGCACGAAGTCGATATCGATCTCGCCCGCGCGCGTGTCGATTCGACGGATCGTATAGTAGCGCGGCGCCGGCCGCCGATCCGGTTCGGGCCACAAGACGCGTCCATCCGGCGCGGGTCGCGGCCATTCAGGATTCTCGAGACCATCAGGCGGAAAATACATCCGGACGTGCAGATCCGTGTTGCTCGCGAAGCGAGCGATGTCGTCTCCGACGAAGGTCAGGCGCCGCATGTGAGGCGTGAGATCGAACGAGGCTTTCAGCCGTACCTCGCGGAAATTGGCAAACGTGCTTCCGGACTCATGGCCCAGCCATACGATCGTTGGCGTCTCACCGTCCGCCAGTTCAACGACATGGGAGGCGACGACCGAACGCAGTACCTCGAGATTGCCCTTGTCGGCTGCTTCGACGCGAATCCTGAGTGCTTCCGCTTCAACAGCGAGGGTACTGGTTCCATACGGCAACCTCGCCACCATGACGCCATTGTTTGTTTCAACGGCGACCTCGTGTTCGGCCAAATGCTCCACCATTCGGGCCGCAAGACCGGCGGGATCGACAAGCGTTATGCGTGTTTCAGAGATCAGCCAATCCAAGTCTTCCTCCAGCCGCGCTTGGCCGACGCTGGCCGATTGATTTGCGGAGTTCCGGCTTGTCGCAATACGATGTATCAATGCTGCCCTTGGCATTTCGCCTGCCTATCAAGCGCCAATTCAAAGACAGCCGCCGGTCGACGGTTCTATTGAACACGCTTCGAATCGCAAATTAGAATCCATCGAAACACGGTCATCTGCTTCACAGGGCCGCTGTCATCGTCCATCTAATTTTGGCAAGGCTGTTCGCGCGACGATGAACCGTGTAGCTTCGCCGCTCCCCGCTCGAACGTGATGCCCATGATGACCTCACGAAACAGCCTCACTGCGCAAATCTTTCATCTGCTGCAACCCTATTGGCAGATCGTTCTGGGAGGGAGCCTGTTGGGCCTCGTCGGCGGCGCCAGCGTTGCGGGTCTGCTTGCACTCGTCAATCGCGGGCTCTACGCCGAGCAGCACGACGCCGCGACGTTGCTTGGCGCATTCGCGGGCCTGTGTCTCTTGATCCTGATCGGCTCCGTCGGCGCTGATGTCAGCGCCAATTATGTGGGGCAGCGCATCATCGGCGCGCTTCGAAAGTCGCTTGCCGCGAAGATCCTGCTGGCGCCGATCGACCAGCTCGAAATCTACCGAACGCATCGCCTGATCCCCGTCCTTACGCACGACGTCGATACGATCAGCGATTTCGCATTCTTTTTTTCTTCGTTCTTCGTGTCGCTTGTCATCGCGATCGGCTGCCTGGTTTACCTGGCGATATTGTCGTGGCCGCTTTGTCTCATCACGGGATTGGTCATTATCCTCGGTTCGATCGCGCACGCTTACGCACGAACGCGAGGCGTGCAGGGCTTCAACGCGGCGCGCGATTCCGAGGACCAATTGCAGAAGCACTACCGGGCGATCGCGGAAGGCGCAAAGGAACTGCGATTGAACCGGTCGCGCCGTCAGCGCGTCTATGTCGACCAGCTTCAGCGCACCGTTGACCGGATCAGTGAGATCCAGATCAAGTCGATCAACCTGTTCGTGACTGCGCGGGCGCTCGGCACGATCCTGTTCTTCGTCGTGATCGGCGTGGCGCTTGCCTTGCGACCGTTCCTGTGGCCGGACAGTCCGGCGTCGGTCTCAAGCGGTTTCGTCCTGGTTCTTCTCTATATGCGAGGGCCGGTCGACCAGGTGATCGGAATCCTGCCGGCGCTCGGCCGCGCGCAGGTGGCGATACGCCGCATAGCCGAGCTGTCAGAGCAATTCTCGACGCCTGAGCAGGGCCTTCTGGCGACGTCGGCGGCCGCCGCGGAGATCTCGGGCAGGATCGAGTCGATCGAGCTCCGTGGTGTGTCCTATGGCTTTCAACGGGTATCCGGCAGCGAAAGCTTTGTTCTCGGGCCGATCGATCTGTGCATTCGACGCGGCGATATCGTTTTCATCGTCGGAGAGAACGGCAGCGGAAAGACGACACTGATCAAGCTGCTGCTGGGTCTTTACACGCCCCAGTCCGGCACGGTGCTGCGCGATGGCGTACCCGTCATCGTGGAAACGCGCGACGACTACCGCCAGCTCTTCACCACCATCTTTTCCGACTACTACCTCTTTGAGGATCTCCCAGAGAATTCGAGGAGCGTGCCTGATATGGCAGAGCGGTACCTTGAGCGATTGGAACTCGCCCATAAGGTGTCGGTCGAGAACGGCGTCTTCACGACGACCGATCTTTCGACAGGGCAGCGCAAGCGGCTGGCGCTGATGAACGCCTGGATCGAGGACCGGCCAGTCCTCGTCTTCGATGAATGGGCGGCAGATCAGGATCCGGCCTTCCGGCATATCTTCTACACCGAGCTGTTGCCGGACCTGAAGCGTCTCGGCAAAACGATCATCGTGATTTCGCACGACGACCGCTACTTTGCCATGGCGGATCATCTCGTGCGTCTTCGCCATGGCAAGGTTGTCACAGATCAGGTTAACGATGACGGCGTCATCCAGCCGTCGCTGAAGCCAAGCAGGGCTTCTCCGTGACCTCATGTTCGTTCGCGACAGTTTGAAATCAGTTGCGGCATATCCGGAGGGAGAATGCAGTCGGCAGAAAAGGTTCCGTTCCCGCGTCACGAAATAGGTTTGTACAGAATCTAAATTGCGGGCACGGCGCATTTCTTGTCTTCATCTGCCGGAGTGCTTTACATCGCGTGCTAGAGCAGCCTGCCTTGTTGCACGCTGTGGTGTTCGCAATACGAGGGCCAGATGAACAGAGCTCTGAGCTCCGCGACAGGACCTCATGTGTTTCCAATCGGTCCAGGTCCCGCGATGACCGTCGTTCAAGACGAACGCGACCTGCACGTTATTGCGAATGATGTACCGCTGATGCGGCTGCGCGTTGAGGAACAATCAAAATACTTGAAAATGCTGGCTGCTCCAGACGATCCGCAGCTTGCCTTGCGTGCGGTCTCAGGGGCGGTCGAGGCGATATTCGGTTGGCGTCCAGGGTTGGATCGGCTCGCTCTTGACGTGGAAGACCGGGAAAAACTTGCAAGCGAGCTCTTGAATCACGGGCTTGCCGTGATGACCGGAGATAACCTTACACTGCTTCCGGAGCTTGTGATGCAGCGTCGCGACAATTGGCTTGTGGACGCGGCACGGTCCCCGTTACCGCAGCTCTACGTTATGACGGATGGCAAGCGACATCCGCGACGCGCGCCCAAGCCAAGCGGCCTGGTCTATGCTCGCTTCATCCCCTGGCTCGCAGAAACCATCACCTTTCGAGTAGCCAGCCTGGATGGTCACCTTGATCTGCTCCATCGCTGGATGAACGACCCCCGCGTCGATGCGTTCTGGAACGAAGCCGGAGACCTGGAGAAACACCGAGCGTATCTATCGAAGATACTGGTGGATCCGCACATGCTGCCGCTGATCGGCTACTTCGGCAACGCACCCTTCGGCTATTTCGAGCTTTACTGGGCCAAGGAGAATCGCATCGCTCCCTTTTACGATGCGGATGATTACGATCGCGGTTGGCACGTCGTTGTCGGCGAGGACGCATACCGCGGCCGGCGCTACATCAGCGCGTGGCTGCCGTCGCTCATGCACTACATGTTCCTCGATGACTGCCGGACGCAGCGGATCGTGGGAGAGCCCGCCGCGGCGCATTTGCAGCAACTGCGCAATCTGGAAGTCTCCGGGTTTGCCAAGATCAAGAATTTCGACTTTCCGCACAAGCGGGCGACCTTGGTTATGCTGCTGCGCGAGCGCTTCTTCGGCGATCGACTCTGGTTGCCGGTCGCGACCGGCTCGACAGCCGCAGCTTAATCGCGCAAACGGAACGCACCTCATGTCCCAACACCTTGCCATCGAATACGACGTCATCGGTGTCGGCTTCGGGCCTTCCAATCTTGCGCTTGCGATCGCGCTTCAGGAATGCGCCGTTAAATCCCGGCTGAGGTGCAGCTCTCTGTTCATCGAGAAGCAGCCGCATTTCGCCTGGCACGGCGGCATGCTTTTGCCGGGCAGCGACATGCAAATCTCGTTTCTCAAGGACCTGGTTTCTCTGCGAGATCCGACCAGTCCGTTCACGTTCGTGAACTATTTGCACAAGCGCGGGCGTCTGCTGGATTTCATCAATTGCCGAACGTTTTATCCGAGCCGTGTGGAATTCAATGATTATCTGCGCTGGGTGGCAGGTCAATTCAGGTCCGTCGTCGCCTATGGCGAGACGATCATCGCTGTTGAGCCGGTAACTGCCGGGCAGTCCGTGACATCCTTGCGGGTTCACTCGCGCACGCTTGCGGGCGGCGAGACCATGCGGCTTGCGAGGAATCTGGTGGTTGCGGTGGGTGGGGCGGCCTATGTACCTCCGATCTTCGAGAAGATCGCGGATGATTCGAGATTGCTTCATTCGAGCCGATATCTCGATGCGATCGAGGCTGTCGGACTTGAAGCGAGAGCGGCGAGAGTCGCGGTGATCGGAGGCGGCCAGAGCGCGACCGAAGTGACAGTCGATCTGCACAACCGCTTCCCGCAAGCGAATATTGATCTGATCTTTCGCGGACATGCGCTGAAGCCATCTGACTCGAGCCCGTTCGTGAATGAAATTTTCAATCCGGACTACACGGATTTCATGTTCGCCCAGCCCGACGAGCGGCGCGAGGCCATCGTGCGTAACTTCCGAAACACCAACTATGCCGTCGTTGACGCCGATTTGCTCGATCAGTTGTACCGGCTGCTTTACCAGCAGCGCGTCAAGGGCTCGGCCGGTATCAAGCTGCACCCGCGAAGCGAAATCACGAATGTCGGCGCCGGGCCTGATGGCATTGACGTTGCGACGGTGGATAGGTTCGACGGTGGTACTCACCGCGGTACCTATGATGCTGTCATCCTCGCGACGGGCTACGACAGGACTACGCCACACGCGTTTCTGGAACCGATTCGACGCTACCTGGAAGGAAGCACGCTTGATCGCAACTACCGGCTGGTGACAAGCCCGGCCTTCCGCCCGCAAATCCATCTTCAGGGCTATTCCGAGATGTCGCATGGCCTCAGCGACACATTACTTTCCGTTCTCGCCACGCGCTCGCAGGAAATTGCGGAGTCGTTGGTGCTGACGATCTCTCGACGTGAGCTTATTGCCTGAGCTCGACCGTCACGTGTCGGAGGGGGCGATGAGGTGCCATTCTGCGACAGATCCGAGCTGTGGAGGTAGCGAGAGGACCATTGGCGTCGGTCCTGCATCGATCATGACCGTATTCGGGGAGACTGCGAAGCCTAGTCCGGCCGCTTTCAGTAATGCCTCCTTGAGGGTCCAATAGCGGAGAAATAGTCGAGACCGGGACACCTTCGACGTCTTCCGCAAGACAGCCTGTTCCTCCGCAGCCAGGACCAACTCGCTCATGGAATCCAGATGGTCCAGTTCACGCAGGGGCTCGACGTCGACCCCGATCGGCATGCGTGCTGCCGCAACAGCAACGGCGCCCCTGGCATGACTGAGGCCGAAGTCGATCTCTTTCGAATGGTCGAGAAGGACCGGCTTGCCATTTGCCGCCGGTCCGAACTGCAGGGCATTCGGCGGTTGGCCTACGGCATGTCCAAGAATCAGACGTGCCCCGGCATGCGCGGCGAGATAGCTGCGCCGATCCTCATGATGCCGCAGCCGCGCCAGGTAATTCGTCTCCTGCGCGTCAAGCAGCGCGGCACTCTGCTCAAGAACAAGTGCGGTGTGGCCAGGCACAGCGCCTTCTTCAGGTGAGGAGACCGCGGCCAGCCAGAATGCGATCTCCCCAAGCGCCAGTCCACCGACCGGAACTGGATGGTTCGGATGAGGCAACCATCGCACGTGCAACTCATTGTCATGTGGCATGATACGCTTGACAGCGATTGCCCACGCGACCGCCGTTGTCGCCTGGGACGCGGTGAGCGACGAGGCGAAGCCTTCCCGTCCGATATAGCCTCCGTTTTTCATGCAAGGTTGACCAATGGGAAGCGACGCCCGTTCAATGCTCTCCGCGAATTGCTACGGGGCGCGCCGATTGGGAAGGAACACGGATTAGAATCCATCTAATGGCCCGTGATGGAGATCGAAGCTTCCGTGTGTTGTCGGTAAAATCAACCACCGGTTTTTTAGAACGACTCTGATATCCAGCGTTGTCGCGCCAGTGGCGCGGACGCACCAAGATCTCTCATCCACCCCGTGAAAGCGTCTACGATCGTATGTCCATGCACGCCAAAGCGCCCCGCCTTTCTCACGTAAGAGACGCCATGGAACCTGACCTGCCGGAGCGGGTCGTCGAAATATTGGTCCGCAGCAAGTATGCAGGATTCGTCAGTCGAACGATGTCAGCGCGACTTGACTACATCGTGGAGATCGCGTCGCTCCACACCAGGGATGATTTGCTTCGGCAACGTGGATTGGGGCGATTGACCGCTCGCCGGATTGAAAGGTGGCTGGAGCTTCACGGCACACGGCTTCGTCGCGTGGACGAAAGCCTGGATAGCGTGATCTGTCGCTTCGAGTTTCGCAGAGGCGCCATCAAGTCGAAGACAAGGGATACCCGTATTCTCGCCAATTCCAGCGGTGCAATCATCAGCGCGTAGCCGGCGGATGGCGCTCTGATTCCAGAGCGGCCGCTTGATGGTGCCCCTCAGGATCGGACACTCCCGCGGGCAGCAAATGTCCCCCGTAGCATGTCCGAGTCGACGATGTGTGCCGTCGTGAAATCCTATTGCCGTTTCCGGTCGAACTATGAAGTCTATTTTCCGATAGAGGGCTCTATAAGTCGCTAATACGCAACCGGATTGCGCAACAGCGCTGCTAGTCTTTCCACAAGGCAGAAATGTCGCGTGGAGCGAGCAGCAGGAAATGCGAACGATTGGCTTGATTGGCGGAATGAGTTGGGAAAGTACCGCTGTCTATTACCGACGGCTCAATGAACAAGTTCGCACCCGGTTAGGCGGACTTCACTCGGCCGAAATCCTGATGAGGTCGGTCGATTTCGATGCCATCGTCAACCTGCAGAAGCAGGGGCGGTGGGACGAAGCCTGCAAAATTCTTGCAAATATCGCCCGCGAGCTGGAGGAGGGCGGCGCCGGCTGCCTTCTGATCTGCACCAATACCATGCACAAGCTCGCCGACGAGGTGCAGCAGGCGGTGTCGATCCCGCTGTTGCATATCGCCGATGTCACCGCGCACGCAATCAAGGCGGGCGGATGTACGCGTCCGCTGCTGCTTGCGACCCGCTACACCATGGAGCAGGATTTTTACGTGCAGCGTCTGCGCGATCAGTTCGGGCTCGATCCGATCGTGCCCAACGAAGCCGATCGTATCGCTGTTCATGACATCATCTTCGATGAGTTGTGCCAGGGCGTCGTCAGCGACCGCTCGCGCCAGCTCTACCTCGATGTCATCGCACGCGGGAAGTTAGGCGGCGCCGACAGCGTGATCCTCGGTTGTACGGAAATCTGCCTGTTGGTCGGTCCGCAACACGTTGATCTGCCGGTGTTCGACTCGACGATGTTGCACGCCGATGCTGCCGTGGACTTCTCCATGACGAAACAGGCGTCGCATCCGCGTGCGGCGCAGGGCGCACTTTCCTGAAGTGGCACCGATCTTGCCTCGAAATCTGCGAGCCGTGGGTCGGTTTGTAAAGAAGTGAGTGACATGGCTTTGACCATCGATGCAGTGAAGCCCGTTCTCGATCATGCCGTCATCAACGTGATGGGGAAGCTCGACGAGGCGGCCGCGCAATACAGCCGGCTCGGCTTCAAATTGACGGAGCGTGGTCATCATTCGCTTGGCTCCAGCAACAATCTCGCGATCTTTGGCGACAATTACCTGGAGCTGCTCGGATATCTGCCGGGGAACGAAACCAAGCGCGCCGATCTGTGGGCGCATCCACCCGGGCTGACCGGGCTGGTGTTCAAGTCAGTCGACCCCGATCTCGTCTTTGCCGCCTTGAAAAAGCGCGGTGTTCCAGCCGAGGCGCCGATGAGCTTTTCGCGCCCGGTTGCACTTCCAGGCGGCGCACAGGATGCGCGCTTCAGGGTGGTTCGCGTCAGCGGCGACGAGGTGCAGAACGGCCGCACCTTCTTCTGTCACCACGATACCCCGGAACTGGTTTACCGGCCGGAGTGGCGTGCACACGCCAATGGCGCGATCGACATTGTCGAATTCGTCATCGCGTCGAGGGCGCCATCGCGGACCGCTGCGCTGTATGAGCGAATGTTCGGGCTGCCTCTGCTCACTGAGATCGCTGGTGGGGTGTCGTTCCGCGCCGGCCTCGCCACCGTGCGTGTGCTGGAGCCGTCGGCGATAGCGGAGCGCTATGCCGGCTCAGCCCTCGTTAGCGAGGATGGCTCGGACCGCATGGTTGCGCTCGTGTTCAAGGTGCCGTCGCTCGATGTCCCGCGCGCGGTATTCGAAAATGCGCGGATCGGCTACCGCCCTTACGTCGACGGCATTGTTGTCAGCCATGTGGACGCCGCCAATGTCGCTCTTGGGTTCACCGCGCCATGACGATCAATTTCAAGTTCAAAGCCGAGCGTAAAAGCGAGCGGGTTCGGCGTCTGAAAGCTGATCTTCACGACTGCTTCGTGCCGGTATCGGCCAATTGGCGCGAGCAAACGACCGAACAGGCAATCTCGATAACTCAACAGGCGATTGACGGACTGGCGACCTGGTCGCTTGCCGCGGCGGCCTAACACGGAGCTGAATGACAAGATGCGTGCCCTAGTCCTTCGCGAACATGGCGACAACGACAAGCTTCAATTCGTGCCGGATTATCCGACGCCGAAGGCCGGTGAGGGCGACGTCGTCGTGCGGGTCAAGGCCTCCTCGATCAACTACCACGATGTGTTCACCCGCCGCGGCATGCCCGGCATCAAGGTACCGCTGCCTGTCATCATCGGCCTCGACGTGGTCGGCGAAATCGCGGAGATCGGCGCTGGCGTCACCGGCTGGAAGATCGGCGATCGCGTGCTGATCGATCCGGTCAACCGCGTTGAAGGCGGGTTGATGGGCGAGACCCAGGATGGCGGGCTCGCGGAATATTGCCGGGCCAAGGCGCATCAATTGGTCAAGATTCCCGACAATGTCGGCTTCGAGCAGGCTGCGGCGCTGCCGGTGGCTTACGGCACCGCGATCCGCATGATGAACACGATCGGCAAGATCAAGCCGGGCGAAAAAGTGCTGATCCTTGGCGCCAGCGGTGGCGTCGGCGTCTGCTGCGTGCAGCTTGCCAAACTCGCGGGCGCCTATGTGATCGCCTGCGCCGGAAGCGAGGAGAAGGGGCGGCGGCTCAAGGAGCTCGGTGCCGACGAGATCATTCTCTACACGCAGACCGATTTCATGAAGGCGATCTTCGAGCGCCACGGCAAGCCGCATCGCCGGCGTTTCGTCGATGGCGGCGGCGTCGACGTGGTGGTCAATTTCACCGGCGGCGACACCTGGGTGAAGTCGCTCCGCTGCCTCAAGCTGGGAGGCCGCCTTCTGACCTGTGGCGCCACGGCCGGATTTGCGCCCACCGAGGACATCCGCTTTATCTGGACCTTCGAACTGCAGATCCTCGGCTCCAACGGCTGGGAGCGCGAGGATATCGAAAAGCTGTTCGATCTGGTGCAGGCCGGCAAGCTGCAGGTCCTGATCGATAAGTCCTATCCGCTGGAGGAGGCCAAGGAAGCGGTGCGCGTGATCGAGGATCGCGCAGTGTTCGGCAAGGTCGTGGTGACGCCGTGAGCAAGGGAGATGTCATTACCCTGACCGCGGCCGACATCCAGAAGATGCTGGATGTCTCGCCGTTCAACCTGTTCCTCGGCCTGACCGTCATTGATGCCGACCCGGTCAAGCAGGAGGTCACCATGCGCTCGGAGATGCGTCCGGAATTCGAGCGTCGTCCCGGTTCGAAGCAATGGCACGGCGGCGTCATCGCCTCCGTCATCGACACCGTCGGCGACTTCGCCGTTGGCATGATGGTCGGACGAGGCCTGCCGACCGTCAATTTCCGCGTCGACTACCTCAGGCCCGCGGTCGATACCGCGCTGGTTGCAGTGTCTCGCGTGCGGCGCGCCGGCAAGAGCGTCGGCGTCGCCGACGTCGACGTGTTCGACGAGAAGGGTGCGTTGCTGGCGATCGGAAGGGGCACCTATTCGACGCTGGATGCAAAGTAACGACGGGAACGGAGCAGGCGCCGCAATGAGCGCCGCTCTCACTCAAATCATAGAGGGGCCACGATGAGCAGGTTTTCGAGACGTGACTTTCTTATCACCACGGCGGGGGCCGCGCTGGCATCAAGCATGGCCGGAGCTGCGCTTGCCGGGCTGGAAACGCCAAAGCGCGGCGGCACGCTGATCGGCACCTGGGGCGGATTTGAGCCGCAATCCCTGTTCGTGCCGCCGGGCGGCGGCTCGAGCCCGTATTTCACCTCGACGAAGGTGCTGGAGCGTCTAATCCGCCTGACGGTGGACTTGAAGTTCGAGCCGGTGCTGGCAGTCGACATCAAACCATCGGCCGACTTCAAGAGTTACACGATCAAGCTGCGCGAAGGCGTCACCTGGCATGACGGCAACCCGTTCACCGCCGAGGACGTCGTTTTCAATGCGATGCAGTATTGGAAGCCGATCTCGGCCGGCGTCTCGCTCGACACGCTTGAGAGCGCTGAGGCTGTCGACCCGCTCACTGTGGTGCTGAAGTTCAAGGCGCCAGTTCCTGAGTTCTTCCTCAAATCGGTGCTGGCCGGAAAATCCGGCCTCGTGATCCCGAAGCATATCTATGCCGGCAGCAACATCATCACCAATCCAATCAACAATACGCCCGTCGGTACCGGCCCCTTCAAGGTCAAGGAATGGGTGCGCGGCAGCCATGTCGAATATCTGCGCAACGAGAAATACTGGAATCCGGGGTTGCCTTATCTCGATCGCCTGGTCATCCGCTGGTGGCGCGATCCGGCGTCGCGGGCGGCGGCCTTCGAGGCGGGGCAGCTCGATATCGGCACCTTCAATCCGATCCCGATGCCGGACATCGGGCGGCTGACCTCAGGTGGCAAATTCATTGCCGAGACCAAGGGCTATGCGAACTCGGCCTGGGTCACGACCATCGAGTTCAACCAGCGCCGCGACATCTTCAAGCAGCGGGAAGTGCGGCAGGCCCTGTTGCAGGCGATCGATCGGCAGTTCATCGCGGACACCGTGTTCTTCGGCCGCGCCCGTCCTTCGCTCGGCGCGGTGCACAGTTCAAACGCGATCTTCTTCACCAAGGACGTCCAGGACTATCCATTCGATGTCAAGAAAGCGGGGAAGGCGTTGGATGCTGCGGGCTTCCCAGTGAAGGGCGGCTCGCGCTTCAAGCTCAGCCTGGTTTCGGCCGGCTGGTTCGAGGAGAACATCAAGATCGGTCAATATGTGAAGCAGGCGTTCGAGGACCTCGACATCACCGTCGACCTCGCGGTGCCGGATCGCGCCACTTCGCTCAAGCGGATCTACAGCGACTACGACTACGACGTCGCGATCTCCAACAATTCCGGGAGTATCGAGCTGATCCCGAGCACGACGCAATATTACACCACCGACGGCATCGTGAAGGGCGCCGCGTTCCGCAACGCGACCGGCTATTCCAATCCGAAGCTCGACGAGATCGTCGCCAAGATGACGGTGGAGACCGACGAGCCGAAGCGCATCGCGTTGGCCAAGGATTTCGATCGCCTGGCCACGATCGAAGGTCCGCTGCTTCCTATGGTCGATCTGGAGCCGGTGACGATCGTCCGATCCGATGTCCGCAATCATTCGGCCACCGCCGATTTCATGGGGGAAAGCTGGGCCGAACTCTGGCTCGATCGCTAGACAAGGAGAGCCGACTTGAACCGCATCGTGCTTCGGCGATTGGCTCAGGTGATCCCGCTGGTCCTGGCGGTGATCGTGCTCAACTTCGTGCTGATCCATCTCGCGCCGGGCAGCCTGTTCGACGTCATGACCGCCGAGCAGCAGATCTCCGACCCGGCGATGCTGGATCAGCTGCGGCACACCTACGGCGTCGACCAGCCGACCTGGGTGCAACTCGCCAAGTATATCTGGTCGGTGATGCGGCTCGATCTCGGCTTCTCCTATCGGCAGAACGCGCCGGTACTCAACGTGATCATGGACCAGCTGCCGGCGACGGTGATTTTGATGCTGGCGGCAACCTCGGTGGCGCTGCTGGTAGGGGTCACGGCAGGCGTGCTGGCGTCCGTCAGGGTCAATACGATCTGGGACAATCTGATTTCGCTTGCCGCGGTATTCTTCTTTGCCGCGCCGAGTTTCTGGCTCGGCATCATGATGACGGTCCTGTTTGCCGTTAAACTCGGCTGGTTTCCGGTCGGCGGCATGCGGACGATCGGAGCCGGCAACGGCGCGTTCGCCGATGCGCTCGATGTCATGCATCATCTGGTGCTGCCGGCGACCGCGCTTGGATTGTTCTATGCCGCGACCTATGCACGCGTCATGCGAGCCTCGATGCTGGAAGTCTTCCGGCTCGATTTCGTCCGCACAGCCCGCGCCAAGGGGCTTTCTCCGGCACGCGTCGTGCTCGCGCACGTCATGCGCAACGCGTTGCTCCCGATCGTGACGCTGCTCGGCCTCCAGCTCGGCACCATCCTCGGCGGCTCCGTTGTGATCGAGGCCGTGTTCAGCTGGCCCGGCATCGGCAGCCTGCTGTTCGACAGCGTGATGAGCCGGAATTTTCCGATGGTGCTCGGCGTGCTCGTGCTCGGCTCGCTGCTCGTGGCGGTCGCCAACGCGACCGTTGATCTGCTCTATCTGCGGCTCGACCCGCGCATCCGGGCGAGGTAGGCGAATGCTCGGGCTCGCGATCGATTTTGCCCGCCGGTTCGCCCGCAACCGTGCCGCGCTGGTCGGCCTTCTGCTCGTCATCGTCGTGATCGGCGTCGCGGTAGCGGCGCCTTGGCTGTTCCCACGCAATCCCCTACGGATCGTCGGCCGTCCCGAGATCTGGCCTTTCGTCAATTCGCGCTACCCCTTGGGCACCGACTCGCTTGGCCGGGACATCGCCGCGATGATCGCCTACGGCGCGCGCACCACACTGTTGATCGGGCTGTGCGCCAGCCTCACCGCGACGCTGATCGGCATCACGGTCGGCGCTACCGCCGCCTATTTCGGTGGCTGGATCGATGAAATGCTGATGCGCTTCACCGAGCTGTTCCAGACCATTCCGAATTTGATCTTCGTGCTGACCATCGTCTCAATCCTCGGTCAGAAGATCGAATATGTCACGATCGCGGTCGGCATCGTCACCTGGACCCCGATTGCGCGATTGACGCGGGCGGAGTTCATGGCGCTGCGCGATCGCGAGTTCGTCCAGGCCTGCCGTGCCATGGGCATGGGGAACCTGCGCATCATGCTCGGCGAGATCCTGCCGAACGCGCTGCCCCCGGTGATCGTGCTGTCTTCGCTCGTGATCGCCGGCGCCGTGCTGTTCGAATCCGCGGTGTCGTTCCTAGGGCTCGGCGATCCCAACGTCTCGAGCTGGGGGCGGCTGATCGGTGACGGCCGGACCCTGATCCGCACCTCCTGGTACATCTGCGCGGTGCCAGGACTGGCGATCATGCTGACGGTGCTCGCGCTCAACCTGGTCGGCGATGGTCTCAACGATGCGCTTAATCCGAAACTCAGGGATCGCTGACATGGCGACTGGCAACGGTCCGATTCTCGAGATCGACCAGCTGCAGGTGTCGCTGTTCACGCGACGGGGCGTGTTGCCGGCGGTCGACGGGCTGTCGCTCACGGTTGCCGCCGGTGAGACCCTTGCGATCGTCGGAGAGTCGGGCTGCGGCAAATCGCTGACGGCGCTCGCGGTCATGCAGCTTCTCCCGTATCCGCCGGCAAAGATCGTCGGCGGCAGTGTACGTTTCATGGGCGGCGAGCTGACGTCGTTGTCCGATCGCGAGATGCGGCGGGTCCGTGGCAAGGACATCTCGATGATCTTTCAGGATCCAATGACCTCGCTCAATCCGGTCACTACTGTTGGCGACCAGTTGATCGAGGCGATCCAGTGGCACAATGACGTCTCGCGCGCGGAGGCGCATGCCCGTGCCGTCGAATTGCTGCGCCAGGTGCGCATCCCGGATGCCGAGAGGCGGCTGAACGATTTTCCGCATCAGATGTCCGGCGGCATGAGCCAGCGCGTCATGATCGCGATGGCGATCGCCTGCGGGCCGAAGCTTTTGATCGCCGATGAGCCGACCACGGCGCTCGACGTGACGATCCAGGCGCAAATCCTCGCCTTGTTGAAGGAGTTGCAGGCGAGCTCGGGCATGGGGCTGATCATCATCACGCATGACCTCGGCGTTGTGGCCGAGACCGCTGACCGCGTCGTGGTGATGTATGCCGGCCGCAAGGTCGAGGAAGCGCCGGTCGAGGCGTTGTTCGAGCGGCCGTTGCATCGCTACACCCGGGGATTGCTTGGCGCCACGCCTTCGGCGACGCGCCGGCGCGGCACGCGGCTTGCGGAGATCGGAGGCAGCGTGCCGCCACTATCGCAGTTGCCGGCCGGCTGTGCGTTCCAGAACCGCTGTCCCGATGCATTCGAGCGTTGCCGCGCGGAGAGGCCGGGCCTGATGCCGCTGTTGCCGGGGCGCACCGCAGCGTGTTTCGCCGCCGAAGAGGAGCTGTCGCGACATGCCGCTGTTGTCCGTACTTAGCCTGTGCGTCCAGTACCAGACCGCGCAAGGCACTGTGCGCGCGGTCGACGACGTCAGCTTTGAGCTCGAAGCCGGAGAGACCGTCGGCCTGGTAGGCGAGTCCGGCTGCGGCAAATCGACTCTCGGCAAGGCGATCATGCGGTTGGTGCCGAGCGCCGACGGCCGCGTCGTGCTCGACGGGCGGGACATCACCAGCATGTCGAACGCGCAGCTCAAGTCCGTCCGCAAGGACATGCAGATGATCTTCCAGGATCCCTATAGTTCGCTCAATCCGCGCCACGACGTCGGCACCATCATCGGCCAGCCGCTCAGCGTCGCCGGCTGGTCGCGCCGCGACATTCGCGATCGCGTCGCCGAGTTGATCAGGCAGGTCGGGCTGCCGGCGGATGCCGAGCGGCGTTATCCGCACGAGTTCTCCGGCGGCCAGCGCCAGCGCGTGGGCATTGCGCGCGCGCTGGCACTGCGACCGAAGGTCATCATTTGCGACGAGCCGGTGTCGGCGCTGGACGTTTCGGTGCGCGCGCAGGTGATCAACCTGTTGCAGGACCTGCAGCAGCAGACCGGCGTCTCCTTTCTTTTCATTTCCCACGACCTGTCGGTGGTCGAGCATATCTCCGACCGTCTGATCGTAATGTATCTCGGTCGCATCGTCGAAAGCGGTAGCGGCGAAGAGATATGGCGGCAGCCGGCGCATCCTTACACGCTCGCCCTGCTGGCGGCCGCCCCGGTTGCCGATCCGCGATTGGCGCGGGTCCGGGCCAAGCAGATCCTGCAGGGTGAATTGCCAAGCCCGTTCAATCCGCCGCAAGGCTGCAGTTTCCATGAACGCTGCCCGATGGCGCGCGAACGCTGCGGCAAGGAACGG
Source organism: Bradyrhizobium sp. BRP22 (assembly GCF_020194175.1). Lineage (GTDB taxonomy): Bacteria > Pseudomonadota > Alphaproteobacteria > Rhizobiales > Xanthobacteraceae > Bradyrhizobium. The sequence continues at coordinate 66,842 of NZ_JADYVX010000006.1, read as the reverse complement.
CCGGTGCTGCGAGAGGTGTCCGGCGGCCGAATGGTGGCTTGCCATTACGACTTGCTTGAACAGCCGGCGGAGCTGCCACGAGCAGTGAGCGTCGCCAGTTAGCTGATATGAGGGACGGAGTTCTGCCGATGCGTTGGCACAATCTGGGCGATCTGGTCGATCGCAGGGGCAATCTGGACAAGGAAGCGATCATCGATCTCGCTTTGCCTGACGGTCCGAGGGTCTATACCCATCGACAGATCGACGAACTCGCCAACGGGATCGCAAAATATCTGACAGACCGTGGATTTCCCCGCGGCACACATATCGCCATCCTGTCACTCAATCGCGCCGAATACATCGCGGCCTATTTCGGCATCATGCGCGCGGGCTATATCGCGGTGCCCGTCAACATCAAGGTTGCGCGCGAGACCATCGATTATGTGATGGACGACGCCAGGATCGCGCTCGCCTTTGTCGACGCCGCGAACCGCGCGCAGGTGCGCGAGGGCATTCCCGTGATCGACTTCGACGACGCCGGACCGGAAGGTTTTGCCGCGAGCATCAAGCCCGTGAACTCGTTCGACAGCGTGGTGGCCGGACCCGACGAAGTAGGCCAGATGCTCTACACGTCAGGTTCGACCGGCCGGCCGAAAGGCGTGCCGTTGTCGCATCTCGGTCAGCTCTGGGCGCTCTCCACCCGCACCAGCGGCGCGCTCAACGAAAACGAGCGCTACATCATTGCTCAGCCGCTGTTCCACATGAACGGCTTGTTCGCGACCAAGACGATCTTTGCGACCAACGCATCGCTGGTGCTGCTGCCGTCGTTCGAAACCAAAAGCTACATCGAGGCGATCGCCAGGTACAAAGTAACGGCTGCGACGGCCGTTCCCACCATGTGGGCGAGGGTGGTCAAGGAGCGGGAGCTGCTGGCGCGGAACGACATCACGTCCATCCGGCGACTGATGCTGGGCTCGGCGCCGATGACGATGGGCCTGTGGGACAAGATCAAGCAGGCGCTACCGAACGTCACGCTCTCCATCGGCTATGGCACCACCGAGGCGGGGCCGGCGGTGTTCGGGCCGCATCCGAAGGGTATTCCAACGCCGCCGCTCGCGCTCGGCTACCCGATCGATCTCGAGGCCGTGAAGCTCATCAATGGCACCGAGAATGAGGGCGTACTGTTGATGCGCAATCCAGCGCTGATGGATCATTACCACAACCTGCCGCAGCAGACTGCGAAGGCGATCACTGATGGCTGGTACTACAGCGGTGACGTGATGCGTCGCGACGAAAATGGTTTCTATTATTTCGTCGGTCGCGCCGACGACATGTTCGTCTGCTCGGGAGAGAACGTCTATCCGGGCGAGGTCGAGAAGCTGCTCGAACGCCACCCGCAGGTGCAGCAGGCGGTGGTGGTGCCGCTGCCGGACGAGGAGCGCAGTCAGGTCCCAGTCGCCTTCATCGTCACCCGCGCCGACGCCAAGCCGACCGCGGACGATATCCGCAAGTTCACGATCGCCAATGGACCGGCCTATCAGCATCCGCGCCGCATCGAGTTCGTCAATGAACTGCCGTGGGCCGGCACCAACAAGATCGACCGCAAATCGCTGATCGACCGCGCACGCCAGCTCGAGGCCGCCAAAGGCTGGTCGGCGTGAGCGCGCTGGCGGGCAAGATCGCGCTGGTCACCGGCGCCAGCCGCGGCATCGGGCAGGCGATTGCACGCAGGCTCGCCGGCGACGGTGCGGTCGTTGCGGCTCATTATCACGCTGCCGAACATGACGCGCGCCTTGTCGTCGACCAGATCACAGCTGCGGGCGGAACGGCTTTCGCGCTGCAGGCCGACCTGTCAGTGCCGGGCGGTGCTGCCGCACTTGCCGCGAAGTTCACTACGGAGCTGAGCAGGCGATACGGGAAGTCAGCGTTCGATATCCTCGTCAACAACGCCGGTGTCAGCAGGCGCGCGACGATCGAGGAGATCACGGAAGACGACCTTGAGCTCCTGTTGCAGACTAACCTCAAATCGCCGTTCTTCCTGATCAAGGCTCTGTTGCCTCATCTCCGCGATGCTGGCCGCATCATCAACATTTCCTCGATGGGCACGCGCGCCGCTTATCCGGCCATGGCGGGCTATGCGCCGACAAAAGCCGGCCTGGAGGCGCTGAGCCGGCTGCTGGCTGTTCATCTTGGCGGGCGGCTGATCACGGTGAATTCGGTGATGCCAGGCGCCACCGCGACCGACATGAACACCAATGCGCGCGACCCCATCGCCAGCCGCGAGGTTGCCAAATCGATCGCGCTCGGACGTGTCGGCCAGCCGGTCGACATCGCCAAGGTGGTGGCGTTCCTCGCGTCCGATGAGGGCGGCTGGGTCACGGGCCAACAGATCGACGCCAGCGGCGGCCAGCGGCTCTAAGCCGCACTGCCGGCTGCGGGGCAATGATTGCTCGTTCAGGCCGTCCGCACGAGCCGGTTAGCGGCACTTTCTCTCGACAGATGCACCTTTGCCGCCGATCAGTGGCGGGACGTTGCATGCTGCCAAGGGATTGCTCAGGCGCTGATGAAAATTCATGCTAGCGGAAGTGAGTACGTGACAATAACATTCTTCAATTGTGGCGCGGGGCAACAATAACATTTCTCGCTTTGCCGGAATTGGAGGCCAGCATGCTCGACGAGCTCGATCGCAAGATCCTGGCGACGCTGCAGGTCGATAGCAGCCTTTCGATGCAGGAGATCGCCGAGCGGGTCGGGCTGAGTTCGACGCCCTGCTGGCGACGGATCCAGAAGCTTGAGAGTTCCGGATACATCAAACGCCGGGTCGCGCTGCTGGACGCCGAGAAGCTGAACCTCGGGGTCAGCGTTTTCATTGCGGTCAAGACCAACCAGCACAATGCGGAATGGGCGCAGAAATTCCGCAAGATCGTCACCGGTTTTCCGGAGGTCGTGGACTTCTACCGCTTGAGCGGCGACGTCGACTATCTGATCCGCGCCGTGGTATCCGACATCCGTGCCTATGACGATCTTTATCAGCGATTGATCGCAAAGATCGACCTGCACGACGTCTCGTCGATGTTCACGATGGAGCAGATCAAGTCGACCACCGAACTGCCACTCACGAGTCTCGCGTGAGTGGCTAAAGCGCAGATTCGTGCGAACGCATTCGCTGCCTGGGCATCAATCAGCCGGTGATTACGTCGCAACAATCTTCCTCGAAAGATCACCCATGAGCTCGGACTGGATTGCCGTCGCGGTGTAGAGCGAAGCGTCCAGCGGCAGGTTGCCAAATGCCACCTGGCACAGGAGATAGTTGGCGCCCGCCTTTTCCACCTGATCGAGAACGGCGTCTCGCACCGAAGCCGCCGTCCCGACCACACACAATTCGCTTTCGACCGCAGCCTCGAACGTCAACGGCAGAAATGGTGGTGTGGACAGACCATTGAGATCGTACAGAAACTTGAAGCTGGCGAGCCATCGTTCGTAGGCGGGCGCGGCGAGTGAAACGGCCTGGTCGTGGGAATGTGCGATCACCACCGCGCGCACAAGTCCGATGAATGGGCTTCGAGTGCCCGCGTTGCGAATCTGGGCTCGATGCAGACGGAACGCATCGGTAACTCCGCGCACGGAGGACGCAGGTCCTACGCACGCAATGTTGGCGCCGTTTGCAGCCGCCCAGGCGGCCGACTCGGGCCGACCGGCGGCAATCCACATCGGCGGATGAGGACGCTGCTTGGGAAGCAGCGTCAAGGGAACATCGTTCAGCTCGAAATAGCGTCCGTGATGCGACAGCGTGCCGCCTCTCATGGCATCGAAGATGATCTCGCTTGCCTCTACGTACCGTTCCTGCGCCGCGTCCGGAGCAACACCAAAGTAACCCAGTTCGACGGGAAGAGCGCCGCGCCCTATGCCCAGTTCGAGCCTGCCGCCGCTCAAATGGTCGAGCATGCAGATCTCTTCGATCGCTCGTAATGGGTGGTACAGGTTAAGCAGCATCACCAGCGGGCCGAGACGAAGGCGCCTTGTACGCGGGGCAACGCTCGACAGGAACAGGTTCGGCGACGGACCTCTCCCATGCGGCGTGCAGTGATGTTCCGCGATATGATATGCATGGAAGCCGAGGCGGTCGTATGCCTCTGTCAGCGTCAGGCGATCGGCGTATTGCTGGGCCAGATCACGGCCATCATCGTCCAAATGATCGAAGATGCCGACGGTCAGTTTGGAAAGAAAGTCGTTTGCCACCGAGGACCTCCTGCGCCGGCCGCAGCAGAATCTCGCGCGCGCCAACGCCCGTGCGATGGTCAGCAGCCGGGTTTTACCTGGATTTCTCTCGACAGATATGGTCCTTCCGTTCGTGCATTACTTCGATACTCGTGTCACTATTGATTGAACTCTCTCATTCGCGTTCTCAACTTAAGGAGACGTAGAGCGCCAAGGTGAGCGCTCGTCACAGGATGTGTATCACTGCAGAGCAAATCGCATGCAGAACGGCGCCGTATCGCCCGGAGCGTGCTTACAATCTGGTAAGGAGCGAGATCCATGACCAAAGGTTCTGACCTGCTTGTTGCCGCTCTTGAAAATGAGGGGGTGACTCGGATTTTTGGAATCCCCGGTGAAGAGAACCTTGACGTCGTCGAATCCATTCGAAGGTCCTCGATCCAGCTCATCCTGACGCGCCACGAACAGGCCGCGGCATTCATGGCCGCCACACATGGAAGGCTGACCGGCGAGCCGGGCGTTTGCCTGACCACTTTGGGTCCAGGTGCGTTGAATCTGACGACCGGCGCTGCTTATGCACTTCTTGGTGCGATGCCCATGCTCATGATCACAGGCCAGAAGGGCATCCTTTCCTCCCGCCAGGCACGCTTCCAGATCGTCGATGTCGTCGCGACGATGCGGCCTCTTACCAAGCTGTCACAGCAGATCGTGTCGCCCGCGACGATCCCGACGCTGGTTCGCGAAGCCTTCCGCGTCGCTGCGGAAGAACGTCCCGGGCCAGTTCACCTGGAGCTTCCCGAAGATATCGCAGGCGAGGAGTGTGCTGAAGTCGCGCTGGTGCCCGCACATCCGATCGAACTTCCGGTGGCAAACGCGAGTGCGTTGGACCGTGCAGCCGAAATGATCAAGGAGGCGCAGCGTCCATTGCTCATGTTGGGAGCCGCGGCTTCGCGTCCGCGATCCACCGAAGATCTGGCCAAGTTTGTTCTGCGCACCCGGATTCCCTATTTCACCACCCAGATGGGGAAGGGCACCGTTCCGGGCGGTACCGAACTTTATATGGGAACGGCGGCTCTCTCGGAACGTGACTATGTTCATGAGGCCATCGAGCGGGCCGATCTCATCATTACGATCGGGCATGATACCGTAGAGAAACCGCCCTTTATCATGGGAGCAGGTGGACCGAATGTCATTCATGTCGGATATCAGCCGGCATCGGTGGAGCAGGTCTATTTTCCGCAAGCCGAGGTGATTGGCGAACTCGGTCCCTCGTTGCGGCTGCTGGCGGATCGGATCGAAGGCAAGATCCCCAACGCTCAAGCGCTGCTGCCTCTGCGAGAGGGGATATTGCAACGTGTTGGTGCGCGCGCTACCGAAGATCGGCTGACGCCACAACGTCTCGTGCACGATGTGCGCGAGGTGATGCCGCCCGACGGTGTCGTGGCGCTTGACAACGGCATGTATAAAATCTGGTTTGCGCGAAATTATCGAACCAGGGTTGCCAATACGCTGCTGCTGGATAACGCGCTGGCAACAATGGGCGCAGGCCTGCCCTCAGCGATCGCGACGGCAATTCTCTATCCGACGCGTCGCGTGATGGCCGTTTGCGGTGACGGCGGCTTCATGATGAACAGCCAGGAGCTCGAGACGGCCGTCCGGCTCGGCCTCAACCTGGTGGTGCTGATAATCGAGGATCACGCGTTTGGAATGATCCGCTGGAAGCAGGCTGTCGACGGCTACGCGGACTTCGGCATGACGTTCACCAACCCGGACTTCGTCGCTTATGCCAGGGCTTATGGAGCCAAGGGCACAAGGGTCGATTCCGCTGCGAGGCTGCGGCCTGCGCTGGAACATGCTTTTGAGGGCGGCGGCGTCCATCTTGTCGTCGTCCCGATCGATTACACGGAAAACGAGCGGGTTCTTGTCGACGAACTTCGACAGCGCCTTACGGTTCAGTAGATGGTAGGGTGGAGCTTCGGGCTCATCGAGCCACAGGATGATTGGCCAACGGTTTCCGCTAATTGTTCGGGGGATCCGAAAACGCGGTCTCGAGCACGTCGCCGATCGGCTGCCAGGTTCTGCCGTCGAACTGGACCAGGCGCATCTGCTTGATTGGTCGAAAATTGCTCTCGCTGGTGTTGATCTTGATGCCGGGCAACAGCGCGGGAGATTCAAAATCCTTCAGCGATGCTGCCTGACGCATCACGTTTTCACGGGAGAGATCATCGCCGCATTGTTTGAGCACCTGCGCAAGCGTCTCGGCGGCGGCATAACCATAAAGTGCGGCGCTGCTGCGCTTGTCTCCAGTTGGGTAATATTTGTCCATGAAGGACAGCCAATCCCTGATCGCCGGATCGTCCTTCCATGCTGGATCGCCCGGATCCTTCAGGAAAGAGGCCGAGATCACGCCAACGGAGTTCTGCGCGCCGGCCGATCCGAGCACGGTGCCGATTGCGGCAGCCTCATCGTTGAGAAGAAACACCGGATGCCATTTGAAATCCGCGGCCAACCGGATCACCTGTGAAGCGGTGGCCGGCACACCTGCAAAAACGAGAATGTCGGCGCCCGATCGCTTCAGGATCGAGACGTGCCCATCGATGTGGGCATCTGCAATATCAAAGGCGACGCCGACGATGATCAGGCGAGTCAGGTCGCCGAGTCCGTCCTGTATTCCCCGATATAGTTCACGACCGAACTGATCGTTCTGCCAGAGAACCACGATCTTGCGCTGCGGATAGAACGCCTGGATGTAGTTGGCGTAGACGCGGCCTTCGGCACGAAACGAAGGCTGCCAGCCCATCGTCCATGGAAATGCCTTGGGGTCAACCAATTCCTCGGCGCCGGAGGCCACGAACAGTTGAGGAATCTTCCTCTCGTTCAAATAGCTCCGTACCGCGAGATTGCCGGGCGTTCCGAACGAGCCGAACATCAACAGGACGTTTTCGCGCTCGACCAGTCCGCGCGTGAGATCGAGTGCGACGGTAGGATCGGAATTGTCATCGCGGGAAATGAAGCGCACCTTGCGGCCGTTGATCCCGCCGCGCTCGTTGATCATGTCGAAATAGGCCGCTTCGGCCTTTCCGATCGCTGCGAATTCCGCCAACGGCCCGGTATAGGGCATGAGGTTGCCGATCCGGATTTCGCTGTCCGTCGAGGGATCTTCCGGCCGCTGCGGAGACATCGCACTGAGCGATGTCAGTGCGATCGCGAGAACGAGCAGCATCCGGCCTGCTACGTTCATCTGCAGTGCCTCCATATATCGACCGCGTTGAGCTTTGACCCGGGTCGAAGGAAGTCATCTGTCGGCGAGTTGAATCAAGAGCACTCAATCATGCCAATTGGCGCATTTTGAGGCGCACTTGCCCGCAGGGTCCCATACCTCACTCTCGAGCAGTTTGGGATTCCCGGATTTGCTAGGCTATTCCGGGCGAGCCAATAAAGCAAATGACTTCAATATGTTGCGAAGGAAACTAAACTTTGCGGCGACCAATGTGGAGGCCTCCTGAAACGAAAGGGTGATCGACGACGCCTGAGCGCGAGCTTGGGTGGAAAGCGGAGATAGACCGTATGCTGGCCCCAACCGCAAGGGGCGACGATCTGGTCCCCAACAGCTTGCTCGAAGTCAAAGCGAGGGTCTGGTGAAGACGTAGATCAGACCCGCAAGCATGAGAGCGCCGACGCTTGCCATGAGAACTGGGCCGGGCGCGGTGGCGATCCAGAACAGCAAGAATCCGGCGCCTATTCCCACGAGCGACAGCAATTTCGCGCGCACAGGGATGGCGCCGTGCTCCCGCCACGCGCGCAGCGCTGGCCCGAAGCGGGGATGGGAGAGTAGCCAGTTTTCGAGCCGCGGAGACGATCGTGCGAAGCAGGTCGTGGCGAGAATGAGAAATGGCGTCGTCGGCAACACCGGCAAGAATGCGCCGACAAAGCCGAGGGCGATGAAGATAAAACCGAGAACGAGGTAGACGCGACGCATCAGCCCGCAACCATCATGCAAAGCGAAGACCTGTGACGTATGCCGAGCTTATCATGCTCTCGCAACTCTCGGCGTGCCTGCCTGGAGGAGGTCGTTCCTCGCCAGCGGAGCCCGCGATCGTACGTTCTGCCCTTTTTGCTTACCCTAACAGCCCTTTGACAACGATTGACGCGTACAGTTGAGACTAGACTCTCGCGCTGGTGGAAAGAGATCACCGAGAGCTCGCGAGCTGAAAGGGTCGGAGGAGAGCCATTGTCTTGTAGGAAGCAGCAACGTTGCGGCCCTCAGAAGAACGCGACGGCTGAGGCGTGCCGGACCGCGTGTTGAACTCATCTCTTACTCCCACATCTGTTTCGGACATCCGATGTTGTCCGTCCGACAGGATGTCCAATGCGACAGCGCAAATGGCGGCTTTTGGCGGGCAATCAAACGCCACTTCCGGGTTAGGCTGTCCTCGGACAATGAATGCTGCGGTGGGGATGAGAAAGTCCTGCTATGATGGTGGCCGACGCTCGACCGGGCGACGCTCTCGCGCCCATGCGTCGTTTGCTTAAGCGTCGGGCCAAAATTCGCGCGGTCTCCTTGCCTTGGGAGCATGACATGTCACCCGCAAGCGGCGCTAGATCTGAATGATTCAGTTCACGTGAACTTCGCAGATTCAATGGGAGGAACAGAAAATGTCGGTCCCATGCAAGTTTGAACGCAGCCTTCTCAACCACGAGGAATACGAGGCGATCCGCCTCACGCATCATCCCGCCATCTATGAAGTCGAGCCCACCGAGCTTGCGGCCATGCAATCCCGCTTGCGCAAGATGCGCGACAGGGAGCGAACGCTCGGCCGACAAAAGCGGCGGGAGGTGAAGGGAAAAGGCGAAGCTCGCGGCGCGAACTTCCCTGGAACGGCCGAGCGTCCATCGCAACGCAAGCAGGTCTTCGCCGCAGCACTGAAGCGGGTCAACAGGGAACTCAGGCGTCTTCACAATTTGGCAGCTCGGACTGCCCATGTCGAAGCGGCTCGAAAGGCTCTTGCGCTGCGTCGAGCCGCGAACTTCATTCCCTATCCGTCCGCCGGCTCCACCGCCAACGAAGGCATGGCACCGCGTTTGAGTACGCGCCGAAAAAGAATCGTCACGGGCGCGAGAATCGGACGGGTGTCGCAGGCTACGAAGGTCGCCCAGGCAATACGTGATACGCGAGGTGCGTGAATTTGCGCCCCGCGCGCCGTCGCGCGAGCGCACAGTTATAGGCCCGTGCCGATGGCATCGAGCCAATGGAATTCGGCGGAGCAACGGAACGGCCGATCTTGCCAGAGCGGTGCGAGTTGCGCCGTCGCCCAGCGGCGACGAAAAAGCGACGCCGCTCTACCAGCGACGGCCCCAAGGTCCCGGGCCCCAAGGTGGTGGGCCCCAGGGTCGTGGGCCCCAGGCGTAGGCGCCGCGCCATCGCGGACCCCACACCGGGCGCGGACCCCAGGCCGTGACGCCCCAGACCGGACGCCGCCACCAGCAGCGGCCCCACGCGTCGCAGACCCAGCGGACCTGCTCGGCATTGACCGTCGGGCTGGCGATCCGGGCGGCGCCTGGAAGGCCGTTCGGTATCGCGGACGCCGAGCCCGCGGTGAGCGCGACGCCACCGAGCGCGGCCAACCCAACAACAGCAGCTTTCAGTTTCATGGCTGTCTCCTTCGTTGGAGACTCCAAGAACTTCGACAACACGCTTTGGTTGCAGTGATGTTTGAGCGGGAGCCCCGGATTCGATTTCGCGTTAACCTGCTGAACATCGGTCCAACAGCAGCTCGCCGCGATGATCGATACCCCGGTCGGCAGGCAAATTCCCTGATCCGCCGCGCGACCTCCACTCCCGTCATGCGCGGCATGGAGAAATCGACGATCGCGACATGGGAGGACATCACTCAGCCAGGTCCAGACTTGATCAGCACTGTCTTCTTTAGCCGTTGGGAAACCCGGCTTGACACTTGCCACGCGCGTTCGCATTATGTTCTCTGTGACTTCGGTCAAATTTCGCTGGTGAACGGTCTGGATGGCAACTAGAGCCACCATCCTTCATGCAGACCTGGATGCCTTTTATGCCTCGGTCGAGCAACTGCTCGATCCGTCGTTGCGCGGCAGACCCATCGCCGTCGGTGGCGGGGTCGTGCTTGCTGCTTCATACGAGGCCAAGGCGTTCGGGGTTCGAGGCGGTATGCCGGGACGGCAAGCGCGCCAGCTATGTCCGCAGCTCACTTTTGTCAGCGGTCATTTCAAGGACTACCAACGGCTGGGCGATGCCGCCATCAAGGTGATCGGCGATTTCACACCGCTCGTCGAACGGATTTCCATCGACGAGGCTTTTGCGGATGTTGCGGGCTGCACTCATCTCTTCGGCGCGCCCGCCGACATCGCAACGGCGATCCGCCGCCGCGTGCGCATCGAGCTTGGTCTTCCGATCTCAGTGGGTGTCGCGCGGACCAAGCATCTGGCGAAAATTGCGTCGCAAGTGGCCAAGCCCGACGGGCTCGTGGTCGTCGATCCCGACACTGAACTAGAATTCCTTCACCATCTGCCCGTCGAACTGATGTGGGGAGTGGGGCCTGTCACGAAGGCGCGCCTGGCCGAGATCGGCGTGTTGACGATCGGCCAGCTGGCAAAAACACAAGGATGCTCGCTCGAGCGGTTGCTCGGTCGAGCAGCAGGCGGGAAACTCGCGGCGCTGGCGTGGAATCGCGATCCGAGGGAAATCAAGTCGCACCGCCGCGCCGGATCGGCTGGGGCGCAGTCAGCGATTGGCAGGAAGCCGGCCGAAGGGCGAGTTATTCGACCGACCCTGCTTCACCTCGCGGACCGCATTGCAACGCGGCTGCGGGCGAAGTCCAGGCCCGGTCGAACCGTGACGGTGCGCGTTCGCTTCGCCGACCTGAATTCAGTGACGCGCTCGGTAACGCTCGATGCGCCGATCTCAGCGACGATAATCCTCGCTGAGATCGCTGAGGAGCTGGTGCGCGCGATCCTTGCAGATCATCCGGACCAGAAGATCATCTCGTTATTGGCGATCTCCGTGTCGCATCTTGAGGAGCACTGGGATTTCGAGCTCGAGCTCCCGCTTGGACTTCAAGATGAAGCGCGCCGCCCCGGCACCAAGATGGGCATGGCACGTTGGGCGGCTGATTGCGCCGTCGACAAGATCCGAGATCGCTTCGGATGGGATGCGATCGGATACGGCTCGGCAGCGCTGGGTGTTTCTCGTTCCGTGCCCGACGAGTTTCGCAAACTTGCCGAAAGGGACCTGTAAGTGGGCTCAGGTCAGGCGAGGCGATCGTCGATCGACTGCCCCCTGTGCAACGCGGCGCCCGGCCGATGCATCCGTCGCCGCTGTTTGGGGATCGCTGCGCCTGGAGGGTCTTTCAGTCCTGCAATTCGAGGCTGGCTAGCTGGAGCCGGTCCAGGATGACAATCTGACGCTGATTATTACCGATGAATCCAAGGATACCGAGCTCGTGCAGCCGCGACAGGGCGCGAGAGACCGTCTCCAATGTCAGGCCGAGATAGTCGGCAATGTCGCGGCGGCACATGGGTAGCGTCATGACGCCGGCCGCGGTAAGGCGCTTGTGGCCTCGTCGGTCAATACCGCTCGGCAACAAGCTTCATCCCGCGCAGCCCGGTCTGGTCGTTGTACCGTCCTTTGGTGGAGCGCTTCGGTAGCTTGACCTTTTTCCGGCGAACGCGCCTGTACGGGATCAAGTCGAGGATATGCGAGATGGAGTTCAGCCGCGCCCGGCGTTTGTCGTCGGAGCGGATGATGTGCCACGGCGCATGTTTCGAGCTGGTGGCCTTGAACATCAGGTCACGTGCGCGCGAATAGTCATACCAGCGTCGATAGGATTCGGTATCCATCGGGCTCAGCTTCCATTGCCGCAGTGGATCGTTGATCCTCGCCCTGAAGCGTCGCTCCTGTTCCTCCATCCCGACCTCGAGCCACAGCTTGATCAGGATGATGCCGGCCTCAACGACGTAGTGCTCCACAGTAGGACACAGCTCGAGGAAGCGCTTGTGCTCGGCGGGGGTGCAGAAGCCCATCACATATTCAACTCCGGCCCGGTTGTACCAGCTGCGATCGAAGATGACGATCTCGCCCGCGGCAGGGAAATGCTGCATGTAGCGCTGGATGAACATTTGCGTCTTTTCGCGATCCGAAGGCGCGGGAAGCGCGACGACGCGGAACACGCGCGGGCTCACCTTCTCCGTGATGGCCTTGATCGTGCCTCCCTTGCCAGCCGCATCCCTGCCTTCGAACAGGATGATGACCCGCGCCTGGGTCGCTTTCACCCATTCCTGGAGATGGCACAGCTCGACCTGGAGCTTCTCCAGTTCCTTCTCATAGTCCTTCCGCTTCATTCGTGAGGCGGGCGCATTTGCCATGTTCGCGCTTCCACTGCTTCAGCTCGTCTCGGACCGTCCGTCCGCTTAATCGCCCCAGGCGATGGTGACGCCGATATCGCCGGGCACGCCACCGGGAAAATCGATGATCTGATAGCGGATGCGATAGCCGCGCGGTTTCAGGTAGTCGGTCCAAAGCTGGTAGATCTCCTTCGGAATCCCGGTCAGCGTCGTTTCCCAGCCCGCCTCCATCTGGTTGATGGCGCGGCCCTTGTCGGTACACAGCGTATTCGGGAAGCGATACACCAGCACTTCCGTCAATCCGTTGCGCACGGCGCGCTGAATGACCGTCGAAGCCAATTGGATCTTTTCCTCCTCGGATTTGCCGGACGGCCGGCCGAGCCGCTCGATCAGGGCGCGTTTTTCGGCCTCGGCGGCGGCTGCGCGGCGGACATACTCATCCGCCTTTTCCGCCTCCCGCAGTGCAGCCTCCTTCTGGATTTGATTGGCGCTGGGGATCAGGTCATCAATGTTCGCTGGCATGGCTGACATCTCCTGGAGTGGCCGTTTCCTTGGTCGTTCGCAAAAGGCTAGGGCCGGGTAGGGGGGAACCTTTGATCCAGATCAAGCGTCCGCCGGATGGCGGTACCCAGACTGGGCGGTCAAAGGTTCATTCCTGACCGGGAGAAGCGGTTGAGCAACCAACTCCATCCAATGGCACCCCATCATCTGCCGTTTTTCATCACGCCACCGAACGAGGTCGATGTGTTGATGGTTGTGATGGGCATCTTCCTGGTGGCGGCCGTGCTCTGGGTCGGCACGCTCTATTGGCGCTTGCACAGCCTGCCCGAGCGGATGGCGCACAAATCGCAAAAACTGCAGTTCGAGATCGTCGCGGTTCTCGGGCTCCTGGCGCTGTTCACGCACATCCACCTGTTTTGGGTCGCGGCGCTGTTGCTTGCCATGATCGATCTTCCCGATTTCGGTACGCCGCTGCGCAGCATTGCCGGCTCAGTCGAGAAGATAGCGGGCGCCGCAACGTACGAAGGCGGTGCAGCAAAGCCCGAAATCAAATCGGATCCGGCACTTCCGGCCGCCCCATTGGAGACGAAAGGCCCGAACGCTGCGAAGGCAAGGGAGCCCAGCGATGCTTGAGCTCTTGATCTGCTCCCTCGTGACTGTCCTTCCTGACTATCTCTACCGCCGCTACGTCCAAGGCAAGCGCTTCGGCAAGGAGATCACGTTCTTCTCGGTCTGGTTCGAGCTGAGGTGGGGCATCACCGCCTGCCTGATGCTCACGATATCGCTGATCACCATGATCTTCTATTTCCATCCATCGACCAACACTGCCGCACTGTTTTTCCGGACGGTCCCGATCCTCCCGGAGACTTCTGGACGCGTCGCGGAAGTCAATTTCAGCTTCAGTGCGCCGGTGAAGAAAGGCGACGTGATCTTCAGGCTGGACAATTCAAAGCAGGAGGCAGCCCTTGAAACGGCTAAGCGCAAAGTCGCCGAGGTGGACGCGGCGCTGGTGGCCGCGGAAGCCGATGTTGTCAAGGCCGAGGCGCAGATCCAGGAAGCAAGGAGCTCGCATCAGCAGGCCAAGGATGAATTGGATGTGAAGAGCGAATTGCAGCGCCGCAATCCCGGTATCGTGCCGCAGCGCGACATCGAAAAACTCCAGGTCCTCGTCGATCAACGGCAGGCAGGCATCGACGCCGCGGTGGCCGTCAAGCAGTCCGCTGCCTTGCGGGTTTCGACACTGCTGCCGGCGGAGAAGGCAAGCGCCGAGGCGAGCTTGGCGCAGGCGCAGGTGGATCTGGACAAGACGTTCGTTCGCGCCGGGGTCGACGGGCGGGTGGAGCAGTTCCTGCTTCGCATCGGCGACGTCGTCAACCCGCTGATGCGGCCGGCCGGGATCCTCATCCCGGAGGGTGCGGGTCGGCAGGTCCTGCAGGCCGGGTTCGGCCAGATCGAGGCGCAGGTGATGCGGACGGGGATGGTGGCGGAAGCGACCTGTATCTCAAGGCCCTGGGTCATCATCCCGATGGTCATCACCACGGTCCAGGACTACATCGCCGCCGGTCAGTTCCGAGGTGGCGAGCAACTGCTCGAAGCGCAGAACACCGCGCGACCGGGTACGGTGCTGGTATTCCTCGAGCCGCTCTACAAGGGCGGACTCGAAGGGGTTACGCCGGGTAGCAGCTGCATCGTCAACGCCTACACCAGCAATCACGAGGCGATCTCCAACAAGGAAACCAGTGTGGGGCGGCGGATCGCGCTGCACGTGGTCGATGGCGTTGGACTGGTGCACGCGTTGCTGCTGCGGATCCAGGCACTGCTGTTGCCGATCAAGACGCTGGTGTTCAGCGGCCATTGATACGTGAGGAGCACGGAAAAGCGCTTGCGGCATTCTGGAAGGGGGAGTGAATGAAGGGGCTTCGCAGGTTTCCGGCGCTTGTGACAACATTCGCCGTTTTCGTTTTGGGATTATCCGGAAATGCGATCGCGTTCGATCTCACCGGTGCATGGGCAACGAGCGCCGACCAATGCGATAAGATATTCGCGCGCAAGGGAAGGGCAAAGCAGGTCGCCTTCACCAACTTTTCCGGCATCTATGGCGGCGGGTTCATCGCCGAGCCCAATCGTCTGAGAGCCAAGCATGCGACCTGCTCGATCAAATCGAGGAAGGACGACGGCCAAAGCGTCAATATGGTCGTCAGTTGCGCCTCAGGGATCATGCTTGAAAACATCCAATTCGTCTTCAAAGTGCTTGATGACAACAGCATCACGCGCCTGTTTCCAGGCATCGAGGGGATGGAGGTCACCTACCACCGCTGCAACCAATAGCGCTTGCGCACTGTGTATGCGCATCATGGACCGATCACCGCCGAAAACCAGAGCTCAGGTGGAGCGCTGTTTCCGTGCCGCTTGTTCGCTGATCGCGGAATCCCGCCGGATCCTGGTATCTGCGTTGAGCATGTCGCGTCGCAGCAATGTCGCGCTCCGGCTGAACCTCGCCGGGTTTCTTTGATCTTGATCAAGAAACGCGCATGCACGGGACTGATGCTTGCCGAACGTGAGGCCCATGGAGGTTGTGATGTCTCGCTGCGGCAAGATTCTGCTGGCGCTCGCGCTGTTCCTGATGGTTCCTGCGGCCGCCTTTGCGCAGGCGACCACTCCTCCGCCTGCCCAGGGCGGTCAGCCACAACAGGCCGCACCCGGCGAACAACTGCTGAAGCCTGAACAGCTCGAGGCGCTGGTCGCGCCGATCGCGCTCTATCCCGACGATCTCCTGGCGAACGTGCTGGCGGCATCGACCTATCCATTGGAGATCGTGCAGGCCGACCGTTGGGTGGCCTCGCACAAGAACCTGAAGGGCGACGCACTGAAGAACGAGGTCGACAAGCAGTCCTGGGACGACAGCGTGAAAGCGCTGGTCAGCACCGCATCCGTTCTCTCGATGATGAGCGACAAGATCGACTGGACCAAGGATCTCGGCGATGCCGTGCTCGCGCAGCAGCCTGACGTAATGGACGCGGTCCAGCGCTTGCGCGCGAAAGCGCAGGCGAACAACAAGCTGGTGACGACCAAGCAGCAGAAGGTCAGCGTGCAGAGCCAGGAAAACAAGCAGGTGATCGTCATCGAGCCAACTGACCCCAATACGATGTACGTTCCCTACTACGATCCGGCCACCGTCTACGGAACTTGGCCGTATGCGGACTATCCGCCTTATTACTTTGGCTACCCCTCCTATATTGGCGCGGGCGTGATTGCAGCAGGTCTCGCATTCGGCACGGGCTGGGCGATCGCCCGGTGGGGCAATTATTGGGGCGCGGATTCAATTGGGGTAACCGCAATCTCTACGTCAACCACTACAACAGGGTCACCAACGTCGGAAACAATTGGCAGCACAATCCAGCGCACCGGCAAGGCGTGCGATACAGCAACGCCAATGTTCAGCAGCGCTTCGGCAACAACAATCTGAAGGCGGGAAGCGCGAACCGTATGGATTTTCGCGGCCGTGGCGGCGAGCAGGTGCTGCGTCCGGGACAAGATCGACCGGGCGGCGGTGATCGCGTTGGAGATCGGGCAGGGGATCGCGCAGGTGATCGCGGCCGCGACGGCGCGGCCTCTCGTGACCGTCCCGGCGGTGACCGGGCCAATCGGCCAGCTGCGGCCGATCGTGCCAAGGGAGGTGGCGATCGCGCAAGGGCAGGTGACCGCGGTCGCAATGCGGCGCGTGGCGGCGGCGGCCGCGATACCGCGTTCAGGAACGTGTCATCCGGCAGGACGGCCAATCTGCAGGCCGCACGAGGTCAGGCAAGCTTCGCCGGACGGGCCGGAGGCGCGGTCGCCTTCGCCGGCCGTGGTGGCGGTGGTGGCGCCGCTTTTCGCGGCGGCGGTGGAAGCTTCCGTGGCGGAGGCGGCGGAGGTTTTCGTGGAGGCGGTGGACGGCGCTCCGATATTGAGGTGAAGCATAGCATCGTGCTGCTTGGCCATCTCGCCAATGGTCTTGGCTACTATCGCTTCAGCTATCTCGGCAGCAGCAAATCCTATGTCGGCGTAATGGCGCAGGACGTGCAGGGCATCATGCCGGAAGCGGTCACGCGCGGCAGCGACGGCTATCTCAGGGTCTACTACGACAAGCTCGGATTGAAGTTCCGGACCTACAGCGACTGGCTTGCCGCCGGAGCAAGGATACCCACAGCATCGGAGCCATCACCATGATTGCCGTTCGGTCGCTCCGGTCGGCTCGCCCCGCAGCCGCTGTCGCCGCGCTCATGATGCTGGCGCTCCCGATCACATCGGCTCACGCGCAGCAGGCCTATCCTTCGCCGGAAGACGCCGCAGCCGCACTGGCTGCTGCCGTTAGAGCCGGCGAGAAGAAAGCCATGATGAAGGTTCTGGGCAAGGACGCCGAGGACATCATCGCGTCAGGCGATGATGTCGCCGATGCCGAGACGCGCGAACGCTTCCTGTCCGCGTATGAAGCCAGGCATTCGATCAAGGCCGAAGGAAACAAAAAGGCGACGCTCATTCTGGGCGCGGATGACTTCCCTTTCCCGATCCCCCTGGTCAACAACAGGGATGGCTGGGAGTTTGATTCCGCGGCGGGTCGCCTCGAGATCCTGTATCGCCGTATCGGGCGCAACGAACTTGATGCCATTCAAACCTCTCTCGCCTTTGTCGATGCCGAGAACGAATATGCGGACAAGGATCGGACCGGCGAGGGTGCCGGGGTCTACGCGCAACGGATTGTCAGCACTCCAGGCAAGAAGGATGGCCTGTTCTGGCGCGACGATCGCGACCAAAGCCCCCTCGGCGAACTTGCGGCGCAGGCGGCAGCGGAAGGCTATAGAGCCGGCGCGGAGGGCGGTGCGCCCTATCACGGCTACTACTTTCGAATCCTGAAGGGTCAGGGCCCCAACGCGCCTGGCGGCGCCATGAACTACGTCGTCAAGGGCAAGATGATCGGCGGCTTTGGTCTGATCGCCTATCCCGCAGAGTATGGCAATTCGGGTGTCATGACCTTCATGGTCAGCCACGCAGGCACCGTCTATCAGAAGGATCTCGGCCAGCGCACGGCGGTCATCGCCAAGCGCATCTATCTGTTCGATCCGGACCAGACCTGGAAGAAGGTGGACGCGACGAACCCTTGAGGCGATGGGAAGGCTGCAATGCCATCATTTGCAATTCGCCTTACGGTGATCGCGCTGCTCGCGTTTGCGCTTCCTGTGGCGCCGTCGCAAGCGCAGGCGCCGGGCTATGTCCGGGTCAATTTCCTGAAAGCGGGCCTGGTCGTTGGCGGCGGCGGCGGAACGGGTATCCTGACGTATCGCGGCCGCAACTATCGGTTCCGGGTCTCGGGCCTCAGCCTCGGTGTTGCCGCCGGCGCATCCGCCAGTCGCCTGGAAGGTTGGGCCTCAGGCATAAGTGACGTGAGCGATTTTGCCGGCACCTATAGCGCGGTCGGCGCAGGCGGTGCCCTGGTTGGCGGTGCAGGTGGCGTCAACCTGAGAAATGAAAAGGGCGTCGTGCTCATCCTGAAGGGGCCGAAAGCAGGGATGGAGTTCGCCGCCAACCTCAGTGCGATCAGGATTTCGCTGAGGTAACCTTAGGTTTCGGATTTCTGGTGAGGTCGTCGTCGCCGACGACAAACTCACACACGGCGTGTGGGTTATACTCAGAATGCGGAATGACTATAACCAGGGCTGAGAGCTGACCTGACCCAAGTTGCTGCAGCCGAATCGTCGCTGAGCCGCGAATAGAAGGACCTTGGTCGGCCGGTATCGGGAGCGATAACCACATGCAGCAGAAGTACGTTACAACCGATGTCCTCGAAATCGCCTATCGCGAATACGGCGCAGCCGGCGGCTGGCCCTGTATCATGGGCCACGGCTTTCCGTACGATGTGCACGCTTATGCGGACGCCGCACCGCTGATTGCTCACTCCGGTGCGCGGGTACTGGTGCCCTGGCTGCGTGGCTATGGGCCGACGCGGTTTCTCTCCGACAAGACGCTACGTTCCGGCGAGCAGGCGGCGCTCGGGGCCGATCTCCTCGCCTTCATGGATGCGCTGAAAATTGAGCGCGCGGTGGTGGGCGGCTATGATTGGGGCGGGCGTGCCGCCTGTATCGTCTCGGCGCTTCATCCCGAGCGCGTGGTGGGGCTCGTCTCCGGCAATTCCTATAACATTCAGGACATCGCACGCAGCATGGAGCCGGCCTCGCCGCCGGAAGAGGCTGCGCTCTGGTATCAATATTTCTTTCACAGCGAGCGCGGTCGCCGCGCGCTCGAACGTAACCGGGCGGGATTCGCCCGACAGCTCTGGTCGATGTGGTCACCCAAATGGGCCTTTGACGATGCGACCTTTGCGCGGAGCGCGGCGGCCTTCGACAATCCGGATTTCGTCGACGTCGTAATCCACTCCTATCGGCATCGCTATGCGCTGGCCGCGGGCGATCCTGCCTATGCTGCGATCGAGCAGCGGCTTGCCGCGCAGCCGCAGATCTCGGTGCCGACGATCGCGATTGACGGCGATTCCGACGGCGTCAACCGCGGAACCGCCCATCACGCGCGCAAGTTCGACGGCTTTTTTGAGCGGCGCGTCTTTCGCGACGCCGGTCATAACCTGCCGCAGGAGCGTCCGGCCGAATGGGCGCAGGCGGTGCGCGACGTGTGGAAGGCTGCAGGAGGCTAGGGGCGTCTGTCTCCTCAGGATCCGCTATTGCACCAGAGCGAACGCGCAAGGTTGAGCGTCGAAACGGGTCAGCGTGTCGCGATCTGGCTGCGGTACCAGTCCAGGATTTCCGCTCCGGTCCACATCAAGACGCCCGGATGTCCCAGGATGTAGTCGTACAGCATCTCCAGATATTTGATCCGGTGCGGCACGCCGGTCAGGTACGGATGGATCGAGATCGCCATCACCCGCGGCGTCTTTGCGCCATCGACATAGAGCCGGTCGAACTGATCGCGTCCCCGGCGGTAGATCTCGTCCGACGGCTGCTGCTGCACGGCGCTGATCACGACGTCATTGATCTCCACGGTGTAGGGAACGGAGACGATGTCGCCGGCGCGAGTCTTCAGCGTGACCGGTTGCTCGTCCAGCACCCAGTCGGCGACATATTCGATGCCCGCCTCGGCGAGCAGGTCCAGCGTCTCGTCGGTTTCGGTGAGGCCAGGGCTTTCCCAGCCGCGCGGCGGCTTGCCAGTGAAACGGCTGATCGCCTCGATCGTCTGCGCGATCGCCGCCTTCTGATCGTCAACCCTGTGCATCGGCCGTTGCACGAAGCCGTGGCCCATGAAATCCCAGCCGGCGTCGCGTGCGGCCTCGCAGGCGTCGGGATAGAGCTCGCAGACGCTGCCGTTGACGGCGAAGGTGGCTTTCAAATTGCGGCTCTCGAGCGTCTCCACGAAGCGCCAGAATCCGACCCGCATGCCGTATTCGTGCCAGGCCCAGTTCGGAACGTCGGGCAGCAGCGGCTGGCCCATCGGCGGCGGAAGCACGGCGCGCGGCATCGCTCCGTCAGGACTCCAGTTCTCGACATTGACGATGGTCCATACCGCGACGCGCGCATCGCCCGGCAACCGCAGGGCCGGCCGCTTGTGGATGGGCGTATAGGGGATGCGCCGACGGACGCTGCTGCCGATAGTGTCGGTCATGTCATGCTCCTGTGCAGGCTCAGGCTTCGCAAAGCAGTTGCAGCGCGGTGCCGCAGCAAAGGCATCGCCGCTCGTGTGGCGTGAGGCGGGGAACAGCATCGATGGTTGATATCGGGTCCTGGTCCGCCATGTCGAACGGCGAGTCAGAGCCGACGCAGATGTGATCGGCGCCGACGAGATCGATCAAATAGCGCAGCGCCTGTGGGTCGAACACGAGGCCGTCGAAATAGATGCGCTTCAGCAGCTCCTTCGGCGAGGACTTCGACGTTGCATGGGTCTCGCTGCGCACCTTGTGGCCATGCACCAGCCGTCCGATCTGGTACGGCGCAAAGCCGCCGCCATGCGCCAGCACGATCTTCAGCTCCGGCAGTTCATCGAGCGCGCCGGAGAACATCAGGTTCGCCAGCATCACCGTGGTGTCGAGCGGATTGCCGATCAGGTTGGTGAGGTAGTAATTCTCCAGCCCGGCCTTGGTGCCGACATAATAGGGATGGGCGAACACGAACACGTTCAGCTCCGAGGCTCGGCGCAGCAGCGGCCGGAAACGCTCCGCCGCAAGCTGCTCGCCCTCGATCGAGGTGCCGATCTCGACGGCCTTGAAGCCGTATTCTCTGACCACGCGTTCGAGTTCGGCAACTGCAGCGTCCGGATGCTGCATCGGAACGCTCGCCATGCCGCGCAGGCGGTCGGGCTTGGCGGCGACCATGTCGGCGATCCCGTCATTGACCAACGTCGCGACATCCAACGACAGATCGGCGTCGGCCCAATAATAGAACATCGGCGGCGCTGGCGAGATCACGGAGATGTCGAGGCCCTTGCGGTCCATCGAATCGAGCTTGGCTTCGGCCTGGTGGAATTCCGCGAACAGAGGATAGACGTAACCTTGATCGTGAATCACCTTGCGCGCGGCACCTTCGCCATCGATGCGGGCCTGGAAGCGCTTCGGATCGGCGGCGATCGCGGAAACGATACGGCCTGGAATGACGTGACTGTGAATATCGATCTTTGGTTCAGCCATGGGGTGGGTCCGGTCCGCGTTAGCTGTTGGCGCGTGAGCGTTCTCAGTGAACGCCGAGGAAGCGGGTCATCGAGGAAGGGTCGTCGGCGAGCGCCGCGGCGGGTGCTTCGAACACCACCTTGCCCGTTTCCAGCACATAAACGCGATCGGCGACTGAGAGCGCGCTATACAGGTTCTGTTCGACAAGCAGGATCGCAAGTCCCTGTTCCCTGAGCTTGGCGATGATATCCTCGAGATGCTGCACCATCACAGGTGCAAGGCCCTCCGACGGCTCGTCCATCAGAATCAGCTCGGGATCGATCATCAGCGCGCGGCCGACCGCGAGCATCTGCCGCTCGCCGCCGGAAAGCTGGTTGCCGCGATGCTGGCGCCGCTCGGCGAGCCGCGGAAACAGTTCGAACACTCGCTCGACCGTCCAACCCTCCGTCGCGCGCGCCGACTTCAACAGCGTCAGGTGCTCGGTCACCGTCAGCGACGGAAACAGCCGGCGCCCCTGCGGCACCAGCGCGATCTTGCGCCTGGCGATCTGATGCGACTTCAGGCCGACCAGCGCCTCGCCCTTCCAGGACACGTTGCCGCTGCGCACCTGCGGCAGCGCGAGGCCCATGATCGAGCGGATCAGGCTGGTCTTGCCCATGCCGTTGCGGCCGAGCAGGGCCACAACCTCGCGATCGCGCACCGTCAGCGACGCTCCCTGCACCACATGGGCGTCTCCGTAGAAGCTGTGGAGGTCGTTGATCTCAAGCATGATGGCGCGCCTTGCCGAGATAGACGTTCTGGATATCCGCGTTGTTCCTGATGTCGGCCGGCGTACCCTCGGCAAGGAACTGTCCGTTGTTGAGGCAGGTGACCCAATCGACCAGGGACAGCACCAAATCCATGTCGTGCTCGATCAGAACGATGGTGATGTCCTTGGGCAGCGCGCGGATGATGTTGGCGACGATGACGCGTTCGGCCGGCGAAAGGCCGGCTGCGGGCTCATCGAGCAGCAGCAGTCGTGGATTGGGCGCGAGCGCCATCGCGATCTCGAGCTGGCGCTGCTCGCCGTAGGACAATTCGTTGACTGCGGAATCGGCGCGAGCTGCCAGTCGCGACAGAGTGAGCGCACTGTCGGCCTGCGCGCGTTCCTCGTCGGTGGCAGCGGGCGAACCGAAGAAGGAGAACTTGCGCGGCGTCAGTCCGCGGATCGCCAGCTCCATGTTCTGGCGCACGGTCAGGCTCGGAAACAGATTGGTGATCTGGAAGGTGCGGCTGATGCCCCAGTCCGCGCGCCGGTGCGGCGGGGCATGGGTGATGTTGCGCCCTTCGAACACCACGCGACCCGAACTCGGCGGCACGACGCCGGTGATGGCGTTGAACAGGGTGGTCTTGCCGGCGCCGTTCGGCCCGATGATCGCGCGGCGCTCGCCGCGCCTGACGTCGAGCGACACGTCGTCAACCGCCCGCAACGCATCGAAGCGGACGCCGACATGATCGAGCTGGAGGATAGATTTGGTCAACGTGTGCTCGCCGGTCGGAGTTTGTCAGGCCTTCTTGATGCCCTGGAAATCACGCGAGTAGGGCGGCTGCTTCAGGTACGTCTCCGGATCGTATTTCCAGAATTGCGAGACCTGAGGATAGGTCTCGATCGGAAGGTTCCAGAACTTGCCGTCCTTGTTCTTGACCACCTTGCGGATGAATACGTCATAGATCGGATTGCCGTAATCATCGAAACGAACCGGCTTGCCGAGCGGGCTGTCCGGCAGGTCGGTCTTCAGCACCGTGTCAAGGAACAGGTTGCGGTCCTCGACCTTGCCGCCGATACCGTTGATCGCCTTGGCGACCCACATCGCTCCGACATAATGCGAGAAGGCGTAAAGCGAGGGTATCTTGCTGAACTTGCCGGAATAGGTCTTCACGAAGGCTTGCGTCGCCGGCAAGTCGGCGCCTTCGGCGAAATGTGCCGAGGTCACGATGCCCTCGCATTCCGGACCGAGCGTGCGGATCACGGATTGGTCGGTCGCGTTCTGCGCGCCGAGCATTGGGATCTGACCCTTGAGGCCGAAGCTCGCATATTGCTGGATCAGCCGGCTTGAATCCGCGCCGGTTTCCATCGCGAACACCGCGTCGGGCTTGAGGCCCGAGATCTGGCCGAGATAGGGGCTGAAATCCGATGTGTTAAGCGGATGCCAGAACTGGCCGACGATGGTGCCACCACCCTCGGTGAAGGTTTGTGCGAAGCCGCCGCATTGCTCGTGGCCGAAGGTGTAGTCCTGCGAGATGGTGGCGATCTTCTTGTAGCCTTGCTTCAGCGCCCAGTCGGCGAGCGGGCGCGAGAACTGGCTCGCCGAGTAGCCGCCGGCGCGGATGACGTTCTTGATGCGGGACCGCTGCGTCAGATCGTCGGCAGCGATGACCGGGATGAAATAGGGCGTGCCGTTGCCCTTGACGTAGTTCGCAACGGCAAGTCCGGTGTTGGCGAGCAGGTTGCCGAAGAGGAAATCGACCTTGGCCTGTTCAACCAGGCGGCGGGCCTTCTGCAGGGCAGTGTCGGGGTTCGATGCATCATCCTCCACGATCAATTCGACGCTGCGGTCACCGACGCGGTTGCGGGCATTTTCCCAGAACAGCGTGAAACCGTCGATGATCTCGCGCCCGCCGGCAGCGACCACGCCGGTTTGCGGCGCCATCAGCCCGATGCGGATCGGCGCGGCCTGCGCCCGCACGATATGCGGCGCGGCGAGGGTGCCGGCGCCGGTTGCCAGCGTCAAAGCGGTGGTCTTCAGAAATTGTCGGCGGTCCATCGATTTCTCCTCAATTCAACGATTCGGATGACTGTCGCTTGCGCCGGCGCGAGAGCAGGATACGAACGCGGCCGACGACCCCCTCCGGTGCGAAGATCATGATCAGCACGAAGGTCACCCCGAGAACCGTCGGCCAGCGCGCAGTAAAGGCACTGACGACGTTCTCGAGCGCGATGATGAGGGTTGCGCCGACGAAGGAGCCGAGCAGCGTGCCGACGCCGCCGGTGATTGCCATCAGCAGCGCCGCGACCGATTGCGAGAGCTGAACCGTTGACGGGCTGACGAAATTGTTGAACAGCGCATAGAGCGCGCCGGCGATTCCGGCGAAGAAGCCCGAGGCGACAAAGGCGATGAAAAGATGCAGCGGCACGTTGTAGCCGAGGCTGCGCATCCGGCTTTCGGAATCGCGGATGCCGCGCAAGGTGAGGCCGAACGGCGAATGCACGAAGCGCCACATCGCCCAGGTCACGGGAGCCACGACCAGCAGCACCGCGTAGTAGAAGCTGATGTGATCGGCAATGAACTCCGGCCTTCCGATGCCGCGCAATCCGTTCTCGCCGCCGGTGACGCTGGTCCAGCGCAGGCAGAGCCCCCACACGATCATGCCAAGCGCGAGCGTGAGCAGCAGAAAGTAGACGCCCGAGGTGCGGATCGCGAGCAGCGCGAACACGGCGGCGAGCAGGGTGGCGCAAAGGATGCCGAGCGCGACGCCAGTCCAGATTCCGCCTCCCAGCACCGCCGTCCAATAGATCACGACATAGGTCGAGGCGCCGAATATGGCGCCATGGCCGAGCGTGGTGCGCCCGCCATAGCCCGCAAGCACGTCGATCGACATCGCGAGCACGCTGAAGATCAGGATCTGGGTGGTGATGGACACCTGATAGCTCGGCAGCACCAAAGGAAGCGCGATCAGCGCCACTGCAGCGAGGGCGATCCAGCCAACCACGTGCGAAGGACGCGTGCGGGCCTCGTAGCTCGGGGCAGCCTGGCTGATCGGTGTCGCCATCACGCAGTCTTTCCAAACAGTCCAAGCGGTCGGAACGCGAGCAGCAAAGCCATCGGGCCGAAGATCACGAAATAGGCGAGCTCGGGAAACATCACGCGTCCGATCGAGTTGAGCAGCCCGACCAGCAATGCGCCGACGGCGGCGCCGACCAGGCTCCCGCGCCCGCCGATGATGACGACCGCGAGCGAGAACACCAGGATCTCGGCGTCGGCAGTGGGATAAAGAGTGAGGAACGCGCCGCCGATTACGCCGCCAAGGCCGGCCAGCGCGCATCCGAGCATGAACGTCCCAAGAAATACGCGGCGGATATTGATGCCGCTGGCCTCGACCATTTCGGGGTCATCGACCCCGGCGCGGATCAGCGCGCCCAGCCTTGTGTGGTTCAGCAGCAGCCACAGCGCTGCGAACACAATGACGCCGAGCGCGAGGACAAAAATCCGGAATTTTGGATAGAACACGCCGCCGATCTGCATCGCGCCCTGCAGCATCGCCGGAACGGGAACCGTAAATGTGTCTCCGCCCCAGATCACTAGTGCGATATCGTCAAGAATGAAGGCGACCCCGAGCGTCAGCAATACCTGCCGCAGCTCGGCGCCGCGGACGAACCGCATCAGGCCCCGCTCCAGCACCGCGCCGAGCAGCGCGACCAGCGCCATCGCTGCGACTGCACCGAGCGCGGCGCTGCCGCTGGCCTCTGCCACCGAATAGCCGGCAAGTCCCCCGATCAGATACAGCGCGCCGTGCGCGAGATTGACGATGCGGAGCAGGCCGAAGATCAGCGTGAAGCCGGACGCCACGATGAACAGCAGCGCCGCGAAGGTGAGGCCGTTGAGGATCTGGAAGAGGTTGATGCCCGTCATGCGGCGCCGCCGAGCGCGCCCGGCCGCTGCTCAAGGAACCAGTCATGGATCTGTTCGCCGGTCCAGAACACGACGTCCTTGTGGTTGCTGATGTGCTCCAATGCGCCGGCGAAATACTTCAACCGGTGCGGCGTACCCATGATGTAGGGATGGACCACCAGCGCCATCACGCGCGCGGAGGCGTGCGAATCCGCATAGATCTGGTCGAACTGGTCGGTGGCCCGATCCTGGTATTCGGAAGCCTTGTGATGCTGGATCAGCATCATCGCGACGTCGTTGCATTCCTGGGTGTAGGGCACGTTGACGATCGGCCTGCTGCGTGTCTTCAGGACCACCGGCTGGTCGTCGAGCACCCAGTCGCAGACATATTCGAAGCCCTCTTCGACGAGGATATCCGGCGTTTCCCAGGTCTCGGTGAGTCCAGGGCCGAGCCAGCCGCGCGGGTTGCGGTTGGTGAACGCGCGGATGGCGTTCTTGGTCTTGCGGATGTCCTCGCGCTCGTCAGGCACCTTCTGCATGTTCTTCTGGCCGAAGCCGTGACCGATGAATTCCCAGCCGCGCTCGAGCGCGGCGCGCGCGATCGGCTCATAGCTCGCAATCGCCTTGCCGTTGATGGCGAGCACCGCCTTGACTTTGTAACGGTCGAGCACGTCCAGCATTCGCCAGAAGCCGACGCGGTTGCCATATTCGTGCCAGGCCCAGTTCGGAATGTCCGGCATCGGCGCCCCGCCGGCGGGCGGCGTCAGCACTGTGCGCGGCATGGTTTCCTTCGGGTCCCATTCCTCGACATTGACGATCACCCACACGGCCATGCGCGCCTTGCCCGGCAAGGTGAGCGTGGGCCGTTCGGAGATGGCGGAGTAGGTGAGCCGCTCGGTAGGCAACATGGTCAGTTCTCCCGCTGGCCGATGGTGATGAGAATCTCGCCGACGCCCTCGACGGCGCCACGGATACGGTCGCCGGGCAACACCGGACCGACACCGGCCGGCGTTCCCGTCATGATGAGATCGCCGGCGGCGAGACGATAGGATGTCGAGAGATTGGCGATGATCTCGGGCACATTCCAGATCATCTGGGCAAGATCGCCGCGCTGCCGCTCGGTCGATCCGACATGCAGCGTGACCGCGCCCCGTGCGGGGTGGCCGATGTCCACGGCGCGATGGATCAGGCCACATGGCGCGGACGCATCGAAGGATTTGCCACGTTCCCAGGGCAGCATCTTTGCCCGCATGTCGCGCTGCTGGTCGCGCCGCGTCAGGTCGATCCCGACGGCATAGCCAAAGACGCTGTCGAGTGCGTCGGCTGAAGACAGGTTGCGTCCGCCGGCGCCAAGCGCGACCACCAGTTCGACCTCGAACTGAAAATCCTCGGTGTCGGGCGGGTAGGGGATTGTCGCGCCGCTCTCGACCACGGCGTCCGACGGCTTCTGGAAGAAGAACGGCGGGTCGCGCTCATCGCCCTCCTTCATCTCGCGGATATGGTCGAGGTAGTTGCGACCGACGCAATAGATCCGGCGGACCGGAAAGCGATCGTCAAGGCCTGCGATCGGCAGGGTGACGGGAGACAGTGTCGGGATTGAGGGAGCAGGAAAGGACAAGGCGGAAGTTCCGTACCGGTTCAGGCTGCGCTCTTGTTCGGCTGGGCGAACGCGCCGAGTTTCTGGATCTCATCGGTCGTGAGGACGAAGCCGAATGCGGTGCGAATGCAGAGCAGCCCGGCCTCGTGCAGCGCCGAACCATCCATCGTTTCCACGCAATCCTTGACCACGACGACGGCGTAATCGCGCACATTGGCGGCGGTCGCCGTCGCCAGCACGCAGGAGTTGGTGTTCACGCCGGTGATCAGGAGGGTGTTGATGCCGTGGGCGCGCAGCGTGAAATCGAGGTCGGTGCCGAGGAAGCAGTCGTAGCGTTTCTTGGTGTCGACGACGAGATCGCGCTCGCGATCGTAGAGCTCCGGAATGATCGCGACTCCCGGCATGCCAGTCAGGTTGTGGCGCAGCACGTTCTTGCGCGTCGCATTGGGATCCTCCGCGCGTGTGCGCCAGAACGGATTGGAAGCGATCTCCGGCACGTCGCGATATTGCGTCAGCAGATGGATCACGGGAATCCCGACGCTCCGGCCCCAATCGAACAGCCGCTTGTTGGCGGCGATCACCTGCCTTGCCACCTCCGGCGATGTCGGCATGGTCGCGACGTCCATGTCGAGATGACCGCGGTGCAGATCGATCGCGATCACGGCGGGTTTGGGTCGGTCAACACCGAGGTTCATAGGGACACTCCGATCCTGTCTCGCCGCTTAGGGTGCAATACAAAAGCCAGACTCGTCAAAGACAATGTATACATTTTTGATAGCTGATTGAGCAGACAGTGGATAATTCCTGGCCTTTGTGCTCGAAAAATCGGCTCAATACTGGTCCATTCTGTCGATGCTTTTCTTTTCACTTGGCTAATCGCGCCAAATGAAACACAGATAATGTATACAAGATAGCTGGAAGCCACGATCGCCATGAGCCGCCAACGATCCGACGAGCCGTCGTCAACGCGCTACGAAGCCGTCGTCGAGAAATTGCGCGCCGCTGTGCTCGCCGGCGAATTCGCGCCGGGCGAACGGCTGCATGAGGTGCGCTTGACCGGCCGCCTTGGCGTCTCCCGCACGCCAGTGCGCGCGGCCCTGCAGAAACTCGCTTCCGAAGGGTTGCTCGATTACACACCGAACCGTGGCTACACGATGCGCGAGTTCAGCGTTGGCGAGGTTGTCAGCGCCTATGAGGTGCGGGCAGTGCTGGAAGGGCTGGCGGCGAGGCTGACGGCCGAGCGTGGCCTGAGCGAACATGATCGGGCGGTGATGGTGCAGGCGCTGCACGACGGCGACGACCTGTTGCAACACTGGCAGTTCTCGGACGAGCACCGCTCGGCGTATGGGCGCATGAACGCCAGTTTCCACGAGACCATCCATGCCGCTGCGGGATCGCGCCTGCTGACGGACATGGTCTTCCTGTGTCAGCAGGTGCCGGTCTCGTCGCCGCGCAACGTCGTCGCATTCGAGGAGAAGGATGTTCGCCGCCGGCATGATGACCACCATCGCATCTTCGAGGCCATCATCGGCCGCGAGCCCTGGCGCGCGGAGGTGCTGATGCGTGACCATGTGACAAGCGTGAAGTCGTCGCTGGTGCGCTCACTCTCTTCGCCGGACGCGGTGCGGCGATTGCTGGACAGAGTGCAGGCACGATCATGACGAAACCGGTACGCCACTGCTCAATCCTTCATCGGATCGTTGCATCAGTGTCGGCGGAGGTGGCGCCAACGCCGCACATCATTTTTATGGAAATCGTTGCGATCGCGGACGCTTGTCTCCCGATGAGGGACGTTTTCTGAACCCGCGCAGCTTGCCGAAAAAACGGGCTCCGACCGTCTATTAAAGTAACTTGCATGAAATTAACGTGACTGGAATCCTGTGCCGGACACTTGATCCGGCACGGAGCATCGCAGTCCCATGGAAACGTCGCACGTCGACATCGCAAGGCCGCTCTCCCGCTACGCTCCCTTCCGCCGCGCCGGAGACATGGTGTTCTTTGCCGGCATCATCGCCGCTGATCCCGCCACCATGAAGGTGATCACCGGCTACACCGACCTTCCCGAACAAGCGCGCAAGCTCGCCGGCGAGACCGGTGAGATGTCCTCCGACGTGAAGGACGGGCCGATCGCGGCGCAGTCGTGGTGGGTGCTCAATCGGCTTCGCCTCACGGTGGAAGCCGCCGGCGGCACGCTCAATGATGTGGTCAAGCTGACGCAATACTTCCGGAACCTGCGCGACTTTCCGATCTACAACCGCATCCGCTCATCCTTCTTCGCCGATCCACCCGCCAGCACCGTCGTCCAGGTGTCGGAGCTGCTGCCGACTGCCGAGACGCTGCTCGAAGTGGAAGCGGTCGCGTACATCCCGCTGAAATCGAAGTGATCGCAATACAGGAGTTGGACCATGACACTGATAACCGGCGTTCAGCCGCGCCCCGAAGAAGCGCACAACATGCCCTACGCGCCTGCTGTCTATGTCGAGGCACCAAAAGGCTTCTTGTTCCTCGCCGGTTGTACGGCATCGCCGCTCTATCACAAGCACCCGCATGTGCCGGAGGAGCACGTGCTTCCCGACGACATCCGCGAGCAGACCCGCAGGGCGCTCGCGAACATCAAGATCATTCTCGACAGCCACAATCTGACCTGGCGGCACGTCGTCAAGCTGACGAAGTATCTCACCGACATGCGCGAGATGGACGCGATGTATGAGGTGCTGGTCGAGCATTTCGGCGACTGGACTCCGGCCGGAACGCTGGTTTGCATCAACAATCTCAGCGCCCCGGGGGCTCGCATCGAGCTCGACATGATCGCCGCCGTCCCAGCATGAATTCGTCCGCTCCAGAGCTCGTGACAAAGACGGCCGGCGGCGCCCAACCGTCGACCGTAGTCGCGCTCAGCCAGGTCTCGAAGCAATATCCGGGCGTTCGCGCCTTGCGCGATGTCTCCTTGGATTTGCGCCGGGGCGAGGTGCATGCGCTGATCGGCGAGAACGGGGCGGGCAAGTCCACGCTGATCCGCGTGCTCTCCGGGGACGTCGCGCCCGATGCCGGAGGCGTCTTGATCGACGGGACGCCGGTCGCCTTCGACAGTCCGCTCGATGCACGCAGACACGGCATCGTGACGATCTTCCAGGAACTGATGATCGTCCCTGAGTTCAGCGTCGCCGAGAACATCTTCCTTGGCAATGAGCCGCGTGCGTTTGGTTGCCTCTATTTGCGGTCCGAGGCTGAGCGGCGGACGCGCCAGGTGCTGGAAACTCTTGTCAAGGGCAGCGGCATGCGCCCGGCCCAGCGGGCCGGGGACCTGTCGACGGCGCAGAAACAGCTTGTCGAGATCGCGCGGGCGCTGGTGTTCCGCGCGTCCGTCATCATCATGGATGAGCCGACGGCCGCGCTCTCCGAAGGCGAGGCGGCGTCGCTGCGCCGGCTGATCCTTCGGCTGCGTTCCGAGGGCGTCGCAATTCTCTTTGTCTCGCATCGCCTGGATGAGGTCATGGAGATCGCCGATCGCGTGACGGTCCTGCGGGGTGGCGAGCATATTGCTACGCTTGACGCGAAGTCGATCACGCGCACGGACGAGCTGATCGGCCTGATGATCGGTCGGCCGATCACGGAGCTGTTTCCGCCACGCAACGACAAGATTGGCGAGGTGGTGCTGCGCGCGGCTGGACTAACGCGCGCCGGCGCGTTCGAGGATGTCAGCTTCACGGTGCGCGCCGGGGAGGTCGTCGGCTTTGCCGGTCTTGTTGGCGCCGGACGGACCGAGACGATGCGCGGCCTGTTTGGCGCGGAGCAGCTTGATCGCGGCCAACTCGCCAAGCGCGGCATCGCGCTCGACGTCCGCTCTCCGCGTGATGCGATCGCGGCCGGCATCGCCTACCTGCCCGAGGACCGCAAGGAGCAGGGCCTGGTGCTCTCGATGTCGGGCATCGAGAATATCGCGATGGCTTCGCTCGACGATTATTGCATCGCGGGCGTCCTGTCCTGGCGCTCACTGCGCGCCATCGCCCGGGCGGCTGCGCAGCAACTGCAATTTCGTGGACAGCTCGAGGCGCCGGCGGCAACCGCGTCCGGCGGCAATCAGCAGAAGCTGGTGATCGCGAAATGGGCGCTCACCGGCGCCGACATCCTGATCTTCGACGAGCCGACCCGCGGCATCGATGTCGGCGCCAAGGCGGAGGTCTATCGGCTGATCCATCAGCTCGCGAGCGAGGGCGCCGCAATCATTGTGGTTTCATCCGAGTTGCCCGAACTGATCAACCTATGCCACCGCATCTACACGATGTCGGGCGGGCGGATCCGAGACGAGGTCGCGCAATCCGATTTCAGCGAGCACCGGATTCTCGAAGGCGCGTTCGCCGCGCATCTTGGCGCGGTATCGGGGACATCGGCGGAGACCAGGCCATGATGGGAATCTCTGATTCGACCAGCCCTATTGCGCCGGCGATCGATGCGCGCTTCAAGCCGGTGTCATTCCTGCGGCGTCACAGCCGAGAGATCGGGCTGCCGCTGATCGTCGTGCTCATGACGATGGTGTTCTCGGTCAGCTCGGATGTATTTCTGTCCGCGCCGAACTTCAGGAATATCGGCGTGTCGGCGGCAGCGCTGGCCGCCGTCTCGTTCGGCCAGACCTTTGCGATCCTGACCGCAGGGCTCGACCTGTCGGTCGGGTCGACCGTCGCGCTGGTCAGCATTGTCGCATCGCTGATGATGCGCAGTTACGGCATTCCCGCCGGGCTGCTGGCGGCGCTTGCCACGGGTGCGGCGGTGGGACTCGTCAATGGCGTCGTGATCACGCGCTTCAAGGTTTTTCCCTTCATCGCGACACTCGCAATGATGTCGGTAGTGTCGGGCATGGCGCTCAGCTTGAGCGGCGGCGTCGCGGTGACCGGCGTGCCGGCCGCATTCGGTGATCTCGCCTATCAGCTCGTGCTCGGAATCCCCGTGCCGGTCTTGATGGCTGCCGCGGTGCTCGTGACAGCGTTCCTTGTGCTCCGCTATACCCGGCTCGGCCGCCGCATCTATGCGGTCGGCGGCAACGAGGAAGCGGCGCGGCTGTCGGGAATCCAGGTCGGCCGGATCAAGGTCGCGGCTTACGTCATGAGCGGCGTCTGCGCGTCGGTCGGATCGATCATCCTCACGGCGCGCGTCGCCTCCGGACAGCCTTCGCTCGGCGCCACGCTGCCACTGGAGTCGGTGGCCGCAGTCGTACTCGGCGGCATCTCGCTGTTTGGCGGTCGCGGTTCGATCGTCGGCGTCGCGTTCGGCGTGCTCTTCATCAGCATCCTCTCGAACGGCCTCAATCTCATGAACGTGCCGTCCTACACGCAGATGATGCTGGTTGGCGCGGCGCTGATCCTTGCCGTCGCGCTGGATCAGACTTTCGGCGGTGGGCGCGCCGGCAGGCGGAGCTGAAATCTTGTTGGTTTAAAACATGGAGAAAGTCATGATGGGGAATTATTTGCTGCGCAACGTCGGCCTTGCCGGCGTGATAGCGGTCTCGATCGTTGGCGCGGGCGCGGCGCATGCCGCCGACAAGATCGGCGTCTCGATGCCGAACGTCAAAGGCCCGTGGTTCACGCCCGTGCTGTACGGCATTTCCGATGAAGCCAAGAAGCGCGGCTATGACGTCGTGATCCAGGACGCCGGCGGCTACGCCAATGTCGACAAGCAGGTGAGCCAGTTCTCGAATCTCGCAGTGCAGAAGGTGCGGGCGATCCTGATCGACCCGGCCAATCCTGCCTCATTCAACGGCGTGGTCCGCGAGGCGAAGGCCGGCAAGATCTTCGTCATCGGCGCCGGCAGCCCGATCGTCGCGAGCGACGTGGAGCCGGATGCGGCCGTATCCTCCAGCCATTGCAGTATCGGCCATGAACTGGCCAAAGGCGCGAAGACGCTGCTGCCGAATGGCGGCACGATTGCTGTGCTGGCAGGCCCGGCCGGTGCGTTCTGGGCGTCGGACCGGCTGCGCTGCTTCAAGGAGGACCTCGCCGGCGGCAACATCAAGATCGTGGCCGAGCAGACCAGCGAGCAAGATCCGGCCGTTGCGCTATCGCTGGCCAACGACTTCCTGCAGCGCTTTCCGAGCGTGGACGTGCTGTACGGGGCCGACGACACTTACGGGGTCGGTGCGGCCCGGGCGGTGCAGGGCGTGCAGAAGTGCGGCAAGGTGAAGGTGCTGTTCGCGGTGCTGGGCGAAGCCGCGGAAGAGATGATGCGGGCGGGCTGCGCCGACTATGTCGTTGCCCAGCAGCCGGTGAAGATCGGCCGCTCCGCCGTCGACTTGATGGATGCCCTGGTCAAGGGCAAGACGCTCGAGAAGAAGAAGGATGAGGTGCCGCTGATCCCGGTGACCGCCGCTAACCTGAACTCGATCGACAAAACCGGCATGCAGGCGCCGAAGGGCTGGACGCCGTGAGCGAGGATCCCAGCATGACGACGCCAGTTAGGTTGCGGCTGAACCAGCAACAGCTCGAACTGATCGACAACAGCGTCAAGGCGGGCGAAGGCTCGGATCGGGCGGATCTGATCCGCCGGGCCCTGAGAGAGTTCGTCCAGTCTCGCGCGACGACAGCGCCGGCAGGAGAGTAAGCATGGCGGCATCCTCGCAAAGAAAAGTGCTTCAGGAGATCACGATCGAGCCGGGCACCGGCAAGGCGCTGGAATTGCGCCGTGGCCAGGTGCTCCGGATCGAGCAGACCGTCGGCCACCAATGCGCGGACTTCAACTGCTTCAATCTCCACGACTACAAGGAGTTCTTCCACACCGGTCGGACCCGGCACCTGCATGGGCTGCATCCGACCAAGGGAGCCTTCCTGTGGTCGGCACCGCCGCGCGAACGGCCGATGATGGCGATCATCGAGGACACCGTCGGCACCAACGATATCCTCTATCCGCGCTGCAGCGGGTTCCTGTTCGAGCACCAATATGGACTGCCGGTCCATACCAACTGTCACGATATCCAGGCCGAGGCGCAGCGGGAGTATGGGTTGACGCCAGACGACGTGCACGACTCCTTCAACTTCTTCATGCATACCGGCGTGAACGCCGGCGGCCATCCCTTCATCGCCGAGAATACCGCGCGGGAAGGCGACTACGTCGAGCTGCTGGCGCTGATGGACGTCCTTGCCGTGCCCAACGTCTGCGGCGCTGACGTGATGAAGACCAGCGACTTCGAACTGAAGCCGCTGAAGCTGGCTGTCTTCGAAGGAACAGACGAGGATTGGAAGGGCATCCCCGAATTTCCCAAGCTCAGGAATCAGCGTAGCCCTGCCGACTTCAAGGTGAAGAGCATCAAGGCCGACCGCGAGCTCTATCGCGATCCGTCCTATCAGCCGGAATTCGTCAACGTCCCGTTGACCGTGTCCGAGCTCGAGGTCAAACTGTCACCCGCCGAGATGGCGTGGGTTGGAGAGCTGAAAGCCACGGGCAAGTACGGCAACGCCGACGCCGAGGTGCTCCGCTACGTGTTCTTCGCCTGGTGGATTGCGCGCTTCATGCGGGGGCCTAAGCATGCGTCGCCCTAGCTGAGGGCACGGAGCTCCCCCGATCGCTTTCGAAAATCGTTGCAAAACTGGCCGCATGACGTGATCTTGCGCATGAGGGGTGATTGCCTGGCGGCGTATAGTGTGGCTAACGAAACAATCCACGGTAGTCACCCGTCGGGGGCGGCTTCCGGTGCAATGCGTGGATCGGCAGGTAGATGGGCCCGGTGGCCAAGAAGAAGGTAACGGTCGACAATCCCGAGATTCGGGTCGGCCTGAAGATGAAGCACAGGCGGCTGCTCAAGGGGCTGACCCTGAAGGCGCTCGCCGAGCTTGCGGGATGCTCCGAATCGATGCTGTCGCGGGTCGAGAATGGCACCGCCAATCCTTCGATCAACACGATGCATCGGATTGCGTTGGCGCTGGGGATTCCCGTCTCCGGTCTGTTCCAGGACGACGAAGAAGGGGCCGACAATGTCGTCCTCCGCCGCGGCCGCCGCCCGACGATCGAGACGGGTGAGCTCGGACGGGGCAGGGGCACCCGGCTGGAAGCGCTGATTCCGACCGGCCGCGGCAATCTTCTGTCCGGCTACATCAACGACATCGAGCCAGGCGGCGGGAGCCGCGGCACGCTGCAGCACGAAGGCGAGGAATTCGGCTATGTGCTCGATGGCACCATCGAACTGACGGTCGACAACCGCCGCTATCAGTTGCGCGAAGGCGACAGCTTCTACTTCCGCTCCGAGCGGCCGCACTCCTACATCAACAATGGCCGGCGCCTCGCGCGCGTGCTCTGGGTCAACACGCCGCCGAGCTTTTGAATCGGGGCAGCGCAACCACAGGCGAAATTGGCAGCGGCCAGGAACCGCTGATTCGGCCCTGCGTGGCTCATGGCCGAGCAGCCCGCAATTTTGCGCTTTCACTCAACCAGTTCGCCGCGATATATCGTCCGTCGGGAGCATGGTGATGTTTCGAAGGCGGAAGAGCGGATCGCGCGCAGCCGATGCGCGGCAGGCACAGCAAGGGCACGAGCGCAATAAGAGTTCCGGCAGGGACATCCAGGCTCGGATTGCCGAGTTGAGAAGTACGCCGCGGGAGAAGCTCGCGGATGCTGTGTTCCTGCTCTCGATCGCGGCAAAGCAGCAAAGTGAGCAGATACGGCAATCGATCAGGGAGCGCGCGGAAGCCGAGTTCGAGTTTGATCCGCCGGCCAAGGGAGATATCGCTGACTATCTCGCGGAGGAAACAGTCGCGGTTTTGCGCCATCATGAGGTTGATGTGCCGAAACTGATCGATATCTTGTCTCAGCGATCGCCTGACGTTGACTTCACGGTTCATCAACAGGACGCAGTTTCAATGCTGGCCGCGTTGATTCGGGAACAGCGGCTCGAAGGCATTCTAGAAGGTCTCAGGCTCGCCGGCCTCCTGAACGAGTCCTCAAAGAATCGTCACGCCGGTTTTGGTTCGTAGGACGCGAATCGATTCGCGGGAGACTTCGGCGTCGGGCAGAGCGCGCGTGCGTTCGCGGCCTGTCGGAGCTCTCAGAACCTGCCGCTGAAGCCAGCGAACGGCCGGCGATATCGTAGATGTGCGCCCGCGACGAAAGTCGGGTATGCGGGCGGCCCTGGGCAACGCTGCCGGCAATTCGGGCCGGCAATATTGAAACTCCTCGCCATCGGCCTATGCGGATTGCGAACCAACAACAGGATCAAAGTGGGCCGTTCGAGCAAAGCGCGTGCGGAGAGCCGCGTAAAGAAGCGGAAGACCCCTACGCGGACTACGATCTCCTCCGCGTCCCCGCTCGGCATGATGGCTCTCCATCTGCTCGCGCAATGGAGAAAGTCCGGCCGCCTCGGCATTGTCTTTCTTGCCGAGGACGAGAACAGGGCCGAGCGGCTTGGGGCGGTCATTCATGATCTCGACCCCTCGTGCGAGGTGCTTGTTTTTCCGCGGCTGAACACGTTGCCATTCGATCAGTTGGAGCCATCACACGAAATCGCCGGCCGGCGGAGCTCGGTCTTGCGGCGGCTTGCGAGGCGCGAGAAGCCAATCCTGCTCGTGTCCACAGCGGAGGCCGTGATGGAGCGCCTGCCGCCGCCGGCCGCCTGGTCTCGTTCAAGTCTCCATCTGAAGCTGGGCGCCGCATTCTCCGAACAGGACCTTCGGTCGCGGCTTGAGGCTCTCGGATACGACCTCGATGACGAGGCGGAGTATCCTGGCAGCGCGCTGTTCCACGGGAGCACTTTCGAGATCTTTCCCGCCGGCGCACTCGGTCCGTTCCGCGTGGAACATGCGGGCAAGGTGATACGGCGGATTTCGTCCTTCAACCCGACAGAGCACGAGGTGGTCTTCGATACGAGGGAACTCGTCATCGATCCGATGTCGGAGCGCCTTGCGTTCGGGAGCAAGCGGGCAAAGCGCGCGACCATCATCGACTATTGTGGCCGGGCCAAATGGATCGCCGATGCCATGATCCCGACGCACGCCGAGAGCTGGTTGAGCACGATCGAGGAGGCGGCCAGTCGCGTCGACAGGGAGCGCGAATACCTCGGGAGGCGCGAATGGAAGCAGGTGACCAAACGCATGAAGGTGCTGGCCCGCAAGGCGGCTTTCATTCCCACACCGGATTTTTCGAAGGTCGCTTCACCTAGAACGGCGCTGCGAGCATTCGTCGAGGAGAAGCGACGAGCCGGTTCGCGCCTGATGTTCGTGGCCGCGCAGGAGGAAGATCTGCGCGCCATGGAGCGGATGAGTGGGGTCAAGGCTGAGCGCTTTTCGAACTGGAACGAGGCGAGGGCCGGACGCAACCGCGAAGCGGCGATTCTGGCCGACTTCGATGCGGGATTTGTCGAGGCTGGCCGGAAGCCCTTGGTCGTTGTGACGGCTTCCGATGTGCTCGGCAGCAGGGCCCATCATCCGCAGCCAATGGCCAGGGCCTGGAATGCCGCCTTCGACCGCGCAGATGTGCCGGAGCCGGGCACCGTGGTCGTTCATCTGCAGCGAGGACTGGCCTTGCTTGATGGGTTGCAGACGGTGGCGACGGGGGGCGTGTCGTCGCGCGAAATGATCCGGCTCATATTCGCAGGAGATGACGCCGTTCTTGTTCCGCCCGCCGATCTGACCCTGATCTGGCCCTACGCATCGGAGCTCGGCGACCTGACGCTGGACAAGGCCGACGGAAGTACATGGTGGGCCCGGCGCACCGAGGCGGAGCAGGAAATTCAAAACGCCGGAAAGCAGCTCGCCAAGCATATCAGTCAGCGTC
The DNA here is from genome assembly GCF_020194175.1 of Bradyrhizobium sp. BRP22. Lineage (GTDB taxonomy): Bacteria > Pseudomonadota > Alphaproteobacteria > Rhizobiales > Xanthobacteraceae > Bradyrhizobium. The sequence continues at coordinate 28,138 of NZ_JADYVX010000006.1, read as the reverse complement.
GCCGGCGGAAGGCGGCAAAAGTCGTACCGCCAGGCCCGGCTTACGAGAGGTTCGTCGCTCGTTTCCCCTATTTTGCAACGGTCGACCAGGCGAAAGCCATTCGTGATGTCCTCGATGATCTCGCATCTGGGCACCCCATGGACCGGGTCATCTGCGGCGACGTCGGATTCGGCAAGACCGAGGTGGCTTTGCGAGCGGCGGCCGCAGTCGTACTGTCGAAGAGACAGGTGGCAATCGCGGCGCCGACAACTGTCCTGGCAAGGCAGCATGTCGCGACGTTTCGCAAACGGTTTGCTCCGTTCGGCATTGAGGTGGGAAGCCTGTCGCGGGCCACATCGGCGCCGGAGACACGGCAGACAAAGGAAGGGCTGAAGAGTGGAAGGCTGAAGGTCGTGGTCGGAACGCAGGCTCTCGGCTCGAAGGACGTGAAGTTTTCCGACCTTGGTCTGGTTGTCATCGACGAGGAGCAGCATTTCGGCGCAGCGGAGAAGGCGAAGCTTTCAGAGCTGACCAAGGGTGTCCATGCCCTCTGGATGAGCGCGACGCCGATACCGCGGACGCTTGCGGCCGGTCTCGCGGGCTTCAGGGATCTCAGTGTCATTGCATCTCCGCCCGTGCATCGCCTTCCCGTCGTGACAAGGATCGCTCCGCTGTCGGACGCCGCCATCGTCGCGGCCTTGTCGCGTGAGCAGCGACGTCACGGGCAGAGCTTCCTGATTTGCCCGCGTATTCAGGATCTCGATCCGATGCTGGCGCGCGTGCAAGCGATGGCTCCGGATCTGCGCATCGTCTGTCTCCATGGCAAGTTGCCTGCCGACGAAATCGACGACCGGATGATGTGTTTCGTCGAAGGCCGCGCAGACGTTCTGCTGGCGACCAATATCGTGGAAAGCGGTCTCGATATCCCGCGCGCGAACACGATCGTGGTCTGCTGGCCCGAGCGGTTCGGTCTCGCGCAACTCCATCAACTGAGGGGCAGGGTAGGACGCAGCGGCATACGCGCATTTGCGTATCTGTTGACGGATTCGGACTCGGAGCGATCCGGGAAGCGGCTGGCTGTTCTGGAGGAGTTCAACAGGCCAGGTTCGGGCTTTGCGATCAGTGCTCGAGATCTGGACCTCAGAGGAGCAGGGGATCTGCTTTCGGAGCGGCAGTCGGGCCATGTGCAGGTCTTCGGACCCGTGCTCTACAGCCACCTTCTGAAATTGGCCTCGGAGAAAACCGGCGACACTGCCTCCGACCTGTGGGTGCCTGACCTCAATCTTCCGGAAGCGGATATGTTGCCGCCAAGCTTCGTGCAATCGGAGCCGGTCCGGCTGGAAATCTATGCTCGTGCGGCCAGGTGTCGAAGTGAGGACGAACTGTATGATCTGGAGGAGGAAACTCAGCGACGCTTCGGCAAGCTGCCGCCGGAAGCCCGCGATTTCTTTGCCGCCGCAAGGCTGAGAATCGAGTGCAGACGGCGCGGCATCGTGAGATTTGATGTCGGTCAGGAGGCGGTCGCCGCGACATTCCTGCCGGGCCGGTTGCGAAAGTCGAGGGCGCGATCGTTGCAACGCGTCGGCGATCGGGTCGTCTACACCAGTGAGCGCCGCATCGGCCCGCTTGGCAAGGCGGAAGAGTTCCTCGATCTTCTGGACGAGTGACGTGATGATATTGTCACGCCGCACGGCTGCTCGGCGCCAGCGAGTGGCAGATCACGCGCGCGGTCGTGATCCCCTCGACCATGGGCTGGGTGTTCGCTGAGGCGAGCGTGGATGACGGCACGCATTTGCAGCGCCGATAGTCGAGGTATCGCTCGATTTCCGATACGGCCGCTCGATTGCGCCTATACGGATCGCGAAGGAACGAAGCCTGCGCGGCTTCTTGCTTCTTCGGTCTCGGTCGCCGTCAGGAGATCGATCAGCCGTTCTGCCGCAGGCGCGGCCGACGTGCGCGTCGTGATGGCGGCAGTGTACTGGGTCGCCAGAGCGCACCCTGGAGGTAAGGCGCCGGACAACGCGACTCCATTGGTCGCGATGATCTCGGTCGACTGCGTGCAACCGATCGGCCGCCGCGCCTCCGATTCGGCGAGGTGACGCATGGCGGTCGCGCCGTTCGGAAAGATGCGCAAGCGTTGCTCCACTTCCCTGGCAATGCCGAGCTGCCGCAGGACTTTCGCGACGTGAATTCCCGCGGTCGATGCCTTGGTGTCCGGGACGAAGATCGCGTCCGCTGCCCGCAACGCCTCGCGAAGGCTTGCTGCATCCCTTGCCGCGACCGGCGGATCGCCAGCGCGGACCGCAAGCGCGGTCTCGACCAGGCCGATATCCCTGATGGAGGTCGAGGAGACCAGCTTCTCCGCCGCAAGTGTTGCGACGAGTGCCGAGGTCAGGATGATGGTATCGGCAGCGGCGCCATTGCGCAGCTTTTCCGCCATGACTCCGACCGCGCCAAATTCGCCGTCGATGCGCAGGCCCGTAGCCGCCGTGAAGGTGGGTGCAAGTGTCTTGACGAGTCCCTGCGCCGCCCCGCCGCTCAAAACGTGCAACTTGTTCATGGTGCCGATTCCATCGCGGCGATCAACCGCTCGCGCGTGATCGGGAGATCGCGTATCCGCACGCCGAGACAATCGAAGACCGCATTGGCGATCGCTGCGGTTACGGGACCGTGTGCAGCTTCGCCTGCACCAACGGGGTCCAATTCCGGGCGCTGGATGAGTTCGACCTCGACCTCCGGCACCTCGCGGAAGCGCAGGATCGGGTAGTCCGACCATGTGGTGCTGGTGATGCGTTGCCGGTCGAAGCGGACGCGCTCCTTCAGCACCCAGCTCGTAGCCTGGATGGCGCCGCCCTCAATCTGGTTGATGACTCCATCAGGATTGATCGCCTCCCCGACATCGACTGCAAGAGTCAGCTTCCTGACGCGAATGTCCTTGTCGATCTCGACTTCGGCCACGGCAGCGCAGTACGCGCCCATATTCTTGTAGCGGGCAAAGCCGATGCCATGGCCGATGCCGGATTGCTGCGGTGGCTTCCATTTGGCGCGTTCAGCCGCGGCGCGGATGACGTCTCTGGCGCGGTCGTCGCTCAAGAGGCGCAGCCGGAACGCGAGCGGATCCTCGCCGCGCTCGGCGGCGATCTCGTCGAGAAAGGATTCGATGGCGAACACGTTACCCTGGGCGCCCAGCGTGCGCAGCGCCGACGTGCGCACCGGCATCGTCAGCAGACGGTGACTCTCGATCTGCCATGACGGGAAATCATACAGCGGAACGGCATTGCGATCGGCGCCGCCACCGCTGGCCTGCGGCGGATTGGTCGAAATCATCCGCGGGAACGGATTAGCCAATTCGGACGCGGCAAGCAGCGCCGGCTGCGCCGCGCGCCCCGGTCGTGCCGCATGGCCGTTGCTCCAGATCTGATGATGCCAGTGGAGGACCTCACCCCCAGCATCGAGATCGGCTGCAATCTCGATTGCCATGGCCGCACCGAACGGTGCATGCGACATCTCGTCAGCCCGCGACCATAGCACCCGTACTGGCCGGCCGCCGGCAGCCTTCGCCAACAAGACGGCATCGAGGGCGACGTCATCAGCCGCGTTGTGGCCATAGCAGCCGGAGCCTTCGAGATGCTCGACCGTGATGCTCTCGGCCGGCAGCTTGAGCAGCAGCGCGAGGTCCGTGCGCAGAAGATAGACCCCCTGGCTGTGAGTCCAGACATGGACCTTGTCGCCACTCCATTGCGCCATCGCGCAAGATGGCCCGATGGAAGCGTGGGCAATATAGGGTCGGGTATATTGCCGCCGGATCGTGCGCTTGCCGTCGCCTCCCGTCGAAGTCGGCTTCGTGCTGATCACAGTCGATTCCAGCGGTTGGCTCTTCAGGAACGCGGCCAGGTCGTTCTCGTCAGGCAATATCTCGCCCTCCGACCATGTCGCACCTTTGCGCAGCGCTTTGAGTGCAGCCTCCGCGCCGTTCTCCGTTTCGCTGAAGACCCCGGCGAAACTGCCGTCGCGCACGATCGCAACCAGGCCTGCGACGGCGCGCGCACCATCTTCGTTCAGCTCGATCAGCCTCGCACACGAGTTTTCCGGCCGCAGCACGCGGCCGTGCAGCATGGCCGGCAGGCTCACGTCCTGGATGAACCGTGGCCGCGCAAAGACCTTGTCGGGAATATCGATCCTGTGAACGGAATCGCCCGCCAGCCGGCGCTCGGTTGCCGGTTTCGGCACGATGCCCGGTGTCGCGTCTCGCTCGAGCGCGACATCGCCGGCGAGTTCCCAGTAGCTCGTCCTGACATTGCCGGGACCAGAGATGGTGCCGTCCTCAACCGAGAGGGAAGTCCTCTCGACACCGAGGCGATCGGCGGCGGCCTCAAGAAACAGTTGTCGCACTTCCGCGCAGACGTATCGCAGCGCACGGCCCGATTGCTGGATCGAAAGACTGCCGGAGGTGACGCCTTCGTTCGGGCTTGCCGCGGTCGAAGCGCCGACCATCTGGATCCGCGCCATATCGACGTCAAGTTCATCGGCGGCAATTTGCGCGAGCGCAGTAACGATGCCTTGTCCGATTTCCACCTTCCCCGGCCGGACGGTCACCCGTCCTTCGGCGGAGAATTCCAGCCATGACGATAATCTTGGATTGGCCGCAAGGCTGACCGGCAGCGTTGCTGCAGACGGGGAGGGCGCTGGCCGGCTCATGGCGCCGCCATTTCCGCTGCTGCGCGCAGCACCGCCCGTACCATCCGGTTATGCGCCCCGCAGCGGCAGAGGTTGCGGTCCAATGCCTCCTTCACCTCGTCCCTGGAAGGTGCTGGATTCCGCTTTAACAATGCGGCGGCGCTCATGAGAATGCCCGAAACGCAGTAGCCGCATTGCAGCGCCTGTTCCGCGATGAAAGCGCGCTGCAGCGGATGCGGTGCATTGGCGCTCCCCAATCCCTCCAGCGTTGTGATGTCCTTATCTGCCACCGACCACAGCGGCATATCGCAGGAACTCATGGCGCGATCGCCAACAATGACATTGCAGGCGCCGCACTCTCCGGCGCCACAGCCGAAATGCGGCCCGGTCATGCCGAACCGGCCACGCAGGATGTCCAGCAGCGAACGATCGAGATCGGCGTCTATATTCATCTCGACGCCGTTGAGGCGAAATCGAACATGCGGCATGATCAGCTCAGGTGCACTATTGCGTCTTCTCGAACTTCTTGACCACGTCGGCCCATTTCACAATATCCCGGCGCAAAAATTTGTCGAATTCTTCCGGCGACATCGACATCGGCACCGCCCCCTGCGCTCCCCAGAGTCTTACGACATCGGGCCGCTTCACGGCCGCGTTCACCGCGGCATTGAGCTTATCGATGACGCGCTTTGGCGTTCCCACGGGCGCCATCAATCCGAGCCAGATCGTTGCCTCGTAGCTGGAAATGCCGGCCTCGATCACGGTCGGTACATCAGGCAACACGGCTGAGCGCGCCTGGCCGGTCGTTGCCAGCGCCCGCACCTGGTTTTCCCTGACATTGGGCGACATCGCGGGCACGGCGTCGATCATCATCTGCACCTGCCCCCCGATCACACCGCTTCGCGCCTCGCCGGAGTTGCGGTAGGGCACATGCATGATGTCGATCCCGGCCATCGCTTTGAACAGTTCGCCCGCCATGTGGTACGGCGTGCCCTGGCCGGAGGAGGCGTAGTTCAATTGTCCCGGCCGGGCTTTGGCAAGCGCGGTGAATTCCTGCAGCGTCTTCGCGGGCACGGAAGGGTGCACAACGATCACGAGGTCGGAGTAGTTGACCGGCGCGATCGGGACAAGATCGCGCATCAGCTCATATTTGCGCTGCGGCACCAGCGATTCGTTGGCGGTCTGCGTGTTCGACATCATCAACAGCGTGTAGCCATCGGGCGAGGCCATGACGGCCTCCTGCGTGCCGATCACGCCCCCGGCGCCGGTGCGGTTTTCGACCACAAAGGGCTGGCCAAAATTCTCCTGCAGGATGTTGCCGATCTGACGGGCGGTGACATCGGCGGGTCCGCCGGCGCCGAACGGAACGATGATCCGGACCGGCCGCGATGGGTAGTCCTGCGCAATTGACGCGGAGCCCGCCAGCAGAAGGCCGACCAGTGCCAGCACGAATCTTGGGCCCATCATTGCTCTCCCCAAAATAGTGTTCTTTGCGGAGAAGTTTAGCTGCAGTGCAAACTCGCTGTCGACGACAGTCTCCGGATGGCTCGCAGGAATAAAACAGAGATCGCGGTGTAGCTTACGATCGCCAATAAGCGGATATAAAGCGTATCGGAGAGGGATTGGGACTTAATTGAGCGCAACGGATTTCCAGCGAAGCAATAGGCGCCTTGCCTCGAAAGGCAAGGCGAAGCTTTGTCCGCTCGCTCGCGCGTTTTGCGAGTTCGTCGCGTATTCCTATCCCGGATCGGAGCCAGTCGAGTTCGACTGACAGCCCGCTTGGCCTGCCGAAGCTATGTCGCGATGATCAGCGCCGGCCGGCCAGGCGGGCCTTCAGGATGGCCCATGCCAGGGACCAGAAACTGATCGGCTGGATCTGATTCGTTGGCGCCGACTCGCCCTTGAGTGAGCGCTCGAGATTGGCTGTAAAGTCCGATGTGAGGCGCTGCACAACGTCCTGCACCAGCCCGGCGCGATTGAACTGCGCCAGTCGCCCGCTCAGACGCCATGACAGGATCACGGCCAGCGTGCTCGAAGCAGACGAATCGCCGTCGCCGGGCAACACACGCCATTCGACTTCACCCTCGGCGCTCGAACCAGACCCCGTGTCGCGTCCACGGCCGGTCATGCGGCCCTGACGTGCTGTCGCATCCAGAGTAACGGTGCCGTCACCCTTGAACGCAACCTTCATCGGCCCCAGCGCCATGTGCATGCGGCCTTCGATATGATCGCCGTCGATGGCCGTGATCTCCGCACCGGGCAGGCAGGTCGCGACCTGCTTCAGATCGGCGAGCTTCGTCCATACGTCGGCCGGTGCCGAGGCGATTTGAAGCCGCTGCTCGATCGAGGTCCATCCCTGCCGTGACGGCATGGCCGCGACACCTGCCGAAGCAGGTCTCTTGGCCGGTGAGACAGCCTGCTCCACGAGCTCGGGCGCGGGCGTGGCCGTTGGGGCCGCGCTGGCTACGGCGGGAGCGACAGTTGCCGCTGGCTGTTTGCCTGTGCTGACCTCTTGGATCGCTTCGACGATTCCGACATAGCCGGTACAGCGGCACAGATTGCCTGACAGTTCCTCGCGGATGCGCGCCGGCGCAACCTCGCCAAGCCGAACCACGATGTCACGTGCCGTGATCAGCATGCCGGGCGTGCAGAAGCCGCACTGCAGGCCGTGATGCCTGGTGAACGCGGCGCGCAGCTCACCCATCAGCGGATCGCTGTCGAACCCCTCGATCGTCGTCACCGAGGCGCCGTCGGCGTCGCCGGCATAGCTGATGCAGGAGCGCTGCGGCTTGCCGTCGACAATCACAGTGCAGGCGCCGCAGACGCCCTGTTCGCAACCGGCATGCGCGCCGGTGAGGTTGAGGTCTTCGCGCAGCAATTCCAGCAATTGCGTGCGCGGCTCCGCGCTGGTGCGCACCAACCGGCCATTCACCGAAAGCGAGATATCGATCGCCGGCATGTCAGGATCTCCGCGGCGCGTTGAGCTGCGCCAGGCTGCGCTCCACGGCTACGGCGAGTTGCTGCCGATGTGCGACGTCGAGCGTGGCGAGCATGTCGTCGATCTCGTCACGGACAAGGGCGGTGGCCTTGTCCGGGCCGTCCTGCCGCAACGATGCGGTCGTGCGCGGCAGCAGCAGCGGACGGCCATGCAGGGCACCGGCGACGACGCGGCAAATATCCAGCCTCGGGTCGACGACGCATGCGCCGATCGCCTTGGCAAACTCGCCGGTCTTGCGGCAGACCTTGTAATAACCCCAGCGCATATCGGGGGAGAATCTCGGGATGTGCACGGCGCACACGATATCATCCGCCGCAAGTTGCGGCGTGAATGCGCCGCGCAGAAAGTCGTGCGCTGCGACTGATCGAGCTGAGGCTTTGGCGCTGCGGATTTCGATGATGGCTCCGATCGCGGCCATCGTGGACACCCAGTCCGCCGCCGGATCGGCATGCGACAGGCTGCCGCCGATCGTGCCGCGGTTGCGCACTGCGCGATAGGCAATGCCGCGGGCGACGAAAGGCAGAAGCCCGCGGGTCGGGTCTTCGATCATTCCGTCTTCGATTTCGGCATGGGTCCACGTCGCACCGAGCGAGAATATGCGGCTGTCCGCCTCGATGGCGCGCAATTGCGGGATATGTCTGATATCGATGAGTTTGGCCGGGCGTGCGAGCCGCAGATTTAGCATGGGCCCAAGCGACTGGCCGCCGGCGAACACCTTGGCTTGTCCATCGCTGGACCCAAGCCAATCGAGCGCGTCGTCGAGCGTGCGCGCCCGCGCGTAATCCAGAACAGCCGGTCTCATGCCGCATCCCTGGTGTTGGCGCGTCCGCCTTTCGCGATGGCGGCGAGGATGCGCTCTGGCGTCGCAGGGATATCACGTAGTACGGCATTCAGCGGCGAGAGCGCATCGTTGATGGCATTGACGATCGCCGCCGACGGTGCGATCGCGCCGCCTTCGCCGACGCCCTTGATGCCGTGCGCGGAATAGGGTGACAGCGTTTCCATGTGATGAATGCGGAAACGCGGCAGCTCGGTCGGCCCCGGTAACAGGTAATCGATCAAAGTGGACGCCAGCGGCTGGCCATTGTCGTCGTAAGGGCTCTCTTCAAATAGCGCCGTTCCGACGCCCTGTGCCGCACCGCCGAAGGTTTGTCCTTCCACGATCATCGGATTCACCATGCGCCCGCAATCCTCGACGATGGCGTAGTCGAGGATTTCGACGAGACCGGTCCTGGCATCGACCGCGACATAGGCGGCGTGACTTGCATAGGAAAAGACGCCGCTGTCGACCTCCGGCTTGTAGGCGGCCGTCGCTTCGAGCCCGGCCCGATCGACATTGTCAGGCAATTCGTCGGGACGAATGTACCAGGCGCGGCCAACATCCACATAGGATACATTCGCCGCGCCCGCAAAGATCCGACCATCGCGGAAAGCTATATCCTCCGGTTTGACCTGCAACAGATGCGCCGCTATGGCCTTGATGCGCCCCGCGACAATGTCTGCCGCGCGCGACACCGCGCCGCCGGTCATCACGATGCCGCGCGAGGCATAGGCGCCTGTGGAGAAGGGGGTTGTCGCAGTGTCGCCCAGCGTCACCCGGATATCCTTCAGCGGAACGCGCGTCATTTCATGCGCGACCTGCGCCAGCGTGGTCTCAAGCCCTTGCCCGATCGTGTGGATGCCGGCCTTGACTTCGAGCGCTCCATCGGGCGTGAGCTTCACATGGGCTTGATCGAAACCCGGCACCAGCGGAAGCCCCCAGGCGGCGAAGACCTTGGTGCCGTGCGCCGATTGTTCGGTATAGGTCGCAAAACCGATCCCTAGATAACGGCCTTTTTCGTCTCGTGCAGGCAGCTTGCGGCGCGCGTCGAAATCGATCATGCGCTTCACTTCCAGAAGCGAAGCCGGGTAGTCCCCGCTGTCGTAATGCTTGTTGGTGATGTTGGTGTAGGGCATCGCCGGAGCCGCGACGAGATTTTCCATGCGCACTTCCCAGGCCTCGCGTCTAACCGCCTTGGCGATGGCATCGATGGTCAGTTCGATCGCGAAACAGACGCCCGGTCGCGCCACGCCTCGGTATGGAGCGAAAGGGGGCTTGTTGGTTGCGACCGAATAGGTCTTGCAGCGATAGGATTTGAGATCGTAAGGGCCCGGCAGGTTGCCGCCGGCCTGCGCGGCTTCGAGACAGGCCGAGAAGGGCCAGACCGAATAGGCGCCGCAATCGACCGACACTTCGGCGTCGAGACCGAGCAGGCGTCCGCGTCCATCGGCATAGGCCTTCAACCTGTATTCGTGCTGGCGCGCATTGGCGCCGGCGGTCAGATGTTCGCGGCGGTCTTCGATCCAGCGGAACGGCTGCTTCTGCGTCAGCGCCAGCCAGGCCACGGCGATCTCCTCCGGCATCAGCATGCATTTGTAACCGAAGCCGCCGCCGACATCGGGTGCGGCCACGCGCACGATCGCCTGCGGAATGCCGAGACATTCGGCGAGGCCAATGCGGATCAGATGCGGCACCTGCGTGGAAGTATGCACGACAAGCTGCCCGGCGCGATGGTCCCACCACGCCACCAGGCCCTTGCCTTCCATCGGATGCATGACTTGCCGGGCGGTCGACAATTCCAGCTCGACGCAAACCGGCGCAGCCTGGGCGATCCCATCCATGCCGCGATCGAAACTGGTCTCTAAGAAAAGATTATCGCCCCATTCGCGATGCAGCAGTGTCGCCTCGCGCTGGCGGCCGGCAGTGCTCGATGCGATCACCGGGATCGCGTCGTAGTCCACGTCGACGAGCTCGCACAGATCCTCCGCCGCCGCCCGGTTTTCGGCGACGCACATTGCCACGATTTCGCCGACGAAGCGTACGCGTCCGTTCGCCAGCGCGGGATAGTCGGAGACCTTGTAGCCGGGAATGGAGGAGCGGGTAGTGATCGGCGCGACGCCGGCGAGATCGCCGTGAAAGAAGACGCAATCCTCAAAGCCTTGCGGCTTGCTCTGCCGGGTGATGAGCGCATGCGCCACCGGGCTGCGCAGGAACGCAACCTCGCGCATCCCGGGGATGCGAATGTCGGCGGTGAACTGGCCGCGTCCGTGCAGATGCCGGGCGTCTTCCTTTCGGGGCGCCCGGGCGCCTATACCTTCGCCGTCGTTGCCATGTGCCATCTGCGTCATGCTCCCTGCGCTCGGTCCGACACCTTATCTCATCACTGCGCGTCGAAAAGCTGCCAGGGATGTTGCTGCTCATGGAATGCGACGGCTCCGAGCAGCCTGGCTTCCTCATACCAGGGGGCGACGAGCTGGAACGCCAGCGGAACACCGCTGTCCGAAAGGCCGGCGGGTACGCTGATCGCGGGATGCCCGGTCAGATCGAACAGGTTGAGATAGGGCGTCCATTCGCGCCGCATGTCGCCGACCACCTCTCCGTCGATGCTGATCGGATCGAGCGGCTTGTGCAGCGCATCCAGCGGCTCGCGGCTCATGACCGGGGTCAGCAGGAAGTCGAAGCCGTCAAACAGCTTCTGCACGTGCCGAAACAGCGCGGTGCGCGTGTTGAGCGCGCCCTGAAGGTCCTGCCCGGAATAGGAAAGACCGACGCGCACGCCCTCGGTCAGGCTCGGCTCGATCCTGTCCTCGACCTCGTCGATGATCTTGCCGAGTCGTGCCGCCCAGTTCGATTGCTGTAGGATGCGCCAGGTCGGCTCCGGGTTGTCCATCGTCCATTCGATCTCCGTAACGGAGGCGCCGTACCCTTCCAGGGTCTTCGCAACGCCCCGGATCGTCTCGGCCATCGCGCGGCTGATGCGGGCGTTACCTGCCCGCATCACCAGACCGATGCGCCTGCCGGCGAAGTTTCCTGCGTCTGCGACGACCTCGGATGCGTCAAAGCGCGACAGGCCGAGCGAATGCGGATCACTTGGCGCCGGACCAGCGATGGCTTCTAGCGCCAGCGCCATGTCCGCGACGTCGCGTGTAATCAGGCCGAGGTGGATGAAATTGGCAAACCCTTCCGGCACGAGGTCGTGCGGGATACGGCCGAGCGTGGGCTTCAGCCCGAGCACGCCGGTGCAGGCGGCCGGCAGCCGTGTCGATGCGCCCGCGTCGGTGGTGAGCGCGAGGCGCACCAGGCCTGCGGCGACGGACACCCCGCCGCCGCAGCTCGATCCGCCGCACGTCGCTTTCGGATTCCAGGGATTGATGGTCAGGCCCGTCAAAGGCGAGGAGCCCATCATGGCATGGGCGAATTCCGTGGTCGTGCTCTTGCCGATGATGATTGCTCCGGCCTTGCGCAGCCGTGCAACCGCGATCGTGTCCGCCGCGGCAGGTGCTGCGTCTTGCATCAGCCGCGAACCCCATGTCGTCGGCAGGCCGCCGACATTGAGGATGTCCTTCACGCTGACCGGAACGCCGGCGAGCGGCGCAGCGGATACGCCGCTCGCGTCGATGGCGCGCGCTGCGGCGAGCGCGCCGTCACGGTCGATCCGGACAAAGGCGTTGAGCGTCGGCTGGCTTTGCACGCAGCGCTCGATCGTGTCGGAGATCGCGTCTTCGCTGTTGGTTGCCGCGCGGATATTGATCTGCATGTGCGTCAGGATCATCGATGCAAAATGAGAGGTATACTGACGATATAATCAGCGCTGTCAAGCTGCCGTCATGCGAGGGAGAGTCGCAGCCGCGCTTATTTGAAGTTCACGGTCGACGTGTCGCTGTCCCCGCTGTCAGTCTTCGGCAGCTCGATACGGATCGCGGACGGATCGATGTTCGACCGCTTGTCGATCCAATAGGTGACGCTGGCCGGCCAGAAGATCACGACTGCCACCAGCACGAGCTGCAATCCGACCCACGGCAGCGCCCCGAGGTAAATGTCGCGGGACAGCACCTCCTTCGGGGCGATGCCGCGCAGGTAGAACAGCGCAAACCCGAAGGGCGGGTGCATGAAGCTCGTCTGCATGTTGACGCAGAGCAGCACGCCGAACCAGACGAGATCGATGCCGAGCTTGTCGGCGACCGGTGCCAGCAGCGGAATGATGATGAAAGCGATCTCGAAAAAATCGAGAAAGAAGGCGAGGAGGAAGACGAAAATGTTGACGAAGATCAGGAAACCGACTTGACCGCCCGGCACATGGCTCAGGAGATGTTCAATCCAGCGCGAACCGTCGACGCCCTGAAACACGAGGCTGAACACGGTGGATCCGATCAGGATGAAGATCACCATCGAGGTGATACGCATGGTGTTCTGCATCGCCTGATTGACCAGCGGCCAGCTAAGTCGCCGGTTCAGGGCGGCGAGAATGACCGCGCCGACCGCGCCCATGGCACCGGCTTCCGTCGGCGTGGCGAGGCCCATGAAGATGGTGCCAAGCACCACGAAAATCAGGATGATCGACGGCACCATGCCCCAGAGGACGCGACGCACCAGCACCCATCCACGCTGCGCGCGCGCCTCTTTGGGCAGGGGCGGCACGCGCCGTGGCGAAACGATCGAAACGGCGGCGATGAAGGCCAGGAAGAGCAGCACCTGAAGGATCGAAGGCCCGATCGCGCCGGCATACATGTCACCGACCGAGCGACCGAGCTGGTCAGCGAGTACAATGAGCACGAGCGACGGCGGTATGACTTGCGTGATGGTCCCGGAGGCCGCGATCACGCCGGTGGCGATGCGCATGTCGTAGCCATAGCGGATCATGATCGGCAGTGAGATCATGCCCATGGCGATGACCGATGCGGCAACGGTTCCGGTGATTGCGCCGAGAATAGCGCCGACAATGATGACCGCATAAGCGAGCCCACCGGGCACGCCGCCGAATAGTTGTCCGGTGCCTTCCAGGAGGTCTTCGGCAAGGCCGCTGCGCTCGAGGATTGCGCCCATCAACGTGAAGAAGGGAATCGCCAGCAGCAGGTCGTTCGAGAGGATGCCGAAGATGCGGAGCGGCAGATTTCCGAGATAGGCTTCGGAGAAGAAGCCCATTCCGACCGACAGGAAGCCAAAGAAAAGACCAACGGCCGCAAGCGAGAAGGCCACGGGAAAGCCGATCAGCAGGAACAGAATGAGGCCGCCGAACATCAGCGGCGGCATATGGTCCACCGTCAGCATCGGGGAAATTCCTTGGAGGCTCGGATGCGTGCGGCGGATGCAATCATTGTTCCATACGGTGATATTCGGTCATGATGTCGGCCTCGGGCGCTACACCGCGCAGCAGCGCAATGCGCTTGACGAGCTCGGACAAGCCTTGAAGGGTAAGCAGCAGGAAGCCGGCCGGGAGGATCAGCTTCACCGGCCAGCGCAGCAATCCGCCGGCGTTGGACGACCCTTCATTCGTCAGCCAACTCGTGACGAAGAACGGCCATGTCATCCATGTGAGCAGGATTGTCGCCGGGAGCAGGAAGAAGATGATGCCGAAAACATCCACATACAGCCTGGTCCGTGGACTGTAGTTGCCATAGAGCAGGTCAACGCGGACATGCTCGTTGCGGAACAGCGTGTGGCTCGCCCCGAGCATGACGATCCCTGCGAGCATGTACCATTGCGCTTCCAGCCACGCATTGGAGCTGTAGCTGAAGCCGTAGCGAATAACGGCATTCGCGGCGCTGATGGCGCACGACAGACCAACCATCCAGTCCGCGATGCGTCCGAATGCTGCGCTGGCGGTGTCGATCTTCCGGCTAAAGGCGAGCAGGGCATGCATCGATCTCTCCCACAATGGCGCGGTAGCGCGCCGACTTCCCGCGACCATCAAAGATTGATCGCCCGGCAGCGTCAGTGACTACCGGGCGCGCAGCGTCATTGTGAGGCCGGCGGGATATCGTGCGAGAAGCGGTAGGCGTCGAGGCTCTGCTCTGCGACCCGGAACCACGGATTGGAGCTTTCGAGGAAACGCTTCCAAGGGTCGTAGATGGTCTTGAAGTCGGCGTCCTTGGCCGCAATCTCTTCGAAGGTCTCGAAGCTCGCCTTGTAGCACGCGTCCAGAACCGCGCGCGGGAACAGCCGCAGTTGCGTGCCTTCCCCGATCATCCGCCGCAACGCGTCCGGGTTGCGCGCGTCATACTTCGCGATCATGAACATCATCTGCTCGTTGCACGCGGTCTCGAACGCGATCTTGAACGGCTCGGGCAACGCCTCCCAGGCGGGCAGGCTGACCGGCGCAGTGATGCCGGCGCTGCCTTCCCACCATCCGGGGGCGTAATAGAACTTGGCGACCTTGTTCAGCCCGAGCTTGGCGTCGTCGTATGGGCCGATCCATTCCGACGCGTCGATGGTGCCGCGCTCCAGCGCCGAATAGATATCGGATGGCGGCAGCTGCTGCGGCACGGCGCCGAGCTTGCGCAGGATGATGCCGCCAAGGCCGCCGATGCGGATCTTCAGGCCCTGCAAATCCTGCACGGTATTGATTTCCTTCCGGTAGAAGCCGCCCATCTGCGTGCCGACGTTGCCGACGGGGAAGGGAATGACGTTCGACTTCTTGTAGAAGGCCCGCACAAGCGCCAGGCCGCCGCCCTCATACAGCCAAGCGGCCTGCTGCCGCGCATTCAGGCCGAACGGCAGTCCGGCATCGAACGCGTAAGTCGGGCTCTTGCCGATGTAATTGGCGGACAGAATATGCCCGCATTCGATGGTGCCGTTCTGCACGGCGTCGAGCACCTGCAGCGGCGGGACGACTTCGCCGCCGGCGAAACAGCGGATCTCGAAGCGGCCTTCGGTGAGTTGGCCGACGCGACGGCAGAGGTCCTCGGCCGAGCCGTGAATCGTATCGAGGCTCTTTGGCCAGCCGGTGGCCATACGCCAGCGGACGGTCGGTTGAGTTTGCGCGATGGCCGGTGCAGCGAGTGCGGCGCCAGCGGTCCCGCCCGCCAGGCCCAAGAGCAGTTTGCGGCGATTCATAGTCCCCATCCTTTCTTCGCTTGAGAAATGCCGTCGCTTGCGGGTGCGGGGCGGCCGCGGATATCGCGCCGGTGGATTGCATCCCGTTCGCCAAGAACCATGTCGGTTGCGCCATCTATGACCATGTGTGGAGCATATTAGTCAGTATGCATCCTATTTTAGAAGATGCAAAAGCTGCACCAACTGAAGGGCTGCGGTGGTTGCGGCGTGGAAATGCTAGGTTTGCCTCATGAGGGCCGGACGCATAATGCCCCAAGAATACTCGGTTTTTACGAGACCCGTGACGTTTACCGAAGCGCTGCATCTGCAAACCAAGACCGAGGGGCGCGAAACTCTCATTCGATTGCGGATCACTGCGGCCTTCCTATATTAGACAGCGTACTGCTTATTTCCCTTGCGGCCGATGCTTAAGCCCCAGGCCGCGTGGGGATGGCACGTCATGAATAACCGGGACGAAGGAGGTGCGAGTGGACGCTGGGGGTGGTAGAGAACAACCGGACGCCGTCGCAGGGAGATTGTTGAAATTGGCAAAACCCAAAAGAACCGGGAAGGCCAAGCCAGCTCGGAAGCCGAAAGGCCAGCCCGCCGTAAAGAAGGCGGAGCACACCTCGCTTTATGCCAGCATGCCGTTGTGGGCTCGCCCCGGCTTTCTGATCCGGCGGCTGCACCAGATCAATTATGCTCTGTTCTTCGAGGAATGTGCCGGCTTCGACATCACGCCGGTGCAATATGCGTTGCTGACCACGCTCAGCCTCAATCCTGACACCGATCAGCATACGCTCGGGCGCGAGGTTGGCATCGACCGTACCAATGTCGCCGACGTGCTGCGCCGTCTGGAGCAGCGCGGATTGCTGACGCGCCGCAAGGGCGAGAAGGATCGGCGCGCCGTGCTCGCGCGCCTGACTCCGGCCGGGGAGAAGGTTACTCGGGAGATGTTCAAGGCGATGCAGCGCGCGCAGGCGCGTCTGCTCGAGCCTTTGCCGCCCAAGGAGCGCGCGGCCCTGATGGCGGCGCTGCTGCGGCTGGTTGACGCGAACAACCATCTTGGCCGCACGGTCTTTCAGCCAAGCTGAGATCGCTCGCCCGCCGCGCGCGTCGTCTGCCGGTTTGTGGCGGCAGGTCATATGTTGTCACACCGGCAGACAAAGCGCATTCGGCACCAGCAGGTTGTCATAGACGCAGCGCCGGTCGGCCAGTTTGAGCACGCCGTTCTCGCGGCGGAACGCGTCATAATACACGCCAATCTGATGCAGCGTCGCGTCCGGACGATCGAACAGCACCTGCAGCACGACGTAGTTGGCGCGTGCCTTGATCGTGCCGTCGCGCTCGTCGCCCAGCAAGTCGAGATTACCGATGATGTGCCGCAGGTAGCGCGGCGCGAACATCGCGGTCTCGCTCAGGGCGAAGGCGCGATCGCGGATCATGCCTTTGCCCTCGCAGTAGATCAGTCCAACCGGCATGTTGCGGTCGTGGTTCTCGCGCGACAGGATGACGTAGGTCGCGTCGTCGGTGAACATTTCGGTCCAGTCGGCGAGACGCTGCTCGTCAAGCGCGTTCGCATAGCGCACGTTGAAGGTCTCGATCTCGTGCCGCAGCAGGACTGCTTCGAGGCGCGGATCCACGAGCGAGGCGGATGAGGGATTACGCTTAAGGGCCATATCCATGACTCACAGTCCCATCTCGGCGCGCCAGTGCTTGTACATGGCGCGGATCGCCGCTTCGGAGATCAGGTTGTCGGCGGTGCCGGCTTCGACGGCCGGATCGAGTTTCACCAGATGCTCGCCGTTTGGCACGCGCTGCATGCCGTCCTGCACGAACTTGATCGCCTCGTTGTCTTCGAGCCCGAGGAAGCCGGCCGGCCCCATGAGATTGCCTTGCCGAAGGCGATGCCGTGTCATTTCCTCGGTATCGCCCTCGAAACCGAACATGGTCCACTTCATGATGAATTCATGCGGCCCGGTCGGCACGATCTGGCGCACGCCGAGCGTGTTCATCTCGCGCTGCACGATCAGGTTCGGCCAGATCGTCGCCATCGTCACCGACCAGGGGCTGTCGAACTCGTCCACGAAATCCATGAAGCGCGGCTCGGCGAGCGTCATGCCTTCCTTGTAGGCGCGCATCTCCTTCTTCGCGTCGCTGGACACCGCTTTCCCGTCGGACTTTGCCGAGGCCATGACGCCGTGACGCCCGCTCGGATCCGCGAGCATCAGCGACTTGTTGCCTGCAACCAACAGACCGAACGTGACCAGGAACGTGTGCAGCAGGGTGGCGTGATAGGGATCTTTCAGGTTCTCGTGATAGAGTTTCCAGTTGCCCGGCAGCGAATGGCGGTAATAGCCGAGCACCTTGAGCTTGCGGCCATCGAAGGTCGCCTCGAATTCACGCATGATCTCCGGCGTGAAATAGTCGGCCAGCGGCTCCATGTCGTCGCAATAGGAGGCGAACACGACGCCGCGATGCGTCGTCACTTTCAGGCGGCGCAGACCATGGTCCGCATTCCTGAAATCCGCCGGCATGCCGCCCTTGCCACCGACGCCGCGGCGAAACGGAACGCCGGCCAGATTTCCTTTCAGGTCGTACGACCATTGATGATAGGGGCAGACGAACTCCTTCGCGTTGCCGGAGAGTTCACGGCAGAATTCGGCGGCGCGATGCGCGCAGCGGTTCTCGAACACATGAATCGAGCCATCTTCCGCGCGCGAGACGACCACCGGCGTCGGTCCGACATTCGAGCGGATGAAATCGCCGGAATTGGGGACTTCGGCTTCGAGCGCGACATAATTCCAGGTGCGGCCGTGGAAGATCTTCTCGACCTCGCGCTCATAGATCGCCTGATCGGTATAGACCCAATCCGGAATGCGAGTGAGGCCATCGGCCGGCCAGATATAGCGTTTGGTAAGCGACAGTCCCGGGTTGGCGTTCATGACGCTGGCCTCCATGGCATCGGCGCCGTCCTGTCCTTTGGACGAGATGATGGCGCCATGAATATCCGGATCGAAGGGTGTTGCAGAATCGAGTTCGGCGCGCGCCGCGCGGATCGCCTGCGGATTTGAGAAGGCGACGACGCCGGCGAGCCGTCCCGTCGCCTTATCGAACATGCGATAGATGGCGCCCGGGCCGGCTTCGTCTGCAGCTGCGAGCGCGACGTGGTCTTCGGCGCTGACAATCCCAAGCATCTGCACATTGCGGCCGAACTGGTCGGTCCAGAACCAGGGATGCTTTTGCGCCACGGCTGTGTTGTGTCCGGCGATCGAACGCCCGGCCGCGGCGCCTTGCTCCTCGGCGTTCTGCCAGCTTTGGAGCGAAAGGCGCCGTCCCGCGACCGGCTCATGGTACAGCGCGCAATCGCCGGCCGCCCAGATGCCCGGCACGGAGGTGCGTCCCTGCGCATCCACCTCGATGCCGGCTGGCGTGGTGGTGCAACCGGCCTGCAGCGCAAGGTCAAACGTCGGCTGCATCCCAATGCCGACCAGAACGGCATCGACTTCGATGGTATCTTCTCCGGTCACGACGCCCAGCCGCGCGCCGCGCCTGGTGATTTCGATAACGCGCGCATCGCGGCGAATATCGACGCCATGCCGCTCCGCCATGATGCGGAAGGCCCGGCCGACGGCAGCCGGCATGATCCGCGCCATGATCTCGCGCTCACGTTCGAGCAGGGTCACTGCCACGCCGCGCGAAATTGCGGTCGACGCAAGCTCAAGACCAATGAATCCACCGCCGATCACGGCGACATGATGAGCGCGGTCGAGCGTTGCGCCAATGGCGGCGGCATCCTCGATCGTGCGCAGATAGTGGACGCCCGGCAAATCCGCGCCGGGAATGCCCAGCCGTCGCGGCGTTCCGCCGGTGGCAAGCAGCAATGCGTCGTAAGCCAGAACCTCGCTATTCGCGAGAGTGATCTGACGCTGCGCGGCATCGATCGCCGTCGCGGCAACGCCAAGATGCAGGCGTACGCCGAGCTGGACCGCATCCGTCTCGCTCAAGCGAACGCTGGAGGAAAACTCGGCCGTACCAAGCAGGAATTCCTTCGATAGCGGCGGCCGCTCATAGGGGAGATGAGGCTCGGTGCCGACCAGATCGATGCTGCCATTGAAGCCGGCCGTGCGCATGGCCCGGATTGCAGCCGCAGCTGCCTGACCTGCGCCGACGATCACAACACGGCTCGCATCTTTCGCGGGCGCGGCGGCAGCGGGCCTGCTCCCGAAGACGGTCTCTGCCGCCGGTTGTTCGGGATCGATGAGAATATCGTCGCCCTCGACGCGAACAGCATAGGTCCGCAGATCCTCGGTCACCGGCGCGCAAAGGGCTTTTCCGGTGCGGATGTCGAACTGCCCCTGGTGCAGCGGACATTCCACCTTGCCATCTTCGATCCAGCCTTCGGCCAGCAGCGCGAGCGCATGTGTGCAGATGCCATGCGTTGCGTAGATTTTGCCGTCGAGATTGTAGAGCGCGATATGAATGCCGTCGACTTCGATGCCGAGGGCTTTGCCTTCGGGCACCTCGTTCAGCGAAGCCGCTCTCGTCCATGCCATTTGTGGCGTCTCTCGCGCAGGAATTTATAATCAGTATAACATCATTTCTAAGGCTCGCAACTCCGTGAATAACGTTGTTGCGTACAAAAACACTGCAATACTGCGACTATTGCGAAACCAAGATAGTCAGTGTACCATCATATTTATCAAGAACGGGAGACTGTCATGGCGCAAGAGCCGCTCGCCACCAAGGGCAACTATCTGCACATCTATGATTTCCGCGTCATGCCCGGGCATGAGGAGGAGTTCATCAGGCTGTTCGAGGAGTTTGACTATTCGGATGGCAATCCGATGCACAAATCATCGGCGCAGGTGAAGGATGGCGTGCTGTGCCGCGATACCGAGGACCCGCAGCGGTTCTTCCTCATCGCCGAATGGAGCGACATCGAGGAGCATGCCAGGATCCGCAAGATCCTCGCCAACGAGATCAAGCCGGCCTTCATCAAGCATATCGAGGGCGGCAAGTTCATCCCGAAATATGTCGAGGTCGTATCCTCCACACCGGACGACATTCTGCAAAAGGCCGCCGCCGAGTGATCTGACGTGTCGCGGCAGCTCTATACATTCTTCCGGTCTTCGACCTCGTTCCGGCTCCGGATCGCGCTGGCCTGTAAGCGGCTCGACTACGAGCCGCGCTATGTCAGCCTGCCGAAGATGGAGCATCGGGCGCCGTCGTATCGCGAGATCAATCCGCAAGGGCTGGTGCCGCTTCTGGTCGAGGGCGGCCGATCCCTGATCCAGTCGATGGCCGTGATCGAGTATCTGGACGAGGTCTACCCGGACCCGCCGCTGATGCCGAAGGATCCGCTCGGGCGGATCTACGTCAGGGCGGTGTCGCAGATCATCGGCTGCGAAATTCATCCGCTCAACAATGTGCGTGTGCTGAAGCATCTCAAAGCGCAGTTCGAAGCTGACGAGGCTGCCACCAACGCCTGGTATCGGCACTGGATCGCGGAAGGGCTGTCCGGACTGGAAGACTACCTGCGGCGCGAACGTCTGTTCGGCCGGTTCTGCTACGGCGATTCCGTGACGATGGCCGATATCTGTCTCGTCCCCCAGATCTTCAACGCGCGGCGCTTCGATTGCCGGCTTGATGCCTATCCGACCCTGCTGGCGATCACCGACCGCTGCATGACGCTTGACGCCTTCCGCGCCGCCGAGCCGAGCACACAGGCCGACGCTTTCTGAGCGGCGGTTGCCTGCGTCGCGCGCCGCCGCGCCTCATTGTTGGGCAATTGGCAAATTAATCAGTACATAATCATATCTTGCACGGGCAAGACACCGTGTTAGTCTTTTGACAGAACGTGGTAGCGCCGGGGCGGATCGGAGAGGTGTTGCACATGGTGGGATTTCGAGGGCTGACTGCGGTTGCGGCATTAATCGCGGGTATACTGACTAATTGCAGCGCGTCGGCGGCCGACCGGCTGACCGTGCGGCTCGACTGGACCCCCTGGGGGTCACAGGCACCATTTCATCTTGCGGCGCAAAAGGGATTGTTCGCGAAGCATGATCTCGATGTCGTGCTGGACGACGGAAACGGGTCGGTCGCCACCGTGCAGATCGTCGGTAACGGCGAATACGATGTCGGCCACGCGTCGCTGGCTCCGATGGTGATCGCGCGCTCCAAAGGTTTGCCGGTGAAAGCGATTGCCGGCTTCATCAAGCAGAACGACATTGGTCTGCTGGTTCCGAAGGACAGCGGCATCGCCAGCCCCGCCGATTTGAAAGGCAAGAAGATCGCCTTCACCGCCGGCTCGCTCGAAGCGCCCTTCATCGACGGGTTTCTCGCGGCGGGAAAGCTGACTCGCAATGACGTCGATCTTGTCAGCGTCGACGCGGCAGGCAAGGCGGGCCTCTACATGGCTGGCCGGTCCGACGCGGCATTCTCGTCGGGACCGTTCTTTCTGGCTGTGGTTGCAAGCCAGCGTCCGTCGAATGCCATCCGCTTCGCCGACCAGGGTCTGGAATTTCCGAGCTTCGGACTGTTCGCGACCGAGAAATCGATCGCTTCGAAGCGCGAGGCGCTGAAGCGTTTTGCGAGCGTGGTTGCGGGATGTTGGGCCTATATCTTTGCGGGCAATCAGGACGAAGCCGTGAAGGCAATCATCGCGGCGCGGCCGCAGGCCAAGCTCAATCCGGCCGTCCTGCGCCAGCAGATCGATACGCTGAAGGATTATGCGTACACGGACGCGACCCGCAACCTGCTGTTCGGCACCATGGCGGCTGCGGACTGGAAGCGGGCCGTTGCGGTGCTGGCCGATGGCGGGCTCATTGAAAAAGGCCTCGATGCAGACGCGGTCTACACCAATGAACTGATCGACGAGCGCATCGTTGCGGACGTGGCCAGCGGCAAGAACTGACTTCGCGCCCCTTTTGCCCCCAATGATCGCAGCGTCCGATGTCGTGAAAAGATACGGAGACGCCGACGGCGTCACCGCGCTGCAAGGCGTTTCGCTCGATATCGCCGAGGGCGAATTCATCAGCCTGGTGGGACCGAGCGGCTGCGGCAAGAGTACGTTCTTGCGCTGCCTTGCCGGACTTGAAGCGCCGACCGGCGGACGCCTGCAATTGGATGGCGCTCCCATCGACGGCCCACCGGAGCGTCTCGGCATGGCGTTCCAGCGGGACGCGTTGCTGGATTGGTTCGACGTTCTGGAGAACGTCTTGTTGCCGGCGGATTTCGGCGGTTACGGCAAGAAGAAATACGAGGCGCGCGCACGGCAATTGCTGCAGATGGTGGGGCTTGACGGGTTCGCACGCGCCTATCCGCGGGCGTTGTCCGGCGGCATGCGGCAGCGCGTCGCGATCTGCCGCTCGCTGCTGCTAGACCCGCGCTTGCTGCTGATGGACGAGCCGTTCGGGGCGCTCGATGCCCTGACACGCGATCAGATCAATGTCGACCTGCATCGGCTCTGGACCAAGCATCGCATGACCGTCGTCTTTGTGACCCACAGCATCACCGAGGCGGTGTTCCTGTCGACCCGCGTGGTCGTCTTCACGCCGCGGCCGGGGCGCGTGGTCGCGGACATCGCCATCGACCTGCCGTCCGAGCGGAAGCTGGCGATGCGTGAGACGCCGGAATTCGGCGTCTACACCAGCCGTATCCGGGGCCTGTTCGAGCAAATGGGCCTGATCCATGACTAGGCGCTTGATGAAAGCGGCGCGACGCGGCGTCGTGCCACTTCTGGGAGCTGCGATCTTTCTCTTGGTTTGGGAAGTCGGGGTGCGCACGCTTGGCGTGCGGCCCATTCTGCTTCCACCGCCATCGTTGATCGTCGAAGAACTCGCTGCCTCTCCGGGCTGGTTCGCCGTGCAGACGGCCTATACCCTCGGCATCACGCTCGCCGGTTTTGCCGTCGCCGTCGTGTTCGGCGTGCTGTTCGCGGTTGCGATCGTGGAATGGAAAATCCTGGATCGCCTGTTGTTTCCGCTCTTCGTCGCACTCAACAGCGTGCCGAAAGTGGCGCTGGCTCCACTGTTTCTGATCTGGTTCGGGACTGGCGCCGAGCCCAAGATTGCCATTGCCTTCCTGATCGCGGTCTTTGCCGTCGTGATCGACACCGCGCTTGGTCTGCAATCGGTCCCGCCGGATACGATCGACCTGGCGAAGACCTTGCGTGGATCGCGTTTGAAGGTGCTGCTGCGCATCAAGCTCTATTGCGCGCTGCCGCATCTGTTTGCCGGGCTGAAGGTGGCGATGTCGCTGGCCCTGGTCGGCGCCATCGTCGGCGAATTCGTCTCGTCCCAGCGCGGCCTCGGCTATGTCATTTTGACCGCGCAGGGCACGTTCGACACGCCGCGTGTTTTTGCTGCGATCGTCATCCTTGCGGTGCTGGGCGTCGCTTTGATAGCGATGATTGAAGCGATCGAGCGGGTTGCCTTGCCATGGCATCACGCAAATTCGCACCGCATGGAGTAGCGGAGCAGCGGTGGATCGGTGCAGCCCTTGAGGAGGGGGAACAGACCTCTGGTTGCGCCAAACTGCGATTTTTCTTGCAGGCCAAACGCGACCAACAGCGAGGGCTCTCTCGAAAATCCTTGGCAGCTGGCTTCCGTCCGCGCGGCCGCATGGGTTGCAATGGTCCTGATGAACGACATGTCGATTGCGAGGGTGGCCGGCCCAGCGCCTTCCTTCGCTCGCTTTCTTCCAAAGTCGATGGCAAATTGAGTGAAGCTGGCCATGGCCGTGCGCACTCCCCAATTCGTGTGGGCTACGTGTGCACTGAGAGGTCAAAACGCGTACAAACGTGTGCAATTTCGGCTAGTAAGGAGTGCACACGTTCATGCTTCATCCTATTGAGAGGATAGGGTAAATCATTGAAATCGCAAGATTATCGCTTTTCCGTGGCCCCGATGATGGACTGGAGCGAAGGTTCAGGTTTTTCAATCGGTTAGTAGGGTGCGTGTGCACGACGTGTGCACCAGGAGATCAAGAAAAATCTATTCAGAGCAAGTGTGGGCGATCGTTCTTTGGAGTGATGCGACGTCCGCAGAAGCGCTGGCGGCCTGGAGAGTTGGATAGGGCAGGGGCACGCGAACGACTAAGGAGCTGATCGCGCCCGTCACAAGTAGAGCTCGGTGATCGGTCGGTCGCGAAGAACTGCGCGAATGACAGTGAAGACAAAAATTGGTGTTGGGATTCGAGTCGCTTGCCCGCTGCTACGGGCTAAGATCCCTCACGCCAATCTACTTGGCGGACCGAGTGCCCAATGAGGCGCTTCGGCGTGCGTCCAGGAGCCAAATAAGAGTCGGCTGGCATGGGGCGGTGGCACCTCTTCCCGCCTTGCATGGAGTTGGCGAGGCCGACATCATCTGCCTCATAAGATCAGATCGGATAGTTGCGTACATTGTATCCGGGGATCTGGGTTCGCTCGAATGCAGCGGCTAGGCGCACCACGTCGTGCTCGCTGTGTGATCGTCCGACGATCTGAAGCCCGACCGGCATTCCGTCCGCTGCGACTCCCGCGCAGACCGACGCTGCCGGCTGTCCGCTAAGGTTGAAGGGATAGGTGAAATAGACCCATGAGACGAGATTTCGATCTGGCAGTTCGTCGGGAATATTCTTGCTAACCTCAAGCGAGGTGACGGGAAGGACCGGAGAAATCAACACGTCATAACGCTCGAAGAAACCGCGAACGGTGTCGCGCAGCGCGTAGCGGGAAAATACCTTGGCGTAATAATCGCGCATGTCCTGTATCAGCGCCGGTTCGAGCACATCGGCGACTGCCGCATCGAGCAGCTCGCGCTGATCCTCCATGAAGGATCGCAGACGAATGCCGACGCCGGCATAAAATTCTGCCGTCCACAAGTCCGCGGGATCGGCGTCGAAGACCTTCTCGACAAGATCGACCTGGCAGCCGAGCGTTCCAAGCGTTTCTGCGGCGCGGTCGGTCAGCTTGAGGACCTCGGCATTGGGCCGCGCGTAGCCCAAGGTCGGGCTGTAAACCACTCTCATTCCGGCGACGGGTTGCGCCAGCGCCGCAATGACGTCCGGGACGGGGCCGGCGACGCTGAACGGATCGCGACGATCGAAGCCGGCGACAACGGAAAATAGCAGCGGCCTCCGCACGTCGCCACCGGATTCCAGGGATTGATGGTGAGTCCGGTCAGGGGCGAGGAGCCCATCATGGTATGGGCGAATTCGGTGGTCGTGCTCTTGCCGATGATGATTGCTCCGGCCTTGCGCAGCCGCGCGACCGCGATCGTATCCGCCGCGGCGGGAGCGGCGTCCTGCATCAGCCGCGAACCCCAGTTCGTCGGCAGGCCGCAGACATTCAGGATGTCCTTGACGCTGACCGGAACACCGGCGAGCGGTCCGTCGGCTGCTCCGCTCGCATCGACGGTGCGCGCTGCGGCAAGCGCGCCGTCGCGGTCGATCCGGACAAAGGCGTTGAGTGTCGGCTGGCTCTGCTGGCAGCGCTTGACCGTGTCGGAGATCGCGTCCTCGATGCTGTGCTTTCCGGTGCGGAGATCGATCTGCATGTGCCGAGTCAGTCGTCCTAAATGAGAGGTATACTGACGATATAACCCATGCTGTCAAGCGGCCGCCACGCGGGAGAAGAGCGCAGCCACCTTATTTGAATTTTACTGTCGACATGTCGCCGTCACCGCTGTCGGTTTTCGGCAGCTCGATGCGGATCGTAGCCGGATCGATGTTCGATCGCTTGTCGATCCAATAGGTGACGCTCGCCGGCCAGAAGATCACGATCGCCACCAGGACGAGCTGCAATCCGACCCATGGCAGCGCCCCGAGGTAGACGTCGCGCGACAGCACCTCCTTCTGAGCGATGCCGCGCAGGTAGAACAGTGCAAACCCGAAGGGAGGGTGCATGAAGCTCGTCTGCATGTTGACGCAGAGCAGTACCCCGAACCAGACGAGGTCGATGCCGAGCTTGTCGGCGACGGGCACCAGCAGCGGAATGATGATGAAAGCGATCTCGAAAAAGTCGAGGAAGAAAGCCAGGAAGAACACGAAGATGTTGACGAAAATCAGAAAGCCGACTTGTCCGCCCGGCACATGGCTCAGCAGGTGTTCAATCCAGCGTGAGCCGTCGACGCCCTGGAAGACCAGGCTGAATACCGTGGATCCAATCAGAATGAAGATCACCATGGATGTGATGCGCATGGTGTTCTTGGAGCCAAGCGCCGGCATCGTGAATACCGGCTTCGCATTCGCCGACTACGACAGCGTATGGAAGGACGATGGATGGCGAACTCGGCACCTAAATCCGCGCGGATCGCCAAGACGCCTATCATGGCGGTGTCGAAGGCCTGGGACAACGGCTTTCGTCAGGTGACCTCGTCCGGCCGCGAGGTCCGAAGGCCAGATGATCTCAAGAATTTCCAGATCCGCGTTCCGCCCGCGCCGCTTTTGACTTCGCTCTTCGAGGCGCTCGGCCCCGGGCCGACGCCGATCAACTTCAACGAGGTCTATTCCGCGTTGCAGACCAAGGTCGTCGACGGGCAGGAGAATCCGTTGCCAATCATCGCGACCGCACGTCTCTACGAAGTGCAGAACACGTGCAGCTTGACTGGGCATGTCTGGGACGGCTACTCGATCCTCAGCAACACGCGCGGCTTCGAACGCTTGCCGAAGGATGTTCAGGAGATCGTGACACGCGAGCTCGACCGCTCTGCCGTCGATCAGCGCGCCGATATCGCAAAGCTCAGCCAGTCGTTGCGTACTGATCTGTCGGCCAAAGGGCTCAAGTTCATCGAGGTCGATCGTGCCGCCTTCCGGCAGGCGTTGTCAAATACCAGCTTCTACTCCGACTGGAAGGGCAAGTTTGGCGAAGAGGCGTGGTCCCAGCTCGAAAAAGCTGCGGGCCAGCTCTCATGAGCGCCGTAAGCCATACGCCGAATGTCGATGCCGGGATGGCGGCCGGCACGTTTCAAGCGAATTCGCGTCAATGGGCGGTGAAGGCGAACACGGTGCTAGCATTACAGTTGCAATTTGTGCCTGAGATGGGCTTTGCGCGCGTTGGCCTGATGGGCCCTGCGCCAGGACGACCATGCGAGGATGTGGGCGTGCGAGATGCGCCGCTGGGCAAGCTTCATGGCGATGCGGCGGATTTCCTGGATCGACCAGCGGATCAAGAACGATGCTTCGGTCGAGGCCGCGGTCGCTTTTTTTGAGGCAACGGCCCGGTGTTGGCCCGATGACGGATGACGGCCATCATGGCGAAGGCCAGCATGACGAGTGAGACATGGCGATGCCAGCCATGCCAGGAGCGGGTTTCGTTGTGATCAAGGCCGAGCTCGCTCTTGGCGGTTTCGAAGCTGTCCTCGATGGCCCAGCGATGGCCTTCCACCGATACCAGCTTCTACATGGACGTGCTCTTGGGGCACCATGTGGAGAAAAAGGCCACGCTGCCGTCGGCGATGTTGCGGCGGATCAGAAGACCCCGCGTCCATTCCCCGGCAAAGTCGTCGTTGTGAAATGGACCCGCGGAGCGGGACCACTTGAACCGGTTTGTGAGTTGGAAACTGACCGCTCCTGATCTGTTTTTATCACGCTGCCAGAGACTCTGTCTGCTGCAGTTGCTGTGGGCATGTGGTCAACCCGTCAGCGTTGTC
>NZ_JADYVX010000059.1 GCF_020194175.1 Bradyrhizobium sp. BRP22 | reverse complement strand
GGTCTCGGTCTCGAGGCGGTTGACGAGGTCGACCACATTGTAGAAGCGGCCACGGGCGCCGGACCGGATGCAGCTCCTGGCGATGGCGATGGCCTGGTGGGTCTTGCCGGTGCCTGTGCCGCCGATCAGCACGACGTTGCGTTGTTGGGCGATGAAGCCGCCGCCGGCGAGGTCATTGACGAGCGTCTGGTTGATCGGCGTGCCGTCGAACTGGAAGTCGGCGATGTCCTTGACGAGCGGCAGCTTGGCGATGGTGAGCTGGTACTTGATCGAGCGGGCCTGCTTCTCGTTGATCTCGGCGTTAAGCAGATCGCCGACGATGCGCTGGGGTTCGTGCTGTCGCTTGACGGCGGTCGCCATGATCTCGTCGAAGGCGGCCTTCATGCCATAGAGCTTGAGTTCGCCCATGAGGTCAAAGATTTGGGTTCGTTCCATCAGATGGTCCTCCGGAGGTTGTCGTAGCGGGCACAATCGGCGATCGGCGCATGGCGAAGCGTGAGTGCAGCCGGCGTCATGATGTTGGCCGGTGGGATGGGATCTCGCTGGCGGGCCAGGATGTTGAGCACGACATCGGCGGAATGGACGCCGTGACCGAGCGCTTCGGCACAGGCGGCTTCCACCGCGGGCAGACCGTCAGTCAGCACCGCGTTGAGGATGTCGACCATCTGCCGATTGCCATCGTCGGTGCTGGCCAGCCTGCGTCGGATCCGCTCGATGGCGGCTGGCAGCACCCAGTCCTTGAAGGGAGCGCCATTGCGCAAGGCGCCGGGTTTGCGAGCAAGCACCGGCACATAGTGCCAGGGATCGTAGGTCGTCTCACCGCGTCCGAAGGATCGCGGATGCTCGGCGACGATCCTGCCGTCCTGGCGGATCACGATGCGGTCGGCATAGGCCTGGACCTCGACCGGGCGTCCGACCGCGCTGGCTGCGACCGAGTATTTGTTGTTGTCGAAGCGCACCAGACAGGTCTTCGAGACCGACGCCGGCACCGCGTGGAAGCCGTCGAACCGGCCGGCATAGGGAACGAGCCTGGGGCGCTCGGCTTCGAACACCTCCCAGATCGTCTGCTCGGCCAGCTCCGGATGACGATGTGCCTTGGCGTAGGCGATGCATTTATCGAGCAGCCAGGCGTTCAACTCGTCCAGGGTTTTGAACCGCAGACGCGGCGTGAAGAAGCGTTCCCGAACCAGTCCAACCTGGTTCTCGACCTGCCCCTTCTCCCAGCCCGAGGCCGGCGTACAGGCAACCGGGTCGACCAGGTAGTGGCTGCACATCTGCAGGAAGCGGCGATTGTAGAGACGATCCTTGCCGACGAAGATGGTCTCGACCGCGGTCTTCATGTTGTCGTAGATGCCGCGGCTGCAGGTGCCCTTGAACAGGGCGAACGCCCGGTCATGGGCGTCGAACACCATCTCCTGCGTCTCGCGCGGATAGGCTCGCACGAACAGCATACGGCTGTGGCAGAGCCGGACATGGGCGACCTTCACCATCACCGTGGTGCCGCTCAACAGCACCACCTCGTGGCTCCAGTCGAACTGGTAGGCGTCGCCGGGCGCAAAGCTCAGCGGGACGTAAGCCGCGGCTGTCGATTGCCCGCGCTCCTTGCTCCATTGCCTGGCGTAACGCCGCACGGCATCGTAACCGCCGTCATAACCGCGCCCACGTAGTTCCTCGAAGATCCGGATCAACGTCAGCTGTTCACGTGCGGATTTGACCGCGTTCGCCGCCAGCAACTCGTCGAGCTCCAACGCCCACCGCCCGAGCTTTGGCCGCGGCTGCACCGACCGCTCATACTCGAACGAGGTCTCCCTCGACCTCAGCACCTTCCGGACCGTGTTCCGAGACACCTTCAGGTCGCGGGCGATCTCCTTGATCGTCTTGCCCTTGATGAAGTGCTCGCGCCGAATCCGCGCAATCGTCTCCACGATCAGCATCCCCGACCACCTGCTTCATTCCAAAGCAGGCAGCGCAACAGCCCAACCTTAGGGGGTCAATTTTGGACGCCGATCCCCCGGCTTAGGGGGGCAATATTGCAAGCCAAATGACAACAAAGGACTTGTACCCAGTCTCCAAGTGCGGGAACACCGAGCGTTCCGTCTCTTTCATAGCTTCTGTTTCGGCTCGTGTGAGAAAGAACGATTCAAAATCTGCCAGACCAAAAACAATGATCGCGGAGGTATCGCCGCGCGCGACTGCAGCAACCATCAGCCTGCGAAGTTGAACCTCGTATGCGTGGACAAAAACTTTAGATAATTCGGTGACTGATTTCGGCGTCAGAGAATTTGTTCGCGACCTCCAGTCGACGTCGTTATGTCCAATCCAAATCAGAAGCATGTCTGGGAACGGCCCCAAAAGGATTTCATCGACCTGATGACAAAAATGGTAGGTGCTCATCAAGTGATTGAGGGCGCTGCGCCGTTTGTTGACGTCAACCATCGCCGCCACTGAAGCATGATGAACACCAGTAATCGTCCCAAAAGCGCTGAGTCTCATGACGACGCTCTGGCCGGCCTGATCGGCCGGAAGCGTGAGGAACCAGTTCGTCTTCCACCCTCGTCGAGCGCGAACCAACATCTGAAGCAACGAACTCACGTAGAACGCGGTACTTAGGCTATCTCCACTCAGAGCAATTCTTCTTTCGAAGCCGCCTCTCGATTCGGAAGTGTGCTGCGGCATCGGTCGATCGATAGGGGTTGGGGCAAGCGTTACATGCCGCATGCGTAGAAGACATTGCAAAGTCTCAGGATATGAGACGCGGTCGATCTTGGCTGACAGCCACAGCAAAAATGCCATTAGCGCAACCGAGGCTGCTGCGACATAGATCTGATAGGTATTCTTATGTGGCCCCGCATACGCAAATAGGAAATGTGACACCCCTAAGAATAGCAAGGGAAAGAGGGGCAAGAAATAGTACCATACGAGACGTCGCTTATATCTGGTGGCGAAATATCGTCGACAGCCAATAGATACGACAGCGAGGGTGCTTGCGTGAGCGGCGGCTGTTTGGGTCCCTAGCACAACAATCGGAAGAATCTCTATGAAGCCGGAGTAGCTGCGATAGATCCCCGAAACATTGACGTCATCTGTATCGATAAATTACATGAACCAACCATCGATCCAGCTGGCGTCGCGAAACAGCTCTTGGTGAGGGCTCGTATTGGGATCTCTCCCGCATCTCGAATTATCGAACGCGACTGTCCCGCCCAGTCTCACCGCTCCAGAAGCCGCGTCTTGGTAGGACAGCGCACACGCTAGCTGGACGCCGAGCATTCGGCTCGCGATCAGTCTGTGCGAGATGTACCCGTATGCCATAAACAAAAAGATCAGCAGGATTGGGATGAAAGCGTGTAACCAACTTAGGGGTATTGAGTTTTCAAAGAAATTTAGGGAGTCGGATCGACGAATGATAACGAGGACGGCCGTCGCCACCACAAGCGCTTGAGCACTGAGATTAGTATCGAGCCGGGCCAGTCCAGCCTTGTAATCGCTGAGTGTATGGTCGAAGAGATCCTTAAGAATGGAGCGGTCGACCGTCATGACATATTGGGGAAAGGGCTCCGGGATTTTCCAGGCGAGCAGCGTGCTGATTACAAGTAACGCGACCCCTGCTACTAGGTAAGCGGGGCCGAAGAGATGCCGCAGCAGCCCAATCCGTTTTTCAACCAGATTCGACCTTCCAACAAACTTCTCTTTAGTTGTCCCGTCTGCTTCAAGTTGCGAACCTTCTGACGTACTGGCCATGTGGTAGCTCCTGTCGGACGTCGGCCTTAGCTCTTACCGGTTCACGAGCCGACATGGATCCGGGAGCTGCGCGCGCAGCACACGCGAATTGATCGCGAGCCCTAACGTCGAGTGATCGTCACCTCCGCGGTGCCGACGTTGTTCGAATAGAACACGCCCTCAAAACCTGGTACGCCAATAACTGCGTCGTTAACAAAGAGAAATAGTTCGCCGTCGCGTGTAGCCCGCAAAAGTTCCTCAATTGAATGATCCTTTGGATCTGGGTCAAGAAAGCTCTCTTCACCTCCGACGCTGCCCGTTCGCGCAACTATACGGAACCAAGGTCTTATCAACTCGCGTCGCATGGGGACTGCCAGGACCATGAGGGCCTTCTGCCATATGGTCGGTGCATCCAAGCTGTAAAATCCTGATGGGCTGGTTTCGACATTCCAGTCATGCCAGGACACTTCGCGCGGCTTGATGGAGATCAAATAGCGACCACCAGTTTCCAATTGCACGCCCGTAGCCGAGCATACGGAGGCGGTATTGAAGTCTACTTTTCTTGTCTCGCCCTTCGTTAGCCTGGTGGCGCTTCCGGCTTCTCTGCAAACGACCCCGGCATCGTCGATCAAAATGTAGGCGGCATGGTTGACAATCAGGAGGCCAGCATAAACGAAGAAGAGCGCAGAGAGTCCTGGCCCAAGATGGAATTTCCAGTACTGCTTCGCAGCTACATAACTCCGGCTATTTCGTAACCAGTATATCCAATTTTCGGGCGAGCCATCTGCACGGCCTGCCACCACGGAGGCTTGCCAGATCGCGCCCATGTCACTCTTGATCCGGGCTGAGAGCCGTGCGCCAGTAACCGTAAGCGCAATAAGAACCGTGACGATACCGGCAAAAGTAATCGGGCTGCGCGCATACCCGTTCAACCAAGGATCTGCAATGGAAGGAAGAAATGAACCTGCCAGTCGGATCAGGTCAGAAAGCCAGCGCACATGACTTGAGAACTCGTCTGAAGCCGGGCTGCTCTTCAGCAGCGGGAAGATAATCAGGGCTGCAGATGTCAATACCGTCAGAAAGTACACAATTCGACGAAGCCAAATGCTATTCCAAACGGTTTCTTGAACTTTCGTGCGCACCTTACTAGCGACGGCGGATTCGTAAGGATTGTCGTCAACCGGAATGACCGTGCCGTTTTCCGTCACTACCTCGTATATTTCGGGGATACCCAAAGGTGCGCACGGGTGGGCGTTGTTTCGAATCCGTTTGAATACGCTTTCATGGATTTTGGGTACCCGAATCAGAACTTGATCTCCGGGATTGTTCGAGAATTTCTCATCGCAAAGTTCGGCAAGCTTTCGTGGACCGTAACGATAATAGCTGCCGAGACCGCTGCGCGAATCGTAAAGCCGACCGT
The DNA here is from genome assembly GCF_020194175.1 of Bradyrhizobium sp. BRP22. Classification (GTDB taxonomy): domain Bacteria; phylum Pseudomonadota; class Alphaproteobacteria; order Rhizobiales; family Xanthobacteraceae; genus Bradyrhizobium. The sequence continues at coordinate 19,334 of NZ_JADYVX010000059.1, read as the reverse complement.
CTTTGTCTTGGCCGGCTCTCGTATTGATCAGACTGTCGGGATCGGCGTTCGGCATCGACTTGAACCGGAGCCCGCACTTTTGAGCCTCGGTCATAATCCAGTATTGGGGAATACGCGCCAATGAATCGTCCGGATATCCGCCACCAACATTGGAGTGCATTCCGGAGAACCAGATCTGGCTAATCCTCTCGTCGCATACGTTGCGCTCCTGATGCGGGTTTGACGGCAGCTGCGTACTTTCGTCCCACAACACGGGATGAAACGTTGTCCGTTCATCGTCCAGCGCTAGGGCATGGCAAGCGCGCTGCACACGCGGATCAAGGACACGGTTCGGTAGTTCGAGCGGCCAGACCCATTTGCTAACGCCCCGGGTCATCTCATCGACAGGTAATCCATAGGCCGCGACGGTGTCCCATAATCCGAGGAAGCGTATGCTCTTTACCGCTCTGTTGTTTGCCGCCGCGGCGGGAGGAGGTATCTTGTGGTCTCTATTGAAGATCTCCCACCAAACAGTGTGGTACTTGCGTCGCCGATAGTCCTCGAACGATGACTTAGCTAGGCGATCGAGCTCGAGTTCACTATTTGCCTGAACAAGGCCTTGGTCGAGGATTAGGCCGACTACCACACGGATCGTAAAAGCGCCGCGACTGAAGCCAAAGCCGAAGATCTCATCGTCATCGTTTCGGTAGTTTCGGCAAACAAACTTGTAAATGTCGATGACGTTTCGCTTTAGTCCAATACCAAACGCACCGCCAAGGACGGCAAGCGGCTTGAGGCTTGAGGTGCCGACGCCGTCATCATAAAAAGCGACCTGATCCGAATTTGATAAGTCAAGCGCGTCGAAGGTGCGCCAGACATTGGTCCGCCAGATCGCTGCAGAGGAGTTTCCGGTGCCGTCTGAAAGAATAATGATCCTTTTGGCCATCGCTTGAGCTCCAAAACGACTAAGTAACGGTAGTCAGACCGTCTAATAGAGGCGGCAACTCGATGGGTATGAATTCCACACGAAGGAGTCGTCACAGGCAGCCTTCCGCTGACGTAGATGGCCTCATCAGCTCCTTTGAAGTTGCGGCCTAACAACGCCTTCGCTGGCGGCTGGACCCCGAGCTTGGCCGCGTCGTGGTGACGATGGTGCGCATGGTCATCACCTTACAACTGCCAGCGGAACGTTCTGCGACGGATCAATGGGCAGGGGTCCGGTGCTCGAATTTGGTTGCGGAGGTGCTGCGAAGAAGCCGAAGGCGGGCATCACCATATCGAGTTCGCGGCGATAGGCTTCGTAGTCGGGCGAGCCGGGCTGAATGAAACCAAGTTGAGGCGCTTGGTCGACTACACGTCTGAGTACGATGGGAGCGCTGGCCGGCGTAAAATGGGCTCCACCCGGGTTTGACAACCTAGTGATCAGACCGCGTGCAGGCTCGTTGCTTTCGGGACGGGATACCATGATCAGGCGTATGGCCCCCTTTTCGACGGTAACGAAGCTCATGAATGGCCGCCCGTCTGGGATGTAGACTCGACCCTTTTGCGTGTGTGCGGAATCGATACGTCCTAATTCCTCGAAGGTCAGGCAGGATTCGGTTTCGTCCCAACGAACGGACATGAGATAGGCGTTGATCACCTCGGCGGACGAGAACGCCGGGCGGAAGCATACATAACGTCCCTCTAACGCCTCGACGCTCGAACGGGCGTAGCGGCCGAGATCATGGGCAACCTCAGACTTGGATGCCAAGCCAGCTTCGAGGTCCTCAGTAAGCTCGGGCGCGTTGTGCAGGGGAATATCCGTATGCAGGTTCTTTGCTGCACGCTCGGCGCAATCTTTGCGTACGCGCTCGGACTTATTGAACATCGCAAGAACCAGGGCACCGACCAAGAAGCCCGTCAACCCGGTGCTCAGCACGATGATTACAACCGCTTGTTCCGGGTGCACGTAGAACTGCGCCAGCACCTTCTGATCGAGGAGAGATCCAATCACCCACCCCGCCAACATGAGTGAGAGCGCGTTCCCGATCGCGCCAACACCCAAAACGCGATGCCAACTCCAGTCCCGGGATCCGAGGTAGGAACAAAGAAGCCCGAGGGAGACCGTGCAAGTGAATGGAGTGATAACCCCCGGCAACCGCTCAACGAACTGCCTGATAACGTCCTGAAATCCCTCACCCTGCAGCAAGGCGGGCACCAGCGGAATACCGATTCGGAGAGCCATCGACAGTCCCGCTACGATGAGGGCAGCAAGTACTAGCTCGGCGATAGGCGGAAATGCCGGCCCGCCTCCCTCGTGGCGTTCAATGAAACGTTGCGCCACTACGATTGCACCCAAAACTGCGAACCCAATCGAGATGCCAAACGTAATTGCAATGGTCAGAACCTTGCCTGCTTCGATCGGACGTGTCCCTGGCATCAATATCATCATCCCAACGCTCAAGAGGATGACGAAGAGAATTGTTGTCGCCCATTGGTCTGGACCGAACGTCGGTGTCGGGCGGGCGTCGAATCCCATACCAGCAAGGCGCTGGAGCCGGCCGTTGTGGGTCCTGTCGCAAAAGAGGACATAACGCGCAACGAGGCTGCAAGTGAGGTTCGAAATCTCCACGATGTTGCAATTCAGCGCTTCTTTCAGCTCCCGGGTTGGTTGCGAAGACGTGAAAAAAGCAAGGCCAGTGTGCATCAGTTCTTCGTAACGGGTGTCTGCGCGAGCAGCCACCGTTTCACCAAGTTGCATGATCCTCGCGTAGCCGGACCGGCTATATCCATTTCCCGCAAACTCAAGTGCTGTACCGTTGTTCCTGGGCCCAACGAACAGGTTGTACAATGCGACGGCCCTGGTGAAGCGGGCAGGAAGCGTGCCATCTCTATTGAAGTTCAGGGCCTGCGGACTGATGTTCTCGGAAATGATTTTAGTGACTTGCTTTCGAAGCTTCTCACTCGGTTCAAAATCGGCGCTTTGCGCGAGTTCAATCGCGAGCCGATCGGCCTCCCGCGGAATTGCCGCTAACTTGAAGCAGAATGTTCGCGCCGCCGAATCGATCCGAGACACCTGATGGAATTGCGAAGCAACAATGATGATTAGTGCTGCCAAAATCGGAGCGTGTTGAGCAAGTTGGATTTGCGCCTCGGGATTCGCCTTGGTCAGTGCTTTGCCAACCCAGTCGAAGCCGATGCTACCCTGGACGAGCCCGATCATGACGAGAAGCCAGAGTACCACGATCAAGGCGTAATAAAAAATCACACCGAAGAAGAACAGCGCGAAGGTCGTGCCCGACCGATTGGTTGGTGGCGAATTGAAGCGTGTCCAGGCCACGACATAGAGTGTCAGGATCGCAATAATCCATTCGCTCTTCATAACGATTTCATGGAGAATGGTCATGTCACGCGCTCCCATACAACGTGCGAAGCGGGGACGATTGGCGCTGCGCTCGCCGAAGCAGTGCAATGAATGAGGGTCTGCGTGACCGACACGTTCGCGCGTCGGTCGCACACGTGTCCCAAGGAAGCTCACAAAGTATACCTAGCGAGTAATATACTTAGCTACAGAAGCGCAATGTGAAGTAGCACACGTTGTTGGCAGAAAATTCGTGTGCACCTGATCGAATCATCCGCCTGGGTTGACCCAAGGTGCTGCGCTGATCTTGAGGATCGCGATGTTCAGCTTCGAACTCCGCGCGAGTTGCTTCGAAACCTGAGCGATAGGAGCCTCAGAGAAAAAAGCGTCAGGTTCACACACCAGCCCACATCAATGGAATTGTGCAAGTTCTCATTGGCCTGCAGCGGCCGGGGCGAGGAACAAACGTCAGCTCGGAAAATTATCTCCAAACTTCCAATTATTCCCCTTTTGGGCTCCCGCACCCCTCGGGCGCCTGCTTGCAATGTTGACCTAGCCAATGAAGGGCTTTCCGCTGCCGCTACTTCGTAGAAAGCGCAAGCTGGAGAGCGGCGTGTGTGACGTCGCCAGCCCAGCCGTCAGCCACAATGTTAAGAGCCTTTTGAAACCGCAATACGGCATCTTTCGTCAACGGACCATACTCGCCATCGACGTCGAGTGGCGGATTGGCACCGAGCACATTCAGCGCGGTCTGGAGCCACTTGATCCTAACCGGATCAAACATCGTTGAGGCGGCTGCGGCTGGCGCAAATCTCTCGTCAATGTTTAGAAACTCTTGCTTACCGATCTCCTTCAATAGGGGCAGGAGATTACCCGCGTGTTCCTCCACGGCCTTCACGATGGGCGTTCCAATTCGAATAGCCTCCTGAATTTGTGGCGCAACCTTGATTGCTCGGAAGATTATCGGCAACAATTTGACGAGCAGCATTTCCATGAGATCCTCCGTTGGGTAAGCGGGGCGGAATTGCAACCGCAGACGGGCCCTCTCATCGAGCCTTATCAAAGACCGCGTAATCACTTCGCGTTCACGACTCCTTGGTCGAAACCGGTGCGTCGGATTTCATCTCGGGCAGAGAGTTCAGGCCGGCTTTGAGCGGTAGCGGGACGCCAGCAGGCCAGCGGAAGCTCAGTGGCCGATTGGGTGGAAAGGGAACGATACTTACGGTGTCATTCTGGTTGCCGCCCAGGCACATGAGGTTACCGCGCTTGTTGCGCCCCACCACAATGGCGATGTGTCCGCCGCCTTTGCGCTTCATCGGCGCGAAGGCGCCGACCGCCGGACCAGAGAGCTTCTGTCCCCACTTGTCCCAATCGAGTGCCCACAGGGTCTCGGTACCCTTAATCCCGATCTTCGTCAGCACCATATTCGCGAAGAGTGCGCACCACGGGATTTCATCATTCTTGTGGGTCTTGGCAATCGCACCGCCCTCATGCCGTGCCCATAGCAGGATCTCCAAATTGTCGGCGCTACCTCGTCCTTCCCGTAAGCTTAGCCATTTCAGACCTTCTATGACCCAAAGAGGCCGCATGTCCCTCGCGGCGGGGGGCTGAGACGGCTGCTCGCCCTGCGAGCGCTCCGTGGACTGCAGTGGCCTAGCCACGGCCTGATCAATCGCTCGCGTCGTCTCAGGACCGACCTCGCCGTCCACCTCAAGGCCGCAGTGTTCCTGGAAATCCATTACCGCGGCTTCTGTGCTGCCAGCAAAATATCCGGTATTCTTCAGCTCATAGCCGAGCTTCCGCAGCTCGAGTTGAACGGCATTCACTGCCGGTCCCTGATCACCTAGGCCGAGAACACCGTCGCCGACGAGATCCGCCAATGAGACAGCGGCGGCTAGCTGCGGCATGGGTGTCCGGATCTCCGCTGCCGGTTGCGGATGACTTGGATCGGTCCTAGGCAAGGGCTCGGCATCGCGCGTAAGCGCGTCGAGGGCACGGTCGACCGCATCGGCGACTTCCGGTCCTACCTCGCCGTCCACCTCAAGCGCGTGCTGCGTCTGGAAATCGCGTACTGCTTTCTCGGTCGCGGGCCCGAAATTGCCGGTACCCTTGAGTGGATAACCGAGCCGGGCGAGCCCAAGCTGGACAGCCTGTACCATTGGCCCCGCATCCCCAACGCGCAGCATGCGCCTTCCGATGAGCCCGGAAATGGTGAAGGCAGAAGTTGCAATTGTGGAGTTCCGCTCCGCGAGTGCGCGGTCGATAGCGTTAGCGGTCTCATTCCCGATCTCACCATCTACTTCAAGACCATGAGCCTTCTGAAAGTCCTTCACCGCACGCAGGGTTCTGCCGGAAAAGCTAGCGCTTCCGCGCAGGGGATATCCGAGCTGGGCGAGCGCGAGTTGCACCGCGCGTACAATCGGACCCTGGTAGCCTACTCGAAGGATCCGCTCGCCTAGCAGGTCGGCAATTGCACATTGGGGAACAAGTTCTGTTCGAAACTCGCCTGGAGCTTGCGCGACTGGCGACTGGATTGAGGTCGCGGTATCCGTCACGAAATCGACGCGATCAACTAGCGGCCGGACCTTTGCAAACCAATTAGCGCGGTCCTGCATCCCATTGGGGATCACCCTCGACTTTGGGCTACCGCAGTTGATGGCACGCGAGATAGCCAAAATGTCATTATTGTCGGCGTAGACGTTCAATCCGGCTTCGGTCCATTCGGCCAGCGCCGGTTTCAGCGCGTGCTCGGGCGAGAACACTAAATCCGGATTTCCCTCGAAATCAACGCCGCAGATTTGGCTCATACGGCGGTAGTTACAACGGCCCGTGGTCTGCATAAGGCCGCCGCCGCGATATTTAAAGCCGTTGCCCGGGTCCTTGTTACCGAGTACCTGCGCCTTACGCGGATTGCCAAGGCCATAAACGCGCTCGCCGATCGCCTGTTCGTTACGGGCGAGGTGCTGCGCCTCCGCCGGGGTAATTGCTGCCGAGTGCCGGCCGACGCCAAAAATCTGAAGGAGCCTTCTACTGGTATACTTCAGATTTTCGTGCTCAAGCATTAAGCCACCGGATTCGTGCAGAACCTGGGCAAGGAAATGCGCGAGCCGATTGGGGGTGGTGATGTGATGCTGCTGGAGAAGGGAGTCCCCGCTGTCGAATGCGGCCAGATAGCTCTGGCTTGCTTTCGGTGCGACTTGCCGCAGGACATCAATGACGCGAGTCATGAGAAGTCTCCTGAGCGGTATTTGGTTTATTTTAGGCAAATGCCATCGCACCCGGTGTGAACGAGATCACATCGTCAAATAGATTTGGAAGGATATGGACTGCGCTCCGAGCACGGTGCGTACCCACTGTGGGACGCGGCGGCAAAACCCGAGGAAAAGAGGTTCACTTCTGGCAAGAAGCCGAGCGCCAGCTCCAGAGAAAACAAATTGAACACGAGCTCAAACGCAGGACAGTCTTTTATGCAATGGACAGAAAACCCCGGGTCTGCCTCGGCGTCGGAGAAGGTGCGCGCCTTCTCGAGGTCGACACGTCCAGAAGAGCGGCCAACTCGTTTACTACATGATCCGGAATCGGCCAGTGGCCCGCTTCTTCCGTAACGTCGCATACGCCGAACGGAAAAGCTGGTCGTCGGTTACCGGCCGGCTTCTTCCATAACCGGGCGTACGTGAATGTGCGTCGATTGAGTCTCCTGAGCGCGACCTCCAAGAGGGGACGCCGGCAAGTCTCTAACTCGAAACTGTGCCAAGCTTTGGAGGAGATTTCCTACGTCTGCTGCACGAGCTGCTTCGACTCGCGCGGTCTGCCCGAGAGGGGCCTGCCACGCGGGAACGTTGACCCGATGCGGGTCGGAACTCGCGTAGCTGATCTAACTGCTCCCGCGCATCTTTGAGCGGAGTTGTTTCGAAGCCCTCAGTAAACCACTCATATATAGGCGCAAGGAGATTGTGGGCTTCTCGCCGCCTAGCTTGGGCGCTCCACACCCGTGCCAGGCTGGTCGCGGCACGGAGCTCGCAAGATTTCGCCTGCTGATGCTTCGCGATCGCCAACGCTTGTTGTAAGGAGCGGTTGGCGGCAACAGTGTCGAGTGGATCCTGCAGCAAGAGAAGCTCACCCTTGAGCTGACAGAGCCGGGCTTGAAAGAAGCATTCATTGGTCTCCTCTACGATCTGCAATGCCTCCCCAACGGCTTCGAGGCCTTCATGCGGCTGCCGATTGATCAAGCACGCTTCGGCCAGGATCGCAAGCCAGCGCGGCCGGTCCATCCTCGCACCGGTCGCTAGGAAATCCGTCATTCCTTGCCGTAGCTGGACAAGGCCTTCATTGCCTTTGTCCTGCGCCGCCATTGCCCATCCTGCCATTATAGTAGCTTCCGCCTGCCAAAACGGAAAGCCGTGCTCAAGGGCCAGTGACCTCGCCTCATCCGCCAACTCTCTAATGGCGCGCGCTTCGCCACGAGATTGATGGATGAACGTAGCATAGACAAGCGCCTGAACGAGGCTAAAGGGGTGACCCAACTGCCGCGCGATTGCTATTGCCTGGTGACTGGTGGCTAGCGCGCGATCGGCGTAGCCCAGCATCCAGAGCACGAAGGCCTCGTGCACCGTGCAAACGATGCCCGGGTCGTTTCCGTAGCGGACTGCGTGGATACGGTGTTGTTTTGGGTCGTAAAGGCGGCGGCCCTCTTCCAGGTGTTCGCGGGCCTGAATAAACAAGCCACGCCAGAGCGAGGTCATGCCGAGCGCTCGACGCGATTCCACCTCATATCCGACGTCCTGCTGACTGCGAGCAAGTTCAAGCATGTCTTTGGCGAGTTCTCCGGCTGCCTGCCACTCGGCGCGGACGAGATCGTACACCCAGAGCCCTCGCAGAACCGAGAACCGTTGCGCCGGAGCCTGCAGTCCCTGGCATAAGGTTCTCGCACGATCATATGCAGCTGCGACTTCTGGAGCCGCGAAGCCCTTTATCGTTGTCAGTGTCGCTCCCAGCCTGGTCTGCAGATCGAGTTCGCGTTCATTTCGTTCATGGCCCTGCGGCAGAGTATCAAGTGACGCCAAGGCCTCTTCGAAATAGTGAGCTGCCTCGACGTTTGCGGATCGCTGAAGCGCCTTATCTGCAGCTGCCTTCCAATATCTGATCGCCGGCTCGGCGAGCCCGGCACCTACATAATGCAACGCCAACAACTCTGGCTCGGTTTCGGCAGATTCTGGGAAATCCCTTTCCAACGTTCGGGCGATGCGCCGATGGATTGAGCGCCTGTCCGCATTAAGCAAACACGAGACTGCGGCTTCCTGCAACAAGGCATGCGCGAAAGTGTAGGTAGGATCCTGTTGCTTGCCGTGCTGAACAATCAACTTAGCCCTCACGAGGCCCTGCAATGCGGCCTCGAGCCCCGCACGGTCTTGAGGATAGAGAGCTGAAAGAAGTTTAAACGTGAAACATCGACCGATGACCGCAGCGATCTGCGCGACCTGCTTCTGGGGCCCTAACCGGTCCAAGCGCGCCAATAGAGAATCGTGCAGTGTTCGAGGAACGGGAATGCTGGACGTTGGCACCTTCGCTGCAGGAGCCCGACCTTTATCCTGCTCATGCTTGGCCTCGAGCGCAGATTTGCTCAATTCCTCCAAAAATAGAGGTAGGCCATCGGCGTAATCCAGGATCTGATCGCGCGTCGTCGAAGCAAGCTTAAAGCAGGGATCTAGCGCTGTTACGATGCTCTCGCTCTTGTGCCGAGGTAATCGTTCCAGGACACAGGTTGTCACCTTGACAGAATTCTCCCAGGCCGGTTCGAATTCCGGTCGGCATGTTATCATAAGCAGGACCGGGAGCGACGCCACTCGCTTCGCTAGGCGGTCGAGAAACTCCCGCGTACTGGGGTCGATCCAGTGCACATCCTCGAATATGATGAGCAATGGCGCATCTTCGGTCATCCTGGCAAGTCTCGTCTCGAGCGCGTGCAAGGTGAGGCGCTTCTGCTGTCGTGGACTGATGCTTAGCGGGACATAGCTCGATTTCGTCGGGATGGACAGCAACGAGGCAAACAGCGGTACAGAGCAGGAGGTGTCTAACTCGGACTCCGATAGCAGTTCTTCAAGCTTTTCGAGCTTGATCTCCGCGGTGTCGGCGGAAGAAAATTGCGCGTCGCGTTCGAGCTGTTTGATAATCGGATAGAAGGCGCTATTCTGACGATAGGGCGAGCAATGGTGTTGGAGGATGCGAGACGGTTCTTCCGCCAGCATGCGCCGCAGTGCGAGCGCAAGCCGTGACTTGCCGACACCGGCTTCGCCGGACAATACGATGATCTGGCCCTGATGAGATTTCGCCTGAAGCCAAGAACTCCGAAGCAGCGCCAGCTCTTCGTCACGGCCCGTCAGCGGCGTGAGATTCATCTCAGTGCGCACGGCCTCGAAATGGCTGGCTGTGCCTTCGGTTAGTACCCGCCAGGCCTGCACCGGCTCGGCGAAGCCCTTGAGCGAGTTGCGGCCCAAATCGAAATATTCGAATAGACGGCCAATCAAACGCTGCGTTGTATCCGAGATGATAACGCAATCAGGCTCTCCGAGCTGCTGCAGACGTGCGGCAAGGTTTGGCGCCTCACCAGCGACAGTGCGCTCTTGCGCCTCACCCGTTCCGATAATTTCACCAACAACGACATCGCTCGTTGCAATCCCGACCCGCGTAGACAGCACAAGACCGGGGTAGAGCTCCAGTCGCTTGACCGCAGATACGATGGCGAGCCCGGCCCGGACCGCGCGCTCTGGATCGTATTCGGTTGCCTGAGGGTATCCAAAGTACGCCTTTAGGCCATCACCGGTGAATCGAGCGACGTAACCGTCGAACTGGCGGACGACCCCCTCACAGCATGATTGATAGGCTGCAATGATGTCAGCGAGGTCCTCTGGATCAAAGCGGCCTGAAAGAGTAACGGAATTCACCAGATCGCAAGTCAGGACAGTAATCTGACGGCGTTCCGCGGAGGCGTAGGGTGTCGGAACTTGCGGCTCAAACTCAGTGGGTACCGCAAGTCCTTGGCGCAGTGCCCTGATAGCCCTTAGCAATTGCTTGCGATGACCGAGCGCTAATACACCCAACTCCCGCAGGTCCTGATCGGTGAGCTCGGGCACCAACTCCCACGCTATCGCATTTTGCGTGAATGCAGGCTGGTATTGCCGGAAGCCAAGACTGTCCAGCCATTCGCAGACTTCGTTGTCGACAACAACCATGTCCATCATCGGCCCACCATCAGCTCGACCGGTTGAACGGCGAATGGCAGCGAGAAGTCTGCTTTTCTTGTCTTGAGGCCCGCGCGGCTCTGCCGTCTTGGCCGGCGGTCGTTATCATGCCTTCCTCGGATCGACCGAGGCGAACCAACAGCGACCACGTCGCTTTGAGCAATCACAAATGCGTAGCCGCCATTACGTTAGCAAAAGCTCCGGCGGAATGCTGTGAACTGGTTCACATGCTGATCGCGTGCGATTCGACGTGGTTGATCCCGACGGTGTTGGCATGCCGGTAGACCTCCCGGGCGCAGCGCGCGGCAAGATCGACTTTCGCGTCAACGGGGTGGCTTATGGAGGGAACCACGCCGGCGGTGCGCGCTTGACCTAACGCATTTTCTCCGAGTTCACCGACCGGCTGCCGTATCCAGGGCGTCGACGACACTTTCCGCCGATTCCAAGGCGCCTTCCATCCAGCTGTGACTGTGGGAGCAATGCTCGCCAGCAAAGTAGATGCGGCCCTCTGGACGAATGAGGTCTTGGTGGATTCGTGCGAACTGGCCCGGCTGGTAAAAAGCAAAAGCGCCGCCGCACCATCGGTAGGTGTCCCATGCCCAACTCATGCGATGGAGTACCATGCCAGGGTATTCCAGTTCTGGGTGAACCTTCGCCACTTCGCGGATCGCAAACTCCTCGCGTTCGCTGGCGGGCATTGCGCCAAGCCGACGGGCTTCCTGCCCCCAGCTGTATGAGGCGATCAAAACGCCGGGCCGATCCGACATGGCCGGATCGAGTGGCTCTGTGCCGTCCTTGTCCTTTGCGTTGTCGGACGGATAGACAATCGCGCCGGTCATCAGATCGGTGGTGCTGGTACCTCCAAAGATGCCGTGCTTCTTTTCCCAGAATCGGTTCTTCGTCAGCACCGCAACCTTCGTGCCGGAATCGTACCCCGCTTGGATGATCGCGCGCTGCTTGTCGTTTGAGAACGGCGGAGCGACCTCGACGCGTGTCAGAACGGGTAGCGGGACTGTGCAAATCAAGAAATCTGCGTCCTCGCGGGACAGGCCGCTCGCGGTCCGACAGACCGCAGTCACGCGGCCGCGAGCGTCGTCCTGTTCCAACCGGATGACCTCGCATCCCATCACGGGCTTGGTCGTCAGGCGGCTCAGAAACGCTTCGGGCAGACGAGACGTGCCGCCCTTGATTTCCGAGAAATCCTCATCCCATACGCCAATATTCTCTTCGCGAAGGAACTCGGTTGCAGCACCGTGCTGGATACTCAAGTTGCCGGAGGCAAACAGAGTGAACTCGATAGCCTCGTCCGAGAGCGGTCGGACCGGCGTTGTGGGCACTGGTTCGAAAGGTAGTCTCGCGGCTTGGATCAGCTGCCGAAGCGACCGGCGATCCAAATCGATCAGCTTGTCGGTCGTAAAGGCATTCCCGGTCCTGAGTTCGTTGAGTTCGTATTGCGAGAGAGGATCAGGAAACCCCTGCGTTTTCCTGCCTTGAGCCACGCCCTTGACGCTGCCTTGCCAAAGCTCCAGGGATGAAAGCTGCGCCTCCTCCGGCGTCAACTTGAACTGCATCTTGATGTCGGCTTCCGCAGTCGCCCTTTTTCCACGCGCGAACAAGAACGTCCGGGAGCTGCCCATCACGAATGGGCGCAGCTCGAGTTCGAACGCGCGAATGTATTTGCGGACGATGCAGTGTTTCGTCGGGATGCGCATTGCGCCGGCTTCCCAGCATAAGCCCTCGCCGATCGGGATGGTGCGTACGCGTCCCCCGATGTGATTCCGTTCTGCCTCCAGCAGCGTGTAGCTCCACCCCTTCTGTTGCAGCAGGTACGCCGCACACAGCCCCGCCAGGCCGGCGCCAACGATGATCACGTGAGGAGTCTTGCCCGATTGTGCCAGGCTTGCCCCGCTAATGGCGTGCACTCCGGCTGCTATGCCGATGGCGCCCTTCAGGACTGTTCGGCGTGTCGGATTGAGGTAGTCGGCCTGGCTCATGATGTCCGCCTCCGCAAGTCCAAGCGATTGAGTTACGGCGTCATCCCACCAGTGCCGTCTGCAATCCGAGCTCAGCAGCGACGAAGGCCGCATTCATGCGGAGAATCTCGATCGGAAGATCGCGGTCGATGTGAACCAGCGTGTCGTCCTCGGTATGTATACTCTCGTTGCCCTTGTCGTTGCCTTCAATCGTAAGAACCGCTGGTACGCCCTTGTCGATGAAGGGGACATGATCGCTGTCATGCGGGCGGAACGAGGTCTTCACCGTGAGTTGGGTGTAGGCGTGTGCCGCTGCCGTCAGCCCCTCGACCATTCTCCTCGAGACCGGATCGCCACCTTCCAGCAGCACCGTCGGGCCCCTTGTATTGTTGAGGACCGCAATCATGTCCATGTTGACAACCGAACTGATCCGCGCGCACTCGGAGGCGGGTAGCTGGTCCACATAGTGAGTGCTTCCAAGCAGGCCCTGCTCCTCACCGCCGAAGAGGATGAGCCGCAGATCTTGCATGATCGACTGGTCCTTGAGCACCCGGGCGATTTCGAGCAGTCCGGCGCTGCCGCTGCCGTTGTCATCTGCCCCGGGCGCCGGTGCCCCAGGATCTGCAGGCAGTAATGGATTCGGTTGATTAATGGAATCGAGATGCGCACACACCATCGCGACGGAACGTGGCTGGCTGCCAGACCCCGCTTTGTCGGCGATGATATTCAGGGTCCTAGCGCCAGAGATCTGTACGTCCTGGAGAGTGACCTCATAGCCGCACGATTGTAGTCGGTCGCGGCACAGTTGCGCGGCTTCCCTGAAATGGCTGGTCAGCGAGTGTCGGGTTGGGTGATTGACGAGCTGCGCCAGCGTCGCCGAAAAATCGGACGGGCTGATCGAGTCCGTGATGCTCTTGATTCGAGGGTCGGCCGCCAGCGGCGCAATCGGGCGCGTCAAAGTCTCGAATACGACCGCGTTGCCTGTGGCCAGCCGAATTGAAAAGCGTGCCTTATGGTCGGAGATGCGGTCAGCCTGCGGCCGGTCGAGCGACACCACGATGTGTCGCCCCCTATCGAACAGCACGGGTATATCAGGATGGGCTTGCTGGAAACTGCGGCCCTCCTGTGTGACCAGATAGAGGAGAACGCCTTCCGATTCTCTCGTTTCGAGGCTTGAGCCGATGCTGGACGTTCTGAGCCCGTTCCAGTCGGTCGAGGGAGCGGCACAGCAGAAATAGTCATCACCGAACCGGAGCCACTGCACGCCGTTCCGTTCAAGCTCGTCGGTTGCCTGGGCCACCGAAGCTGCGGCTACGCGATATATTGCGTACTGCATTGCGTTCACCCCTCTTCCGAGCTCGCGTCGCTCATTGGCGAGGGCTGTGAGGTCGTCGGGACACGGCGACCGCAGCGGGCCATGGAAACGCTCTTCATCCTATGTTAGAATTTGACGTTGGTGTGTGAATTCGTTCACAGCCGTGCCGCCGGACATCGATAGAATAGCGGCAACCTAGGGAGGAATGCGGAGCGGAGCTCCTTTTCCCGCTTCCGCTGTTGTGCTGAAGGGGGCGACCATGGCGAACGCGGCGACCAGCCAGTCGAACGGATCGGGGTCATTCAGTTTCTCCAAAGTTCATAGCTGCAGGATTCACCCCGGCATAGGCGTCGCGCGTGTTGGCAACAGCCCGGACGGATATTTCATCGGTCCGGAGGCGCCGCGCGATCCAAATCAAGTCACCGCTCCCGATGGCGCTTTCAAGGATGCCGAGGGCCGCATCAAGCGGCAGGCCGCGCGCTTTCGCATCTATGCCTATGACGAAGAAGGAAATAATCTGGGCGAACTGCCGCTTAGCGGCGAAGCGGATTGCGATGCCGGGCGTGCGGCGGCGGTCGAGTGGACGGTACATCTCGCGAACAAGAAAGGCGCCTGGTACAAGTTCTTCACCCGCTTTCAGAAGCCCGACGGGGTTCGCAACGGGTTCTGTACCGTACCCAAGGGCCAGCCGCCCGATTCTCGTCTGGATCTCGTCATCGATCCCGGTCCACGCTGTATCGATGGCGAAGGTCGGCCGGTCGCATGTGACGCCGGCCCCTCAACCGTGCGCTTCGATACAGGCATGTTCCTTGGAACGGCCGTGCCGCTCGGTGAGCTTATGGTCGACACGAACGCACGTCTCGTCGTGCTCGGCGGATTTGGCCATTCTGCATCGACAAACGGTGAGCCCATCGGACAGGATGCTCGCAGTACCGATTACTGGGTAAACAATGATCACTGGTACGACGACATTTCCGACGGGCCGGTCACCGCTAAAGTAATTCTGCCGAATGATGGGCGCGTGATCACGATCGATCAACCACGGGAGGCGGCATGGGTTATCGTTGCTCCGCCCAAATATGCGCCAGGCCTCGATCCGATTGTCTCCCTTTACGACGTGATGCGCGAGGTGGCCCTCGACCAGAAATGGATCGCGGATAAGCCGAACGTCACCTACTATGAAGACATATTTCCGATACTGAGCCGTGCGGTCGGACTATCCTGGGTCAACAAGGAGGCTCAGCGCGGACACGGATATGACAAGCGCGGCGAGTTCCGTGCGCCGGAAGACGCGACGCCGGCACAGCCTGCCGAGCAATCGATCGGCGGGGGGATGACCGACCCGGAGAGCCTCGACCACGGAGCAAGAGCTGGGTCGAGAATGCGGGTCGATCATACGTTCTTGACCTCTGGCAGGCTTGCGGCACCGCAAGACGACAAGGAGTTACGACTCCGCATCGTCGCGAGGATTCGAAAGCCTATTGTCGAGAGTACGGAGGCCGACAGGCTGGCCCCTGAGGTCACCGAGAGGGCGGCGGAGGCAGCTAGACAGGCCAATGCACGCTTCATGCCGCTGCTGTCGGGCGATGGCGGACGAAGGACGGAAGGCAAACCCGAGACATGGTTGTCGCTCCTGCCGTCGCAGTATCGAAATTTCGTGGCATGGCGCGATGACAAATTCACAAGCGGACAAAAACCAACTTATCCTCCCATTGAAGGCATCGCCGACCCGGACGAACAGACCGAGGCTCTACAGCGCGGAGCACTCGAGCCTTGTGTGGGCGGACCGTTCCATCCCGGAATTGAGACATCCTGGACGGTTCGCAATCCCGATCTCTATGTCGACGCCTTCCGTATCGATTCGAGGAGACATCGCGCTGGCGACATCACCAAATACCTGAGCGTTCCGTGGCAGGCCGGTTTCTACGACTGCAGAGATACCTGGTGGCCGTCGGCTCGCCCGGACGAAGTCATCTCGGAGGAGGTCTTCGAGGAAGCCGATAAGGCATGGCGTCCGAAGCAGGATGAAAGCAATCTGAAGCTCGTCGAGGGGCTGGAGGGTCGGGTGCAATGGGATCGCGGGCTCGGCGTCACCACGCTGTTTCGCCGCCCCTGGAACAATCCCGTTAACGTTGAGGACGATCCACGCGATGCTGAACGTCGTGGAGTCGACGACATGGTTCGCTATTGGCACGAGCTTGGCTACGTAGTGGCGCGGCAAACTCGATGGTCGTCGGCCAAACCCGGAGCCGCCGAATACGTTTTCATCGAAACAGAACGACGGCCTCACGCCGGCATGGACGTGCGCGAACTATTCCACTGTCTCCTCAACATGGACGAGAAGGAGAATCGCACCTGCTTGCCAAAGGTGGAGGAATTTGTGGAGCGTGTGCTTGATGCTTCGCGAAATTTGCAGCAGACCGCAGATGCATTCGCTTTCATGGATAACATTCGGCCCTTCACATACGACGAAGAGATCTTCGACGCCCGGATGAATGACATATACGACGATTGTGCTGACTATGCCTTCACGCAACCCGCGGGCAATGGCGCACGGGAACCGTTTGACCCGACCGATCTCCAGCAGAATCCTGTTTTCCGCACGCGCGAAGCGATCACGGAGCGTATTCGTCAGCTCACACCGTTCAACTTCCTCGACGGCGCATGGCTGCGGAATATCCACCGGGTCGGACCCGTCGACGAAGTCAATTCCATTCTCTTCACAATCTTGAAGGAAGAGCTTGGCGATGGCGTGCCTTCGCAAAATCATGCGAACATTTATCGCGACCTCTGCCATTCGTTCGGCTTCTACCCGCCTCCGATGGAGAGCACGGCGTTCGCCTATGACCGCAGCTTCCTCGATTGCGCGTTCGACAGCCCCGTCTTCCAGCTCGGCATTTCGGAATTCTCCCGGCGCTACTATCCCGAGATCATCGGGATGAGCCTTTGGCTGGAATGGACGGTGATGGAACTCCACAGGATCGCTTCCATCGTCGAAATGGTTAAGCTGAGCTCGCACTTTTACCGAATGCACATTGCAATCGACAACGCCGCCTCAGGCCATGGTGCAGCGATCATCAGGGCCGTGAAGCTTTATTTGAGGCAGATACGTCTGGAGGGCGGTGAGGAGGCCGTTCAGCAGCACTGGAAGAGAATCTGGGATGGGTATGTAGCATTCGCCTATACGTTCGTCGTAGTTATCATGCAGGTCAAGAAAGTCTTGCAAGGCTCAGTCACGCTGGAGGCCCGTCTGCAACAGTTGATCAGGGAGAAGGCGCCCTACGGCCAATACAACCACGATAATCAAAAGCTCGGCGATTCTTCGATCAATGCCTGGTTTGCAAATCCGAACGATTTTCTCAAGGCGCTGGTAAAGCACGGGGCCATCATTCCCGGAAAACCCGGAGAAGGCAGGTTCTTTGAAGCATTGCAGTTCCGTGGAGGTCGCATGTACCACGTGTTCACGGAGGACGAAATTCAGCTTTGGCGCGATTGGACGATCGAGCTCGCGCAAGAGAAACGATGGGGCTCCAGCCTGCAAAGTCTGAGAGAGCGGCTCTCCAAGCTGAATCCTCTGTTTGCAGCGCATGTGACCGACGCTGAGCTCGAGACGTGGCAGCGCGCGGCCGTCGACCATCGGGTCGGCCTCTGGTTAGAGCTCGCGTCCAAGGAGGTCTTGGGAACGGTGCAGGCAAGCGAGAGCGTCCCCACGGCTGAAGAACTCAAAGCCATCAGCGACTCGATTCACTCCCGATTCACGAACTGGGTTGGCTGGGGAATGATCCGTGCAGTAACCCATGTCGCTGCCCTCAACCGAAAGCAACTTGAAGGGGTCGAATTAAGCCTGCCCGATGCCCACGGGAAGCCTTTGACACTTTCGGAGTGGTTGGATCGTATATGCAGTGCAGCGAACTCTGCGGGACCCGCTCGGGACATGCTTCAATCGTTAGGCCGCGAACTGACGAGGCGTCGGACCCTCGCCAACGAGTTATTCGGAGCCGACACGCGATTGGGGTTTGCATTCAATTCCTGCATTCCTGGCAACGACGGAAGGCGCGGACTGGAGACGATGGAGGCTTGGCTCGCGGTCGACTGCCCGCTCCCGAATGTTCCTCGGGGCCGGGTCAAGCCGTTGCGGCTGGACGCTTCGTTGAATGAGGAAGAGTGTCATCCGACCGGTCTGATCATGGGCTTCGGCACTGTGCATTGAGCGGAGATCACAGACGACTTTATCCCGATTCGATGTCGCCGTAGTCGGCGGCGGCCCCGCCGGCCTCGCAACCGCGATCGCGCTTCGACGCAAAGGTCTCGCTGTCCTCGTTGTCGAGCGGACAGGCTACCGGTCGCAGCGCGTCGGCGAGCACATTCCGCCAACGACGAAGCTAGAGCTCGTCTCGCTCGGTTTGGCCGAGGTCGGAGCTTCGGGTGTCTATGCCTCGTGTCCGGGGATTCGCTCCATATGGGGGAGCTATGAGCCGACTGATCGGGATTACCTGTTTCATCCCCATGGCGAAGGACTGAATCTGTCGCGACCGGATTTCGATCTCGGTCTTGCTGCCGTGGCCGAGCGACTTGGCGTGAGGATCACCACGGAGGCACGGGTTGCCGCCCTCTCGCGTCTCGCGGATGCGTGGCAGCTCCTCGTTATCCGCACAATCGGCGGATTGGAGGTGCGCGCCACCGTCGTGATCGACGCTACTGGGCGCGCTGCTTCAATCGCAAAGCGGCTGGGCGCCAAACCGATCGTCTTTGACAGGCTGATAGGCATCTTCGGACGCCTGCCCGCTGCAAGCCCGCGAAACCATATCGTCACGGTTGAGGCAGTTGAGCACGGCTGGTGGTATTCAGCCGGTCTCGCCGACGGTACCGTTGTTGTAACGTTCATGACCGACCCCGAACTTATCGCGACGTCGAAAGCAGCTCGAACTCGGAATTGGTACGACCGGCTCAAAGAAGCTTCCATGACTGCGGTGCGAATTGCTGAACACCCTGGTACGATCGAATTGCAGATCCGCACGGCGCGTACGCAACGGCTCGATGAACCTGTCGGCGATCGCTGGCTTGCGGTCGGAGACGCCGCGATGAGTTTCGACCCGCTCTCGTCGGAAGGAATATCAAAAGGACTTGCGGCTGGACAAAAAGCTGCTGCTGTCGCTGCAGCACTGTGCGAGGGTCATCGTTTTGAAGCTGATGGGTACCGTGACGATATTAGCACAGAATTCGCTCAATATCTGGCAAAACATCACCGGTACTATGCGGTCGAAAGACGGTGGCCGGACGCATTGTTCTGGCGGCGGCGGCTGTCAATGCGAATGCAGGTCTAATCTTTCAGGAACCCCTAGAGTGCGATGGTCCGCTCCTGCGTGAAGCCAAGCGGACCCGGCAAGACCCACCAGGCCATCGCCATCGCCAGGAGCTGCATCCGGTCCGGCGCCCGTGGCCGCTTCTACAATGTGGTCGACCTCGTCAACCGCCTCGAGACCGAGATT
>NZ_JADYVX010000058.1 GCF_020194175.1 Bradyrhizobium sp. BRP22 | reverse complement strand
ACGACACACAGTTTAGCTTGCGGGGTCATGGCGCTACTCCACCGACAAAAATCTGTCCGTGGCGGCTCTGGCCCGCCAGCCAGCGGTCCGGAAGCCGGCCCCGCGGAACTTGGCCTCCGATGGGCCTCTTTCGCCGAGTGAGCGCGGCCGTCGGGGTTTTTGGGGACAGGTCACGACGACTTCAAACCGATGTTCTTGGGTAGTATGTCGCAATAGCTTGCACCCGGACAAACGATGTCATCCACCATGCTCCCTAGAATTGTCCCACAATAGCATTCAATCGGAGCGCGATCAATTGAGCAGTTGATGAAAGAACCGACGGAAAGATTAAGCCCCACTGGGCAGCGCGACGGCTGTACAAACGGGCGCTCTTCTTTGTAAATGTGCGCCGGTACCCGTCGATCTCAAGCTGAATCAATTCGCGCTCCGCCGCGATGCTGGCATATCCCCGAGCGGGCTACCTTTGGCAAAGACGCGTCGCTCGCCCACGGTTTACCGTTCGTGTTCGCCGGACCCCACAAATTCACCTTCGGGGCTAATGCTTTTTTTTAGATATCGGCTATCGATACCCGTCCGTCTTATCTTAAGGTCGCATTGAGACGTTCGGTTTGCGCCGGCCGACTATTTGCTCCAAACCATGCGCGGGCCTCCAATTCCGAACCAATAATTGCTCAATCGCCATGTTGGCGTGCGCCAGCTACGACTCTGTCACGGTTGCCTTCGATAGCGCCAGTTCGACCGTGAACGTGGGACGGTAGGAGCGCCGATCCGGCGGCGAGCTTCCACGCAGAGCTACATGGTACGGCCACGATCCCCTCGTATTCGGTATCGGGACCGAGCACCCGGATCTCCGACGCATCAGCTTCTTTGATGTCACAACTGCGCGGCTCCACGTCAGCGAAACGACGGCATTTGAATTTGGGATCGACGTCGTTGAGGCGACAGGTCGTGATCATCGCCAGCATGATGGCGGCACGGTCTGACCTGCCACTGCGTATTTCCTCCAGAAGGAGTTAGAGTCCGGCCCGAACAAGGACGGACAGATGAAGCGAGCAAGGTTCACGGACGAGCAGATTATCGCGGTATTGAAGGAGCATGAGGCTGGGGCGAAGACAGCCGACCTGGCTCGCAAGCACGGTGTTTCCGAAGCGACGATCTACAACTGGAAGGGCAAATTCGGCGGCATGGAGGTTTCCGAGGCGAAGCGGTTGAGGGCCTTGGAAGAGGAGAACGCGAAGCTGAAGAAGCTTCTGGCCGAGCAGATGCTCGATGCGGCCGCGCTTCGCGAGCTGCTTTCAAAAAAATGGTAGGGCCCGCCGCCAAGCGCGCTGCGGTCGCGCATCTGCAGGCCGTCATGAGCCTGTCGGAGCGGCGGGCCTGCTCGATCGTGGGTGCGGACCGGAAGATGATCCGCTATCGCTCCAGCCGCCCGCCGGACGCAGTTCTGCGTGGCTGATTGCGCGATCTCGCCAACGAGCGGCGGCGTCTCGGCTATCGCCGCCTGTTCGTCCTGCTGCGGCGGGAGGGCGAGCCATCGGGGATCAACCGGATCTACCGGCTTTATCGCGAGGAAGAGCTCACCGTCCGCAAGCGGCGGGCTCGCCGCAAGGCCGTGGGAACCCGGGCTCCGATCCTGGTCGAGGCGAGGCCCAATGCCCGCTGGTCGCTGGACTTCGTCCATGACCAGTTCGCCAATGGCCGACGCTTCCGCATTCTCAACATCGTCGACGACGTCACCAAGGAATGCCTGGGCGCCATTCCGGAGACCTCGATCTCGGGGCGGCGCGTCGCCCGCGAACTCACGGCGATCGTCGAGCGACGCCGCAAGCCAGGAATGATCGTGTCCGACCATGGCACCGAGTTCACCTGCAACGCCGTGCTGGCTTAGTGCAAGGACGCAGACATCGATTGGCACTTCATCGCACCGGGAAAGCCGATGCAGAACGGCTTCATCGAGAGTTTCAACGGCCGGATGCGCGATGAGCTGCTCAACGAGACTCTGTTCTTCGATCTCGATGACGCCCGCGCCAAGATCGCCAATTGGGTCGCCGACGACAATCTCCAGCGTCCCCACTCGTCGCTGAAATACCTGACCCCCGCGGCCTACGCCGCCCACCTCACCGCAACGGACGATCGGCTGCGCAACCCCGACCAGCTCCGCCGATCGTCCGTTGCTACAACCGTGCCACTTGGCGTACAAAACCCCGAGGCTCTAACTGCCGCTGGATGAAAATGCAGTGGCAGGTCAGTCTCACCGCAACCGTGCGCGTAAGCCAATCGAGAGATGACCACTGAAGGCCCCTGAGCTCTCCTTGCCGCATACCTCTCCGCAGCGCCGTCAGAACCAGCTCGCGCACTAGGCCATTCGCCTCGGAAAGGAGCAACTCACACTCTTCGGGCGAAAGATAATCAATTTCGGGCAACGCCCTTTTGGGCCATTTGATCTTCGGTGGCGCGTCCTCAAGCTCTAGCCACTCGTATGCGGTGAGCAAGCACTTGTTGAGCACCGTCAGGCGATTCGTGATCGTCTTGTTTGTGTACCCTTGCTGGACCTGCTGAGCTTTATAGCGCTCGACGTCATATCCTTTAATTTGTCCCACCGGCTTGCGACCAAAGAATGGGAGCAGAGATGAAGACAGAATGTACTTCTTGGACAGTTGCTCAGAATATTTGTTGTTCGGCCTTACATAGTCCTCAAACCATTTCACCGCGAACTCGGCAAAGGTCAGGTCCTTCGACCGTAGCGCTCCAATATCTATCGAATCGCCACGTGCTAGCTTTTGTCGCAAGGTCGCTTCGTCGCCTGCGCTCCGGCCTTTGTGTTCTCAGGACTACGTTTTCTATATCGTGTGGAGTTGACCGTGAAATCGGCCCACCACGAATTTTTTATCATTCGTACTGTCATATCCGTTGTTTATCGATTGTTTCGGTCCGCTGCCTCGCCAAATACGAGATGACGTCGTGCTTGGTGAAACGAATGCTGCCGCCCACTTTGAGGAAGGCAATGCGTCGCCGCTGTTGCAGGCGTCGCACGCTAGAAGCGGAAATTCTCAGTAGTTCGGCCACTTCAGCGGCGGTCAATAGCTCAGCATCGGCTCTGAAACAGTCGGGAATTTTCAAAGAACCATACGGCGTCGGCGAATTATCATCGCCGGCTGGCATCTCGACTCTACCATTGTTAGGAGATTTGTGCATGTGCACATGTTGCGCGCCGACTGGAGCGATGGCCAGGCGCGGAGCCGTGACCACAGGAGACGTTCGTGAAATCTTGGACGGACTTGCGACGGCTCTATCAGCCACAACTGCCTGAAACCGGAGCCGTCGCCTGATCAAAAGTGCGACAGATTCTAGACAGTACCCCGCGGGGCACCTTTGGACGATCATGGAAGACCATTCCATCTAGGAGAAAAAGTCATGATCTAGCTCGGCCTCGATGTTTCGCTGAATTGTGGACGAGACCGGAAAGGTGATCCGGGACACGTGGAGACCGATAAACTGCTTCATGGTTGTCTCCCGTTTGATGCTGGGCCCGGCGTCGAGTCGAGAGCCCGTACTTCATCCAGTCGGGGAGCAACTACCTTAATCCAACGCATCACAACCGCGCCGGCGTTCCCAACCCCGCGATTACCCTATGTAATTGAAAGCAAGTCAAGGTGAGCGTAATAGTTCAATAGCTTCGCATCACCCACGGCGGTACGGTGATGCATATGGCATATACAAGGAATCCACACCTCGGTGAGCGTGTCTTTGCCGCTTACGTCCGGACGAAGAGGCGGCCAGCCCCGATCGACGAAAGAGGTGCTTTTTGTCTTCCATTCCATGCTCCAAATGAGGTTCTGTGCGGAAGGGATCGTTTTTAAAGGGAGCGCCATAAACCTTGGTATCATTCCGTGCCCCCCTTGAGCTGCCCAACGTTTACCAACGTTCAATTGAGCTGCTGATCGCGATCGTCTTAGCTGCGTATGCGGCTGGCTGTAGCGACATCTCATTCGTCATCGCCGGGGTCGGCCGCTGATAGCTAATCAGGAGGTCGCGGATTCTGTTTTTCGTCGGAATGGCGGTCTTAGCCGAGGCGTGGCTAGAGGCGCTGATTGAACCATTCGAGCTTGCGTGGTGCGAATTTGAATACCAGTGGGCTCTACAACGCCTCGAAGAGAGGGAGGCCGGGGCGGGCTAGGCCCCCCAGCCGCGCCCCTCGCGTAGAGCCCGTCGGTTTCTCCGGCGGGCTTTTCCTTCATGCAAACATCCCCGGTTTGAATCCCGGTCGGCGAGCCAGACACGCTCGCGGCTTAGCCATTGTCTTAGCATTACAGTTGCATTTTTGTCTTGAGATGGGCTTTGCGCGCGTTGGCCTGATGAGCCCTGCGCCAGGACGACCATGCTAGGACGTGGGCGTGCGAGAAGCGCCGCTGGGCAAGCTTGATGGCGATGCGGCGGATTTCCTGGATCGACCAGCGGATCAAGAACGATGCTTCGGTCGAGGCCGCGGTCGCGTTTTTTTGAGCAACGGCGTTGGCCTGATGACGGATGACGGCCATCATGGCGAAGACCAGCATGACGAGTGAGACATGGTGATGCCAGCCATACCAGGAGCGGGTTTCGTGTGATCAAGGCCGAGCTCGTTCTTAGCGGTTTCGAAACTGTCCTCGACCGCCCAACGATGGCCTTCCACCGATACCAGCTTCTGCATGGACGTGCCCTTGGCGCACCATGTGGAGAAAAAGGCCACGCTGCCGTCGGCGATATTGCGGCGGATCAGAAGACCCCGCGTCCATTCTAGGGGAATCGCATATGGCCTTAGAGGGGTATTGCATAGCGGTGCGAATTGGATTCTTCGGGTGTTTTCCGATTCCCGAAGGAGACCAAGGTGCGCAATCTCAGGCGCATGTTTCGACCGCTCGAGGATCCGCGTGCCAGCAACGCCCAACACAGTCTGGTGGACATCCTCGTCATCGCCTTGGCGGCGACGCTGGCCGGCGCCAAGATAGGCTCCGCGCAGCGCCTTGCCGTCGATGCTGACCACGTGTCTGGGCGGCAGGCACGCGCATGGCGGCTGCTGCTTGCCCCCTCGCGGCACTCGGACGCAGACTCGCCAAGGGGCCGAAGCTGCGGCAGGAGATTTCCGAAGACCTGCCCTCAGTCAACAATCGGGAGGCACCATCGAACGGGCCCCATGAAACTGTTCGAACCTTGCAGCCTCCGACGTTCGCTATACTGACAGTGATGCAAGTGCCTTCGCGATAACAGCACGATACGGCGTTGTGGGTCGCCCGATAAGGTTGCTCAGCTGGCGACCCACATCATCCATGGCGCCTTGCGCGGCTGCCGCGTCGGAGCTGGACAGGAGATCGGCCAACTCCTCGGACATTCCAGCCTTCAAAAGTATCGCCTTATAGGCGCTTTCGGGGAGATCCTGATAGACGACCTTACGGCCACTCTCACTGGCGATCGCTTCGGCGAATTCCGCAAGGCTGTAGCTGTCGTCCCGCACTGCCGAGCAAAGCGCCATGCTCGAGCGCTGGACCGATCGAGGCGGCATAATTCTCTGTGTACCAGTTGTTGCGAAGCAGACCGAAGGGTAGTGACGACGCCTCCAACGCCGCTTCGGTCTCCCGATGATCTTTTGCTATAGGCAGTAGCGAGGTGTCGGCTCTCAGCAGACTGGTATAAGCGATCATGCTGACACCGGCTTGCTCGGCGGCATTGATGACATTGCGATGTTCCTGGACCCTTTGCCCGCCATCGTGTGATGAAATGAGCAAGAGACGATCGCCCCCTTCAAAATGCCGCGAGCAAAGTTTCTGGCTCGGTATAGTCCGCTTTGCGAACCTCAATGCCGCGCCTGCGGAAATCCTGCGCCACAACGCTGTCAGGCGATCGAACGCCAGCAATGATGGTCTCGGTGGGCACCCGGACCAGCAGCGCCTCAACGACAAGCCTTCCCAACTGCCCAGAAGCACCGGTGACGAAAATCTTACGAGAATTATTGCTGGTCATGGCTGTCCTTGTTTCGGGTAGACTCTGCAGTTCTCTGTTGCTCAGGCTCGGTACCACATGCGCCAAAGCAGCCCATCGCGGCGAATGAAGTGGTGGTAGAGCGCCGCGCCGACATGAGCGAGCAGCAGAGCGACCATAAGGTTCGCTCCGAGCCCATGCGGGACGCGCGGCGGATATTGGTCGAAATTCGGCAGGGCGGCGGCTGGCTCGCCGAAGATTGCCGGTCCCGCACCGCTTAAAACGATCATGCCGACACCGCTGACGATCATGCCGAGGATGACGACATAGAAGGCTAGGTGTACACCGCGCGCCAGCCGCTGTTGCCAGAGGGATGTATCCTGCCTCGGCTCGGGTTTACTGTCGACAAACCACCACCAGACAATGCGGAACGCAGTCAGCAACAAGAGGAATATTGCCGTCGGCACATGCACGCGAAGGCAGATCGTTTTGGTATGGGCGTCGAGAGCGTTGTCTGCCTGAAATCCCGAACCCAGCGCGAGAAGGATGAGGATGGCGGTTAGCCAGTGGATCGTGACTGGAACAGCGCCGTAGCGGTCAGAGCTGCTTTTCAGCATCGAGCTCTCCCTCGAGTCTTTCTCGCAACGTCGCGAGCACGCGCTGCGCTGTCTTGATCTCTTCGACAGAGAGGCCCTCTGCCAATGCATCGGCCCTCGGATTGTATGTGTTGACCGCGGCGTCGTAGGCCCGACGACCTTGTTCAGTCAGCACGACGAGATGCGCCCGGCGATGATGAGGGTTGGGCTCGAACACCACGATCCCTTCCTGGTGCAAATCATTGACGATGCGCTGCACGTTCTGCCGGTTCGCCCCGAGATCCCGAGCAATCCACGCCACCGGCTGAGGGCGCTCCGCGAATACGATCGCACCAAGAACCTGCCACCGCGCGCTAGTCAGGCCGAATGGGGCAACGAGCCTGTCCCCCCAGGTTACGGTCAGGTTGTTCGCCCTGAACATGGTGAGGATCAGATCGGTCAAGGCGTCGCCTGCTGCATTTCTGGTCGTCAGGTTCATTTGTCACCTTACACATCTTGACATGATGATGTCAACTAGCTATGTGTCCCTCGCTACAAATCGACATCATAGGACCAAACTGGAAGGACGCTACCATGTCCCTGTTCAAGCCCATGGACGAGAAGTTTCCCATCCAGCGCCAACTCGGCGTCGCTGCGTCGCCGGTCGTGCTGATCAATCTCTTCGCGATCGATGCTGCCGATGAGCAGGGCTTTCTCGACGCCTGGTCGGACGATGCGAAATTCATGAAGGCTCAGCCGGGCTTCATCTCCACCCAGCTCCATCGCGCGATCGGCGATAGCCCGACCTACCTGAACTATGCGGTTTGGAAATCCACGGAGACGTTTCGCGCCGCCTTCACCCGTCCTGAGTTCGTCGCGAAGTTGTCCGCCTATCCGTCGTCCTCCGTCGCCAGCCCGCATCTGTTTCAGAAGGTCGGGGTTGCCGGCATCTGCACGGCCTGATCCCGAGAACAGCATTCGAAACCCAGGAGAAGAGCATGCCGCTGCTGTTCAAGGTTCTGGCCATCACCGGTTCGGCGATGTTTGCAGGCGTCATGCTCGCCATCGGCATCATCTTGGTCGGATACTGGAAAAGCCTCCCGCCCGCCGACTTTCTCGAGTGGTTCGCCCAGAATAATCATCTCGTCATGAGGGCGATCCCATTTGCCGTCCTGCCGACTCTGGTTGGACTGGCAGGCATGCTCTGGTTCGACTGGAGCGACAGCACAAATCGCGTCATCTGGCTGGGCGCTGCCGCCTGCATCGTCGCTGTTCTAGCTATCACGATCGTCTACTACGTGCCGAGCAACGCTGCGTTCGCCGCGAAAGCCGTTCCCGTCGATCAGGTTTCGAGCAAGCTCGACACCCGGCTGATCATTCACAACCTTCGCATCATGCTTGCCTTGGTCGCCTCGGCGCTCGGGGTATATGCGGTCAGCCGTTAAGGGACACAGCGATGCTCAAGATCGTTCATCCCGTCGCGGGCGCGATCGCCCTGCTCACCATCGCGACCTCCTGGGTGAGCACTGCGGGTTCCGAAGTTTCCGGCTCCGAAGCTGCCGTCGTTGCGGTCAAGACCGCTATACCCTGGGGTTTCCTCGCCCTGATCCCGGCGCTTGCTGCGACCGGCGGCTCCGGCTTCGTCTGGTCGAAGGGCCAGCGCGAGGGCCTCGTCGGCAAAAAGCTGAGGCGTATGCCGTTGATCGCGGCGAACGGCATTCTGATCCTTATCCCGGCGGCGCTGTTCCTCGCATCCAAGGCGCGCGCCGGAGAGTTCGACACGACCTTCGATATCGTGCAGGCGCTCGAGCTGGCCGCCGGGGCGACCAATCTCGCACTGCTCGGCTTTCAGATGCGGGACGGGATGGCGCTGACGCGGTGGAGGCGTGGAAGCTTCCTCAAGCCGGGCGTCACCCGCCGCGCGACCCGCCTTTTGGCGAAGGATGACGTCGCGCACGGCACAGTGGCGTTCCACCTGGAAAAGCCCGACGGCTTCATATTCGAGGCCAGCCAAGCCGCGTACCTGACACTCCCCGCGTTGAATGAAGGCGACACGAAGGGCCGGGTGCGGACCTTCTCCATCGCCAGCGAGCCGGAAGACCCGGATCTGGTGATCGCAATCAGGCTCACTGGCTCGGCCTTCAAACGCGCCCTTGCGAAGCTCCCTGATGGATCGATCGTCGAACTCGAAGGGGCCTATGGCGACCTGACGCTGCATGACGACGCCACGCGTCCCGCCGTGCTCCTTGCCGGTGGAATCGGCATCACGCCGTTCCGCAGCATGATCCGCGAATACACAAGGCGCCGGCAAGGGCGCGATCTCACCCTCTTCTACAGCAACCGAAGTGTTCAGGACGCCGCGTTCCTGTCCGAACTGCAGGCGCTTGCGCGGGAGAATGCGCGGTTCGGGCTGGTGGCGACGATGACCGACGCTGGGGACTGGCAAGGCGAACGCGGCCCCATAACGCGCGAGATGATTGAGCGGCATATCGGGGGCCTTGCCGGCTCGGTCTTTTACCTCGCCGGTCCTCCGGCGATGGTCGCTGCGATGGCTGCCATGCTCAAGGGCTCCGGCGTCAGGCGTGAGGATATTCGGGCCGAGGAGTTCGCCCGGTATTGATGATGATCGCTCCGGTCTCACCGCCTCCCAACGTCGGGTCACGGAACGCCTATAGCCTGCTTGCCGCTGCGGATTGAGCGCGTGCAACGAGGCCATGGTGACGCCGAACCTTCGATTTTAACCTAATCCCCTGTTAAAAGGACCGCGCAATGCACGGTGCAGTTATCGATCTCCTGCTCATATGACGATGCTGCGCACGCGGTCACATGTGGGACAGCACGGCTGCCGTTATTTCTTTCAACCGGACAAAGGGAGGCTCGGGCGGCCGCTCGCTTTGTCCAAGCATAAGGGGGTGGAATCATGAGCCGAGCTGCCAATGATTTGCCTGCGGTCTGCTTTCTCCTCGGCCTTCCCCGGTCGGGAACGACCCTGCTGTCGCATTTGCTCCGCCAGCACCTAGATATTGTAGCGCCGCCTGAGCCCTGGTTAATGCTGGCACTTGAGGCATTTGGCAGGGTGGATCACCGTCACCCAGCCGGGGCATCACTGATTCAGGACGCCACCTCCGAGTTTTTGGGCCGAATAGATCGTACTATCGTCAGTCGCGCTTTTGCCGATGCGGTTTACGGCCAATATTTGGCAGCAGCGGGCAAGCGTACCTTCATAGATAAGACGCCGCGTTATTGGATGGTGCTCGATTTTTTGGATTCTCTTTATCCAGAAGCGCCACACATCCTTCTACTACGTAATCCCTACGCTGTTGCCGCTTCACTGAAATCGACATGGGGCATCCCGCTCGTGCCAGAAACCTGGCCGCCCGCCAGCTTATCTTCTCTCTACGATCTCGTGCTCAGGCTGCCTCCCGACATCGCGTCTTCTCTCGCCGATCTCGTTCTGGGCCTGCCTACGCTCGCCGCGCACCGCGGTCGGCGGCAGACGCAGGTGGTGCGGTACGAACATTTGGTGGCGCGCCCCGACAAGGAAATCCGGCGCGTGAGCGCTGGCCTCGGCTACGATCCAACCTGCATTGCATCGGCGACGATGCAGCAGCCGGAATATCTTCGCTCCAGTCGCTTCGGGGATCGAAAAATCCTAGAGAGAACGGCAGTCGATGACCGCTCAGTCCATACTTGGCAAACCGAACTGAGCATCCAAGAGATGCAAGCAATAACGGACGCAGTCGGCGCCGAGCTTTTGATAGAGCTCGGTTATGAGCAGGAACTTCGGCACGTACAGCAAGCCGGGATCGTGGATAGCGGTCGGGCTGTAACCGAACAGTATCGCCAGGTATTTCGAACCTGGTGGGATTCGCGCCGCGCCTAGCGAGGAGCTCGTGCTGTATCTCCGGTAGAGGGCAACAGGGATGGAGGGACCGATCCTGTCCTCCATGACACGACGGAATTCAGCTTCAAGCGCGATAAGCCGGATCTGATTGGCTTTACGGGTAAGACGGCAGGGCGCACACAGTGCGGCATCCTGATGCATTCGAGCCTCGCCGTGACGACCGAGGGCTTCCGTTCGGACTGGGGGCAATCAAGTTCTGGACGAACGACGGCGCTGAAGCGAAAGATCAATCCGACACGGGGCCCGATCGAGCAGAAGGAGAGTATCCGCTGGCTGGAGAATTTACGGCGATCGACTGACCTCCTCGCTGCCCCTGGACGAGGGCCGAAGCGACGAAAGAAGATCGAGTGGAAGCTCCTCCATCTCCCGGCCAAATCGCGCAAGGACGCCATCGAGAAGCTCGAATGGTACGCGTTGAGGTGGAAGATCGAAGTCTTCCATAAGATCCTCAAATCGAGCTGCAAGATGGAGGAGTCGAATTGCGAATCGCTGAGCGTCTGGTTAATCTGATCGCGGTTTTCCGCATTGTGAGTTGGCGCGTCTTCTGGATGACGATGCTCAATCATTCCTCGCCGAATGCCCCACCGCAAACGGCGCAGACAGATCCCGAAATCAGGCTTCTTGATCATCTGGTGAAAGACAGGGGTGGCGATCGCTCTTACGAAGTACGCTCTCGCTCTATGTGTCATGGGCAGCTGGGCGCCAGGAGGATATGGCGAACCACGGCAAAGGCCCTGCCGCATGCAGTACAGGTCGCTGCCCTTCGGCGCGCGGCTTAGAGAGGAAGCCCTGCGGGGGCAACCATCTTGGTGCGCGCAACATCGGGTGTGGGGCAACTTCCACACAACAAGCTACCTCTTGCCAGCTCAATATCTGCGTCATCAGAGTCAAGGGCATTTGAACTAATCCGGGCAAACGGCCCGATGGATTTTCTCCGCTTGGCAGACGCTGTGGCGAGAGAATGTAAGATAGTTGGTCGAGAGGTGGAGCGGTCGTTGCGAATTCTGGTGGAACGGCGCCAGCTAAGATAGGATCCTCGTTATAGGCTGGTGATCAACGAGAATTGCCATGCGCGCGGAAGCGAAGGTACGCGGTTCGTAGACGATAAAGGAACGAGAACGGCGTCGGCATAACGCAGCCGAGAAAGACCAGCGTCGTAACTTCGAAAGGGACCGAGAAAGAGTTCTATGCTCCTCCGCCCTCGGACGTCTTGGAGGTATAAGTCAGGTCGTCAGTGCTGAACACATTGAACCGTTTCACAATCGACTAACGCACACCACCGCTCGAGCGCATCATGAAGGAGATCCGGCGACGAACCCGTGTCGTCGGCGCCTTCCCCGACAGTCAATCCTGTCTCAACTTGGCGGCGGCCCGGCTGCGGCACCTTGCCGGACGGCGTGGTCGACCAAATGCGACATGAACATGCGACCGCTCTATCAGCCACAACTGTCTGAAACCGGAGCCGTCGCCTGATCAAAAGTGCGAAAGATTCTGGACAGTACCTCGCCGTGTTGACCGCACGCGTCTCGACATTGATAGTCGGCTTGCCGGTCGAGCCGGCCCGCTGATGGCGAACAGGACAGAACACTTCTACGCAAGTCGACGCCCAGTGCGCTAAAGTCCGACGTGAAAATGGTTCCGACAGTCGTTCAGCTAGTCGTCCATTCGGTCCTTGGCATACCAATTACAACCCAGAGTTCACCATCAGCTTCGCCTGGATTCGAGCCAGGGCATCACTGAGCCGCGCCGCTTCATCGAAGCGTGTTTCCGGGTACGGCGGGCGCGCGGACGGATCACGCACGAGGGCCTCCGCTGTATCCGAGAGCCGGCGCAACGGCGTCCTCAGCCACTGCGCCGCGCATAAGAGCAGTGCTAGTGCCGCAATGGCGCAAGCACCGAAACTAGTCCAGAATGACCGGATCAAATTACGGGTGGACGCCATCGCAGCGTCAGCACTCTGCCGAACCAGAAGAGACCAGCCGAAGCTTGGAAGGTCCGCGAAACCGACTGTTGGAACTATCACCGTGAAGTAGTCCCTGCCGTCAGGCCAACGTTCGGCCAGATACGCGGTGGTAACGCGATTAGCCGCAAGCGCGGAGCCAATGTTGAGCGGCTTGTTGATGAGATCCGGCGGACCAAAAAGGACCGTTCGATCACCCGAAAGCAGCAGCACGTCAATGCCGGGAGCCTGCAACGAGTCCATGCCTTCTGCTACCCATTTCCAATCAAGGTGAGCGCCGATTACCCCGGCAACAGAACCGGCATGACGCAATGGGGCAGCCAGATCGATAAAGCGATAGGGCGTGCGAGATGCGGGCAACTGGCTAGCGAGGAGTTGAGCGGCGTGCACATCGATAGCCGTCGGCGAGACAAGGCCGCGCCTGAACCAAGGTCGCTGTGCAACGCTTACTCCCTCAAGCATACCGTCTTTGGCCACGAGAACCATCCCTTCGAGCTCCGCCACGCCCAGCCAAGTGTAGCGCCGATCAAGACGACTCAAGAAGTTTATGTGTTCTCGCGCATTCGTCAGATCTGTTGGGTCGATTAGCTCGGCGGAACGAGCCACATCCATCCAAACCCCATAGAGTCGGCGCGCCAACAGCGCGGAGCTTAATTCGCCGCGAGCCCTTAGCGCTTCGACTTGCAGTTGCTCTCCCCGTTGCTGTAGCAAGGCCGTGTAGATCGTCGCGGTCACCAGTGCAGGGACCAACATGAGCAAGGCGCCTCCAAAGAACACCAAGGAGAGTAGGCTCATTCTTTTTGGCATCTCGCGCTCCTCAACTCGTTAGATCTCGCGCTAACTCACGGATCATTTGCAAGATGTTCCCCCGATCAGCCCCCGGGGCGGCAGGATCGGTGTGAAGCTTCTTGATAATTTCAGCCCTCTGCTCGGCAGTTGGAGAGAACCTAAGTCGATAGCCATCACGCGTCGTCGCAGCAATATGCGCGTCGACCTCGCCAATCCCGGGAAGGCTGAGCTTCCCTGCTGCTCCTGCGGAAAGTCCCGATGGACCGCTGATTCGCGCGCCCCCTGGACTCAGATTGAGAAGCCACCCGCGGTGCTTCTCACCTTGGACCACAAACGTGATGGGTTCAGGGATTTGGCGCTGAGGCCGATCATACCGCGGTCGTTCGATGCAAACCGCGACAGCCACCAGCAATACGAGGATGTTGTAAACTGTCCAGAACATCACAATAGCCGTGCCGTCCCCGGCTGTCGCCGACGTATTGAAGACGAAATCGGAGTTCAGCGGCACGATCAGGCCGCCGATCGTCAATCCGAGCAGAATTAGGAATGGTCGCATCAACGCCCATTGAACAACAACTTTGGTACGGTTTCCGCCCTTGGCCGTTACGGAGAAGTTATGCGATCCGCCGGTCAGCAGCCCCAGAGCAGCGGCCCGGCTGATCGGCCAGGCCGCGATCAGCTGAGCGGTATCATTGAGAAGCGGGACGAATAATCCTTTAGAAAGCCAGTTCAAGGTCACCAGAACCATCAAATAATAGGGTACAAAGAATTTGATAATGTCGACCAGCGATGCGTTCACGATTGTAATGCCACACCACCAGTACAACAGTGGGCAAATCAGGCTGGCAAGCCGGAACGGAAAGGTACCGAGCCAATAGAGCAGTGAATCGATGATGCCGATTCGATGCATCAGGCCAAGGCCGTGCAAGCCGAATGGATTGTATGAGCTGCGGACAATCTGCATCAGGCCAAGACACCATCGGCCACGCTGGACGATATATTCCTTCAATCCTTCGGGGGCCAAGCCTTCGGTCAGCGGTTCGTTAAGATAGACGGTTTGCCAACCGTTTTCGGCGAGCTTGAGAGTAAGCAGGAAGTCCTCGGTTACGCTTTGCGTCGGAATCCCACCAATCCGTTCGATCGCATGGACCCGCATTACGGATGAGGTGCCGCAGCAGATGGCAATGCCCCAAGCGTCCCGCGCCGGCTCCACATTGTCAAAGAAATGACGTTGCTCATCCGGATATGCGGTAGTTATTCCCAGGTTGTGTTGGATGGGATCCGGATTGAAGAAGTGCTGCGGGGTTTGCACAAGCGCTACGATCGAATCGTGAAACAATGCCAACGCGCGCTCGATGAAGTCCACATGAGCGACGAAATCAGCATCAAGTACGGCGACAAAGGCCGGAGGATCTAGATTTCGGGCGCGCTCTCGAAGTGCATGGTTGATGTTCCCCGCCTTGGCGTGCGTCTTATCCGAACGTGCGAAGTATCCGATTTGGTGCAACTCGCAAAGTTGCCGTACCCAATCCCTGCCGCCGTCGTCGAGCATAAAAACGCGAAGTCGTGGATACCGTATTGCCGTCGCACCAACGATTGTACGCTCCAGTACTTCCGACGGCTCGTTGTAAGTCGTGATAAAAACATCAACGCGCGGAGGGTCTCCAGGCAGCCACCATTCGGAGTAACTGTCCGCTTCGGTCGTCCGCTCCTTCACCTGCGAAAGTATGAAAAATGCGATCGACGA
Source organism: Bradyrhizobium sp. BRP22 (assembly GCF_020194175.1). Lineage (GTDB taxonomy): Bacteria > Pseudomonadota > Alphaproteobacteria > Rhizobiales > Xanthobacteraceae > Bradyrhizobium. Next base: position 9,966 of record NZ_JADYVX010000058.1, on the reverse strand, counting down.
TGACAGCACGGTTAGAGCTTCGAGCAAGGCGAATGCCCAACCGAACAGTGCGTCCGCAGTCCAGTCGAGCGGCGCCAGCGTTTCGGCGAACCGCCAAGCCACGTAGCGCCAAGAAAGGATGCCAGCCGTCCCCAGGAGAAGAGCGCGCCAATACCATTTCGTCGAATTGAGCAATGGAAGGACAGTAAGGCGGAGCCCGATGATCAAAGCGGTGCCTGCGAAGGCAGCAAGGAGTGGGGACAGCAGCAGCATCAGAGGCCGTACCGCGTAAGAAATCGACGGAAGGTTGCGATGGGACCGCCCGTGAAAATAACGCGTCCAGTACGCCCGATCGCGCAGCCAAGATCTGGCTCTCCTGCGAGGTCTGGAACGGTCACGGTGACATCAAAGCGCTGGAGATGTTGCGCGCTTGGACCCACAGCAAGATTGGCGTAGAGCGAGGTCGCACCAGATCCGCCAAGGCGGGTTATGGTTCCATTGAAAATCCGATCATCCCCGAACAACCGAAACTGGACCGCCGCGCCCACGGAAACACTATCATAAAGCGATTCGGCGACGCCCGCGGTGACGATCAGCGTATTGCAGTCGACGATCTTGAGGAGATCCTGGCCGCGGCGCGCGTATTGGCCATCTTCTACCAGTATGTCCCAGACGAGGCCAACGATGCCGGCTTTGAGAGTCGCGAAGGTCAAACTATTGACACGAAGACGCTCGGCATCGATTTGCCGGTTGAGCTGGACCATGCGCGCGGTCACCTGCTCCTTGTCGACATTCAGCTCGGCCAGTCGTTGCTCAAGTTCACGCGTACGTTGGGTCGAGAAGGGAGCATCATTGTAAGACTCCCCGATGAAGACGCCGTCACGGGCCGAAGCGAGTTCCGTCTCTAGGTAATTCACTCGCTGCTGCGCACTCTCCAGTTCTTGCTGCGCGACGTCGTAAGTTGCGCGAGCGCGATCCAGATTCGCCGCGGTCTGGACACCACGCGTGCTTAGTTCGTTCGCGCGCTTGAACTCTGCGTCCGCTTGACGGAGGCGTGCGGCCGCAGCGTCTTGAGTAGCCTTCGTTTCAGCAATCCGGGCCTCGATCTGCCGAACTCTGCCACGCTGGTAATCAGTTGACTGAGCATCAAACCGGGACTTGGACGCGGAGAAGGCCTCCCGCTGGCCAGCGATGCGCTTGAGCTCGATTTGCTGGTTTTCGCGATCGCGATCAAGCTCAAGGAGTCTAGCCGTATCGAACCGCTGGTCATTGATTTCAGCTATGAGCTCGCCGGGACTAACACGCGCGCCGATTGTCTTTACGGCAAGCGTTACGTTTCCTTCGATCGGCGCGCGAACGATGTAGAGTCGAGCATTGAGTGTAGCATCCCCTGATGTTCCAGCGAAGTGCTCGCCGATAACTACGTATAGTCCCGCGGCCAACAGGGTCAGACCGACGACTACACGTACGAGCCTCATAGGCAACTTCCAACTGCATTGATGATGGGAGGATAATGCTGCCCAGCGGAACTTTCCACGCGAGACAAACACTCAACATGGAGCAGCGTAAGCTCGACCCTCCGCCCTTGGTTGCTACGCCCGGTGCCGCTCTTAGCTGTTCGGGTCCTATTGATCAGACTAACAGGCTTGTAAAGAATAGCTTCGTGATCTCAGCGGCAGGAGGATCCGCCTCATCAGAAGTGGCTACTGTTACAAACTCCTTTCCGCAGTTCCAGCAGCGCCAAAGATCCTGGACTTCCCGCTTCTCCCTGCGTTCATGCCACTCGAGGTGGACCAACGCAGAACTACATTGAGGGCAGTTTTTGTTATGTTGTATTGAGAACGACCACATCTGGTAGCTCGTTTCATTGCGCAAAAAGGCCGTAGCGAAAGCAAGAACATCTTCGCAAGCAGCTGCGGCGGATGAGACCTCCTTTTCAAGCCTCGTGCCAACTGCGAGAGCTTGATCAGTAAAGGCAATTTCCTCAAGCGAGCGTACCAAGACGGACAGCATGTCAGAAATCGGACAGTGCAGGTAATGTTCCAGCGCTGGGCGCCCCAGTGAGGCTCGGGCTAGCTTTGACAACCGTCGGATGCTCGATCCACGAACTGTCGCTAGCAATCAAGGCGGTTGACTCGACGTCATTCGCTGGACCGGCAACAGGCGCCCCGCGTAGCCGATCCAATTGTTGCTCCAGAAAAGCAGCAAGTCGTCGCTTGTCCATTCCGTCGAGACCCGGTGTATTGGTGAACTTTCGACGCCAGGCAGATTCGGGCACGCTTGAGGTGTCTTTGGAGCGTAATGCCTTATCTTCGAATCGTCATCCTGCTCTATCGTCTTGTTGAGCATCACCTTTCGGAGAAACCGATATCCACTTTTCCGGCTCATGCTCGAGGAGCTGTTATAGACGGCGTATTGTGACAGAAGCTCCCCGGAGAATCGAGCGCATCGACTTCCGCATGCAGGCCTTCTTGTCCATCTTCAGCAACCGCCGCGCTACCGAATTCACGATTAAGCAGCGCGGGGATACCGGCGGCCGGGACCGCACCACTGAACAGGTAGCCTTGTCCTTCGGTGCAACCATTGGCCACCAGATAGGCCAGCTGGCCCGCGTCTTCGACGCCCTCGGCCGTGGTCGTCAAGCCAAATCCGTTTGCAAGGCCAAGGATGGCACGAACGATCACTCGGCTGTCAGTACTGTCGCCGAGACGCGACACGAAGCTGCGATCTATCTTGATCTTGTCAAGGCGAAACGAAAGCAACTGGCTAAGCGTAGCATAGCCTGTTCCGAAATCATCGAGCGCGATGCGGACCCCAGCTTGACGGAGTTCATCAACCACGCTCTTCGCAACCCCGGTCTTTTCTACGAACGCGCTCTCGGTAATTTCGATCTCCAGGCGGCGCGGACTGAGCCCGGCTTGCCCAAGGATCGATAGAATGCGCTGCCCGAGCGCGGGATCCCGCAATTGAACGGGAGAAATATTGAAGGCAAGCGTAAACGTCTCCGGCCACGCATTGGCATGGAAGCAGGCGCGGCGAAACAGCTGATCGCCAAGTGCGTTGATAAGGCCCGTTTCTTCTGCAATCGGAATAAACACGTCGGGCGGGATATGCCCCAAAGTCCTGTTTTCCCAACGCGCCAGGGCCTCGAACCCGATAATGCAATTACCTTTGAGCGAAACCAACGGCTGGTAGTGCGGCTCGATAATATCGGCCGTGATGGCGCTGCGAAGCTCTCGCTCGAGCTGGATGCGCCGCTCGACATGAATGTCGATCTCTGGTTCGAAAAACCGAACACACGACTTGCCATCGCGTTGCGCGCGATAAAGTGCACGTTCTGCGCGCCTGACCAATTCATGGAGATTGACGCCGTCAATGGGAGCGATGGCGATGCCAATTCGAACACCAAGCTCGGCAGCCGCCGTCTCGATCGCGAAAGTGTCGGCGGCGGACGCCACAATACGGCGCGCCAGATTGGTGGGATCGTCGGGGGAACTAATGTTTGGCAGGATAATCCCGAATTCGTCGCTTCCAAGCCTCGCCAGGACGCCATCCTTGCGCAAGATGTCGGCGACCCTGTTCGCAAATTCGCATAGTGCCTTGTCCACCGCTGTGTGGCCATGCGTGTCCTTGATCTTCTTGAAGCCGTCAACGCCAAGCATCAGAACGGCCAGCTGGTGCGTGTCGCTGGCCAGGACAAGGCACGCATCGAGTTTTTCATCAAACAGGCGACGGTTGGGAAGGCCGGTCAATGGATCGTGTCGTGCCAGATCGCGCGCTTCTGCTTCTGCGATGGTTTGTGCTTTGATTTCGCAGGCGATATCTCGATAGCGGCGAACACTAAAGATTGTCAGCGCAACGCTCAGGAAGAACGCGATGAGTACGGTGTCGTCGAGTGTCGAATCCGCATAGCCCCGTCCCAGCTGGAACAAACGAGGGCCAAGCTCATAAACATACGCCAAGATCGAAGCGAGAACGACGCCCCCAAAGAGAGCAATGAAATCCCTTGTGGCAGAACTACGGCAACCGAACCAACCGGCGTACAATCCGCGCGATCGTGGAGTTGACAACGTCATCACAGTCGAACCTTTGCTGACTCCGGTTGTTCCAGCGAGGTTCTTACAGGTAGCACAAATGTCAACTACCAGATCTTGTGCTCCGATCGTCGGAACTCGAGTAACGCTTCGCAAGCCGCGACGGTAAACGCACCGCCGGATCGCGATAGTCCCGGGCAAAAGTCATTTGGATCGACCCTGCCAGTGTGCACGTTGTAACGCGGACGAAGCCACGATTAACGCCCTCAAGATGCAGTTTCAAAACCTTGCGGGCTCTGGCGCGCGCGTGGCAAGAGCGAACGGATGGCAGAGCATCACAGCTGTGCTAAACGGCTTCTAGCCGCGATGGCGATCGGCAGGGTGGACATGATCTCACGCCTCCATCGGTATGCACCAACCACGAGGCCGAGCCCCCGGCGACAGTTGCTGAGCGTCCCGGACAGGTTGCATGTTCTAGAATTGAAGAACGTCGCGTGTTACGGTGGTGCCATAAAGTCCTTGTCGACTGGCTGTGCGACTGCCGAAGACCGTTCCGGTTTAAAGTCGCTCTCGCGACCGGCGAGGCACCGAGAGTTCATGAAACCACCGCAGGTATCAGCTTGGGAGAGGTTAGATACATATGAGCACCCATCTTGCGGTACACGAGCCGCGCGCGTTCCGGCTGGTCACACACGCGTATGTGAGCCTTCTCCTTATCGCCTTCGCCCTGGCGCCCGCCCAGTTCATCGCCTACCTGTACTTTCAGCAGGATCCCACGCTAAAATTCGAAAATCACCTGTTCCACGAATTCGCGATTGCCGTCGCCATCCTCGAAGGGCTATTCGTCACCTATGTGACGTGGCGTTGCTACCGGTCTTCAGGCGAACCTCTATTGCGTTGGTTGACGCTAGGTTTTCTCGGCTTCGTGCTGATCTATTCGCCGCACGGTGCCCTCACCCGGATGGCACACTACAATATTTGGCTGTTTCTGCTCTATGGACCGGCGTCGCGTCTCGCGATGTCGATTCTGCTCTTTGTTGGGCTGCTCAGCTACAGCCAACCGTCAGATGAGGTCGAGAAGCGAGCGGATGCGGGCGCATGGCTGATGTGGATTGGCCTGTTCTTGACGATGGACATCGCCGTCGCCTTGATCGCCTACTCCCCCTATGCGGCACACCCGGCGGTGCGCTTATCGATGGAGGGCGGCGCACTGGTGTTCAGCGCGCTGAACGTCGCGGTCATGCTCATGCGACGGATTCACTCGCCGCTCATGCTTATTTTCGGGATTTCGGTCGCGTGGTTTGCGCTATCGTCGCTCGCATTCATTGTGGCGGCGCCGTGGAATCATATGTGGTGGCTCGCCCACGCGATCTTTGCTGGCGGGTTCCTCCTGCTCAGCTATGGCGTTGTCCAGGCTTTCCGAACGACGCAATCGTTCTCGACCATCTATAGCCAGGAAGAAATGATGGCCCGCCTGGCCGAGTCGATGGCCGACACTCAAAGGGCGCTACAGCAAGTGCAGCGGAGCAACGAAAGGTTGGAACGCCTTGCCGCCACCGACCCGCTGACCGGCGCCGGAAATCGGCGCCATTTCATCGAGCATATCGGCGCCGAGATCGCGCGGGCTAAACGAAGCGGTGCTCCATTGTCTCTGCTGTCGCTTGACCTCGACCATTTCAAGGCTATCAATGACTCACGTGGTCACAGTGTCGGCGATGAGGTCCTCCGCGTATTCGTGCGAAAGTGTCTGGAGGCGATCCGCCCTTACGACTCTGTCGCGCGCGTGGGCGGTGAAGAATTCATGGTGTTGCTGCCGGGGGCGACGCTCGACACGGCTTGCGCGGTAGCCGAGCGCCTTCGATCGACCATCGAAGGCACCGCATTCGACGTCGGAGCCGAACCGCCGGTCGGCGTCACCATCAGTGTTGGGGTGTCGGAGTTCGGGCGCGATGGAGACACACTTGACGGATTCCTGAACGTCGCGGATCAGCGGCTCTATCGCGCAAAATTTGAAGGTCGCAATCGTGTGTTTGCCGCGTAGGCGCTCCGCCGTGACGCCGGTTCTCGCCGTTATTATCCAAAAGTCAGATCCAAAACTCCACGGCCCAATTTCTTCTCGTGGTCCATCAATTTTGTTCGCCGACGAGGTTCGCACCTCATCTGATAAGATCGAGCTGCCGCAAGAATTGTTTGTCGATGGATGAGGATTGCGCATGACGCGTTAGTCAAAGAAATCAAGTGGGGATCGTCCGTCTTTCCTGGCATCAATCACGCTACACGGCGGCGGTTCTTGTGATCGGTCAAAACTAGTAAGTGCCGCCGAGCCTTAGATTTTGTCTCTATGCCGTGAACAAATAAGGAGGAGCACCATGGACGCAGGCCGACGCCAGCTCCCGAGTGGCGTGATGAGTTTGATCGGCTCTCAGACCGGCCAGAAAGCGACGGCCGTGCTCCTGCTCCTCCTGCTTGAATGTGATGCGCCGTTGATCGTCGACCAGACGGAGGACGAGAAGCCGGCGAGCACGAGCACTGAGTCGACGGTGTTGCCGCCGCAGGCCTTGCAAAACCCCTGGTCCTGATCCGGCTCCAAGGTTGCGGTGTCCTTCCGTCATGCAGAGCGCCGGACATGCCGAGTCCTTAAGTGCGGTGCCTAACAGAAGATCGTCGAGGCTCCCATAGCCTTATCGCAAAGCCTCATCAGTTTTAGCAGTCTGCTGAAAACCCAGAAATTGCCGCATCGCGGTGTCTTTGGGTCGGGGTTTCAGGTGATGTGTTCGATGCTGTGCGGCTCTGGCGGTAGTCTGCGCAGCGGCTTTTCTTTGCCATGACCAGTTTGGGGATGCGTATCAGATTGTAGGCGATCAGGTTGAGGGTGAAGTCGGCGGCAACGCGCCAGAGGCCGCGATGTTTGGTTTTGCGCATCGTCCCGTGCTGCTTGCCCCAGCCGAAGATGCATTCGATCATCGCCCGGCGCGATTGCGACATGCCATAACCGTGTGGTGGCGCGTGGTCCGTTCGTCGATGGCGCCTCGGCGGCGCTTGCCGGTTTTGGTGATGGCGTTGTTTTGCGTCACGTGCGGGGTGACGTTGAGGGCGCGAAGATTGGCCACATGATCGGCCGTGTCATAGGCCTTTGCTTGACCTGAGGATGGTTCAAAAGCTTGGTCATGAACTTCGCAAACACGTCGCCGCTCTGCAGCCGCTCACGGTTCTTTGTGAAGCTGGTCGGATCCCAGACCGGATCGTCCGGCGACAATCCCACGAACCAGCGGTACAACAGATTGTAGTCTAATTGTTCCATCAGCTGTCGTTCCGACCGAATGCCGTAGAACACCTGCAGCAGCAACGCGCTCAGCAATTGTTCCGGCGGGATCGAGGGGCGTCCTTCGCTCGAATAGAGCTTCCCAAAGCTCCGGTTCAACTCGCTCAGCACATCACGCACCAGCGCCCGAATCTTCCTCAGCGGATGGTTCGACGGCACCCGCGCTTCGGGCGAGATGTACGAAAACAACCGCCCCTGATCTACAAATGCGCCGCGCATGCGAAGATCCTCTGATTCGTAATTGAAAATTGAATCAGCAAATTCCCGCTACCGCGAGGGGTTTTTCAGCAAACTGTTAGCGCATTCTGGGAAAGAACAAGGTCGGACATGTACTCCTCCTCGCTCCCAGGACCTGAGGATTTCGGATGCTGAAGGGGGGCGGCGGTACGATCGGCATTTGCTAAAGGCGAGCCCTGCTACCCGCTCCGTGCCGCAACCGGCACCGCTGCCACCGAATTGATGGCGGAGCGCGAGACTGAGCAATGTCCGACTTCTGTAGGTATCCTGTCCCTATGCGACCTTGAAAACCAGACGCGATAATTTGCCTCGCTAGCCAGTCTTAGTGTCGCAAAAGGCTCGCGAGCGCTGGCCGGCAGCTTCTCAGCGATTCGGAGCCACAAGGGCCAGAGTTGATTGATTTTTCAGGTACTAAGCGTTCATCCTCAAACAATTACCGGTTGACAATTACGTGCGGCAACCCTGACCAACCTTTTTGGAATTTTGCGGCGTACTAAAGAGTGCCAGCTAAGTCTGCGATCACCCAATGTTCCTATCATCGTGGATTACCTTACTAATCGGCTTTGGGGTGACGGGGGCTGTCCTCGCGCTAACGGTTTCACAAAAGCACCTACAACCGTCACCCCTACAATTCTTCGTTTAAGAACGCTGCTTTCGCTGGGAGCCGCTGCGATCGCTCAGCAATACCGGGATCCCTTGAGTTAGAGGTTCCAAGCCACGCAAAGGCGGGAGGCAGCTTGGCAGTGTTTCTTCTTGTCTATCTGAGGGCGCCAGCGGGATGGAATTACGTAAAGTCATCTAAGACGGTCCCCAGCGACCGTCCGATCAGCGCTGGCGATCGTGTTCGGGTGCGGCCCGGACCCTAGACTTAAGGTCACACGCTTCGCGAATTACCATCCGTCACGCAAGACGCCCCCGTCGGCCCCGTCGGATGCGTACCCGGATGGAAACGGTGATCACGATGCTCTGAATGGGTGATCACGATCGGCTGGAACGCGCAATTAACCCCATTGGCCGCCTGAGCGCGTATGTCGGCGCCCATGATCCTGCCGCCCTAGGTGACCTCGCGCTTCTTGGTTGCTCAAGTCTGGCAATTACAGGGCGGCCCTGCCAGGCAATGCGCCAGGTTTGGTTAGCGGCGCTTGCGACGCTCACCAGCACTGCTACTTGACGCGCGCGCCCTCGCACCTATTTTCGCGAACAGGGCCTTCCCTCAACCAAGGGATTGACGTAGCAAACGCTGGGTGAACGACGATGATCGATGAGTCCCTTGCTCGCATGCGCACGCATCGCAACAACATTCACCGCTATCGCCAATTGCTTAAACCAAACTGGCGGAGCTGGAGCGACAATATGTCGAGCAACGGCTGTCGGAAGAACTGTCAGCGCTCGAAACCGTCGCCAACACAGCGCTTCCGTTCAGCCTACCGTCGCCGAGAACACCTCCCGAGAGCGTGAGCACCTAACCAGCGAGCCGCCTCTCACCCGAGCTTGCGGCTATTGCGCCCCGCCTGGATAGCCCCCTCTGGGCGGCCAGCGCCGCTGAGCGCGCATGTCAGCACCCATAGTCTCCCGCCAGATGCCCCGCATTTCTTCCTGCATCATGGCCGCCGGCGGCGGGCCGGCCGGTCGCCAGCCCCCTCGGTCAACCGCCCGTTTCGATGAGCCCAACCAAGGCGGCCTTCTCTTCAGCTTTGTTTCGATGTACGCGTTCACAATCTGGGCGAAGGAGCGGCGATCCCCGACCACGGCATTGGCCCGGGCCAGCACGTCTTGCTGAACAAGCCGAAGGCCGCTCTTGCGGGCTCTCGGCAGGGCGGCATCCCAGTATTCGTTAATGGCCCTTTCAGCCAACGGAATGCAGTTCAGATCGCCTTTAGCGATCAACCTGCGCAGGATTCCTAAGCAAGTTTCCAAGTGGGGCATCGGCCGAAGAGCTATTGATTTTCGGGTTCTCGGCGTGTTCGGCGAGCTTTTGCCATTCATCAGCGAGGCGCTGCCACGACTCTTTGTCGAGCGGACGGTTCGCTCGCTCCGCCTGCGCACGGCCAATCCTCGGCTTTGGCGCGGTAAGGCTGAATTGTTTCGTGTCATATTCTGCTCAGTGCGTGAGTCCAGGTAAGGTGCCCCGGCGCGGCCATCTGCACTCCGCGCCGGGGCGGTGCTCCCTCTCGGCCGACCGGGACGAGCGAATGAAGTCGATCAGCAAAGAGGTCGCACGTCAGAAGAGCACGCAAAGCAAGCCGGCAGTTTCTGTCCGCCTGGGCTGCCTGGGAGGCCGGACCTCGTAGCCGCAGGAGCCGGAAGGCCACTCGGCACGCCAGCAACATAGCGCCGCTAATTCGCTTTGGCTTTGATTTAGATCACCTTCGCGCGATGGTCGCAGGCCGCTGC
>NZ_JADYVX010000057.1 GCF_020194175.1 Bradyrhizobium sp. BRP22 | reverse complement strand
GAGGGAGAAGAGAACGAAAACGCCCGCCGGGCTGGCGGGCGTGAGTATTCGATCAATCGCAATTCGGCTCAGCGCGGCGCCAGCACCATCACGACCTGACGGCCTTCGAACTTCGCGTCCTGCTCGACCTTGGCGTATTGCGCGACGTCGGCCTTGACCTTGTCCAACAGCTTGGTGCCGATTTCCTGGTGCGCCATTTCGCGACCGCGATAGCGCAAGGTGATCTTGACCTTGTCGCCTTCCTCGAAGAAGCGCTGCATCGCGCGCATCTTCACGTCGTAGTCGTGATCATCGATCATCGGACGGAGCTTGATTTCCTTGATCTCGACGACCTTCTGTTTCTTGCGGGCTTCGGCGGCTTTCTTCTGCGCAGAATATTTGTACTTCCCGTAGTCCATGATCTTGCAGACGGGAGGACTCGTATTCGGCGAAATCTCGACGAGGTCCATACCGGCTTCCATGGCCATCTTGATGGCCACCATGGTCTCGACGGTGCCCATGTTGGTACCGTTCTGGTCGATCAGCTGGATTTGCGCGTTGCGGATGTCATCGTTGGTGCGCGGCCCGTCTTTGGCGACAGTGGGCGGGGCTCTATTGGGACGGCGAATGGGTAACTCTCCAAAGTTGTGAAGGAAGGCGATATTTTGAAGCAATACGTGGCAACGGGCAAGCGTGCTCGCAAGTTGCATCTCAAAACCGTCAAATGCGCGGCATTTGGGTCACGCCGGGCAGGTATTGGGTGAGCGAATACTCTACAAGGAGCGACAGCCTCTCCGCGCAGGTTTGCCCGTACTTATCGAAAACGCACTGATGAGAACGACGATCCCATGACCAATTCCGCGACTATCGACCAGGAACCAGAGTTCATCGAGGTGGGGAACGGCGCCGATCGCCGTCGCATCGCGGTGCGTGTGCGCAGAGGTCGCAGCCCAGCGCACGGTCCTGGGCTGTTCTGGCTCGGCGGCTTCAATTCCGACATGAAAGGCACCAAAGCGGCCGCGCTGGACGCCTGGGCCGTGGAACAGGAGCGCGCCTTTGTGCGGTTCGACTATTCCGGCCATGGCGAATCCGGCGGCAAGTTCATCGACGGTACCATCGGGCGCTGGCTCGAAGAGAGTGTCGCGGTGTTTTCACAGTTCTGCAGCGGGCCGCAGGTCGTGATCGGCTCCTCGATGGGCGGCTGGATGGCGCTGCTGCTCGCGCGCGAGCTTGGCAAGCGTTCCGCCAGCCGCGCCCCGCTCGCGGGGATGGTGCTGATCGCGCCGGCACCGGATTTTACCGAAGAGTTGATGTGGAAGGGCTTTTCGCCTGAGATCCGCGCCGAGATCGAGACCAAGGGCGTCTGGCTGCGGCCGTCGCAATATGACGACGGGACGCCCTATCCGATCACGCGGATGCTGATCGAGGAGGGACGGCATCATTTGTTACTCGGGGCCAAGATCGATGTGGGCTGCCCGGTGCGCATCCTGCAGGGCGCGCAGGATCCGGATGTGCCCTGGCAGCACGCATTCACGCTGGCGCATCGGCTGCCGAGCGAGGATGTGGTGCTGACCATGATTCAGGACGGCGACCACCGTCTGTCGCGCCCCCAGGACATCGCCCGGATCATCGCCGCGGTGAAGGAGATCGGGTAGGTCGCCACCCACGCTGTCATCATCCGCGAAGGCGGATGATCCAGTAGTTGGCGGCCTATCAATGTGCCCGCCTGCGCGCGGCATGATGGCAGGGAGAAACGCAATGGATACAACGAGCCTGCTCCGCGCCTTCTGTGACGCGGTCGAACAGCGTAAAGGCAAGGCATTCGCCGATCTGTTCACGGAAGACGGCGTCTATCATGACGTCTTCTATGGTGCGTTCACCGGGCGTGCTGCGATCGCCGACATGATCAATGAGGTGTTCTATCGCACCGCGGCCGATTTCCGCTGGGACATGCACGACCCCGTCAGCGACGGTCATACGCTCTATGCGCGCTACACCTTCAGCTACCGCTCGACCCTGCCGGAGGCTGCCGGCGCACGGGCGATGTTCGAGGGCGTTGCGATCATGACCCTTCGCGACGGCCGGATCGCGGAATATCACGAGGTCGCCAACACGGCGCCGGCGTTCGTGGATATGCACTTTGCGCCAGAACGTATCGCAAAGATCGTCGCCAGGCAGGGCGCCGCGCTGAAGGCGCGTCCGGAAATGGCACGCCATCTGGCAACGTAACGAACGCGGCTACGCCGGTGCCGACTTGCGCGTTTGTGGCTGCGAACGCCAGCTCGCGATCTCGGCAAGCTCCGCGTCCGGCCGCTTTACGATCGTCTCGCGCCTTCCGAGATAGATGTTGCCGCCGTCGCCCTCGATGGTGATCCAGTCCCCAGCCAGGATGGCGGATTTGCCAAGCAAGGCGCGCTCGGCGGCGGCGTCGATCGTCATGTCGGCGCATCCGACGATGCACGGCTTGCCCATCTGCCGCGCGACCAGAGCGGCATGGGCCGTGCGTGCGCCGACGGCGGTGACGATGCCGGCTGCGACCGCAAAGCCGGCGACATCGGCGGTGCTTGTGTCCGGACGCATCAGGATCACAGGGTCGCCGGCCGTGCTCAGTTTCTGTGCGCTTTCGGAATCGAAGACGGCACGTCCGACCGCGATGCCGCCGGAGGCGCCGATGCCGGTGACAACAGGATCCTCCGCAGTGGCCATCGAGACTTCGACCAGCGAGGCAAGGTCGACATCGGCGATGCGGCTGAGTCCTTCCTTTGGCGTGATCAGTCCCTCATGCACGAGGTCGATTGCGATCTTGAGCGCGGCGCGCGGCGTGCGCTTGGCCGAGCGCGTCTGCAGGATCCACAATTTGCCGTCCTCGACGGTGAACTCGACGTCCTGGACGTCGGAGAATTCCCGTTCCAGCCGTTTCAGGATGCCGCCGAGCTCGGTCGCAAGCGTCGGCAGCGCGCGGGCGATCGTCGCCTCATTGTCGGGCGTGCGCCGGCCGGACACGACGTCCTCGCCTTGCGCATCGAGCACCAGGTCGATCATCGGCCGCGCCGTGCCGTTCGAAGGGTCGCGCGAGAAGGCGACGCCCGCGCCCGAGGCGAGCCCGCCATTGCCGAACACCATGGCCTGCACCGTCACGGCAGTGCCCTTCAAATCTTCGAGATTCTGCAGCCTCCGATAGGTCTGCGCGCGCTCGCTCATCCAGGATCGATAGACGGCGCGCGCTGCGTGTTCGAGCTGCGCCTCGGCATTCTCGAGCCAGCCATCGTCGCGGTCCTCGATCAACGCCTGCTCGTCGGCAGCGAGCCGTTCGATCGATTCGCTGTCGAGTTCGCGGTCGGTCGCGACGTTTTCTTCTGCGGTGAGCTCGGCGATCCGCACCGCGAACGGCGCGAGGTCGACGCCGAGCACGGTTTCGGCAAAACTTTCCAGGAAACGCCGGCGGCAATCCCATGCCAATCGCGGCCGGCCGGTCGCGCGGATCAGGCCGTGCACCGCGCGCGAGGTGCAGCCGACATTGAGCACCGTCTCCAGCATGCCGGGCATCGAGCGCGCGGCGCCCGAGCGCACCGAGACCAGGAGCGGATGCCGGTGATCGCCGAAGCGTTTTCCCGTCGCGCTCTCCAGGAACGCGATACCTTCCTTCAATCCGTCGCGCAGGCGACGCTCCGCATGCGCGTGCTTGTCAGTGAGGTCGGCGCAGAGTTTCACGGGCAGCACGAAAGCGGGCGGCACGGGCAGGCCGAGCGCCGCCATGCGCGCCAGGTTCGCAGCCTTGGCGCCGATCTCTTCGGGCGGATGACAGATGGTCGCCTCGCCGCCGATACGAACGATTTGCATGCTGGACTCCCCTCAGGCCGCCAGATCGATCATGATGTGCCGCCGCAACAGGTGTCCGAAACCGGCGAGGCGGTCGGTCGAGCGCTCGATCGCGCGGGCGAGTTCGAGCGTCGAAAGCGAAGTCGCGACATCGTGGCCGCCGGTGAACACCAGCGCGGTGATGGCGCGTTCGCAGGTGTCGGCGGCGTGCTCGGCGTCGACCAGGCGAACCACGGCGGCGAGCGCATCCTCGGAATCGGCGCGGCGGCCCTCCGGCACTTCGATCGCTGCGGCAAGCCCGCTGGCCGCCGCTTCGGTTGCGGTGATGGCGACCACGCAGAGTTCGGCGAGCGCTGCCACCAGCGATTTGCTCAGGCCGGCAGGCGCGAGCGATGCGATGAAGGCGGCCTGTTCGAGTTCATCGACGGCTTCCTCCGCACGGTCGATCAACTGTCCGATCACGGGGCGCGCATCGAGCCTTCCGACTTCGCGCCGCGCCTCGAAGGCGAGGCGATCGGCCTTCTGCTCGATACGGCTCGCGCGCGCCGCCAGCGCCTTGCCATCGGCGGCCTGATTGGCCTGCAGCGTCGCGACATAACGGGAGATCGCGGCGACGAGGTCGTGCGCGAGCCCGACCTGGCGCAGCACCATTGCGAGCAGCGCGCTCTCGACCCGTTCGAGCCGCCGCACCAGATCGGCCTCGATCTGGTCGCGCACCATCCGGACCGATTGCCCGGCGAGCAGCGCTTCGGTCGAAAGCCGCAGCACCGTTTTCAGGAAATCGACGGCCGCCGCGCGCCCGAGCGCCTGGTCGAGCCGCTCGCCGAAGCCGATGCGGTTCGGCGCGGCATTGCGCACGGCGCCGCCGAGCAATTCATTGCCGCCGAGTTCGAGGAAGGCGCGGTGACCGATCCGGTGCCGCGCCGCCCATTCCAGGATCCGCGCTGCATCATCCTTGGCGACCCAGCTCCGCAGCAATTTCCGCGCCTTGTTCCAGTCGATCAGGAACACCAGTGCGGCGCCGACTGCCGCCAGGAATTCGTTACGATCCGCGGCGCTTGCCGCCTCGAACTGGCCCGTGACGAGGAAGAAGGCGTTGTCCTCGCCAAGGCCGCTGGCCGAATGACGGTCGAGCCCGCTCCATTTTGCCTCGAACTTGTCGAACAGCGAGATGAAGAATTTCGCCCGCGCAAGGTGTACGTCGCTATAGGTGACGGTGACCGCGTTCTTCTTCACCGCGATGACGAGCACATGCGCATCCGTTGTGCCGATATCGTTCTGGATCAGGAGCCGGCCGTCGGAGCGCGTCGCCATGGTGTCGAGGCCCGGGTGATCGAATTTGAGGCCGCGCGTCTCGTTCAGGCCTTTCATGAAACTTTCGACCGGCGCGCGATCCTCGCTGTGCAGGCCGAACACATGCGCGCCGCCAATAATCTCTTCCGAGCAGCCGGTGGCGAGCCTGTTGAGCGCCTTGTGCAGCTCCATGACCAGCCGATGCAGGCCATTGTCGTCACCGACGCCGGTCAGCCGCGCGATCCTCGCAAGCTCGATTTCACTGGATGCGTCCAGCAGTCCGACGGTGCGGATTGCTTCCAGCCGCGCATTCGCCTTCGCGCCATCAGTGGCGCTGCCGGCATTCACTGCGCGGATCATGGTCGCGATGTCGTCCTGGATATCCTTCATCAGCTTGGCGAGGCTGGGTGCACTGAGACGGCTGTTGCCGATCAAGTGCGCGCCGCCGACCAGCGAGGCGATCGCCGCCGGCGCGATGCCTGCGGCATGGCTCTCGACGGCGAGCTCGTTGATCGGACGATCAGGTTGCCGCGCATGTTCGGCGGCGGCCTGCAGCGCGCTCAAGCGGACCTTGATGCGATCGTTGGCGGCGAGACCTTCAGCCACCAGCGACGGCAGCAGAATATCGGCCTGTCCGAGTTCCCTAATGATCTGGGCTTTCATGACACCATCCGGGGCGAGACATCGCTGCCGTCTCTATGCCTCGCGTCCGCGGCGGTCTCCTTGCGCTAGATCATTCATATGATTGTCATACTGGACCTGATGGGGCCGCCACATCTGCTCTCGCAGCGGGTCTGCTGTTGACCCTCATGGTGAGGAGGCGCGCGAGCGCCGCCTCGAACCATGTGGCCCGGCTGGTGGCCTCATCCCTCGAGACGCGCTTCGCGCTCCTCGGGATGAGGGGCGGGTACTGATGCGCGCCACTCATCCTGCACGCTATCGTCGGTCTCCGCATCGCTCGCCTTGGAGGCGAGCGCCACAAATGCGTGCGGCGCCATCAGTTGCGCCAACGCCCACACGGCCGCGCCGCGTACCAGCGGGCTGGCATCGCCCAGCAGGCGCTCGGCCTCCGCTGCCAAAGCGGGATCATCGGAATTGCCGATCGCGATCAGCACGTTGCGGACAAAGCGGTCGCGGCCGATGCGCTTGACCGGCGATTTCGAAAACAGCGCGCGAAACGCGGCATCGTCCAGCCGCGCGAGATCGGCAAGCACTGGGGCGCGCAATTCCTCGCGCGCTGCGAGTTTCGCTTCGCGCCCGGCTTGCGCGAACTTGTTCCACGGGCACACCGCGAGGCAATCGTCGCAGCCATAGATGCGGTTGCCGATCGCTTTGCGGAATTCGCGCGGGATCGGTCCCTTGTTCTCGATGGTGAGATAGGAGATGCAGCGCCGTGCATCGAGCTTGTAGGGCGCGGGAAATGCCGCGGTCGGGCAGATGTCCTGGCAGGCGGTGCAGGAGCCGCAATGATCGATGTCGGCGGAATCGCGCGGCAGGTCGCTTGCGGTGAAGATCGCTCCGAGGAACAGCCACGAGCCGAACTCGCGCGAGACCAGGTTGGTGTGTTTGCCCTGCCAGCCGATCCCGGCGGCCTGCGCCAGCGGCTTTTCCATCACCGCCGCGGTGTCGACGAACACCTTCACTTCATCGCCGCTGGCCGCGACCAGCCATCGCGCCAGCGCCTTCAGCCGCTTCTTGATCACGTCGTGATAATCATCGCCCTGCGCGTAGGCCGAGATCGCGCCGCGGTCGCGGCGCTTCAGGATCTCGAGCGGATTTTCCTCCGGCCCGTAATTGACGCCGAGCATGATGATCGAGCGAACGCCGGGCCACAGCACGCGCGGATCGCTGCGGCGCTCAGGATGTGCGGCGAGCCAATCCATGTCGCCGTGGCCGCCGCTGGCGATGAACTCGCGGAAATATTTGGCGGCGCCGCCGATCGCGCTCGCGTCGGTGACCCCGATGCAGTCGAAGCCGAGCGCTCGGGCTTCCCGTTCGAGCGCGGATTTCAGATCAGCCGGTGAGAGCTTTGTCGTCGGGTTCAGAAGTCGAGGTCCACATAGGTCCGCGACGCCGGCACGCCCGCCAGCCATTCGCTGAGCAGCGGGCGGAACGACGGGCGGGATTTCACCCGCGCGTACCACGCTTTTGCTGCGTCGTCCTCGCTCCATGGCACATCGCCCAGATAGTCGATCGCCGAAAGATGCGCGGCGGCGGCGAGATCCGCGTAAGTGAGCCGGTCGCCGGCAAGATAGTTCCGCGTCCGCGCCAGCCAGCCGATATAAGTCAGATGATAGCGCACATTGACCTTGGCTGCGCGGAGCATCTCCGCATTCGGCGCACCTCCGCCATCCTCCTCGCTCATGAAGCGCTTGTAGATCCGCTCGGTCACCAGCGGATTGGACGCCTCCTCGAAGAACTTGTCGTTGAACCAGGACATCAGCCGGCGCACCTCGATGCGCTCCGCTATCGCCACCGGCATCAGGCGCCGGTCGCCGGCATTGAGCCCATGCGCCTCGTCGAGATATTCGGCGATCACACCGACACCGGGAACCGGCGGCAGCCCCTCGGCGATCAAGGTCGGCGTCGTTGCCGCCGGATTGAGTGCCAGATAGGCCTCGCGACGTTCCCAGACCCGTTCCTCCACCAGCCGCAGATCAAGCCCGTATTCGCCGATGACCAGGCGAATGAAACGGGAATGCGGACAGAACGGATGATGAAACAGCGTGTACATGAAGTCCTTCAGCTTTTCACGGCCTGATCATGTCGAAGCCGCGGCAGACTTGGGACACTAGATCATGATCCGATGAGATGAAATCGGATCGTGATCCCATGTCTTTGTTTGAGCATGATCTTTTCGGAAAACCGGCTCGCCACTTTTCCGGATCATGCTCTAGCCAGGCAGACGAATCAGGCAACCCATGTTCAGCGTTTTTAGCGATTGCAGCAAAACGGGGAATAGGCGAGAAGGGCCTGATTTCTCCAGCAAAAGCAGGCCACATCATGATGACCGATACGTTGCGGGCGGTGATTCTGGGCATTATCGAAGGCGTCACGGAATTCCTGCCCGTTTCATCCACCGGGCATCTCCTGCTGGCGGAACGATTCTTCGGACTTGGCGAAGGCGCGTTCTGGGACAGCTTCATCGTGTTGATCCAGCTTGGCGCGATCCTCGCGATCGTCGGACTCTACTTCGCCAAACTGTGGCGGGTTGCGCTCGGCATGTTCTCCAATGCCGATGATCGCCGCTTCGTCGTCGGCGTGCTGGTCGCGTTCCTGCCGGCGGTCATCGTCGGCCTCATTGCAGGCAAATACATCAAGAGTTTTCTGTTCAATCCGTGGGTCGTGTGCTTCTCGCTGATCGTCGGCGGCGCCATCCTGCTGTGGGTGGATCAGCTCGAGCTCAAGCCGCGCGAGCATGACGCGACCCGATATCCGCTGTTGATGTATCTGTGGATCGGCATCGCGCAGTGCTTTGCGATGATCCCGGGCGTGTCGCGCTCCGGCGCCTCGATCGTCGCGGCGATGCTGCTCGGCTCCGACAAGCGCGCGGCGGCGGAGTTCTCGTTCTTCCTCGCGATCCCGACCATGATCGGCGCCTTCGCCTATGATTTCTATAAGAACCGCGCCGAGATGACGACGGACAATCTATGGATCGTTGCGATCGGATTCGTGGTCTCGCTCATCACCGCGGTGGTCGTGGTGAAGACCTTCCTCACCTATGTGACCCGCCACGGCTTCACGCTGTTCGCGTGGTGGCGCGTGATCGTCGGCACGCTCGGCCTGATCGCGCTGGCGCTGGGAAGATAAGGGTCAGTTTACAGGCTTGTGGTTACACGTCGCCGGATCAAGCCTGGGACGGCGGACGATACGTGTTCTTGCGCTCGAATTGTCCGGCGGGGCGGAAGCGCCAGAGATATTGCGGGGCGATGGCTTCCAGTGAATCAGGCGCGATGCCCAGCCCCTCGAAGGTGAGGCCGGCGGCCGTGGCCGCATCCGACACCACATTGTCGTTGCGCAACAGCTCGACCTGATCGGCCGTGAGCTTCAGTGCGCCCGGCGCGAATTGCAGGAACGCGGCCAGGAATCTGGCGAGGCCGAACGGCAGTGAGACCAGCGCGCGGTCGCGGTCGGTGATCTCGAGGATCGTCTCCATGATCTCGCGCATGGTCAGCACTTCCGGACCGCCCAATTCGTAGGTCGCGCCCGGCCTGGTCTTGCCGTCGACGGCATCGGCCACCGCGGTGGCGACGTCGCCGACAAAGGCCGGCTGCATCTTGGTCAGGCCGCCGCCGACCAGCGGGATCGCCGGCGACATCCGGGCCATCGCCGCGAAACGGTTGGTGAACTGGTCCTCCGGCCCGAACACCAGCGACGGGCGCAGGATGGTGGCCGACGGCGAGGCCGCCAGCACCGCCTTCTCGCCGGCCGCCTTGGCGCGGGCATAGGCGGAGGCCGAATCGGCATCGGCGCCGATCGCCGAAACATGCACCACCCGCGCGCCCTCGGCGCTGGCGGCCTGGGCCACCGTCTCGGCCCCCGTGGCCTGCACCGCCTCGAAGGTCTGTCCGCCGCCCTCGGTGAGGATGCCGACCAGGTTGATGGCGACATGCGAATCGCGCATCGCTGACGCAACCGAGGCCGGGTAGCGCAGATTGGCCTGGACCGCGTGGATCTGGCCGACCTTGCCCAGCGGCTGCAGGTGCCCGGCCAGTTCCGGCCGCCGGACGGCGACGCGGATGCGGTAATCCCGCTTGCACAGCGCCCGGACCACGTGCCGCCCCAGGAAGCCCGATCCGCCGAAAACCGTGACGAGCGTATCCAGGTTCGATGCCATGGGGTCAGTTCCTGCGGGTCGAAATAGCTGCGGTTTGGGGCCTGTTCGGCCGGGTGTCGCGATACGCCATCGCGGTCACCCTGTACAGACTATTTGGCTTTCCATTCATCCATTTGACAAGCGCGCAACCGATCCTTACTAACCCCCGCCACGTGCCCAGGTGGCGGAATTGGTAGACGCGCTGGCTTCAGGTGCCAGTGGCTTCACGGCCGTGAAGGTTCGAGTCCTTTCCTGGGCACCACTCCCTTTATCATCCCAGTGGTGAATTGCTTGTTTGAGCCGCTGAGCCCGTAGCCGGGTGGAGCGGAACGCGCAACGCGGGAATCTGCGTGAGTGGTTGCGAGCGGCCCCGGGTTACGCTGGCGCTTCACCCGGGCTACTTGGCTTAACGCGCCTCCGCGCCGCTGCCG
Source organism: Bradyrhizobium sp. BRP22 (assembly GCF_020194175.1). Classification (GTDB taxonomy): domain Bacteria; phylum Pseudomonadota; class Alphaproteobacteria; order Rhizobiales; family Xanthobacteraceae; genus Bradyrhizobium. The sequence goes on along the minus strand of NZ_JADYVX010000057.1, from coordinate 15,432 downwards.
AGATGCTCCCGAAAGAATCGCACAACGCTCGTATCGAACTCGCGGTGAAAGGCTGACCGGTTGAAGCCTGCCGCATCGGCGCAGAAGCGCGGCAGATTCGCCGCCAGCTCAGGTGAGCACGGTGGCAGGAAGGCAAAGTGGCCGGCCGGCACGATGTGAATCTCGGGTTGACCCGGCAAGCTGTTGGTGACGCGCGCGACGCCTATCGGATCCACGCCCCGTTCTCTGGCTCCCAGTTCAGATCGCCAGACCTGTAATGGGATGTGGATGGCTGCCAGAGTGTTCTTCGTAAAAGCCACGCTCGGTGCAGGGTCGGCCAGCACTGCAGCTTTGATCCGACTGTCGCGCAGCAGGTTTTGCGGAACGTCGCCGTTGCGAATCTGCTCGCAAAATCTGGTGTTGTCGATGCAGTTAGATGCAGTCCTGTGAAAGTCCAGAGTGGCGCCGGCGAGCACCAGTCCCGTATAGCCGCCCTTCGAGAAACCGAAGAACCCGATCCTAGCCGGATCGATGGCCGCTCTATCCTTCCAGTCTTCCAGCATGAAATCGAGCAGGCGAACCATATCCGCCGGGCGCGAGGCCCAGACGGATAGGGCTTCGCTTTGCGATGAGTCGTTGCCGTTGTCGCCCGGATGATTGATGGCTGCGACGACGAAGCCGGCATCGGCCAGCGCTTCCGCAGTGTCATTGTTCGCGCCGAACCATCCGCCACGACCGTGGGAGAAAATAACCAGCGGCAGCTTCGTCCGTGTTATGGGACAATCCTTCACGCCTGTCAGCCTGAGATTATCGTCGGGCGGTGCAAGACTGCCGAGCGGTACATCTTTCGGCTCCCCCGCGCATGGATACCAGATGGCGCCTGCCAAGCCTGGATCGGAATCGAGAAGCTGGATGCCAGCGGCCTCGACGGGCGCGCCCAAGCAGCAGAAGATGACGGCGTAAGCCCAGACTATCCTGCGCACCCGGCGGCCCTCATCACGATCAGCTCTATTGCGCCAGAACTAACCTGCCTGAAGGCGGTGCACAACATCGGCACGCAATCCAGCGGCGGGCGGATGGATTCCGTCAGCGGTTACGTTTGGCTTCCGCTGAATATTCTGCAAGACGCCGCCACTTCGCGGCCGCGTATTGCCGATTGTACTCTGCCACGCCCCAGCCGGCGGCACCGTCCAAAAACCCCAGGCGGAGAACGTAAACCTTCAGGAAGGCGGCCAGGCCATGCAAGGGCGCCGCGAGCGGACCTGCGCGGCGGCCTCGAGCGATCATCTGTTGTGCGGCGGCGCGCGAATAGCGGTCGATCTTGTCCTCTGCATCGGACCAGGATTCGATCGAATCATGCTCGATGGTGACATCGATCCGCCTGATCGGTCCGTCGACGATCAGGCCTTCATGGACCAGGTCGTCGGAAAATCGCGCCTGGCCGCGCTGGAACAGGCGAACGATGTAGTCGGAGGACCAGCCGCCGAACCGCAGCGCCTTGCCGCAGAAGCGCGATCGCCGCAGCGTCTGGTAGGCGGCCGGCGCATCCGCCGCGTTGATGGCGCGCTTGATACGGTCGCCAAATTCCGGCTCGATCCATTCGTCGGCATCGAGCGACAGCACCCAGTCGCCTTGCGCGAGTTCGAGCGCGCGGCTCTTCTGCGGCCCGTATCCCGGCCAATCCGGCGTCACCACGACATGAGCGCCGCTATCGCGCGCGATGTCCACGGTTCGATCGACACTGCCGCTATCGACCACGATGACCTCGTCCGCATCGACCGAACGCAGGCACCGCGCAATGCAGTGCTCCTCGTTCTTGGTGATGACGATCAGCGACAGCTTCGGCATGCCGTCAGCTCGCGGATTGCGCGGCCTGCTCGGATGAGGCTATCGCATCGTTCATTGCGGGTTTGATCCAGAGAATATCGGTCTGGTCTTCGATGCGACGCAGCTCCTCGAGCTCAACCCTGACCGCCTTGGACGACTCTTTGGACGATTCCCTGGACGATTTGCCCGCAAGCTGATGGGGGACAAATCCGGCCGAAAGCAGCCGGTCTGTCATCTCCTCGACCGACAAGCCGCCGGCGCGGCTCAGTTGAGGGGTATATTCGGTGATGACGACGTCGGCGCGGTCGAGCGTCTTCACGGCGCCCGCGAGAACCGCGGGCTCAAAACCCTCCACGTCGATCTTCATCAACAATACCCGGTCCTGCGCCAGGCCGAGCGCTTCGAGCGCGGAATCGACGTCGGTCAACGGGACCACGCGCGAGCCGAGGCCATAGTTCTTGATCAGCGAGTGGCGGCCGTTGTTGGACCTCTTGTAGCGGTGCAGGTGCGCGCGCCCGACGCTCGCTCCAACCGCGCAGGGATAGACGACAACCTTGTCGATGTCGTTGATCGTGAGATTGCGATCGAGCAGCCATGCGTTCGTCGCATCCGGTTCGAACGCGACCACGGAAGTCACGGAGTCATGTTGAGCGGCGTGTACCGCATGCCAGCCGAGATTGGCGCCGACGTCGACGACGATGCCCTTCGGCCGACTTTGCAGATAGCCGCCGATCCACTCGGTCAATTCCGGTTCGAACCGGCCATATTTCGCGATGTGACGGCCGATCACGTCGCGGCACTGGACGATGAAGCGCAGCTTCGAATCTATCGCGTAGGTCTGGAACGAGGTGCCCGGTGGCATCATCCAGGCGAGCAGCAGCTTCATCGATTGCAGTGGTCTGGGTATTCGGCGCATCTTTTCGGATCTCGACGTCGCGGCTCCTTCGGGAGGAGATCGTCCGTACAAAGCGGGTGAGCCAAAGTCCAGATGCTGCCAAGCGCTGCATCGCCGGCTGCCTGAGCGGGGCCGTTCAGGGCTTGTCGGTCCGGCAAAACACGCTGAACTGGAATGACTGCTCCGTTCCCCATGGCGTCGTGTGCCGGTGTTGCCGCCGATCGGTGAGCTCGAACGCGGGTCCAACCACGTGGCCGAGGCTCTCCGGGTCGTAGCGGACGACCGGCAGGCCACTGCAGCGCTCCGGCCCGTCCAGCGCGAAGGTGGCGATGATGGCGTGACCTCCGATCTTCAACGCCTGCTTCAGGCGCTTCACATAGGCGGCGCGGTCGCTCTCCTCGGTCAGGAAGTGGAACGCGGCACGGTCATGCCAGACGTCGTAAGTCCTCGGCGGCTCCCCCGTGGTGACGTCGGCGACAATCCAGTCGATCTTTGCGGCGCGGTCTCCAAGACGGCTTCTGGCGACCTGCAACGCGGCTTCGGACACATCGAGCACCGTGACGTCTTCAAACCCGTGATCGATGAGGTTATCGACCAGACGCGAGGCGCCGCCGCCGATGTCAATGATGGCGGAAGTGGCCGTCGCCCCGGCCTGCATGATCAATTCGATCGAAGGAGCCGGGCTGTCCTGAAACCAACTGACTTCGTTCTCGGCCTTGGTGGTGTAGACGTTCTGCCAGTGGCCCTGTCGATCCTGGCTTTGCATCACTTTGCTCCGCTGCTGTAACGCGGGTGAGCGCAATCCGGGATCTCCGCGTCGGGGAGCGACCGGTCCCGGGTTGCGGCGGCGGCTCAGCGGGGCTTACGCCTCACGCGCCCCGATTGCGGCAAATCCATCCCGCCGATAAGTGAAGCAAAATTCCTTAGCTTATATAAGGAGAAGCGCGGCCCGCGGCCAGCCCTTTGTCGAACGCCATTTGGCCCGGCCTGGTGGGCCGGAACACTCCATGAATGGTCGTTTTCTTGCGTCCGAGGAGGCGCCGGCGCTCGCCTCCCCGCGCTTTGGGCGCTAGTGTCCGCCTCGAATCGAACTTTGTGACCGAGGCTGCCCTTTCATGACCATCCGCCTGCATCGCGGCGATTTGCCGGATCTCGCCCGCTACAAGGATTCCGTTGCGATCGACACCGAGACCATGGGGCTCAATCCGCATCGCGACCGGCTCTGCGTGGTGCAGATGTCGAGTGGCGACGGCACTGCCGACGTCGTGCAGGTGCCAGCGGGACCCACTGACGCGCCGAACCTGAAGGCGCTGCTCGCCAATCCGAACATCCTGAAGATCTTCCACTTCGCGCGGTTCGACCTTGCGGCGCTCTACAATGCCTATGGCGTGATGCCGACGCCGGTCTACTGCACCAAGATCGCGTCCCGCCTCAGCCGCACCTACACCGACCGCCACGGGCTGAAAGACCTGGTGCGCGAGGTGCTCAACATCGAACTGTCGAAGCAGCAGCAGTCGAGCGACTGGGGCGCGCAGGCGCTGAGCGACGCGCAGCTTGCCTATGCCGCGTCCGACGTGCTGCATCTGCACGCGCTTCGCGAGAGGCTCGATGCGATGCTGGCGCGCGAGGGCCGTACCGAGCTGGCGAAAGCCTGTTTCGAATTCCTGCCCACCCGCGCCAGGCTGGACCTCGGCGGCTGGGAAGCCGAAGACATTTTTGCACATTCCTGAACCTGCCCGCGGGGCGCGACGACCGCCCCGTCCGCCCCGTTTCCGTCACACTCGTAACGCGAGTGTGCGGCAAGCCGCGACGGGAGGTCCCGGCTGCGCAATCCGGCGGTTCCGGGTAGAATGATGAGCCTTTGCCAGACCTCGCGCCCTTGGAGCAGCGGTGAATTCGGTCCAGACCCCAGCCTATCTCGCCGGCCTCGAGGCGCGCTTTGCCGCCGCCGAGCGCCACAGCCGGATGGTGCGGATCCTGCGCATCGCGGTGCCCGCGGCGGTGGTGCTGTCATTGCTCGCGATCATTGGCGTCTCGGTCTTCAATCCGTTCCGCATGCTGTTGCCGAAGCTGCCGGTGGACATGGGCAACCTGGTCGTCTCCGGCACCAAGATCACGATGGAATCGCCGCACCTCGCAGGCTTCTCCACTGACCAGCGTCCGTACGAGCTGTGGGCCAAGGCGGCGGTCCAGGACCTCACCGATCCCGATCATGTCGAGCTCCAGGTCCTGCGTGCAAAGGTGCTGATGGAAGACCGCTCCACGGTGACCATGGATGCGCACACCGGCTTCTTCGACAGCAAGCAGCAGCTGCTCGATCTGCGCAAGGAGATCTTCCTGCAATCGTCGACCGGCTACGAGGCGAAGCTCTCGCAAGCATTTGTCGATATCAACAAGGGGACGGTGACGTCGGAGGAGCATGTCGACGTCAAATTGCTGAACGGCACGCTGACCGCCGACAAGCTCAGGATCTACAACAGCGGCGAGGTCGTGCGTTTCGAAGGCAATGTCGTGATGAATTTGATCATGGATAATCCGCCGGCGCAGGCTGAACCGGAGCCAGCGCCTGCACCTGCACCGCCGCCACAGAAGACGCGCTCGGGCTCAAGTAAATCCGCCAACACGAAATGATGTTCATGAAGCTGTTTTCTCCGCGCGGTGTTGCAACGGCGGCCTTCATGCTCGCGGTGTTCGCGTCGGCTGCCGCGCGCGCGCAGAGCGCGACCTCCGGCGTGCCCAACGCCATGCAGGGCTTTGCCCAGAACCGCGACCAGCCGATCCAGATCGAGGCTGCCGCGCTCGAGATGCGCGACAAGAAGAAAGAGGCGACGTTCTCGGGCAATGTGAAGGTGGTACAGGGCGACACCACCATGACCTCGAAGACGCTCGTCGTGTTCTACGAATCCAATTCGGGACAAGGCACCTCGGCGCCGGCATCGAATGCGAAGGGCGCAAAATCGGCGACGATGCAGTCGGCCCAGCCGGGACCGGGCGGCAGCTCCTCGATCAAGCGGCTGGAGGCCAAGGGCAGCGTCGTGGTCACCCAGAAGGACCAGGTCGTCACCGGGGAGACCGCGATCTTCGACACCAAGGCCAATCTGATCACCATGCTCGGCGGCGTCGTGCTGACGCAGTGCAAGAATGTGCTGCGCGGCGACCGGCTATTGGTGGACATGACGACCGGCGTCTCGCGCGTGGAGTCCGACAGCGGCAGGGTGCAGGCGTTGATCCAGCAGGGACAGGGCGGGCAGGGCGGCGGCAGTGGGCAGGGTTGTCCGCCGCCGGGCAGTCCATCCGGTGGACCGTCGCCGCCCTCCAGTAAGTTGAAATAAATCAATGACTTACTAGTTATCTTGAGGCGGCGAGGTTGAAGCCGGCGGGGCGAGACTGTATTTAGGGCATTGATCCGGAAAAATGGGAACCGGTTTTCCGAAAACGATCATGCTTCTGACGTGGACGTCCAGTGGTGGAACGCGCCTGGGGTGGGCGAGCGTGCCGCAGGGCAAGGGCATCCATGCATTCGAGGTTCGCGAGCTATCGATTAGCCCGTGGGCATAGTCCCCGGGAACGCCGTGAAAGGCTGGCGAAGCGGGATGGTGGACATATTCGGCATGTTCCGAAGGCGCCCTGCGAAACGCAGTTCCGGCTTCGCGCGTTCGCGTGACGACATCACTGCCGTCAGCGATCCCTTTGGCGACTTGCTGACAAGCTCTGTCCGGGATACTCCGCCGGCGGCGCGTGCCGCCTCGATGGAACTCTCCCATCCGCAACCGGCGTCCGAGCCACCCAGGGAGCGCCCGCGCAGCGCCAAGCCTGCCACCAAGACCAATGGCGCGACCGCCCCGCGTCTGATCCGGCGCCCCGGCTATCTGGCTGTGCATAGCGTGGAAAAGAGCTTCGGCAGCCGCCAGGTCGTGCGCGGCGTCAGCATCTATGTCCGCCGCGGCGAGGCGGTCGGCCTGCTCGGCCCCAACGGCGCCGGCAAGACCACCGTGTTCTACATGATCACTGGGCTGATCAAGGCCGATCGCGGCGCCATCGAGCTTGACGGCCACGACGTGACAAGACTGCCGATGTATCAGCGCGCCCGCCTCGGGATCGGCTATCTGCCGCAGGAAGCCTCGATCTTCCGCGGATTGTCTGTCGAGCAAAATATCCGCGCGGTGCTGGAGGTGGTCGAGCCCTCGCGGAAGAAGCGCGAGGCGGAACTCGATGCGCTGCTCGACGAATTCAACATTACGCGGCTGCGAAAGACACCGTCGATCGCACTGTCCGGCGGCGAGCGGCGTCGCGTCGAGATCGCCCGCGCGCTGGCGACGCGGCCCAACTACATGCTGCTCGACGAGCCCTTCGCCGGCATCGACCCCATCGCGGTTGGCGACATTCAGGACCTCGTCCGTCACCTGACGAACCGCGGTATCGGGGTGCTCATCACCGACCACAATGTGCGGGAAACGCTCGGCCTGACCGATCGCGCCTACATCGTCTATGCCGGGGAAATCTTGACGGAAGGCAGCCCGGATGAGATCGTCAACGACCCGGATGTCCGCCGGCTTTACCTTGGCGAAGAATTTCGCCTCTAGCCCTTTTTTCCGATCCGTCAAGCCGTGTACATTGGCCTTGGACTAGGCTAAGCAAGAATCGAGCCAACTTCCTTGGACCGTTCTTGCCTCCATGGCACTGACCCAGAGACTAGAGTTCCGCCAGTCGCAGTCATTGGTGATGACGCCGCAGCTGATGCAGGCGATCAAGCTGCTGCAACTGTCCAACCTGGATCTCTCGACCTTCGTGGAAGAGGAGCTGGAACGGAACCCGCTGCTGGAGCGCGCCAGCGACGGGCCGGAACCGCCGGTGGCCGGCGAGCCCGCGCCGGAACGGCCTGAATTTTCCGAGGCTGATAGTTCCGGCTATGGCGATGACGCCGGTGGCGAGGGCGCGAGTTCCGGCGATGGGTTCGAGCCGGGCCAGGAGGAATGGCTGAACCGCGATCTCGGCAGCCGCGCCGAGATCGAGCAGACGCTGGACACCCGCCTCGATAACGTCTTCTCCGAAGAGCCGGCCGAGGCCGCCGAGCGCGCCGCGAAAGACGCGGCTCCGACCGCCTATACCGAGTGGGGCGGCGGCGCTTCCAGTGACGAGGACTACAACCTCGAAGCCTTTGTCGCCGCCGAAGCGACGCTCGCCGACCATCTCGCCGAACAGCTTGCGGTCGCCTTCACCTCGCCGTCGGCGCGCATGATCGGGCAATACCTGATCGATCTCGTCGATGAGGCCGGCTATCTGCCGCCGGATCTCGGGCAGGCGGCGGAGCGTCTCGGTGCGCCGCAGCACGAGGTCGATGCAGTGCTCGAGGTGCTGCAGAGGTTCGATCCGCCGGGCGTCTGCGCCCGAAGCTTGAGCGAGTGCCTGGCGATCCAGCTTCGCGAACTCGATCGCTACGATCCGGCGATGCAGGCCCTGGTCGAGCATCTCGATCTGCTCGCCAAGCGCGATATTGCGTCGCTGCGCAAGCTGTGCGGCGTCGACGATGAAGACATCACCGACATGATCGGCGAGATCCGCAGGCTCGATCCGAAGCCGGGCCTGAAGTTCGGCACGTCGCGGACGCAGACCATGGTGCCGGATGTCTATGTCCGGCCGGGGCCGGATGGCGGCTGGCACGTCGAGCTCAACAGCGACACCTTGCCGCGCGTCCTGGTGAACCAGACCTATTATGCCGAATTGTCGAAGACGATCCGGAAAGACGGCGACAAGTCCTACTTCACGGATTGCCTGCAGAACGCGACCTGGCTGGTGCGCGCGCTCGATCAGCGCGCCCGTACCATCCTCAAGGTCGCAACCGAGATCGTACGCCAGCAGGACGGCTTCTTCACCTATGGTGTGGCGCACCTGCGGCCGCTCAATCTGAAAGCTGTGGCGGATGCGATCCAGATGCACGAATCGACGGTGTCGCGTGTGACCGCCAACAAATATATGGCGACCAATCGCGGCACTTTTGAATTGAAATATTTCTTCACCGCCTCGATCGCGTCCGCCGACGGTGGCGAGGCGCATTCGGCCGAGGCGGTGCGGCATCACATCAAGCAATTGATCGACGCCGAGTCGCCATCGGCGATCCTGTCCGACGATACGATCGTGGAACGATTGCGCGCATCGGGCATTGATATCGCCCGCCGCACCGTCGCGAAGTACCGCGAAGCGATGCGAATTCCGTCCTCGGTGCAGCGCCGCCGCGACAAACAGAGCATGCTTGGTCACGCCCTTTCAGCCCCTGCTTCCTCTCCAGACCGGTCGCGCGATACCGCGCCGGCCTGATTGCGTTCGCGTCAAATCGCGATAGTCTTGGTACCCCTCCGAAAACGATCGGGGTTCATAGGCATAGAGGCACGCAATGACCCTACGAATCTCCGGAAAGAGCATCTCGATCGGCGAAGCGCTTCGCGCGCGCGTGAGCGAGCGCACCGATGAGGTTCTGAAGAAATATTTCGACGGCAATTATTCCGGCCATATCACGCTGAGCAAGGACGGCTTCGGCTTCCGCACCGACTGTGCGCTGCACCTGGATTCCGGGATCACGCTGGAAGCGGATTCGAACGCCGCTGACGCTTATGCCAGCGCCGATGCCGCGCTCCTGATGATCGAGAAGCGCCTGCGCCGCTACAAGAGCCGGCTGAAGGATCGCTCGGCCCGCAAGGCCTACGCGGCCTCCGCCGCCCTTGCCGAGCTCAACGGCGTTCCCCTGGATGCGCCAAGCTATGTGATCGAAGCACCGGCGGAAGGCGAAGGGGAAGTCACCGAATACAGTCCCGTGATCATCGCCGAGGCGACCACCTCGCTGAAGCGGCTGTCGGTCAGCGAGGCGGTGCTGGAATTGGACCTGACCGGCGCACCCTGCCTGGTCTTCCAGCACGGCGGTAGCGGTCGTGTGAACATCATTTACCGCCGCGCGGACGGCAATGTGGGCTGGGTCGATCCGCCCGTGGTTAATCCATGATGGTTACCCCGTTCCACATTGACGTCCCTCATGGCCGTCCCTATGGTCCGCCGCCCTTAAGCATAGGCTCAAGGGAACTGGCCGGCGGGAGTTGGCACGGCTCATGCCTTGGAGTAGAAGCCGCCCCATCGGGATCCGGACCGAAAGGCCGCATCCCGATTCACGTTCTTGACGCCTGCGCCTGACAACCTATTTCGCAACCAGACGGTTCACTTCACCTCGGAACGCCCCATGACGATTACCGATCTGGTCGCACCCGAGGCGATTCTCCCGGCGTTGAAAGTCATCAGCAAGAAGCAAGCGCTGCAGGAGCTCGCCGCGCGGGCCGCAAGTCTTACGGGGCAGAACGAACGTTCGATCTTCGAGGTATTGCTGCAGCGCGAGAAGCTGGGCACCACTGCGGTCGGTTACGGCGTCGCCATTCCCCACGGTAAATTGCCGAAGCTGGAAAAGCTGTTCGGCCTGTTCGCGCGGCTGGAGCGCCCGATCGATTTCGAGGCGATGGACGGCCAGCCCGTCGACCTGATCTTCCTGCTGCTCGCCCCCGAAGGCGCCGGCGCCGACCACCTCAAGGCTCTGGCGCGCATCGCCCGCCTGCTGCGCGACCAGGACGTCGCCAAGAAGCTCCGCGCCTCCCGCGACGCGCAGGCAATCTATTCGGTGCTCGCGCTGCCGCCTGCAAGCGCGGCTTAGGGATTCCTACAAAAGGCTCGCGATCGTTTCAGCCGTGACAGGGGACTTCACGGCGAGCTCGTCGCCCTTGACATGAAGCGTGCCCGTCCAAGGATCAAGCACCGGCACACCCGCCTTGACGAACTCCCTTGTATCGCGGCTAACGACGACAAGCGTCTGAAGGGCGGCGATTGCCGCGATGAAGAGGTCGGGCTGAGTGAAGGTAAGCCGACGCTTCTGGCCGTCAACGACCATAGCTTTCCACCTCACGATCACATCCTCAGTAATCGGAAGGATGCGACCCGCAAACAACGGCCGAAGATTTCGATCAAGCCATAACCGAAGATCGGTCCGGCGTGCCGGATCGCCCAATTGCTCGATTCCGAAGACAATCTCGGCCAAGGTGACTTCGGTGATGAACAACAGTTCGCCCGGCTGTCCTGCGACGAAATTGACGACCCGGGAATTCGGTCTTGGTTTTCGTAGCTCGGAAAGAACGTTGGTATCGAGCAGCCAACCCCTCACAGATCGATATCTCTCACCCGGGATTTGACGGAGAGACGCTCGATTTTCACCGCTGCCAGCGGTGAATCCGCCAGCGCCGCGACAATGTCACGGCCACTCACCGGGCGCCGGAGCTGGTCATACTCCTCGGCGCCCACGATAACGACGGCATCCTTACCGTGCAGCGTCACCCGCTGAGGACCGACGCGCTGAGCTTCCCGCACGACCTCGCTGAAATGGGCCTTGGCATCTTGCAGCCGCCACCTTCCTGGTAGGGCTTTTTTTGTGGGAATGCGCTTTTTCTGGGCCATCGGTCCACAATCGACGTTTTCTGGTCAGGCTGACCAGATTTATGGCCCAGCCAAATCTCTGACAAGGGCAAAAAAATACGCGGGCATCCCTCGGTGGAGGGCATGCCCGCGCGTTCAAATTCGCTGCAGTCGCGTTCGACCAGCCGGCGGTCAGTGGACGCTGACGGCCTGCAGCTCGTTGCTCCGGGCGTTCGCGACCGCGGCTTCCCGGCTATCGGTCAGCATGATCGGGGTGCCGTCGGCGGCATGGAGCGCGAAGAGTTTCAGTCCCGGCGCGATCTTGGGGGCCTGGGGAAAAAGATCCGGTACATCCTCGGAACGGACCTGCTTCACATAGGCGATATGACCCTCGCCCAGATGGGCCAACGCCTCCGGCGAGACGCTATCGCGTTCTAACGTCGTACTCACTTCACTCATGGTCTCGACTCCTCTGTCGATTTAAGCGGTCGAGTCCGCTCCTCGTTCCATTATTCGTGTTCGTTGATAGCGATTGTCTTAATGACCCTTTCAGGTTCCGGCCTGGCCAGGTCGACCGACAACAGCCCGTTCTTCAGATCCGCGCCCAGCACCTGCATCCCCTCCGCCAGCACGAAGGTGCGCTGGAAGTGGCGCGCGGCAATGCCGCGGTGGATGTATTGCCGGGCCTTGTCCTCCTGCTGCCGGCCCCGAATCACGAGCTGATTTTCCTCAACCGTTACATCGAGTTGGTCGCGGGTAAATCCCGCCACCGCCAGCGTGATGCGCAGGCGTTCGGGTTGGCCGTTGGACCGGTCAAACCGCTCGATGTTGTATGGAGGATAGCCGTCGGCGCCTTTCACGACGCGGTCGAGCGCACGCTCGATCTCGTCGAATCCCAGAAGGAATGGACTGGACAACGATGGAACACGAGACATCCAAAGCCCTCTCGAAGCGACTTTGAGGGGCCCTTGCGGCGCCCCATGCAACCGACGGACCTCTTGTCCTCCGGTCACAGGCCAATATGGGGCTGATTTGCGGAGGGTTCAAGCGCCTCTGGAATCAGGATTAATCGGCCCTGACAGTGCCCTCCACGCGGTCATTCCGGGGCAGGCGCAAAGCGCCTGAACCAGGAATCCAGAGGTTGCCGCGCGAGATTCCGGGTTCCCGCTGCGCGGGCCCCGGAATGACGGGAAGAGACCGCAGACGACCCCCTCAGCTGACCCGCTTCCGACCATCGGCGGTGAACAGATGCAATTTGTCGCTAATGGCAACAACCCGGATCCGGTCGCCGATGGCGGGGCCGGTGGCGCCGGGAACCCGGACGATGATCTCGCCCGGCGGCAGTTCGCCGGGGTTGGCGGCTACGCCCTGTTCCTCGCGCTGGCGGGTGCCATAGACGAAGGTCTCGGCGCCGACATGCTCGATCGCCTCCACGGTGAGGCCAAGCGCGATGCCGCCGGGCGCCCTTTCGTTCGAGATCGCGAAGTCCTCGGGCCGGATCCCGACAATGCCGGCCTCGCTGGCCCTGATATCGCCGGCGAGCTGCGACCTCAGTTCATCGGACGTCAGCGGCATCAGATTCATCGGCGGTGCGCCGATGAACGCCGCGACGAAGGTGGTCGCGGGCTTCTGGTAGATGTCGAGCGGATTGCCGATCTGCTCGACCAGGCCGCCGTTCATCACGACGAGGATGTCGGCGAGCGTCATCGCCTCGAGTTGATCATGGGTGACATAGATCGAGGTCGTGTTCAGCCGGCGCTGCAATTTGCGAATTTCGACACGCATCGCGATGCGCAGCTTGGCATCGAGGTTCGATAAGGGCTCGTCGAACAGGAACACTTTCGGCTGCCGCACGATCGCCCGTCCCATCGCGACGCGCTGGCGCTGGCCGCCGGAGAGCTGCCGCGGCTTGCGGTCGAGCATGGCGGCAAGCTCGAGGATGCGGGCGGCTTCCTCGACGCGCGTCCTGATCTCCTTCTCCGCCATGCCGCGGTTGCGCAGGCCGTAGGCCATGTTGTTGTAGACGCTCATATGCGGATAGAGCGCATAGTTCTGGAACACCATCGCGATGTCGCGATCGGCGGGCTCGACCCGGTTGACCACGCGGCCGCCGATGTCGATCTCGCCGCCGGTGATGGTCTCCAGCCCCGCCACCATGCGCAGCAATGTCGATTTGCCGCAGCCGGACGGACCGACCAGCACGCAGAACTGGCCGTCGCCGACATCGAAATCGATGCCCTTGATCGCCTCGAACCCGCCGGGATAGGTCTTGCGGACATTGCGGAGGGTGACGTTAGCCATGTCTCACTTTTCCGTCTCCACCAGTCCGCGCACGAACAGCTTCTGCATCACCACGACCACCAATACCGGCGGCAGCATCGCGAGCACGGCGGTCGCCATCACGACGGGCCATTCGGTCAATGCATCGGTGGTGGTGATCATCTTGCGGATGCCGATCTGGATCGTCTGCATGTCGTCGCGCGTGGTGATCAACAGCGGCCAGAGATATTGATTCCAGCCGAGGATGAAGAGGATGACGAACAGCGCCGCCATGTTGGTGCGCGACAGCGGCAGCAGCGTATCCCAGAAGAACCGTAACGGCCCGGCGCCGTCGATGCGCGACGCTTCGAGCAACTCGTCGGGGACGGTCATGAAGAACTGGCGGAAGAGAAGCGTCGCGGTCGCGGATGCAATCAGCGGCAGCGTGAGGCCGGCATAGCTGTCGAGCAGATGCAGGTCGGCGACGATCTTGTAGGTCGGATAGATCCGCACCTCGACCGGCAGCATCAGCGTGATGAAGATCAGCCAGAACATCGACATCCGCAACGGAAAGCGGAAATAGACGATCGCATAGGCCGAGATGATCGAGATCGCGATCTTGCCGAACGCGATCAACAGCGCCATCACCAGCGAATTGAGCAGCATCGTGCCGACCGGCTCACGGGTCGAGCCGCTCGTGCCGACGAAGATGGTCTGGTAGTAGGTTTCGAGGAAATGTCCGCCCGGCAGGAGCGACATCTGTCCATTGGCGATGACGGCGTTTTCCTGGGTGGACGCCACGATGGCGAGATAGACCGGAAATGCGACGATCGCGATGCCGATCCACAGGATGGCATGTGCGACGTAGCGCTGGATGCCTTCCTTTTCGACCATCAGTAGGTCACCTTGCGCTCGACGAAGCGGAACTGGATCGCCGTGAGGCCGATGACGATGACCATCAGGATCACCGATTGCGCCGCGGAGCCGCCGAGATTGCCACCGAGCAGGCCGTCGACATAGACCTTGTACACCATGGTCTCGGTGGCCTTGGCCGGGCCGCCGCGCGTCATCGTGTCGATGATGCCGAACGTGTCGAAGAAGGCGTAGACGATGTTGACGACCAGGAGGAAGAAGATGGTCGGCGACAGCAGCGGGAAGATCACCGTCCAGAACCGCCGCAGCGGCCGCGCGCCATCGATGGCGGCCGCCTCGAGCACGCTTTTCGGAATGCTCTGCAGGCCGGCGAGGAAGAACAGGAAATTGTAGGAAATCTGCTTCCAGGCGGCGGCGAGAATGATCAGGAGCGCGGCCTGGTTGCCGTCGAGCAGCGGGTTCCAGTCGACGCCCATGCCGCGCAATCCGCGCGCCAGGATCCCGAGCGAGGGGTGCAGCATGAACACCCAGAGCACGCCGACCACCGGCGGCGCGACGGCATAGGGCCAGATCAGCAGCGTGCGATACAGCGTGCCGCCGCGCAGCGGCTTGTCGGCCATCACGGCCAGCAGCAGTGCGCATGACAGCGACGAAAAGGCGATGGCGAAGGAGAATACGAAGGTCCGGACGATCGCCGCCCAATAATCCGGCTGGCTGAGGATGTCCTGGTAGTTCTCGAACCAGACGAAACTGGTCGAGAGTCCGAACGCATCCTGAAGCAGGAAGGATTGCAGCACCGCCTGCGCGGCCGGCCAATAGAAGAAGATCAGGACGATCGCGAGCTGCGGCGCGACCAGCGCAAAAGGCAACAGCTTCGACTGGAAAACCGACTGCTTCTGCATGACACCCCGGCGAGGCGAGCCCCATCATGCGGCTTGCCTCATCTCACCTCAGCGCATGATTGTAGCCCGGATGGAGCGCAAGCGTAATCCGGGGCAATCGATCCGCAGCGAAACTCTCCCGGATTACGCTTCGAGACTGGGCAAGAATAGTTTTGAGCGTCCGGCTAGGCTGGCGCGCTCAATTCCGGACAGATCCTAGCTTTTGGGCAGAAGATCAGGGTGTGGAAGCCGGCTATGGCCGCTGACGCAATGTTGAGC
>NZ_JADYVX010000056.1 GCF_020194175.1 Bradyrhizobium sp. BRP22 | reverse complement strand
TGCAGGTAGAAGGCTGACCTGATCCCGGCTGACGCCGGTCTTGAACCTACGATTCGTCATACCGAATCGTACACTCGTTCCTACAAAAAGCTCAGATTCTTACCCAGTCTCGAAGCGCAATCCGGGGAGGCGTCGCAAGTGGCGATAATCCCGGATTACGCTTTGTTTCATCCGGGCTACGTTGCTGATCGGCCGCCTACGGCTATGGCGGCAATGGCATCGCCTTCAGCTTCATCGCAGCACAGATGATCGGCGATCTTATCGACGCCGAACTTCTCGAGGATTTTGCGCTGGATCGTTTCGCGCGCTCGGTGTTCGGTTAGAGCCCTCACTCATGCACCCGACCATGTCCGCTTCGCTCCGATAGCGGCCGCTTTTGTGCACGCGCAGCAAATGACGTGGTGAGGGGCAGAATCGCGAGACTCCACCCTCTCTCGGTCACCGCGCGCGCACGCAGAGGAGATGCGCTGCGGGCTTTACGCTCGGTCAAAACTTATAGTTGACCCCGACCCGGGCGATGTTGCCGACGTCCTTGAGCTTGATCGACACCGCAGCGGGTGGCAGCAGGGCGTTAAAGTTGTTGTCATCGAGTACGTAGCGCAGATATTCCACCCTCAGCGTGACTGCGCTGTTGTTGGACATGTGGAAGCCCGTGTCAAAGGGCAGCGCGTACTCGAAGCCGCCGCCGTAAGTGAAGCCGGTTTCAGTCGTCCTGAGGCTTGCGCTCGCCAGCCCATCCAAGTTGGCACTGTGGTCGACGGTTCCATAGGCAAAGCCGCCGGTCGCGTAGACCAGGTAGCGATCATAGGCGTAGCCGACCCTGCCGCGAACAGTTCCCAGGAAATTGAGACGGCTGCTGAGGTTCACCGTGCTGCCCGGTATGATTCCGCTGCTGTCGATCGGAAGATTGCTCGACAGATCGGTGTAGGCCGCATCGGTTTCGAGACCGACCACGACGCCGCTCAGACCGCCGAGCGGGAATTCATAATTGTAGCCGAACTGACCGCCCGCGGTGACACCGTCGCTCTTGTTACGAAGCGAGAGCGGGGCGGCAGTGAGACCGGAAACGTCGACGCGGTCGGAGTTGTCGAATGCGCCGCCGACGTTCACACCGGCGTAAAAGCCTGTCCACGAAAACGCCTGCGGCATTGGAGGAGCCTTCAGGGCTGGCTGATAACGAACCGGCAAATCCGCGGCGAAAGAGAGGCCCGGGAGGCTCAGGAGAGCGAGTGCGAAGGTCAGTTTCTTCTTGAGCATGACTAGGTCCTGCGTGATGACGATGCTGGTCCTGACGCCTCCTCTTGATGGCAACTGGTTGCCATAAACGATGACTTTCGAGGACCATGGTTCTCATGCGCGGCGGATGTTGCGCTTTCATTTCGCCAGCCGCGTCTCGGTTACGGCTGAAATCAAACTCGCGAATCTTCACAGCTTGTTGCTATCGAGCAACAAATATCGCAGGTCGAACTTTGAGAGCAGGAATTCGCTCGGCTCATGCGCCGAAGCCGCAATACGCGCCGTCGCCTCGTCGAGATGAAGACACTGCATTGAGCGACGCGCTCACTCACGAAATCGTCACCGCTTCTCGCCAATAGATCGCCGCCGCCGGGAATAACCCCTCGCCTCGCCCGATCACGTCCCCGCAAGCCCAATTGGGGGCGCATGGAGAACGGCGATGAGCGGGTTCGATCACGACCACAGGGATGAAGACCGCGGCGTGAGCCGCCGCAAAGTGCTCGAATGCATGACCTGGGCGGGCACCGGCGTGCTCTGGACGGTGACGGGTGGCGTGCCACGCTCGCTCGGCATGGTCGGCTCGGCGCAAGCGGCCGAGTCCCCTGGCATGACCTTCCTGCAGATCAGCGACAGCCACGTCGGCTTCGACAAGCCGGCCAACCCGAACGCGCTTGGCACGCTGGAAGAGGCGATCGGCAAGATCAACGCCATGCCGGCGAAGCCCGCCTTCATGATCCACACCGGCGACATCACGCATCTGTCGAAGGCCGCCGAGTTCGACAATGCCGAGCGCATCATCTCGCAGGCCAAGCTTGACGTGCATTACGTGCCTGGCGAGCACGACCTGATCGACGAGGAAGTCAAGCTCTACAAGGAACGCTACGGCCGCGGCACCAGGGGCGCCGGCTGGTATTCGTTCGACGCCGGCGGCGTGCACTTCATCGGCCTCGTCAATGTCGTCGACCTCAAGGCCGGAGGCCTCGGCAATCTCGGCGCCGAGCAGCTCGCATGGCTCGAGAACGACCTGAAGGGCCGCTCGAAATCGACTCCGATCGTGCTGTTCGCCCACATCCCGCTATGGACCGTCTATCCGACCTGGGGCTGGGGCACCGAGGACAGCGGCCGCGCGCTCGAGTATGTGAAGGGCTTTGGCTCGGTGACCGTCCTGAACGGACACATCCACCAGGTGATGCAGAAGGTCGAAGGCAACGTCACCTTTCACACCGCGCGCTCGACCGCCTTCCCGCAGCCCGCGCCGGGCACTGCGCCCTCGCCCGGCCCGATGAAGGTTGAGGATGCCAGGCTGCGCAGCCTGCTCGGCATCGCCAGCGTCAATTTCAAGCAGGGGCAGGAACGCCTCGCCATCATCGACACGCCGCTGCACGGCTGAGGGGATTCGGTTCATGAGCACGATCAATCGCCGTGACTTCGGCATCGCCGTCGCCGCGGCCATGCTGCTGCCCGCCACCGCTGCGCGCGCCGAAGGCATGGAAGTGCATATCGACAATTTCGTCTTCCAGCCGGCGCAGCTCAACGTGAAGCTCGGCACGACCGTGACCTGGACCAATCGCGACGACATTCCGCACACGGTGGTGTGCGCCGGGAAATTCAGGTCGAAGACCATGGACACCGACGACAGCTTTTCATTCACCTTCACCGCCGCCGGCGACTACAAATATTTTTGTTCGCTGCACCCGCACATGACTGGCATGATCAGGGTCGAATAAGTTGCCAAGCTCAGGCAGCACAACCATGCCCGGCCGGTGGGCTCTGTCCGGCCGGGCCAAGACAGTCGCCGCACAAACCGGGCATGAGGCGATGAAAGCATCGGAGGAAGATCCCGAGAAGGCGCGGCGTTTTCGCGAGGCCGCACTGCCCTATCTCGACGATGCCTATACACTGGCGCGCTATCTCCTGCGCGACGCCAGCGACGCCGAGGATGCCGTGCAGGAGTGTTTCCTGCGCGCCTACAAGCATTTCGACAGCTATCGCGGGCCGGCGATGAAGCCATGGCTGTTCGCGATCCTGCGCAATGTCTGCCGTGCCGAATATGCGCGGCGCGCGGGTACTCAAACCGGCGCGATCGAAGATGTCGCCGATAGCGCGGAGGCAACCCCGCTCTGGCATGAGGCGCCGGAGACGCCCGAAGCGCAGATGCTGCGCGAGAAGGATTCGGCTGCAATCCGCCGATTGATCGCGGCGCTCGCCGAGCCGTTTCGCGAGACCTTCGTGCTCCGGGAAATTCAGAACCTTTCATACCGCGAGATCGCCGATGTTGCGGCCGTGCCCGTCGGCACCGTGATGTCGCGTCTTGCGCGCGCCCGCGCGATGCTGCGCTCGGCGTGGCTTGCGGAACAGGAGCAAGCAAAATGACCTGCGAGGAAGCCGAGGTGCTGCTTCAGGCGCTGATCGACGGCGAGCTCGACGCCGGACATGCGCGCGAGGTCGAGAGCCACATCGCAGGCTGCCCGCGCTGCGCGGCGCTGGCGAAAGACTATCGCGCGATGAGCGAGATGATCGCGGACAGAGGCGCGCGCTACACCGCGCCACCCGAGCTGCGCCGGCGCATCGAGGCATCGCTGCCGCAGCCGAAGGCCGCGCCGAACCGCCGCGCGGTGCTGCGCGGCTTCGCGCTGGGATCGGCGGTCTCGGCGATGGCTGCGACCGGTCTCATCGCCGTCATCCTGCGCAACGACGACGAGGCGCGCATCCAGTCGGAACTGGTCTCGGCGCATTTGCGCTCGCTGCAAGCCGGCCATCTCACCGACGTGCTTTCCACCGATCAGCACACGGTCAAGCCGTGGTTCAACGGCAAGCTCGATGTGGCCCCGCCGGTCATCGACCTCACCGCAAAGGGCTTCACCCTGATCGGCGGCCGGCTCGACTATGTCGACGCGCGCGCGATCGGCGCCGTGGTCTATCGACGGCGCCAGCACTTCATCAACCTGTTCGTCGCGCAGACTGCCGACACCGAACGTCGCGCCGCCAGGACCTCGACGCGGCAGGGATTCAACATCCGCCGCTGGAGCGACCACGGCCTGAACTTCTGGGCGGTCAGCGATATCGACGCCGATGAACTCGCCGAGTTCGGTGAGAAGTTCGAGACAGCGATGCGGACGAATGCTGCTTCGTAGCCCCGATGAAGCCAACGGGCTATGGGACTACGGGTTCATTATTGCTGCGGCGGATAGCGATCGAACGCAGGAAGTTCGTGCGCGCGCTCCATCCAATGGATCCGCTCCGCAACCTGGACGTGGATCATTGCCGGCACGGCATCGGGCTCGTCGTATGTTGCGCTCTGGATATCGATGAGGCCCGGAAGGATCTGCTCATTGAGGTAGAAAAGACCGGTGCCGCAGTTTGCGCAAAAGTGCCGACGGCCGTGTTCGGATGATTCGTAGACCTTCGCCTGCCCTTGCGTCACCTTGACAGCATCGACCGGATACATCGTCCAGCCGACCACCGGTGCGCCGGCGTGACGTCGGCAATCCGTGCAGTGGCACAGCGCATGGGTAAGGGCTTCGCCTTCAACCTCGTAGCGGATGGCTCCGCAATGGCAACCGCCTGTGATGTGCATTGATCTGCTCCCAGGTCGTTGATCGAGTGGATTGGCATTGTAGCCCGGTGGAGCCAGCGGGTCACGCGAACGCGTGCCCGATGACAGTCTCCACGTGATCCGGGAACCGACTCGAGGAGCATGACCCCGGATTGCGCTTCCGCTTCATCCGGGCCACGAAAGCCGCAGAACTCCGATCAGGCCGACTTGCGCACCGCGTTGTCGACCAGCGTCTTGCCGAGCGACCAGATCGCGCCGGGGACCTTGTGGCTGCCGGCGATCACGGTGTCGAAGGCCTTTTCGATCCAGGTGCAGTCGTCCTCGGTGAGGACAAGCGGCGGCAACAGCTTGATGGTGTGGCTGCCGTGGCCGGCGACCTGGGTCAGAATCTTGTGGTCCTTGAACAGCGGCACGGTAATGAGCTGGCAGAACAGGCCCTTGTTGGCGGTCTCCAGCACGTTCCAGGATGCGCGCAGGCGCAGCGACTTCGGCGGGCCGAACTCGATGCCGATCATCAATCCCTTGCCGCGCACTTCCTTCATCAGCTCGTAGCCCGGCACCATGCGCGTCAGCGCGAGGCGGAGCTCGGCGCCGCGCTTGGCGGCCTGCTCGACCAGCTTTTCGGCCTTGATGACGTCGAGCGTCGCGATGCCGGCGGCCATCGCGAGATCGTTCTTCGAAAATGTCGAGCCGTGCACGACGGCGCGATCCATCTGGTTGAAGATCTTGTCGAAGATATTCTTGCGCGTCAGCAGCGCGCCGACCGGGACATGACCGCCGGACAGCGCTTTCGCGAGCAACACCATGTCGGGCTCGACATTCCAGTGCTCGACGGCGAGGAATTTGCCGGTGCGGCCGATGCCGGTCTGGATTTCATCGGCGATAAACAGCGTGCCATATTTCCGGCACAACGCCGCAGCACCGGGCAGGAATTCGTCGGAGGGTATGTTGACGCCCTTGCCCTGGATCGGCTCGACGATGAAGGCCGCGACCTGGCGCGACGACAGCGCCTGCTCAAGCGCGGCAAGATCGTTGAACGGAATTTGCGTGCAGCCGGGCAACAGCGGCTCGAAGCCGGAGCGAAAATTCGCATCGTCCATCAGCGACAGCGCGCCATAGGACAAACCGTGAAACGAATGCGAGCACGACACGATGCCGGGCCGACCGGTCGCGCCACGCGCGAACTTGATCGCGGCCTCTACCGTTTCGGCGCCCGAATTGGAGAAGAATACCTTATCCAGGTACGGTACATGTTCGAGCAGGCGCTCGGCCAAAATGCCCGCGAGCGTGGATACGTCAAGCTGCACGAGATTCGGCAGGTCGGCATCGAGTACACTCTTCAGTGCCTGGCGCAGCGCCGGATGGTTGCGGCCGATCGCAAAAACGCCAAAACCGCTCAGTAGGTCGAGATAACGTGCCCCCTCGCGATCGAAGAGATACTGGCCTTGCCCTTTTTGAAAACCGACGTCATAGCCGATAGTCTTGAGCACGCGCACGAGCTGCTCGTTCAAGTACCGCGCGTGCAGGGAACTGCGCTGCGCCTGGCGCTCCACAAACATCTCGGAAACGTCTAGATTTGAGCTTAGCATCGGTTACATACGTCGGTTGATGGTCATTTCGTCAACTCAAAACGCTGATTGCGGCGTTTTGCCCCCAAGCTTCGTCTACTTAAGCACAGGTTAGGACCATGTTGCACTGCCCACCCAAGCTCGCGCGCACCATAGCATACTCGGGATTCGTTTTGGCGAGCGCAACAGTCTCGGCGCTGGCCGCGGACCCGACCGGCGACTGGCGCGTGGCTGACGGTGTCGCCCATATCAGGGTCGCACAATGCAATGGCAGCATATGGGGCGCAGTCGCCTGGGAGAAGACTCCCGGCGGCAAGGACACGCATAATCCCGATCCCGCGAAGCAAAGCCGGCCCACGCTCGGCATGCCGATCCTGATCGACATGAAGAAAAAGGCTGGCACGGATGCGTGGGAGGGCCAAGTCTATAATGCCAAGGACGGTCAGCTCTACAGCTCTACGATCAAGCCAATTGGCGCTGACAAGCTCGAGATTCAAGGCTGCGTGCTAGGCTTTCTCTGCGGCGGCGAGACCTGGACCCGCGTTGGGCCTCCGATTCCCTCGAGCACTGCCAACAGCATGGCCAAGGGCACTGCGCCCAAAGCCGCATCGGCGCCCACATCGCAGGCAGCTCCTCAGACGCCGCCCCGCACCACCGGCTCGGTGAGCTCTGCCCCTGCTCCCGCTCCGTCGTCCAAGCAACAGGCCGGCCAGAAGCAGGCGGCCGTCCCCGCAGCCCAATCAGGTGACGTCGTCGGCGATATCTGTCTCCTTCCGGACGTGGCGCGGTTTACCCATTAGCGCGGGCTGGAAGAGCAGCACCGCAGCGAGCGTCGTGACCAGCGACAGCGCGAGCAGCTTGCCCATGCTCGCCGTTCCCGGATGACTTGAGAGCCACAGGCTGCCGAAGGCGGTCGCCGTCGTCAACGCACTGAAAAAGATTGCCCGCGTCAGGCTCGATTGCAGCAGATTCGTTCTGCCCTGACGCCAGGCAGTGACGTAATAAATCTTGAAGGCGACGCCGACGCCGAGCAGCAGCGGCAGCGCGACGATGTTGGCGAAGTTGAGCGGCAGCCCGATCAGCACGCAGATCTCCAGCGTCACGGCGCCGGCGACCAGGAGCGGCACGATCGTGAGCAGCACATCGGTGACGCGCCGCAGCGTCAGCCAGAGCAGCAGGCTGATCACGATCAGTGCCCAGATGCCGGCGTGGACGAACGCTTTCACCACCGTATCGCCGGACTTCAGGATCGAGACCGGGCCGCCGATCGCGGTCGGCTCGGCCGCGAGCACGGCAGCCGCGAACTTGCGCAGCGTGTCGTTGTCGTTGGGATCACCCTTCGGCAGGGCCTCGACACGGATCAGCCCGTCCTTGGCCTTCCACTCACGGACCAGCTCCTCCGGCAGCGACTTCAGCGTGACGCTCTGGGCCTGCAGCATGTTCTTGAGCTGATCGAGCACCACCTTCAGCGGGGACACGAAGACGGTCTGCGCCTTGTCGCGCGTCGCCTGATTCGAATCGGCGAGCCTGGTCAGCGCATCGGCAAGCCGCCGCGCGGCCACGGCGCCCGCGTTCTTGATGTCGCCCGCAGTCTTGCGCAGGTTGTCGGATGCGCTCTTCAGCGACTCGACGTTCTCCTGATCGGTCGGCGGGGCGTCGATCGAATCCGGGTTGAGCGCCGGATTGAGCAGCTTCGCCGCCTGCGCGATCAGCCTCAGCTTGGCCGGCTGGTCTGTCGGCACGAAGCTGTCGAGCGAGCGAACGCTCATCACTTCCGGCAGCTTCTGCAACTTCTCCTCGATCTTCCTGGCGTCGGCTTCCGAACGCGTCATCACGTTGATCGCGTTGGCGCCGGTGTTCGGGTCGCGCCGCAGATCGAGGAAGGTCGCGATCGATTCGACTTTCGAGTTGCGCAGGTTGATCGGGTTGAAGTCGAACTTCATGTAGTAGAGCAGCGGCAGGCCGGCGATCACGAGCGCGAGCGTGCCGACGATGATGGCGACGCGATGCTTCTCCAGGAAGTTATCGACCGGCGCGAGGAACGCGTAGCCGACCGGCTCCTTCTCGCCGGGCGGATTGAGCAGGTCCAAGAGCGCCGGCAGCGTGGTGATGCTGGTGAGGAACGCGATCAGCATGCCGGCGCCGGCGATCTTGCCGAGCTCGGAAATGCCCTTGTAGTCGGTCGGCAGGAAGCAGAGGAAGCCGGCAGCGGTCGCCATCGCCGCCAGCGAGAGCGGCACCGCCGAGCGCCGCGCCGCGTTCTCCAGCGCCAGCGTCAGATTGTCGTTCTTGAAGCGCTCGGACCGGTAGCGGACGCTGAACTGGATGCCGAAATCGACGCCAAGGCCGACGAACAGCACGGCAAAGGCGATCGACAACAGGTTGAGCGAGCCGACCATCATCAGGCCGACCGCGGTGGTGATCGCAAGCCCGATGAACAGGTTCACGAACACGGCGAAGATGATCTTGGCCGAATGCAGCGCGAGCCACAGGATCACGAGCACGATCAGCACGGTGCCGATGCCGTTGACGACGGCGCCGTCCTGGACGGTGG
Source organism: Bradyrhizobium sp. BRP22 (assembly GCF_020194175.1). Classification (GTDB taxonomy): domain Bacteria; phylum Pseudomonadota; class Alphaproteobacteria; order Rhizobiales; family Xanthobacteraceae; genus Bradyrhizobium. The sequence goes on along the minus strand of NZ_JADYVX010000056.1, from coordinate 18,536 downwards.
AGTATTCCTCGTTGGCAATCGGCACCGGCCCGGTGAGGCGGACGCGCGCGCCATATTCGCTGGGGAATTTCAGGTCGGCGGCGGCCTGCCGGATCGCATCGGTGGCGGCCTTGCCGGGCTCCAGCGCCTGATAGTCGAGCACCGGCTTGAACTCGATGAAGGCGCGCTTGTCCGAAGCGGTCAGCGGCTTGTCGCTGGTGAGCTCGCGCCAGGAGAAGGTCGGATTGGGCTTGTTGCCGAGGACATCCTCGACCGTCTGCGAGATCAGGTTGAAGGGACGCGCGGCGTTCTCGAGCTTGGCCTGGCCGCGCTTGATGCCAGCGAGCCCGGTCTCGAGCGCGCCGGTGAGGCCGCGGATCGAAGGATCGCCGGCCATGATCTCGATCAGCGGCGCGCCGGCTTCGAGCTCGCCGGTGACCTGTGCGACCTCCTCGGTCGGCAGGAACAGCAGCCCGTTCTTCTCGAAGAACTCGCCGGAGCCGAGCGGCGTGACCGCTTCGAAATGCTTGGTGTCACCGGTGAGCTTGTCGGCCAGCGCCTTGGCGGCAAGGCCGGTGAGCTCCGGGGTCGGCGCCTCCACCACGGCGAGAATCAGCCGCTCGCGGTCAAAGGCCTCCTCGAACTGGATGTCGCGCTGGCGCCAGTCGAGGTGGGGCGAGATCAGGGTATTGATGTCGGTATTGATGGCGAAGTTGCGGGCCGCGTAATAGCCCCCCGCCACCGCAAGAATCAGCGAGAAGGCGACGACAGGGACGGCAAACCGCGTGCACGTTTTAACAATCGAGACAACAATACGTGTCAGCACTTCATTTCTTTCTGATCTTCCAGGAAGCACGCCGAAAACGCCCGCTATCTAGCGGAGTTCCCGGGGGCGATCTAATGTTGTTTTGGCCGTCCGCCCCCTGGTTCATGAGGAAGCGTTTAAACGGGACGGAAGGGCATCGGCGCGCGGTATATCCCGCTCCAGCGGGCAACAAAGTGACGAACAAGTGAGATCGGCTGAGCATTAATGCCGCAGTTTTAGGTATTTTATTACCTTAATCCTATACTCCGGTTGGTAACCATTCCGTAATCCCGCTTTTCTAGACGCTCATTTTTTGACACAAAGCGCTCTTCTTCCGTGCGCTTGGGGGTGGACTTAGGTGCAGGAACTCGTGGTGCGGATATTGCAGCAGGCGGGAAAGCCGGCTGCAGGACGTCCGGCCGCGCGGGTTTTTTCGGATGAGATTGGTGCAATTTGCCTAACGGACGTCCCATGGAGGTTTTTCTGGCGCAGCCCCGCGGCTTTTGCGCGGGCGTGGTGCGCGCCATCGAGATCGTCGAACGTGCGCTCGAGAAATACGGGCCGCCGGTCTATGTACGCCATGAGATCGTGCATAACAAATACGTCGTCGAAAGCCTGAAGAACAAAGGCGCGATCTTCGTCGAGGACCTTTCCGAGGTTCCACCGAGCGCTGTCACCGTGTTCAGCGCCCATGGCGTGGCGCGCAGCATCGAGGAAGAGGCGGCCTCGCGCGGCCTGCCGGTGCTCAACGCCACCTGCCCGCTGGTCACCAAAGTCCACAATCAGGGCAAGCGCTATATGTCGAAGGGTCGCTCGCTGATCCTGATCGGGCATGCCGGCCACCCCGAGGTCGAGGGAACCATGGGCCAGGTTCCAGGTCCGGTGTTCCTGGTCCAGAGCGTCGAGGACGTCAACGCCCTGACGCTGCCTGTCGATACGCCGGTGGCCTACATCACCCAGACCACGCTGAGCGTAGATGACACACGTGACATCATTCTGGCGCTCCAGGCCCGGTTTACAGACATTCAAGGCCCCGATATCCGGGATATCTGCTATGCCACACAGAACCGCCAATCTGCGGTAAGGGATCTGAGCAAATTGGTGGATGTCATCCTGGTGGTGGGGGCCGCCAACAGCTCCAATTCCAATCGGTTGCGCGAGATCGGCACCGAGGCCGGCGTCGCCAGTTATCTGATTGCCGATGGCAGCGAACTCAACCCGGAATGGCTGGACAATGCAAAGACCGTCGGCATCACGGCGGGCGCCTCGGCGCCCGAGGTGCTGGTCGACGATGTGATCGAGGCGTTGCGGCGGATCGGTCCGGTCGAGGTGTCGGTCCTGTCGGGCCGGGAGGAGAACATCGAATTCCGCCTGCCGGCCGAACTGACCGCGGGCTGAGCCAACCTTCGTCGTGAGAGTCGAGAAAGAAAGCTTGTAATGGCAATACCCTTCTTCAAGGAACTGCGCATCGGCGGCTATCTGCTCAAGCAGAAGCTGCTCGGCCGCAAGCGCTATCCGCTCGTGCTGATGCTGGAGCCGCTGTTTCGCTGCAATCTCGCCTGCGCCGGCTGCGGCAAGATCGATTATCCCGACGCGATCCTCAACCGTCGCATGACCGCGCAGGAATGCTGGGACGCGGCCGACGAATGCGGCGCGCCGATGGTGGCGATCCCCGGCGGCGAACCGCTGATCCACAAGGAGATCGGCGAGATCGTGCGCGGGCTGGTCGAGCGCAAGAAATTCGTCTCGCTCTGCACCAACGCGCTGCTGTTGGAGAAGAAGCTCGACCTGTTCAAGCCGTCGCCCTACCTGTTCTTCTCGGTGCATCTCGACGGCCTGAAGGATCACCACGACAAGGCGGTGTCGCAGAAGGGCGTGTTCGACCGCGCGGTGTCCGCGATCAAGGCGGCGAAGGCGCGCGGCTTCACCGTCAACGTCAATGCCACCATCTTCGACGGCCATCCGGCCGAGGAGATCGCCAAATTCCTCGACTTCTGCGCCGAACTCGGCGTCGGCGTGTCGATGTCGCCGGGCTACGCCTATGAGCGCGCGCCGGACCAGGAGCACTTCCTCAACCGCACCAAGACCAAGAAGCTGTTCCGCGACGTCTTCGCGCTCGGCAAGGGCAAGAAGTGGAATTTCATGCATTCCGGCCTGTTCCTCGACTTCCTGGCCGGCAACCAGGAATACGAGTGCACGCCCTGGGGCATGCCGGCGCGCAACATCTTCGGCTGGCAGAAGCCTTGCTATCTGCTCGGCGAAGGCTACGCCAAGACCTTCAAGGAGCTGATGGAGACCACGGACTGGGATTCCTACGGCACCGGCAAGTACGAGAAATGCGCCGACTGCATGGCGCATTGCGGCTACGAGCCGACCGCGGCGATCGCGGCGCTCAACAACCCGCTGAAGGCGATGTGGGTGTCGATGCGCGGCATCCGCACCACGGGTCCGATGGCACCCGAAATCGACCTCACGAAGCAGCGCCCGGCGCAGTACATCTTCTCCGAGCAGGTCCAGAAGAAGCTCTCCGAGATCCGCCGCGACGAAGCGCTCGCCGCCCAGCAGAAGGCCGCACAGAAGGCCTCGACCGCCGCGTGAGACGCGAGCAACATCGAATAAGCAAAAGGCCCGACCGTTGATGACGGTCGGGCCTTTTTGTTCGTAGCCCGGGTGAAGCGAAGCGCAACCCGGGACGCCTGTATCCGTGTTTACGAGTGGACCCGGGTTACGCTTCGCTTCACCCGGGCTACGGTCAGTGGTTATGCCGCGGAGCGAATCATGGGCTCCGCGGGGACCAGGCTCTCACCGCCCAGCAGGAAGCCACGGCAGCCGCGCAGGGAGCGCAGCGCGCGGTTGAAGTCGATGCCGGTCGAGACCAGCGAGCGCAGCGTCAGCGGATTGCGGGCCACGCCGCGCAGGACCTTGCGCAGGTCGATATCGCCGTTCGGCTTGACCGCGGTCTTCGCCAATTCCGGCAGCGCGCGGTGGGCAGGATCGCTGATCACCCGGAGCGCGGCGAACGGAATGCCCGCCTTCGCGGCGTAGGCCGCGGCGATGTGGCTTTCCATATCGACGGCCGCAGCACCGGTTTCCGAGCGCAGCGCCGCCTTGCAGGCCCTGGCTGCGATCACCTGCTCGACACCGGCAAGCCCGCCCCTGACGATCTTGCGGCGCCTTAACGTGGCGCTGGCAACCATTTCCTCGTTCAGGGCCATATCGGCCAGGAAACGGGTGTCGCCGGAAAGCACCTCGGTCGCCACCACGACGTCGCCCGATCGCAACGCCGGGTCGAGCCCGCCGGCGACGCCGAACGAGATCACGCTGCGGAACGACGACGAATCGAGCGTCGCCAATAGCGCGCGAAGCTGCTGCGGGTCGCTGGAACTACAGATGACGATCATGCCCGGCCCGGCTGCTATGCGAGCCTCTTGCACTAATCCCGTCACAATCAAGACCGGCCGCGGATCCAGCATTTTCCCCACAGTCGCGGCGGCCCCCGCCCCCAGATTCACATTCCGACCCCTACCACCCTGCTGTTCGTGTTTCGCAAATTCCGGTACCGCGCTAGCGCCCAGAGCGGGAAGAACTTGGAGTAGCCATGATAACGCAAGTAAAACACACGCGGAAAGCCTGTAGCCGTGTAACGCTGCTCCTCCCAGAGTCCTTTTTCGGTCTGTGTGGTTTTTAGGTACTCAACCCCCCGTCGAACTGCGGGGTTTTCGACCTCTCCCGCCGCCATCAACCCAAGCAAAGCCCATGCCGTTTGCGAGGAAGTCGAGGGCGCGACCTCATAACCTCGATAATCGAGCCGATAGCTGGCGGCGTCCTCGCCCCAGCCGCCGTCCTGATTCTGGATCGATATCAGCCAGTCGGCTGCCTTCCGAATCATCGGGTCCTGATGGTCGACGCCGGCGGCGTTGAGCGCGCAGAGCACCGACCAGGTGCCGTAGATGTAGTTCAGCCCCCAACGGCCGTACCAGGAACCTTCGGCGAGCTGGGTGCGGCGCAGATAGGCAACGCCGCCGGCGACCGCCTTGCTGGTCTTCGCGGTCTCGCCGAGCTGCGCCAGCATCGAGACGCAGCGCGCGGTGACGTCCTCGGTCGGCGGATCGAGCAGCGCGCCATGATCGGAGAACGGGATGTTGTTGAGGTAGTATTCGAGGTTGTTGACGTCGAAGGCGGCCCAGCCGCCGTCGCGGCTCTGCATGCCCTCGATCCATTCGCGGGCACGGTCAATCGCCGCATCGTACTTCCTGGTGCCGTCATGGCGGCGCGCCCGGTCCATCGCCATGACCACCACGGCGGTGTCATCGAGGTCGGGATAATGGTCGTTGTTGTACTGGAACGCCCAGCCGCCGGGCCGGACGTTGGGCGCCTTCACGGCCCAGTCGCCCTTGAGATCAAGCACCTGGCGCGGTGTCAGCCAGTCGAGCCCCTGCTTGGCCTTGGCAAGGGTGTCCTCGCCGCCGGCCTCCTGCAGCGCGTGGCAGGTCAGCGCCGTGTCCCACACCGGCGAGACGCATGGCTGGCAATAGGCCTCGTGCTCGCGGACCACCAGGAGCTTGTCGAGGCCGCGACGCGTGGCGGCGCGCGGCGGATAGGTCTCGTCCTTGCCTAGCGCGTCATACATCATGACGATGTTGGCCATCGGCGGATAGATCGCGCCCATGCCATCCTCGCCGTTCAACCGTTCTTCGATGAAGGCGAGCGCCGCGTCGATCGCACGCTGGCGCAGCTTCTTCGTAAATAGCGGCTCGACCACGCGCAGCACGCTGTCGAGCCCGCGGAACAGCAGGAACCAGCCCCAGCTCTGGTGTGGCGCCTTCGGAGGCATGCCGACCGACTTGGGATCCTCCAAGAACAGTTCGTCGACGCCGACGCCCTTCGGATTCTTCGCCCGCGGCTTCAGCGCGGCCAACACCATCAGCGGCACCATCGTGGTGCGCGCCCAGTAGGAGATCTTGTTGATGTGGAACGGCGACCACATCGGCAGCAGCATGATCTCGACCGGCAGCACCGGCGTCGCGCGCCAAGTGACGACGCCAAACAGCGCCAGCAGGAAGCGGGTGAAGACATTGCTGGCCGCGGCTCCGCCGCGCGAACGGATCGCCTCGCGCGCTTTCACCATATGCGGCGCATCGACGGAATCGCCCATCATCTTCAGCGCGAAATAGGCCTTCACGCTCGCGCTCATGTCGAACGGGCCGTCATGCACCAGCGGCCAGCCGCCATGGGCGCCCTGCACGCGGCGGATGTAGTTGGCGATCTTCGCCTCCAGCGCGCTGTCGACGGGCTCGCCGAGATAGTGGCGCAGCAGCACATATTCCGCCGGGATCGTACTGTCGGCCTCGAGTTCGAACACCCAATGTCCGTCGGATTGTCGATGGCCGAGCAGCGCCTCGGTCGCCGCGGAGATGCTCTTCTCCAGCGCAACCGAATCGACGGTGGCGGTATCGTTGACGGAATCCATCTTGTTCGATCTCTCCTTCTTAGATCATGTTCCGATCAGGGGATCGGATCATGATCTCATCTCTCTGTTTGAGCATGTTCGGAAAACCGGTTTCCACTTTTCCGCAATCATGCTCTAACCGCGCTTCTGCCGCTCTTGTGTCACGGTCAGTGCCTGGCCAGAACCAGATCGGCGGCGCGGTCGCCGGACCGCACCGATCCCTCGATGGTTGCCGGCAATCCCGTATCAGTCCAATCGCCGGCGAGAAACAGGTTTTTGTAGGCCGTGACCGCGCCGGGCCGCAGCGCGTGCTGCTCCGGCGTGGCCTCGAAAGTGGCGCGGCGCTCGCGAACGATCTGCCAAGGGGGCAACGGAGGGGGCAATTCGCCGGAAACGCCGGCGGCCTTGCAGACGTCGCGCCAGATGGCCTGCGCCAGCTCCTCGCGCGGCATGTCGACAAGACGATCGCCATTGCTGATCGTGACCGAAAGGCGCTGCGGGAACGCGAACAGCCATTCCACGAGACCGCCGACCACGCCGAGGATCGGCGCGGCATTCGGCGGCGGATCGAAGCGGAAATGCGCGTTCACGATGGCGCGGAATTTGGTCGGCGTCTTCAGGCCCGGCAATAGCGAGGCCGCGGCGCGCGGCGGTACCGCGAGCACCACGGCGTCAGTGGGCGCAAGATCGATCACATCATCGCCGAACTTCAGCTCGCTGACATGATCGGACACTGTGCCGAACTGCCTCAGCTCATGGCTGAACCGCACGCTCGAGCCCTTCTCCTGCAACAGCTTCAGCGCGGGCTCGATCAGGACCGAGCTCAAACCGTCGCGCGCGATCAGCGGCCGGCAGGCCTCGCCGCCGGCAAGCAGTGTCTCGCGCACGATCGCACCGGCCAGTCCCGCCGAACCCTCCGGCGGGTCGACATTGAGCGCGGCGAGCAACAGCGGCTGCACCAGACGGTCGTACAGCGTACCCTTGCATGTGATGGTATCGCCGACCCGCTTGTCAGTGCCGGCCCAAGCGAGCGGCGCCAGCGCGAGATAGTCGCGCAAGCCCGTGTCGGGGACGCGGCGCGCTTCGTCGAACACCCAGAGCGGCAGACGGGAGGAGCCGAGATCGAGCTCCCAGCGCTTGCCGGTTGCAAGATCGACAAAGGGAAATTTCGCGCGTTCCGGCCCGACCAGCCCTCCCTCGGTGCCGATCGATTTGGCGTAGGCTAGCGCATGGCGATTGCCGGACAGCAGCAGGTGATTGCCGTTGTCGATGGTGAGATTGGTCGCGGCGTCGAAATAAGAGCGGCAGCGGCCGCCGGCCTGCTGCGTCGCCTCGTGGACGTGCACCGTGTGGTTCGCGTTGGCAAGGCGAACGGCTGCCGAGAGGCCGGAAATACCGGCGCCGATGATATGAACGGTCTTTTGCATCAGATCTCAGATGAACGCGTAACGAAGAAGGATGCCGATCTTTTGCATCTTGCTGACGTGGACGGGCTCGCGTGGCGCGGCAAAGCCGCGGGCGATCAGGAGATCGAGGATCGCGCGATAATATTTCGACATGATCCGCGGCGCTCGGACTGCGCGCCGCGAATTACGCTTCATGATCTCATCCGCCTTCTCGAAATGTTTCTTCGCGCGCTCGGCCAGCGGCAGGCACACTTTCGGCAAATTGCGCTCGGCGATCACACGCTCCGGGTCGTTGGAGGTAATGCCGGCATGCAACAGCATCTCACGCGGCAGATAGAGCCGGCCGAGGCCGGCATCCTCGTCGACGTCGCGCAGGATGTTGGTGAGCTGCAGCGCGCGGCCGAGATGATGGGCGAGCAAGACGCCGTCCTCCTCGGGCAGACCGAACACCCGCACCGAGAGCCGGCCGACGGCGCTCGCCACGCGATCGCAATAGAGATCGAGCGTCGCCATGTCGGGCGCGCGGATGTCCTGCGGCACATCCATCTCCATGCCATCCACGATGGCAAGAAAGTCCTCGCGCTTCAGGCCGAACGCCTTGACCGAGGCGACATAGTCCTTCAGCCGCGGCGGCGGATTGCCGTGGTACAGCGCATCGATGTCGTCGCGCCATTGCTGCAGCGCCGCCAGCCGCTGTTCGCGCGGGCCGTTGGAATCGGCGATGTCGTCGACCTGGCGGCAGAAGCTGTAGATCAGGAACATCGCCTCGCGCTGCGCGCGCGGCAGGATCCGCATCGCGGCGTAGAACGAACTGCCGGACGCGGTGGTGCCGTAGTCTGCGTTGGCCGCCGCCATCTCAACGCTCATGCGCCGGCCGCCGTTTTTGACACGGGCCGGCGACCGATGGCGCGCCGCGCCAGTTCGCCGGCAACGCCACTGAAGCTATAACCAAGCAGTTCAAGCGGGCTCAGATGCACGCGCTCGCTGAGCGGATCGCGCACCTTCAGCATGTTCACGATCCTGTCGGCAAACGCCTGGATCACCGAGATCTCGATGCCGAGCCGCAAATCCTTCACCTCCGCGGCGAGCGACTTGCTTTCGGCAAGCAGCGTCTCGGTGCGCACCGCGAGCGCCTGCAGGCATTGCAACAGCGGCGCTGGAGACTTCGGCTCGCCGAGCATCTCGACGGTGGCGCCGGATGCGGCCAGCGCATCGCGCGGGAGATAGACGCGGTTGAGATTCTTGTAGTCCTTGGCGCAATCCTGCAGGTGATTGTTGATCTGCAAGCCAGCGCACAACGCATCCGACGCGGCCCAGGTGGACGTGCTCTCGCCGTGGACATCGAGCATGAAGCGGCCGACCGGCATCGCCGAGTAGCGGCAGTAGTGGATCACCTCGTCCCAATTCTCGTAGCGCAGCTTTGTCACATCCATACGGAACGCGATCAGCACGTCGAGCGCGTGGCGCGGCGACATCGCGCGTTCGGCGAGCGCACGGCGCAGATTGACGGCTTCCTTCTGGGTATCGCCCCCGCCCTGGAGTTCCTTGTCGAGCAGGTCGAGATAGCGGAGCTTCTCGTCCGCCGGAAGCGTGGCGTGGTCGGCGATGTCATCGGCGGTGCGGACGAAATTATAGAAGGCAAGGATCAGGGCGCGGTGACGCGGATGAATGATCCACGACGCGACCGGAAAATTCTCGTCGCGGTGGGTCTTTCCGGATCGCAGTTCGCTCGCGCTTGTCATCAGGAACCGGCCACATTCGCCCTGGCTAAGGCGCATACGCCTAAAGTTGCACGCATGCGGTGGATTGCGTGCCCCATATAGGGGAATACGCGACCAAAACCAATGCTGTATGGGCAATGTGGGCGTCACCTGTGCCCGATATCACACAGTGGGCACAGGCGCTGTTGCAGCAATTTCGAGTGCAGGATCCGGCTTTACTGCCCGTGGCTTTTCAACACCTGGTCGCAGGCTGCGCTGATCTTGGTGCGGTTCTCCTTGAGGCAGGCGAGAATGGTGAAATCGCCCTGATCGATCACCGCGCGGCAGTGCTTCTGAACGTCGCGGGTGCAGGCCTTCTGTTCCTCGGGCGTGCCGCTGCGCGACTGCTGCTGGGCGAAGGCGCCAGATGAAAGCGGAATCGACAGCAGCGCGAGGGCCAATAGAACTTTACGCATCATATTCCTTCATTTTCGACAGCAAAAAATCCTGTTCCGGAAGTTGCGTTTCGGCAGGGCCGGCACGGATTTGTGGGGATTTGCGCCGCCGCGTAGCAAAGCGACGAACAAAGGACAAGCACCTGCTAAATGCGGCCAAATTTGCGCCGCTGTAAAGGGTCATCTAATCAGTTGATAAACCAAGAAGTTTTTTCCAATCACGGTTCGCTACAGACTGTTGCAGCGCGGATGCTCGATATCGGTAGACGGAAGCAGCATGACATGCTTCTTGATTCTCTCGGCCAAAAATGGCGTGTTTCGCGCGATTCCCCCGCCACGACACGCCGGAGGTATCGTTTGAACCTGTGGGATCGCGATCAACACTAAGTGTTCGATGCGGCGAGGGCGTATCTTGAAGAAGATCGTCTGTTTTTGATGGGAAAACTCACAATGAAGCGGTTTGGTTTGGGCTTGTTCGGTCGCGCGATCACGGCTGCCGGCATTGGCGCGGCGGTCATGTTCTCGGTCAGCACGGGCAACGCCCAATCGTCGGGGCCGTTCGCCGGTTTTGACGGATCGTGGAGCGGTTCGGGTACCGTTGCGCTCTCCAACGGTACAACTGAACGGATCCGCTGCAAGGCCAGCTACAAGGTCAACGCCACCGGCCTTGGCCTGAAGCAGAGCCTGAATTGCGCCAGCGACAGCTACAAGTTCGACCTTTCCAGCGATGTGACGAGCCAGGGCGATCGCATCTCCGGCAACTGGAGCGAGAAGAGCCGCAACATCTTCGGCAACCTGCAGGGTACCGCGGGTGGTGGCCAGATCGAGGTGTTCGTCGAAGCATCCGGATTCGCCGCCACGCTGAACCTGCGTACCAATGGCAGCAGGCAGATCGTGCAGATCGATTCCAAGGGCGAGATCCGCGGCGTCAACATCACCCTGACCAGGGGCTAAGACAGCCGCGCCGGCGGTCCGAGCCCGGGTGAAGCGTCAGCCCCGGGGCGGCCCGTGCATGTGGATGCAGGTGTCCCGGGTTACGCTTGCTTCACCCGGGCTACGACGGTGAACGAGATCCTGCCTGCGATCGCGGGGCGGTCTCCCTCCCCCTATTACACCGCCGTCGCAGCGCCATCCCAGCGCGCGCAGAAGGCCTCGATATCCGTCGACTGGAATTCGGGGAGGCGCGCCATGATCGTCTCGAACGGCCAATTCCACCAGGCAATCCGCGCAAGCTGCGCCGCGATCTTTCGATTGAACCGCTCCCGGATCTGGCGGGCCGGCACACCGCCGACGATAGTGTAAGGCGCCACATCGCGCGTCACCACGGCGCCCGCGGCCAGCACCGCGCCGTCCCCCACCGTGACACCGGGCAGCACGATCGCGGCGTGGCCGATCCACACATCGTTGCCGATCACCACCCGGTCGCCGCGCCGCTCGGCGCTGCGTCAGAGAGCCATCCTCCGGCACGATCACCGCCTCTTCCGCCAGGTCACGCAGCGAAAGCCTCTTGCGCCGCGCCAATGCATGGCCGCGACACACATAGGCCCGGTAGCGCGTCCGCGTGAGCGGCAGGCTGTAGAGTTGCTCATCGATCACCGGATCGGCCACGATGGCGATATCGACGGCGCGTTCATGCAAACGCTCCATGGCCAACGTCCAACTCACCAGCGTGAACTCGATTTGAACACGCGGGTAGAGTGTCGTATAGCGGGCGATCACGGGCATGGCAGGACGCGGTGCATTGGCAACGACGCTCAAATGTCCCGCGGCGATATCGCTGTAATTGGCGACTTTTTCTTCGATCAACTGTTCCAGCGTGCGCAGCCGATCCGAGACCACGAACAGTTCACGACCGGCGCGCGTCAGCTCCAATCCATCGCGACGACGAACGAACAGCTTGGTGCCCATGGTGCGCTCGAGATTTGCGACATGCTGCGTCACCGATGACTGTGTGACACCAAGCCTTTCCGCCGCACGGGTGAAACTGCCCTCCCGTGCCGAATGGGTGAAGGCGCTGATCTGATAGGGATTTGCCCGCATCGGGCCGACCTCGTCATCGCGGTCAAACAGTTTGCGCTGCTTTCGTCATTAGCACCGCTAATATGACGTCACGGTGACGTTAATCTGGCTGGTTACTGAAGGCCGCATTCGAGATCGCGCCTGCAGGAGAACCGACATGCAACTGAGCGTCTCCAGGATACCGACCACCCATGTCCGCAGCCTGCCGCGTCCGCCGGGCGTGATCGACACCTGCACCAACTATATCGAGCATCCGGAAGTGGTCGCACAGCATATCGAGCGCTACGCGAGCGTCGTCGGACGCGAGCGTGTGATCGCGGGGACGGACTGCGGCTTTGCGAGCTTCGCCACGCTGCACACCGTCGATCCCGATATCGCCTGGCGCAAACTGGAGGCGCTGGTGCAGGGCGCCGAAATCGCGTCACGGCGGCTTTGGAAGAACTGACAACAGCTTCCAGCCTCATGTCGTCACGATCGACGCCGGGGACGATTTGCCGCGCGCAGGCGCCTGTGCTCGGGCCGCCAAAACATTCCAACCGTCACGCGAGTGTCAGATGCGTTCCTTAACGCTGCAAGTCGACGAAAGCCTGAGGAATAGATCGAATGGCGAGAATTGAACTGTCCGCTGTCCGGAAATCTTTTGATGGCACGGAGATCCTGAAGGGCGTCGACCTCAGGATCGAGGATGGCGAGTTCATCTCGCTGGTCGGTCCGTCCGGCTGTGGCAAATCAACGCTGCTGCGGGTGATCGCGGGCCTCGAGCCGCAAAGCGCCGGCGAAGTCAGGATCGACGGCGTCGCCGCCGACGCTATCAGACCGAGCGCACGCAATCTCGCGATGGTGTTCCAGTCCTACGCGCTCTATCCGCATTTGAGCGCGTTCGACAATATCGCGGTGCCTTTGCGCATGCGGCGCCTCTCGGCCGTGGAGCGGCTGCCGTTCGTCGGCGCACTGCTGCCGAGCCGGCGCCGTAAGGAACGCGGCATCCGCGAGGACGTGGCAAAGGTCGCCGAGCAGCTCGAAATCGCCCATCTGCTCGGCCGCAAGCCGGCGCAACTGTCCGGCGGGCAGCGGCAGCGCATCGCGGTCGGACGCGCCATCGTGCGCCAGCCGGTGGCGTTCCTGTTCGACGAGCCGCTGTCCAATCTCGATGCCAAGCTGCGCGTCCACATGCGCGCCGAGCTCGCGCAACTGCACCGGCGGCTAAACGCCACCTTCGTCTACGTCACCCACGACCAGGCCGAGGCGATGACGATGTCGAGCCGGATCGCCGTGATGATCGGCGGCGAATTGGTGCAGGTCGGCACGCCCACGGATATCTACGACAACCCGCGCGATATCCGCGTCGCCGAATTCGTCGGCAGCCGGAAGATCAACATCCTGCCCGGGCGGATCCGCGAGGACGGCCGCATCGAGGCGCTCGGCGTTGCGCTGCGATTCGCGAGCGCGGCGAGTGCCGGCCCGTGCCGGATCGGCGTGCGTCCCGAGCGGATCGAGCTCGGCAGCGGGCCGTTCTCGGGCCACGTCGTTCACGCCGAGAACATGGGCTCGGAAGCGTTCCTGCATCTTGCCGTCAACGGCAGCGACGTGCGCGTCGTGGCCCGCATCGATGACCCGAGACGGCTGCCATCGATCGCAACGCAGGTCTCGTTCGGTTTCGCGATGGATGCGGTGCGCGCCTTCAACGCCGATGGCAAGCGCATCGAAGTCGAGTTCGAGCACACCGAGCGCGTGCGGGAGCGGGCCATTGTCTGACGCCGCCACCATCGACACCGCCGTCGTCGCCGTGCGTTCGGCGCAACGGATTCGCCGCGACCACCGCGCATTGACGGCCTATGGCCTGGTTGCGCCGGCATTCACGCTGATGCTGCTCATGCTGCTCGGCCCGCTTGCCAGCGTGATCGCGCTCTCCTTCACCGACTATCAGCTCGGCGCTCCCGCGTTCTCCTGGATCGGCCTTGCCAACTACCAGGAAATGTTCGCCGACCGGGTGTTCTGGATCTCGCTCCGCAACACGCTGACCTATGTCGTGATCGTGGTGCCCGGCGCGGTGACGCTGGGGCTCGGCATCGCGCTTCTCATCGAAAGCGGCGCCAGCCTGCGCAGCCTCTATCGCACCATCTACTTCCTGCCTGTGATGGCGACGCTGATCGCGATGGCCGTGGTCTGGGAGTTCATGCTGCATCCGCAATTCGGCCTGGTGAACGGGCTATTGCGCGGCGCCGGGCTGCCGGCATTCAGCTGGCTGCAGGACCGCAGCACCGCGCTCTGTGCACTCTGCGCGATCGGCATCTGGCAGGCGGTCGGCTTCAACATGGTGCTGTTCCTTGCCGGCCTGGTGTCGATCCCGAAGCAGCTCTATGAGGCGGCTGAAATCGATGGCGCCGCCAGCGCCTGGGCGCGATTTCGCCTGGTCACCTGGCCCATGCTTGGCCCCGTGACGACCTTCGTGATCGTGATCAGCGGCATCCGCTCGTTTCAGGTGTTCGACACCGTGCACATCCTGACCAAGGGTGGGCCTTCGAAATCCTCCGAGGTGCTGATCCACACCATGTACACCGAGGGGTTCGAGTTCTTCCGCTCCGGTTACGGCGCCGCGCTGACGGTCGTGTTTCTGGTCTTCGTCCTCCTGCTCACCTTGATCAAAGCGAGGCTCGCCGATCGCGGCGTGCAGCACGCATGAAGACTCTTCGCGCGATTCCGCTCTGGCCCGTCATCCGCCATCTGCTCCTGATCGCGGGCGCCGTGGTGCTGCTGGCGCCGTTCATCTGGATGATCTCGACGGCGTCGAAGCCGCCGGAGGAAGTGTTCTCCAGCGAGCTGCACCTGATCCCGCATCATTTTGCGCTGTGGGACAATCTGAAGATCGCCTTCGCCAAGGCCAATCTCTGGCGCTTCCTGCTCAACGGCGTGATCGTCACCGTCTCGATTTTCGTGCTGCAGGTGCTGATCGCACTGCCCGCGGCCTATGCGCTGGCCAAGCTGCGCTTCCTCGGCCGCGACACGCTGTTCGCGCTGGTGCTGTTTGGAATCCTGATTCCGCCGCAGGCCACCGCGATCCCGGTGTTCCTGCTCTTGCACAAGCTCGGCCTGCTCGACAGCTACGCCGCGCTCGTGTTGCCCTTCACGATTTCGGTGTTCGGCATCTTCCTGATGCGGCAGTTCTTCAAGTCGGTGCCCGACGATCTCGTCGACGCGGCGCGAATGGATGGCATCTCCGAGTTCGGCATCGTCTGGCGGGTGATGCTGCCCGCCGCCATCCCTGCGGTCACCGCCTTCGGCATCTTCTCCGTGGTCGCGCACTGGAACGACTATTTCTGGCCGCTGATCGTGCTCAACAGCGAGCAGTTGCGCACCCCGCCGCTGGCAGTGGCGCACTTCCGCAACAACGAGGCCGGCACCAATTACGGCCCGCTGATGGCGGCGGCGATGGTGATCATCGCGCCGCTGCTGATCGCCTTCCTGCTCGCACAGCGCCGCTTCATCGAGGGCATCACGCTGACCGGAATCAAGTAACGCGTCACCTCAAACAGGGAGCCTGTCTATGCTGAAATCGTGGATCGCCGGAGCCGTGCTGTCGCTTGCCGCCAGCGCGTCGCTGGCACAGACGCAGACCGAGATCGTGCTGCAATATCCGTATCCGGAACTGTTCGCCGAAACCCACAAGCGGATCGCCGAAGAGTTCGCCAAGGTGCGGCCGGACATCAAGATCACGATGCGCGCACCTTACGAATCCTATGAGGACGGCACCCAGAAGGTGCTGCGCGAAGCGGTCACGAACCAGATGCCCGATGTCACCTTCCAGGGCCTGAACCGCATCCGCGTGCTCGTGGACAAGAACATCCCGGCGCAGCTCGACGACTACATCGCCGCCGAGAAGGATTTCGACCGCCAGGGCTTCCACCAGGCGATGTTCGACATCGGCACGGCGAGCGAAGATCTATGCCCTGCCGTTCGCGATCTCGCTGCCGATCGTTTATGTCAATCTCGATTTGCTGAAGCAGGCCGGCGGCGATCCGAACAATTTGCCGAAGACCTGGGACGAGCTGATCGCGCAGGCGAAGAAGATCAAGGCGATCGGCCCCGACATCAATGGCGTGACCTATGTCTGGGATATCACCGGCAACTGGCTGTGGCAGGCGCCGGTGTTCGCGCGCGGCGGCTCCATGCTGAATGCGGACGAGACGAAAGTTGCCTTCAACGGACCTGAAGGGCATTTCGCGATCAAGATGCTCGCCCGTCTCGTCAATGAAGGCGGCATGCCGAACCTCGACCAGCCTGCGATGCGCGCGGCCTTTGCCGCCGGCAAGACCGGCTTCCACATCACCTCGACCTCCGATCTCAACAAGGTCACGCAGATGATCGGCGGCAAGTTCGCGCTGAAGACCCACACCTTCCCCGACGTGGTGTCGCCAAATGGCCGCCTGCCGGCGGGCGGCAATGTCGTGATGATCCTGTCCAAGGACAAGGCGAAGCGCGACGCCGCCTGGGAAGTGGTGAAGTTCTGGGCCGGACCGAAGGGCGCCGCGATCATGGCCGAGACCACCGGCTACATGCCGGCCAACAAGGTCGCCAACGAAGTCTACCTGAAGGACTTCTACACCAGGAACCCGAACAACTATACCGCCGTGAGCCAGATGGCGCTGCTGACCAAGTGGTACGCCTTCCCCGGCGACAACGGGTTGAAGATCACCGACGTGATCAAGGACCACATGAACTCGATCATCAGCGGCGCGCGCTCCAAGGAGGCTGATGCCGTGCTCGCCGACATGACCGCCGACGTGCAGAAGCTGCTGCCGAAGACCACAGGCGCGACGCGCTAAGCCTTTCGAAACCCGCTGCGGGGCCTCTTATGCGTCCCGCAGCTCACTTGCGGAACGCTACCTATGAAACTCATCCATATGAGCGATATCCACCTGACGACGCCGGGCGCGACCATCGGCGGCCGCGATCCACGGCAGAACTTTGAACGCGCGCTGACCCACATCCTCCGGGACCATCACGACGCCGACCTCATGGTGATCACCGGCGATCTCTCCGACTGGGGCGATCGCGACGACTATCAATGGCTGAAGCAGCGGCTCGATTCGTTCCCGATCCCGGTGCGGCTGTGCATCGGCAACCATGACAGCCGCGCCAACTTCCTCAGCGTGTTTCCCGAACTCGCCGGAGAGGGCGGCTTCGTGCAGAACGTCCACGACCTGCCGGCCGCGCGCTGCCTGTTCCTCGACACAGCGCATCCGCAGACCCATCCCGGCCGCTATTGCGACGAACGGCTCGGCTGGCTTGCGGCGCGGCTCGCCGAGCATGACGGGCCGTTCCTGCTGTTCATGCATCACAACCCGATGCCGGTGCATCTTGCGCCGCTCGATCAGATCCGCCTGCTCGACGACGCCGCTTTTCGGAAACTGGTGGCGCGGCATCGCGAACGGATCCGGCATATCTTTTTCGGCCATTGTCATTTGCCGCTCGCGGGATCGGTGGCCGGCGTTCCCGTCTCCTCGCTGCGCGGCACCAACCATGCAAGCTATCCGCTGTTCTCGGAGACAAAACTCCTGAGCGCGTCGGATCTGCCGGAGTCCTACGGCGTTGTGTTCTTCGGCGAGGATTACGTCACCGTACACATGGTGGAATTCGGCTACATTGGTCCGATCCGCATCGAGGGCTCGCCCGATCATCAGGCCTGGAACCGGGAGACCATGGTGCGATGAAATTTGTCGTCCTGACCGACACCCATTTCGTCGCCCGCAGCCGTAGGATCTATGGTCTCGATCCGGCCGAACGGCTGGCTGCGGCGATTGCCTGCATCAACCGCGACCATCCCGACCTCGCCTTCGTCATCATCACCGGCGACCTCGCCCATTGGGGCGAGGACACAGCTTATGAACATCTTGCCGACGTGCTGGCGCGCCTGAACGCGCCGCCCATCCTGATGATGGGCAATCACGACCGCCGCGACGTGTTTGGCCGCCATTTTCCTGGTGTGATCAGGGATACCGACGGCTTTGTGCAGTCCACGCAGGTGTTCGACGCCGCGACCATCATCACGCTCGACACACTGAACGAAGCTGCTCCGAACCACGAGGGCCTGCTCTGCGAGCACCGACTCGCCTACCTCGAACAGGCGCTGATGTCAGCGCCGGCCGACCGCCCGCTGCTCTTGTTCCAGCACCACCCGCCGTTCGACACCGGCTTGCGCTACATGGACACCATCCGCCTTGCCAATCCGGACGCCGAATTGGACGTGATCGCGCGCACACGCCGGCCCGACTATCTGTTCACGGGCCATCTGCACCGGCCGATCGCAGGCTCATGGAACGGCATCCCCTTTCACATCCAGCGCGCACTGGCGCATCAGGTCGGGTTCGATCTCGAGACCGAGGGCCACATCCCGGGCTCGCACGAGGCGCCTGATTATTCGCATGTCACGGTGAGCGGCGGGCAGATCGTGATCCACCAGTGCTCGTTCACGTATGCCGGGCCGCGCTTCTCGCTGCACGACCAGGCCGCGCTGAACGGAGCGGTGGGGTAGAGCGTGATCCGAGTTGGTGGGCGGTCCCTTCTTGGCCCATCCTTCGAGACGCCCCCCTTGGGCGGGCTCCTCAGAGCCTGACCGAAAAAGGGTGAGCGGTTTTGGCGGGCCTGTGATTCCTTCGGATTTGCAAAGATTCGAGGGAGGACACCATGCCGTGGACCAAAGCCGCTCGTCTCCAGTATCAGCGC
>NZ_JADYVX010000055.1 GCF_020194175.1 Bradyrhizobium sp. BRP22 | reverse complement strand
CCCCGACCCTCCCCCCGCAAGCGGAAGAGGGAGCGCAGCGTCGCTCGCGGATACAACTCGCTAAACGATCCCCTGCTTCTTCAGGCCTTCGATCTTGGCTTCGTCATAACCGAGTTCGCCGGACAGCACTTCCTTGGTGTTCGCGCCGAGCAGCGGCGGCGCGCGGTAGTCCTTGATCGGCGTGCCCGAAAACGTCAGCGCGTTGCGGATCAGCGACAGCGAATGTTCGAAGGGGTGGTCGACCTTGATCTCCATGCCGCGCGAGCGGACATGCTCGTCGGCAAACACCTGCGCGAAATCGTTGACCGGGCCGGACGGCACGCCGGCCTTCTCCAGCTCCTCCAGCCAATAGGCGACGGGCTTCTTCAGGAACAGCCCGGCGAAGATCGCCATGATCTCCTTACCGTGCACCACGCGGTTGTTGTTCTTGAGGAAGCGCGGGTCCTTGGCGAGTTCGGGCTCGCCGAGCACGGCGCAGGTGCGCTCGAACTGCGCGTCGTTGCCGACCACCAGCATCAGTTCGCCGTCGGTGCAGCGGAATACGCCGGCCGGCATGCCGCCATTGCCCCAGGTGCCGCGGCGCGGCGGCGTCTTGCCGTTGACGAGATAGATCTGCGCGTAGTGCGACAGCGAGGCGATCACGGTGTCGAGCAGGCAGACGTCGACATGCTGCCCCTCCCCGCCCCTGGCATCGCGGTTATAGAGCGCGGACAGGATACCGATCGAGGTGTTCATGCCGGTCATGTAGTCGACGATAGAGGGACCGACCTTCATCGGGCCGGCGCCCGGCTCGCCGTCCATGTGGCCGGTGACGCTCATCAGCCCGCCCATCGCCTGGAAGATCGCATCATAGCCGGCGCGCGGCGCATAGGGGCCGGTCTGGCCGAATCCGGTCACCGAGCAATAGATGATGCGCGGGTTGATCTTCCTGATCGATTCATAATCGAGCCCGTAGCGCTTGAGATCGCCGACCTTGTAGTTCTCCATCATCACGTCGACGCCTTTGGCGAGCTCGCGGATGATCTCCTGGCCTTCGGGCTTGGCGATGTTGACCGTGACCGACTTCTTGTTGCGGTTGGCGCAGAGATAGAACGAGTTGTTGTTGTTCTCCTTGCCTTCGGGATCGGTCAGGTAAGGCGGACCAAAGGCGCGCGCGTCGTCGCCGGTGCCGGGGCGCTCGATCTTGATCACCTCGGCGCCGAGATCGCCCAGCATCTGCGCCGACAACGGACCCGCGAGCACACGCGTCAGGTCGAGAATCTTGATGCCCGAGAGTGGCAGAGCCGACATGAAAACTTCCTCCGCAGAAACTTATGCTCTTGTCGCGCGGGAACAGAGATCAGGCCGCGCGCTCGAAACAGCGGATACACCATTTTCAAACGGCGAGTACTGCGCTCTGGGCATGAAGCTATCCGTCTATCTTCAAGCGGCCAGCGATCCGCTCCCTCTCGGGGATAGCGCCGCCGGGATGAACTTTTTATTTAATTTCAACGGCTTGAAAGAAGAGAACGCATGCGGCGGGATTGGTTGACAGAGGGGCGGGACACCGGTGTAGGGTTGTGATGCCAGCGGGGGTGGCGGCGGACGAGGAAGCACTAACGAGGCATCCGGTGCCCAATGATGCGCGCCCCCAGCCGCAGGCGGATCTGCCGAGCCTTGCCTTGGCCGGCCTGCCGTTCGCCGAGCAGCCCGCCCTGCAGTTGATCTATGACACTGCGCCGATCGGGCTCGCATTCCTGTCGCCGGACTGCCGCTATCTGCACATCAACCAGCGGCTCACCGAAATATGCGGCATTTCCGTCGAAGGGCATCTTGGACGAACCGTGCGGGAGTGCGTGCCCGCGCTGGCGGAATCCGTCGAGGCCATCGTCCGTTCGATCATGACGACAGGCGAGCCGGTGATCGGCGTCGAAGTGGCCGGGCAGCGCCCCGACCAGGTCGAAAGCCGCACCTGGATCACCTATTGGCATCCGCACCGGGGACCGCGCGGCGACATCATCGGCGTCAATGTCGCCGCCGAGGAGATCACCGAGCGCAAGCGCGCCGAAGCCGCGCTGCTGGCCAGCGAGCGCCAGTTTCACACGCTCGCCGATGCTATTCCGCAGCTGGTCTGGATGGCGGATGCTGACGGCCGGATCTTCTGGATCAACAGTCAATGGTACGAATATACGGGCGTACCGGTGGAAGCCGGCAGCGTTCATGACTGGCAGGCGCTGCTTTCCCCTGCATCGATGCCGGAAGTGAAGAGCCGCTGGGCGGATTCGCTGCGCGCCGGCGCGCCGCTCGAAATGGAGCTGTCGCTGCTCGGAAAGGACGGACGCTACCGTCCGTTCCTGACCCGGGTGATCCCGCTGCGCGATGCGACCTCGACGGTCTATCGCTGGATCGGCACGCACATCGATATCAGCGAGCAGAAGCGGCGCGAGGAGCACATCCGCTTCATCATCGAGGAGCTGTCACACCGCACCAAGAACCTGCTCGCCGTGGTCATGGCGGTGGCCAACCAGACGGCGCAATATGCCGGTGACGTCAAGCAGTATCAGACGCGTTTCCTGGAGCGGCTGCGGGCGCTGGCGCATTGCCATGATCTCCTGATCACGGATAGCTGGCGCGGCGCCTCGCTGCACGATCTGGTGTCGTCGCAGATGCGGCCCTTCGGCGAAGCCAATTCAGGGCGCATCGACGTGGACGGTCCGGCGATTATCCTCAAACCCGACGCCGTGCAGCATCTGGGCCTGGCGTTGCATGAGCTGGCGACCAATGCTTCCAAGCACGGAGCGCTATCGACGCCGGACGGCGAGGTGGTGATCCGCTGGCACGCCGAGGAAGCCGACGACCGCATTCGATTCTCGTGGTCCGAAAAGGGCGGGCCCGCGGTGACCGCGCCGCAACGGCAAGGTTTCGGCCGCGTCGTGATCGAGCAGATCGTGCCGCGCGCCCTGAACGGCAGCGGCAGCCTCAACTTCTCTCCGACGGGCGTGAACTGGACGCTGGAATTCCTGCAACAGGCGGATCGCTGACCGGCGCAGGCCGAGCGGTCTCGATTTGACTATTCCGGCTGCAGATTGGCGGCTTCGACCACGCGGCCCCATTTCGTGATCTCGGCATCGACGAACTTCGCGAATTCCGCGCCGAACAGCTTGCCCGGCTCGACGCCCTGGCTCGCGAACTTCTCCTTGATAGAGGGATCGGCGAGCACGTCCTGAATTGCGCTCACCAGCCTGCCGTAGACGGCGGACTCGCCGGCTTGCGGCATATAGAGCCCGAACCAGGCCGTCGCCTCGAAACCCTTCAGGCCGACTTCATCGAGCGTCGGCACGTCGGGCAGCGTCGCCGCGCGCTCCCGGCTCGTCACCGCCAGCACGCGAAGCGTTCCCGCGGCGGCTCCGGGAATCACCGTCGGCAGCGTGTCGAACATGATCGGCACGTGGCCGCCGATCAGATCGTTCATCGCAGGGGCCGCTCCCTTGTAGGGAACGTGCACAATATCGACGCCCGCCATCTGCTTGAACAATTCGCCCGACAGGTGGTTGGCGCCGCCGACACCGGAGGAAGCGAATGACAGCTTGCCCGGCTGCGCCTTCGCCATCGCGATCAGATCGCTCACATTCCTGGCTGCGAAATCCCGGCTGACGACCAGGGCGTTCGGTGCGGTGGCGATGACCGCGACGGGCGAGAACGCGGTGCGGGTGTCGTAAGGCAAGCTCTTCCGCAGGCTTGGATTGATGACATGATGTGTTGCGGTGAGCAGCAGCACGCCGCCATCGGGAGGCGACGCCGCGACCCACTGTGAGCCGATCACGCCGGATGCTCCGGCGCGGTTGTCGACGAGCACGGTGATGCCGTGCCTGGTCTCGAGCGACTGCGCCACGTAGCGCGCGAGAATGTCGGTCGTGCCTCCCGCGGGGAACGGCACGACGATCTTGATCGATCTCGGCAGATCCTGCGCCGATGCCATCGATGCAAGGCCAAGGAAAAGCAGCGAGCAGGCGATCGCAGCCAGCTTTCTCATCGTCCTGTCCTCGCGCGCATTCGCGCTACCCCTGTGCTCAGGCTGCCGCGGTTGCGACAGGAAACTCCACCATGGCTTCTCCGACGGCGACCTGCTCGCCGTTCTGGTTCTTCACCATCACGTCGATCAGCACCCAGCGGGATTTGGTCGTGACCTGCTTGGACTTGATGATGCCGGTGGGCTGGATGGTATCGCCCGGCCGCACCGGCTTGAGCCAGCGGGTCTCGAGGCGACGATGAACGGCACCGGGTGGCTGGGCCCAGTCCGTCAGCATGCGCGTGAGCAGGCCAAAATTGTTCATGCCGTGCATGATGATGCCGCCGAAATTGGTCTTGCCGAAATTGCCTTTCATGTATTCGTCGTCGAGGTGCAGCGGATTGTAATCGAGCGAGGCGTCGCAGAATAACCGGATCGACTCCCGCGATACCGCAAACTTCGGACCCTCGATGCCGTCGCCGGCCTTGAGCTGATCGAAACTGACTGTCATCGCCTGCGCTCCTCACATCGGACGAATGGTCTGGCCGCGACCCGAGCAGATCACTTCGCCATGCTGATTGAAGAAAACATTGTCGTGCACCACGAACAGCCGCTCGCGCCGGATGAACTTGTCGAGCGCGCGCGCCTGCAACGTGATCGTGTCGCCCGGCCGCGCCGGGACGTTGTAGCTCCACGACTGCCCGGCATTCACGGTGCCCGGGCTGCGCATCCAGTCGTCGGCGGGCGTGCAGGCGAACATCAGGAGGATGTGGATCGAAGGCGGTGCGACCAAGCCGCCATAAGGGCCGGCCTTTGCCGCGGCTTCATCGAGATAGAGCGGATTGGTCTCGCCGACGGCCTTGCAGAACAAGGCAACCGCCTCCTGGGTCAGCTTGTATGGCAGGGTCTTGCGCGGCTCGCCGGGTACGATCTCGTCCCAGACCTTCCGCGTTTTCGCGTCCTTCCAGAAATCAGTCTCGAAGTCTGCGCTTCGCGCGCTTGAAGCTTGCGCCATCCGCTCCACTCCCCTATTGTTCGTCTGGCGAACTCTTCGTTCGTTATACGAACCATCCCTAAACCACCCGGCCGCACCTGGCAAGGGCCGAACCGGCATGCGCGATGAGCAAGGACAGTGATGAATTCGTGCGCTCGATCGCGCGCGGATTCTCGATTATCGAAGCGCTCGGAAAACCTCCGGGGCGACACACGCTCGCGGAAGCCGCGCAGCTCGCCGGCCTCAGCCGGGCGACCGCGCGGCGGATCCTGGCGACGCTGGTGACGCTGAACTACTGTGCGGCCGACGGCCGCTACTTCTCGCTAAGGCCAAGGGCATTGGGACTGGGGCTGTCGTATCTCAACGCCCTTCCCTATTGCGGCTATGCCCAGCGCGCGCTGGAGGACCTGCGCAACGAGATCGGCGAATCCTGTGCGTTGGCCGTGCTCGACGAGCGCGAGATCGTCTATGCGCTTCGGCTGCCCGCGCGGCGGATTCTTTCCACCAATCTTGGCATCGGCAGTCGCCTGCCGGCGCATCTCGTCTCGCTCGGCCGGGTGCTGCTCGCCGCGCTGCCGGTCGAGAAGCGCGCCGCCTATCTTGCAAGCGGAGACTTCAAGCCGGTGACGCCGCGCACGGTGACCGATCCGCAGCGGATCGGCGAGATCCTCGCCCGCATCGAGACGGACGGCTACGCCTGGGTCGATGGCGAACTTGACCCGGCAATTTGCGGCATCGCGGTGCCGCTCCGCGACCAGATCGGGTCGGTCGTCGCCGCCATCAGCATCAACATGATCTCGGGCACGATGAGCGAGGCTGCCGCGAAAAAGAAATACCTGATCCCGCTGAAAAAGACCGCGCAGGACATTCGCAGCCAGATGGTTCCCGCGCGGTAGCGAGGGATCAACAATTGGCGTTGATCCCTCGCAGCGATATCCACGGATGCGAAGTTAGGCCGCTGCGGCGTTGCGACGAGCGCGCGCTTTTTTCCCCGTCGCCGCTTCGTTGACGATGCGGACGATCAGCGCGCGCGTATCGCGCTTGGCGAACTCATCGGCCATCGACGCCGCCCGCGCACGGTAGCCTGGCTTCTCGAGCACGGTCCGAACCGCCTCGCGCAGGACCCGCGGATCGGGCTGATTGGTCGCCAGGTTGACACCGACGCCGGACCACGCGACGCGCGCGTTCACGTCGGCCTTGTCTTCGGTCAGGCCGGCGCTGACGATCGGAATTCCATAGCTCATGGCCTGATTGACGCTGCCGTAGCCGCCATTGGTGACGAACACATCCGCCTTGCGCAGGATCCACTCGAACGGCAGGTAGCTGGCGACGCGGGCATTGGACGGAATCGCGCCGGGGATCGTGTCGACGGGGCGACCGCCGGTGGTCGCCACCACGAGCAGATCCGGCTCGTTCGCAAGGGCTTTGAGCGTCGGCGCGACGAGAAGATCGAAATTGTGATTGGCGACCGTCCCCTGCGTGACCAGCACCACCTTGCGCGTGCCGTCGAGGTCGGCGGCCCATGGCGGCACCGGCGCCTGGTTCGGAATGATCGGAGGCGTCCCCACGAAATGAACCGTGGGCGGGAGCTTGCGCGGGAACTCGAAGCTCGGCACCGACAATTGCAGATAGGCATCCGCGAGCGCGACAACGGATTCGAACATCGGCATGGTCAGCGACCCCACGCCAAACTTGGCCAATACACCGTTCAGGCGCTCCGCCACGGGCTCGTTGACGATCCCGTCGAATTCCTGAGCGATGACGGCATACTTGTCGCGGTCAGCCTGGGTGGCAGCGGGCGGCAGCCCAAGAAAAAGTGGCGCGCCATCATCGCGGGTCCAGTGCAGGATCGAAGTCCCGCAGAGAACGACGGGAGGCCGGTTTGCCCGCTGACCGAGCAGCATCGGAAGCACGCCGAAGATCATGTCATCGCCCACGACGACGTCGGGTCGGACGTCACGCAACGCGAGCTGCAATCCGGCATGTTGCGCCGGTATGGCGTCCACGAACAGCCGTTCCATGGCGATGCGAAGCCATTGCGGTCCCGGCGCGATAGTCTTGAGCTCGGGAACGACCTCATCCATCACGCGCAGATCGAAGTCGGCACCGGCGGGAAGCGCCCGGAACCCCGCACCGATCGCCTCTACCCGCGGCCGCAGCACGCTGCCGGTCAGGAATGTAACGTCGTGTCGATCGTCGATGAGGCCGTGGGCGACCGCAAGCAGCGGATTGAGATGGCCGGTTGCGGGCGTGCAGGCGATGAGAACTTTCATTGTGATCCTCCAGCGTGAACATCGGCGCGGAAGACCATCCCGTCTCGAGAAGGCCCGGCCGGCTCAAGGAGGACTTTGGCCAAGCATCACTACGCTTCGGCTTCGAACAGCGGGAGAATGGTTACAGATGAAATGGCGGGACACGGCCCGCGTCATAGTCGCGAGCCGGCCTTGTCGCGCGCCCTGTATCAGCCCTTTTTCTTTTTGACGGGCTTTGCCGGCGGCTTTTCTTCGGCAGCCTTCTTCATCGATCGCGCATAGCTGTCGGCTGCGTTCTCCGCGGTGATCTGCAGCCGCCTCGCCGCCGCCGCAGCGGAGGCGAGCGTGTTCTTGGCAAGGTGCTTATGGCGCTCCCTGGTCTCCTTGTCCTTGGCCTTGGCAGCCAATCCCATGAGACGGCCGTGCCGCTTCCTGGCGGCGTCGGTCAAAGCCTTGACCTGCTTTTTTGCCATCGACCGAATCAGAACGTCTAAATCCCCAGCCGCCATTTCCGTTTCCTGCAATCAATCCTCGGCAGCTTGATACACTGGCCTCCTGTTTCGATCAATTTGCAGTGCGCCGAGCCCGGCGCGATCTCAACGTCCGGCCAGCTCTTCTGAATATACGGAGCAGGACAAACACGGCCACCACCATGATCAAATCGTTAACCATCGACGACACGATCACGCCACAGGCGCTGCCGGCAATCATGCCGACTGTACCATTGACTGCCCTGCCCCATCGCGCGAGTTTCCTGAGCTCTTCGAACCTGGCGTCCGCTCAACGCGCCCGACGCTGGGCCGGCCGATATGTCGGCGGAACATGACTTTCGTCACTTTCGAAAAACCGAACGGCGTGGCGCGGATTAACAGTTCGCCCCGCTCGTCACAGACGAGGACAGGCACTGACACGGCGAAGCCAGACAGCAACGCCAAGCTTGCCAGCATACGCCGCGAAGAGTCCGATCCGCTGAAACCTCCTACCACCCGACGCGGGGTCGATGGGCCCCTGAAGCCCCCATCGACAAAGTAGGAGGATTAGGTGCTGCAGCCGAAGACCTCGGCCGCGCCGGCGCGAAGTCAAGCCGCGTCGATCGCCATTGATAAATCTCCGATACCTGCCGCAAGTTGAAATAATTTGGTGATGAAAACCCAGATGGTCGGCAAGCAAAAGAGCCTCTGAACGGCTTGGCCATTGCTCTCCGGAGTGATTCGAAAAAATCCAAAATGCCCGCGGGCGTTTACAGAAGTCGTGGTGGACTGTCTTCTCAATGCGCGTACGCCCTCGATTTGACGCGCAAGCGCCGGCGTGACTTTGCGCCATTGCAGCGAGCTGCCACAGCCTCTCACTCGCCGTTCACGCGGGCGCGCATGTCGCGCGGCGTCAGGCCGTAGAGATTTCGGAAGGCGCGATAGAATGTTGCAAGGCTGTCGAAGCCGCAGGCATAGGCGACATTCGCGACCGGCCGCGACGACGCCTTTGCCAGCAGCTCGCCCGCCTTGCGCGCCCGCAGGGCAGACAGCGTGCGCGAGAATGAGAGCCCCGTTGGCTCGAACAGCACATGTACCTGCCGCAGCGATATTCCAAGCTCTTGCGCGACCGCCGCGGGCGACAGGGCCGGCTGATGCAGATCGCGGGCGAGAATGTCGCGCGCGGCATAGTAAAAGCCCGAACGCAGCGCCGCGCGACATTCGGGCATGCCCGGCAACAGAAGGCCGCGCGCCAGCATGGCGAGCCTTGCGATATGCGTGATCTCCACCGAGGGATCGATGATATCGCGCGGCTCATGCGTCAACGCATGAAACAGCGCCGAGAGTGCCCTGAAGAAAGGACTCTTCCGCAACAACGTCGCCGCGAAGAGGCCATGGGCGGGCGCGCCCAGCAGCATATCGCCGCTGAGCGGGATCTTCAGTATCAGAAAGTCGAATCCGTCGGACCGCTCCGGCGTCGCCTCGAAAGTCGTGTCGGAATGGTTGATGACGATGTCCCCGTCGGCCACCCGATGCCCCCGGCCCCGGCCGACATCCATCCAGCCGGCCCCGCGCGCTTGCCAACCAATGCACAGGCTGTCGGCCGGCATCCGCGCGATGTCGGCGCTGGTTCGGCTGACCCGATAGGACGAAGCATGCATCCGCGAGATGATCGCGCCGCCAATATCGGTCGCGGAAAACTGCCCGCGAAAGTCGGCGCGGCGCTCGGTCGGCAGCTCGATCGTGACGCCGAACAGGCTCTTTCCGCGCACCTCGCGCCAATGATCGAAGCGATGCTCGGGGTCGATGTCGTCGGTGGTAAAACTGAGCACAGGGGTCTCATCGTCCAAGAGGAATGAACACCGCCTCTCCCCGCCCGCTCGTGGCCCCACGAAGTCGGAGAGACGGAAGCGCATTCGTCCCATGATGGCGGCCCGGCGTCCTGATGCGGCGCCCGTGGCGTTCTGAAGTTTTTCTGATATTTTCTGAATGAGCCGCCATAGTACGGATTTTCCGACAGTTTTGGCGGTTGGAGCAGTTTCGGGGACCCCGGGGGCTGGGTGTTTCGTTTTTCGGGATTTGAGCTCGATCCGGAGCGCGCCGAGTTGCGCGGTCCGGATGGCGAGGGGATCAGGCTCAGGCCGAAACCGCTTGAGATGCTGCAGCTATTCGTCGCCAATGCCGGCCGGGTCGTCAGCAAGGAAGAGCTGATGGAGGCGGTCTGGCCGAACGTCCATGTCGGCGAAGACAGCCTGTTCCAATGCATCCGCGAGATTCGCACCGTGTTGGGCGATGATCGGCGGCAGACGATCAAGCTCGTATCCGGCCGCGGCTACCTGTTCGCAGCCGAGGTGTCGATCGAGCCATCACCCCGTGCAGTTGCCGAGCCGGCAGCAAGCGTCGAACCAGGTGCGAGCGTCGCGCCCGCGACCGAGGTTGCAGAACCGCGGCGACTCTTCGGCCTGCGCAGGCCGGCGGCTGTCGCTGCCGCAGCAGCCGCCTGCGTGATCTTTGGCTTGGCAGTGGCCGCTCCGACCCTCCGGCCCGATTTCATGTTCAGACGATCGCCGCCAACGATTGTGGTGACACCAATTGTCGATGCGAGCAACGACCCCGCGGGCGCCGGCGTCGCGGCGGGTGTAACGGACCGCCTGACTGATGATCTGGCGAGGATCGACAATATCCGCGTGGTCGCGCCGCGGCCAGTCGCGGCGGCGACGGCGCCCACATCCGCACCGTCGGCCCAATCGGACTTCGTGCTGAATGGCGAGCTGCAGAAAGGCCCGCAGTCGTGGATCCTGCGTGCGCGCATGATCCAGACCGCCACCGGCGAAGTCCAGTCCGTCGCGACGGTTGCGGTCGATGCGACCGAGCCGGACATGCAATTGCAGCAATCGCGTCTGGCCGCAGGAGCAGGCCATGCACTGGCGTTGCGCCTCAACGCGCTTCTGGAATCCGGCGCCGGTCCAGCCGCGGCCGGCGACGCCAAGGTCGCGATCGAGCAAGCCACGGCCTCGATCAATCGAACGACGCGCGAACGTTTTGCCACGGCACAGACGATGCTGGAAAAAGCGCTCGCGGCCGAGCCCGACAATATCGAGTTGCAGGTCGCGCTGGCCGCGCTTCAGTTGCGCGGGATCCAGATGGCCTGGTACGAGCCGGCCGAGCACGCGGCGGCGGTAGGCAACGCCGGATCGCTGCTGGAGCGCGCGCGACAGGCCACGCCACGCTACATTCCGGTGCTGGAAGCCTATTGCCGCTTCCTGACTGCGACCAACCAATTCATTGAAAGTCTGGTGGCCTGCGCGAGGGCGTTGAGCTTCGATCCATGGAATGGGCTCGCTCTCTATCACATCGGCCTGGCGCAGCTTCAACTGGGACGCTTCGAAGATGCGCTGGCAACGTTCAAGCAGGCGGATCGCTTCGACACGCCGGAGGTCTCGCGCTGGACTTGGCTGCTTGGCGCGGGATGGACGACCCTGCTCATGGGCCGCAACGAGGAGGCGGTCTCCTGGCTGCAGCGGTCGATCGCGATCACGCCGGCGTCGGGGCGGCCCTATATGCTGCTGGCCGTAGCCTATCAGCGCATGGGCCAGCCGGACGAGGCCAAGACGGCGATGGCAAAGGCCATGGTGTTGCGGCCCGGCTCGACGGCACTCAACATCGGGCTGCCAACGCAGAATGCCAGCCCGGTTTTTCTCGCCGAGGCCAAGCAGACCACGAGGACGCTGCTCGAACTCGGATTGCCGGAACGCTGAAGATAGACAGGGCCTGACAATGCTCTAGTCCGGCACCACCGGCGCCTTGGTCTTGCGCAGCCTGTCCATCACCTGTCCATCCAGATTCAGATGCGACCGCACCAGTTGCGGTGAAGTCAATGCCATCCACGTGTCGAGGGAGAAGTCGACAAAGTACGCGCTCTTGAATGTTTCGAGGAAGCGCAACGGGCCTGTGCCTGTATTCTCGAGATAATGGCCCATCGCGACCGGCACGTAGCCGACATCGCCGGCTCGGAGATCGAACGTACGCGCCTGGCCCTGAGCGGCAAACACGCCCATGCGTGCCTGGCCCTCGATGACATAGAGCCATTCATCGCCGTTCGGATGCCAGTGCAGCTCGCGCAATCCACCAGGATTGACCTCGACCAGCGCTGCAGCGGTGGTTGTGTTGACCGGGAACACGGTGGAATCGCTGATCCGCACCGACCCGCCCGCGGTCTTGATGGGATCCTGCGCCATCAGCCGAGAACTGAAGCTCTGCTGCACCGGCGTTGCTCCCGGAATGTTGTCCGAGCTGAGCGGACCCGGCATGGAAGCCGGGAAAATGTAGCGCTGGCTTTCGTCCGGAGTCTGCTCGAACAACGAAGCCGGCACCCCAAAATTCTTGCCGAGCACCTCGGTCGGTGTGTGCTTGAACCAATCGGCGATCATGAAGGTATTGTCTTCATCGAAATCGCCATCATCGAAGACGAGCAGAAACTCGCAACCGTCCGGGCCGAGACCCTGGATGGAATGCGGGACTCCGGACGGGAAGAACCAGAGGTCGCCGGCAGCGACATCGTCGACGAAGTAACGCCCGCTGGCATCGACCGCCGTGATGCGGGCCGTGCCGTAGAGCATGTAGGCCCATTCGGACGCCTTGTGCCAATGCATCTCACGCACGCCGCCGGCATTCAGGCGCATGTTGACGCCGGCAAGGGCCGTGGCAACGCCGAGCTCGCGCCGGGTCACCTGGCGGGTCCAGCCGCCGGCCTCCAATCGCATATGGGCATCGGAGAACGAAAAGCGCAGGTTCGGCAGACTGCCGTGATCGGTCGAGGGCGGCACGAGCATGTCAGGGTTTTGCCGGTCGCGCGTCAGATCCCGCGGGCCGTGATCGGTGCCGCCGTGACCTGGCCGCTGGGGCTGCGGGACTGCTTCCGCGGCCTGCGCCTGTCCGATAGCTGTTGTCGTGAGAAGGCCTCCGGCAGCAGCCGCTGCCAGCATTTGACGACGAGACAAAGAATCCATGATTTTGTGTCCACTGGTTCGAGACTCTGGACTGCTACTGTCGTGGACGCGTGGGTTCCGGATCCTCACAGCTTTGTCCGGCGGGAGCGGCGATTGCTGATTGCGGATGCAGGGCGCGACCGTGCTTGGTGAATTTGGAGATGGGCGCGAGGCGCTGTCGTCAGGATTGAAAAGATAGCAGCGTGGTCATGCGCCAGCCGCAGTTGCGGTCGGGGCACAGGTTATCCGCCAGCGCAGGGACCCTGTTTTTCGTACCGGGGGCAACCCACCTTAAAATGTCGTCGCGCGGAGAAGCTGATGCGGCTGTCGGCCAAATGCAAGCCGCCCGGCAACCAAACTACGGCACCGGGACGGCAGCGCAATGACAGGATTCAGCTAGAGCGTGATGACTTTTCTTCGAATCGTCATCCCGCTCTAGCTCTTTGTTTGAGCATGATCTTTTTCGGAAAACCGGTCCCACTTTTCCGGATCATGCTCTAGCCTGAGGTCGCCCACGGCAGGAGCCATCCCCTGCCTGAAGCACCTGCAGCGCATCCGAGGCGATCAGGTCCAATTGCCGCCTTGGCCTGCGGACGCATCACCACTGTCCAACCATGGGATGGATCAGGACTGCGGTGTCGGCCTCCAGGAGCTCCACGATCTGCTCGTTGACGGTAATCTCAGGTGTCAGCGTGCATTCCAGCCGACAGTCTCAATGAGTGTTCATGCAATATTGCGGTTTGACGACGCCGGGGCTCAGGCCTCCGAGCAATTCGACCCCTGGGCCGGCCCGATAATAAAGACGCGGCGGAATCGCTCCCGCCGCGTCCAACTCTCGTTCTCGCTGGTCCAGGGCTGAGAACGCCCCGATGCCAAGCTTTGGACTGCTTAGCGGGCGATCCCAGCGAGGTGACAGCGCTTGAGATAAGACACTGGATCACCTCCTTTCATTGTTGATGGAACGACCAATATAGGCAACCGATCCGCCCCTGTTAAGGGCCGGAAGGCGAATCGGTTGGAACCCGGCTGTTCGTAACGGCCGAGGAGCGGTTGAGGCCGCCCTCCCGGCATGATAGTGGGATCGCTGGCGCGCGGGTGTAGCTCAATGGTAGAGCAGCAGCCTTCCAAGCTGAATACGAGGGTTCGATTCCCTTCACCCGCTCCAACAGCCCGCGGCCTCTTGCTGGTCACCGTCATTCCGGGGCCAGAATCGTGGCAATTTGTCGGATTCGGCCTGCCCCAAACGTCCTTTGCCGAGCCATCAATAACGAGAGGTCCCGATGCTCTACGCCATCCTCGCTTATCACGTCGAAACGGAAGTCATGTCCTGGACTCCGGAGGAGGATGCCGCGTTGATGGTCGATCTGCACAAGGTGCATGACCGCCTGACGAAAGAAGGCCGCCTCGGGCCGGCGGCGCGGCTCGGCGAGACCGGGAAGGCCCGCACCCTGCGCGGTCCGGGGGCAGGCGTCGTGATCGACGGCCCCTTTGCCGAGACCAAGGAGCAACTGCTCGGCCTTTACGTCGTCGACTGCGCCAGCGAGGACGCCGCGATCGAAGCCGCGCGCGACCTGCGCCGGGTCAATCCAACGGCAGTGTACGAGATCCGGCCGATCACGCTCTATCTTCCGGGCACGGCCTTTCCGCTGACGGAAGCCCCAAGCGGCGGCGAATAGATCGGTTGGATGCGAACCGAAGTTCGTCCGCCTCGCTCATCTCAGCCGCGCGTCTGCTCGGAGGCGACCGCGAGAAGAAACTCCGCAAGGGCATGCTTTCCGGCCTCCTCGGCCGCCCTCTGGGACGAATACTGATCTCCGACCAGCCTGACACCCATCGGCGCGCCTCTGCGCCTGATTTCCCATTGCCACGCGGAGCGACACTCGTCGCTGAAGGTCACGATGTAATATTCTCGCCGGAACACGAAACCGCTTACGTTGATGGCGGCGCCGCATCCGCCGGCAGCGCGCCGACCTTTTTCAGCAGCGGAACGTCAGCCGGACAGGGACCGCCGACACTGACGATATGGCTGCCACGATCGGCCGCAACCGCATGCTTGACGCCGACGGGCACGTGCACGACGCAGCCGGCGTGGAACGGCAGCGAGATGTTGTTGGTGTAGTCGTGGATCGTCCCTTCGCCTTCGAGGATGAAGATGGTGTCCTCCGACTGGGTGTGGATGTGCGGAACGTTGGCCTCGCCGGGCTCGAGGCAGACATAGTTGAGGTTCGCCTGCCAGGCGCCGACCCCGGGCCAGATCACGAAGCGTGCGTCCTTGGAGATCAGCGGCAGCCGCAGCGTCGGATGGTCGCGATGAAACAGGCGAATGGCCATGGTTTAGCTCGCTGTGAGGCTTGAATAGAGGCTGGCATCGGCCGGGCACGGCCCGCCGATCACCCTGATGCCGGCTGCACCCGCTTCGATGCGATAGCGATCGCCGGCATCGATATGGACCATGTGCCCTTCGGCGACCTCATGGCGCGCGCCACCGGCCGCGTCGATGATCGCGCCTTCGCCCGCGATCACGTAGTACACGCAGTCGGACGGATGGCTGAGGTCGACGGTTCGCGCATTCTGCTGCAGCGACACGAGCTGAAGGCTGCGGAACGCTGCGCCATTGTGCGGCGACAGCACAACCTTCGCGTTGCCCTCGCCCTCCACGATCGGTATTTCTGGACATCCGGCGGCGCTGTCGATGACTCGAACCTGGGAAAACGAGGGATTGGCCATGACCGCCTGATTTTTGATCACAACTAAAGTATTTTTAGTATATTCAAAATCGTACAACGCGCAACGTCTTCTTTGCGAAGACCAGGACGAACGGCGCCGGGAGCGTCATGACATGAGCCAATCCGAGACCGGGGCGAACATCGATCTTCCCCACTTGTCGGAGGAAATCGCCGAGACCACCGCGACCACGCTCGCGGCCATCGGCCTGCGCATCCGCGAATTGCGGCAGGCGCGCGAACTGACGCTGCAGGAGCTCGCCGACGTCTCCGGCCTCAGCACGTCCATGCTCAGCCTGGTGGAGCGCGGACGCGCCTCGCCCTCGATCGGCTCGCTGATCGTGATCGCGAGCGCGCTCGGCGTCACGATGTCAGATCTGCTCGTCAGCGGCAGCCTCGCCGAGGAGAAGATCGTGGTGCGCGCGTCCGAGGCGCGCGTCGTCGAGACCGCGCAGCATGTCGTGCGGCGGCTGATGCGCGAAGACCGCAGCCGCGGCGTCTCGGTCGCCGTCAACGAATATGCCCCGCATACCGGCAGCGCCGAGCATCCGATCACCCATGACGGGTTCGAATATGGCTTCGTGCTGCAGGGCGAATTGACCGTCGAGGTCGATGGCATCAAGCACGTCCTGCGACAGGGCGATCTCATCGCCTACAGCTCTCGCCGCAGGCACAAGCTCTGGAACCACGGCAAGACCAAGGTCCGCACGCTCTGGTTCAACCTCGACCGCGATTGACACACCGCTTATCGCAGCCGCGCGCGCAAGATGGCGTGCAGGCGGCCTGGCGTGATCGGGAGTTGCGTGACCGCGCCGGGCTTCTGGATGGCGGCGTCGATCGCACCCGCCAGCGCCGCGCCGGCTGCATTGATGCCGCCCTCGCCTGCGCCCTTGACGCCGAGCGGATTGAGCGGCGACGGCGCATCCTCGCGCAGGATCACCTCGACCTCCGGCACCTCGTGGCAGGTCGGCATCAGGTAATCGGCAAAGCTTGCCGCGAGCGGCTGGCCGTTCTCGTCATAGACGAACTCCTCCAGGAACGCGCCGCCGACGCCCTGCGCCACGCCGCCCACGATCTGCCCCTCGATCAGCATCGGATTGACGGCGCGACCGACATCGTAGGCGACCACGTAGCGCTCGATGGTGACGGCGCAGGTTGCGGGATCGACGCGAACCTGCGCGGCGTGGATGCCGTAGGGGTATGTCATGTGCGAGGAGGCGAAACGCCCCTCTCCGGTCAAGCCACCCGTCTCCTCGAGATGCGCGGCGACATCGGCGAGCGCGAGCGAGGCGCTGCCGTTCACGGTCTCGATCATGCCGTTCGCGAGATGCAGCGCCTCCGGCGTCGTCTGCAGGAGCTTTGCCGCCACCTCCAGCGCACTGGCGCGCAGCGCCTCGGCGGCGATCTTCACGGCCGAGCCCGCCATGACGGTGACGCGCGAGGCAAAGGCGCCGAAGCCGATCTCGATCCGGTCGGTCTGGCCATGGATCACGCGGATGCGCTCGATCGGCACCTGCAGCGTCTCGGCGCAGATCTGCGCCAGCGCCGTCTCGACGCCCTGCCCGACCGAGGCGACGCCGGTGACGATCTCGATCTCGCCCCGCGCGTCGAGCCGCATCCGCACCAGGTCCTGCGGGCCGAGGCCGCTCTTCTCGACGAAATAGCCAAGACCCAGCCCGACCAGCTCGCCGCGACTCCGACGTTCCGCGAGCTGCGCCTGCAGCCGGTCATGGTCGAGATGCGCCAGCACACGTTCGAGCAGGTCGGCGTATTTCCCGGAGTCGTACACGACTTTGGTCCCGAGCGTCTCGAAGCCGCGATCGAACGGCATCGCGGTCTCGCCGATCAGGTTCACGCGGCGCACCTCGACCGGTGACAGGCCGAGTTCGGCGGCGACCTGATCAATCAGCCGCTCGCGCGCGAACGTCGATTCGTAGCGGCCCGGCGCGCGATAGGTGCCCGCCGGCGTCTTGTTGGTCAGCCGGATATGGCCCGCGACGCCATAGGCGGGAATGACGTAAGGGCCCGGCAGCAGACCAGCCGAGAGATCGGTGACCGTGGTGCCGTGGGTCCGCACATAGGCGCCCTGGTCGGTGAAGAAATCCGCCTGCAGGCCAAGGATGAATCCGCTCGAGTCGACGGCAGCCTTGAGCCGATAGACCTGGTCGCGCGAGTGGTTGGCCGCGAGCAGATGCTCCCTTCGATCCTCGATCCATTTCACCGGCCGCTTCAGCCGCAATGCCGCGGCACAGACCAGCACGTCCTCCGGATAGAGTTCGCCGCGAATGCCGAAGCCGCCGCCGACATGACCTTCGCTGAGCTCGAGCCGTCCCGGCGCAAGCCGCAGCATCCTGCTGATGGCGTCGCGGTTATAGTGCGGGACCTTGGCGGCGCCGTAGAGTGTCAGCGTATCCTTGTCTGTGTCGTAGACGCACAACCCGCCGCGGGTCTCCATCGGCACGCCGGTGTGGCGCCCGATCTTCACCTCCAGCGCGACGACTTTGTGCGCGCGGGCAAAGGCCGCATCGAGATCGCCATAGCCGCGGCGGATCACCGCCGGCTCGGACATCAATCCGGGGTGAACATCGGGCATGAACGCCACCGGCTCGGCGGTCGCATCGAGTTGCGGCGCCAGTTCCTCGATATCGCAGAACACAAGATCGGCGGCGTCCTCGGCGACATAGGGATCGACGGCAACGACAATGGCCACGGGCTCGCCGACATAGCGCACGTAGTCACGCGCCAGCACGAATTGCCGATAGGGCGCGAGCCGCTCAAGCCCCATCTGGCGGAAATCGATCGGCGGCAGATCGTCGAAATCGGCAATGGTCCAGATCGCGACGACGCCTTCGAGCGCGGCTGCCTCCTCGGTCTCGATAGA
Organism: Bradyrhizobium sp. BRP22; assembly: GCF_020194175.1. Lineage (GTDB taxonomy): Bacteria > Pseudomonadota > Alphaproteobacteria > Rhizobiales > Xanthobacteraceae > Bradyrhizobium. Next base: position 9,879 of record NZ_JADYVX010000055.1, on the reverse strand, counting down.
GAGAATGCGGCCGAAAGCGACCGGCGAACGCACCACGCGCATATGAAGCTGGCCGGACCAGTTGCAGTCGGCGGCGAACGCGCCCTGGCCCATCAGCAGCGGACGGTCCTCGATCCGCCGGAGCGAGCGGCCGACAAAACTCATATTCGCGCTCTCGCCCGCATCTCGCGCGCGGCCAGCCGCACCGCCTTGACGATGTTCTGATAGCCGGTGCAGCGGCAAAGATTGGACGACAGCACATCCTTGATGTCGTCGTCGGTCATGTCGGGGTTCTCCTGCAATGCGCCGGCGGCGAGCATCAGGAAGCCGGGCGTGCAGAAGCCGCATTGCAATCCGTGATTTTCCCAGAACGCCTGCTGCAGCGGATGCAGCGTGTCGCCGTCGGCCAGGCCCTCGACGGTGCGCACCGTCTTGCCCTCGGCCTGCACGCCGAACATCAGGCAGGCGCGGACCGGCTTCTCGTTCACCAGCACGGTGCAGGCGCCGCAGACGCCGTGCTCGCAGCCGAGATGCGTACCGGTCAGCCCGCAATCATCGCGCAGCACGTCGGCGAGGCTCCGTCGCGGCTCGACCGAGACTGCATAGGTCTTGCCGTTCACGGCAAGGGTGACGTCGCGCTTGTCAGGCATAACTCGCACCTCCGGCCCGGCGCAGCGCCTCGCGGATGCGCTGCGGGGTTGCAGGCAGTTCGAACAGCTCGATCCCGAACGGCGACAGTGCATCGCAGATGGCATTGACGACGGCTGCCGGCGCGCCGATCGCCCCGCCCTCACCAACGCCCTTCGCCTTGGTCACGCTCTCGGCCGACACCGTTTCCATGTGCATGATCTCGATTTCCGGAATCTCCGCAGCAGTCGGCGGCAGATAGTCGGCAAAGGACGCGGTCAGGAGATTGCCGGTGTCGTCGTAGACGATCTCCTCGAACAGCGCATTGGCGATGCCCTGCGCGACGCCGCCGGTGATCTGGCCGTCGACGATCATCGGATTGATCAGGACACCGGCGTCCTCGGCGACGAGAAAGCGTTCGACGCGCACGCCGCCGGTCTCGATGTCGACCTCGACGAACGCGATATGACTGGCATTGGAGAAGGTGCCGCCGGGATCGTAGACCGCGTTCTCGTGCAGTCCGGGCAGCAGCCCCTTGAAGCGGTGGCTCTGGTGGTAGGCGGCACGCGCCAGCGTACCGATCTCCATGGCCTGGTTGGAATGGCTCACCCGCGCCCAGCCGTCCTTCAACTCGATATCATCAGGCGATGTTTCCATCAAGGTCGCGGCGATCGTCTTGAGTTTCCCCGCGACCTTTCCCGCCGCGAGCTTCGAGGAGCCGCCGGCGATCACCATCGAGCGGCTGGCGAAGGTACCCCAGCCATAGGGCGTCGCATCGGTATCGCCCGAGATGATCCGGATGCGCTGCGGCTCGACGCCGAGTTCATCGGACACCAGTTGCGCGAGGCTGGTCTTCAGGCCCTGACCATGCGGCGAGGAGCCGATGCGCAGCACGACGTCGCCCGATGGGTCCATGGTGCAGTCGACGATCTCATAGCCCGGCACGATCTCCATGCCGCGCGCGGCATAGGCCGGCGTGCCGTAGCCGGTGCGCTCGCTGAACACGGAAAGGCCAACGCCGAGATAGCGCCCACGCTCGCGCATCGCCTCTTGCCGGGCCCGGAACGCCGGCAGGCCTGCAGCTTCGATCGCGACTTCCATGGCCTGCAGATAGCTGCCCTCGTCATAGACAAGGCCGGTCGGCGAGCGATGCGGAAACGCCTTGATCAGATTACGGCGGCGGATTTCGGCGGCGTCGATGCCGAGCCGTTTCGCCGCGACATCCATCATCCGTTCCATGGAGAAGGTCAGCGTCGGCCGCGACACGCCGCGATACGGCGCCATCATGCAGGTATTGGTCGTCACCCCGCGCGAGCGGACGCCATATTCGGCGAAATCATACGGACCCGGCAGCTCGGCGAACGCCATCAGCGGCTCGACGCCGCAGGTCACGGGATAGCAGGAGAATGCGCCGATGTTGGAACGCAGATCCGCCTCCAGCCCAAGCAGCCGGCCGTCCCTGGCAAAGGCGCCGCGCAGGCTGAACGCCTGATCGCGGCCGTGCGCGGATGCGAGCAGGTTTTCGCGGCGATCCTCGATCCAGGCGACGCTCCGCTTCAGCTTTCGCGCCAGCCACACCAGCACGACATATTCGGGAAACAGCGACATCTTCTGCCCGAAACCGCCGCCGACGTCGGGCGCGATCACGCGTAGTTCGGACTCCGGGATGCCAAGGGTGTCGGCGATGCCGGTGCGCAGCATATGCGGCATCTGCACCGAGGCTGTGAGCGTGACGCGCCCCGAGGCGGCGTCATATTCGGCGAGCCCACCGCGGTTCTCCATTGGAGCGGCCGACTGGCGATGCGAGCGCACGTCCAGCGCGACGATCTCGGCGGCTTCCGCAAAGGCCTGGTCGAGCCCCTGCGTCTTCATCCGGCCTTCGACCACCACGTTCGACGTGGCTTCGGGGTGAACCGGCGCGGCATCCGGAGCCAGCGCCGTGTCGAAATCGACGATGGCATCCGCGACATCGATGTCGACGAACACCTGCTCGGCGAGGTCTTCGGCAAGCGCTGCATCATCGGCGACGACGACCGCGACTGCCTGACCACAGAAACTGACGCGATCGACCGGCAGCACCGGCTGGCCAATCGCGACATAGTCGGGCCGATGCAGGATGGGGCGGATCGGTTTCACATCGGCGAGGTCTCGCCCGGTGAACACCGTTCCATCTGATGGCATCTCGATACTAACGATCGTCCCGCGCGCGACCGGGCTGCGCACGAAGCAGACGGCCGCAGCCTTGCCCGCGTGATCGGCCACATAGCTGCCGCCGCCTTTCAGCAGCGCCGGATCTTCCAGCCGTGGCAGCCGTCGGCCGATCCAGTTCATGCCAGCGCCTCGGTCAGTGCGCGCTTGACGGACGTCGCGATCAAGTCCCGCCGATATTCGGGCGAGGCATGGATGTCTCCGTTCGGCTCGATCATGCCGCGCGCCTCGCGCGCGATGCCGTCGATGAGGGCCGACGACGCGGGCTTGCCGACAAGCTGATCTTCCAGCGTCCCAAGGCGGATCGCGCGATCGGCGACACCGCCAACGCCCAACCGCGCTTCGCGGATCGTGCCCTCTTCAACCCTGGCCGCCGCCACCGCCATGCCGAGCGCGAAGTCACCCGCGCGCCGCGAGAACTCGTAGAAGCCGACGCGCCAATCCGGCGCCATCGCCGGCAGGCGGATCTCGGCCAGGACTTCGTCGGGCTCGAGCGCGGTCGTGAAGGTGCCGTGGAAGAAATCACCCGCCGCAATCACCCGCTCGCCGCGCACGCTCTTCGCGAGCATCTCGGCGCGCAGGGTCGCGGCGACGAGACACCATTCGGAGGCGGGATCGGCGTGCGACAGGCTTCCCGCAAAGGTGCCGCGCTGGCGGATCGGATAGTGCGCGATGTAGCGCACGACCTTTGCCAGGAGCGTGCCGAGCGGCCCCTCGACCACCGGCCGATGGAACGCAGCGTGCCGCGTCAGCGCGCCGATTTTCAGGTGATCGGCGTCCGCGCGCAGGTAATCCAATTCGTTGAGATCGTTGATATCGACGAGAATAGCTGGCCGCGCCAGGCGGAAATTCATCGCCGGAACCAGGCTCTGCCCGCCGGCCAGGATCTTGCAATCGTCCTTGTGTGTCGCGAGCAGCGCGAGCGCTTCGCCGAGATCGGCCGGCCTGAGATAGTCGAACGCTGCAGCCTTCACATTTCAACCTTGCTCAATATTGTTTAGTCTGATTAACATGACCTCATTGCGGTGTCTACTGTTCGGGACGGTGAGTCTGCATGGGTTGGACCAAGGCGATGGGGCAAAAGCGCGGAGCGGCCGGCGATCGCGCTCCTCTTTACCCTGATGCGTCACCCGCTTTGAGCTCAGCGGCTTCGCCACTCCGCAAGCAGGTCGGCGGCGTCGGTCACGACGCCGAGATGCAGCGACACCATCTTCAGCGCCGCGTCTTCCATCTCCTCATTGGTGCCGCGCACGAGGTCGCGCAGCACGACCACGCGATAACTGAGATTGCTGGCATCGAACGCCGCGTTGAGGATGCAGCAATCGGTCATGCCGCCGTCGAGCACCACGGTGCGCACAGTCATCTGCCGCAGCAGGAAATCGAGATCGGTGGCGAAAAACGGCGACAGCCGCTTCTTGCCGGCGACGATGAGGTCCTGCGGCTCGACATGGGTGACGAATTCGGTCCAGCGCGAGCCTTCGATTGCATGCGCATCGGAATTCGGGATCGCGCCGACATGGAGCGGAAAGGTGCGTCGCCACGCCGAGGGAATGCCGGCGATGTCATCGACCCCGCCCTTGCGCAGCACCGACTTGACGTGGATCACCGGCACGCCGATCGCGCGTGCCGCAGCGTGGAACTGATCGATCGGCGCGACAATGTCTCGCGCGCGCGGCGCGGGACAGGGACAATCCGGTGTGTCGGCAAGATGTCCCTGGTGCATGTCGACGGAGATGATCGCAGTTCGCGAGGCTTGCGTGAAATCCTCGAACCCATGCGGCAGCTCGCGCTTCGCACCATACACATAAGCCTTCATCTCATCTCCCCGAAGCGGTTCGCTGTTCTGCGCCAATGCACGCATCGATCACAGCATCGACGCTCGGCAAGCAATATTCAAGCCGCGCCGAAGCGCTGGCGCAAACCCGCGCGCCACGCGCCAACATCAATCACACACCGATTTTCGGTTGCGCCTTGCGCGCGACTGGATGCCGCCGGGCAACACAGTGGAACGTGCGAGCCGAGCGCAAGCTCGCTTCGCTCGTTCCCGCGCACAACCGCAAGCGGTCGTGCGACGAAGAGGATGCAGGGAGGACTGCCCATCGATTGGCTCGACGGTGACTAAACAATTGGCGTGCTATTTTTTCCAACAATGCGAAGATTTTTTCGGAACCCGTCATGAACGGTCGACAAATTTTCGCACATCGAGAGGATTTGCGTGATGCGCTGGACTACAATTCCTGTTCTTGCTGCCGCCCTGACAGGTGGCGCGGCAGTCGCCTATGCCGCCGGGTTCACACTCTCGGCGCCGCCGAAGATCGCGTTCCTTTACTTTGCCGACAAGACCGATGGCGGCTGGACGCAAGCCTTCGACGAAGCCCGCCCGAAGATCGAGAAGGCGGTCGACATGCAGATTCCGTTCGTGGAAAATGTGCCTGAGGTTGCAGGGCAAATCACGCCTGCGGCGGAGCGCTTCATCCAGCGCGGCTATAATGTGATCATCGGCACCGCGTTCGGCTATTCCGATACGTTCAAGGAGCTGTCGAACAAATATCCGAAGGTCGCATTCCTGAACGCCTCGGGCACCACCAATGGAGCGAACCTCGAATCCTTCTACGGCCGCACCTATGAGAGCCAGTACCTCTGCGGCATGATCGCGGGGGCGATGTCGAAGTCCGGCAAGCTCGGATTCGTCGCGGCGCATCCGATCGGCCCGGTGAACTGGACCATCAATGCCTATGAATTAGGCGCGCAGAAGATGAACCCGAAGGCCACCGTGACCGTGGTCTTCACCGGCGCCTGGAACGATCCGGTGAAGGAGCGCGCCGCCGCGCAGGCGATGGCCGACCAGGGCATCGACGTGATCGGCCAGCATGTCGACACCCCCACTCCGCAGATCGTGGCGCAGGAGCGCGGCATCTACGGCACCGGCCATCACCGCGACCTGCGCGAGTTCGCGCCGAAGGCGACGCTCTGCTCGTCGGCCTGGACCTGGGACAAGTTCCTGGCGCCCGAGCTGAAGAAGGTTGCAGCGGGCAATTGGGAGCCCAATCCCTACGGCGCCTTCCCCGGCATCAAGGACGGCGGCACCGACATCGCCTGCTGCAACAGCGTGGTGCCGAAGGAGGTCGTTGACAAGGTGATGGCCGAGCGCGACGCGATCATCGCGGGCAAGCAGATCTTCGCCGGTCCGATCAAGGACACCGCCGGCACCGTCCGCGTCGCCGAGGGCAAGTCGCTCGACGATGCCGGCTTCTGGAAGATGGACTGGTTCGTTCCTGGTGTCATTACCCAGAAATAGGCGAGCGTAGCTTCTGATGAATGCGGCCCTGCAACTTGCCGGGATCAGGAAATCCTTTGACGGGGCTCTGGCTCTCGATGGCGCGTCCTTCGAGAGCCGCTCCGGCGAGGTCCATGCCCTGCTCGGCGAGAACGGCGCCGGTAAATCATCGCTGATGAACGTCGCCGCCGGCCTCTACGCGCCGGATGCCGGCTCGATCTCCATCAATGGTGCACCGATCTCCCTGAACGGGCCGGCCTCGGCCCGTTCCCACGGGATCGGCATGGTGCACCAACACTTCAAGCTGGTAAGGCCTTTCACCGTTGCCGAGAACGTGCTGCTCGCCAATCCGCAACCGCATTTCGCGTCCGGCCTGCGCGATATCCGCGACGCCATCAAGAAGCAGGTCGATGCGCTGAAATTCTCCATCGATCCCAATCGCCGCATCGACACCATGACGGTGGCCGAGCAACAGCAGGCCGAGATCGTCAAGGTGCTCGTTGGCGGCGCGAAGATCCTGATCCTCGACGAGCCGACCGCGGTGCTGACCGATGCCGAAGCGATCGGCCTGCTCGAGATCGTGCAGCGGCTGGCGCGATCCGGCACCGCGGTGGTGCTGGTGACCCACAAGCTGCAGGACGTGAAGCGCTACGCCGATGTCGTCACCATCATGCGCGGCGGCAAGACGGTCGCCACTCTCGATCCACGCCATTCGACCGCGGAGGAATTGACCGAGCTCACGGTCGGCCAGACCTCGGCGCTGCCGGAGCGTACGCCGCACCAGGGCGGCGAGACCCGGCTCAATGTCGGCGCCCTCACCTATACGCGCGGCGACGGCCGCACCATGCTCAACAACACCAGCTTCTATGTCCGCGCCGGCGAGATCTATGGCATTGCCGGCGTCAGCGGCAACGGCCAGGCCGAGCTCGCGGAAGCGCTGATCGGCGCGATCGAACCTTCGACCGGCGAGATCTGGGTCGATGGCGCCGGCGACATCAGCCATGCCGGCCAGGCCAAGCGACGCGAGGCGGCGATCGCCGCGATCCCCGCCGACCGCTACGCCTATGCGCTCGCCGGCAGTCTGCCGATACAAGACAATCTCGCGGTGGCGCAAATCCGCTCCGGCCGCTACGGCAGCATTGTCAGGCTCGATCGCGCAGCGATGCGCCGCGACGCCATCGCCGCGGTGAAGGAATACGACGTGCAGGGCGTGCGCAGCGTCAAGCAGAAGGCTTCGCTCTTGTCCGGCGGCAATGCGCAGAAGCTCGTCATCGCCCGCGAGTTCAGCCGCGAGCCGGAGGTCGTGGTCGCGCACAGCCCGAGCCGCGGGCTCGATGCCCGCGCCTGCGCCGCCGTGCATCAGCGCCTGATCGCGGCGCGCGAGCGCGGCGCGGCCATCGTCCTGATCAGCGAGGATCTCGACGAGATCCTGAGCCTCTCCGATCGCATCGGCGTCATGACCCGCGGCGCGATCGTTGCCGAATTCGAACGCCCTGCGGACCGCCAGGCAATCGGCCGTGCTATGGTCGACCATGCATGACATCCTGCGCCGAGCCGAACCATTGACGCCGCCCGCCCCAGCTACGCCGCGCGGCTTCGGCCGCCTTACGCTCGACGTGCGCCAGAACCTGCCGCCGTGGAAGCAGGCGGTGTTCGTCGGATCGTCGCTGATCCTGGGCCTTGCGATTTCAGTCGCGATCCTCGCGGTCGCCGGCATCCCGCCGTTGACACTCGTCAGCGAGCTCGCGGGCGTGCTCACGGCGGAGAACCTGCGCGGCGTGCTGATCCAGGCCGCGCCGCTGATCCTGGTCGGCCTGGGAGCAAGCCTTGCCTTCCGCATCGGCTTCTGGAATCTCGGCATCGAGGGCCAGATGATCTTCGGCGGCATCTTCGCCGCTGCGATATCGATCTACGATATCGGTCCGCCGGCGACGCGGCTGCTGCTGATGGGAATGGCCGCGGCACTTGGCGGCGGTCTGTGGGTGCTGCTCGTGGTGTTTCTGAAGCTGCGCTTCCGGGTCAACGAGATCATCGCGACATTGCTCTTGAACTATGTCGCGATGTATTTCCTGTTCCATCTGCTGTACGGCGCTTGGCAGGACTCCAAGACGGCGTTTCCGCAATCGACGCCGTTCCGCCCCTTCGAGCGGCTGGCCGATATCGGCTATGGCGTGAACAGCGGCTTGCTGATTGCGCTCGCGGGCGTGCTCGCGGCGGGCTGGCTGATCCATCTCAGCCGGATCGGCTTCTACACCCGCTTCATCAGCGCCAATCCAAAAATGGCGAAGGTCGTTGGCGTTCCCGTGCAGGCGGCGACGATCTGGATCATCGCGATCTCCGGCGCTTGCTCGGGCCTCGCCGGCTTCGTCAATGTCGCAAGCCAGGAGGGCCGGCTGACGCAATCCTTCGCCAATGGCTACGTGTTTTCCGGCGTGCTGATCGCGTTCCTTTCACGGAATGACCCGATCGTGGTCGCGATCGTCGGCTTCCTGATCGCGGTGCTCTTCATCACCGGCCAGACGCTGCAGGTGTTCTACCAGATCCCCTTCACCATGGTGCAGATGATCGAAGCGATCATCGTCATCGCGGTCGCCTCGTCGGAATTCCTGATCCGTCACCGCATCAGGTGGATACGTTGAGGGAAATGTGGTGATCGATTTCCTGATCAACTGGCTGGCCAACACTCCCGTCACCGCCGTACCCTACGCGCTCGCCGCGCTCGGCCTGATCATCGCCGAGCGTTCCGGCGTGCTGAACCTCACCGCGGAAGGGCTGATGCTGGTCGGCGCACTCGCGGGCGCGGGCACCTGCCTCATGCTCGGCGGCTATCCGGCCGTGGCGCTGGTCGCCGCGATGGTGGCGGCGAGCATGGTCTCGCTGCTGTTTGCGGTGCTCGTGGTGGTGCTGCGCATCAACCAGGTGATCGCGGGGCTATCGGTTGTGTTTTTCTGCCAGGGTCTTACCGGTCTCATCGGCACGCTCGCGAAATGGCAGAACAAGCAATTGACGGGGCTGGCGCCGCTGAAGATCTGGCCGCTATCGGAAATCCCCGGCATCGGGCGGATCTTCTTCCAGCAGGACCCGATCGTCTATCTCACCATCCTGATCTTCTTTGCCGTCAATTTCCTGCTGTTCCGCACCATGCTGGGCCTGCGCATCCGCTCGGTCGGCGAGAATCCGGGCGCAGCGGATGCCGCCGGCGTCAGCGTCACCTTGCATCGCATCTTCGCGATCGTCGCCGGCTCCTCGCTGATCGGCCTGGCCGGCGGCTACATCTCCGTCGTCAGCGTCAAGTTATGGGTGACGGGGATGACCGGCGGCCGCGGCTGGATCGCGGTGGCGCTGGTCGTGTTCGCGCGCTGGGCGCCGTGGCCCGCGCTCGCCGGCGCGCTGCTGTTCGGCTGCATCGAGGCACTGATCCCCCAGATCGCCGCGGCCGGCATCCGCGTGCCGCAATATCTGATGCTGATGACGCCATATCTGGCGACCATCGCCGTCATGATCTGGGTCGGCACCAAGGATTCCGGCATCACACAGGAGCCCGGCGCACTGGGCCAGCCGCATGTGCGGGAGGAGCGAAGGTGACGTGTGATGTTTCGAGGTCCCTGGCCTCATGATTCGAGACGCGCGGCCTTGCCGCGCTCCTCACCATGAGGGTCTAAGACCTCATCCTGAGAGCCTGACTCAAAAAAGCGTAAGACGTCTTCAAGGTCTGGCCAGGCGGCGAATTAGGAGCCTCAGATGGGCGATGAGCAGCCATGCGAGCTCAGTGGCAGCAGAGCCTTCGA
>NZ_JADYVX010000054.1 GCF_020194175.1 Bradyrhizobium sp. BRP22 | reverse complement strand
GCGTTTCGGCGTCCAACAATGACGGGTGGGGGGCAACCGTGGGGTTCACGCTCCCATTGAACATCCCGGCGGAGGCGCGCTGGTCGAAACCTAATATCTTGATATGATGGGAAAACGGACAGAATCCGGCCATACCGACGGAAACACCCGGCCATCTGCTCGGGAGGAGCTGTCTAGTGCCACAGGGATCCACGATCTGCATCGTTGACGATGACGACGACGTGAGGGAAAGCATATCGAGCTTTTTCCGCTCGGTAGGGCTGCACGTTGAGAGTTTTGGCGCGGCCGAAAACTTCCTGGAGTCGTCCTCCATCGCGAATGTCGACTGCGTCATCACGGATTTGCACATGCCGGGCATGGACGGGCTCGGCCTGCACAGGGAACTGCGGCGCCGGGGAGTCGGCGTTCCCGTGATCGTGATGACGGCCTATTCGACGCCGGAGGCGCGCGCCGAGGCAAAGAGCCTTGGAGCCGCTGCTTTTGTCGACAAGCCCGTCGACCCCGAGATTCTGCTCCATGACGTGGAAGCGATCCTGGGCGACTCTTCGCAAGCAGGACCTCCCCCGACAGTCCAATGACCCGGTCCTAGACAGCATGAGTGCACCACCGAATTCGATCAGCACCGCCCTCATCTGCGTCGTCGACGACGACACCGACGTGCGCAATTCGCTCAGCAGCCTGCTGCGCGCCGTCGGCTACTCCGTCGAGACGTTCGCCGGGCCGAGCGAATTCCTGGCCTCCGATGCCATCAACTCCGCGTCCTGCCTGATCCTGGATATCCGGTTGGGAGAGGCCGACGGGCTCGAATTCCAGAAGGAACTGGTCGAGAGTGATGCTTCCATCCCGGTGATCCTGATCAGCGGATACGGGGACATCCCGATGACCGTCCGCGCCATGAAGGCCGGCGCGATCAATTTCCTTCCAAAGCCGTTCGAAGAGGAAGCTCTTCTCGCTGCCGTCGAAGAGGCCGTCTCCCGCGATCAGCGGCGGCGAGCGGAAGTGCAGCGCGATGAAAGCATCCGCCTGCGCTACGATTCTCTGACGCCCCGCGAACGGGAAGTCATGGGTCTTGTCACGGCAGGGCTGATGAACAAGCAGGTCGCCTGGCGCCTGTCGCTGAGCGAGATCACGGTGAAAATCCATCGCGGCAACATGATGCGCAAGATGCAGGCCAAATCGCTCGCCGAGCTCGTGCGAATGGCCGACTTGCTTGGCGTGCGGCAGGCGCCGCCCAATGAGCAGCCGGTCCGCGACAATTAGAGCGTTTTCGAGCGAAGTGGACGCCGGTTCGCATGACGAAAACGCGTCAAAGCAAAAAAAAGCTCTGAGCGTTCTCTTTCGCTCGTGTTTTCTATCGCTCGTGCAGACGCATCCAGCGAGCCACGTCGTCGACGACTTCGGCCTCCAAGCCATAATAGCCGTGCGGCGACAACGATCCGCATGGCCGCTTGGTCGCGACGATACCGCCGGCCACCATGAGAACCTTCACGTTGGGGGAGCCTGTCATCGCCGCGGCGATTCTTCGGGCATCGCCCGGTGGCGCCACCGTGCAGCGGTCGTCGCGGTTGGCGACGATGAGAGCCGGAATGCGCACGGCCTCTGGCTGCGCATCGAATACGGTCTCGTGACTGCCTCCGATGCGGGAGACCGATTCCGTCAGCACCACGCCCGCAAGCGCGCCCGACTTCGCGTGTGCAGCGCCGTTCATTGCCGCAATGGAGCCCTGGCTGGTCCCGAGCAGGAACACAGGCGCCCGTGACTGCTCGGATGCGAAGCCGATCAGGTCGTCGACAATTTCAGCATAGCGAGCAGAACTGCGTTCACCTCTTAAGTTGGCGTGGTCGATCGTATCAGCGATCACCACGGCGATGCCCTTGTCCGTCCACAGCGTTCGCGAGCGCACCACGAAATTATCCGGATGACGGATCGCGCCATCGCGTGCAATGCCGAGATCGCCGGCGCCTCCCGGCAGCATGATGATGGTGGCCCAGGGATGCTCGGGTCTCAGGTAGAGGACGCGTTGATGGCCTGCCGTTAGCGGAAGGTCAATGACGCGCTCACGACGCGCATCGGATAAGGGCTCAGCGGAGGCAGGAGACAGGACGAGCGCTGCAGCCACGAAAAGACAACGCAGAGCCGGCGTCCCGAACACCCGAACTCCGTGGTCACGACAGGACATTCGATTCTCGAAGCAGGTGTTCTGGATGCCGGCCAATCGCTTCTTCCATAAGCGACTCTACATTGCGATACGAGACTGAGTCGGGTCCTGTCTTCTGCTGACAACGCGGTCGTATTGCCGTTGCATGACCATCTCCGAGCAGCATTCCGCATCTAGGGAAACCAAACTGCTTCGGCTTGCCAGCGAATTCAGCGGAGCTTGGTGGACGTGGCGCAGGGCAGTGTCGTCCTTGGCCTCGATTCCGAACGAATGAGACGACGCTGGCAGCCACGAGACCAGGAGAACCGCGAGGCGCCTGAGAACGAAATTTTTCAATCGACGGTTCATGCTATCCACGCTCCCGGTTGCCGGGCCACTGCAATGCTTCGATGCTGTGTGTTTTACGAAGGGCGCGGGATATCGTCGATTATACTGGTTGGTTAAGTCGCGCAGTTCTCGCGACATGCGCGGGTCGTGTCGTTTAATACCAAGGTTTAGGAGCCGAACGTCGCTGCTTGGCTATTTCGATGCGGAAGGTGCGCAGGGGTGGGCAAAGCGAAGCGTGCCCACCACCAAGCACTCCGCTCGTAACGGTGGGCACGCTTCGCTTTGCCCACCCTGCAGGTCGGCATCGTCGCGACGGGGTCTTCAGATCGGTCGGGGTCCCTCGAGGGCTCGCTCCTCAGCGCCAAATCGCCTGTAGGACTGGGCCAGGGCCTCTGCAGGCCTGCCTTCCCGCCACTTCAGCGGCGTTTGTCCCACGAGCCGCTTGAAGACCGTAGTGAAGTGCGCCTGGGTGCTGAACCCGACACTCAGCGCGATCTCGACGATCGGTTTGTCGGTCGTCCGCAGCATGTCCTGTGCCGTCGAGATACGCTGCTTCAGCAGATATTGGTGCGGCGTCAGTCCCGTGGCGCGGAGAAACAGCGCGGCAAAATGCATGCGGCTCAGCCGGGCTGCCGCGGCCATATCTGCCAGCGTCACTTTCTCGTCGAGATGCTCAGCCACGTATTCCACGACGCGCTTGAGGCGCCACTTCGACAACCCGCCGTCCCGATTGGCCTGCACAGGCGATGCCGGTTTCGCATCGGCGCTGATCATCCTGGCCACAGTGACCAGCCTGATGGCGTCCGCGTAGATTCCTCCGAACTCCGACTGATCTCGCTCCGCGGCGGCCAGCGCTTCGGAGAGCCTGCGCACCACTGGATCCTGATCCATTCGCGCTTTCGGCACCTCGCGGATTGCCTTGCCCGCGAGATTGTTGAAGCTCAGTGACGCCTCCACGTCCCTTCCCACTCCGAGGATATGAAGAGCGCGCTCGATTTCAGGCGCTGCGGCATTCGCCGTATGTCCTCCGCCAGTCGGTACGACCCGTACCGAAACGCCGAGATGCTTGAGATCGATGCCAATGACTGGATTGTCCGGCCGTGCTGTTTGCTGAGCCGATTCTCGGACTGCCGTCGGCGAGCGATTATCCAAAACTTCGGCTGCAGACATCGATACGGATCGCTCACTGAGGAGCTGTGCGGCATGGCACGACATATCTGGCCTCCTGAAATCTCAAGATCGACTGACGTCGACTATCGGATGGCCATCAATATGGACGGCTTTGCCTCACGGTGGTGTCATACATTGGTATGGATCGTGAGTAGTAACGAGCGCCTAATCGGAGATGCTTCACGATGAGCTGACGGAAGCGTCCCGGGGAGCTAGCAATACAGTCAATGCAGTCATTGAAAAATTCGAGTGATGATGTCGCGCGGAAGTATTTTAGCAAAACCTTCGTCGACCAACGCTGCGATCAATCGCGCACCGTTTGCGTCGTTGGGATAGCGAGAGGCTGTCCTTCGGACAAACACGGCTTCGGTCGACGGGAGCGAATCATGCCCATCGCGGCTTGGCCGCTTTGAACGATTCTAAGTCGTATGGTAGAGCGGACGGAAGACGTCGGGAGCCTGCGTTCGCCGGAAAGATCGCGCGCGTCCCATGCGAATCGTGCCCTGGTTCAATGCGCCTACAAAATCTTGATGAGTCCGCGTTGGCACGGCGCATTCAACGATATTTGATGCCCGATGCGCTCGCTGAAATGTGTGCTGTAGCGCGGAATACTGTGCTCTATACCCCGCCGCCAGGGGGCGTCGGGAGAGACGCAATGAATTTGAATGCCGCAATTGCCGCGGCTAACCGCAACGGTCGGCCGGAACGTAGTGAAGTTGGCGGAGCCGGCGGGAACGGATCCGATCAATCCGCACGGTCCGATCAAAACCTGAGTGCGGAGCGCGGCCAGCCGACATGCCTCGTGGTCGAGGACGATCGCACCATGCGGCACCTCGTGATGAACTATCTCGAGGAGCACGACATTCGCGCGCTGTCCGCGTCCGGGCGGGACGAGGTGACCGGCCTGCTGGTCACGCGCGAACCTAATCTCGTGATTCTCGACCTGCGGCTGGGCCAGGAAGATGGTCTCGATCTGCTGCGCGAAATCCGTTCGCACTCCGACGTACCCGTCATCATCACCACCGGCCATCGCCGCGACGAGATTGACCGCGTGGTAGGCCTGGAGCTTGGTGCCGACGATTACATCACCAAGCCATTCGGCCTGAGGGAGCTCTTGGCGCGGATCCGCGCGGTGTTGCGCCGGCGCGAAACCGGACAGACCGCGCCGCGTGATCCGGAGAAGGGCCGCTATCGATTCGGCGGCTGGCAGCTCGATCGGCGCAGCCGGCGTCTTTCCGATCCGAACGGCACGCAGGTCGCACTGACGAAGGGTGAATACGCGCTCCTTGTTGCTTTCCTCGATGCGCCGCAGCGGCCGCTCTCGCGCGAGCAGCTTCTGCAGGCCACTCGCGTGCACGAGGACGTCTTTGACCGCAGCATCGACGTGCAGGTGCTCCGTCTGCGACGAAAGTTGGAGAGCGATCCGAGCACGCCGAGGGTCATCCTGACCGAGCGCGGCGTCGGCTATGTGTTCGCGCTGCAGGTCGAGCGGCTCTGAGGATGGCCAATCGCGCCATGCGGCGGATGGCCGCATATCCTGACATGAGGCCCCTGATATCCGGACCAGCGGGCGCGGCGGGTTCCATTACAGCCGTAGCCTTTAAACTTAGGGCTGGAACGCTGCCGCAACATGCGTGCGGCAATCTCTCGAGGGTGAAAAATCCTCGGGAGACGTCAATGAAGTTGGACAGAAAGAAATTGCCCGTCAGCCGCTGGCCGACCGGTCGCCGCACGAGCGCGGTCCGCCGACATCAGATGCGCGCGGTGACCACGCATGCGAGTCCGGCCGGCGAGCGGCCGTCCGCGAATGATGCATTGTGGTGGCCTTCGCGGCTGATGCTGAAAGTCGTCGGGACCTGCGCCGTCTGCAGCGACCTCGCATTCCACAGCGTCATTCTCTCGGTGATGTCCTGGACCGTTGCCCAGGTGTTGGAGGGTTGCTCCGCCTATGCGCAAGGCATGTATCCCTATGCGCTCGAGTCCGACGACCTGCGCGGCCACCATTCGTCTGCGCTCATCGAGTTGCGAAGCCTAGAAAGCCGCGGCGATGCCGGGAATGGCAACATCGCATATATGGAAAGACCCGGGAATCGTCGGGAATGATGCGGTTATGGTTGCTGACCGGATATCGGCGAAGCCGAGCTGATTTTGCGGCTGCGCATGCGCCCGCCATGGCGGGAATGCTGCGCGCGCGCCGCTGGCCGCCATGGGCCTGCGCAGCGCTCCTGCTCATTGCCACCGGTGCAGCCACACAATCTATTCCGACCGCTCCAACGTCGCGCCCAATTCCCATCGCCGATCAGGAGCCGATCACGCCCACCCCAGAGCCTCCTGCGGCCGATCCGCTCAAGCTTGCCCTCGGAGAGCGGCTGTTTTCGGACACCCGATTATCGAATGACGGGAAGCTGGCGTGCTCCTCTTGTCATGACATCAGTACCAATGGCACTGGTCGCAGATATGCGACGGTGAGACATGACGGTTCGAATGCTCCATTTGACACGTTGACGATCTTCAACGCGGCGCTCAGTTTTCGCCTGAACTGGGAAGGCAATTTCCGCACGCTCGAGGCGCAGGCCGAATCGTCCCTGGAGAATCCGGCCAATATGGCCACCAGTGTGGAGGATGTCGTCGCCAGGCTGAATGCCGATCCCGAGATGGTGCGGCAGTTTCGCGCCGCCTACGACCGCGCGCCGGACCGGGCGAGCTTGCTCGATGCACTGGCGACCTTTGAAAAATCGCTGGTTACGCCGGGAAGCCGCTTTGATCTCTGGCTCGCCGGAGATACGTCCGCATTGTCAGCCGCCGAACTTCGCGGCTACGGAATATTCAAGTCGTTTGGCTGCATCTCCTGTCACCAGGGGGTCAATGTCGGGGGCAACCTGTTCCAGCGCCAGGGGATATTTCGTCCCCTGGTTCACGCGAAACCCGATGTCGTCCGCGTGCCGAGCCTGCGCAATGTGGCGACGACGGCGCCCTATTTTCACGATGGCAGCGCGGCCACGCTCGAGGAGGCGGTGCGCAAGATGGGCGCAGCGCAGCTCGACCGCAGCTTGACGGATGAACAGGTCTCCTCGCTCGTCGCGTTCCTGCAGACGCTGACCGGAAACTACCGTGGCGAGCCCGTCAAGGGAGCGCCGCCATGACGCCGATTCGCGCGATGGCGATCGTATTCGCGCTCGTCCTGCTGCTGACCTGGCTGTCGCTGCGCGCGATCAATCCGGAAGCCGAGAGGTTCGATCGCGCGCTCGGCGAGCTCGATCGATTTGCGATGCTGGACAGCTCGCTCTATCGCGACGTCTTCACCGCGCGCGCCGGCAATTTGCGCAACTACGATCCGCTGGTCCGCGAGATCAATGCGCTGCACAAATCGCTCGACCGCTTGCGGCAGGCGGCGGCGATCGACGCCGAGACGAGCGAGGCGGTGGACCACCTCGAGGCGTCGCTCGCGCGGCAGGAGGAACTGGTCGAACGATTCAAGAGCGACAATGCGCTGCTGCACAATTCACTGACCTTCTTCGAGCGTTTCAGCCTTCACGCGACGTCGGCCGATCTCGGGCCTTCGATCAGCGCCGCGGCGGCGGCGATGCTGCTGCTCACCCTCGACACGTCGGACAGCGCGGTACGCGAGGTCAAGGAGCGACTGGACAGGCTCGCCGATCAGGCCCGTCCGTTCGATGGCGATGTCATCGGACCGTTGCTGGCGCATGGACGGCTGCTCCAGGGACTGTTGCCCGCAGTTGATGGCGTGCTGAAGGAGATGCGGGCGATCCAGCCGAGACTCGAGCAGGATCAGCTCCGCAGCCTGCTGCTTGTGCGGCAAAACGAGTCGAGAGCGATGGCACGGGAGTTTCGCTGGCTGCTCTACGTGACCTCGCTAATCCTTGTCGCGTTCCTGGTTCACCTTGGCCTTCGCGTGCGGTCGCATGCCAGGGCGCTTGAACGGCGCGCGACGTTCGAGCATGTGATCGCGGGCATTTCGATGCGCTTCATCGACGTGCTGCCGGAGAACCTGGATGGCGAGATCGAACGGGCGCTCGCCGACTTGATGCTGTGCACCGGTTGTGACCGTACCTATGTCGTGTGGTCCGGGGCCGCTCCCCGGCTGTACGGCTGGTCGAGGGCGGGCAAGGACTTTCCACCCGGCTGGCCCGAAGGCGCGCCGGCACTTGCGGCTCGGTTCGCGCCCGTGGTGGACGGCGTGGTCCACATCCCAAACGTCAATTCCTTGCCGATCGGCCAAGACAGAAGGGCGCTGACGGACGTTGGCCTCGGTGCATGGGCCTGCGTGACCGGCGTCGACCAGGAGGGCACCAGCGTTGCGCTGGGGTTCGATACGATCGGTCGCCCCTGCCGCGTGACCGATACCGTCGAACTCAGCCTGTTGCGCATGGCGCTCGATATCATCATGTACGCCGTTGGGCGGCACGCGATGGAACGGGAACGATGGCGCCTCGAGGAGCGCCTGCAGCAGGCGCGCCGCATGGAGCGGATCGGTACGTTCACCAGCGGCATCGCCCATAACTTCAACAACATCCTGGGCGGGATCCTCGGCCACTCCGAAGTGATCGAGGAGCATCTCGGCCAGAACAACCGGTTCGCGCAGAATCTTCGTGCCATCCGCCGCGGCGCGGAGCGGGCGCGCGATCTGGTCGAGCAGATCCTCCTGTTCGGACGGCACCGCGACGCGCGCCGCCGGCCGCTCAGCGCGCACAGCCTGGTGACGGAGGCGGTCTCGCTGCTGAATGTCTCGCTGCCCGCCAACGTCGATCTTGCGATCCGCGAGCCGCTCGCGACCGCGATCGTGTCCGGCGAACCCGCACAGTTGCAGCAGGTGATCCTCAACCTCTGCAACAATGCCGCGCAGGCGATCAACGATCACGGCCGCGTCGAGATAGCGATGGATATCCGCGAAATCACCGAGGTCCGCTCGCTCAGTCACGACACGCTGCAGCCGGGCCGCTATGTCTGCATCGTGGTCACGGATAGCGGCCGCGGCATGGACGAGGCGACACTGGCGCGGATCTTCGAACCGTTCTTCACCACGCGTTCGTCCGGAAATGGCCTGGGGCTCGCGACGGTACGCGAAATCGTGCATGAGCATGGCGGGGCGATGAACGTGCAAAGCGTGCCCGGCAAGGGCAGCCGCTTCGAGGTTTGGTTGCCTTGCGTGGCGATGGCTGCGCCGGTATCGGACATCAAGCCGGCGATGCTGCCGGTGGGAAAGGGCGAGACCGTGCTGATCGTCACCAGCGATCAGGCCCGATTGCTGCGAGACGAGGAAACGCTCGCGGCGATCGGCTACGAGCCGGTCGGATTCGGTACAGCCGCCGCTGCGTGTGCCGCCTGCAGCGCCAAGCCCGACCGGTTCGATGCGGCGATCGTCGGCTATTTCGGATCGGCGGCGGCATCGCTGGAAGCGGCGGCGGCGCTGCACGCGGCGGCGCCACATCTTCCGATCGTGCTGGCGGCGAGATCGACCGAAGAGATCGGAGCCGACACGTTGGTGACCGCCGGCATCAGCGACGTCGTGCATTGGCCGCTGGTCACGTCGGAAGTCGCGGCCGCGCTCAGCAATTGCTCGGCACGCAAGGAGCCGGAGGCAAAGCCGCAGGTCCGCTCATTGCGTGCCTCACGCGCCGACCCCGCGGACGCGGCTGCGGGCTCTCCATCGCTCTCCTCGCGGATACGGCGTCCGATCGGCTCGCGGCGGCAGCCCTATGCCAAACCGTAAGCTTACGCCAACATGTCGCGCACCAGCGGGACCACCTTCTGACCGTAGAGCTCGATGCTGCGCATCAGTCTTTCGTGCGGCAACGGGCCGGCCGAGTATTTGAGCTGGAAGCGCGCGACGCCGAGCGCCTTGACGGTGGCGGCGATCTTTCGTGCGACCGTCCCGGGTGAGCCGACATAAAGCGATCCGTGCTCGGCTTCGCGCACGAACTCGTCGCGGCCCATCGGCGGCCAGCCGCGCTCCCTGCCGATGCGGTCACGCATGGTCTTGTAGTCGGAAAACAGCTCCTCGCGCGCCTGCTCATCGCTGTCAGCGACATAGCCCGGTGAATGCACGCCGATCGCCTTGGCCGGGCGGTCGAATTGCTTGAAGGCGCGGTGGTAGAGTTCGACATAGGGCGCGAACCGTTTCGGGTCGCCGCCGATGATCGCGAGCATCAGCGGCAGGTCATAATGCGCGGCGCGCACCACGGATTCCGGGCTGCCGCCGACGCCGATCCAGGTTTTCAGCCGACCATGCTCGATCGGCGGAAACACGAGTTGATTGCTCAGCGGAGCGCGCAGCTTGCCCTGCCAGGTCACCGGCTCCTGCTTCAACAATTCGGCGAACAGGTCGAGCTTCTCCTCGAACAGCGCTTCGTACTGGTTGAGGTCGAAGCCGAACAGTGGAAAGGATTCGGTGAACGAGCCGCGGCCGAGGATCACCTCGGCGCGGCCGTTCGATGCCGCATCCACCGTGGCGAAGCGCTGGAAGACGCGGATCGGATCGTCCGAGCTCAACACCGTCACGGCGGAGCCGAGCCGGATCTGCTTCGTCCGCGCCGCGATCGCCGCGAGCACCACTTCGGGCGCGGAGATCGCGAAGTCGGCGCGGTGGTGCTCGCCGAGGCCGATGAAATCGATCCCAAGCTCGTCGGCCAGGACCGCTTCGTCGATGACGTTGCGGATCACCTGCGGATGCGGCAGCGGCGCGCCGGCGTCGTCACGGGTGACGTCGCCAAAGGTGTCGAGCCCAAATTCCAGCGATGTAGTCATTTGTCATATCCGGTTTGGCACGGCCGGACGCGGCGTGCCGAAAGCTTCCAATCCAGGCGAGGGGAGGGCCGGCCCGGATGGGCAGGCGTCGGTTGGCGTGCTTGCGACATAGTGACTGGTCAGTGACTGGCAAGATCAGGCCGCGAAACACTTGGTTTCCCGCATTTTGTCCGAGTATCGCCCGTCGGCACCATCCGGCCAGGAACCCGGCTTGCGCTGGAGCGTTTCAACCGACCGGTGGGAGCAGATGAACGTTCGGATAGCAAAGGTGCAATCGGCCGAGACAATATCGCTGCCCCGCAGCTCGTCCGTGCTCGTTCCGGGCGACACCATCTGGAAGACATGCGACGCGGATCGTGTCGCGGTGCTGAACGACGCCGCGGAGTATTTTGGCGCCCTGCGGGAAGCGCTGCTGCTCGCCGAGAGACAGGTCTTCATCATCGGATGGGACATCCACTCGGAGACGCCGCTGGTCGGGCCGTCAGGCACGGCCGACGATGGCTTGCCGGATACGCTGGGTCCGTTCCTCAAAGCGCTGGTCGAGCGGAGGGACAGCCTCGACATCAACATCCTGGTCTGGGATTTCGCCGCGCTCTATGCCCGGGAGCGGGAGCGCCATTCGACCAGGAAATTAGCCAGCCCCACTGGCCGCATCCGTGCCTGCCTGGATTCCAGCCTGCCGCTCGGCTCGGCGCAGCACCAGAAATTCGTCGTGATCGACAATTCCATCGCCTTCGTCGGCGGGCTCGACCTCACGATCCGGCGCTGGGATACATCCGAACATGCGCTGCATCATTCCCTTCGCAAGGATCCGGCCGGCGTTGCCTATCCTCCCTTCCATGACGTGCAGTGCATGGTGGATGGCGCCGCGGCGAGCGCGCTCGGCGAACTCGCGATCAGGCGCTGGAAGGCGGCGGGCTGCGGCACGATGCCGATCGCCATCAGCGATGTCGAGCGATGGCCGGGCTCGGTGGTGCCAGAGGCCGAAAACATTCCGCTCGGCATCGCGCGGACGGAGCTTGGAACGAGCCTCACACCTCCGGTGCACGAGGTCGAGCGGCTGTTCTATGCATCGATCGCCGCGGCAAGGAAGCTGATCTACATCGAGAATCAGTTCACGAGCTCGGCCGAGATCGCCGAGGCGCTCGCAAACCGGATGCGCGAAGTCCCGGACCTGCGTGTCCTGATCGTCACTCCCAAGCGGCATGCATCATGGCTGGAGTCGCGGACCATGCAAAGCGGCCGCGGCGACTTCGTCGGTCCGTTTCATCGCGCCGACGTCGCCTCGCGTGTTCGCATGCTTTACCCGTTGACACGAGATGGCGACGATGCAAGTCCCGTCATGGTTCACAGCAAGCTCATGACGATCGATGACGAATTGCTGCGGATCGGCTCGTCCAACATCAACAACCGCTCGATGGGGGCGGATACCGAATGCGACCTGTGTTTCGAGGCCGCCAATGACGAACATCGCCGGTTCATCCGCGATGTACGACATCGCCTGCTGGCGCATCACTGCGGCCTCAGCAAAAGCGCAATCGAAGCCAGTGAAGAGTGCCTGCTTGAATTCCTCGATGCGCATGCGGCATCGCGCGCCGGGAAGGTGCTGCTTCCCGTGGATCTGGAGGATGCAAGGCTTGGTCCCTTCACCGAGATCCTGCAGCCGATCGCCGATCCGAAGGAGCCGCTCGATCTGCAGCGCGCGGCGGACCGCACATGGACGGCGAGGACCATGGCCGTCGTCCTAGGGATCATCGCCTCGCTTGCGCTGCTGACGCTGGCCTGGCGTCACACGGCCCTGAGCAGCTACACCGATATCGGTTATGTGACGGGGTTGATCGGAAAGTACGCGCAGTCGCCGCTCGGCCCGCCCGCCGCCGTTCTTGCGTTCGTCGTCGGCGGCCTCGTGGTGTTTCCTGTCGTCGTCCTGATCGCCGCGACCGCCGCCGCGCTTGGGCCGTTGAAAGGGTTTGTCGCGGCTTCCGTCGGCGTGCTGTTAAGCGCCACCTTGCTGTTCTTCATCGGGCGCTTTCTCGGCCAGGAGCGGCTGCAATCGATGCTGGGACGCCGCGCACTGCGCGTCCAGGAACGCATCATCGGCAAAGGCGTGCTCGCGATCGCGATGATCCGCATGGTGCCCGTGGCGCCGTTCTCGGTGGTGAACGTGCTTGCCGGCGCCAGCCGCCTCAGGCTGACTGATTTCCTGATCGGGACCGCGCTCGGAATGGCGCCTGGGATCATCGCGATGGCCGCGCTCGGTGCACAGATCGCCGACTTTGCGAGGCACGCCTCCTGGTGGAGCGCGCTGCAGCTTGGATTGATCATCGCGATCTGGCTGCCGCTGTGTCTCGCGGCGCAGTTCGTCGTCACCTGGTTCGCGGGGCGGCGCAGGTGACCGAGGTGATCCGGGTGATGACCTGGAACGTGCACGGCACGTTCAACCTGAACAGCCGGTTCGATCTGGACGGCGTCTGCTCGATCCTGCGCAAATGGTCGCCCGATATCGTGGCGCTGCAGGAGATCGATTCGCGCGGCACGACCGAGGATCCGTTTCAGCGGCTGGTCGGCGTCATCGGTGCGCATCGCGTGGAAGCGCGTTCGATCGTCACCGAGGACGGCGACTATGGTCAGGTGCTGCTGAGCCGCTATCCCTTCATCGGCTCCCCTGTCATCACCGACGTGTCCTATCAGGAGCGCGAGCCGCGGCGCGCGATCTCCGCGATGGTCGATACGCCCCTCGGTCACGTGTCGGTCGTCGCGACGCATCTCGGACTGAGCATTCATGAAAGGCATGCCCAGGCGCTGGCGCTCGCCGATCTCGCCAAGGCGCCGCGAACCATCGTGCTCGGCGATTTCAACGACTGGTTCTGGGTGAAATCGGTGCGGCGCGTGCTGGTCCGGCATTGCCCGGTGCGCACGCGCTTGCGAACCTTTCCGTCGCGCCTGCCGATTTTTCGTCTCGATCGCATCTATGTCGATCGTGACGGCGACATCCTCAAGGCCTGGACCGATCGCGAAGCGAGGCTTTATTCGGATCATCTTCCCGTCATGGCGGACATCGTGTTTGGCGGGTAGGCGTGACGCGTGCAAAATCATTCCGTCCCTTTTTGAGGACCGGCATAGAAGGCGCATCGCGCCGCGTTTGTAAATTTGGATACCCATTTCATTGACCAGAATGGGTTTTCGCCGGATATTCGATGCAGCAGGTTGTGCTGCTCGAGGTTGCCGCATGAGAGCAAGAGACAGGAAAGTGGTGGGCGAGATGCGCAAGCGCATGACCCGCCGCTGTGTCTCGGCGGTAACCGGAGCCTGTTGCTGAGTCCCGCCTAGTTACCGACCTCAATCATGGATTCAGACGGGAGCGCCGCATCGGCGGCGAATGAGCACGCATGTCCAAAGCCTATGTCATCGAAGTTTTCAACCGGACTGCCGGCATCGTCGTGGGCGACGAGCGCGGCTTCAGGTTCTTCTCCTCCGAACGCGCCTTCGACAGCCTCGAGGGCGGTCATTTCGGCTCGGCCCGCGCCGCGGAGCGCGCGGCTCGGGCGCTGATCGAGGCACGCCGGCGTCCCGACAATCGAACGGCATTCACGGCCGCATTCTGACCGCGCAGGAAAGGATGACTCATGACCACAAGACGAACCATGTTCGTGCGGCTTGGCCTTGTTGCAAAGCCTGTGAAGGTTCCGACGCCGTTTGGAAGCGGACGTCGGGTTCGTGACATGACTGACCCGCCGCTGCTTCCTGTTGACAAGCAACTGATCGGGTGGAGCCTCGGCATCGGCGTGGTAGCGCTGATGATCCTGGTCGTGATCAACCGCCTGGTGCCGATCGGGGTGTAGCGGCGAGGTCACCTCTTTCGCTTGCCGAGAGGGAGCGCAGCAATCCTCAATGCGCGCCGCCGGGAGCGGCGCCGCCCTTCGGCTTGCCGGTCAGGAGGATCGCGATGCCGGCGAGCACCAGCACGAAGCCCAGCACGGCGAATGTATCGCTATATCCGAGCACCAGCGCCTGGCGCTTGACGGCGTTGCCGAGCGCGATGATCGCCTGGTGTCGCGCGACGGCCGGATCGGAGATGCCGTGGGCCATGAAGTAGTTCGTCATCCCGGCGATGCGCTCGCGCACCACGTCGCGCGCGAGGTCGACGGACTGGCCGATGATGTTGGAGTGGAACTGCTCGCGCTTGGTGGCGATGGTCGCAAGCAGCGCGGTGCCGATCGCGCCGCCGAGATTGCGCATCATGTTGGAGATGCCGGAGGCGGCCGCCGCATCCTGCGGCGCGACGCTGCCGAGGCTCACCGCGCTGAGCGGCGCCAGCATCAAGGCCTGGCCGATGGCGCGCACGATGTTGGGAACGAAGAGCTGGTCGCCGGCATAGTTGAGCGACATCTGGGTGTTCATGAAGCAGCTTGCGGCGAACAGCGCCATTCCGACGAAAGCGATATAGCGGGCGTCGAAGCGCTGCATCAGTTTCGGCACCAGCGGGATCAGGATCAATTGCGGCAGACCGGTCCAGGCCAGCACCTCGCCGATCTGCTCGGCGTTATAGAGCTGCACCTGGCCGAGATAGGCCGGCAGCAGATAGACCGAGCCGAATAGCGCAAAACCGACGAACACCGCCGATATCGTCCCAAAGCCGAAGCTGCGCTGGGCGAGCAGCCGCAACCGGATCAGCGGCTTCTCCACGACGAGTTCGATGATCACGAACAGCGACAGGCTGACGGCGGCGACGATTGCCAGCTTCACGATGAAGGGCGAGCCGAACCAGTCGTCCTTGTTGCCCTCCTCCAGCACCGTCTGCAGCGCGGAGAGGCCGATCGCCATGGTCGCGATGCCGAGCCAGTCGCCCTCGCGCAGCAGGCCGAGCTGCATCGGCTGCCGTTCCAGCGTGAAATAGAGCATGGTCACCATGATCGCGGTCGGCACCACGTTGACGAAGAAGATGGTCTGCCAGCCGTAATTCTCGGTGAGATAGCCGCCGATGGTCGGTCCGATCGCCGGCGCAAAGGTCACCGCGATCGAGAACATCGCGAGCCCGATCGGCTGCTGCACCTTGGGCAGCTTGGTGAACACCAGCGTGAACGCCATCGGGATCAGCACGCCGCCGAAGAAGCCCTGCAATGCGCGCATCGCGATCATCGACGGCAGGTCATGGGTGAAGGCGCAGGCGACGGAGAAGATCGCGAATAACGTCGCATGGCCGATCATGATCCTGCGAAAGGAGAACACGCGGCTGAGATAGTCGGTGAGCGGGATCACCACGATCTCGCCGATCAGGTAGGACGTCGAGATCCAGGAGCCGTTGTCGACGCCGGTGCCGATGCCGCCCTCGATGTTGAGCAGCGAGGCGTTGGTGATCTGGATGTTGAGGATTGCCATGAAGGCGCCGATCATGGCGGCGAACACGGAGACCCACACCGTGGTGCTGGCGCGATCCGGGTTGGCAGGGACCGCACGGGGCAGGGGCGCTGCGGTTAAGGTGAGGTCCGACATGGCATCACCTCTGCGCGATCGAAGTGGCCGGCTTCGGGGCAGCCGGTTGCTGCACCACCTCGTCATGGGACCGCGTATCGATCGTCGGGATCACCGACATGCCCGGGCGCAGTTCGACCGGCGTCTGGTCGAGCATGATCTTCACGGGGATGCGCTGCACCACTTTGGTGAAATTGCCGGTGGCGTTGTCGGGCGGCAGCAGCGCGAATTCCTGGCCGCTCGCCGGCGCGAGTGAATCGACATGGCCGTGCACGACCTCGCCGGGGAACATGTCGACGGAAATATCGGCCTTCTGTCCCTTGCGGACATCGGTGAGCTGGGTCTCCTTGAAATTCGCCACCACATAGGCGCCGGTCGCCGGCACCAGCGACATCAGTTGCGTGCCGGCCTGCACGAACTGGCCGACCCGCAGCGTGCGGTTGCCGACCACGCCGTCGATCGGTGCTGTGATCGTGGTGTAGCCGAGGTTCAGCTCGGCCTGCTGTTCGATCGCCTCGGCGCGCGCGGCCGCTGCCACCGCTTGCGTGATCTCCGCCTTCAGCAATTCGACCTGCCTTCGCGCGGAAGCGAGGTTGGCGATGTCGCGCTGCACCGCGGCTTGAGCGCTGGCGTGGCGCGATTGCGCCTGTTGCGCGTTCTGCACGCTGCCATAGCCTGTCGTGGCGAGGTCGGTGTAGCGTTTGTTCTCCTGCGCGGCGAAGGTCTGCGTCGCGGTGTCGACATCGAGCGTCGCCTTCGCGGCCTCGATCACCGCCTGCTGCACATCGAGCTGCGCGCGCTTGCTGGCAATCGCAGCGTGGCCGGCTTCGACATCGGCCTTGGCCTGGTTCAGCGCCACCTTGAAATCGCGATCGTCGATCCGCGCCAGCACCTGGCCGGCCTTCACGCGCTCATTGTCGCCGACCAGCACCGCGCTGAGATAACCCGAGACCTTCGGCGCGATCGTGGTGTTGTCGGCTTTGACATAGGCGTCGTCGGTGGAGACGAGAAAGCGACCGACGGTCCAGTAGTCCCAGCCGTACCAGGCAGCGCCCGACAGCGCGGCGATGGCGATGCCGGCGAACGCGACCCGCCGCAGCTTGCCCTTGATCGACGCTGCCGCCGTTGGGGCGGGAACGACCGGCTCGGGCATCGGCGCGAGCCGTTGCACTTCCGCGGCCGATATCGGGCGTTCGACCTCGAGCGACGGGGAATGCTGGTTCATGATTGCCCTCCTGCTCATCTATCCCCTTGCCGGAACTGGATATTTTCCGCTGAACGGCGCGGGGCAAATTAGGAAACTTGATGTTTTCCAAAATAGGCCCCATATTGGGTCTGTCAATGGAATGACAGGCGTCATCTTAAAGCATGGCTCGGATGGCATGACGGTCACGACAAAGCGGGGCGGGGCGGACAAAGGCGGCACGGCGCCCGCGCGTCGCAGCCGCGGACGGCCGCCGCTGCGCTCCGATGATGAAACGCGCGCGGTGATCTACGAGGCGGCGCGGCGCGAATTTGCCGCCGGCGGCTTCGCGGCGACCAACATGGACGATGTGGCGCGCCGCGCCGGCGTCTCGACCAAAACGCTCTACCGGCTCGTTCCCGGCAAGCAGGCGCTGTTCGAGGGGATGGTCGTGGACCGGATGGACCGGTTCGTCTCAAACGTGCGGCTGCGCGCCTGCGACGGCAGCAACATCAAGGGCGCGCTGCGCGAGGCTTGCCTTGCCTGTGCCGAGCTCATCCTCGACGGCGAGGTGATTGCGCTGCAGCGTCTGATCCTCGCCGACAGCGACAGATTCCCTGATATAGCCGAGACCTTCTACAAGAGTGCGATGCGGCGAACGGTGGCCACGCTGGCAAACTGGCTGCGGACGCAGCATGAGCGCGGCCTGATCACGCTTCGGGATATCGATGCGGAGGCAGCGGCCGGCATGCTGCTCGGCATGCTTATCTTCGAGCCGCAGCGCGCAGTCGTGTTCGGCCGCCAGGCGCCGCCCAATCGTGCTGAACTCGAGGGTCGCGCCGAGGCCTGCGCGACCCTGTTCCTCGAAGGATGCGCTGTCCGCCGCTGACGACAGCATGATCGGGAAAGTGGGATACCAGCTTCCCTCGCGACGGCCGCGATGCGCTTGCGCGAAGATTCGGGCTCAAACAAGAAGATAAAGCCGGATGACGCTTCGAGGAAAAATCATCCCGCTCTGGCCGGTCCTGTGGAGGCCTGTCCCAATTGGGTCCATGCGTGGAACTTCGTGCGGGGTTCCCGGTTTGTCAAAACTGGGGACGGGCGTCTTCGTCACGGCACGGACATGGCTCGCATAAATTTCGTTTGGACCTCGGTCCTGACAATTCTCCTCGTCGTCCCAGCGGGAACCCCGATGGCACGCGATGATGGACGCTACTCCAACTCACCACTCAAACCCTGGTTCGATAGCTTGAAGAGCAAGCTCGGGCCTTGCTGTTCGGACGCCGACGGCGTCGCGGTGGCCGATCCGGATTGGGAATCGAAGGATGGGCATTACCGTGTCCGTCTGGAGGGACAGTGGATCACGGTGCCTGACGAGGCCGTGATCACCGAGCCGAACCGCGCCGGCCGGACCATGGTGTGGCCGATGAAAGGCACCACGGGAATCACGATCCGCTGCTTCCTTCCGGGCAGCATGACTTAAGGGTCGTCATATCGTCCGCGTCGTACCCGTAGCCCGGGTGAAGCGCGAGCGTAACCCGGGACGCCTGCATCAGCCTTGTCGAGCGGCCCCGGGTTATGCTGGCGCTCCACCCAGGCTACGGACCTTCGGCGTCGCAGCGGCAGAAGGTGACGTTGAACGACTGCTAAAACGACTCCGCCCAGGGGCGCAGGTCGAGTTCGTGGGTCCAGGCGCTACGGTGCTGATGGTGGAGCACCCAATAAGCCTCGGCGATCGCGGCGATGTTGAGCAGGCCGTCGGGTCCGCGTTCGTCCTTCAATTGCGGGCGAAACGACAGCAGCCGGTCGCCTTCGATGCCGCCGTCGATCACGACATGGCCGACATGGATGCCCTGGGGGCCGAATTCCCGCGCGATGCTCTGCGACAGCGCGCGCAGCGCGGCCTTGGCGGCGGCGAACGGCGCGAACTGGGCCTTGCCGCGCAGCGAGCCGCTCGCTCCCGTGAACACCAGCGTGCCGCCGCCGCGCGCAAGCAGAGCGGGGATCGCCGCCTGCGCCAGGTGAAAGCCGCCGAGCGCGTGCTCGCGCCAATGTGACTCGAACTGCTCCTCGCTCACTTTCAGGAACGGCGCCCATCGGTTCGAGCCGGCATTGTGCACCGCCATCGCAAGCGGCGCGAGCTGTTGCGCCGCTCCGACAAAGCGCGCGACATCGGCGGGCTTGGAAACATCGCCGACGACATGGGCGACCTTGGCGCCCGCCGCCGCAAGCTCCGCGGCGGTCGCCGTGAGCTTCTCGGCATTGCGGCCTGCGATTGCAACCGGGTAACCGCCCGCGGCGAACCGGCGGGCGATCGCCGCGCCTACCCCCTGGGAAGCGCCGACGCCCGCGATCAGCACGCTGCCCTGCGGCGCCGTCGGTTCGAGAACGGATGGGCTGGCCATGATGGATCCCCTGGCTTTGCATGACAGGCATAATGCAAGTCGGGCAGATATAGGCGGCCATCTTGTCAACGCGAAGCCCAGCCAATCACCTTTTTGGCATGCGCTCGGGTGCCAAAAGCGCTTTCGAGCGAAGCGGACATCTGTTCGCGTAAAGAAAACGCGTCAAAGGGAGAATCTGGAGCTTGGTTCTGATCGCCCGTCATTGCGAGCCACCGGATCGGCGCGAACGCGCCGCCCGATGACAGGCTCCGCGGAGCAATCCATCTCTCCGCTTGCTGCGGCATGGATTGCTTCGTCGCTTCGCTCCTCGCAATGACGGCCAATCAGATACCGAAGCTCTAAGCGTCCTCCGGCTTCTGCGGATTTCCGAGCCGCGCGAAGACGACGGCGAGGATGCAGCCTGCGACGATACCGAAGGTGAGATCCTTGAAGATCGTCAGTGCGAAGGTCGGCACCAGCACCACGCCGCTGCGCCAGTCCTTCACCAAGCGAACGAACTCCTCCTTCTCCGCCATGTACCAGCAGACCACGACCAGGACGCCGGCCAGGGCCGCGAGCGGGATGTAGCGCGCCAGGGGTGCTGCAACGAGCATGAACAGGAGGAGATAGACCGAATGCAACATGCCGGAGAGCGGGCTGCGGCCACCGGCGCGAATATTGGTCGCCGTGCGCGCGATGGTGCCGGTGACGCTGATGCCGCCGAACAGGGCGGAGGCGATGTTGCCAATGCCTTGCGCGACCAGCTCCATGTTGGAGCGGTGCTTGCGGCCGGTCATGCTGTCGGCGACTTTTGCCGACAGCAGGCTCTCGACGCCGCCGAGCAGCGTGAACGAGAGCGCCGCCGGCAGCACCTGCAGCAGGAGATCGTAGGAAAAGTCCGGCACATGCGGCGCCGGCAGGCTGTGGGGGATTTCACCGAAACGGGTACCGATGGTCTCGATCGGCAGTTGCAACACCAGCGCCACGACCGAGGCGATCGCGATCGCGATCAGCATCCCCGGCCAGGTCGGTCGCCACTGCCGCAACACGAAGATCATCGCGGCGGTTCCTGCGCCGATGCCGAGTGCGGACCAGTTCAGGGTCGGAAGCGCATGGCCGAGCACGATCAGCTTGGCGAGCAGGGGCCCCGGTTCGGGACCGGCGAGCGTCAGGCCGAACAGGTCGGTGATCTGGCTCGCAAAGATGGTCACGGCAATCCCGCAGGTGAAGCCGACCGTCACGGGATGGGGCATGTAACGGATCAGCGATCCGAGACCGGTCGCGCCGACCAGCGTCAGCATCACACCGGACACCAGCACGGTCAGCAGCAGGCCGTCGACGCCGAGCTGGGCGACGGTCGCCGCCACCAGCACGATGAAAGCGCCTGCCGGTCCGCCGATCTGAAACCGGCTTCCGCCGAGCGCGGAGACCAGGAAACCGCCGACGATGGCGGTGAAAAGGCCCCGTTCCGGCGTCACGCCGGAGGCCACCGCGATGGCCATCGAGAGCGGCAGGGCGACCACGGCCACGGTGAGACCCGCGACGGCATCCTGGCGGAGTTTCTCGGGACTGTAGCCTTCGCCCAGGGTGGTCACGAGTTTCGGGCGATAGAGATGGGTCGTCGAAGAACCGTCAGGCATGCTGTCAACCGGGAGGAGCGGGAGTTTCTTGATTTGAAACTAGCCGAATCGTGCAGTGCAAGAAAATGCGCGCGATCAACAAACCTGCCCGGACAAATACGGGGTTGACCCTTACCCTGCGCCTATGACGCGATCTTGCGGTATGCGGCAGCGGCGCGCCGGAGCAGCCGGCTCTTTTCCTTGCCACCCGGCAGCGCGAGCGGTTTCCGCGGATGGCCCGCGGAGGTCGTCTTGGTGCGTTGTTGCAACTCTGCCACGAGGGCCCGCGCCGCCTCGGCGTCGTTGAGTTCGCCGAGAATCTGCTGTGCCTTGCGGAGCTGCTTCACGATCGCCCGCCATGGCGCAAAGTCATCCTTTGGCAGCACGTCCTCGGAGAACTCGATCGCATAGCGCAGCCGTTTGCTGGCCAGGCGGACCCGGTGCTGCTTGCGTCCGCCCATTTCCGTCAGACCGCGGCTCTTCTCGACGAGCTTTTTGTGCCAGCCGGCGAGCTGGCGCGCGTGGTATTCGGAGGCCGGCGATGCCCGGAGACGCACCAGGCCGCGATCGCTCATGTGAGACCATGGGCCATGGTTCACCCAATCGACCATGTCCTTGAACCAGCGGCGATAGCGGTCAGACGCCAGCGCCCGCCTGAGCTGGCGCTGGCTCTCGACCCGCGCGGTCCTGAACAGCCGTTCGCGCGGAGCGTTCTCGATCGCGACATCGAGGTCACGCGTGGCGCCAAGATATCCGTTAAGCCATTTCAGCTCGGCTTTCAGGCGCGTCCATTCGGAATCCTCCACCATCGGCGCAAAGAAAGCGATCGCCGCGCGCAAGCGGGTCAGCGCCACGCGCGTCTGATGCACGGCAACCTGATCGCCGTTACGAGCTCCGCGATGGTGAGTTTTGACGTCTTCGAGGCAGGCGGAGGCGACGAGACGAAACACGGTGGCGCAGGGCATTTCGCCGCTTAACTGCGCGCGGGCCCGCTTGGGGCGGAATATACGCTCCTTCGCAGACCTTTTCGATCGCTTCATAAGTGGCTCACGTCCCGGATCGGATCCGCGGACTTCACCCGACGGTTCCCTGCCTCGATCAAACGGTTTTTGCAGGCAGCCTGTCAAATAGGCATTGCGACAGATCAAGCAGCAATGCATCCCACCTGCGAAGACACGGCGCGTCGGCCGGCCGCCGATCTCATCACATTGGCGCGATACGACAGGAGGATGACGGCTTCAATAAATCGTCATGCTCGGTGAGGGGAGTAGAACGGAATCTTTTCGATCCAGGCGTCGCAGAAGCAGCTATTGACGCCGATCGCTGTCGCGCGCGACGTGTCCATGTGAGAGTGTTCATTGTACTGTAAGCTCGACATATCCTATCAAGCATCTATCTCTTGGTCGCGCGCTCGAGAAATTGCACCAATGCAGCGCGGTCCTGTGCCGAGCCAATGCGCTGCTCGGGCATCTTGGTGCCCGGGGTGTAGGCCGAAGGCCCGATCTCGAACAATCTGGAAACCGTCTCCGGCGTCCAGACAATATCGAGACGCTTGAGTGCTTCGGAAAAATTATAGCCCGGCACGGTTGCGATCCGTCGGCCGAAGATGCCGGACAGGGTCGGGCCCGCTTTGTTGGCTTGCTCGGGGCCAAGGGTATGGCAGGCGACACAAGCACGAAACACCTCCGCACCATGATCTCCGGCATAGGCGGCCAGCGGATCTCCCGTCGTCTCCAGGAGAAGTGGATCGATGGGATCTCCCGTCGCCACGTTCCAGCGGCGGATGACGTTGTCGGCGCCACCGGTGAGCAGGGTGCGGCTGTCCGGCATAAACGCGACCGACCAGACCGGCAGCTCGGGACCGGCCAGTTTGCGCGCCAGAGTGCGCGTCTTGCGATCGATCACTGCGACCGATCCGCCAATGCTTGCGGCAGCCACCAGCGCGCCATCCGGCGAGATCGCAATCGAGGTCACTGGTCTCGGGCCGGCTGCGATCTCACCCGCGGCCGCGCCAGCTCCCGTCAGAAAATATAGCTTACCATCAGCGCCGCCGGTCGCGATTTCGCCATTGCTGCCGATTGCCACGGCGTTGAGCGGGCTCGGCATTGCAACAACGGTCGGCGTCCCGCCGGCAAACGGCCAGATGCGCACGCTCTGATCGTAGCTGACGCTTACCACGGTGCGACCGTCCGGAGCGAATGCAATGCCATTGACGTTCTGAGTTTGCCCTTCGAGCACACGCGCCGCACCGCCCGCGAGCGGCCACAACCGAACCGTATGATCCCACGACGCGGAAGCCAGTGTTGTGCCGTCGGGGGACAGCGCGAGCGCGGCGATCGGCGCCGTATGGCCTTCCAAAACTGAATCGGGCTCCGCCTTGCCGGGACTCCAGATTGCAATGCGCCCGTCGGCGCCAGCGGTCGCGGCGCGCCCGTCTCCCAGCAGCACGACCGCATTGACGGCGTCGGCATGGAACCGCAGCACTTGTTCGGCCGCATTGCGCGTCAGCGACCAGCGGATTGCGGTCGAATCAAAGCTTCCTGAGATCGCGGTTTGTCCGTCGGACGAAATCGCCAATGCTCGCACCGGCCCACCATGGCCGCGCAACTGCGCGCAAGCGGGAGTTATCCCGAAAGGCAGAATCGCCAACAAGGCAGCACACGTCAAAAACGCAGGGACGCATTTCGCGAGGTGGAGCATTCGCAGCAATCGTTTCCTCCATTCGCATCGCCCCTGGCGCGCCCGTCGGTCACGCGCCAGACCTTCGATGACCGCAAGAGTCGAAAACTCACGCCGCCGCATACCCGCTTCCAAGTATCAGAAAGGCACTTTAGCCCCTCGATTGGAGCTTCGGGAAGAGGCCGAGGGGCGTGAACATACGCCATTCACTTGCGCCCGCCGTCCGGTCCGGGTCATTCACGTCGTTTTGGGCGCAGATCGGCCATTTGTTGTCCTCCGCTGACAGCCGACATGCTCGCGAGCCTGATGACGGCGCGCGCTCGAGCGCCGGCCACGCGCAGATCGGGAGGCTGATATGCGGTCTGCGTTGCGCTGAAGCTCCGGTGTTGACGCGGACTGATCCAGGTCTAACTACAAAAGACAAATTCTGCAGGGGTGGCGACGTTCGCTGGGTTGGATCCGCTAACGCCACCAATGCAGGAAACATGACGACCTCGACCCACGCGAACTCGATCGCCGCCTCGGCGCCCCTTCATCTCGGCATCATCCTCTTCTCGCTTGCGATGGGCGGGTTTGCGATCGGAACCACCGAATTCGCATCCATGAGTTTGCTGCCATTTTTCGCCGCCGATCTTCGGGTCGACGAACCGACCGCGGGACACGCGATCAGTGCCTACGCCTTGGGCGTGGTGCTGGGCGCGCCCCTGATTGCGGTGCTTGGCGCGCAGTTCGCTCGGCGCACGCAGTTGCTGGTTTTGATGGCCGTGTTTGCGCTCGGCAATGCGCTCACCGCGCTTGCGCCAAGCTATGGCTGGATGATCGCGGCCCGCTTTCTCTCGGGATTGCCGCATGGCGCCTATTTCGGCATCGCCGCGTTGGTCGCAGCGTCGCTCGTTCCTTACGAGCGTCGGTCCCAGGCGATCGGCCGCCTGATGCTCGGCCTGACCTGCGCCACGATCGTCGGCGTGCCGCTGGCCAATCTGGTTGGGCAGGCGGTCGGCTGGCGCGCGAGCTTCGGCCTCGTTACATTGCTGGCGTTGCTCACGGTCCTGCTTTGCGCCCTGTTCGCGCCGCGCGACCAAGCCGACAGGTCGGATCCGCTGCGAGAACTCGGGGCCTTAAAGAGCGGACGGGTCTGGATCACGCTGGCGATTGGTGCAATCGGCTTCGGCGGCATGTTCGCCGTCTATACCTATCTTGCGACAACCCTGATCGAGATCACCAAGGTAAGCACCGCGGTGATTCCATTTTTTCTAGCTGTGTTCGGTATCGGAGCCACGCTCGGCAATTTGTTCGTGCCGCGCTTCGCGGACCGCGCGCTGATGCCGACGGCGGGCAGCATCCTCCTGTTTTCAGCAGGCGCGCTGTTGGTATTTCCGGTTGCCGCCGGCAACCCCTGGCTGCTCGCCGCAGACGTCTTTGCGATCGGCGCCGGCGTCTCGCTCGGCGCCGTCCTGCAGACGCGGCTAATGGACGTCGCGGGAGACGCGCAGGCGCTCGCCGCCGCACTCAACCATTCGGCGTTCAACACCGCCAATGCGCTCGGCCCCTTCCTGGGCGGCCTTGCCATTCGCGAAGGGCTGGGCTGGACTTCCACCGGTCCCGTTGGCGCCACGTTGGCGCTTTCGGGTTTCCTGATCTGGATCGTCGCCTATCGCGACGTCGGATCCGCTCGGGTCGAGGGGACACCTCAGGAAGCGACGCTGCTTCACTAGAGCGCGATCCGCAAAAGTGGAGACCGGTTTTCCGAAAAGATCATGCTCAAGCAGATCGGATCTTCCAAGGATCGATCTGGTACTATGAGTACAAAAGCTGATGTCAGGCGAACGACTGCGTATGGCGCAAATGGAGCTCCAACTGACAGAACGTTGCGCGCCGCGCAAAGGATAAGTTAACAGGTTCTTCTAACGGCGCTGGCGATGAGTTCGAAGGATCGCAGCCGAGTTGCGTGATCGTAGACATCGGACACGATCATGAGTTCGTCGGCGCCTGTTTCCGCAACGAGCGCATCGATACCGGTACGGATCGTATCGGGCGAGCCAACGATGGAGCGGGCGAGCATGCTCATCGCCTGCGCTTTTTCCGCGGGCGACCAGTAGCTTTCAATGTCGTCGATCGGCGGCTGGCTGAGGCCGCGCGAGCCGCGGAAGATGTTCGCAAAGGACATCTGCTGCGTCGTCGCCAGCCTGCGCGCCTCATCATCGCTGCTCGCGGCGATGATGTTGACTCCCACCATGGTGTAGGGGCGGTCAAGCTGCTCGGACGGTTTGAAGCGGCTGCGGTAGATCTGCAGCGCGGGGATCAGCAGGTCAGGCGCGAAATGTGAGGCGAAGGCATAGGGAAGTCCGAGTTCGGCTGCCAGCATCGCGCCAAAATTACTCGATCCGAGAATCCACAACGGCACTTCCGTTCCTGCGGCCGGCACCGCCTGGATGCGCTGATTTGAACTGGCTGGAGCCAGGAAGGCCTGCACCTCAAGAACGTCCTGAGGGAAGTTTTCGGCTGCTTCAGGGGTGCGGCGCAAAGCGCGCAGTGTGAGTTGGTCGGTCCCGGGTGCGCGGCCCAGTCCGAGGTCAATGCGGCCTGGAAACAGGCGCGCCAGCGTCCCGAACTGCTCGGCGATGACATAGGGGGCATGGTTGGGGAGCATGATGCCGCCCGCGCCGACGCGGATGGTTTTTGTTCCCGCTGCGATATGACCAATGACAACCGACGTCGCGGCGCTCGCTATGCCAGGCATATTGTGATGCTCGGCCACCCAAATGCGGCGATAACCCCAAGCCTCGGCATGGACCGCGAGATCGCGGGCATTGTCGAGCGCGCCGCGCGCATCGGTTTCTTCGGTGACGCGGACAAGATCGAGGATGGAAAGCGCCGTCATAGGAACTCCCGAACGAAGCCTTTTGCTCGAATGACGCTGCCAAAGATACTCGGCCGCATCTAAGCTTGTCCGAAACTACAGGCCGCATCCGATTCTCGCGTTCCATATGGGCACTCTTCCCATGTAGGTCAATCCAACGAACCAGTGCGGCGACTGAACCGACGGCAATCAGCAGCGGGCGCGTCTCTGCGTCAACGGCGGCTTCTGGCGCAAGCGGACATTGGCGCGACGAGTGTTTCGGCTGGCGTTCAGGCTTGCCGGTTTGGCTCTCTCCCGCGATCGGAGTGTAGGAATCGGGGAGATACCCCGACCCTTCCCTCCAGGCGCAGGGCTATCGCATATGAAACAGAACTTGGCGGGTTATTTTTCGATCCAGGCGTCGCGGAAGCCGTCATTGACGCCGATCGCTGTCGTGATGAGGTTCTTCACCTTGCAGCGCGTGATGGTCGGAAACTGCAATTCCAGCATCCAGGCGACCGGTACGTCCTCGACCAGGATCTTCTGCGCCTTCTCGTAGATCTCCTTGCGCTTGGAATCGGGCGTTGCGACCGCGCCTTCGGCGAACAGCTTGTCGATCTCGGGGTTCGAATAGCTCTCGACATTGTTGAACATCTGGCCCTTGGCGATGGCGCTGGAGACGTAGTTGCGGCCGACGCCGAGCGCCGGATCGCCGTATTGATAGAGATAGGTGAAGGCGATGTCGTAGTCCCAATCGCTGATCTTCTGGTTGCCGCCGGGCACGTCGGTGGCGATGATCTCGATGTTCATGCCGACGTCCTGCAGGTTCTGCTTCACGGCTTCGCCCCAGCGTTGCCAGGTCTCGCCATAGGCCAGCGGCAGCAGGCGGACTTTCTCGCCATTGTAGCCGGCCTCCTTCAACAGCGCCTTGGCCTTGGCCGGATTGAAGTCATATTTCGGCACGTCGTCGGTGTAGAACTTGATGGCGGAAGATGACGGGCCGGTTGCGACCTTGCCGAGCCCGTTCCAGATCACGTCCTTGGCGAAGTTGCGGTCGATCGCATACATGATCGCCTGGCGCACCTTCTTGTTAGCGGTCGG
Source organism: Bradyrhizobium sp. BRP22 (assembly GCF_020194175.1). GTDB lineage: Bacteria > Pseudomonadota > Alphaproteobacteria > Rhizobiales > Xanthobacteraceae > Bradyrhizobium. Next base: position 7,356 of record NZ_JADYVX010000054.1, on the reverse strand, counting down.
GCCCTGGCGGTTGTTGAGCCACAGCCAGGCCAGCGGGCTGAAGAACTCCCAGCCGGCGCCGGTCACACAGGTGTCCTTGAGCTTCGACAGACGCGGCACGTCGAAATTTTCCACCGAGCCGCCGGGCAGCACGTCGACCTTTCCGGTCTCGTAGGCCACCGAACGCGCCGCGGCATCCGGAATGATCTGCCAATAGATCTCGTCGAGATAGGGCTTGCCCTTCTCGTGGTAGTTCGGGTTCTTCACCAGTTGAATGTACGAGCCCTTCTTCCACTCCTTGAACATGAAGGGGCCGGTGCCGATGGGCGCATTGTTGTAGGGGTTGGTCTTGAAGTCGGTGCCCGCATAGAGGTGCTTCGGGATCATCGGCATCGAGCCGACCTCGAAAATGCCGAGGAACGGGCCGAACGGCTCCTTGAGCGTGAACACCACGGTGAGGTCGTCGGGCGCCTCGACCTTTTCGACCTGCGTCAGGTTGTTGCGGGCGCGCGCATGGGTCTGTTTCAGCATGTCGATCGAGAACAGCACGTCGGCCGAGGTGAACGGCTTGCCGTCATGCCAGGTCACGCCCGGCTTGAGCTTGAAGGTGTAGACCTTGGCGTCCGGACTGACGGTCCAGCTTTCGGCGAGGCCGGGCAGCGGCTCCAGTTTCGGGCTGTAGCGCAACAGCCCTTCGAAGATGTTGCCCGCCACCATCTGGGTCGGGCCGTTCTGGATCATCGCCAGCATCAGGCCGGGCGGTTCGGGCTGGATCACGGTGTTGATCACGCCTCCCATCCTTGGCGATTCCTGCGCCAGCACGAGACCCGCGCTTGCGGTGGTAAGGAGGAACGCAACCAACAGCCGTTTGAACATGACCTGTCTTTCTTGGATCGGAACAGCCGCAATCCGCCGGGAACTGCGGCTTTGCGAGGAGGCTCACATAACCGCGATTGCCGCGGCAAGATGAAAGTCTCGACATCGTCAGCTTAAAAAATATACAGGGATGGGCGCGCTTCCCCGCGAGGTCAGACGTGAGCACGGACACACACATCATCCAAAGCGACGGTATTGCCGCGACGATCAAGGCCGCCGGCGCCGAACTCTGCTCGCTGAAGAATGCAGACGGGCTCGAGCTGCTCTGGCAGGCCGGGCCGGAATGGCCGCGGCATGCGCCGCTGCTGTTTCCGATCGTCGGGCGGCTGAAGAATGACGAGCTGCGCCACAAGGGCAAGACCTACCCGATGACGCAGCACGGCTTCGCGCGCGATCAGCGATTCGAATGGGTCTCGCGCGAGGCCGCTTCCTGCATGCTGGTGCTGGTGGACAATGAGGCGACCCGCGCCCGCTATCCCTTCGCCTTCCGCCTGGAGGTGACCTATGCGGCACAGGGCGCCGATCTGGAGGTGACGTTCGAGATCACAAACCCCGGCAATGAAACGCTGCCGGCCTCGCTCGGCGGACATCCCGCCTTCAACTGGCCGTTGCTTCCGGGACTTGCGAAGGAAGCCTACACGCTGACCTTCTCGCATGACGAACCCGCGCCGATCAGGCGGCTCGAGGGCGGTCTGATGCGGCCGGATGCGCAGCCATCACCGATCAAGGGCAAGACCCTCGCGCTCGCCGAGCGGCTGTTCGACGACGACGCGATGATCCTCGACCGGCTCGCGAGCACTTCGGTGCGCTATGCCGCCGATCGCGGGCCGTCGATCGCAGTTTCCTGGGACGGCTTTCGCGAACTCGGCATCTGGTCAAAGCCCGGCGGCGCGCCGTTCCTGTGCATCGAGCCGTGGCACGGTTATGCCAGCCCCGTCGATTTTGACGGCGAGTTCACAGCCAAGCCCGGCCTGATGCAGATCGCGCCCGGCACGCGCCGGTCGTTGGGATATCGAATTCGCCTCGCTAGTTGAACGCCATGCCGCCGCTCATGGCAACCGTCTGGCCGGTCATGTAGGCGTTGCCGATCAGCATCATCACGGCCTGCGCGACTTCGTCGGCGGTGCCGAAACGGCCGAGCGGAATCCGGCTGACCAGATTCGGTTGCCCCTTCATCATGTCGGTCTCGATCAGCGAGGGCGCGACCGCGTTGACGGTGATGCCTTCCTTGACGAGGCGGGCGGCATAGCCGCGCGTCAATCCCTCGAGACCGGCCTTCGACGCATTGTAGTGCGGCCCGATCGCGCCGGCGCCTCTTGCGGCGCCCGAGGAGATGTTGACGATGCGGCCCCATTGTTTCGCCCGCATCCCCGGCAACACCGCCTGCGTGCACAGGAACACCGACTTCAGGTTCACCGCGATAGTCTGATCGAAATCATCTTCGGTGAGATCGTCGACGCCGCGCGTGATCGCGATGCCGGCATTGTTGACGAGGATGTCGATCGGGCCAAGCTCGGCGGTCACGCGTTGCACCAGCTGCGCAACCGCGGCGCCTTGCGATACATCCGCGCCGATCGCGACCGCCTTTCCGCCTGCGGAGGCGATCTCCTTTGCCAGCGCATCCGCATCGCCCGCGCGCTCGCGATAGTTGATCGCCACGGCCGCGCCTTGGTCCGCCAGCGCGCGCACGATCGCCGCGCCAATGCCGCGCGAACCTCCGGTCACCAGCGCCACATGGCCGCGCAATGTTGCTGTCGTCATCATTATCTCCAGTCAGAACCAGGATGCCTCTGCCAGACTACACGATGCTCGGAGCTTTGGACCGCGTTGCAGGCGATGAATTGCTGCATTGCATCGAGCGGGGGAGCGAACGGCAGCAGACCGGCGTTAGCCGCAAATAGCGCGGCAGGGAAGTTCCATGGACGCCATCCTTGCAGAAATCGAATTGGCCATTGGCTGGATACCGTCGTGGATCATCGGGCTTGCCCTGATCTGCGGCGCGATCGCGTCTGCCTTGCTCGTCCATTGCTTCGCTTCGCGGCTGATCCGGCGGCTGCTGGGTCGCAGGAATCCGGTGGTGAGATTGTTTCTCGATCGAACCGCGGGTCCGACCCGGCTGGCGCTGTGCCTTGCGGCGGTTGCCTTCGTGCTGCCGCTGGCGCCATTGAACGACACGCTGCGAACGCAGCTCAGCCACTTCTTTGCCATCGCCGTCATCGCGCTGATCGGATGGCTTTCGATCCGCGCCGTCGATATGATGGCCACGCGCTATCTCCAGCAGTTCCGCCTCGATGTCGATGAGAATTTTCTGGCGCGCAAGCATGTGACGCAGGTTCGCGTTTTCAAGCGGGTGATCGATACGCTGATCATCATGATTGCCGTCTCCACGGCCCTGATGACGTTCGACTCGGTCAGGCAATACGGCGTCAGCCTGTTCGCCTCGGCCGGCGCCGCCGGTGTGATCGTCGGTCTCGCCGCACGGCCCTTGCTGAGCAATCTGATCGCGGGCGTGCAGATCGCAATCACCCAGCCGATCAGGATTGAAGATGCCGTCATCATCGAAAATGAATGGGGCTGGGTGGAGGATATCGCCTCGACTTATGTCGTGATCCGGCTGTGGGACTGGCGCCGCATGGTGGTACCGCTTTCCTATTTCATCGAGCGTCCGTTCCAGAACTGGACCCGCGATGCGCAGTCGCTGATCGGCGCGATCATGCTGCATGTCGACTATGCCGCCGACGTGCCACGGATCCGGCGGGAGCTCGAAAGAGCAGCGCGCGATTCCAAGCTTTGGGATGGCGCGGTGGTCAACCTGCAGGTCGTCGAGACCCATCCACGGACCATCGAACTGCGCGCGCTGGTCAGCGCCAGGAACGCACCGCAGGCCTGGGATCTGCGCTGCGAGATCAGGGAGAAGCTCTTGGCTTTCATTCGCGACGAGATGCCGGAGGCGCTGCCGCGCGATCGGATGCTGATGTCGCCGGCCGGCGATGAGCTTGAAGAAGAAACCCTCGGCGGGCGACCGCGTGAGTTGGCTGGGACGGGGCCGGCAAGGGCGCACAATTGAGTTGAAACCGTTACAAACGAAAGGCCGGCCACGATGCGCGGCCGGCCTTTTACGTTCAACCTCGATCGGCTCAGTGGCCGGCGGGCGCCGAATAGCCGCCGCTGAAATAGCTCGGCGCATAGCCGTAGAGCTCGGGCGCCGGTGCGGGGGCGGGCCACGCCGCATAAGCATTGAAATCACGCGGCTGCTGGCGCACCACGACGCGGTCGGCACGGTCCGACTTGTTGTGGTGATGCCGCTGCGCCGCGGCAGCGAACTGTACCGATGATGCAATGATCAAAGCTGACCCAAGGATGGTGATGAATGTCTTCATTGTGGTTCTCCCGGCGTTATCACGTTTTGTCGGCGAGCCCTGCGAGGCTCGACGCAATTGGGAGATAGCGATGTGCGCTGACGGTTATAACGGTTGTGCCCATCACGAAGCGGCGAGCAAATTTCTTGGTCACGGCTAAATATTCAGCAGGCGTTACAGGCGGTTCGGGCTATCATGGGCTTGCCGGTGCCACCCCGGTTCGATTAAGGCAAAGTGTTTCCAGCGAGTGAAGCGGATGAAGAAGTTTTTACCAGTGCTGCTGTTGGCCATCTCGCCGGTGTCCTCGCTGGCCTTGGCCCAGACCCAACTGGTGCCCAAGGACACCAAGGGTGCGACAAAAGGCGCGGTCGCGCGGGCAGACGATTGCGCGCCGATCGGCCGCACTGCGAAAGGCGAACTGGTCTACTCCATGAAGTGCGAGAACCTGCCGGCGCCGCCCGCTCCACCGCCGCAGGCCGAGGTCAAGGAGGCGCCGGCGGCGGAGCCCGAGGTGCAGCGCGGCGGCGTGTTCGGCTGGTCGTACGACCGCAGAAAGGGCGACTAGGCGGACGTTCCCTCTGGAATGGTCCTTGCTTCCGATAGGCGCGCTGCAATGCGGTAGCGAGCCGCCGTTTCCAGCCACGCAAGAAAGATATCCGAGAGAAGCGATCGATGAGCAAACTGATTGTCCATGCCGGCGACTTCAAATTCGACGCGCGCTTTGAGGACGCGCTCGCGCCGAAGACGGTTGCGGCGTTCCGCAAGGCGATGCCGTTCGAGAGCCAGGCGATCCATGTCCGCTGGAGCGGCGAGGGGGTCTGGATGCCGCTCGGCGATCTCGACTTCGGCGTTTCCTACGAGAACCACACCAGCTATCCGGCGCCCGGCCAGATCATCCTCTATCCCGGCGGCATCAGCGAAACCGAGATCCTGCTCGCCTATGGCGGCGTGCATTTCGCGAGCAAGATGGGCCAGCTCGCCGGCAACCACTTCATCACGCTGACGTCGGGGCTCGAGAATCTCGTCACCTTCGGCAAGACCGTGCTCTGGAAGGGTGCACAGAAGATTCGTTTCGAGGAAGTATAGTGACTGAGGCAGCATATCCGCGCGATCTCCGCGGCTATGGCCGCAACCCGCCCGACCCGAAATGGCCGGGCAATGCCCGCATCGCTGTGCAGTTCGTGGTGAATTTCGAAGAGGGCGGCGAGAACAACATCCTGCATGGCGACCGCGCCTCCGAAGCGTTCCTGTCGGATGTGCTGGGCGCACAGCCCTGGCCGGGCCAGCGCCATGCCAATATCGAATCGATGTTCGAGTACGGCTCGCGCGCCGGCTTCTGGCGCTTGTGGCGCATGTTCGGCGAGCGCCGATTGCCGGCTACCGTGTTCGGCGTCGCGATGGCGCTGAAGCGCAATCCCGAGATCGTTGCCGCGATGAAGGAGGCGGGCTGGGACATCGCGAGTCACAGTCTTAGATGGGTCGAGCACAAGGATATGTCGGAGACCGAGGAGCGCGCCGAGATCGCGGAAGCGATCCGCGTGCACACCGAGGCCACCGGCGCGCGGCCGCTCGGCTGGTACACCGGCAGATCCTCCATCAACACGCTCCGGCTCCTGATGGAGGCGGGCGGGCTCTCGTATCTCTGCGATGCCTATGCCGACGATCTCCCGTACTGGATCAAGGCCCCCGGCGTGGAGCCGCATCTGGTCATTCCCTACACGCTCGATGCCAACGACATGCGCTTCGTCAACCCGCAGGGCTTTGGCGGCGGCGATCAGTTCTTCACCTATCTGAAGGACAGTTTCGATGTGCTCTATGCCGAAGGCGAGACCTCGCCGAAGATGATGTCGGTCGGCCTGCATTGCCGCCTGGTCGGCCGCCCCGGCCGCGCCGCAGCGTTGATGCGCTTCCTCGACTACGTCACCAGGCACGACCGCGTCTGGGTGCCGACGCGGCTGCAGATCGCCGAGCACTGGCACGCCCACCACAAGCAGCTCGCCGAACAGGCCTTCAGCATCGGATAGCCGATGTCGATCACACTCACCGATCTTAACAGTCTTGGCCGTGACGACTTCGTCACGGCGCTTGGCAACATCTTCGAGCATTCGCCGTGGATCGCCGAGCAGGTGGCATTGCTGCGGCCGTTCGCCGGCATCAATCCGTTGTTCGCGGCGATGAAGGCCGCGGTCGAGCGCGCACCAAGCGAATTGCGGCTAGCGCTGATCAAGGCCCATCCCGATCTCGCCGACAAGACCCAGCGCGCCGCGGGCCTCACCGCGGACTCCGATGCGGAGCAGAACAGCGTCGGCCTCGACCGCCTGTCGGATGCCGAATACGATGCGTTCGAGCGCGTCAACAACGCCTATCGCTCGAAATTCGGCTTCCCCTATATCGTCTGCGTCCGCCGCCACACCAAGGATTCGATCCTGCGCGATTTCGAGCGCCGCCTGCCGCACGACGTGGCGGCGGAGATGCGGCGATCGATCGAAGAGATCTGCCGCATCGCCGCCCTCCGCCTCGACCAGCTCGTGACGGCGGAGGATCGCCTTCCGGTGCACGGTCGGCTCTCCACGCATGTGCTCGACACCCACAGCGGCAAGCCCGCCGCCGGCATCGCGGTCGAATTGATCGAGCTGGCTGATCTTGGCGCCAGCCGCGTGGTGGCGCGCGCGGTGACCAACGCCGACGGCCGCACCGACCAGCCGCTGATCGGCGGCCGCCCGGTGCCGATTGGAAAGTACGAGCTCTCGTTCAGCGTCGGCGAGTATTTTGCCGCCCGCCAGGTGCCGCTCTCCGATCCGCCGTTCCTCGATCGCATTCCCTTGCGCTTTGCGGTGAGCGAGCCCGAAGGCCATCTCCACGTCCCGCTCCTGGTCACCCCCTGGAGCTACGCCACGTATCGCGGAAGTTGACGCGCGCTCGCCTGCCGCCCCTCATGGTGAGGAGCGCGCAGCGCGTCTCGAACCATGAGGCCCCGATCTCGCCCGCGGCCATCCTTCGAGACGCCGCTGCGCGGCTCCTCAGAGCCTGACCGAAAAAGGGTGAGCGGTTTTGGCGGGCCTGTGATTCCTTCGGATTTGCAAAGATTCGAGGGAGGACACCATGCCGTGGACCAAAGCCGCTCGTCTCCAGTATCAGCGCA
>NZ_JADYVX010000053.1 GCF_020194175.1 Bradyrhizobium sp. BRP22 | reverse complement strand
GCCCCAGGCACCCCAGGCGGCACCCCGCCGCGCCAACGCACGCCACCGCCGCCGCGTCCGCCTGGTGGCGAGGACCGTCCGCCGCGCAATCTGCGTGGCGAGGCGCCGCCGGTCAGCCCGCGTCCGCCCGCGCCCCCACCGCCGTCCGATCCGCAGCGGCCGCCCGGCGTGCGCCGCGGGCCGGACAACAATGCTGGCGCCAATAATGGCGGGCCGCCGGCGCCGCAGCCGCCGGCCTTGCGCGGCTTCCGCGATCTCGCCGCCGACGCCGACGATCTCGGCCGCGCCGCCGCGCAGGCCAACCGCAACGCGCGCAAGACCTACGCCAACGTGCCGTCGCCCTCGCCGGAGTTCGACCGGCTCGAGCCGAACATGGAGAACCGCGGCGCCGATCCGGACGCGCCCTATTCCTATGACGAGTCGAGCGAGGAGGCCGAGCGCTACCCGCCGGGATCGCAGCCGCGGGCGGGGCTCGGCAATGGCGATCGCGAGGTCAAGAAGGGTGCGCGACTCGGCTCGGCATTTCCATTCAAGACCGCGATCGCGGTCGGCATCATCCTGATCCTGATCGGCGCCGGCATCCTCTGGGGCAAGCAGGCGGTCACCGTCGTGACCGGCCTGCTGAAGTCGTCACCCTCGGTGGAGGCGCCGAAGGATGCATCGGCGCCGGCGAGCAAGCCGAAGATTCCGGATCGCGTCGGCCAGCCGTCGTCCAGCGAGCCGGTCGCTCCGGTGGCGCAGCGCGTCGTGCTCTATGACGAGGACCCCAGCGATCCCAAGGGCAAGCAATATGTGGGCTCGGTGATCTGGCGCACCGAACCGATCAAGGCCGCCGGCAACTCGCCCGCCGACATCGCCGTGCGCGCCGACATCGAGATCCCCGACCGCAAGTTCAAGATGACGATGTCGTTCCGCCGCAACACCGACTCGTCGCTGCCCGCGAGCCACACCGCCGAGCTCACCTTCATCCTGCCGCAGGATTTCCCGAACGGCGGCGTCGGCAATGTGCCGGGCATCCTGATGAAATCCAACGAGCAGGCCCGCGGCACTCCGCTGGCGGGGCTGGCCGTGAAGGTCACCGACGGCTTCTTCCTGGTCGGCCTCTCCAACGTCGACGCCGATCGCTCGCGCAACCTGCAGCTTCTGAAGGAACGCTCCTGGTTCGACGTCCCGCTCGTCTACTCCAACCAGCGCCGTGCCATCATCGCGATCGAGAAGGGCGCGCCGGGCGAGCGCGCATTCAACGACGCGTTCGCGGCATGGGGGGAGTGAGGGGCGATGCGATCATGGTCCGGTTTACCTCGGATCGTGACGTCATGCAGTGAGTCGCCGCCATGAAACGCTACCTGATCTTCGCCGCGATCGGCCCGTTCATCGGTGGTTTCATCCTGCTGTTCGCGACCAGCTACCAATCTGGCTATTGGAACGAGACGAGTGCGCGCGAGGTCGGAAAGTTCTTCCTCGCCTTCGCCAAGACGCTGCAATACGCGTATCTGTTCGGCATCGTGCCGTCGCTGATGCTGGGGGCGATCGACGACATCCTGATGCATGTGCGGAAGATCAGCCCGTTCGTGCGGATGCTGATCATCGGCGCGATCGGATTCATCGCATCCGAACTGCTCTATGGCTCGCGCGGCCCGGACTCCGGCGTGGTGCAGTTCATCCTCTACGGCCTCGTCGGCTTCGTGCCGTCAATGCTGTCGTCCTGGCTGGCGCACAAATACGCCGAAGAGCCGCAGCCGGCGACGACGTAGCCGCTTTCACCGTCATACCGGGGCGCGCACCAAGAGGCGCGCCCAAGACTGCGTGTGTCAGATCTGTCTCCTCAGCCTGAGGAGGCCGCATGGCGGCCGTCTCGAAGGCCGAGGCCACTGGCGGGGCCTCATGGTTCGAGACGCGCTATCGCGCTCCTCACCATGAGGGATCGGCAGCGTGACAGAGCGGTAATGTGACGCAACTTGTACCGCGCGCCTGCGTTACCATGTGATGCGCATGCCCGACGACATCTATACGCCCAACCGCGCCCGTTCGCAGGGCCCGTTCCGCGACGCCAGGCCGCAGGGCAAAATCATCGATCAGGACGGACGCGAGATTCCGGAAGCCGCGCTGCATCCGCAGTTCGAGGCGTTCCGGTTTGATTTCGAGACCGCCAATCCCTTCGGCAATCTCACCCGTGAGCAGCGGCTGGCGCGGCTCGAGGCGATCGCAAAACTGCTCGACGTCGCCTTCATCGTGCCGGGCACCAAGATCCGCTACGGCATCGACGGGCTGATCGGCCTGATCCCCGTGGTCGGCGACATCATCACGACTGCGATCTCGCTGTGGCTGGTGCGGGAAGCGCGCGCGCTGGGTGCGCCCTGGCACATCACCGCGCGGATGCTCGCCAACGTCGCGCTCGACGGCGCGGTCGGCCTGGTGCCGCTCGCGGGCGATGCGTTCGACGTCGTGTTCCGCGCCAACGTCCGGAATGTGCGGATGCTCCGGCGCTGGCTGGACAAGCAGCCGCGGTGAGCTCGAAAAGAGAAAGCCCCCGGTCCATCCCGAGGGCTTTTCGCTTGGCAGATGGACGGATTGGTTTAAGCGGCGTCGGCGTTGGTATTGGTCTGCACCGGGCGCGGGCGGCGCGGCAGCGGGAACGCTTCGCTCTCATAGAGTGAGCGGATGCCGTTCTGGTCGAAACGGGCTTCCTCGACCTGCAGGTAGGCGCCGTTCAGGGAATCCGCCGGCAACTCTTCCATGGCGTACCGCACGGCTTCCGCCGCGGTGCCAAAGCGCCGATAGGCGAAGCCCGCCCGCTTCTTCTTGCGAATGGCGGCGGGAAACAGTTCGGCGGCGGTGTTAAAGTTGAACGGACGCATAGGACGCATGGTCGACGACCTCTTACTCTTCTTGGCGCTAGCGCGATTGGGGGTTGGGAGACGGCGGGCCACAACCGGCGGCGCGCCGCACATGTCATTTCGTACGCCTAATATAGGCTTATTTGACAAAATTGCGACCCCTGAACCGCACCGACAGACCTCATGATGAATCCGCGCATGGCAGTAAGGAAACCGAGATAAGTTGAATTAAATCAACATTTTGCAAAGATTTTCGGTGCAGAGATCACGTCGTCGTTCCCCTTGGATATCGGCGGATCCGCGCAAGCACGGCCCCGATGACAGCCTGCGACACCTTCGAATTGGAATCCGATCCGTGGCGGCTTGTGCGCGGCCGGAGGGGCCTTAAAACTGGCTTGCAAGAAAAATGGAACGTCAGGAACGCCCGAGGATCATGCTCAAGGAAGCCGCAACCTACGACGAGCTCTACCGCAACTTCCGCTGGGACGTCCCGGCGCGCTTCAACATCGCGACGGCCTGCTGCGACCGCCATGCCGACGGCTCCGGCCGGCTCGCGCTTGTTTACGTTGACGAGGACGGCACCGAGAGCCACACCAGCTTCGACGAGGTCGCGGAGATGTCGCGCCGCTTCGCCAATGTGCTGAAGGCCGACGGTCTTGAGCGCGGCGATCGCGTCGCGGTGTTCCTGTCGCAGTCGCTGGAATTGCCGATCGCGCATATCGCTGCCTTCCGCTCCGCGATGATCTCGATCCCGCTGTTCGCGCTGTTCGGCGAGGATGCGCTGGAATTCCGATTGTCGAATTCGCAAGCGAAGGCGATCGTCACCGACGCAGCCGGCTGGGAGAAGCTGGCGAAGATCCGCGACCGCCTGCCCGAATTGAAGAGCGTCTATGTGGTCGGCGACGTGGTGCCAGCAGGCACGAAGCCGTTCTGGCCCGCGCTGCGCGCGGCCTCGGCGGAGTTTACCACCGTCGACACCTCGGCCGATGATCCCGCGCTCATCATCTACACGTCGGGCACCACAGGCAATCCAAAGGGCGCGCTGCATGCGCATCGCGTCGTGCTTGGCCACCTGCCGAATGTCGAGATGTGCCACAACTTCCTGCCGCGTCCCGGCGACCTGATGTGGACGCCAGCGGATTGGGCGTGGATCGGCGGCTTGATCAACGGCCTGTTCGCGTTCTGGTACCACGGCATTCCCATGGTCGGTCATCGCGCGCGCAAGTTCGAACCGCAGGCGGCGATGCAGATGATGGCCGAGCTCGGCATCCGCAACGTGTTCCTGCCGCCGACCGCGCTGAAGCTGATGCGGCAGGCCGGCGTGAAGAATTCCGGCGTGAAACTGCGCAGCATCTTCACCGGCGGCGAGTCGCTCGGCGGCGAGCTGTTGGGCTGGGTGCGCGACACCTTCGGGATCGACGCCCACGAGGTGTTCGGCCAGACCGAATGCAACCTCGTCATCGGCAGCAATTCGAACCTGTTTCCGATCCGCCCGGGTTCGATGGGGCGGGCGACACCGGGCTTCGACGTGCGCATCGTCAACGACAAAGGCGAGGAGCTGCCGCGGGGGACGCGCGGCATCATCGGCGTGCGGCAGCCATGTCCCTGCACGATGCTCGAATATTGGCGCAACCCGGAAGCAACCGCGAAGAAATATGCCGGCGAGTTCCTGCTGACCGGCGATCTCGGCGTGCAGGATGAGGATGGCTATTTCTGGTACGTCAGCCGCGAGGACGACGTCATCACCACCGCCGGCTATCGCGTCGGCCCTTCCGAGATCGAGCACACGCTGATGAAGCATCCGGCGGTCGCGATGTCGGCCGTGGTCGGCATTCCCGATCCGATCAGGACCGAATCCATCAAGGCGTGGATCGTGCTTCGCCCGGGCTATGCCGCGAGTGATGCGCTCGCCCGCGAGATCCAGGATTTCGTCAAGGTGCAACTCGCCGCCCACGAATATCCGCGCTTCGTCGAGTTCGCGGAGTCGCTGCCGATGACCGCGACCGGCAAGGTGCTGCGCCGCGAGTTAAGGGCGAGGGGGTGACGCCGTAGCCTCGTAGCCCGGGTTACGCTGCGCTCCACCCGGACTACGCGATTGTCCCTTACGGAGTTACGATCCCTAATTCCTTCAGCGCCGCCAGCATGCGCTCCGGCGGCTGCATCTGGACGACGAGGGGATTGCCGGTCTCCAGGAGGCTCTTGAGGCTGGAGAGGATCGCGGGCCAGCCGGAGCGGCCGCCGGAGAGGATATCGTCGCTGAGCGGCCGGTCGTGCGATTGCAGCAGCGTCAGCCTGACCGCGTTGCCGGCCTGCTCGATCTCATAGGTCACGAGCGTCGGCCCGAGCTTTTCCACCAGCGCCGGCCAGTTGACGTTGAAGGTCACGGTCAGCTTTCGCGCGGGCTCGCATTCGATCACCTCGCCGGTGATATGCGGCGCGCCGTCGGGGGTGCGCACCATGAAGGCGCCGCCGACGCGGAGATCGACCTCGACCGCGTTGCCGAAAAAATACTTCCGGCTGAACTCGGCGCTGGTCAGCGCCTCCCAGACCTTCTGCGGCGTGGAGGCGATATAGATCGTGTAGACGATTGCCGGCTTGAACGTCTCGATATTCATATCCACTCGGTTCCTCCGATAGATTTTCATCCCTATTCGAACCCGTCGATCTCAAGCGCGCGCGGCGGGATCGCGAACACTTTCCCGGTCTCGAGCAGGGTCTTGAGTCCGGACAAGATCGCCGGCCATCCCTTGGAGATGCCGTCGAAGAGTTTGCTGTCTTCGACGAAGCCTTCATGCGTCACGGTCAGCTTCACGAGACTGCCGTGGGGCTCGAGGGTGAAGGCGACCTTGGTCGGCGGCTCGTTGCGCATGTCCTCATCGAGCTGGTGCTTGAAGGTGTAGGCGAGGCGCCGCGGCCGGTCCGCCTCGAGGATTTCTCCGACGTCAGTCGTGGTGCCGTTCATGACCAGCGCGAACGGCGAGCCCACCTTCCAGTCGGATCTCACTTCCGTGTTGAACCAGTAACGCCTGGTGAAGTCGCTATCGGTCAGAGCCTCCCACAATTTCTCGGGCGTGGTCTCGATATAGGTGACGTACACGAATTCCGGCGTGGACATTCTGAAACCCTCCGCGAAGCTACTTGCCGCCCTTCCAGCGTTGTCGCGTCATCGGCATTGACGCGCCGGTTTCCAGCAACGTCTTCATGCTCGACAGGATCGCAGGCCAGCCGGCGCTGACGCCGCGCAGCATCTCGTCGTCGAGTTCACTATGCACGACGGTCAATTTGGTCGAGCCGAACTGTTCCTCGATCATGAAGGTGACCCGCGATACCTTGTCAGGATCGCCTGCATTTGCCGGCCGCGCCCAGCTCAGCACGAGGCGGTGTGGGCGCTCGCTCTCGATGACGGTGCCGGCGATCGCGACTTCGGAAGGGTCGTCGTAATCTTCGTGTTGCCACGTCGCACCCTTGCTCCAGTCCGAGCGGTTGCGCTTCCTGCCCCAATAATCCTTGGTCATCTCCGGATCGAGCAGCGCATCCCAGACCTTTTCGCAAGGCGCCTGGATATAGATCACATAGACGAATTCCGGCTTACTCATCACGCTTCTCCAGTTGCCGTTTCAATTCGGTGAGCGCGGTGAGCTTGGCGCGCTCGAATTTCCTGATCCACCGTTCGCCGATCTGATGGATCGGCACCGGATTGAGATAGTGCAGCTTCTCGCGGCCATGCTTGAGCGTGGTGACGAGATTGGCCTGTTCGAGAATAACAAGGTGTTTCGTCACCGCCTGCCGCGTCATGGCGAGGCCTTCGCACAATTCGTTCAGCGTCTGTCCGTTTCTGCCGTGAAGCCTGTCCAGGAGCGACCGCCGCGACGCGTCCGCCAGCGCTTTGAAGACTTCATCCATGCGATCGACAATAGGCAACCAAATGGTTGCATGTCAAGCGTGTGTTTTTGGCGATGCGCATGGTCGTGTTATCCTGCTTACAGCCAACGCAGATTGGCCTTGAAACACGGGGTGAAACGGATGAAGGGTGGCGGCAAACTTGCGCTGTGTGTGGCGCTTTCTTTTCTCGGGTGCTCAAGCGTTGACGCGCAGCAGCAAAAGGTCGGAGCGCCGCCTGAAGCCTCCAACATGAAGCTGGTTGGAACCAACGATCTGCAGGCGCGCAGCGCCTATCAGCCGACCATCCATCATCAGGGCGACCGCTGGATCGCCTATATCGGTCATCACGGCGGCACCGACGAGATTCCCGATCCGATCAATCCGATGACCGGCAAGCCGGAACCGAACGGCACGTCGATCGTCGATGTCACCGACCCCGCGCATCCAAAATATCTGCGCCACATTCCGGGACAGGAAGGCAAATACGAATCCGGCGGCGCACAGATGGTGCGCGTCTGCGACGGCAAGGATCTGCCGAAGGGCGACCGCAACGCGGTCTATATGCTGCGCACCTTCGGCAGCGAGGCGCATGAGATCTGGAATGTCGCCGATCCCGCCAATCCCGCGCTGATCACGCGGATCGGTGGACTGAAGGACACGCATAAGAGCTGGTGGGAGTGCGACACCGGCATCGCCTTCCTGGTGTCGGGCGCGCCGGACTGGCGCACCCGCCGCATGACGCAGGTCTACGATCTCGGCGATCCCGCCCACCCCGTGAAGATCAGGGACTTCGGCCTGCCGGGCCAGGAGCCCGGATCGACCGGCGCGGTGCCGACCGAGCTGCACGGGCCGATCTCGACCGGGCCAGGTCGCAACCGCGTCTATTTCGGCTATGGCACCAACAAGGGCGGTTTCCTGCAGATCGTCGACCGCGAAAAGCTGCTCAATGGGCCGAAGGAGCCGATCGCGGAAAATCTCCGCTATCCCGAAATATCGCGCATGCCGCTCTCCGCCCTGAACGGCGCGCATACGACGTTCCCGATGCCGGGCATGCCGATCGCGGAGTTCTCGCACGACAAGGACGGCAAGACCCGCGACATCGTCATGATCGTCGACGAGGCAATCTTGAATGAATGCGGCGAGGCGCGGCAGATGGTGTGGTTCGCCGATGTCACCACCGAAACGCGGCCGATGATGATCTCCAGCTACACCGTGCCGGAGGCGAGCGGCTCGTTCTGCGAGCGCGGCGGCCGGTTCGGCTCTCATTCCTCGAGCGAGAGCATGGCGCCGGTCTACTACAGGAAAATGGCCTTCATCGCGTTTTTCAATGCCGGCGTGCGTGCGCTCGATATCCGCGATCCCTATCACCCCAAGGAGGTCGGCTACTTCATCCCGTCGATCACGTCGGCCACCGACAAGCGCTGCGTGACCGTCGAGGGCGCGGATCGCTGCAAGGTCGCGATCCAGACCAACAATGTCGAGACCGACGAGCGCGGCTATATCTATGCCGTCGATCGCGCCAATACCGGCCTGCATATCCTCGAATTGACCGGCGAGGCCCGCGCCGTCGCCGGCCTGCCGTGACGGCGCATGCGAACCTCGTCGGTCATCGGGGCTGCGGCACTTGTGTTCGGCGTTCTTTCGGGCGTCGCAGCTTACGAGAGCGCGGCGCCCCGCGATAACTGGAAGGAGATCGCATGGCCGTTCCCGCGCGACGGCTGGCCCGCAGGCCGCGCGTTCCGCTGCAGCGCGGCATCCTGCGGCGGCGATGTCGAAGTCTATATCCGGCCAAAGCTCGGCTTCTGCAATTGCACAAGCGGCGTTGCCGATGACGACGAGGTCGATCGCGTCGCGGATGTGGACCTCATCAGCGAACGTTTTGTTCCGATCGGCGCCGGCGAAGCGGTGCGTGTCGCCGATATGCCCGGACGTGTCAGGCCCTATCATCTGAAGCCGGGCGATGGCATGCATGCTGCAATCGGCATCGCCGTCTCGCACCGCTGCGATCTGCTGGTGGTGGCGGCGCAGGGCAGGGGAGATGTCATTCAGCTACGGCGTGCCGCGCTGGAATTCCTGGCCAGCGCCGCGCCGGTGCAATGGATCAAATCAGCAATGAATACGCAATAGCGCTCGCCCCGCCGGGCTTGTCCCCGGCGTCCCCATCCTTATGATGCAACCAGACCTTCCAGCCGAGTCCTCCCCATGTCCCTGCACGCCTATCTCGCCTATGTCGCCGCCTGCATTGCGCTCGCTTTGTTGCCCGGCCCGATCGTCACGCTGGTGATCGCCAACGGGCTGCGCCATGGCACTCGCGCGGCGCTGACCAATGTGCTGGGCGCGCAGGCGGGGCTGGCGATCGTGATCGGCATCGTCGCCGTCGGCCTGACCTCGCTGATGGCGACGATGGGCTACTGGTTCGACTGGGTGCGTTTTGCCGGCGCGGCTTACCTGGTCTGGCTCGGCATCAAGCTGATCCGCGCCCCGGTCGAGGGCGTAAGCGCCGATGCGCCGCCCCCGCCGCCGCGCGGGGGATTCTTCCTGCAAGGATTCCTGGTGCTGCTGTCGAACCCGAAAGTGCTGGTGTTCTTCGGCGCCTTCATTCCGCAGTTCATGGACCTGAACAAGGACCACTTTCCGCAGGTCGCGCTGCTTGGCGTGACCTTCATGGTGACGGCGGCGATGAGCGACATGATCTACGCGCTGCTCGCCGGCCGCGCGCGCAAATTCTTTTCCAAGGAGCGGACGCGCCTGATGTCGCGCGTCTCCGGCGGCTTCATGATCGGTGGCGGCATCTGGCTCGCTCTGACGCGGGCGCGCTAGGACGCCGTCGTCCCGTTCGGCGCAGGCACTCTGTTTGCGAGCGGCCCCGGTTGGGCGAGGCCGCGCAAATGGAGCGCTCGCCCAACCTTCCTCCGGACCTGAACTCGTTCTAATCTATCCCCACAGAACGGGATTGAGGTGTGCGGGCATGGTCCGGCAACGTTTTCGCGGCCTCTTCCAGAAGTACCTGCTCGTGTTTTTTTTGGCGGTGGCAATTCCGCTCGCGATCAACGGTGTGATCGAAGCCTGGTTTGGATATCGCGATCAGCGTGCGAGACTCGATCAAGTGCTCGGTGTTCAGGCGACATCCGCCGCAGCCAGAATCCATGGCTTTATCGACAACATCACCAACGAGCTTGGCTGGCTGGTTCAGCTTCCCTGGACCGATGGTCCCGACGAGGGGCGGCGGACCGATGCGTTGCGCCTGTTTCGCCAAGCTCCCGCGATCGTGAGTCTTGCACTGTTCGACCATGCCGGACGAGAGCGCCTTTTCGTCTCGCGTGTCGGTCTCAATCGAATTGACAGCCGCACTGACCGATCCTCCGATCCCGCGGTGGTCGGCGCCCGCTCGGCCCGGATCTGGTTCGGCGACGTGAGCTACCACCGAGGCTCCGAGCCGTACCTGACAGTTGCGATTTCCGGCAACCGACCGTCGGTTGGAGTGGTGGTCGCCGAGGTCAATCTCAAGCTGATCTGGGACGTCATATCCGCCATCAAGGTGGGAAAAACCGGCTCCGCGTTCGTGCTGGACCGGCCCGGCCGGCTGATTGCTCACCCGGACATCAGCCTCGTCCTGCGCGGCGCGGACGAAGCCACGTCCAAGCCGTTTCAGGCCATACGCGATGCGATCGGGCGCGCAAGAGCGGGCTTCGCGACCGGCCGCGACGTGGAGGGCTACGCGATTGCCGCTGCTGCCGCGCCTGTTGCCGGTCCCGACTGGACCGTCGTGGTGGAACAGCCCGTGTCCGAAGCTTTCGGCCCCATCTATGCAGCCTTGTGGCGGACCGCAGGGCTTCTCCTGGCCGGCACCATGTTCTCGGGCTTGCTCGCCTATGCGCTGGCGCACCGGATGACCGAGCCGATCCGGCTCCTCGAGGAAGGGACCGAGCGGATCAGAGCCGGATTTTTCGATCATCGCATCAGCATCAAGACCGGAGATGAGTTTCAGCGTCTGGCGGAGAGTTTCAACCGGATGGCGGCCGAATTGGCGCTGGCGCAGGAGCACCAGGAGCGGATTGCCAGACTCAAACGGTTTCTCGCGCCGCAAGTCGCTGATCTCGTCGATCAAACCGGCGACGACAGCGTCTTGGAGGGGCGCCGCACCGAGGTGGTCGTGGTGTTCTGCGACCTGCGAGGCTTCACCTCGTTCTCTGCGGGAGTGACGCCAGAGGAAGTCATGAGCGTGCTCTCGGAGTACTATGAGGCGCTCGGCAAGGTCATTACGACCTTTGCCGCGACCCTCATCAGCTTCTCGGGCGATGGCCTGATGGTTCTCGTCAATGCACCGGTCCCCGTCAAAGAGCCGGCGCTAACGGCAGTCGACCTGGCTGTGGAGATGCAGAGGACCGTGCAAGAACTCATCGTCTGCTGGCAAAAGCGGGGGTATCAAATCGGGTTCGGGGTAGGTCTTGCCAGTGGCCCGGCAACGGTTGGACGGATCGGATACGAAAACCGGTTCGACTATACGGCCATCGGCAGTGTGGTTAATCTCGCGGCCCGCCTGTGTGCGTCCGCGGCCGACCGGGAAATCCTGATGAACGACGAGGTCGCCGAGGCCGTCAAGGACAGGCGCTCGCGCAAAAAAATGGGGAATCGTCCGATCAAGGGTTATGATGAGGCCATACCGGTCTTTGGTATCGTGTTCGATGCGCCCATCCAAGACGTGAGCCGATTGAACTAGCTCGGCAGGTGACGTCTGGTGCAGGACGCATTTGGCGCGACGTGAACAGCAGGATCCGCGCTCATGGGCGACCAGGCGATGCCGGTTGGTGCAAACATGGCCAGCACTGGATTCAAGGCCTTGGGGCACGCCAGGACGTTCGATCGGATCAGGCGGCGGGACTTTCTTGCGCTGCTCGGCGGTGCCGCAGCCTGGACGCATCAGGCAGGGGCGCAGAGATCGACGATGCCGGTCATCGGCTATCTCTGCCCGGAATCGCCCGTGCCATTCGCCAGTCGGCTCAAAGCATTCCACGACGGGCTCGGCGAAACCGGCTACATCGTGGGCCGCAATGTCGCAATCGAATATCAATGGGCGGACGGACAGTACAAGAAATTACCAGCTCTGGCCGCAGATCTGGCCGCCCGGAATGTAGACCTGATTGTGGCTCCGGGCGGCGCTCCCGTGGCGCTCGCGGCAAAAGCTTCTGCCGCCAACAAGACCATCGTGTTCGAGATGGGCGGGGATCCGGTCCAATTGGGCGTGGTGGACAGCCTGTCACGGCCAGGCGGGAATATCACGGGTGTTTCCAGCCTGAGTGTGGAAGTATCCCGCAAGCGGCTTGAGTTCATGCACGAACTGCTGCCGACAGCGGCCACATTGGCCGTTGTTGCCAACCCCACGAGTCCAACCGCCAATTCACAATTGGAGAACCTGCGTTCCGCCGCAGACTTCCTTGGGGTAGGCCTGCAGATTCTGCAGGCCAGCAACGAACAAGAGTTCGAACCGGTTTTCTCGGTCACCGCTCAGAAATCGGCGGGCGGACTCGTTTTCACCTCGGATCCTTACTTTGCGTTCAGGAGCGGGCAACTCGCCGAGCTCGCCCAACGATACCGTGTGCCCGCAATAACCCAATCTCGTGACTTCCCGGTCGCAGGAGGCCTGATGAGCTACGGCGGAGATTTCGCGCAGTCGCATCGTCGCGCCGGCGTTTATGCCGGGCGGATTCTCAATGGCGAGAAGCCCTCCAACCTGCCGGTTCAACTGGTCACGAAGGTCGAATTCCTCGTCAACCTGAAGGCCGCCAAGCTCCTCGGCCTCGAATTTTCACCCTCGCTGATCAGCGGCGCTGACGAGGTGATCGAGTAGTACGTCACGCTGGCGCGGCCTCCAGGGGAGTGAGGACCACCACTCCAGGTCATCACCGCTATGATGGTTGCAAGCCGAGCCCTTGCGCGCTCTCCATCCAGATCGGCAATTCCCGCTGATACAAGGCATTGCTTTCCTTGAAGCCGAACGTCGGCTCGAGCACGAAAGTGGTGAGGACTTCCTTCACTTTCGGATCGCTATTGGCCGCCACGCAGAGCTCCGCCAACCGATCCACGATCGGCTGTGGCGTCGCCTTGGGCAGCGCCCAGCCCGTGAAGCCGCTCACGGTGAAGAATTTCGCTGTCGCGCCTTGCTCGGGCAAAGTCTTGATGTGCGGGATCGCGTCGACCTTCTTCGAATGCACCGCGAATACAACGCCACGATTGCTCTGCAGGACGGATTGCGCTGCCGTGTAGCTGCCCATCGCGACATCGAGCGTGCCTTCCGCGAGCCCCGTCCACATTGGCGCTTCGCCTCGGTAGTGGACCGGTTCGATGCTCAGACCATACTGCTTGTTGAGCTCATTGATCGTCATGTGCGGGGTCGAGCCGGCGCTATAGGTGCCGAAGTTCACCTTGCCGCTCTTGCGCGCGAAGGCGACGAATTCATCCAGCGTTTTGACCTCCGTCTTCGGGTTCGCGACCAGTAGCAGCCCGGCGCCCGGAATGACGCTGACGAGCGTCAGGTCCTTGTCCATGTCGTAGCCGGGGTTCTTCATAATTACTCTGTTCATCACGTAAGTGGTTGAGATCGAGCACAGGATCGTGTGGCCATCCGGTTCCGCGCGCGCGACTTCCGCGGCGCCTATCGAGCCCGAGGCGCCGGGCTTGTTTTCGATGACGACGGTCTTCCCTACCTGCTTCGAGATGAATTCGCCGAAGGCGCGCGCGAGCAGGTCGGTCTGCCCGCCCGCCGGATAGCTGCAGATCATGCGGATTTGCCGCGACGGCCACACCTGCTGCGCCGAGGCGCCGCGCAGCAGGAACGGCATCGCGACGGCCGTCGCGCCGGCGGCAATGAAGTGACGGCGATCAAATTCCGCTGACATGGCTTCCTCCCTGGATTTTCCATCAGGGTATCAGCGATGCGCGCGAGTTTCGAGACTCTCCCAAAGCGCTTTCGCGGGCGCCCGCTTGCTCCACCCGGTCGCTACCGCGCGGGCCAGAGCACTTTCGGTTCTGATGGAATCAGAAGCGAAGCGCGTCGATATTAATATTCAATTTGAGTGTGGAATTAAATATTTCCGACGGCCATGATTGGCAGCCTGTTCCCGACCAGCACCTACAACGCGACGAGCTACGGCGTCGACGTGCTGTTCCGTCCGCAACTCGCGGCATCATGACCGCCTTTGCCGGGTGCAGGGACTGAGGTCTGGCACCCGGCCCGGCGGATGTGATAATGCGGCAGCCTTGGCGGGCCGGCCTCCGTCGGCCGTCATTGCGCCTGCTCGCGTCGCGGCGCCGAACCGGATCATGAATGACCGCGCTGTCCCAGGATGTAGCCGCCGAGCTGAGGCGCCGGATCGACCAGCTCGAGCAGCAATTGCAATCCGGCGCCGCCGAGAATGCAAGCCTGCGAAGCGCGCTTGCGGTTGCGCGTGATCGCCAGAGCGCCAGCGCCGACATCTTGCGTACCATCGCGGCCTCCCCCTCCGATGCCCGGCCGGTGTTCGAGGCCATTGCGTCCAGCTCCAAGCGCCTGCTCGGGGCCTTCTCGGCCACCGTGCTCCAGTTCATCGGCGACGAGCTTCATCTGGTGGCGTACACGCCGATCAGCCCCGAGGCGGACCAAGGCTTGAGGTTATCATTCCCGCGACAGATCGCGGACTTTCCGACCTTTGCCCTGGTTCGCGGTGGCGAGACGATTCAATTTCCCGACAGCGAGGCCGACGACGTCCCGCAACTGAACAAGGATCTGGCGAGGCTGCGCGGCTTCCGCAGCGTCTTGTTCATGCCGCTGATGAATCGGGGAACGCCCGTCGGCATGATCAGTGTCACGCGTGCCGAGCCGGGCGCGTTTGCCGCCGATCACGTGCAGTTGCTGCAGACGTTCGCGGATCAGGCCGTGATCGCGATCGAGAACGCGCGTCTGTTCAACGAGACACAGGAAGCGCTCGAGCGGCAAACCGCCACCGCAGATATCCTGAAGGTGATGGCAGGTTCTCCGTCCGACGTGCAGCCCGTATTCGCGGCCATCGCCGCCAACGCCAACCGGCTGGTCGGCGGCTTCTCCACCGCGGTGCTTCGCTATGCTGGCGGCGCCGCCCATCTGGCGGCCTTCACGCCGACCGATCCGGCCGGCGATCGGGCGCTGCAGGCCGCGTTCCCGGTGCCGTTCGCCCAATTCCCGCCCTGCCAGCTTGTGGCGGATGGTACGGCAGCGCAACTGCCCGACACGGAGCTCGAGCCGGCCGCTCGGGACATCGCGCGTGCCCGCGGCTATCGCAGCATGCTGTTCGTGCCGCTGGTGAGCGAGGACCAGGTCATCGGTATCATCATCACGACGCGCCAGGCGACCGGCACGTTCGGCGAACACCACGTCCGCCTCTTGCAGACATTCGCCGATCAGGCCGTGATCGCCATCGAAAACGCGCGGCTGTTCAATGAAGTCCAGGCCAAGACCCGGGATCTGCAGGAAGCTCTCACCCATCAGACCGGCAGCGCCAACATCCTGAAAGTGATCGCCTCCTCGCCGACCGATGTCGGACCGGCATTGAAGGCAATCGTCGAAAGCGCCTGCGAGCTTTGCGATGCCTATGACGCTGCCGTGCTGCTCAAGGACGGCGACGATCTCCGCTTCAGCGCCCATCACGGGCCGATCGAGATCAATGTCGAGAAATGGCCGATCAGCCGCGGCTGGACTGCCGGGCGGGCTTTTCTCGACCGCAAGCCAGTGCATTTGCGCGACTCGACGTCGGAGGAAGGCCATGAATTTCCTGATATCAAGGCGCTGACCCAACGCTCCGGGACCCCCATTCGCACCGTGCTGTCTGTACCGCTGCTCCGCGAGAACGAGAGCATCGGCGCGATTCTGCTCCGCCGCAAGGAAATGCACCCGTTCACCGACAAGCAGATCGCGCTGCTGCAGACCTTCGCCGATCAGGCCGTGATTGCGATCGGCAATGTCCGCCTGTTCGAGGAGGTTCAGGCCCGCACCAGGGAGCTTGCAAAATCGCTCGACGATTTGCGCGCCGCGCAGGACCGCCTGATTCAGACTGAGAAGCTGGCCTCGCTCGGTCAGCTCACGGCCGGTATCGCGCACGAGATCAAGAATCCGCTCAACTTCGTCAATAATTTCGCCGCGCTTTCCGCGGAACTGACCGGCGAACTGAGCGATTTGCTTGCATCACTGGCACTTGCAGACGACGCCCGTGGCGAGATCGATGAATTGAGCGGGCTCCTGAAAGGAAATCTGCAAAAAATCGTGCAGCACGGCAAACGCGCCGATTCCATCGTCAAGAACATGCTCCTGCATTCGCGCGAGGGCGGCGGCGAGCACCGGCCGACCGAGGTGAACGCGCTGGTCGAGGAGAGCCTCAACCTCGCCTATCACGGCGCGCGCGCCGAGAAGCCGCAGTTCAACGTCACCCTCGGGCGCGAGCTCGATCCAGACGCCGGCACGGTGGAGGTGTTCCCGCAGGAGATCATTCGGGTGCTCCTGAACCTGATCTCCAACGGCTTCTATGCCGTCGCCAAGCGCGGCCAGAAAAACGACCCCGGCTTTGAACCTGCGCTCAATGCCAGCACACTCAGCCGCGGCGATTATGTCGAAATTCGCATCCGCGACAACGGTGTCGGCATTCCGCCCGAGGTAAGGGAGAAGATGTTCAATCCGTTCTTCACGACCAAGCCGCCAGGCGAAGGCACTGGCCTTGGACTTTCCATGAGCCATGACATCATCGTGAAGCAGCATGGCGGTACGATCAATGTCGAGAGCGAGCCCGGCGAGTTTACCGAGTTCACCATCCTGCTGCCGCGCAGAAGCAATTTTTCGGATAAAGCCAGAGGTCAGCCGTGAGTGTGATGGTTCTGGTGGTGGATGACGAGCCCGATGTGGAGGCCTTGTTCCGCCAGCAATTTCGCCGCGATCTTCGCGCCCGGCGCTTCGTGATGGATTTCGCTCCGTCGGCGTCGGAAGCCTTGACCCGCATCGCCGATGTCGGCGAGCACTCGCTGATCCTGATTTTCTCCGACATCAACATGCCCGGCATGAGCGGGCTGGACATGCTGCCGGAGGTCCGCGCCCAAAGGCCTGACGTTCCCGTGATCATGATCACGGCCTACGCGGATGATTCCGCGACGCGCAAGAAGGCGCTGGAGCGCGGCGCGGAGGATCTGTTGACCAAGCCGATCGATTTCGGCCAGGTCCGCCAGGCGATCGACGCGAGGCTGGAGCACTCCGCATGACCGCCACCATCCTGGTCGTCGACGACGAGCCCGATCTGGAAGCGCTCATGCTGCAGAAATTCCGCAAGCAGATCCGCGACGGGCTGGTGAGCTTCGTGTTCGCGCGCGACGGCCTCGAAGCCCTCCAGTCGATCGAGCAGCATCCCCATGTCGATCTCGTGGTCTCCGACATCAACATGCCGCGCATGGATGGCCTGTCGCTGCTGGCGAAACTGCAGGAGGCCGAGGACAAGAAGTCGACCATCATCGTCTCGGCCTATGGCGACATGAGCAACATCCGCACCGCGATGAATCGCGGTGCCTTCGACTTCCTGACCAAGCCGATCGATTTCGCCGACCTGGAAACGACGATCGAGAAGACGATGCGTCACATCGAGGTCCTGCGCGAGGCACGCCGCCGCCAGATGGAAGCGGAGCGCGCGCACGCGTCGTTGTCGCGTTATTTCTCGCCCGAACTCGCCAAGCGGCTTGCCGCCGGGGACGACGGCAACGACATGGAGGTGCGCTGGCGCGAGATCGCCGTGATCTTCACCGACATCACCGGCTTCACCTCGCTCGTCGAGACGGCTGCCCCGGAGGTGCTCGCGGAACTGCTCAACGAATATGTCGGCGGACTGACCGATGTCGTCTTCGCTCATGAAGGAACGGTGGCGAAGGTGATCGGTGATGCGATCCAGGTGCTGTTCAATGCGCCCGGCGACCAGCCCGACTATGCGACTCGCGCAATTGCCTGCGCGCAGGCGCTGGATGAATGGGCGGAGGCCTTTCGCGGGCGCTGGAAAGAGCGAGGCGTCGATTTCGGCGCCACGCGGATCGGGGTGCATGCCGGCCCCGCGCTGGTCGGCAATTTCGGCGGCAACCGTTTCTTCGATTACACGGCTTATGGCGACACCATCAACACCGCCGCTAGGCTGGAAGCCGCGAACAAGGCGCTGGGCACGCGGATTTGTGTCAGCGGCGCGGTCGCAAAGGCGGCACAGGAATTCAAGGGGCGGCCGATCGGCGATCTCGTCCTGCGCGGCCGCAGCGAGCCGTTGCGGGCCTACGAGCCTTTGCCGGCGGCGAATTTCGATGCGCCGGCCGCAGCCCAATATGCCACCGCCTTTGCCAAGCTGGAGTCGGGCGACGCCGCGGCGATGCCGGCTTTCGCCGCGCTGGTCGGCACGCATGCCGACGATCCGCTCGCCAGCTATCATTTGCGACGGCTGCTCAATGGCGCCAAGGGCACCCGCATCGAGCTTGGCTGACTGCGCGCACGTTGCGCCGACACTGCGCTATTCCGCCCTTGCTAGAGCATGATCCGGAAAAGTGGGACCGGTTTTCCGAAAAAGATCATGCTCAAACAAAGAGCTAGAGCGGGATGACGATTCGGAGAAAAATCATCACGCTCTAGAAGCGGCTATCACGTTTGTAACAGATCGAACGCCTCGTCCACGCACAGCTCCAAGCTGCGATGTGCTGTGTCGACAACGAGGCGGTCTCGATTCCACTTGTCGTAGGCGCGGCCGGCGACGGCGTTCCAGTCGGGCAGGGCCAGCCCCATGATGTCGGTTGATCTTGTCTCAATTCTCCGGCGGTGCTCGACGGGATCGCTGCATACCACTTCGAGCCATCTGAGTTCGGCTCCGCTACGTTGCGCGGCCGCCTCCCAACCGTCTCGTGCCTCCTGGCAATCGTTGACACAATCCGCGATGACGTCCAGGCCGAGAGCCAGATTATCTGCGGCGATTGCCTGGGCCGCTCGGTAGCTCCAGTCAAAGAGATCGCTCGGCGCTGTACCCGATGCCCAGATTGCCTGATCCATCAAATCGATGCGTAGCCAGATGGCTCCGCAGCGTCGCGCCAGGTGCCGCGCAATGCTTGACTTGCCGACCCCGGGCAAGCCGGCCAGCGTGATGAGCCTTGGCATTTCACCCTCGACCTTTCTCGACCGGTACACGTACCTCACGCTAGCTCAGTTTCAATTCTATTCCCATGTGCGGGAACGTTTCCAATGGATCGAGATGAGAAGGCGCCCGAGGGCGCCTCCGAGTCGTTGTGATGATTGCGCCGCCCTCTTCAGAACCGGTCGACCACGCCCATGCCGGGATCGCTCACCGAAGCGCGGCCGGTTTCCACATGGCCGGCCACGCGTCGATGGAAGCCGCTGTCCGAGTCGCTGGTGATGATGAAGTCATACCACAGGCCGGTCGTGCGCAGATTCCAGTATAGCTCGCTGGGGCGGCCAGACGCGGACACTTTGACATCCCACGACGTGCGCAGACCGCCGCCGAAATCGGGCCCCGGGAAGAGCACCGGCGGATTGAAGCCGAAGCCGGGGGCGAAGAAGTCGGGAGCGTGCCGGAAACCAGGCACCGGGCCGAAGCCCACGGGACGGAAGCCGGGATGCGGACCGAAGCCCGGGGGCTCCGGCTGCATCGCGGCCGCCACCGAGGCGCTGACGGCCGACAGCGGTCCATAGATCTTGTTGGATTTCACCGTGAAGCGCAGGTGGCCGTTGCCGTCGTTGCGTAGCTGCAGATGCAGACCGCCGTCGTGCACGTTGTAGCCAACGAAGATTTCGGGGTTCGGCTCATTCTTGTGCCGCATCGCAGAGATGTCACCCTTGAAGTGGCGATGGAAGCCATTGGGGGCGAGCACCCACAGATCATAAAGGCCGTCGCCTCCGACGTCCCATTCGTCGTCCAGCATCTCGCCTGCCTCGACGGTGTAGCGCCGCGGAATGCGATCGAGGTGCATTTTGTCGTAGACGTGGAACACGGCGCCTGCAAAGCCGGTGTTGGCGAACAGGAGCCTGACCTTGCTCTTGCCGGCATCGACCTGCGCGTTGGCGTGCAGAATGTAGGGAAGCGCACGCGAGAAGCGCACGCCGGTTTCCTGAAACAGCGGCTGCGGCGTCGCCGGCGCGGTGGGAGCCGGCAGTGTCTTCTGGTGCGCATCCGATGCTTGCCAGTTGCTCTGGTCGGGCAGTTCCGGGAAGCGCGGATCGTTGGGGCTCGCGAAGTCGAAGGCCGTGGTGAGGTCGCCCGCAATGGCGCGATGCCAGGGGCTGATGGAGGCCACCTTGATGCCGAAGCGCTTCTCGAGGAATCGGCCCACCGACGTGTGGTCGAAGACCTGCGAATTGACCCAGCCGCCCTTGCTCCACGGCGACACCACGTACATCGGCACGCGCGCACTGAGGCCCCAGGGACGGATGTTGCCGCTGATCTTGTCGTCGCTGCTCAGCACATTGCCGACCGTGTTGGAGAAATATTCACCCGCGAGCGGCATCGTGGCCTTGCCCATCAGGTTGCCGTCGTTGTCATAAGACGGCACCGCCGGCGCCGGCAGGTGATCGAAGAAGCCGTCGTTCTCGTCGAAGGTCAGGAAGAAGACGGTCTGGCTCCAGACCTCGGGGTTGGCGGTCAGCGCGTCCAGCACCTGGTCGGTGAAATTGCCGGCGCGGGTCGGGCTGCCGCCGCCGGGATGCTCGGAGTTGGCCTGCGTCGGCAAGATCCACGAGACCTGCGGCAGGTTTCCGCTCATCACGTCGGCCTTCAATCTGGCCAGATAGTCCGGACCACCGGTCAGGCCGTGCACATAGTTGGGATCACCAGGCTGTGCGTGGCGGAAGCTGGCGAAGGCCAGACAGCCGTGCATCGCGCCGGTCCAGTTGTCGTTCATGTCCTGGTAGATGTGCCAGCTCACGCCAGCACGCTGCAGCAGGTCGGGAAGCGTGTCCCAGTTGAAGTCGCTGCCGACATAGCGGTAGGTCGGCTGGGGTTGAGACAGGCCGGCCACCCACTTCGAAGGGTTGGGCCAGCAGCGGTTGTTGTTGGGCTCTGAATCGTTCGTCGTGCAGTTGATGCCTTGCGCGCGCAGCGCGGGATTGAAGTTGGAGCCCGACCAGAACACGATCCGGTTGGGATCGGTGCCGGTGGTGATGGAGGCGTGATAGGCGTCGCACAGCGTGAAGGCCTCGGCGAGCGCGAACTGGAAGGGGATGTCGTCGCGGCCGAAATAGCCCATCGCGTACGGGGTCTTGTACTTGGCCCAGAAGCCCATCTTGCCCTGGTTCCACGCGGCCTGGCTATCGCCGAACGAGTGCGGCGTGCCGTAGCCGACCAGCGCGTTGCTGGTCGCGGAGTCGCGATGATAGGGCGGAATCTCGCGGGTGCCGTCGGACTGGAACCACACCGGCTTGCCGCTTTCGAGCGGAATAGGGAAGCGATCGCCGAAGCCGCGCACGCCGCGCATCGTACCGAAATAATGGTCGAACGAGCGGTTCTCCTGCATCAGGATCACGATGTGCTTGACGTCCATGATGGTGCCGGTCCGGCGCCTCGCCGGAATGGCCAGCGCCCGGTTGATGCTGGTAAAGGCAGCCGCCGCCGTGGCGCCGGCCAGAAAGTCGCGACGTGTTGTCATCTTTATTCTACCTTTGGTTGAACAGTTGAAGAAACGGACGACGGTTTGCTGGCGCAGGCCTTGGCCTCACTGCGCGGGCAAGCCGGTCGGCAATAGCAGTGCGACTTGACGTCGCTGTGAATAATTTATTTCCGATGTAAATTTTTGTGAGATTATCTCAGTACAGCATGATCAGGCACCAAGAGACGGGAGAGCGGGCCGGAAATGACACATGAGCCATCATCGTTGCCGGCTTGTTCCGGCGGCTCAGGAGAATTGAAGCTGCCCGCAACGGGAATCGCGGTAGCCTTGGGCTATTCACCAAATCAATTCCCACGGTGTTCGCGAGGGCGCGGGTGACACGCTCGAACTTCAATGCAGGACCGTCCGTCAGCGGTATCCTATCCCGCGTTCGTGAATTGCAGTCTGATCTTCCTCCGAAAGCCAGGCAAATCGCCGAGCTGATTGTCGCGCAGCCGGAATCTTTCATTCACATGTCGATCACCGAAGTGGCCAAGACATGTGGCGTCAGCGAAGGCACGATTGTTTCCTTTTGCGGCCGGGTGGGCGTTCGCGGGTTTCAGGAACTCAAGATTCTGCTGGCGCGGGATCTGATCGAGCCGGTTCGTCTGATTCAGGAGGATCTGCATCGGGGCGATGATCCGGCGACCGTCACGGATCACATCTTTGCCGCCCACGCCGCTTCGCTCCACGAGACACGCCGCCTGCTTTCGATGGAATCATTGGCAAAGGCGGCAAGTCTGTTGAGGCAAGCGCAGCGGATCGAGATTTATGGCATAGGAAGTTCGGCGCCAATCGCGCAGGACCTCTCCTATCGCTTGCTGCAACTCGGGCTCGCAGCGAGCGCAGTCGTCGATTCTCATGTCCAGGCCGTCAGCGCCGGGATGACCGGCCCGACGGTCACCACCGTCACGGTGTCTCACTCCGGCAGCACGGTCGAGACGGTGCTCGCGACCCGATTGGCGCGGGAAGCCGGCGCCCGGACAATCGGCATCACGCGGCTCGGCAAATCGCCTCTCGCCGCCCATTGCGACGTTCTGCTCTATACCGTCGCAAATGAAACCAGGTATCGGCCGGAGGCCATGAGCAGCCGCGTGGCTCAGCTCGCCATTATCGACACCTTGGTGAGCTGTTGCGCTCTGACCGACACCGAGCGTTCCGTTGACAGGCTTCAACACGCCGCGCGTATTCTTTCCGAGAAGCGCTTTTGATTGCTCCGCTTCGGGCGGAGAGCCGTTCACTGCCAAAGGATTGGTTTCCCCTGCAGGGTACAGAATGTGCCACGCCGGCCATAACACAAGGCCGGATCGACTGCGCGATCGGGGTCTCTATTCGGCCGCGGCGCGAGGCGCTGTTTTCGAGCAGGTCGAGCCGAGCCCAAGTTTTTCCGCGACCATTCCCATCGTCGTCAGCACCACGATGGGGGCCATCTTCATGCAGCGGATACCATGTTCGACAGCATGATTACATCAGCGTTTCGAGTTTGGAGAACTCTGGTTACGGCGGAAATTCAATGTGGTGCGGAGAGCCCGGCGGAAGCGCAGCTTTCATCTCGAGCGCGCGCTAAATCAGCTTCTCCGCGCTTAGCGTCGTTTCGATCTCGGCAAGGATCCGCGCCAGCCTGTCCGCCCACGCCTTCTGTCCGGCGGGGTCGGAGATCAGATCCTGGCGGATCTCGATGCCCGTGTTCATCAGGCCGCGCATCTCGCCGTGAACGGGGATCGTGTAGTCGGTCTCGTCGCTCACCGCATAGGGCTCGTTGTTGCCGACCACGAGGTCGCCCTCGCTGCGCAAATGCTTCAGCAGGAGCGGCGGCAGCACGGTGTCGCGGTGATAGAGCGTGCCGATGTGCCAGGGCCGCGCGATCCCGGCATAGACAGGCGTGAAGCTGTGCATGGACACCAGCACCGTCGGCTTGCCCGCGTGCAGCCGCTGGTCGATGATCTCGTCGATCCGCCGGTGATAGGGATCGAAGATCGCCTGCCGCCGCGCCTCCGCGGCCTCCCGCGTCAATCCCTCATTGCCGGGAATCGTGGTGGCTTCGCTGATCAGGGGGATCGAGCTTGCGACATGCGGGGGGCGGTTGCAGTCGATCACGAGCCGCGAATAGCGCTGCGCGACCAGATGCGCATCGAGCTGCGCCGCAAGCTGCTCGGCGACGCCGGCGATCCCGATGTCCCAGGCGATGTGCTGTGTCAGCTCGTCTTCGGAGAGGCCGAGATTGCCGAGCATGCGGGGGATCAGCCGCCCATAATGGTCACAAGTGAACAGGAACGGCGAGCGGCCATCGGCATTATGTTCGTGGACCGGCGGGACGTTTTCGTCCGTGAGCAGGAACGTCGTGCCGGTCGTGGTGTCCAAGACTTTATCCTCAACTTTGCCTATCGAAGCGGCACGCCGATCTTAAAAATGAGCACCGCCCACTATAGATTAGACCGACGAAAGTCACGATGATTGCCGGACGATGCCGCTACTCAAGATTCATCACAAGACCGTATATCGCTACACCCATCCGGTGGCGTTCGGCGAGCACCGCATCATGCTCAGCCCGCGCGACAGCCATGACTTGCGCGTGGTCGAGAGCGACCTCCGAATCGAGCCGCAGCCGATGTCGCTGCGCTGGATCCACGATGTGTTCGGCAACAGTGTGGCGATCGCCGCTTTCGACGAGCGCGCGGACACGCTGTCGTTTGTCTCCACAACCACCGTCGACCACAATCCGGCTGAAGAGTTCGCGCTGACGCCGGACGACCCCGCTTATTTCTATCCCTTCCTCTATGACGAGGAGGAGTTTCCGGATCTCCTGCAATATGTGCGGCCGCAATATGCCGATCCGGACGGCGAGATTTCGGCCTGGGCGCGGCAGTTCCTCGATGCCGAAGCGCCGACGCCGACGTTCAAGATCCTGAGCGGCATGACCCACGGCATTCGTGAAAGTTTCAGCTATCGCAAACGCCATGAGCAGGGCACGCAGCATCCGATTCATACGCTGCAGACCGGCTCGGGCTCGTGCCGCGACTATGCGCTGTTCATGATCGAGGCATTGCGGCGGCTCGGCATCGCCGCGCGTTTCGTGTCCGGCTATCTCTCGACGGTTTCGGACAGCGGCCATGTCGGCGGCGGCTCGACCCATGCCTGGGTGCAGGTCTATCTGCCGAGCGCGGGCTGGATCGAATTCGATCCGACCAACGGCATTGTCGGCACGCGCGATCTGGTCCGCGTCGCGGTGGCGCGCGACCCGCGCCAGGCGATCCCGCTGCATGGCGTCTATCTCGGCACGGCTGATGCTTTCGTGAACATGGAAGTTGCGATCACGGTCGAGCCGGTCGGCGAGGATAGGGAGGTCGTGCCGGCATGACAGGTTCGCCCGCTGAACCAACGCCTGGCGTGGGAGACTAATTCAGACGTCTCCTTGCGGGCTCGGTTCGCGAGAGGCGCATCGATGACAGGCAAGGACTGGGACGGGAATGGAGATCAAGGTCGGCTTCGAGATTGCCTATGCGGCCGCGCAGCCGACGCCGATGGTGATGATGCTCTCGATCCATCCCTCGCGCTTCCAGGATATCATCGGCACCGAGACCATTATCGCCGAGCCCGATGTCCCGATCGGCTTCTATCGCGACAGCTTCGGCAATGTCTGCGGCAGGCTGGTGGCGCCGGCCGGCGGCGTGACCTTGTGCGGCCACGCGCTGGTGCGCGATTCCGGCCTGCCTGACGTCGTGAACCCGGGCGCGCAGCAGATCCCGATCGAGCAATTGCCGGACGAGATGCTGCTCTATCTGATGCCGAGCCGCTATTGCGAGACCGACAAGCTCACCGACATCGCCTGGTCGCTGTTCGGCAACACCCCGCCCGGCTGGGCGCGGGTGCAGGCGATCGTCGAGTTCGTGCACCACCACGTCACTTTCGGCTATCAGCACGCCCACCACATGAAGTCGGCGCATGATGTCTACGAGAGCCGCACCGGCGTCTGCCGCGACTTCGCCCATCTCGCGCTGACCTTGTGCCGTTGCATGGGCATCCCGGCGCGCTACTGCACCGGCTATATGGGCGACATCGGCGTGCCGCCCGAGCCCGAGCCGATGGATTTCTCCGGCTGGTTCCAGGCCTATCTCTCCGGTGCATGGTACACGTTCGACGCCCGCCACAACGTGCCCCGCATCGGCCGCATCCTGATGGGCACCGGCCGCGACGCCGCCGACGTCGCGCTGACCACGAGCTTCGGCCGCATGACGCTGACCAAATTCATCGTGGTCAGCGAAGAGGTGGCGGCGGTCTAGGTTTACGCCGTCATTGCGAGGAGCGCAGCGACGAAGCAATCCATCTGCCTGCGCGCTGAAGCATGGATTGCTTCGCTTCGCTCGCAATGACATAGAAAGCCATGATCTCCGACCGTCTCTTCGTCTACGGCACCCTGATGCGCGGCTTCGACCATCCGATGGCGCGGCTGCTCTCGGGCAATGCCGATTTTCTCGGTGAGGCGCGCTGCCAGGGCCGGCTCTACCGGGTCGAGCATTATCCCGCGCTCGTGCTCTCGAACGATCCCGCCGACATCGTCTACGGCGAATTGTTTCGCCTGCGCGCGCGTGACGAATTGTTGGGTGAACTCGATATGTATGAAGCCTGCGGCGAAGGTTTTCCGCAGCCGACCGAATATGTCCGCCAGATGCTGCCGCTGACATTGGCCGACGGCGCCAGCGCCGAGGCGTGGACCTATGTCTACAACTGGCCGATCGCGCACCTGCCGCGCATCACCTCGGGCCGGTTTTTGGCGCAGTAGCCCGCCTCACTCCTCGCGCAGCACGCGGATGTCGACCTCGCGCTCGACGTAACTCCACTCTTCGGTCGCGCGCAGCATCGCCACCAGTTCGTCGAACAGCGCAGTGTGCTCGGGGGCGAATTCGAACCAGGTGAGGAAATCGAAGGGCTCGCCGAGGTCGCGGCTGTGGAACAGCTGCCGCGCGATCGCGGGCAGATATTTCAGCGTGCCGGCGATGTGGTGCGACTTGTCCTCGAAGATGTCGCGCCGCTCTTCCGGCGTCAGATTCCACCACGCCACCGTTTTCTTGATCGGGATCAGCGCCGCGCAGCTCGCCTCGCGCCGGCCGAGCGCGGCCTGCTGCGCGTCGAGCTGGTCCTTCTCCGCGCGGTTGGTGTAGCGCAGATAGCTGGTGACGCCGGCGAGCCGCCAGGCCGTGGTCGAGGGCAACAGCGGCAGCGCGATCGCCTCGCTTGCGATGACAGACAGCGCCGGCACGCGCGGCAGTGTCTCGCCCTTCACCTTGGAGATCGAGGTGATGCGCCAGCCGCCGCTCTGTCCGCCCCTGAAGGTCGTGAACATGGCTCTATCCAACAGCGGAACCGGGCAGGGTTCAAGCGATCAGTGTTATTGACGGACGCGGCAAAATCCGCTGGCCCTGTGAATACCGGGCGAATCGCGACGATTTTGATATCTTGTGCGCGTGCTCACTATATCGGTGACCGGTTCAACGCTGGCTTCAAAATCCGTCCCATGCGCTTCACCCCGCACTTCCTCGACGAGCTGCGCGCCCGGCTTCCGGTCTCGGACGTCGTGGGCAAGCGCGTGCGGCTGAAGAAGGCGGGCAAGGAGTGGAAGGGGCTGTCGCCATTCCAGCAGGAGAAGACGCCTTCGTTCACGGTCAACGACCAGAAGGGATTTTATCACGACTTCTCCTCCGGCAAGCACGGCAACATCTTCGATTTCGTGATGGAGACCGAGGGCGTCTCCTTCCCCGAAGCGGTCGAGCGGCTGGCGGCGATGGCTGGCATGCCGCTGCCGGCGGTGACGCCGGATGCCGCCCGCCACGAGCAGCGCCGCAAGACGCTGCATGACGTCATGGAGCTTGCCGCAAAGTTCTTCGTCGACACGCTGGCCTCGCGAAACGGGGCAAAAGCCAGAGGTTATCTCGCCGACCGCGCGATTTCGCCGGCGACGCAATTGCAGTTCCGCCTCGGCTATGCGCCGCCGGAGCGCTTTGCGCTGAAGGAGCATCTGGGCGGGCAGGGGATTTCGACCGAGGACATGGTCGAGGCGGGGCTGCTGGTCGCCGGCGACGACATCCCCGTGCCTTACGACCGCTTTCGCGACCGCGTGATGTTTCCGATCACCGACCTTCGCGGCCGCGTGATCGCCTTCGGCGGCCGCGCGCTGGAGAAGGACGTCCCGGCCAAATATCTGAACTCGCCGGAAACCCCGCTCTTCCACAAGGGCGACAACCTCTACAATCTCGCAACCGCTCGCCAGGCCGCCCATGACGGCGCTGCGCTGATCGTGGTCGAAGGCTATGTCGACGTCATCGCCATGGTCACTTCGGGTTTTGCGGGCGCGGTGGCGCCGCTCGGCACCGCGCTCACCGAGAACCAGCTCGCGCTGCTCTGGAAGATGGCGGATGAGCCGATCCTCTGTTTCGACGGCGACCGCGCCGGGCACAAGGCTGCCTACCGCGCCGCCGACCTCGCGCTGCCGCATCTGAAGCCGGGAAAAAGCCTGCGCTTTGCATTGTTGCCGGAGGGCCAGGACCCCGACGATCTCGCCCGCTCCGGCGGGCGCGGCGCGATCGAGGAGGTGATCTCGGCCGCTCGCGGCCTTGCCGACGTGCTGTGGTCGCGCGAGATCGAGGGCGGCAATTTCGCCACCCCCGAGCGCCGCGCCGCGCTCGAGGCCCGCATCGGCGAGCTCACCAATGCCGTCCGCGACGACGTGGTCCGCCGCTATTATCGCCAGGATTTTGCCGAGCGCCTGCAGCGCAATTTCGCCCCCGACGTGGGCCGTGGCGGCTATGGCCGCAGCCCCTTCCGCTCGCCGAGGGGCGGCGAATCACCCCGACGTTTCGCCCCCCGCGCCCCGGGCGGCGGCCGCTTCGGCCCGTCAGCCGGCCCGGCCCAGGGGCTGCTCCGCGGCCCCTACCAGGCGGCGAGCCCGCAGCTCGCCAGCAGCCCGATCATGCACGGCCAGCGCAGCGCGCTGTCGCGCCGGGAGGCCCTGATTCTGCAGATCCTGATCAACCATCCCTGGCTGTTGCACGACCACTTGGAGGAAGTCGCCGCCCTCGAACTCGCCCATCCCGAGGCGCACAAGCTGCGCGCCGGCATCATCGCCGCCTTCGCCAACGACCACCACCATTCCCCCGACGAGGAAGAGCAGGCCGAAAAAATGCGGGCCGACCTCGTTGCGAGCGGATTTTCACAAATTCTTCAAAGGGTTGATCGGGCGATCACGACCCAGGCGGTATGGGCCGCGCAAGTCGGCGCCGCGCGCGAGGACGTTCTTTCCACCTGGCGCCAACTCGTTGCCTTGCATCAGAAAACACATGCATTACTTAGGGAAAGGAAGGACGCCGAGCAGGCTTTAGCCGAGGATCCCAGCGAGGCGAACTTGGCATGGCTGCGGGACATCCAGGCACGAATGGCAGAAGCCGAAGGCACTGAGGCCCTGATCGAAGGGTTTGGTGAGTTGTCGGGCCGGTTCCAGCGCAGCGTGTGATGAAAGAATCATGCGGAAGGCTAATGCCGAGCCCGCAAAAAGACTCGCCAAACCCATGGTTTGGCTGCAAAAACAGGGTTAAGCGAAACTTAATTGCCGCACCTTTATTGGTGCACACTGGTCGAGGCGGATCAAGGGGTGGCGACAGGTTGCGCCGCCCTTTCCGCATCAATGGGCACGAACGGAAAAGCGGGTGTTTCCGTATTTGTGCTCGAAAGAGGAGATAGGGCGGGACGCTTCTCCGAAGAGAAAGCTGTCGCGCTCGTGATGACTTCGGTGCTTCATGCGAGGGGCGTGATGACGCCGGCCTCGCATGGAACGCGTTTCGGGAGCTTGATGAATGGCCACCAAGGCAAAGACGCTGCAGGTTAAGGACAAGGAAAAAGACGACAAGGCAGCGGATGCCCCCGAGAAGGAACAGGCGGATGCGCCGTCGCCCTTGCTCGACCTCTCGGACGCTGCCGTCAAGAAGATGATCAAGCAGGCCAAGAAGCGCGGCTTCGTGACCTTCGATCAGCTCAATGAAGTGCTTCCTTCCGACACCACAT
Source organism: Bradyrhizobium sp. BRP22 (assembly GCF_020194175.1). GTDB lineage: Bacteria > Pseudomonadota > Alphaproteobacteria > Rhizobiales > Xanthobacteraceae > Bradyrhizobium. Next base: position 6,520 of record NZ_JADYVX010000053.1, on the reverse strand, counting down.
CGCCCGAGCAGATCGAGGACATCATGTCGATGCTCTCGGACATGGGCATCAACGTCACCGAGGCCGACGACGCCGACGGCGAGGAAGAGGACAAGGACGTCGACGACGAGACCGACAACGAGCTTGTCGAGGTCACGCAGAAGGCCGTCACCGAGGTCAAGAAATCCGAGCCCGGCGAGCGCACCGATGATCCCGTGCGCATGTATCTGCGCGAGATGGGCACCGTCGAGCTGTTGTCTCGCGAGGGCGAAATCGCGATTGCAAAGCGCATCGAGGCCGGCCGCGAGGCGATGATCGCGGGTCTGTGCGAAAGCCCGCTGACCTTCCAGGCCATCATCATTTGGCGCGACGAACTGAACGAAGGCAAGATCTTCCTTCGCGACATCATCGATCTCGAAGCCACCTATGCCGGCCCGGAATCCAAGGGCGGTCTCAACCCGCCGATCATTCCAGGCGGTGATGGCGAAGCCGCGCCCACGTCCGAGGGCGAGGAGGGGACCAGCCAGCCCGCGCCCGCCCATGTCGCCCCGCCGGCCGCTCCGCCGTCGCCGACCCCGTTCCGCACTCAGCCCGCCGGCGGCGAGGCTGATGTCGAGGAGAAGGATCCGGGCGAGGCCGCCGCCGAAGCCGACATGGACGACGACGAGTTCGAGAACCAGATGTCGCTCGCGGCGATCGAGGCCGAGCTGAAGCCGAAGGTGGTCGAGACCTTCGACAAGATCGCCTCCGAGTACAAGAAGCTGCGCCGCCTGCAGGAGCAGGACATCGCCAACCAGCTGCAGAGCGAGTCGCTCTCGCCCTCGCAGGAGCGCAAGTACAAGAAGCTGAAGGACGAGATCATCGTCGAGGTGAAGTCGCTGCGGCTGAACCAGGCCCGCATCGATTCGCTGGTCGAGCAGCTCTACGACATCAACAAGCGGCTGGTCTCGTTCGAGAGCCGGATGATGCGGCTTGCCGACAGCCACGGCGTCGCGCGCGAGGATTTCCTGCGCAACTACCAGGGCTCCGAGCTCGATCCGCGCTGGCTCAACCGTGTCTCGAAACTTTCGGCAAAAGGCTGGAAGAATTTCGTCCACCACGAGAAGGACCGCATCAAGGACCTGCGCCACGACATCCAGCAGCTCGCGGCGCTGACCGGCCTCGAGATCGGCGAATTCCGCAAGATCGTGCACAGCGTGCAGAAGGGCGAGCGCGAAGCGCGCCAGGCCAAGAAGGAGATGGTGGAAGCCAACCTCCGCCTCGTGATCTCGATCGCGAAGAAATACACCAACCGCGGCCTGCAGTTCCTCGACCTGATCCAGGAAGGCAACATCGGCTTGATGAAGGCGGTCGACAAGTTCGAGTATCGCCGCGGCTACAAGTTCTCGACCTACGCCACCTGGTGGATCCGGCAGGCGATCACCCGCTCGATCGCGGATCAGGCCCGCACCATCCGCATTCCCGTGCACATGATCGAGACCATCAACAAGATCGTGCGCACCTCGCGCCAGATGCTCAACGAGATCGGCCGCGAGCCGACCCCGGAAGAGCTCGCCGAGAAGCTCGGCATGCCGCTTGAGAAGGTGCGCAAGGTCCTCAAGATCGCGAAGGAGCCGTTGTCCTTGGAGACGCCGGTCGGTGACGAAGAGGATTCACACCTCGGCGATTTCATCGAGGACAAGAACGCGATCCTCCCGATCGACGCCGCGATCCAGTCCAACCTGCGCGAGACCACCACGCGCGTTCTGGCCTCGCTCACCCCGCGCGAAGAACGCGTGCTCCGCATGCGCTTCGGCATCGGCATGAACACCGACCACACCCTGGAAGAAGTCGGTCAGCAGTTCTCGGTGACCCGCGAACGCATCCGCCAGATCGAAGCCAAGGCGCTGCGCAAGCTGAAGCATCCGTCACGGAGTCGGAAGCTGCGGAGCTTCTTGGATAACTAGCAGTGTTAGCGCTGGGGGGAACGGCGCTCTCGTCACCGAAACAAACGACGTCTGAACGAAGCTCGTCTTTGTTTCCGTATTACGCGGGCTTCTCAGAGGCCTTCGTACGAGATGTGCTGGAAACATTGAAGGTGACGGCCGATCAGGTGGTGCTGGATCCGTGGAACGGGTCAGGTACCACGACTGCAGTGGCCAAGGGGGCTGGACTCCGCGCCATCGGAATCGACATAAATCCAGCAATGGCTGTTGTGGCTAACGCGCGTCTCGCTACACCGAGCAGCATCAATGCTGCCCGACAATTCTTGACGCAAAGCGGGCGGCGGATCTCCCAAGCATTTCTTCGCGAGGCTTGCCCGTCTCCCCACTTGTCATCGGCGCAATCTGCATTTTTGCTAGCAATATTTCGGCTCACCAGAAGAAAGCTACGAGAACGAAATCTTCTCGCGACTAACCCCACTTGGTGGCAGTTAGGTCGGTCTGATGTCAGCCGCGCAATTGCATCAATAAGTAAGTCTCAGGTGGAGGCCGAGCTATCAGAGCTGAAATCAAAAGTTTCAGTGGCCAACAGCGGCCTAAACAAAGTTAATCTAGTTAGAGCTGATTTGCTGGCCGAGAATTTGCCTCAGGTCAAGGCCGACATAATCATTACTTCTCCGCCATACTTGACGCGGATTGACTACGTTAAGGCTACCCTGCCCGAGTTGCTGATCCTTTCCTTGCTCGAAGAAGATCTGTCAGTCGACCAATTGCGCCGCGCGATGATCGGCTCTCCGGTAATTGGTCGAGGACCAGATCGCATGCCCACACAAATTGGAGACTATGCGAAGTCAATTCTGTCTCGGATCGCTTCACACGGATCAAAGGCGTCGCAAACCTATTACTTAGCTTTCTTTAGTACGTACGTATCCAGGATGCTGACTGCGTTGGAGAGACTGAGTTCTATGGCTTTACCAGGAGGGAGGATGGTCCTCGTCGTGCAGGGCTCTCACTACAAGGAAATATACGTCGATCTGGCTCGACTCAGTGCAGATCTCGCAAGTTCGGTGGGATTCGAGTTGGTAAGTCGGGCGGATTTCAACTTTAAGCAGAGTTTTGCACAACTTAATCCGAGGGCGAATGGGTACAGTCTGGAAACGGCGCAGGAGACTGCACTACTTTTCAGGCGCCTCTCTTGATTGGAAAAGACCATGCTCGCTAACGCTTCCCCAATGTCCGTCGGAGATTTTTGCAACGATCTTAAGGCTAACAAGATAACGATTAACGACGATTACCAGCGCAATTCCGGCCTTTGGTCATCCCTAGCAAAGTCGTATTTTATAGAGTCGATCCTTCTAGAATTTCCGATTCCAAAACTGTTTGTATACGCAAAGATTGATCTAAAGACAAAAGGTACTGTGAAAGAGATTGTCGATGGACAGCAACGAAGTGGCGCTCTTCGCGACTTCTTCAATAACAAACTCCGCTTGTCTCAGAAAATCGATACGGAAAAGTTTCGCGGCAAACGTTACTCCGACCTCGAAGACGAAGATAAGTCAAAGTTTCTTAGCTACTCACTTCCCATCGATCAGTTCTCAGGCGTGGAGGAGTCTGAAGTTCGGGAAGCCTTTACAAGGATGAACGCGAACAATGTGCCGTTAAACGAGGAGGAGCAGCGCAACGCTAGATTTCAAGGCACGTTCAAATGGTTTGTTAACAGCTTATGCAAAGAGAAGCGCGAGCGCTTCTTGAAGATCGGGCTATTCTCAAAGAGAGACATTGTTCGCATGGCGGACTTCAAGCTGGTTGCCGATCTAGCCTATCTCCTCGAGTTTGGGATCCACACTACTAAAAGCGCGCAATTGGACGCCATATATAAGAAATACAACAATGCCTTTGAACGCGAGGCAGAATTTCGGGAAAGGCTCGGTTCAAGTATCGACGAGTATCTCGATCTGGAAGCCTATCACGAGCCGATCCTAGCCAAGGCTTATATGGCCTATTCGATCGTCTCTGTTCTACTGGATCGTAGATATAATTTGGGCTTGCTCGATCAGGCAAAAAGTCTGGCGCCCGACGTCGCGGCACGGCTTGAAGCATCACCGGTCTCTCGTGACGACTTGCTGGTGGCGCTCGGTGATCCCGAGGGCTCGCCGCAATTGCTTGATTTCACGCAGACGGTCACAAAAACGAACGTGGATACGACCAGAGCAGTGCGTATGCTGTATTTCAACTCTGCTCTCACGAGCAATGAAACCTAGCCTAAATATGCGCGCAAGCTCCCGATTCCATACGATCCAAAATGTATTTAACCGACGAATTTCTTTTTTTCGTGAATGTCAGGCAAAGCTGCTGGCAGGAAACGATCGAGGCGCAAGCGCGTGGGGTGCCCACGTCGTTATTGAGCTCGACAATCTACTTATTTCGACTTTCCGAGAGTTTTTAGTTTCTTCAAATTTTGGTGTGAAAGGGCTGTCCGGGCGATGGACATCTACTGCCGTTCCACCATTCCCCAGCGACGCGCATCTGACTGCGCGGGCTTTGTCGATAGTAAACAGCGTAAAATACCGAAAAATTGGGTCCCCACTCACGATCGATAGGCGGGATGAGCATAAGTTTCGAAATCCCCGAGAGGTGCGTACGGTACTGGCGTCGCTTGGGGGAAGCAATTTACCGGAATTGGACACCGCGCTGGCGCTCAATACCACGCTGTTCTCCGATATTGCTGTTCTTCGCAATTTCTACGCTCACCGAAATCGTGACACTTGGCGAAAGGTCAGCGATTATTTCACGCAGCAGCGTGCTTACCCTCGTTTCAAGAGAGCTTCTGACTTGCTGGCTTATCAACGCCCTTCGTCGAGTGTGAGCGTGCTAGGGGAATGGCTGGCTGATGCGGAGCTATTCGTTGACTTCGCGTTGCAGTGAAGTTTTGCACATTTGTGCTTGCCGCAGCGCTACAACCCGCGAAGCTGATCGCCGGCGCCGCACTCGCAATGCGGCGGCTGACACCCGGCGAGGAATGGCTCGCGACGCTGTTCGGCAATAGGTCATGCTGCCGGTGACACGGCTTGCCTATGATCGGTTTGCGGACGTGCTGTTCGCCTGGAACAAGCGGAAGGGGCGCTGGTGAACGCCGACGATGGTATCCCCGCGGTATTTGCTTGCTTTGTCGGTCATCGGATGATCGCCGGGCGACGCCCTACTTCTTCTTCACCCCAACCCGCTCGATGGTCTTGATCGCCAGCGGCGGGCGGCCGGCTTTTTCGGCGATCTCGCGGTCCTGCTCGATGATGAAGCCGCGTGCCGGCTCGTCACCATCGAGGCCGCCGAGCAGCTCGGCAGGGACGCGGCGGTTGGAGCGTTGGGAGCCGTCTTCATAGACGACGTTGAAGAAGGCGAATTCGCCTTTGGGATTGGTGCCGGGTTTCTTGGCCATGGCGGCTTGTCGTCGATCAGGGCGTGCCTGTCAAAGAAATAACGCGCGCTCATGTGATGGGGTGCTCTGCGCGAAGCGCGAGATTCCGCGTCGCCGCCTCGCACCGCGTCTCGCTCACTGCTCCGAACGGGGTGGATTGGGATCCACAATGGTCTTCGATGCTCCGCCAGGTGCAGGCTGCATCGGCGGTGGGGTGCCGCCTTGCGGGCTTTCAGCGGGCGCGCCGCCGGATTCAGTGTCAAGCGGTCCGGTCCACCCCTGCGGCTGTCGCTGTCCCTTATCATCGGGCAGGACCGTGCGGCCTGTACTCCAGGAGGAGTCGCCCGGTTTTTTGTCGTCGCTCTGCGGCTGGGCCGCAGCAACTGAACCCGAGATGCCAAGGCATAGCACCATAAGAAGAATACGCATGGCCGCTCCATTGCTAGACTCGGCTGGGCCTATAGGGTGTGGGTGGCGCACTGTGAAGGATTCGACGCCCCACAAAGCCATTGGTTCCAGTCGTCCTGGATCGCGCTTCAGCAGTAACCACGTTTCGAGATTCCCCGAGAAACTCCGCCGCAGTTACGAACTGTCAGGAATTGCGGCCTTTGCTTCTCGTCACATCAGCATGGTGGCGAGAGATGATTATGCCTGTCGGACGATACATCGCCTGGGTTGGCGCATCGCTTCTTGCGTTAATGTACATCGCTGACTGGTGGTCGCCACAATCCTTAACCGACGCGGTGGCTGACCCGGTCGAGCGGCCGGCCATCCGGATCGCTTCGCTCGAGCGGGCGCCCGAGCTTGTCGTCATGGACACCAGCCTGCCGACCATTGTGCCGCCGCCGGCGCTGGCCGAAGCCGTCGCGCCAAGTGAACCGCCCGCGGTGCGCGCGCTCGCCGCAGCGCCTCCGTCTCCGCCGGCGGTCGAGATCGAGAAAAAGACCAAGAAGGCCGTCAAGCGGCAGGCGCCCAAGGTCGCGGCGGCGCAGCCGCCACTGCCGCTGGCTCCCGCGGTCGCGCCGGCTAACCCGGCGCCACCGGCCGCTCCGGAGATCAAATTGTCGTTCGCCGATATCTTGTCGGGGCAACTCGTGAAGAACCTGCTCAACCTGCATTGAAGCCTGGTCTTGTCGAGATCAGGTCGAATGTATCCGCAATGGATGCTGCGCTCCCTCTCCCGCTTGCGGGGGAGGGCTGGGTG
>NZ_JADYVX010000052.1 GCF_020194175.1 Bradyrhizobium sp. BRP22 | reverse complement strand
CTCCACCGCCTTGGGCAAGCGACGTCGCAGGTGCCGCGAGAACAGCGAAGGCAGTGATGACGACCGCAAGCGATTTCCTGATCATAAGCGTCTCCCTTATCCTGTATCGCTAACGACAGCCGAAGCCGGCCGTTCCCTACCGGAACCAAACGGTCGGGGAGCCATTGGACCTTACGCGATGCAAGGTGCGAGAATGCGCAAACTGATCGCTTTCGACGAAGATACGTTCGACAAGCTCAAGCAGCTCGGGCGCGACAGGATGGCGACGTTTCAGGAATTGGCTGACGAGGCGTTCGCGGACCTGCTCAAGAAACACGGTATTCCGATCGATCTGCGCGATGCATTACGCAAGAGCGCCGCGCAATCGAAACCCGATGCCGCGAAGTCGCCGAAGCTGAGGAAAGGACGTCACGCATGACGACAGATCCGGATCCGTTTGAGCAGGGGCAGCAGGCGGCGCGCGAAAACATTCCAGCCGAGGCCAATCCCTATCCCGACGGCAGCGAACAACATGCACTGTGGGCCGCGGGCCACGAGCAGGTGGCCTCCGCGACAGAGGCAAACGAATCCGAGGATACGTGACGACGGGGCGTCCGGCTTTTCAACCGATCTTGCGGAGGCCGTTTTTGAAGCGCGGTCCGTTGAGCTGATAGAACTTCGCCGCACTTCCCATCTTGGCGACCTGCGTGGGATCCAATGTCCGGATCACGCGCGCCGGGGAGCCGATGATCAGCGAATGCGGCGGAAACTCCTTGCCCTCGGTAATGACGGAACCCGCGCCGACGATGCTCTCCCGGCCGATGCGCGCGCCGTTCATCACGGTCGATCCCATGCCGACCAAGGCGCCGTCTTCCAGCGTGCAGCCGTGCAGGATGACGTTGTGGCCGACAGTGACGTTCTTGCCGATCACAAGCGGAAAGCCGAGATCGGTGTGACAGGTGGAATTGTCCTGGACGTTGGAGCCTTCGCCGACCTCGATCCACTCATTGTCGCCGCGCAGCACCGCGCCGAACCACACGCTTGCCCCGCTCTTGATGCGCACCTTGCCGATCACGGCAGCGGTTTCCGCGATGAAATAATTGCCGTCGGCCGGCAGATCGGGCCCCTGCCCGTCCAGTTCGTAGATCGCCATGGATGTCTCCTCTTTCGAGGACGACATTGGCACAGCGGTCAAAGGCTTTTCAAGCGAGCGGCCAAAGCGTTCTCAAGCGAAGCATACCCTCGGACTTGATCCGAGGGTAGACACCGGTTCGCGTCGAGAAAACGCGTCTGGAGCTGCGGGAACAGCGGTGAAAGCAGCGTTCAGACCAGAACGCCGGCGGCGCGCAGCGTCATCAGGAAGAAGGTGCCCGACATCAGGCTCCAGAAGCCGGCGATGATGGTCGCCATCATCACGAATTCGAAGCGGCGGCGCTCGATCCTGGCGCCGCGCAGCGTATTGCGCATGATGATGAAGGGCGCAGCGAACACCAGGAACGGCACCGCGGCGAACGTCCTCGGCGCCGCGCCTTCCTGCAACAGGCCGAAGCCGGCGGGCCGCTGCGCCATTGCCTGATAGCCGCTGGCGAGTGCACCGGCGAACGCGAAGCCGATGCAGAGGGCAAAGAACGAGTTCAGCGCATCGGGCGACATGGCAAACTTTCCGCTACTCAACAGACCGCGCGCTTCCTTTGGCAAAATTGCCGCTCCGCCGCCACATCATCCTTAAGAAAGGGTTAACATGCACGCGGCGCCGCCGCGTTTGCGCATGGCTCACCGCTTGCCGGATTCGGCGAAATCATGCGGACGTCGGCTGCGACGTGGCATATTGACGGGATGATTCGGGATTACGCGAACCAATCCATTCTCGCTCGATGACATTGCTCTCGACGGCCCAGCACCTTGCGCGCGACACGCGCAGGAATCCGCGCGCCCACATCGTCCCGATTCTCTCCGCGGCCGTCCTGGCCTGCGGCGCGATCGCGCTGGTCACCTACCTGTTGTGGCCGACCTGGACCACCGTGTCCCTGAGCGATCCATCGCAGCTGCCGGTCAGCGTCGGCGGCACGCTGTTCAACGTGCCGACTGCGGCGGTGCGCATGAAGATCCAGCGCCACTCGGGCGCGCAGGAGCGCGTCGATCTCAGTTTCGCCTATCCCTCGCTCGCACCGCCGGCGCCGCAGAAACATGTCAGCGCCGAGACGGTGGAGGACAGAGTGCAGCCGATCGACAGGATCTTCGTCTCGATCGCTGCGCATCACGATCAGCTCGCCCCCGACATCCGCCTGCGCACGATCTATCCGCGCTATCTCGATCAAGCTGATAGCACGGATGATGGCCTGACGGCGCGCGCATTCCGCGACGGCTCGCCCTATGGCGGCGAGGATCTGTTCACGGCGACGTCGCCTGCCTTCAGCGCCCGCTGCACGAGGGACACGCCCACACCCGGCATGTGCCTGAGCGAACGCCGCGTCGACGGTGCCGACCTCACCTTCCGCTTTCCACGAAGCTGGCTCTCACACTGGCGTGACGTCGCCAGCGCGATGGACCGCCTGACGACGCAATTGCGCGGCCCGAAGGGGTAACACCGACGTCATTGCGAGCGGAGCGAAGCAATCCATAGTGCCGCTCGCTAAGGCGTGGATTGCTTCGCTTCGCTCGCAATGACGGTCTTGACCGACAAGCCTGCTCGGCCAGCTATTTCGTAGGGGCGGGCAAAGCGCAGCGTGCCCACCCCACACACCTGCGCAGTCTACTCCGCCAGATCCTCTTCGAGGATTGCCATCTGGAATTGGAACGAGCGATCGTCGTCCTCGTCATCGACGAAGAGGACGCCGACGAACTCCTCGCCGATATAGACTTCGGCCGAGTCGTCTTTCTTGGGCCGCGGCACGACGCGGATCTTGGGATTACCGAAGACGCGTTTGAGATATGCGTCAAGCTTCCTGACTTCCTGAACGTCCACGGGCGATCTCCAATCGGGTCGATGATTTTGGGACGGAGTTTTAGGACGGGACGGCGGCAATCGCCAGAGCCTTTTCGGCTCTGGCACAATCTAATATTTGCAATCAAACGATCGCGAAATACGAATGAAATCAAAGCCCGATGGCGTTGAGCATCTGGTCCATGGTACGCGACGGCTCGGCGCAGCCGGCTTCGCCCACGATCTTTGCGGGCACGCCGGCGACGGTGACGTTGTGCGGCACCGGCTTGACCACGACCGAGCCCGCCGCGATGCGCGCGCAATGACCGACCTCGATATTGCCGAGGATCTTGGCGCCGGCGCCGATCATCACACCGTGGCGAATCTTCGGATGACGATCCTCGTTCTCCTTGCCGGTGCCGCCGAGGGTGACGCCATGCAGGATCGAGACGTCATCGTCGATGACCGCGGTCTCGCCGCACACAAAACCTGTCGCGTGATCGAGGAAGATGCCGCGACCGATCTTGGCGGCCGGATTGATGTCGGTCTGGAAGACTTCCGAGGAGCGGCTCTGCAGATAGAAAGCGAAATCCTTGCGGCCCTTCATGAGGAGCCAGTGCGCAAGCCGATGCGTCTGCAGCGCATGGAAGCCCTTGAAGTAGAGCAACGGATCGATGAAGCGCGAGGTCGCGGGATCGCGGTCGTAGACGGCGACGAGATCGGCGCGGAAGGCGTTGCCGATGTCGGGCTGATCGCGCAACGCCTCATCATAGGTCTGGCGGATCAGATCGCCCGACAGCGCCGAATGGTCGAGCCGTTCAGCCAGCCGATGCACGATGGAATCTTCCAGGCGCTCGTGATGCAGCACCGCGGAATAGATGAAGGTGGCAAGCTCGGGCTCGTGGCGAACGATATCTTCAGCCTCGCTCCTGATCCGCTCCCAGATCGGATCGAGCGCGGCGAGCTTGCCGCCTTGCGGGTTGACCTGATGCATTGCCATGGCTGGCCTCGCGTGATCCTTGCTGAGCACGATCCGTCCGGAAAACCGGTCCCACTTTTCCGGATCATGCCCCCGTTTCGGTGTGCGCTATAGCACGGTTAAGCGACGCTTGTCCCGGTGCGGTTCGGTGAAGGATAAGCCTCGCTTAACCGCCATGCAGAGACGTGACATCCAATTGGTCGGGATTTTCCGGAAATCAAGCAGGCTTAAGTCCGATTTCCGTAGAAGAACATTCTCCTGGCGTAGAAGATCATTCTCTTTGCGACAGGAAGTCGGTCACGCCGGTCTTGTAGACCTTGTCGCCCACCGCCCGCATGTGATCGCGGTTCGGGATGGCGAGCACCTGCGAGCGCGGGATGATGCGCCCGAGCGCTTCCGCCGAGCCCGCGATCTCGTCATTGCTGCCGACCGCGATCAGGACCGGTACGTCGATGTCGGCGGCCTCCTGCCGTGTCATCAGCCGTCTCGAGCCGCGCAGGCAGGCGGCGAGCGCGCGACGGTCGGAGCGGGTCTGATCGGCAAAGGCACGGAAGGTGCGGCCGACCGGATCGGTGACATCCTCCAGCGACGGCGCCTCCAGCGCGACCGCGACATTCTCCCCCGGACCGCCGCCTTCGATCAGGCCGATGCCGATGCCGCCGAGAATCGCCGAGCGCAGCCGCTGCGGCTCGTTGTGCGCCAGCACCGCAGCCATCCGCGAGCCGAGCGAGTAACCCATGATATCTGCGCGCGGGATGGCGAGATGATCCATCAGCGCGATCACGTCGCTTGCCATGGTGGCGATGTCGTATTGCGCGGGATCATAGAGCTTGGTGGATTCGCCGTGGCCGCGATTGTCGAGCGCGATCACGCGGCGGCCGTCCTTGCGCAGTTCCGAGACCCAGCCGGGATAGACCCAGTTCACGTTCTTGCTTGAGGCAAAGCCGTGCACGAGGAAAATCGGATCGCCCTCGCCTTCGTCGAGATAGGCGATCTCAACAGCGCCGTGGTGAAAACTCGGCATCGCGTCTTCCGTTGTTTGAGGGATTTGTTGGATTCGCGACCGGCAAACGATCGCAGCTTAGATCATGATGCGATTAGAAGGAATCGCATCATGATCTAAGCTCTTTGTTTGAGCATGATCTTTTCGGAACACCGGTGTCCATTTTTCCGGATCATGCTCTAGCCGCAGGCGGTAGCGCCCGCCACAGCAACGTCGGATGGCCGTTCCACCATCGCGAGTTGTTTCCGCAGGCGCCGTGCCTTGTTCCGCCGCAGCCATGCCAGCGTCAGCCGCTCGGTGGTCGCCTTGATTGAGGACAGGAAGCCGAACAGCGTCAATAGCGCGCCGAACAGCCACATCGTGAGATTGAAGGTGCCGGCGGCGAGCAACAGCGCGCCGCGGCCGAACAATTTCAGGATCGCGCGGGTCTGGCCGCCCTTCTGTTCCGCCAGTCGCGCGGCGCGCGCGACATCCTTCGGCCCTTCGGCGATCTTGAGCGTCTCCAGCGCGCCACGGGTGCCGGCCCTCTCGCCAATGCGCCCGACATCCTTGGCAAGGCGGACCAGCGCCCCGGCCTTTTCCGCGCGGAACGCCGCCTTGATCGCGCTCATCGTCTGGCTGGGGCGGAGCACGGAAGCAGAGGCGACCGCTTCCTGCAGCATCGGCGCATCCACGACTTCGCGCGCCGAGCGGCCGGCCCATGCCGTCAGCCCCTCACCCAGACGGCCGACCTTGCGCGCATCCTTCACCAGCGACAGTCCGGCCCGCACCGGCGCGACGCCGCCGATGGAAACATAGGTTGCGGCCGTGACCGCAAGACCGGCGGCGGCAAGGCCGAGCACGAGCCGGTCGGTCTCTTCGCCCATTGCCAGATGCTTGCCTTCGCGCACAACATCCCTGATATCGCCGAACACAAAGAGATCGCCCGCCACCGTGCCTGACAGGCTGGCAAAATCGTCGGCGGTGCCGGTGACCAGACCGGCGGCAAAGCGCTTGGCGACATGCGAAGTGGAGTTCGCCTCCGCAACCGCATCGTTCACGCGCGTGGTCAAGCCATCGCTGATTGCGACGTTCTTCTCGCGCGCGAGTTCGAGAAAGCTGCTCGCGAGATCGGCATCATCAGCGGCGAGTGCCTGTTCGATGTGCTGCTCGATCAGCAGCTGGTTATTCCGTAAGGCAGAACCGATCTGGAGGTCGGCCAATTGCGCGGGCTCGTCCTGCGCGGCCAGCATGGCATAAGCGTCGCTGGCATACGGCCACAGCGCGGCGCCGACGGCGATGCTCACCAGCATCCCTGCCACGCCTATGCTGACCCGCGCTCGCTTCATCCGGTGAAACCCAGGGTTTTGCTCAACTTGGAAATAGTGTGCCGCTTTTAAGACACAACAGCCCCGACGAAAGAAGGGCTTCTCTGGGACGACAAGATTGTGTCGAATTTGCATGAGCAAATGAGTGGCCGGGGCCCTAGGAATCAACTCCACCCGCCAGTATGGTGCCGGGCATTTCGCAATGCCGCATCGCGTTGATTGCGTCCGTCCGTCATTGCCATCCAAGGTGAAAATATGTCCGACCACGTCGTCCCGCACTTCCATAACGATGCCGGAGTCTCGGTGATCGAGATCGGCTCGCAGGAATTCATGTGCGTGGGCGCGAACCCGCCGTTCGACCATCCGCACGTGTTCCTCGATCTTGGCAATGACAACGAGATCATCTGCCCCTACTGCTCGACGCTCTATCGCTTCGCGCCCGATCTGGCTCCGGGCGAAGCGCGTCCGCCGGAATGCGTGCTGAGGGATAAGGTCGCCTAAGCAATCCGTGGCCACCACGCGCACCGTCGTCGTTGCGGGCGCCGGGATCGGAGGACTGACGGCTTCGCTGGCGCTCGCGGCGAAGGGTTTTCGTGTCGTCATCCTGGAAAAGGTACAGCGGCTGGAGGAAGTCGGCGCGGGACTGCAGCTTTCGCCGAATGCCAGCAGCGTCCTGGTCGGTCTCGGCCTTGAACCGCGGCTTGCCCCGCGCGCGGTGACGCCCGAAGCGATCAGCATCATCAGCGCGCGCGCCGGCGGCGAGATCGCCCGGCTGCCGCTCGGCGAGGCCGCAAGCGCGCGCGCCGGCTCACCCTATTGGGTGATGCATCGTGCCGATCTGCAAAGAGCGCTGCAGGCTGCGGTCGAGGACCATCCCGACATCGAACTGAGGCTGGGCTGGCAGTTCGAGGATATCGACGACCACGCCGGGGAACTGACCGTGGTGGCGCGCCGCGGCGATGCGCGGCAGCATCAAGTAGCGGCTGCGCTGATCGGCGCTGATGGCATCTGGTCGTCCGTGCGTGGCCGCCTGTTCCCGGAACTGCGGCCGCGGTTTTCCGGCCTGATCGCCTGGCGCGGCACGCTCGATGCGAAGGTTCTGCCGCGCGGACACACTTCGCCGCGGGTGCAACTCTGGATGGGACCGCACGCGCATCTGGTCGCCTATCCGATCGCCGCGGCCGAGCGGATCAACGTGGTCGCGATCGTGCCGGGAACCTGGAACCGGCCGGGCTGGAGCGAGGCCGGCAATGCCGACGAGATCAAGGACGCGTTCTCCCCGGCTTGGCCCGACACCGCGCGGACGCTGATCGGTGCGGTCGAGGATTGGCGGCGCTGGGCGCTGTTCACGATGGGCGAGGTCAGCGAATGGAGCGCGGGTGCGGCCGCCCTGCTTGGCGATGCCGTGCATGGGATGCTGCCCTTTGCCGCGCAAGGCGCCGGCATGGCGATCGAGGATGCCGCCGTGCTCGCCGATTGCCTCAGCGGCTGCACCGGCGAAGACATCTCCGGCATTCCCGCCGCGCTGAAGCGCTACACGAGGCTGCGCCGCGGGCGCGTCGACCGGGTGCGGCGCGCCGCGCAGCGACAGGGCCGCATCTATCACCTCACCGGACCAATGGCGCTCACGCGCGATCTCATCATCCGCGCGATGGGTCCGCGGCGAATGCTGGCGCGACAGGACTGGATCTACGACTGGCGGGCGTGACGGCGCTTCACCGCGCTGACGAACGCGCGCCTCTCGCGGGCGCGGGTGGCACAGGCGGCACGATGGGCGCCGGCGCGGCCACGATCGTCTCATGGCATTTGTTGCGTCGCCAATTCTCGTCGGCGAGTTTCTGCTGGGCGCGCACCGAGACGTAGTCGTTGCGGTAGGCCACCTCCGCCACGACAGCGCCTCCGGCGCCGGTCTCCGCCTTCGACATCAGGCCCTGCAATTCCGCCGCCCGCGTCGCCAGCGTCGCGCGCTCCGTCTCGAGCTGCTTGCAATCATAAAGATCGTACCTGGCGGGATCGACAAAGGCCGGGCTGAGCGTCTCGCCCATCTGGGCGCAGCCGCAAAGCAGACCACCAAGCGCAAGCAGCGCGGCAGTCGCGGCCGCGCGCGGCGGCAGGTGGCGGAAGGTGCGGATGGACATGATGCCTTGGTAAACGGTCAAGTGTTGAGATTGGCTAAAGCAGCGGGAAATGTCGGGATTGAGGCTGCACGGAGCAGCAGCGCCTTGCGGCGCGATCCGCAAGACGTCGCATGTCGCGCATTCCATCTCCTTAAACTGTTGAAATAACATGTATTCAGCGACAATTATCCTGTTTCCTCTCGGCCGCCAAACGCGCTAGATATCCGTCTCCCGACGAACGCGGACGTGGCGGAACTGGTAGACGCAAGGGACTTAAAATCCCTCGATGGCAACGTCGTGTGGGTTCGAGTCCCACCGCCCGCACCAATCGAATCAGGCGCTGTTGAATTTCAGCCTTATGGCTATGACGATGATGCGATCCGTGTCGGCAGGCGGCCCCGCACAACACGACCGAGACGACGAGGATATGATGATGCGCATTCCAGCTTTAGTTCTTCTGGCGCTCGCGCCTCTTCTAAAGACGGCACCTGCGCAGGCGCAGACCTATGATCCGGCCTACCCGGTCTGCCTCCAAGTCTATCAGGGCTTCGTGGATTACTATTTCGAATGTCGCTACACTTCGATCCCCCAGTGTCAGGCGTCGGCCTCGGGCCGGGCGGCTCAGTGTGTGGTCAATCCCTATTATGCCAAACCTGTTCCGCGCAAAAAGCGTCGCACAAGCAGGCCCTACTAGGCCACGCATCTCGCAAACTTGGCGGCGTGATGCGTGGTCAACTCTTTCATCTCTTCCATGATTTCTTCCATGATTGCCTCGCGTTTCACTCACGCCTGATGTCGAGCACTGTCAGTGCGGCGCCTTGCGACCATGATGCATTACGTCGCATCACAACGCGCACTCCTCACGAGATTGTCCGAAGCGATTCGACGTCAAGCGCAAGCTCGGCACGCTTTGATTGCCTGTGATAGCGGGACGTCGTTGGAGTTGTTAAGTGACGACGACGCGCTCGCGCGCTCTCGCTCATCACGTTCCTGTCAGGTGTGGCTGAGCTCACATCGACATCTGCCAGCCAAACCTAGTCTCCGTGCGCCGACCGCATTTTGCGGCTGTCAAATCTCAACGCGTATTGATTGGAGATGTGACGATGGCAAATTCGGAGCAGGATCGGCTCGCGGACAAGAGAGCCTGGATCGGCCGCCTGGCAATCATCCTTGGTGCTCTGATTCTCTCGAGGCTGTTTCTGATCGCATTATACGCCGCCTCGACATCACCCGGCACGGCAATCGGCGATTTCGCGACGATGACTGCATTTCCGTAAGCTCAGGAAATATCACCGTGGTCGCGCAGGCCCGGAACATTCCCCCGCCGAAAATGTTGTCGTGCAGCATTGGAGTGCGACGACATGGCGAAAGACGATCTTCGGGAACAACAGGCGGCAGAACACGATGCGGAACCGCGCGAGCAGACAGGTGAGACGCGCAGGCCGGCGTCCCCGCCGGAACCCGCGCCGCCGCTATTGAATGAAGGGTTGGAGCGCGTGCGCGAGAGCCATTGCTGAGCGCATGCGAAACACTGTCACGAATGAAAATGGCCGGAGCTCAGCCCGGCCATTTTTGCTTTGCGTTTGATTGAGGCGCCCTACTCGGTCTTGTCGATGTTCCAGAAAATCGGCGTCGCCGGGCCGTCGAGCACGCCCGTGAGCGATTTGCGCCAGGCGCTCGGGCCGACATACTGACCGAGCGGGATGTAGATCACCTGGTCGTAGGCTTGCTTCTGAATCTCGGCGGCGAGCTTCTTCTGCTCGTCCAGCGACGAGGAACGGGCGAACTTGTCGCGGAGCTCTTCGATCTTGGCGTCTTCAGCCCAGCCGAACCAGCCGCCATTCTTGCCGCGGCCACTGACCGAGGCATTCACGATCGGATTGGCGATATCGGCAGCCACCCAATTGGTGAAGAACATGTTCCAGCCGCCCTCTTTCGGTGGCTTCTGGCTGGCGCGGCGGGTCACCACGGTCTGCCAGTCGGTGGCCTGCAAATCGACCTTGAAGCCGGCCTCGCGCAGCAACTGCGCCGCCACGATCGGCTGCGCCTTCAGCGTGGTCACATCGCCCGGCGCCATGATCACGACCGGCGTGCCGTCATAGCCGGATTCGGCCAGCAGCTTCTTCGCTTCCGCCATGCCGTTGCCCTTCACCAGCGTCTCGGCGCCGACATCGGTCTCCAGCGGCGTGTCGCACCCGAATATCGCGCCGCAGATCTTGTAATACTTGGGATTGCCGACCAGTGCGTCGAGCACGTCCTTCTGCTTCATCGCCAGGAAAGCCGCACGGCGGACCTTGACGTTGTCAAAGGGCGGATAGAGGAAGTTCATGCGCCCCAGCGTCTGGTAGCCGAACTTGTTGAGGACCTCGAGCTTGAGCTCCTTGTTCGCCTCCAGCACCGGCAGCATGTCGAGCTGCGTATTTTCCATGAAATCGATGTCGCCCGACTGCAGCGCGTTCATCGCGGTCTGCGCGTCCGGCATCGTGATCCATTCGACGCGGTCGACCTTCACCACCTTGCCGCCGGAGGTCCAGTTCGCCGGCTCCTTGCGCGGCACGTAATCCTTGAACTTCTCATAGACCGCCTTCACGCCCGGCTGGAATTCGGCCTG
This sequence comes from Bradyrhizobium sp. BRP22, assembly GCF_020194175.1. GTDB lineage: Bacteria > Pseudomonadota > Alphaproteobacteria > Rhizobiales > Xanthobacteraceae > Bradyrhizobium. The sequence continues at coordinate 27,953 of NZ_JADYVX010000052.1, read as the reverse complement.
CACGAATTTGAACGGGCCCGAGCCGATCTGCTCAGGGATCGGCTTGTCCGGCGGCGTCTCGGCGAGACGCTTCGGCATCATGAACGGCACGCGCGACGACGGCTTGCCGATCGCATCCAGCACCAGGCCGTAGGGTTCCTTCAGCTTCAGCGTGATGGTCTTGGCATCGGTCGCGGTGAGGCTTTCGGTAAAGTCCAGCAGCTTCTGGCCCATGCCGTCGACCTTGCCCCAGCGCTGCAGCGAGGCGACGCAATCTTCCGCCGTCACCGGCGTGCCGTCATGCCACTTCAAGCCGTCGCGCAGCGTGAAAGTATAGGTGAGCTTGTCGTCGGAGACCTTCCAGTCCGCCATCTGCGGCTGGATCTTGAAGTTGGAATCGGTCGCGAGCAGCGTGTCATAGACCATGTAGCCGTGATCGCGGGTGATGTAGGCCGTGGTCATGATCGGATCGATCACGCGCAAGTCGGAATGCATGACCGCAGTGATGGTCTTGCCGGCCGCGAGCGCCTGCGCGCTCAGCGCCACCGAGAGCGCAACGATCGATAACGCTGACGCCAGCGCTCTGCGCTTCCAACTGGATGTTTGGAACATTCGTGTCTCTCCTGACGTGAAACTGGTCAAAGCCGGCTTATTCATTATGCACATGGTCCGTTATTTAGGCGGACTAACATGCTGCAACGCCTGCAGATTTAAGACTTGCATCAAGCGTGTGTTGCGTCAATCCGGATTTCGTCGAGATCGGATGTACACAAACGAATGGTGCGGCTCCCCGCATTTGACGCTACAAATCCGCCGGCTATTTCGCTAATCGCGATCTGATGTCATCGCGCGCCTGCAGCAACGAAGAGAGAGACCTCATGAATCCAGCCAATCTTCCCTTTGATTCCGAAGTGATGCTGCAGGGCCTGCGTAGCTGGGTGGAATGCGAGAGCCCGACCTGGGACGCCGCTGCAGTCGAACGCATGCTCGATCTTGCGGCGCGGGAGATGGCGATCATAGGTGCGACGATCGAGCGCATCGCCGGCCGCCAGGGCTTTGCCGGCTGCGTCCGCGCGCGCTTCCCCCATCCGAAATTCGGCGAGCCCGGAATTCTGATCGCGGGTCATCTCGACACTGTGCACCCGGTCGGCACCATCGAGAAGCTGAAGTGGCGGCGCGAGGGCAACAAATGCTTCGGCCCCGGCATCTTCGACATGAAAGGCGGCAACTACCTAACCTTGGAAGCGATCCGGCAGTTGATCCGCGCCTCATTCACGACGCCGTTGCCGATCACCGTGCTGTTCACACCCGACGAGGAAGTCGGCACGCCCTCGACGCGCGACATCATCGAGGCGGAAGCCGCGCGTAATAAGTATGTGTTGGTGCCGGAGCCCGGCCGCGCCGACAACGGCGTCGTCACCGGCCGCTACGCGATCGCGCGATTCAACCTGGAAGCGACCGGGCGGCCGAGCCATGCCGGCGCCACGCTCTCCTCCGGCCGCTCCGCGATCCGCGAGTTTGCGCGGCAGATCCTCGCGATCGACGGCATGACCACGGAAGACTGCACCTTCTCGGTCGGCATCGTGCATGGCGGCCAATGGGTCAATTGCGTCGCCACCACCTGCACCGGCGAGGCGCTCAGCATGGCCAAGCGCCAGGCCGACCTCGACCGCGGCGTCGAGCGCATGCTGGCGTTGTCGGGCACAACGAACGATGTCACCTTCAAGGTGACGCGCGGCGTCACCCGCCCGGTGTGGGAGCCGGATGCCGGTACCATGGCGCTTTACGAAAAAGCGCGTGCGCTCGCGGAAGGCATGGGGCTGAAGCTGCCGCATTGCAGCGCGGGTGGCGGCTCCGACGGCAATTTTACCGGCGCGATGGGCGTACCGACACTCGACGGCCTCGGCGTGCGCGGCGCCGATGCACATACGCTCAACGAACATATCGAGGTCGACAGCCTCGCCGAGCGCGGCCGGCTGATGGCGGGACTGCTCGCGACCTTGCAATAGCCGTAGCCCGGGTGAAGCGCAGCGTAACCCGGGGGAAACCATGACCCCGGATTGCGTTGCGCTCCATCCGGACTACGCTCCCGTCATTCCGCGATCATCTCGAATGACGGGGTGTTGAACGCACATCGCCACCCGATGGCACGGGAATTGCTGAAATGCTACGCTGGTGACGGAACTCAGGTTAACGGCCGACGTCACCCCGATGACCCTAATCTGATGGATCGAAATTGCTGGGATATCTGCTTCGCCGAATCCTTGCCGCTATTCCCGTGATGGGGGTGGTGGCGCTGTTCGTGTTCCTCTTGCTGCGGCTGACGCCGGGCGATCCCGCGGCGATCCTCGCCGGCGACAATGCCACGCCGGAGCAGCTCGAACGGATCAGAACCTCGCTCGGCCTCAACGAGCCGCTCCACATCCAGTTCTTCACCTGGATCGGAAAACTCCTGCACGGCGATCTCGGCGTGTCGCTGATCTCGAACGTGCCGGTGCTGAAGATGATCAGCCAGCGCATCGAGCCTTCGATCTCGATCGCGCTCTCCACCATCGTGCTTTCGATCGTGGTGGCGGTGCCGCTCGGCGTGATCGCGGCCTGGAAGCATGGCACCTGGATCGACCGCTTCGTGATGGGACTGTCCGTGCTCGGCTTCTCCGTGCCGGTGTTCGTGATCGGCTACGTCCTGATCCAGATCTTCGCGATCGACCTGCGCTGGGTGCCGGTGCAGGGTTTCCGCAGCATCACTGCAGGTTTCGGGCCGTTCTTCGAGCGCATCATATTGCCGACCTGCGCGCTGTCCTTCATCTATGTCGCACTGATCGCGCGCATGACGCGCGCCTCGATGCTGGATGTGCTGGGTGAGGATTACATCCGCACCGCGCGCGCCAAGGGCATCGGCGAGATGGGCGTGCTGCTGCGGCATGGGCTGCGCAATGCCGCGGTGCCCGTCATCACCGTGATCGGCAGCGGCTTTGCGCTTCTGATCTCCGGCGTCGTCGTCACCGAGAGCGTGTTCAACCTGCCCGGCATCGGCCGCCTCACCGTCGATGCGGTGCTGGCGCGCGACTATCCGGTGATCCAGGCCATGATCCTGCTCACGTCAGGCATCTATGTCGCCGTCAATCTGTTGATCGACCTGGCCTATACCCTGCTTGATCCAAGGATCCGCTACTGATGGCGATCGAAACCCTTCCCGAGCCGTCGCTCCCGATCACGACGCCGCTGCGGCCCCGCTTCGGATTCCTGACCTCGACGCCGATCATGACCGCCGCGACGGTCTGTCTGTCGCTGATCATCCTGATGGCGATCTTCGCGCCGTTGCTGGCGCCGCATGACCCGGTGCAGCTCGCGCCGGCGCTGCGGCTGAAGCCGGCCAGCGCCGAATTCCCGCTCGGCACCGACGCCTATGGCCGCGATCTGTTGTCACGGATCATCTATGGCGGCCGGATCTCGCTTCTGATCGGGCTCGGCGCCGCCGTGTTCTCGATCAGCATCGGGCTCGTGATCGGTCTCATCTCCGGCTTCTTCAAATGGGTCGACGCGGTGATGATGCGGATCATGGACGGCTTGATGGCGATCCCGAGCATCCTGCTCGCGATCGCCGTGGTCTCGCTGTCCGGTGCCAGCATCTGGACCGTGCTGGTCGCGATCACCATTCCCGAAGTGCCGCGGGTGGCGCGATTGGTGCGCTCGGTGGTGCTCACCGCGCGCGAGGAGCCCTATGTGGAAGCCGCGATCTCGCTCGGCTCCAGCCTGCCGAAGATCATGTGGCGGCACCTGATGCCGAACACGATCGCGCCGCTGATCGTGCAGGGCACCTATGTCTGCGCTTCCGCCGTCCTCACCGAAGCGATCCTGTCGTTCCTCGGCGCCGGCATCTCGCCGGAGACCCCGACCTGGGGCAACATCATGGCCGAGGGCCGCGCCTATTTTCAGATCAAGCCGTCCCTGATCTTCTGGCCCGGCCTGTTGCTGTCGATCGCGATCCTCTCCGTGAACCTGATCGGCGACGCCGCGCGCGACGCGCTCGACCCGCGCATGAAGCAGCGGGGAGCCGGAAAGTGACGGCTTCAACCCAATTGAACCCGGAAATCCGTCTGCCCACGAACGCAAGCGGAGAAATGGATTCCGGGCTCGCGCTACGCGCGCCCGGAATGACGAGAGAGTGAGTGCATGACCGACATCGTCCTCGACATCGACAATCTCGTCGTCGCCCTCGGCAAGAAGCCGGGCGCAAGCCGCATCATCGACGGCATTTCGCTGCAGGTGCGCGAACGCGAGACGCTGTGCCTGGTCGGCGAAAGCGGCTCCGGCAAATCGGTGACGTCGCTCACGGTGATGGGCCTGTTGCAACGGGGCGCGCTGCTGCCGACCGGCGGCAGCGTCAAGCTGGTCGGCGAGGAATTGCTCACCGCGAGCGACCGCCGCTTGAGGCAGTTGCGCGCCACGCGGATGGCGATGATCTTCCAGGAGCCGATGACGGCACTCAACCCGGTGGTGCCGGTTGGTCGCCAGATCGACGAAGTCCTGCGCGTGCACACCGATCTCGACGCCCGCGCGCGGCGACGGAAAATCCTGGCGATGATGGAGCACGTGCGGCTGCCCGACGTGGAGCGCATCTTCGCCTCCTATCCGCATCGCCTCTCCGGTGGACAGCGCCAGCGCATCATGATCGCGATGGCACTGGTGCTCGAGCCGAAGCTCCTGATCGCGGACGAACCGACCACGGCGCTCGACGTGACCACCCAGAAGCAGATCCTCACCTTGATCCGCGACCTGCAGCGCGACCACGGCACCGCGGTGTTGTTCATCACCCACGACATGGGCGTGGTCGCGGAGATCGCCGACCGCGTCGCGGTGATGCGTCACGGCCGTCTGGTCGAGAGCGGGCCGCTGGACAGCATTCTGCGCAATCCGTCGATGGAGTATACCCGCAACCTGCTCTCCTCGGTGCCGAGCCTGGTGCCGCGCTCGCCGCGCGAGGAGACCAGGGAGCCGGTGGTGCTCGAGGCCAACGAACTCTGCAAGGTCTATCGCGAGCGCTCGTTCTTCGGCAAAACCCGCGAGGTCGCAGCCGCCAAGGACGTCACGCTGACCTTGCGCAAAGGCCGCACGCTCGGCATCGTCGGCGAGAGCGGCTCTGGCAAATCGACGGTAGCGCGCTGCATCGTGCGCCTGATCGATCCGACCTCCGGCGGCGTGCGGCTGGTCGGCCGCGAAATCTCCGAACTGTCGCGGCGGCTGCTGCAGCCGCACCGCAAGAAGATCCAGATCATCTTCCAGGACCCCTATCGTTCGCTCAATCCGCGCGTCACCGTCGGCGAGTCGATCGCGGAAGGCCCGATCAACTACGGCATGTCGCACAAGGAGGCGCTGAACAAGGCGCGCGAACTGCTCGAGCTGGTCCACCTGCCGGCGGACGCGATCACGCGCTATCCGCACCAGTTCTCCGGCGGCCAGCGCCAGCGCATCGCCATTGCACGCGCACTCGCGCTGGACCCCGAGGTGCTGGTGGCGGATGAGGCGGTGTCCGCGCTCGACGTCTCCGTGCAGGCGCAGGTGCTGGATCTATTGGATGAAATCCAGAAGCGGCTCGGTATTGCTCTGCTGTTCATCACCCACGATCTGCGCGTCGCAGCACAGATCTGCGACGACGTCGTTGTGATGCAGCATGGCCGCGTTGTCGAACAAGGGCCGGCGGCGGAAGTGCTCACTCACCCGAAAGAAGCCTACACCAGGGCGCTACTTGATGCCGCACCCGGCCGCGGCTGGGATTTCGCCAATTTCCGCCCGGTGGCTGAGGCGGCGGAGTAATTTCCTCCCGTCATTGCGAGCGAAGCGAAGCAATCCATGCCGCCGCTTGCGGAGACATGGATTGCTTCGTCGCTACGCTCCTCGCAATGACGGCGGATGGCCTGAGCCAATTCCCAACGCCCATGCGGCATGCAAATCCGGAATGCTTCACGGCTTGCGCTGGCCGCAGTGACACGCTTAACGTCGCGCCCCACGACCCCTTTCCGAGACCCTGATCAATGACCCGCATCGCCGTCGGCGGCTTCCTGCACGAGACCAATACCTTTGCGCCGACCAAGGCGACCTATGATGATTTCGTGCACGGCGGCGGCTGGCCGTCGATGGCGCACGGCCCCGACGTGCTCAAGGTGATGCGCAAGATCAATGTCGGGCTTGCCGGATTCGTCGAGGCGGCCGAAGCCAATGGCTGGGAATTGATTCCGACGATCTCCTGCGGCGCGAGCCCGTCGGCACATGTGACCGAAGATGCATTCGAACGCATCGTCAAGGAAATGATCGACGGTATCGCCAAGGCCGGTCCGCTCGATGCCGTCTATCTCGACCTGCACGGCGCGATGGTGACCGAACATCTCGACGATGGCGAAGGCGAGATTCTCGCCCGCGTGCGCAAGGTGATCGGTAACGACCTGCCGCTGGTCGCGAGCCTCGATCTGCATGCCAATGTCACCCCCGAAATGGTCGAGCATGCGGATGCGCTGATCGCCTACCGCACCTACCCTCACGTCGACATGGCCGACACCGGCCGCGCTTCCGCAAGACATCTCGCGCTGCTGCTGAAGACCAGGCAGCGCTTCGCCAAGGCGTTCCGGCAACTGCCGTTCCTGATCCCGATCAGCTGGCAATGCACCAACGATCAGCCCACCAAAGGCATCTACGAGAAGCTCGCGGCGATGGAGAGCGATGCGGTGCCGACGCTGTCCTTTGCACCGGGCTTTCCCGCAGCCGATTTCGAACATTGCGGGCCGAGCGTGTTCGCCTATGGCAGGACGCAGGCCGACGCTGATTCCGCCGCCGACAAGCTTGCCGCGCTGATTGCGGGCCATGAGGACGATTTCGACGGCCGCATCTATTCGCCTGATGATGGCATCCGCCATGCGATGGAACTGGCGAAGACCGCGACCAGGCCGATCATCATCGCCGACACCCAGGACAATCCCGGTGCCGGCGGTGACTCCGATACCACGGGCATGCTGCGCGCACTGGTGCGCAACAATGCGACGCGCGCCGCAACCGGTGTGGTCTACGATCCGCAGTCGGCGAAGGTTGCGCATGCGGCGGGCGTCGGCGCCACCGTGACGCTCGCGCTCGGCGGCAAGTCGGGGATCCCAGGGGACGCACCCTACAAGGAAACCTTCATCGTCGAGCAGCTCTCGGATGGAAAGTTCGTGGCGCCCGGCCCCTATTACGGCGGCCGCGACATGGACATGGGACCATCCGCGTGCCTGCGCATCGGCGATGTCAGAGTGGTCGTCAGCTCGCACAAGGCGCAGCTCGCCGACCAGGCGATGTACCGTTATGTCGGCATCGAGCCGACCGAGCAGGCGATCCTCGTCAACAAGAGCTCGGTGCATTTCCGCGCCGATTTCGAGCCGATCGCCGAAAAGCTTTTGATCTGCGCCGCCCCCGGCGCGATGCCGGCCGACACCGCGTCGCTGCCGTGGACCAGATTGCGGCGGGGAATCCGCATCAAGCCGAACGGCCCCGCCTTCACGCCCGCCAACACATCACGTTCAACCGGATAACGACCAAATGCCCACCATCGAACGCATCGAAGGCTTTGCCGACGAACTCACGGCGATCCGTCGGGATTTTCATGCCCATCCCGAGATCGGCTTCGAGGAGGTCCGCACCTCCGGCATCGTCGCCGAGAAGCTCGCGAGCTGGGGCATCGAGGTGCATCGCGGGCTCGGCGGCACCGGCGTGGTCGGCGTGCTCAAGGGCAAGGGCAATGGCGGCAAGCGCATCGGCCTGCGCGCCGACATGGACGCGCTGCCGATGGAAGAAAACACCAACCTGAAATGGCGCTCGACCATCCCCGGCCGCTTCCACGGCTGCGGCCATGACGGCCACACCACCATGCTGCTCGGCTCGGCGCGCTACCTTGCCGAAACCCGCAACTTCGACGGCACCGTGCATTTCATCTTCCAGCCGGCCGAGGAAGGCCTTGGCGGCGCCCGCGCCATGATCAAGGACGGGCTGTTCGAGAAGTTTCCGTGCGACGAGGTCTACGGCCTGCACAATGCGCCCGACCTCGACCATGGCGAGATCGCGATCCTGCCGGGGCCGGCGATGGCCGGCGCCGACTTCTTCGACATCACCATCCAGGGCTATGGGGCGCATGGCGCGATGCCGGAGCGCTCCAAGGATGCCGTCGTGATCGCGATGACGCTCGGCCAGGCGCTGCAGACCATCGTCAGCCGCAACGTCGATCCGCTGCAGGCGGCGGTGTTGTCGATCACGCAGATCCACTCTGGCTCGGCCTACAATGTCATTCCCGGCGATGCGAAGCTGTGCGGCACCGTGCGCGCATTCTCCGACGGGGTGCGCGCGCTGATCCGCGAGCGCATGCGGGCGATCTGCGCCGGCATTGCCGCGACATTCCAGGTCGAGATCACCGTTGATATCAGAGACATTTTCAGCGTGCTCATCAACCAGGAAGAGCAGTCGCGCGTGGTCGAGCAGGTCGCGCGCACCATTGTCGATCCGTCAAAGGTGATCACCCGCTCGCAGCCGAAGATGGGCAGCGAGGACTTCGCCGACATGATGATGGCCGTGCCCGGCGCCTATTTCTGGGTCGGCCATGACGGCTCGGTGCCGGTGCACAATCCCGGCTATGTCCTCGACGACAAGATCCTGCCGATCGGCGCCAGCATGTTCGCACGCATCATCGAGACTCGTTTGCCGGTAGGTGCCCATGCATAAACCAGCCCCCGAAGAAGCCGTCACCTCGCTGCACGACCTTTCCGCCACCGACCTGATCGCCGGCTACCGCGCGAAACAGTTCTCACCGCTGGAGGTGCTGGACGAGGTGATCGCGCACGTCGCGCGATGGGAACCGCACATCAAGGCGCTCTATCTCTACGACCCCGATGGCGCGCGCGCGGTGGCCAAGGCTTCCACGGACCGCTGGCAGGCTGGCGAACCGATGGGCACGCTCGACGGCGTGCCGGTAACGATCAAGGACAATGTCGCCACCAAGGGCCAGCCGGTGCCGCTGGGCGCAGCCAGCGTCAAGCACGTGCCGGCGGAGAAGGACGCGCCTCCCGCGGCGCGCTTGCGCGAGGCGGGTGCGGTGATCTTCGCCAAGACCACGATGCCGGACTACGGCATGCTCTCTTCCGGACTCTCCTCGTTCCATCCCCTCACCCGCAATCCCTGGGACCTCAGCAAGAATCCCGGCGGCTCGAGCGCGGGCGCAGGTGCGGCCGGCGCGGCGGGTTACGGCCCGCTGCATCTCGGCACCGACATCGGCGGCTCGGTGCGGTTGCCGGCGTGCTGGTGCGGTCTGGTCGCGCTGAAGCCAAGCCTCGGGCGCGTGCCGATCGATCCGCCCTATGTCGGCCGTGTCGCGGGCCCGATGACCCGCACCGTCGACGACGCCGTGCTGATGATGAGCGTATTGTCGCGTCCCGACCGCCGCGACGGCATGAGCCTGCCCGCGCACGAGATCAACTGGAAGACGCTGGAGAAGTCGCCGCGCAAGATGCGCCTCGGCCTGATGCTCGATCTTGATGTCGGGCAGGCGCTGGAGAAGGAAGTGCGCGACGTCGTGGTGAAGGCGGCGAAAGCTTTCGAATCAGCCGGCGCCGTCGTCACCGAGGTCGACGGCTTCTTCACGCGGGACATGCTCGATGGTCTCGACAATTTCTGGCGCGCGCGGATGTGGGACGACCTGTCAAAGCTGTCGGCGGAAGAGCGCGCAAAGGTGCTGCCCTATATCTACAAATGGGGCGAAGCCGGCGCGAAGCTGTCGGGCGTCGACGTCATCCGCGGCTTCAACCAGACCATGGCGATCCGCGCAGCCGCAGCCAAACTGTTCTGCGATTTCGACTACATCATCTCGCCGGTCTCGCCGGTGGTGAACTTCGCGGCCGAGCTTGCCTCACCGCTCAACGATCCCGACAAGCCGTTCGAGCACATCTGCTATACCGTGCCGTGGAATATGTCGGAGAATCCGGCGCTGTCGATCAACGGCGGCTACGACAAAAACGGCTTTCCGATCGGCGTGCAGATCATCGGCCGCCGCTTCGACGACATCGGCGTGCTCGCCATGGCCAAGGCCTTCGAGGGCCTGCGCGGCCCGCAACGGCCCTGGCCGCAGCCGCCCGAGAAATAATAGCCTCCGCATGTCATTCCGGGATGACCCGAAGGGTCAGGCCCGGAATCCATCTATCCACGCCACGGTGCGGATAAATGGATTCCGGGCTCGCGCTTGCGTGCGCCCCGGAATGACGTGCTAGAAACAGACAACAAGCTGACACAAGGAAGGAAACCACCATGGCGTACGAGACGATCAAATACGAGGTCGCCGAGCAGATCCTCACGATCACGCTCAACCGGCCGGACAAGCTCAACGCCTTCAATGCGACGATGCAGCAGGAATTGATCGACGCCTTCGACGCCGCCGACAAGGACGACGAGATCCGCGCCATCATCGTCACAGGCGAAGGCCGCGCCTTCTGCGCCGGCGCCGACCTGTCCTCCGGCGCCAACACCTTTGATCGCGACGCCCGGCGCGGGCCGGTGAAGCGCCTGCCGAACGGCGCGGTCGACTACAGCGATCCCAATGTGCGCGACGGCGGCGGCCAGGTGACGCTGCGCATCTTCAAGAGCCTCAAGCCGGTGATCGCGGCGGTGAACGGGCCGGCGGTCGGCATCGGCGTCACCATGCAGCTCGCGATGGATATCCGCATCGCCAGTGAGGCCGCGCGCTTCGGCTTCGTGTTCTCCCAGCGCGGCATCGTGCCGGAGGCGGCATCGAGCTGGTTCCTGCCGCGCATCGTCGGCATCTCGCAGGCGCTGGAGTGGTGCTACACCGGCCGCGTGTTCCCGGCGCAGGAGGCGCTTGCCGGCCGGCTCGTCAGCAAGGTGGTGCCGCCGGATGATCTGCTGCCCACCGCCCGCGCGCTGGCCAGGGAGATCGCCGCCAAGACCGCGCCGGTGTCGGTGGCGCTGATCCGCCAGATGATGTGGCGCATGCTGGGCGCCGACGATCCGATGGAAGCGCACAAGGTCGACAGCCGCGGCATCTATGCCCGCGGCCGCTCGGATGACGTCAAGGAAGGCGTGGTCTCGTTCCTGGAAAAGCGCCCGGCGCAGTTCAAGAACAAGGTCTCTTCCGACATGCCCGACTATTTCCCCTGGTGGCAGGAGCGCGAATATAAGTGAGAGGGCCGTAGGGTGCGCAAAGCGAAGGGCGCGTGTCGGTCGCGAACGCGAAGCTCGACGGCATGACCGATCATGTTGTCGTGCGCACGTCACATCCGTGGCTGGTGCGCAACGGGGAGGCAATCGCGCAGACGATCGCGTTCCTGCGGGAGGGAAGATTCAAGGCGGGTCCGTAAAAGTGGGTGTCGATAACGCGCCAGCCCGTTTTTTGATCCATGCCGGGTGTGCATGGAGGCGGGCGCGCCGCTCCACTGCAACGCAAATTCGCAACGCGATATCGTCGGTACAAATCCCGAAATTGAATCGGTACCGATGCGACCTCGCCTGCGGATGCTTATCCTGGCACCCCTCGTTCTCGCCGGCTGTGCCGAACGGGACGCTGAATGGGCGCGGCGCGGCAGGGAAAGCCTGATCGGGCTCAATCAATCGAACATCCGCATGTGTGCGGGACTGCCGACTGGAACCGCCAAGGACGGCACCGGTGAAATCTGGATGTACGAGCACGGCGCCAGCGCCCCCGGGGGCCTGGCGCCGCCGGCCGTCACCATCCCGCCCGGACTCAGCCTCGGTGGCCAGCCGTTGAACGGCTATTGCCGCGTGCAACTCCGCTTCGTCGGCGGCAAGGTCACGGAGGTGCAATACGCGGGGAATACCGACATCGGCGACGCGCGGGATGCCGTCTGCGGCCAGATCGTGCGCACGTGCCTCGGCTACGCGCAGGCCGGCAAGTGACGACAGCGTCCGTCATCACCCGCGAAGGCGGGTGATCCAGTATCCCAGAGGCGATCGAGATTCACGGAAAGGTCTCGGCGTACAGGATGCCCCGCCTTTGCGGAGCACGACGCAGAACTACCCCATCATCAACGCCACACGGCCGATCGCCTTGCGCTCCAGCAGCAGGCGCATCGCCTTTGCATAGTCTTCCAGCGGCAGACGATGCGAGATGTTCGGGCGCACCCTGCCGGCTTCCGCCCATTCGGTCAGCGCCTTGATGCGCACCTCGCCGAGCGCCGGATTCCTGCGCACGGCCTCGCCGGCGCGGATGCCGAGCACGCTGGCGCCCTTGATCATCAACAGATTGGTGCGGGCCAGCCCGATGCCGCCGGTGAAGCCGATGACGAGCAGCCGCGCGCCCCAGTTGATGCAGCGCATCGAGTTCTCGAACACCTCGCCCCCGACCGGATCGAACACGACGTCGGCGCCGCTGCCATCCGTGATGCGTTTCACCGCGTCGCGAAACGGCTCGCGCTCGTAGAGCACGAGATGATCCGCTCCCCTCGCCTTCGCGATCGCAAGCTTCTCCTCGCTCGATGCAGCCGCGATCACGACGGCACCGAGCAGCTTGCCGATCTCAACCGCGGCAAGACCCACGCCGCCGCCGGCGCCGTGCACCAGCAGCACCTCGCCGGGCCTGAGTTGGCCGCGGTCGATCAGCGCGTGATAGGCGGTGCCGTGCGCGGCAAGGAAGGTCGCGCCTTCAGCATAGTCGAAGCTCGACGGCAGCGGCGTGAGCTGCGACGGTGCGGCTACCGCCTCGTCGCTGAAGGCGCCGTGGCGCATCTTCACGATCACCCTGTCACCAACCTTGACGCTGCCGGCGTCATTCACCTCGACCACATCGCCGGCGGCTTCCATGCCCGGCGTGAACGGCAGTGGCGGTTTGAGCTGATATTCGCCGGCCGCCATCAGCACATCGGGAAAATTGATCCCCGCGGCGCGGATCGCGATGCGCACCTCGCCCGGCTTCAATGGCGCCGACGCAAATGTTTCCAGCCGCAGCCGCTCGGGCGGGCCGAGCTCGCGGCAGACGACGGCTTTCGGCATCAGGCCGCGCGCTCCGTCTTGCGCGCCAAGGCCTCGCGGATCAGCGGCAGGCGATCATTGCCGAAATACATGTCGGTCTTGTCGATAAAGATGGTCGGCGAGCCGAAGCCGCCGCGCGCCATTACCTCGTCCGTATTGGCCTTGAGCTGATCCTTGATCGCCTGCTCACTGACGCCGGCAAAGAATTTCGCGGGGTCGATGCCGACCTTGTTGCAGATCTCGGTCAGCACTGTGTCCTGCGAAATGTCCTTGTCCTCGCCCCAATAGGCTTCGAACACGGCGCGCGCGAACGGCACCATCCTGTCGTTGCCGAGCCAGATGCAGCCGCGCATCGCCTTGACGCTGTTCACGGGAAACACCGTCGGCGGCATCTTGATCGCAAGACCTGCGGAGCGCGCCCAGTCGGCGAGGTCCTTCTTCATGTAGCGCGCCTTCAGCGGCACCGGCGCTTCGCGCGAGGCATAGACGCTCGGATTGACGGTGTTGAAGATGCCGCCGACCAGGATCGGCCGCCAGGAGATCTCGGCGCCGAACTCCTTTGCCAGCGGCTGGATGTTGTGGAAGGCGAGATAGGTCCAGGGGCTGGAGCAGTCGAAGAAGAATTCGATCATGGTGGCGTTTCCTTTTGTTCCTTTTAGTTTCACTTGTGATGACCAATTGCGATGACTCATCCTGAGGAGCGCGGAACGCGCGTCTCGAAGGATGGGCCACGGGCGACATCGGGGCCTCATGGTTCGAGACGGCGCTGCGCGCCTCCTCACCATGAGGGGAGAGAATCATTTTCCCTGTAGCATCTCCCTCGCGCGCTGGCCGAACATGTTCTTGCGCGCTTCCTCGTCGAACGGTTCCTTGACGAACTTGCCGATCGCGAGCCCCGCCTGCACCTGCGGCCGGGCACGCACCAGGGCGTACCAGCGCTTGATGTTCGGGTAGTCGTCGAGCGAAAAACCCTGCGCCTTGTGGGTCATGGTCCAGGGGAAGCAGGCGATGTCAGCAATAGAGTATTCGCCGGCGACATAGGCGCCGGTCTTGCCGAGCTGGCGGTCGAGCACGCCATAGAGCCGCGCCGCCTCGTCGCGGTAGCGCTCGATCGCATAGGGGATCTTTTCGGCGGCATAGAGCGCGAAGTGGCCGTGCTGGCCCAGCATTGGACCCAAGCCTCCCATCTGCCACATCACCCACTGGATGACCCTGGAGCGGCCGCGCATATCCGCGGGCAGGAAGCGACCAGTCTTCTCGGCCAGGTAGATCAGGATCGCGCCGGTCTCGAACACCGAGAACGGCTCGCCGCCGTCGGCGGGCGCATGGTCGACGATCGCCGGAATCCGGTTGTTCGGGCTGATCGCCAGGAATTCCGGGCGAAACTGCTCGCCGGCGCGGATATTGACGGGGATGACCCGATAGGGAAGCCCGAGTTCCTCCAGCATGATCGATATCTTCCAGCCGTTCGGCGTCGGCGCGTAATGCAGGTCGATCATGGTTTCCCCAAAGCGCGGTCACATGGACATTTCTTGTTCTGTACCTCGATCATAAGACATGGCAGAGAGGCGCTCAATCCGAACCGAGGGAGGCCATCCATGCTGTTTCCAACCACGATCGCAGGCTCCTTGCCGAAGCCGGAATGGCTGGCCGAACCCAATACGCTGTGGGCGCCCTGGAAGTCGCAAGGCGCCGAGCTTGCGCGCGCCAAGCGCGACGCCACCTTGCTGGCGCTGAAGCTGCAGGAAGATGCCGGGATCGATCTCGTCACCGAGGGCGAGCAGGCGCGGCAGCATTTCGTTCACGGCTTCCTGGAGAAGGTCGAGGGCATCGATTTCGCCCACAAGGTCGAGATGGGCATCCGCAAGGACCGCTATAAGGCCATGGTACCGCAGGTGGTGGCGCCGCTGCAGCTCAGGGGACGCGTCCATGCCGATGAAGCCCGCGTCGCCCGCACCCACACCACGCGCAAGCTCAAGTTCACCCTGCCCGGCCCGATGACCATCATCGACACGATTGCGGACAAATACTACGGCGACCGCGTCAAGATGGCCTTCGCCTTTGCCGAGCTCCTGAACGAGGAAGCCAAGGCGCTTGAGGCCGATGGCGTCGACATGATCCAGTTCGACGAGCCCGCCTTCAATGTCTACATGGACGAGGTCCGCGACTGGGGCATCAAGGCGCTGGAGCGCGCCGCAGAGGGGCTGACCTGCGGCACCGCCGTGCACATCTGCTACGGCTACGGCATCAAGGCCAACACCGACTGGAAGGAGACGCTGGGCAGCGAATGGCGTCAATATGAAGAGACCTTTCCTGCGATCGACAAGAGCGCGATCCAG
This sequence comes from Bradyrhizobium sp. BRP22, assembly GCF_020194175.1. GTDB lineage: Bacteria > Pseudomonadota > Alphaproteobacteria > Rhizobiales > Xanthobacteraceae > Bradyrhizobium. The sequence continues at coordinate 12,627 of NZ_JADYVX010000052.1, read as the reverse complement.
CAGGTCGCGATCGAATGCCGCAACTCGAAAGTGCCGATCGAGCTGCTTGGGCTGCTGCCGGGCAAGATCGTCCAGGCCGGCGTGATCGATGTCGCAAGCGACGTGGTCGAGACCGCGGAAGACGTGGTTCAGGTGATCGAGGCGGTCGCGAAATTCGTGCCGAAGAGCAACATCATCGCGACCACCAATTGCGGCATGGCGCCGATGCGGCGCGACATCGCCGAAGCCAAGCTGATGGCGCTCGGCGCAGGCGCCAGCCTGGCGCGGCAGCGGTTGGCCTGATGTCCATATCTTCGTTGCGCGCGTTGGTCATTGTCGCGTTGCTCGCCGCAAGCTTTACAGCGCAAGCCGGCGAGCGCGACCAGCTCAACGCCTGCCAGACATTGGTTGACCGAACAACGCATTCGCAGAATCCAGAACCCGACACGCCGGAAATCGCGCGCTGCCGCCAGATCATCAAGGAATGGACGCTGCGCGACTCCCGCATGAGCGTCGACGAAAAAGGCCAGCCGCTGCGGTAGCGCCGTCACCCGAGTGAAGCGCCAGCGTAACCCGGGACCGCCCGCGAAACGCTGACGCAGGCGCCCCGGGTCACGCGTTCCGCTCCACCCGGGCTACGAGTTGCGTCGCGCTCGGATGCAGCACTGGCCGATAGCCGGCCGTAAGCGCGCGTAGCGTCGATGGCGGCGTCAGCAGCAGCGCGGCATCCGCGTCGATGCCGCCGCGCGAATAGCCGGCGAACGACCACCGCAGCGGCTCGCCGCTCACGATCAGATAGCTCTCGTCACCTGCCTGCACCATCGCGCCGTCAGGCAATTCCTTCAGCGGCGTCGGCAGCGGATGCAGACGCTTCCTGCCGCGGTCGAGCCGCTCGCGATGCAGCACCGCATCCACGTCCCTGGCGCGGACGTTCTTCGTACCATTGCCCTGCGCCCACGCGGCGCGAAAGCGGTTGGCATCGTCGCGGCGGCAGAAGAAGCACGGGCGATGGCCGGCGGCGAACGCAGTGGCTTCATCGAGAAAGAACAATTCGGTCCAGCTTCGGCCACCCATCACCCTGCGTCGCCATCCGCGGAATTCGCAGAGACAGGTGAGCCAGGCCGGGCTCGACCAGCGTTTGCCGAGCAGCGTCCTGGTCGCGGGATCATGGATGATGCCGCGATTGCCAGTGAACAACCCGCGATGCGGCGTTGCGACGATGTCGCCCGTTGGCGTGACGCGGTTCTGCAGGGGCATTGTTAGTTCTCCTTCTCCCCGTTCTTACGGGGAGAAGGTCGGGATGAGGGGGCTCTGTCCACGAATACAAATGCAGATGGATTCGCGGAGAGTCCCCCTCGCCCGGATCGCATCTACGATGCGATCCGACCTCTCCTCGCAAGCGGGGCGAGATAAGAGCTACGCCGCGCCGTCGCGGATCGGGGGCTGGAAGGAAAGCGCGGTGTCCCAGGGGAAGAAGATCCAGGTGTCCTGCGATACCTCGGTGATGAAGGTATCCACCAGCGGTCGGCCCTTCGGCTTGGCGTAGACGGTGGCGAAATGGGCATCGGGCATCATCTCGCGCACCATCTTGCCGGTCTTGCCGGTGTCGACGAGATCATCGACGATCAGGAGGCCCTTGCCGGTGCCGCCGCCAAGCTTGGCGGTTGCTTCCGAAATGCCCTTCAGGACTTGAAGATCGCCCTGCTTGGTGTGGTCGTAGCTTGCGATGCAGACGGTGTCGATCACGCGCACGCCGAGCTCGCGCGCCACAATCGCCGCCGGCACCAGGCCGCCGCGGGTGATCGCGATCACCGCCTGGAACGGCCCGACCTCGTTCAGCCGCCAGGTCAGCGCCCGGCAGTCCCGATGGAACTGGTCCCAGGACACCGGGAAGGCCTTGCCCGCCCGCTCCTGCGCGCTGAGGGTACTGTCAGCCATCTCTCTCTCTCCAAAGTCCTTCTGTCTGTCCGCGCCGCTTTAGCGTGTCGCCTGCAGGTTCGCCAGCATCTCCTTCACCGCGCTCATTGCGGCGGCGAGCTTGTCCGGATCGCGGGAACGGACGACCAGATTGGTGTTCGGCCGCTGCTCTTCGTCCATGAATGGATAGCTGCCGATGATGGTGTCGGGATGGGCCTTGGCGATCTCCCGCAACGGCCCGCCGATGTCGCCTTCCCGCGCATTGGCGCGGACCGAATCGGAGAGCATGCGCACGCCCGACTTCAGGCGCGGCGCGACGATGTCCATCATCGCCTGCATGATGGTCGGTATGCCCGCCATCACGATGACATTGCCGAGCTTGAAGCCGGGCGCCAGGATGGTCGCGCTCTGGATCAGGTCGGCACCATCGGGAATGCGCGCCATCCGCAGCCGCGCCTCGTTCAGGTCCTGGTCGCTCCAGCGCTCGCGGAAGCGCGCCACCACTTCCGGGTGGTGATCGATGCCGACGCCGAACGCCTTGGCCACGGCATCGGCGGTGATGTCGTCATGGGTCGGGCCGATGCCGCCGGTGGTGAAGACATAGCTATAGCGATGACGCAGCGCATTCAGCGCGGCGACGATGTCCTGCTCGTCATCGGCGACGACACGCACTTCCTTCAGGTCGATGCCGATATTGGTCAGGTATTCGGCAATGAAGCCGATATTCTTGTCCTTGGTCCGGCCGGACAGGATCTCGTCGCCGATCACCAGAAGGCCCGCCGTGACGATCTCGCTCATGGTCTCTTCCTCACCCTTTCCCGCCCCGGCCCTGCCGATGCAGCACCTTGAAGTCGCAGGTCTTTGCTGCCGAAATAAGCAGACGGCAGCCGGTTTTTCGAGCAGCCCCTTGAGACACCCATACCAAATGTCGCCAGCCAATGCATATCCCGCTGGCCCGCCCCTTGCTACCATCCCGTCAAGTCATGCACTGTGGCGCATGGCCGAGGAGGACAGTCAGGATTTATGGCAGTTGCGTTCGATGAGATGAACGGCCAAGGCGGCGCCGAAATCCGCCAGGCCTACCAGGAGCTCTCCCGCTGGTTGACGGAGACGCCCCCGGATGCGCTGGAATATCGCCGCCAGGAAGCGGAGCTCCTGTTCCGCCGGATCGGTATCACCTTTGCGGTCTATGGCGATTCCGAGGCCCAGGAGCGGCTGATCCCCTTCGACGTGATTCCCCGCATCCTGTCGGCCAAGGAATGGACGCTGCTGGAAAAGGGGCTGAAGCAGCGCGTGCTCGCGCTCAACATGTTCCTGCGCGACATTTATCACGGCCGCGACATCCTGCGCGCGAACATCATCCCGGAAGACCTGATCTTCCAGAACCCGGTCTTCCGCCCGGAGATGAACGGCCAGGACGTGCCGCACGACGTCTATGTGCATATCGCCGGCATCGACATCATCCGGACCGATCCGGAACACTTCATCGTGCTGGAGGACAATGCGCGCACGCCCTCGGGCGTGTCCTATATGCTGGAAAACCGCGAGATCATGATGCGGCTGTTTCCGGATCTGTTCGCCCGCCACCGCGTCGCGCCGGTCGAGCGTTATCCGGACGAACTGCTCGCCGCTTTGCGCTCGGTCGCGCCGCGGAGCGCCGCCGCCGAGCCGACTGTCGCGCTGATGACGCCCGGCATCTACAATTCCGCCTATTACGAACACTCCTTCCTCGCCGACAAGCTCGGCATCGAGCTGGTCGAAGGGCGTGACCTCATCGTCAAGAACGATGAAGTCTTCATGCGCACGACCGAGGGGCTGAAGCGTGTCGATGTGATCTATCGCCGCGTCGACGACGACTTCCTCGATCCCCTCACCTTCCGCCCGGACTCCGCGCTCGGCGTGCCCGGGCTGATGTCGGCCTATGCCGCCGGCAACATCACGCTCGCCAACGCGGTCGGGACCGGGATCGCCGACGACAAGGCGATCTATTCCTACATGCCCGACATCGTAAAATTCTATCTCTCCGAAGAGCCGATCCTGAAGAACGTGCAGACCTGGCGCTGCCGCGAGCCGCAGGATCTCGCCTATGTGCTCGACCATCTCGACGATCTCGTGGTGAAGGAAGTGCACGGCTCCGGCGGCTACGGCATGCTGATCGGGCCGGCCGCGACCAAGGCGACCATCGAGGCGTTCCGCGACAAGCTCAAGCGCGAGCCCGAAGGCTTCATTGCCCAGCCGACATTGGCGCTGTCGACCTGCCCGACCTGCACCGAGAAAGGATTGGCGCCACGCCATGTCGATCTGCGCCCGTTCGTGCTGACCGGCAGCGAGCGCGTCACCATCGTGCCGGGCGGATTGACGCGGGTGGCGCTGAAGGAAGGCTCGCTCGTGGTCAACTCCAGCCAGGGCGGCGGCACCAAGGACACCTGGATATTGGACGAGTAGCTTTCGCATGCTGTCGCGCACCGCCGAAAACCTGTACTGGCTCGCCCGCTATGTCGAGCGCGCGGAATATCTCGCGCGCACCATCGACGCCACCTTGCGCGTCACCGCGCTGCCGGCGGCCTATATCGGCAAGACCAATGAATGGGACTCGGCGCTGCTGACCGCCGGCGTCGGCCAGAGTTTCTACGAGCACTACCAGGAAGCCAACGAGCATAACGTCGTCGAATATCTGTCGTTCGCGGCCGACAACCCGTCCTCGATCAGGAACTGCATCGAGGCGGCCCGGCTCAATGCGCGCTCGGTGCGCACCGCGCTGACCAGCGAGATGTGGGACACCATCAACGCGGCCTGGATCGAGTTGCAGGCGGTCTGGTCCAAGGGCACCGGCAGCCGGGAGGACCTGGCCAAATTCCTGCGCTTCGTGCAGGAGACTTCGCTGCGTTTCGACGGCTCCGCCTATCGGACCATGCTGCGCAATGATGCCTATTGGTTCTCGCGGTTAGGAGTGCATCTCGAACGCGCCGACAACACCGCGCGTATTCTCGACGTCAAGTATCACGTCCTGCTGCCCGAGGAGGAGCATGTCGGCGGCCCGCTCGACTATTACCAGTGGACCTCGATCCTGCGCTCGGTGTCGGCGCTGACGGCTTATCACTGGGTCTATCGCGAGACGCTCAAACCCTGGCTGATCGCGGACCTTTTGATCCTCAACGACACGCTGCCGCGGTCGCTCGCGAGCTGCTACGGCAATCTGGTGCGCAACCTCGACCAGATCGGCGTCGCCTATGGCCGCCAGGGCGCCGCCCAGCGCCACGCCCGCGGTATCCGCAACAGGCTTGAGCACAGCCATATGGACGATATCTTCCAGCATGGAGTGCATGAATTCATCCAGGAGTTCCTTGCCGACAATTCGCGCCTGGGTGAGATCATCACCAAGCAATATCTGATTTGATGGGCTAAGATGCCCGCAACCACACGCCCGTCATGCCCGGGCTTGTCCCGGCCATCCACGTCTTGCTATGCCGGCCAAATGACGAGGACGTGGATGCCCGGGACAAGCCCGGGCATGACGATCCCAACCTGATGTTGGTACGCCATGCGCCTGCGAATCGCCCACACCACGACCTATCGCTACGAGCCCCAGGCTTCCGGCGTGATCCAGATCCTCAGGATGACGCCGACGAGCCATGATGGCCAGTATGTCGCGGACTGGCAGATCGACGTCTCGACCGACTCGAGACTCGACGCGCATGAGGATGCGTTCGGCAATGTCACGCATGTCTTGACCCACGGCGCGCTCGCCGACCTCACCATCCATTGCGAAGGGCAGATCGAGACCCACGACACCGGAGGCGTGCTGCGCGGCACCGACGAGCGTTTTCCGCCGAGCCTGTTCCTGCGCCCGACGGCGCTGACCGAGATCAACCCGGCGATGGCGAGCTTCACCCGCGAACTGCGCTCGGAGGCCGATGGCGACGTGCTCGGCTTCCTGCACGCGCTGATGCTGCAGATCTACGACGGCATGGCGTTCGACGAGGACCCGACCAACAGCGGCACCACCGCGGCGGAGGCTTTCGCGCTCAAGCGCGGCGTGTGCCAGGATTACGCGCACATCTTCATCACCTGCGCGCGCTCCGGCGGCGTGCCGGCCCGCTTCGTCTCCGGCCACTTCTTCCGTTCCGACGGCACGGTCAACCAGGCCGCCGGCCACGCCTGGGCGGAAGCCTATGTGCCTGATCTCGGCTGGGTGGGTTTCGACGCCGCCAACGGCATCTGCACCACCGATGCCCACGCCCGCGTCGCCGTCGGCCTCGACTATCTCGGCGCCGCCCCCGTGCGCGGTACCCGTTACGGCGGCGGCGCCGAAACACTCACCGTTGCAGTCAAGGTCGAGCAGGCCGGCCGCCCCGGCCAGTGGCAATCGCAGTCGCAGTCGCAGTGAGAGCAGCACTTCATCGATCCGCGCATCGTCGAACTGCTCTCACGCAACCAAGAACTCCCGCAATTCTTGCCTGATATTCCCGATGCGATCGCGGCAGCGAGCATGGTGATACCTGCGCGCACGGAGCCGTCGTGTTCGATGTGCAACAACGAGCGGCAATTTCGCGCGATTGCATCACGGCTGATGTTCTCGCATGCGAGCGTGCGCGCAACGGATTCAACAGCGTCGCCGATCGGTTAGTCGACTTATTAGAAGCCTTCGAAACTTCTGTTCTGCCGCAGACTTCGAGCGATTCAAAAACGCGACAACTCGACGCGCCCAATGTGCCCTCATAAGACGCGTACGGTTGCGAACATCGCGTGAGGTCAAGCGTCAACTCCTCCGGCACGATGTTCGCCGGATGGGGCACAGACATGTTTTGGAATGCGCACGGCGCCGCGCGTCGTGTTATCTCTCTTTCGCAACTCAATACTTTCACAGATACTGCAAGCATACTTGCATTGAGCGGATTGCTGATGGCCGGCTCGCCGGCGGGGGCACAGAACGCGGGGCAATCAGGGGCGTCGGCGCTGCCGCCGGTCAACATCGATGCGCCTGCGCCGCGTGCTCAGCGTCCGATGCAAACTCGGCGCAACACAGCGGCGCGGCGCGATCCAAACCAGCGGCCAAATCAACAGGCCAGTCGCACGGCGCAGGAGGCAAAGCCCGCGCTGGTATCGACGGCGCAGCGCGTCAACGCCGGCACCAGCGGTTTCGTCGCAAGCCGCGCCTCGGGCGCCACCAAGACCGACGCGCCGATCATGTCGACACCGGCTTCGGTCGCCGTCATCACCCGCAGCGAAATGGATGCGCGCCAGGCGCAGAGCCTCCGCGATGTCCTGCGCTACGCGCCCGGCATCTATTTCAGCAACGATACCGACTTCCGCTTCCAGCAAGTCAACGCACGCGGGTTCGCCGTCGAGCAGTATCTGGACGGCCTGCGCCTGCAGGGCGGGCCGTTCGGTGCGCCGCGCGTCGACCCCTATCTGCTCGAGCGCGCCGAGGTCATCACCGGCCCGGCGTCGATCCTTTACGGCGCGGCTTCGCCCGGAGGCATCCTCAACCTCGTCAGCAAGCGGCCGACCGAAAATCCCTTCGGAGAGGTCTCGCTGCAGACCGGCTCGTTCGACCGTATCCAGGGTGCGTTCGACGTCGGCGGTCCCGTGGACAAGGACAAGACGCTGCTCTACCGCGTCACCGGCATCGGACTTAGCGCCAACACCCAGGTCGACCATATCGGCGAGGAGAAATTCGCTATCGCACCGGCCTGGACCTGGCGGCCGGACATCGACACCACCATCACCTTCCTCACGAGCTACCGGCAGGACCCGAAGGGTGGCGCCTTTGCGCTGCTGCCGATCCAGGGCACGCTGGTGCCGGGCACCTACGGGCAAATTTCCAGGAACTTCTTCGCCGGCGACTTCAACTATGAGAGCCTGAAATACAAGCAGGCGACCATCGGCTACGAATTCGAGCACCGTTTCGACGACATCTTCACGGTGCGCCAGAACGTGCGCTATCTGCACAACGAGCTCAATTATATTGAGGTGCAGCCCGGTGCGTTCACGACAACGGGCGCCGGCCCCACCCTTCGCCTGGCCGACGGCCGCACCATCACGCGAAGCTATTTCTCGACCAACGAAAACCTCAATACCTTCGCGGCAGACAACCAGCTCGAGGCCAAGTTCAACATGGGCCCGCTGCAGCACACCGTGCTCGCCGGCTTCGACTATCAGCGCTTCGACTTCAACAACCTGGCGCGCTACGCGCCCACCAACACGCTCAACATCCTGACGCCGAACTACACCCAGAACATCGCAGTGCCGACGTCGGTGTTCCAGAACCTGGACCAGCACCTGGAGCAGCGCGGGATCTATGTGCAGGACGAGGCGAAGCTCGGTAAGCTGACCGTGCTCGGCGGCATCCGCTACGACTGGGCCGAAGGCGATACGCTGGCTCAGAACCTCGGCACGCGGGTCATCAACAATGACGAGAAATCGAGCGGCCGCATCGGCGCCATCTACAATTTCGACGTCGGAATTGCGCCCTATATCAGCTATTCGACCTCGTTCCAGCCGACCAGCGTCGGCACACTGCTCAACGGCCAGCCCTACAAGCCGACCACGGGCGAACAGGTCGAGGCCGGCGTCAAGTATCAGCCGGTGGGCTACAACCTGATCTTCACCGCTGCGTTCTACGACCTGAAGCAGCAGAACGTGGTGAGCGCGATTGCCGGCCCTGGCATCCCGCCCAACTCCACCTCCCAGGTCGGCGAGGTCACCTCACGCGGCTTCGAGGGATCGGTGGTCGGAAGCCCCCTGCCCGGCCTGAGCCTGCGCGGGCAATACTCCTACCTCGACAACCGGATCACTGCGCCACTGGACGTCAATTTCGGCAAGGTGCTCGCCAACACGCCGATGCACACGGCCTCGCTCTGGGCCAATTACGTGGTGCAGGATGGTCCGGCGGTCGGCTTCGGCCTCGGCGGCGGCGTCCGTTACGTCAGCGACGTCTATACGACCAACGCCAACAATCTCACCGTGCCGACCATCGTCGCAAACAGCCCCGCGCTGGCCAACATCGTTCCCGCCAGCACCGTGTTCGACGCCGCGCTCTCCTACGATTTCGGAATGCGGTTCAAGGCGTGGAAAGGATTGAGCGCGGCGCTGAACGTCAACAATGTGTTCGACCGCACCTATGTCTCGCTCTGCACGGCAGGCGGCTGTCGCTGGGCGGTCGGCCGCACGGTGTTGGCAACATTGACCTACCGGTGGTGATGGGATGACCGTGCAGTCCGTGAAATGGTGGTCGCTGGTCCATAAATGGACCAGCCTTGTCTGCACGCTGTTCATGCTGATGCTGTGCATCACCGGGCTGCCGCTGATCTTTCACGACGAGATCGACGATCTCTTCGAGCCGGAGATTGCCGCGCGCGAGCTTCCTCCCGATACCCCGGAGGCCTCGCTGAGCAGGCTGATCGACGCGGCAAAGGCGCGCCATCCGGAACGCTATGTCCAGGTGATGAACTGGGACGACGACCACGCCAATATCATCAATGTCTTCATGTCGCAGACGCCGGTGCCGCCGCCGGGACAGCGCTTCCTGAAGCTGTCCTTCGATGCGCGGACCGCCGAGATCCTCGCGGAAGACGCGCAGCAAGGCGGGCTGATGCGGACGATCCGCATCTTCCACCGGGACATGCTGATGGGACTGCCGGGCGAGTTGTTCCTCGGCGTCATGGGCTTGTTGTTCGTGGCCGCCATCGTCTCCGGCGTCGTGCTCTACGCGCCGTTCATGCGCCGGCTCGACTTCGGGAAGGTGCGACGCGCCGGCGCGCCGCGGACCAAATGGCTCGACCTGCACAATCTGATCGGCGCGGTGACCCTGGTATGGGCGTTCGCCGTCGGCCTCACCGGCGTCATCAACACGATATCGCTGCCGCTGTTCAACGCCTGGCGCGCGCAGGTGATGCCGGAATTGATCGCGCCGCATCTCGGCAAGCCGCCGATTCTGAAATTCGCTTCCATGGATGATGTCGTTGCCACGGCGCGCGGAGCGCTCGGCGATAACACTCCTGTCAGCGTCGTGCTGCCGACCGAAGCGCCGTTCGGCACGCCGCGGCACTTCATCATCTGGACCAAGGGGTCGACGCCGATCACCTCGCGCCTGTTCACGCCGGTGCTGGTCGATGCAGAGACCGCCCAACTCGTCACCGCGAAGGGGTTGCCATGGTATTTGCGGACGCTGCAGGTATCGCGCCCGCTGCATTTCGGCGATTACGGCGGCTTGCCGCTCAAGATCATCTGGGCGTTGCTCGATCTTGCGGCCATCGTCGTGCTGGCGAGCGGCATCTATCTCTGGCGCGGCAAGCGCAGGCCGGCCGGTGCGGCAAGGCGAGCCCCCTCCCAACCGGCTGCAGCGGCATCGCTGGCCGGTTCTTGAAGCGTTTCCCGCCGGGCAGCGGACCGATTGCACTGCGTTACGAATGTAATCGAGAGCGATCCCGCTGAAACCATGCCGTAGCGCCGCGTCTCCATTCTCTCATGCGAATCTTTACCGCAAGAGAGGTCGAGACCGATGCTGCATCAAGACCAATTTCGTGACCTTCGTTCCCTGACGACGCCGGATGGCAACAACGCCATGCTCGCCGGCATCCGGAAATTGGCTCCGGACATCACGGCTCGCGCCGCCGAGATCGAAGCCGCACGCTGCGTCCCGGCCGACCTCATCGATCACCTGAAATCGGTCGGTATCTTCCGGATGTGCGTGCCGAGGAGCCATGGCGGGCTCGAACTTGCCCTGCCGGCGGGGCTGGAGGTCATCAGGACCCTCGCCCGGCTTGACGGTTCGATCGGCTGGACCGCAATGACCGGCAGCGGAGGCAGCATTTTCGCGACCTGGGAAGCACGCGAAACCTATGACCGCATCTATCGGGACGGACCCGACGTCGCCGTCTGCGGATCCGCGCAGCCGGCCGGAACGGCCGAACCTGCGGCGGGCGGCTTCCGGGTCAGCGGCCGATGGCCGTTCGCGAGCGGCTGCAGGCATGCCGAATGGATGGCGGGATTCTGCATTATGACCGACGACCACGGCAAACCGGTCGCCGGTCCGCACGGGCAGCCGCTGGTCCGCGGCTTTGCGTTGCCCGCGCAGAACTGGGAAGTCGAGGACACCTGGCATGCGGCCGGTCTCAGGGGAACCGGCAGCCATCACATTGTGCTGCGGGACGTGCTGGTTCCCGCGGCGAATTTCTTCGATGTCGAGGGCGGTACGCCCTGCGTGCCGGGCCCGCTCTATCCGGCGGTGAGGCACTTGCTCCCGATGTTTCACAGTGCGCTCGCCGTCGGAATCGCCGAAGGCGCCGTGGACGAATTGCTCACGCTGGCCCATACGGGGCGGCAGCAGTTCCGGGCAACGACGCCGATGCGGGACTCCGAGACATTCCAGTACGAGCTTGGCCGCATTTCCGCCGACCTCAGTGCAGCGCAGGCCTTTTGCGAGACGCAGACCGCACGTCTGTGGCATCACGCGCTCGCGGGAACCCTGAACGATGAAGGCCTTCTTGTCGAGGGCACGCAAGCCTCGACCTGGATCGCCACCACCTGCGTTCGGGTCGTCGACGCGTGTTTCGCGCTTGCCGGAAGCAGCGCCGTCTATGAGACTTCGCCACTGCCGCGGCGCTTGCGCGACATTCACGTCGCCGCCCAGCACGCCACTGCGCAGCAACGGCAGTATGTTGCCGGCGGCAAACTGCTCCTGGCACGCTCGGCGCAGGATGCCGGACATGCATGATGGTGATAGGCTAGGCAACATGGCCGTTGGCCTTCGGGAGCGTGCATTGACCATGAACATGGACCGACGTCACTTTGTCATCGCCGCTCTCGCCAGCCTGGCGCCGTTCGGCTATGCCACTGCGGCCGAACGGTGGCGAAGCCTACCCGCGACGCCGGCGCCGGTCGCGGGACGAAGCGCGCGGGCGCAGGTGAACGGCATCAGCCTGTTTCACGTCGACCTCGGCGAAGGAAGCCCGGTGGTCTTTCTCCACGGCGGGCTTTCCAACTCCGACTACTTCGGCCTGCAGGTGCCGGAGGTCGTGCGCAAGCATCGCGTCATTCTCGTCGACAGCCGCGGCCATGGCCGCAGCACGCGCAACGCACAGCCGTTCGGCTACGACCTGATGACGGATGATGTCGTCGCGCTGCTCGATCATCTGCAGATTCCACGTGCCGCCATCGTCGGCTGGAGCGACGGCGCCATCATAGGATTGGATATGGCGATGCGTCATCCCGATCGGGTCACTCGCGTGTTTGCGTTCGGTGCCAACACCCAGACCTCGGGCCTGAAGCCGGATATCGACAAGGACCCGACCTTCGCGCAGTTCATCGCACGCGCCAGGAGCGAATATGAGCGCCTCTCGCCGACGCCGAAGGAGTTCGAGCAGTTCCTGCACCAGATCGAGAAAATGTGGGAGACCCAGCCGAACTGGACCGACGAGCAGTTGCGCGCGATCCGCACGCCCGTGCTGATCGCGGACGGCCAGTATGACGAGGGCATCAAGCGCGAGCACACCGAATACATGGCCGCGACCATTCCGGGCGCCGGCCTGCTGATCCTGCCCAATGTCAGCCACTTCGCGTTCCTGCAGGATCCCGTGCTGTTCAACGCGGCGTTGCTGGATTTCCTGGAAGGCTAGCGCGTGGTTACTTCACCTCCCCCGCTTGCGGGGGAGGTCGACGCGCGAAGCGCGGGCGGTGATGGCTCTTTCGCCACGGAAAGTCCATCGCGGCGACACCCTCACCCAACCC
>NZ_JADYVX010000051.1 GCF_020194175.1 Bradyrhizobium sp. BRP22 | reverse complement strand
CCGCCCGCCCTCTCCCTTTCCGCTTTTCCGCATCACCGATGGACCGCCACCCTTCAAAGACCAAGGCCGCGCTGTGGATGGCGGGCTGGCTCACGCTGATGCTGGTCATCGCGATTTCCGGCCGCGAAGCCATGCGGGACATGAACGTGTTCCAACTGATGGAGGTGCGCTCGGTCCTCGGCTTCTTCATGCTGTACCCGCTGCTTCACGCCAGTGGCGGATTGTCGATCGTGAAGACCGCGCGCGTGCACATGCACATCGCGCGCAATTTGATCCATTACGGCGCACAGCTTGGCTGGTTTTTCGCGCTGACGCTGATCCCGATCGGCCAGGTGGTGGCGATCGAATTCACGATGCCGATCTGGACGGCGATCCTAGCCGCCGCTTTCCTCGGCGAACGCATGACGGTGTGGAAGATTGCGGCCATCGTGCTCGGGCTGATCGGCGTCATCATCATCGTCCGCCCCGCCACGGGCGAGGTCAATCCGGGCCAGCTGATCGCACTCGCTGCAGCCGTCGGCTTCGGCATCTCGGTTGCGATGGTGAAGTCGCTGACCCGCACCGAACAGACGCTGGCGATCATCTTCTGGATGCTGGTTGTCCAGTCGGCCGCCGGCCTGTTGCCGTCGCTCTACGTCTGGATATGGCCGCCGGCGCGTACATGGGTTTGGGTCCTCCTGATCGCCTTCTGCGGCACTTTCTCGCACTACTGCATGGCGCGCGCGATGCTGTACGCGGATGCGACCGTCGTGCTTCCCATGGATTTCCTCCGGGTGCCGCTGACGGCGACCGCAGGCTGGCTGCTCTATTCGGAACGGCTCGACCTGTTCACGGTGCTCGGCGCAGTGCTGATCCTGACCGGCAATCTCTTGAATTTGATACCGAACGCGCCAGCTCACGCGCGCGCAGGCACGTGACGTCGGGCGCGGCTGTGACGTCGATCACGCAAGCACGGCGCGCCGCCGTGGCATGCCTGATGGCAACAGGATAGTCGCCTGCAATCGCTGCGGTATTTTTTTGCTGCGCCAACTGTGGTGTTTTCGTGTAACCTGACGCAACGCGTTACCTTCAAAGTCTTTTCGATTCTGCTGGGGGATTTCAGATGCGCACCCTTACCCTCCTCGCCTCGCTGATCTGCGTGGCGCTGACTGCGACCGCCGCGCATGCCGACAGGCGAGTCGCCTTCGTCGTCGGCAACGGCACCTACAAGAACGTGACGCCGCTGCCCAACCCGACCATCGACGCCAAGTCGATGGCCAGCGCATTGCGCAATGTCGGTTTCGAAGTGGTCGAGGGCACCAACCTCACCCGCGACAAGATGACCGAGAAGCTGCTCGATTTCGGCAAGAAGGCGCAAGGCGCTGACATCGCGGTGTTCTACTATGCCGGCCACGGCATCGCGATCAGCGGCACCAACTATCTGCTGCCCATCGATGCCGACATCAAGTCGGAGATGGACGTCAAGCTGGGCGCGGCCATCAATATCGACCTCACGCTCGACCAGACCATGAGCGACGCCAAGGTCAAGTTGGTGTTCCTCGATGCCTGCCGCGACAATCCGTTCGCCGCCAAGATCAAGTCGAACTCGCCGACCCGAAGCGTCAATGTGCAGACCGGCCTTGCCGAAATGAAATCCGGCGAAGGCACGCTGATCGCGTTCGCAACCGGCCCGGGCCAGACCGCGCTCGACGGCCAGGAAGGCGCCAACAGCCCGTTCACCCGCGCGCTGATCGCCAACATCACCCAGCCTGGCGTCGAGATCCAGCAGGCGATGACCAAGGTCCGCGCCCAGGTCAACGAGGAGACCAACAAGGGCCAGTTGCCCTGGGGCCATACCAACCTGATCGGTTCGGTCTATCTCAACGGCACGCCGGCGAACGCGCCCACCGCCGCGGGCACTCCGTCGGCACCGACCGCAGTTGCGGCCGCGCCGAGTTCGGATGTCGAACTCGAGTTCTGGCGTTCGATCAAGGACTCCAACAAGACTGAGGAGTTCAACGCCTATCTCTCAAGCTATCCGAACGGCCAGTTCCGTTCGCTCGCCTTGGCCCGTATCGCCGCGCTCGAGAGCGGCGCAGCTCCGAGCACGCAGACGCGCAACCTAACCGCCGGCATCGATCCTGCGACTTTCACCGAGGAAGCGAGCCAGGTCACCGAGGACCAGATCGGCCTCGACAAGGGCCAGCGCCGCGACGTGCAGCGCCGCCTGAACGGGCTCGGCTTCGACGTCAAGGCGACCGGTAAGTTCGACGAGCCCACCCGCGCCGTGATCACGCGCTGGCAGGCCGCGCGCGGCTATCCGAAGAGCGGCTACCTCAACCGCCTGCAGCACAAGGCGCTGCTGACCGAGGTCGTGTCGACCACGGCGACAAATTCGGGCGATGAGGAGCGTCCGCGCCGCCGCGCCAGCAGCGGTGGCGGCAGCGCGCCCGCCCCGCGCCACCATGGCGGCGGCATCGATCCCGGAGCCGCCTTCGTCGGCGGGGTCGTCGGCGGCATGCTGGGCGGCGCGTTTCGCCGGTAACACTCACAAAACGTCAAACAAAAAGCCCGGCTCGCCGCCGGGCTTTTTTCTGGCCGGTCCGCGCTCGGACTACTTCCCCGCTGCCTTGCGCAGCGCCTCGTTGATGCGATCCTGCCAGCCCGGGCCGCCCTCCTGGAACCATTCCAGCACGTCCTGATCGATCCGCAGCGTCACCTGTTCGCGCACGCCGGGAACGGCGTTCGTCTTCGGCGGAGCTTCAGCCACTTTGGCTGTGGCGCGCTTGAACGCGGCTTCCGCCTCGCTGCGGGCGTCGTTCAGCGTGCGCGGTCGTCTCGGCTGATCGGCCATTGCTAGATCCCCTCGAACAGCGCTGTCGACAGATAGCGCTCGGCGAACGATGGCACCACAACCAGGATGGTCTTGCCAGCGGCTTCCGGCCGCTTGCCGATCTGAAGCGCCGCCGCGATCGCCGCGCCCGAGGAAATGCCGCCGGGAATGCCCTCGTTGCGGGCCAGCGCGCGCGACGTCTCGATTGCGGTCGTGCTGTTGACCTTCACGATCTCGTCGATCACGGAACGATCGAGGATGTCGGGGATGAAACCGGCACCGATGCCCTGGATCTTGTGCGGCGAATGCTGGCCGCCCGACAGCACCGGGCTTTCCTCGGGCTCGACGGCAACGATGCGCAGCGACGGCCTGCGTGGCTTCAACACCTGCCC
The DNA here is from genome assembly GCF_020194175.1 of Bradyrhizobium sp. BRP22. Lineage (GTDB taxonomy): Bacteria > Pseudomonadota > Alphaproteobacteria > Rhizobiales > Xanthobacteraceae > Bradyrhizobium. The sequence goes on along the minus strand of NZ_JADYVX010000051.1, from coordinate 42,386 downwards.
GACGCCGGTGATGGTGCCACCGGTGCCGACGCCCGCGACGAAATAGTCGATGTTCCCGCCGGTATCGTTCCAGATCTCCTCCGCGGTGGTGCGGCGATGGATCTCGGGATTGGCGAGGTTCTTGAACTGCTGCGGCATCACGGCGTTGGGCGTGGTGCGCACCAGTTCTTCCGCGGTCGCGATCGAGCCTTTCATGCCCTGCGCCGCCGGCGTCAGCACGAGTTCGGCGCCGAGGAACGCCAGCATCTTGCGGCGCTCGATCGACATCGATTCCGGCATCACCAGTTTCAGCCGATAGCCGCGCGAGGCCGCGACGAACGCCAGCGCGATGCCGGTATTGCCCGAGGTCGGCTCGATCAGCACCGTATCAGCATTGATGATGCCGGCCTTCTCCATCGCGACGATCATCGCAGCACCGATGCGATCCTTCACGCTCGCCGCCGGATTGAAATATTCCAGCTTGGCAAGGATCGTCGCATGCGCGCCGTGGACCTGCGGCAATCGGCGCAGGCGGACGATCGGCGTGTCGCCGATCGCATCCACGATGGAGTCATAGACCAATCCTCGTCCCGGCCGTTGCACTGCACGCGTAGTTGAAGGCGCATCCATCGCAGGGCTCCCTGACAAAATGTCCCGCGAAAATCGCGGTCTTCGTTAGTTAGGAACAGCGCACACCGCAGCGCAAGAAGGGGAAACGATCGATTGGCAAATTCGCTGCATCGCAATAGCGAAATGTTTCTAAATAGCGATAAACCAACGCAATTGTGTTGCGACAACGTCAAACAAACCGGTGTATAGGTTACCTGAAATTAAATCCCGTCAGATCGCAAGGAGGTCACGATGACAGCACTCGCTGAAATCCCGTCGACCATCGCGGTTCGCCCGGACCCGCGCGGGTGCGATCTGCCGACCTGCCCGGTGTGCGCAGATTCCATGATAGCGGCAGAAGCGTCGGCCTATCTGTACGACAGCATCATCAGCTATCTCTGGACCTGCGACACCTGCGGTTACGGTTTCGTGACCAAGCACTCGATCAAGCGCTTCATGTGCAATTGAGCCTATCTGGCGGCGATGTCACCGCGCGCCCAATCGGCGCGCGTCTGATTCTGGAAATCCTCAAATCTCCCGCTCGCGATCGCGGCGCGAATGTCCTGCATGAGCTGCTGGTAATAGGCGACGTTGATCTCCGACAGCAGCATCGCGCCGAGCGTCTCACCTGACTTCACGAGGTGGTGCAGATAGGCGCGTGAATAGCTGCGCGCGGCAGGCCATGGGCTCTCCTCGTCCAGCGGACGCGGATCGTCGGCGTGTCGTGCGTTGCGCAGGTTCACGGGTCCGAATCGCGTGAACGCCACGCCATGGCGTCCGTTGCGTGTCGGCATCACGCAGTCGAACATGTCGACGCCGCGCGCGACCGCTTCGAGAATGTCCTCGGGCGTGCCGACGCCCATCAGATAGCGCGGACGATCCGCTGACAGCACCGGCACGCTCTCCTCGATCATTGCAAGCATCACCGCCTGCGGCTCCCCGACCGCGAGCCCGCCGATCGCGTAACCGTGAAAGCCGATCTCGACCAATGCTTCCGCACTCTGCCGACGCAGCTCCGGCACATCGCCGCCCTGCACGATGCCGAACAGCATGTAGCCGGCAGGCGCAGTCTCGAAAGCCCGCTTGCTGCGCTCGGCCCAGCGCAGCGACAACCGCATCGCGCGCTCGATGTCGTCGCGCTCCGCCGGCAGCCGCACGCACTCATCCATCTGCATCGCGATGTCGGAGCCGAGCAGCCGCTGCACCTCGATCGAGCGTTCCGGCGACAGCTCGACCTTGGCGCCATCGATATGCGATCGGAAAGTCACGGCGTTCTCGCTGACCTTGCGCAGCTCCGACAGCGACATCACCTGGAAGCCGCCGGAGTCCGTCAGCATCGGGCCGTTCCAGCCGGTGAATGTCTGTAGCCCGCCCAGGGCTGCGATGCGTTCGGCGCCGGGCCGCAGCATCAAATGATAGGTGTTGCCGAGCACGATGTCGGCGCCGGCATCGCGCACCTCGCGCCAGTGCATGCCTTTCATCGCACCGGCGGTGCCGACCGGCATGAAGGCCGGCGTGCGCACCACGCCATGCGGCGTGGTCAGCCGGCCGGTACGGGCATGGCCGTCAGTTGCGAGCAATTCGAAATGGTTGGGAAGGCTCATGCGGCCGCTTATGGCGTGACAACGGCCCCCGTTCAACCGCGTTGAGGGCAATTTCTCCCGCAAGGCCGTTGACGGCGCCCGGACTCTCCCGCATAAGTTCGCCGCCATGATGATTTCGACCAAACGCACCACCACGACCAAAAAGCTCTCCGGGGCCTTGGGAGGCGTGCGCGCGTAGTCGGACGAACCGCAGCATCTCGAACCGAAGCCCCGCCTGATGAAGGTCCGGGGCTTTTTTATTGCTTTATTCTGATCCTGAAGGAGACTCCCGTGAAGAACGATCCCGTTGTTGCCATCGCCGGCGTGACCGGCGCCGTCGGTGCCGAGTTCATCGCCACCATGGACCGGCGCGGCTTCCCTGTGCGCAAGCTCAAGGCGCTCGCAAGCGCACGTTCGGCGGGCAAGACCATCGAGTTCCGCGGGCAACAGGTCGTCATCGAAGAGCTCAACGAACGCTCCTTCGACGGCGTCGACATCGCTTTGTTCTCGGCCGGCAGCGGCGTCTCGAAGAAGTTCGCGCCGGTCGCGGTGAAGGCCGGCGCCGTCGTGGTCGACAATTCCTCCGCCTTTCGGATGGACCCGAACGTGCCGCTGGTGATTCCGGAGATCAATGCCGGCCGCATCCGCGAGCACAAGGGCATCATCGCCAATCCCAATTGCGCTGCGATCACCGCGCTGGTGCCGCTGTGGCCGATCCACCAGAACAACCGCATCAAGCGCGTGATTATCTCGACCTACCAGGCCGCAAGCGGCGCCGGCGCCGCGGCCATGGAAGAGCTGGTGGAATCGACCCGCGCCAATCTGAACGGACAGGTCTATACGCCGAAGGTGATGCCGCACACTTATGCCTTCAACCTGTTCAACCACAACACCGCTGTTGATCCCGAGACCGGCTACAACGACGAGGAGACCAAGGTCATCAAGGAGACCCGCAAGATCTTTGAGGACGATAGGATCGCAGTCGGCGTCACCTGCGTCCGCGTGCCGGTGCTGCGCGCACATTGCGAGGCCATCACCTTCGAATGCGAAAGGCCGATCAGCGAGGATCAGGTACGCATGCTTCTTGCGGCCGCGCCGGGCGTGCGGATCGTGGACGATCGCGCCGGGAACTACTTCCCGATGCCGATCGATGCCTCCGGACAGGACGACGTGCTGGTCGGCCGCATCCGCAAGGATCTGAGCGACCCGAGCGGCCACTCGATCTCGATCTTCGTAGCGGCCGACCAGCTTCTCAAGGGGGCGGCGCTGAACGCGATCCAGATCGCGGAGCTGTTGCCCGAGCGCGTGATGGCGTGAGCGGGCCGGCACCGCCGGCAAATTAGCCATGACGGCGGTGCGACGACGCGATATAGAGCGACATCGCAAAGCGCGGACAGGACGTAAAGCACTGACGAGGTTAATGGCACGGGCGGCACGGCAGAGTGTTGCGAAGTCTCGCGGCGGCCGCCCGACAAAAAGCGCCGCCATCCAGCGCGACCTGCGGCTCATCGAGGTCGCCACCCAGCTTTTTCTGGAGCGTGGCTTCGAAGCGACGTCGATCGATGCCGTCGCGGAAACGGCGCGGGTCAGCAAGCCCACGGTCTACGCTCGCTATCGCGACAAGCGCGGCCTGTTCGAGGCCGTGCTGCGCCGCGAGATTGCGCGCTGGCTCTCCCCGCTGGCGACAGCGGCGGAAATGCAGTGCAGCGATGTTTCCAGTACTTCCGTCGAGCAAGCTCTCCTCGATCTCGCGCGACAGATGCTCGATCTGATCAGCGGACCCGAGCCTGGTGCCCTGAGCCGCATTGTGGCGGCGCAGGCAACCAACTTTCCCGAACTCGCAAGGCTGGCGGAGGAGGAAGGCTACCTCAAAGCGGTTTCGACCATGACCCGTCTGTTTGATCGCCTGGTCGCCGAGGGAGCGGTCCAGATCGAGGACACGACCATCGCCGCTGAGGTCTATCTCAACATCACGGTCGGCCACACCTTCCGGCAGGCAACCAACGCCATTCCAATCGACCGGAAGGCTGAGGAAAAACGCTTGCGGGCCTCCTTGCGGCTGTTGATGACCGGCATCGGCGGACCGGGCGGGCGGCCGCGCACATCCGGCGCACGGACTCGCCCGAGCCGCTGACATCTCGACCAGCCATGCCGGACGCTGCGGGCTGCCTCCCGATTTGGCTGGCGCTCAAACGCCGAAGAGCTGTTGACGATAACTAAACGATACCGTATGGTTTTATTAAGTGAGCCGGCGATATCCGCCGCACCGGACGTCATCCAGTGCTCACGCCGTCGCAGACTTCGATCGGCGCAACCTGTGTCTCCCTGGCCTCCAAGGCTGGCTTGCGCTGTTCGGACGGCCGACCCGGACGCGGGTCGGCCGTGTCCTTTCGGCGCAACGAAGCTGACGGGAAGGACGCTGCTGCAGGCGGCGCGACGCGCGGTAGTCGTCTCGACCAAGAAGGATCGCCTCGTTGGCCCCCAGCAAGCTACGCGAAAGATGCATCAATCTCGTGGTCGCGGGTCTTGCGATCGCGGCGCCGTCATGCGCGGCGCGAGCCGAAGCGGGAAATCAGGGAACGCCGGAAGAGCGCGAGGCCTGCACACCCGATGTCTTCAGGTTCTGCTCCGGTTCCATCCCGAACACCGACCAGATCGTTTCGTGCCTTCACGCAAATAAGCGGCAGTTGAGCGAAAAATGCCGCGAAGTGATCTCGGTTCGGAACTCGAAAATGCCAGATCGAAGTGCCAAATGATCGGTGACATGGGGGCTGCGGACGAGATGCTTTGAACGACAGAGGAGGATCGATGGTGAATCCGCGCACGCTCCCCACGAGCGCGATGTCCAGGACAACACGGCACCTGCTTGTGGTCGGTCTGCTCGCGCTGCTGGCATCTGCGCCCTCCTCTGCGGCCGCGGCCCCTTCAGGCCCTGAGTCCACGTCCAACCAGGAACAGGAAACGGAGTCTGACGACCAGGCGGTCGCCCATCAGATTGAGCTTTTCCGAACCGCCCAGGTATCGCTGAGCCGGGCCATCGAGATCGCCGAGCGCGCACACACCGGCGCCAGGACCTCCGATGTCAGCTTCGACGGAGGAACAGGCGCGCCGATCTACCGAGTCAGAACGTTCTACGACGGCAAGCTCTGGGAACACGCCATCGATGCGGCCACCGGCGAGATCTCGACGGACCGGCTGGTATCGCCGCTGAAGGAACTCAATGCGGAGGACCGCACCAACATCGCCTCGCTATCGGGTGTTGACCAGCAGCTTTCGGATGCAGTGCGGGTGGCGGAACGCGCCGCCTCGGGCAAGGCCATCAGCGGCGGCCTGACACGCGAGCGCGGCAAGCTGAACTTTGTGGTCATCGTCGTCAGCGGACTGGACCTGAAGCAGGTGATCCTCGAACCACCTCGCCGCAAGAACCGCTGACATTCGTTCCCTTCTCTCCGTGTCGGAGAAGGTGGCGCGACCGTCCTTGTGGAGAGAACCCCTCACCCGAATGAGTCCAGTAGCAGCGGCGGAGCAGCCCTCTCCCACAGGGGCGAGGGCACATCAACTGGCTGCGTGAACGCGTAGAGCTCCTGCGCACTCCACCCTACACAATCTACAGAAACCCGCGTCCCTCATGCGCGCGAAACAGCAGACACGCATCGCCGTACGAGTAGAACCGATAGCCTGCCGCGATCGCATGCGCATAGGCCTGCTTCATCGTCTCGAGCCCGGAGAACGCCGACACCAGCATGAACAGGGTCGAGCGCGGCAGATGGAAATTGGTGAGCAGGATATCGACCGCGCGAAAGCGGTAGCCCGGCGTGATGAAGATCGCGGTGTCTCCGCTGAACGGCTGGATCGTGCCATCCTCCCTCGCCGCGCTTTCGAGCAGGCGCAGCGAAGTGGTACCCACCGCGACGATGCGCCCGCCTTTGGCGCGCGCGGCATTCAACGCTGCCGCCGTCTTCGCGGAGATGCAGCCCCACTCGGAATGCATCCTGTGCTCGGAGGTGTCGTCCACCTTCACCGGCAGGAACGTCCCTGCCCCGACATGCAGTGTCAGCCTGACAATATCGACGCCGCGGCCGCGCAGCGCCGCTTCCAGCGCCGGCGTGAAATGCAGGCCCGCGGTCGGGGCGGCGACCGCGCCCTCATTGAGCGCGAACATGGTCTGGTAGTCGGCGGCGTCCTGGTCATCGGGCGTGCGCCTGGAGGCGATATAGGGCGGCAGCGGTGGGGTGCCGAGATCGGCGATGGCCTGGTCGAGCGCCGGCCCGTGGAAAGAGAATGACAGCGTCACCTCGCCTTCCTGCCCCTTGGCTTCGACCTGTGCATCGAGATGCCCGAGCAGGCAGACCTTGCCCTCATTGCCGAAGCGAACAGTATCACCTTCCGCCAGTTTCTTCGCCGGCTTCACCAGCGCCTGCCAGCGCGAACCGTCGAGCCGCTTGATTAGCGTCGCCTCGATCTTCGGCTCGGTTTCGCGGCCGATGCGGCGGCCCTTCAATTGCGCCGCGATTACCTTGGTGTCGTTGACCACGAGCTGGTCACCCGGCTCGAGCCATTCTGGCAGTTCGGCCACGGTGCGGTCGCGCAGCACGTCGTCGCCCTGCACCACCAGCATCCGCGCGGCGTCGCGCGGATTCGCAGGTCGCAGCGCGATCCGCTCGGGTGGGAGGTCGAAGTCGAAGAGATCGGTGCGCATCTTGGCTAGTACGCTGCGGCCTGATCCTCATCCTGAGGAGCGCGGAACGCGCGTCTCGAAGGATGAGGCCCGCGTGCGGCAGCACCGGGGCCTCATGGTTCGAGACGCCTGCTACGCAGGCTCCTCACCATGAGGAGCCGAAGTTACTCCGCGTCGACGGCCATCCTTGCCTTGACGATCTTGTCCGGGTTCTGCACCGGCTCGCCGCGCTTGATCTTGTCGACGTTCTCCATGCCCTCCGTGACCTTGCCCCAGACCGTGTACTGGCCGTTGAGGAAGGAGGCGTCGTCGAAGCAGATGAAGAACTGGCTGTCGGCGGAATCCGGGTTGGCGGCGCGCGCCATCGAGGCGGTGCCGCGGACATGCGGCTCCCTGTTGAACTCCTGCTTGAGCTTTGTTCCGGAGCCGCCCGTGCCGGTGCCGTGAGGGCAACCGGTCTGCGCCATGAAGCCGTCGATCACGCGGTGGAACACGATGCCGTCGTAGAAGCCCTCACGCACCAATTCCTTGATGCGGGCGACGTGGTTTGGTGCGAGATCAGGCCGCATCTCGATGGTGACAGGACCCTGGGTCGTCTCAAGGATCAGAGTATTTTCGGTGGCAGCCATGCTCGCCTCTCTTCGGTCTTGGGTTGACGTTTACGAGTTCTGAAGGGGATCGCAAAAGGCCGGCCTGCGACCGCGCCGCCCAGTGCTTCCGTAAATGGCAATGGCGTGCAGCGTTGCAATGCCTCCATCACCGCGATCCGGTATTGTAAACGGTCATTGTCGCTGGCCTGTTCCGTCTCGTAGGTGATCCTGGGCTGTCCCAGGATTGCCCCCTGGCGGTTGAAACTGACGATCACCGTGATGTCGATCGGGTTGGCCTGCGACAGCGGCGGCGGCTTGAAGCAGGAGTGCAGCCTCACGAGGATGTCCTTGAGGGTGTCGAGCTTCTCGGGCGCCGGCTGCGCCTGCGCCGCGCAAGCAAGCAGCATCAGCGGCGCTGCAAACCAGAGAAATGGTTTGCCGCGCAACACTGGCGAGCCTCACTTGATGTCGGATGCGACTTGCACCTTCACCATCTTGTCGGGATCGGTCACCGCGCCGCTCGGCGATCCCGCCGGCGCCTTCTTCAGCTTGTCGACCACATCCATGCCGGACACGACTTCACCGATCACGGTGTACTGGCCGTTCAGGCTCGGTCCGTCCGCATACATGATGAAGAATTGCGAGTTGGCGCTGTCGACGCTGTCGCCGCGGCGCGCCATGCCGACGATGCCGCGCTTGAACGGTACGTTCGAGAATTCCTGCTTCAGGTTGGGGTATTTCGAGCCACCGGTGCCGTTGAAGTTCTGGCCGTCGCCGGTCTGCGCCATGAATCCGTCGATCACGCGGTGGAACGGCACGTTGTTGTAATAGCCCTCGCGCGCCAGTTGCTTGATGCGCTCGGCATGCTGCGGGGCGATGTCCGTCCTGAGCTTGATGACGATGCGGCCCTTGTTGGTGTCGATCGCGATCGCGTTGGCCTTGTCCAGATTGGCCGGCAAAGGCTGTGCGACCGCGGGAGCCACACAGAGAAGCGCGGCGAGAACGGCGAGAATTCGGATCATGAAAACTCCGGACCGGATATCAGAGGGGATCAGCGGGAAGCTAGCTGGCGAATTTGGCCTTGAGGCGGACGGCAACCGCCTTGGGTACGAAGTTGGAGACGTCGCCGCCCATACTGGCGATCTGGCGCACCAGCGTGGCCGTGATCGGCCGCACCGTCGGCGAGGCCGGCAGGAACACGGTCCGCACGTCAGGCGCCATGGTTTCGTTCATGCCGGCGATCTGCATCTCGTAATCGAGGTCGGTGCCGTCGCGCAGGCCCCGGATCAGGATGGTAGCACCGGCTCGTTGCGCCGCGGTGACGGTCAGGTCATCGAACGTGATGCATTCAAAATCGCACCCGGCTTTCGTGGCGACCGGGCCGAATACCTCCTGCAGCATTGCCAAGCGCTCCTCGACCGAAAACAGGGGCTTCTTCCCCGGATGAACGCCGATGGCGACCACCAGACGGTCGCAGAGGGCGACGGCGTGTTTGACCACGTCGAGATGGCCGTTGGTGACCGGGTCAAACGAGCCCGGATAAAGCGCGATGCGAGGCATATCCCCCTCTAGCCTGCCCCGGGCCGGCCGGCAAGCCAGCCGGGTTCCCTGACCGCCTCAGACCCCAATGTTTCGTCCGCTGCCGCCAACGAAACAAAGCCGTCAGTGGACGAAACCGTTTTAGCCGCGGCGCGAAGACAACCGGAAACCCCGGCCAACTATCACTCCCCGCAACGAAACGACGGGCCGCCAAGGCCCACCGTCAGGGGACCGTCATGATCAAGGCACTTTCCGCCGTCGCCATCGCCGCTTTTGTTGCCGCTGCGCTCACCGTGCTTCCGGGCTTCGCGCCCCAGGTCGAAGCCAGCGTGCCCCGCGCTCTCGCCAAGGCCGACCGGCTGGATATCCGCCCCGCCGCCAAGGACTGCTCACAGCAGAATTGGCCGAACTTTGATGCCTCCTGCCTCCGCAACGCCGGCAAGACCACAGTCCGCGAGGCCCGCCTGGTCACCGCCGACCGCACCCCGTAGGGCAAGCGCCCTTCCCGAGCAGGTGACGTTCCGTTCGTAGCCCGGGTGAAGCGAAGCGCAACCCCGGGTCTAGTCAGTAGCAACGGGCTTTCCCGGGTGACGCTCCGCTTCACCCGGGCTACTGATTACTGGCCGTTCCCGTTGCCGTTCTCGCCATTCTCGCTGTCCTCGCCGATATGCTCGACCGAGACGACATGCTCGTCATCGGCGGTGTCGAACACGATGACGCCCTGGGTCGAGCGGCCGGCGATGCGGATGTCGCCGACCGGGCAGCGGATCAGCTGGCCCTTGTCGGTCACCAGCATGATCTGGTCGGCTTCCTCGACCGGGAACGAGGCGACGAGCTTGCCGTTGCGGCTGTTGACGCTCATCGCGACGATGCCTTTGCCGCCGCGGCCGGTGGTGCGGTACTCGTAGGACGAGGTCCGCTTGCCGTAGCCGTTTTCGGACACGGTCAGCACCACCTGCTCCTGCGCCGACATCTCGACATAGCGCTCCTGCGAGAGCTGGATCGCGCCCGTGGTCTCCTCGGCCTCGGTCTCCACCGGCTCCTCGGCGGCCACTTCGCCCGCAACTGCGCGGCGCATCTTCAGGTAGGCCGTGCGCTCGTCCGAGGTGGTCTCGACATGGCGCAGGATCGCGAGCGAGATCAGCTTGTCGCCTTCCGCCAGCGAGATGCCGCGCACGCCCATCGAGGTGCGACCGGTGAAAACGCGGACGTCGGTCACGGGGAAGCGGATGCACTGGCCGCCGGCGGCGGTCAGAAGCACGTCGTCATGCTCGGTGCAGATCTGCACGTCGACGATCGCCTCGCCCTCCTCCAGCTTCATGGCGATGATGCCGGAACGGCGGACGTCGATGAAGTCGGACAGCTTGTTGCGGCGGACGTTGCCGCCGGTGGTGGCGAACATCACGTCGAAATTGCTCCAGGAGGATTCGTCCTCCGGCAGCGGCATGATGGTGGTGATGCGCTCGCCCTGCTCCAGCGGCAGGATGTTGATCAGCGCCTTGCCGCGCGCATTCGGCGCCGCCATCGGCAACCGCCAGACCTTTTCCTTGTAGACCTGGCCGCGCGAGGAGAAGAACAGGACCGGCGTATGGGTGGAGGCCACGAACACGCGGCTGACGAAATCCTCATCGCGCGTCTGCATGCCCGCCCTGCCCTTGCCGCCGCGGCGCTGAGCGCGGTAGGTCGACAGCGGCACGCGCTTGACGTAGCCGGCGTGCGACACGGTCACCACCATGTCCTCGCGCTGGATCAGGTCCTCGTCCTCGACCTCGCCTTCCTGCTCGACGATGACAGTCTTGCGCGGCGTGGCGAACTCGGCCTTTACCTCGGCGAGCTCGGTCTTGACGATCGCCTGCACGCGGGCGCGCGAGCGCAGGATGTCGAGATAGTCGGAGATCTCGGCCGCGAGCTTGGTGAGCTCCTCACCGATCTCGTCGCGGCCAAGCGCGGTCAGGCGCTGCAGCCGGAGGTCGAGGATTTCCTTCGCCTGCTCCAGCGAAAGGCGGATGGTGCCATCCGGACTGATGCGGTGGCGCGGATCGTCGATCAGCGTCAGCATGTCCTCCACGTCCCGCGCCTGCCAATCGCGCGACATCAGGGTTTCGCGCGCGGCCGCCGGGTTCGGCGAAGAGCGGATGACGCGGATGACCTCGTCGATATTGGCAACCGCAATCGCCAGACCCACCTGGAGGTGGGCCCGGTCGCGTGCCTTGGTGAGCAGGTATTTGGTGCGCCGGGTCACCACCTGTTCGCGGAACGCGACGAAGATCGTCAGCAGGTCCTTCAGGTTCATCTGCTGCGGGCGGCCGGAATCAAGTGCCAGAATGTTGGCCGGGAAGTTGGTCTGCAGCGGCGTGAAGCGGTAGAGCTGATTCAGCACGACGTCCGGCATCGCCTCGCGCTTCAGCTCGATCACGACGCGGAAGCCTTCGCGGTCGGACTCGTCGCGCAGGTCGGCAATCCCCTCGATCTTCTTCTCGCGGATGAGCTCGCCGATCCGCTCCACCATGTTGGCCTTGTTAACCTGGTAAGGGATCTCCGTGATGATGATCGCCTCGCGATCCTTTCGCAGGGTGTCGATCGTGACCTTGCCGCGCATCACGATCGAGCCGCGGCCGAGATGATAGGATGATCGGATACCCTGTCTACCGAGGATGACGCCGCCGGTGGGGAAATCCGGCCCCGGAATGATGTTGATGAGTTCGTCGATGGTGAGCGCGGGATTGTCGATCAGCGCCACACAGGCGTCGACGACCTCGCCGAGATTGTGCGGCGGGATGTTGGTGGCCATGCCGACGGCGATGCCGCCCGCGCCATTGACCAGGAGATTCGGAAACCGCGTCGGCAGAACCGCGGGCTCTTTCTCGTTATTGTCGTAGTTGGGCTGGAAATCGACCGTGTCCTTGTCGATGTCGGCGAGGACCGCCTCAGCCGCCCGGGTCAGACGCGCTTCGGTGTATCGATAGGCTGCCGGCGGATCACCGTCGACCGAGCCGAAATTGCCCTGGCCATCGATCAGGGGCACGCGCATCGAAAAATCCTGCGCCATGCGCACCATCGCGTCGTAGATCGACTGGTCGCCGTGCGGGTGATATTTACCGATGACGTCGCCGACCACGCGCGCGGACTTGACGTACTTTTTGTCCGGCGTGTGTCCCTGGTCGTACATCGAATACAGGATGCGGCGGTGCACGGGTTTCAGCCCGTCGCGCGCATCCGGCAGCGCCCGCGCCACGATCACGCTCATGGCGTAATCGAGGTAGGATTTCTTCATTTCGTCGAGAATGGAGATCGGACGAATATCCGAGGGCTCCGACGGCTCGCCGGGCTTGTCGTCTTCAGGGTCTGCCAAAGGGGGAATCCGGGTCGGTTCTACTGAAGAATCATATAGCGTATCGGAGGCTTGATAACCACCCCGGAACCGCCGCGGCGAGCGGCTTTTTCCCTTCGTTTTTTCATAGACTTAGGTGATTGGCGGAGGTTGCGCGGAAGCGCCCTTTAAAGCGGCGGCAAGGGCGCGCGCAACGCGGCCGTTTCAGCCTCCGGCAGCCGCGATACCTCAGCTGCGGCTGGCTCGATTTCCTCATAATTCACATGAACTGGGATTGCGACGACCTCGGCAGCGGCCCAGCAAACAACGTCAATCGCTTGACGGGCATTCCTGCAGTCATTCAAGAGGATAAGTCCAGTCCACCCCTCACCGCGCCAGGAGATTTTCTGATCCTCACGCGATGCCTTGAGGAACATGCCAGGCGATCAGAACGGAATATCGTCGTCCATGTCGTTGTTGCGGGCACCGGCCGGCACCGCGCGGCGCGGTGCGGAACTTGAGGGGCCGCTGACGCCGAAATCGCCGCCACCGCCGCCGCCCATATCATCGGAGAAGCTGCCGCCACCGCCCCTGCCGTCCAGCATCGTCAGGTTGGAGTTGAAGCCCTGCAGCACCACTTCGGTGGAATATTTCTCGACCCCGCTCTGATCGGTCCATTTGCGGGTCTGGAGCTGGCCCTCGATATACACCTTGGCGCCCTTCTTCAGGTATTGCTCGGCGACCTTCGCCAGCCCCTCATTGAAGATGACGACGCGATGCCACTCGGTCTTCTCCTTGCGTTCGCCGGTGGCCCGGTCGCGCCAGGTCTCGGAGGTCGCGACGCTGAGATTGGCGATCGGACGGCCGTCCTGGGTTCGCCGGATCTCCGGATCCTTGCCAAGATTGCCCACCAGAATCACCTTGTTCACACTTCCCGCCATCGCCGCTCTCCACTCAATCACCGGGCCGGCCGGTTGCACGGCCGACGCATTCAGTCTTCGCTAACCACATCTTATACTGCTGACGGACCGTATACGCTCGCCGACGCTGCCGGCGCAGCCATTCCCGTCCATCCCCGCGGTTATCCACATATAGCACCAACCGGGCCATTGTTCCAGTTTTGTTCCTTACAACCTGCCGTAAACGCGGCAAGATCGTGGCCTAATTTTGGTGCAGCGGGGATGGAACCCGAAGTCAGCCCCCGGGTTCCCGAAAAGACTAAACAAATCACTAACTTATGTTATCACCACTTCGCCGTTAAGTGTTGCCTTTCGGCGACGGTATTTCGGGTTGAATCGGGGTATATGCCTAAAACGACGGCGCGGCGCTCGCGTCTTTATAACGTGACGCTTCGGGACCAATAGAAGCGAACAAAGGCTGGAGAGCTACGATGAAGAAGTTTTTGCTTGGTACGGTTGCCTTGGTTGCGCTGGCGGCGCCAGCGTCGGCTGCCGATCTTGCTGCGCGTCCCTATACAAAGGCCCCGCCGGCGCCGGTTGCGGTCGTCTATGACTGGAGCGGGTTCTATATCGGCGGCAACGGCGGCTGGGGAACGAGCCGCACGTGCTGGGATGTCGTCGGCTTTGGTGACGGCTGCCACGATGCGGATGGCGGCACGGCCGGTGGTCAGATCGGCTATCGCTGGCAGACCGGCACCTGGGTGTTCGGTGTCGAAGGTCAGGGCAACTGGGCTGACTTCAAGGGCAGCAACATCAGCCTGCTGACGGGCATCGATACCAACGAGTCGAGGATCGACGCCTTCGGCCTGCTGACCGGCCAGATCGGCTATGCCGCCAACAACGTGCTGTTCTACGTCAAGGGCGGTGCGGCTGTGACCGGAAATCGCTACCGCGTCCTCGACACCGCCACTGGTTTCCCGATCACCAACGACGTCAACGACACCCGCTGGGGTGCCGTGGTTGGCGCCGGCGTCGAGTTCGGCTTCGCGCCCAACTGGTCGGTCGGCGTCGAGTACGACCACATCTTCCTGGGTGATCGCTCCTACGACTTCATCAACAATGGCTTCGCTGGCCCGGCCGGCACGCTCTTCACCACGGAGAATGTCAGCCAGGACGTCGACATGGTCACCGTCCGCGTGAACTACAAGTGGGGCGGCCCGCTCATCGCCCGCTACTGATCGCACGATCGGATATCGATCCGAGAAAAGGCCGGCCTCGCGCCGGCCTTTTTGTTTTGCGCGCCGTTCCCGTCACGAAACTCCGTCTGCGCAAGCTCCCGCCTTGCTGCCAGCTACTGCCAACGCAGCACGCAAGACGCGCGACCAGAAACAAATCGTTGATGATTCGCTCTAGGCACTGGAAATCATCACGCGTTCTTCCTATGTTCCAGCATCACCCCATCGGCGCCGTGGTACGGATTTCCGACGACGCGCGCCCGTAACGTGGCGCGCCTGCAAGCGCCTGGAAAATGCCGATATGGATGAAGTGCTCAGGGCGAAGCGCCAACAACCCGCCGGCTCCTCCTCACGTGCCATCACCATCCGCGGCGCGCGGGAGCACAATCTCAAGAACATCGACGTCGAGATCCCACGCGACAAGCTTGTCGTGTTCACCGGCCTGTCCGGCTCCGGCAAATCCTCCCTCGCCTTCGACACCATCTATGCCGAAGGCCAGCGCCGCTATGTCGAGTCGCTCTCGGCCTACGCCCGCCAGTTCCTGGAGATGATGCAGAAGCCGGACGTCGACCAGATCGACGGCCTTTCGCCGGCCATTTCCATCGAGCAGAAAACCACCTCGAAGAACCCCCGCTCCACAGTCGGCACCGTCACCGAGATCTACGACTATATGCGCCTGCTCTGGGCGCGCGTCGGCGTGCCCTATTCGCCGGCCACCGGGCTGCCAATCGAGAGTCAGACCGTCTCGCAGATGGTCGATCGCGTGCTGGCGCTCCCGGAAGGCACCCGCCTCTATCTGCTCGCGCCCGTCGTGCGCGGCCGCAAGGGCGAGTACCGGAAAGAGCTCGCCGAATATCTCAAGAAGGGCTTCCAGCGCGTCAAGATCGACGGCACCTTCCATGAGCTCGCCGATGCCCCGAGCCTCGACAAGAAGTTTCCGCACGACGTCGATGTCGTCGTCGATCGCATCGTGGTGCGCCCCGACATCGGCCAGCGTCTCGCGGAAAGCTTTGAGACCGCACTGAAGCTCGCAGAAGGGCTCGCGGTGATCGAATTCGCCGACGCGCCGGCGGCAGCGCCTGCGGAAGAAAAGAAGAAGACCGCGAAGATCCACGACAAGAGCGGGCCCGAGCGCATCCTGTTCTCGGAAAAGTTCGCCTGCCCGGTTTCCGGCTTCACCATCCCCGAGATCGAGCCGCGGCTGTTCTCGTTCAACAACCCCTATGGCGCCTGCCCTGCGTGCGGCGGTCTCGGCGTCGAGCAGCATGTCGATGACGACCTCGTCATTCCCGACAAGGAACTGTCCCTGCGCAAGGGCGCCATCGCGCCGTGGGCAAAGTCCTCTTCGCCCTATTACCTGCAGACGCTGACCGCGCTTGGCAAGCACTACAAGTTCACGCTCGACACCAAGTGGAAGGATCTGCCGAAGAAAACGCAGAACGCGATCCTGCACGGCTCGGGCGACGACGAGATCAAGTTCTCCTACGAGGACGGGGTGCGCTCCTACGACACCAAGAAGCCGTTCGAGGGCGTGATCACCAACATCAACCGCCGCTATCGCGAGACCGAGAGCGAGTGGGCGCGCGAGGAGCTGGCGAAATATTTCACCGACATCCCCTGCGCCGCCTGCAACGGCTATCGCCTCAAGCCGGAAGCGCTGTGCGTCAAGATCGGCGGCAAGCATATCGGCGAGATCGCCGACCTCTCGGTGAAGCGCGCCGGCGAGTGGTTCGAGGGCGTCCCGGATGCGCTCAACACGCAGCAGAACGAGATCGCCGCCCGCGTCCTGAAGGAGATCCGCGAGCGCTTGACCTTCCTGCTCGACGTCGGCCTCAACTATCTCACGCTGTCCCGCTCGTCCGGCACCTTGTCCGGCGGCGAGAGCCAGCGCATCCGCTTGGCCTCGCAGATCGGCTCAGGCCTGACGGGCGTGCTCTATGTGCTGGACGAGCCCTCGATCGGCCTGCACCAGCGCGACAACGCGCGTCTGTTGGACACGCTGAAGCGGCTGCGCGACCTCGGCAACACCGTGGTCGTGGTCGAGCATGACGAGGACGCGATTCGGCTGGCCGATTACGTGCTCGACATCGGCCCCGGCGCCGGCATGCATGGCGGCCATATCGTCGCCCAGGGCACGCCTGCCGACATCATGCGCAATCCGAAATCGCTGACCGGCAAGTATCTCACCGGCGAGCTTTCGGTGCCGATCCCCGAGCGGCGGCCACCGAACCATCGCCGTACCATCAAGGTGGTCAACGCGCGCGGCAACAATCTGAAGAACGTCACGGCGGAGATTCCGCTGGGGCTGTTCACCTGCATCACCGGCGTCTCCGGCGGCGGCAAGTCGACGCTCCTGATCGACACACTCTACAAGGCGATCGCGCGCAAGCTGAACAATGCAAGCGAGGCCGCAGCCCCGCACGACCGCATCGAGGGCCTGGAGCATATCGACAAGATCATCGACATCGACCAGTCGCCGATCGGCCGCACCCCGCGCTCCAACCCCGCGACCTATACTGGTGCCTTCACGCCGATCCGCGAATGGTTCGCCGGCCTGCCGGAGGCCAAGGCGCGCGGCTACGAGCCCGGGCGGTTCTCCTTCAACGTCAAGGGCGGCCGCTGCGAGGCCTGCCAGGGTGATGGCGTCATCAAGATCGAGATGCACTTTTTGCCGGACGTCTACGTCACCTGCGACGTCTGCAAGGGCAAGCGCTACAACCGCGAGACCCTGGAAGTGCTGTTCAAGGGCAAGTCGATCGCCGACGTGCTCGACATGACCGTGGAGGAAGCCGCCGACTTCTTCAAGGCGGTGCCGCGCGTGCGCGAGACCTTCCAGACCCTGCACCGCGTCGGCCTCGACTACATCCATGTCGGCCAGCAGGCGACCACGCTGTCGGGCGGTGAAGCCCAGCGCGTCAAGCTGGCAAAAGAGCTGTCCAAGCGCGCCACCGGCCGCACGCTTTACATCCTGGACGAACCCACCACCGGCCTGCACTTCCACGACGTCGCAAAGCTGCTGGAAGTGCTGCATGAACTCGTCGCCCAGGGCAACACGGTCGTCGTGATCGAGCACAACCTCGAAGTCATCAAGACCGCAGACTGGGTCATCGATCTCGGCCCCGAAGGCGGCGACGGCGGCGGCGAGATCGTCGCCTGGGGCCCGCCCGAGGACATCGTCAAGGCGCCGCGAAGCTACACCGGCCAGTTCCTGGCACCGGTGCTGAAGAAGGCGAACAGCAAGCCGAGGAAGAGCCGCGCGAGCGAAGCGGCGGAGTGAAATCTGCATCAGGGACCATCCCGTAGGATGCGAAGAGCGAAGCGTGCCCACTTTCGCTTGCGCCACAGCGCGAATGGTGGGCACGCGCTGATCTCGGCCCAAATCGGCTAGCGCCTTGATCCAGCGCAATGTCACGATGATTTTTGCGGCTATTTTTCTACAATGGTTCACCGTCGTGGATCACCGCAATGATCATCGATCTGCTAAGCCAAGAGCACCGCACCATTGAACGGCTGCTTGCCGTTCTCGAGCACGAACTGGATATTTTCGATCGCTCAGGCCGACCGGACTACGAGGTCATCCGCTCGATCATCGCCTATTTCGAAATTTATACTGAGCTGTATCACCATCCCCAGGAAGACCGCGTTTTCGCCAAGCTGAAAATCCGCGATCCCGCCGCCGCTGCGAAAATCGGCGATCTGACCCATGAGCACCAGGAAGGGGCCAAGCGCTTGCACCGCGTCGCCCAAGCCGTCGACGCCGTGCTTTCCGATCGCGATTTCCTGCAGCACGAACGGCGCCACATCATGATGGAGGATCGAGATTTCTTCCCCGCTGCTCAGAGAGCATTGCAGCCTCAGGACTGGATCGAAATCGCTTCAGCCCTGTCCCCTCACAAGGATCCGCTGTTTTCTGATGCCACGGAATCCAGGTTCGACGTCCTGCGCGCACATATCTTGCAGTTGGAGCTGGAGGCCGAAGCCGAGCGGCGTTAGTGCAATTGTCCTCTGAGCGTATCATCGGCGACAGCCAATGCTCGCCGCGAGCGCATCTTCGCCACGGCTTCTCCGTTTGTGAATTTCGCAATTCTCCCCGGGCGTGCTATCCCTTCCTGCGCCCAATGCCCTATTCCCTTGTCATCTTCGATCTCGACGGCACTCTTGCGGACAGCTTTCCCTGGTTCTTGCGCAATGTGAACGACGTCGCTGACCGGTTCGGTTTCCACCGCGTCGCTGGTGAAGACGTCGAGGGCCTGCGGCATGCCGGCTCGCGCGAGATCGTTGCGCGGCTTGGGGTGCCGATGTGGAAGGTACCGATGATCGCCCGGCACATGCGGCGATTGAAGGCGGAGCATCTGGCCGACATCCCGCTATTTCCAGGCGCCGAGGCCATGTTGCGCACGCTCGCGCATGGCGGCCTGAAGCTGGCGCTGGTCAGTTCGGATAGCGAGGCGAATGCTCGCCGCCTGCTTGGTAATGCCGCCGCACTGTTCTCCGATTTCGACTGCGGCGCGTCGATCTTCGGCAAGTCCGCGAAATTCGGCCGCGTTCTCAAGCGCGCCGGCGTCACTCCGTCGCAGGTGATCTCGATCGGCGACGAAACCCGCGACATCGAAGCCGCGCGAGCCGTCGGCATTGCCTGCGCCGCAGTGTCATGGGGCTACTCGGCGCCGGCGAAACTGCGGGCGCTCGGCCCTGATCTGATGTTCGAGCGCATGGAGGATATTGTGGGCGAGCTATGCGGGGCGATTGTAACAGAGATAGGCGGTGACCCAATGTAGTCGGGTGACCTTGGGCATTTGACCGATCTTATCGCCACTTCACGTGCTCATTCTTCGCGCCACAGATGACGAGACCGAAACCGCCCCTCTTCGATTACCAGGTAGCGTTCAAAAAGCTGCTCCCCATATCGCTCAATTGCCGTCCCGAGTCGTTCGATCTTGAGTGAAGTATTTTCGGAACCAATACGTATCAAGACAAGACCGGGTATCGTGCGCTCCCTACGGAAAATGAGCTCGCCAAAATCCTTATCTTCGGTGAGAAGGATTCGTTTCTCGCGAGCCGCGAACGCGACTACGTCCGCATCGCTCAAGCCAGCAGCTGCTTCGGCGATATACAAGACGTCATGACCAAGCAAACGCAAAGACGCGACCAAAGGCGCCCCGACGCATTCATCTACAAGCCAGCGCACAGATCAGCCGTAGACGATTTCTTCATCAGCAAGATAGTCCGCGGCAAATGCTTGAGCGGCCAGGATGTCATCCCGGATCAGCCGCGGATGGTCGGCAAGGATCGCCTCGATCGACATACCGGCACCGAGTTTGCGCAGAACGGTCTCTACGGGAATCCGTGTGCCACGAATGACCGGTTTCCCGTCCATTATACCAGGGTTAATCTCAATCCGTTCGTGCGGCATGATGACCTCTCAGACGTAGATTATCAGACAAGGGGGCGCCTGTCAGCGCCCTCAGGTCACCTCACTCCTCGATCGCCGCCTCGACGAACCCATGGGGATCATCGCAGAACTCGCGCATGACCCTGTAATGGTCGGTGTCTTTCACGTTCACCGGCTCCAATCCGTATTTCGACAGCCGCAGCAGCGTCGCATTGGGATAAGCCATCAGGATCGGCGAATGCGTGGCCATGATGATCTGGCATTGGCCGCTCTCGTCCATCCGGCGCATCAGCTTCAGGAATTCGATCTGGCGCGAAGGCGACAGCGCCGATTCCGGCTCGTCGAAAATGAAGATGCCCTGGCGCTGGCAGCGCTCCTCGAAGAAGTAGAGAAAGCCCTCTGCGTGGGAGTAAGAGAGATAATCGGGCGGCGATTGGCTTGATTGATCCAGGTATCTTGCGACCGAGAAGAACGTCTCCGCCCGGAAAAACCAGCCGTAGTTGACCTTGGGCAACCAGCCGGCGCGCAAGGCAACCGACAGGTCTTCGCCCGTCGCTTCGATGGCGTCGGAATGATCGATCGGCCTATATCCCTTGCCGCCGCCGGCATTGTCGAAGCCGGCGAGCGCCGCGATGCCTTCGAGGATGGTCGATTTACCCGTCCCGTTCTCGCCGGCGATGATGGTGATGGCCGACCCGAAACTCAGGTCGAATTCGTCCCTGAAAATGGGAAGGCAGAATGGATAGGCGTCCCAATCCGGAACGAGCGAGCGATCGAGCCAGACCCGCTTCAGATAAGGCGCGGGAAGGCTGGTTGTGCGGTTTCGTCTTCGGCCCATGCCCTGCCCCAGTCTATTCCGCGATCGCCGCATTCACGAACCCCGCCGGGTCCGCGTAGAACTCGCGCATCACCTTGTAGTGGTCGGTCTGCTCGACGGTCACCGGCTCAAGCCCGTACTTCGTCAGCCGCAACAGCGTTGCATTGGGATAGGCCATCAGTACCGGCGAATGCGTGGCCATCAGCACCTGGCAATGGCCTGTGGCATCCATGCGGCGGAGCAGTTTCAGGAATTCGATCTGGCGCGAGGGCGATAGCGCCGATTCCGGCTCGTCGAAGATGAAGAGGCCCTGACGCTGGCACTGCT
This sequence comes from Bradyrhizobium sp. BRP22, assembly GCF_020194175.1. Taxonomy (GTDB): domain Bacteria; phylum Pseudomonadota; class Alphaproteobacteria; order Rhizobiales; family Xanthobacteraceae; genus Bradyrhizobium. Next base: position 21,428 of record NZ_JADYVX010000051.1, on the reverse strand, counting down.
CGTTAAAGAAACGCAAAAAGCCTTCGCCGTGAGAGTGGGAGAGGAAGTCCGGAGGGATGCCGCGACCAACGCCCGGAATAAATTCGTTGTTGACCTCATCCAGATATCTTGCGACCGAAAAGAAGCTTTCCGCCCGAAAGAACCAGCCATTGGCGATTTTCGGCAACCAGCTTGCACGAAGCGCGGTCGACAGCTGTCCCCCCATCTTCTCGATTGCCTTCGAGTGATCGACCGGCATGTAACCATTCCTGCCGCCGGCCTCGTCGAAGCCCGCTAGTACCGCTATACTTTCCAAGAGCGTCGACTTGCCGGTCCCGTTCTCGCCGACAATGATGGTGATCGCACGGTCGAAGCTCAGCTCGAAATCATCTCGCAGCAAAGGCAGGCAGAACGGATAGGCATCCCGGTCGGTGACGCGGCTCGGATCGAGCCAGATGCGTTTGAGGTAAGGCGCCGGCAGATTGATCGTTCTGTTCTTTCGTGCAGCCATGCGCGTACCTAACAACCGGCGTAGTTCAGGGCTTTGGTCCCGATCCCGAACCTATCTGGCATAGTTCTCGGAACACAACAAGAACATTTCTGCCATGAGTGTCAGCCTCGCGCCCAGCGCCACTTACGCCCTCTTCCGCAGCGCCATTATCGGCGAGCAACAGGTCGTGTGCACCTACGACGGCCGCACCCGCGAGCTCTGCCCGCACATCATCGGCACCAACAAATCGGGCGAAGAAGTCGTGCTGGCCTGGCAGTTCGCCGGCGAGAGCTCGGGCAAGCTGCCGCAATGGCGCTGCCTGCGGCTCGCCAACGTTCGCGATGCCAAGTTACGCAAGGGACGCTGGCACGAAGGCGGCTCGCACCGAACCGAGCAGACCTGCGTCAGCAACATCGATCTCGACATCAACATCCACATCCGCAAGCGCCGGTGACGACGTTCTGTCCTGGCCGCGCGCGCAATGCCAGCCCCTCATGGTGAGGAGCGCATAGCGCGTCTCCGGACGATGACAGCGGAGAGCCGTTCGACATTTGAGTCAGATCCCTCCCCCTCGTCATTGCGAGCGGAGCGAAGCAATCCATCTCGCCACTTGCCAAAGCATGGACTGCTTCGCTCCGCTCGTAATGACGGCGGAGAGAACCGTGCCCGGAACGACAGCCGCCTACCCCTCCTCGTCCAGCACCTCGAGCACGAGCTCCATCGTCATCAGCACCGGGTTGTCGCCGCGCACGAGCGTCCCTTCGGCGATCCCGCCGAGATAGTCGACGAGTGCGATATCGAGCTTGGCTTCGAGCTGGCCATCGGCATCGGGGGCGATCGTGCCCGCTCGGACCGCGAGCTCGGTCGCGAACGGCACCACGGTGCGGCCATCGGTGAAGCAGGCACCAATGGTCGAACCGACGCCGCCATGCAGGCGTGCGTGCAGGATGCCGTGCTGGCGACAAAACTTCTCCAGCGCACAGGCAAAATCCTGGTTCGGGCGCAGCCGCAGCGCAAAGGCGCGGCTGGTGGTGTCCGCATTCGTCGCCTCGCGCCGCACCGGGCCGAACAGCTTGAAATTGGTCTCGGCATCGGGCTCGGCCACAAACTTCGCGCCATCGAGACCAAAGGCCTGCACCTCGAAGGGCTCGGCGACCATGGTCTCCTCCGGCAGCATATGGCCGCCGTTGAAGCGCCCGCCCGCCTCGCTCCAGAAGCCATGGCAGTGGAAGAACGGCGCGCCGTCGCGTTCGCCGAACGTCATCGTCGCGAACTTGAGCCGCGTGATGCCGTCGGGACGAAACGTCTCGCTGTAGAACGCGGCGTTGGCGCCGGTCTTCGACAGCGCCGGCATCACGTAGGCGAATGGATCGAGCGCTCCGCCGCTCGCACTCAACACGCCGCCCGAAAATCCTTCCGCCGCGAAGCCACGGCGCGCAGCCTCCAGCAGCGGGATGCCGGCCTCTAGCGTAAAGGAGAATGCGCGCCCGCGCGCTTCCACCCATTGAATGCGCTCGCGCGCAGGCGGACCCGGTTGGGCGATGCTGCGCATCGTCAGGTCTGCTTGGTGTCGAGCAGCCCGCGCGCTTCCAGCTCGTCGCGGATCAGGCGCTTGGGTATCTTGCCGTAGCCCGACTTCGGCAGCGCGTCCCAGAAGAAGAAGCGTTTCGGCATCTTGTAGCGCGGTACCTTCGGCGCAAGATAAGCGGCAAGCTCCGCCTCGCTCACCGCGCCGGCGCCGTCGCGTGCGACGCAGACGGCGACGCCGACCTCGCCCCAGAAAGGATCGGGCACGCCGAGGACGGCGACTTCGCCGACGGCCGGATGCGTCAGGATCTTCTCCTCGATCTCACGCGGATAGATGTTGGAGCCGCCGGAGATGTACATGTCGGACGCGCGACCGGTGATGTAGACAAAGCCCTCCTCGTCCATGTGGCCGAGATCGCCGGTGCGAAACCAGCCGTCGCGAAACGCTTTCGCATTGGCTTCAGGATTGTCGTAGTAGCCCGCGAACACCGCCGGCCCGATCACGCAGATCTCCCCGGTCTCGAACGGTTTCACCTCGCGCCCCTGGTCGTCCTGGATCGAGACCTGCATGCCGACCCGCTCGAAGCCGCAGGTGCCGATCCGCGCATGCGGGCCGTCCTCGGGATCGTGCAGCGCCGGCGGCAGCACGGTAATATTGCCGGTGACCTCGCCGAGGCCGAAATACTGCACCAGCACGGCGCCGAGCTTGCTCAGCGCGAGCTTCTGGTCCTCGCGGTACATCGGCGCTCCCGCATAGATCACGTGCCGCAGCGAGGAATGATCGAACTGGTCGACGGCGGGATGCTCGACCATCATCTTCAGGATCGTCGGCACCGTGAAAAGGTTGCTGACGCGGTGCTTCTCGATCAGGCGGAAGGTTTCGGGAATATCGAATCTCTCGGACGGAAGCAGGATAGTCGGCACGCCGCGCGCGGACTGCATGAGCTGGTGGATGCCGGCGCCATGCGACAGCGGCGCGACCACGATCGAGGCATCTTGCTCGCTCACGCCGGGCGTCAGGTCGGCGAGATGATTGGTCACCACGAAGGCCATCTGGCCGTGGGTCAGCACGGCAGCCTTGGAGCGGCCGGTGGTGCCGGAGGTGAAGAAGAACCAGCAGGGATCGTCATGCTCGACCGCGACATTGTCGACCGTCGCGCCGGCGTGCGCCGCAATCGCTTCGGTGACTGTGCGCTCACCGAAGGTCCCCTCCTCGCCGATCCGCCATGTGAACTGCAGCGCAGGATTGGCGGCGGCTGCGGCATGCTCGGGAAAGTCGCCGTGGCAGAGAAAGGCCTTGGCGCCGGAAGCTACAGCCAGATAGGCGACCTCATCAGGCATCAGGCGAAAATTGGTCGGGACCCAGACCGCGCCGAGGCGGAAGGCGGCGAACATCGACCAGAACATCTCGTCGCAGTTCTTGGAATGGACGAGAATGCGGTCGCCTTTGACGATGCCCTGCGCCGCCAGCGCAGCCGCAAGTGCGGAGACGAGGCCGTCGATCTCGCGCCAGGACCAGCTTCGGTCCCGCCAAATGAAGCCTGCGCGATCGCCATGCCGGCGCGCATTCTGGGTCACGATATGCGCCAGGTTCATCACCCGGCGCGACATTCGCACGATCCCGCCGCGCGGCGCGGCCAGGCTACTCGTCTCTCCGCTCATTTCCGTCCCATCGGGAGTTTTGTCACGCGGGGCTTCTGTCGCCCCAATTGCGGTTTATCGTCTCCGCACCGGGTTCGGCAAGGGCGGACCCGGCCCCTCCGGCCCGCCGCTAAGGCGCGTGGGCTGTCATTGCTGCGGATGGTCGGCGAGTTCCTGGTCGCTTCTGCCCCAATCCTGCCAGAGCTGCAGCGCACCCAGCACGACCACCAGCGCGCCGAGGATGCCGTGCCAGACCTGCAGCATCGTGTCGCCGGAATAGCCGAACAGGAACGGCGAAGCGATCAGCCAGCAGCCGAGCACGATGGCTGCGACCTCCTCCCAGCGCTGCAGGGCGACATATTCGAGCTGGGCGAGGCCGAACACCAGCATGCCGATCACGAAGGTGTTGAGGATCATGATGCTGCGCTCGGAATCGACGACCTCACGGCCGGCCTGCATCGGAAACCACGGCGACACCACGATCAGCACGCCAAGCAGCATGCCGAACCAATCCTCCCACGGTCTATGGGTGCTAAAGAAACGCTTATCCGACATGGTAGACCTCCCTGGAAAAGAGGCATACGTCAGCAGCCAGCGATCATGACATTGCAATACCAAACGACCATCGGGCCGCTTCGGGGCGTATGTCTTGAGAAAAACGTAGGCCGGTTACGATCGGCTTGCAAGGCCGCCCGGCCATATCGCGGATAACCGCGGGTGCGGTGCGGCGACGCAAACAACGGGAATGAGATGATGGATGGAAGCGCAAACGAAACAGTAGCCAACAACCCCGAGCGCCAGCGCTACGAACTCGCGGTCGACGGACATATTGCCGCGGCCTACTACGAGAAAGCGAACGGCGTGATCACCTTCGTTCACACCGAGGTGCCGCCGGAGCTCGGCGGCAAGGGTATCGGCTCAAAGCTGGTCCGCGGCGCGCTGGACCACGTGCGCGCCGAGGGTTTGAAGGTGATTGCGCAATGTCCGTTCGTGAAGGCCTTCATCGAGAAGCACGCCGATTATCAGCACCTGCTGAAACGCTGAAGGCTATACATCAGACATGACATCAGTCCGCAACAACACGGCGCAAAGCCGCTTCGAACTCGACGTCGAAGGCGGCATGGCCTTCGCCAACTACCGCGCGACGCCGACGGCCGTCATCATCACCCACACCGAAACGCCGCGCGCGCTGCGCGGCCGCGGCATCGCCTCCGAGCTCGTCAAGGGCGCGCTGGAATTGATCCGCGCCGACGGCCACAAGGTGATTGCCGGCTGCGGTTTTGTCGTCGACTATCTCCGCAAGCATCCCGAATATCGGGATCTCGTGGCGTGAGAGTCGGGCGTCCCGCTACACGATCCGGATCGACATGTCGGGCAGACCCTCGAGCTTGCACAGCAGCACGTCGCCCTTGACCACCGGGCCGACATTTTCGGGCGTGCCGGAATAGATGATGTCGCCGGCCTTCAGCTCGAAGGCTTCCGACAGTTTCGCGATCTGCTCGGCAACGCTCCAGATCATGTTCCGCAGGTCCGAGTTCTGCCTGACGGTGCCGTTGACTGCGAGCGAGATCGCGCCCTTGGTGAAATGTCCCGTCTTGGAAGCTGGATGGAGCGGACCGATCACGGCGGCATGATCAAAACTCTTGCCGATCTCCCAGGGCTTCTTCTCCGCAGCCATGCCGTTCTGCAGGTCGCGCCGGGTCATGTCGAGACCGAGCGCGTAGCCATAGACGTGATCGAGCGCCTTCTCGGCGGGAATGTTGGTGCCGCCGGATTTCAGCGCGGCGACGAGCTCAACCTCGTGATGATAATTCTTCGTCAGCGACGGATAGGGATGATCGGCGACCGTTCCGATCGCAACGTTCTGGATCGCATCGGTCGGCTTCTGGAAGAAGAACGGCGGCTCGCGTGTCGGGTCGGAGCCGCGCTCGATCGCATGCGCGGCATAGTTGCGCCCGATGCAATAGATGCGGCGGACCTGGAATACCTCAGTCTCGCCGACGATGGGAATCGTCGTCGCCGCCACTGGAAACATCGCCTTCGGCCCGACTTGCGCTTCCGCGGACGTAGCCTGCGCGGCCGTTCCCGCCAGCGCGAGCGCGCCGGTAGCAAGCACGGTCCTGCGATCGATCGTGTTCATGGGCGTTCTCCTTCGTTATTGTTGTCTGGCGTGGTCAAAAAAAGGCCCGCGACGATCGCGGGCCTTCGAATCCTTGAGTACAAGCGTCGCCTTAATGCTTGATTTCCGGTGGCAGCTTGCCGCCATTGGCGGCGAGCTTGGTCATCACCTGCTTGTGCAGCCAGATGTTCATGCTCGCGGAATCACTGGTGTCGCCGGTATAGCCGAGCTCCTTGGCAAGCTCCTTGCGCGCGGACAGGCTCGAATCGATGTCGAGCGCCTTCATCAGGTCGACGATCGATGTGCGCCACTCGAGCTTCTCCTTCTTCTCGGCAACCGCCTTGTCAAGGATCGGAGCGACGTCGACGGTCTGTGCGGGCGCTGCAGCCGGCGCGGCCGTAGCACTCGGCGAAGCGCCTGCAGGCGCGCTGCCAGCCGGCGCCGCAGTCGCTGTGCTGCTGCCGAAAATCGAGCTCATGATTTTTCCGAAAATGCTCATCGTTGGCTCCCAAAGGACTTGAGATGTGGTGTCAGGTGGTTCTCTCGGGGCTCTTTTGACCGGCAGCACCTCGCCGGGGTGGCAAATGATTTTACCCGGACCAACCAGGCTTGCCAATGCAACATTCACCGAAGCGTGAGTGCGTCTGTAGCGGTTTGGGAGTACGCTCACGGTTCAGTTCGCGACATGGCCGGTGAGTGTCTTCGCGTCTGGCCTGTTCGTGATCGCTTAGCAGACGGCACGTTGTGCCCTTCGCTGGCGGGCACAGAAATGCGGCCGCGCCGGAGGGAGACAACGACCATGGCCACCTATCACGACAATGTCACATCTCTGACGCAGAGCGGACAGGAAGCCGCGGCTGCGCCCGAGATTCGCACCATCGATCTCGGCAATCTGCACCGCGCGCTGCAACTCGGCTGGGAGGATTTCAAGACCGTACCAAGCCACGCCATCATCCTCTGCGTGATCTATCCTGTCTTGGGTCTGGTGCTTGCCCGCGTCGTGCAAGGCTATTCAGTGTTGCCGTTGTTGTTCCCGTTGGCCGCGGGCTTCGCCCTGCTCGGCCCATTTGCGGCGATCGGTCTCTATGAACTCAGCCGCCGCCGCGAGAATGGTGAGGAGCCTTCCGCGTGGGACGCAATCGGGATCGTCCGCTCGCCGTCATTCGGTGCCATGCTTGGACTAGGAACGCTGCTGTTCGCGCTGTTCGTGACCTGGATCACCACCGCGCAAGCCATCTACGTCGCGGCGTTGGGTTATGCGACGGCGGCGGGAATCCCCGATTTTCTAACGCAGGTGCTGACGACAGCGCAGGGCTGGTGGCTGATCCTGGTCGGCTGCGGCGTTGGCTTCCTCTTCGCCCTGCTCGCACTTTGCATCAGCGTGGTCTCGTTCCCGATGATGCTCGACCGCCATGCCACGACCGGTGAAGCCATGGTCACCTCGCTTCGCGCGGTCGCACGTAATCCGGTACCGATGGCCGTCTGGGGCCTGATCGTCACGGCATTGCTGGTGCTGGGAACGCTGCCGTTCTTCCTCGGCCTCGCCATCGTTATTCCCCTGCTCGGCCATGCCACCTGGCACCTCTACCGGCAGGTCATCGTTCCCGACCCCAATGTGCGACCGCTCATACCGCGCCCGCGCGAGCGCAAGCCTGCTGCCGACTTCCCTGCCAACCTGTTCCCGTGGCGGCGGAAGAACAGGGCGTAAAGCTTCGGCAAATCGATCCCCCCGGCCTGGTGTGCCAGCCCCAGATCGGGGACTCGTACGGTTCGGGCTCCCGCACGTGACGCAGCCTTGGCATGTCGATTGACTCGCTTGGGGAGTGTCGACAAGCCTTGTTTTGGCCGCTGTTGCCGCGAACATTTTGGTAGCGTTTCGAGGCTAATGTCGATGATGATACGTCGACATGGAGTGAACGATTTCATGGGCTTTCGCTTTTCCGTGCGGACTGCACTTGGAGCCCTGCTCCTGACATTGACCACGCCTTCGTTCGCCGCGCCCTGCGGCAGCGGCTCGTTTGACAGTTGGCTGGACGACTTCAAGAAGGAAGCTGCAGCCAAAGGGATCTCGTCATCCGCCATTCAGGCCGGGCTGAATGGTGTCACGCCCGACAAGAACGTGCTCACGCGCGACCAGTCGCAGAAGGTATTCAGCCAGACGTTCGAGGAATTCTCCGGACGCATGGTGCCGCCGCGCCTCACCCGCGGCGCCAACATGATGAAGCAGTATGGCTCGGTGCTCTCCCGTATCGAGGAGGCGTATGGCGTCCCGGGGGAAGTACTGGTAGCGATCTGGGGACTCGAGACCGATTTCGGCGTCAATACCGGCAAATTCCAAACCATACGATCGCTGGCGACGCTCGCCTATGATTGCCGTCGCGCCGACATGTTCAGGGCCGAGCTTCTGGATGCGCTCCGTATCATTGAGCGCGGCGATATCGCCCCGCAGGAACTGCGTGGTGCCTGGGCCGGCGAAATCGGCCAGACCCAGTTCATGCCGTCGAACTACATCAAATTCGCAGTCGATTTCGATGGCAACGGCCGCCGCGATCTCCTGCACAGTGCGCCCGATGTGCTGGCCTCTACAGCGAATTTCTTCGCCAATCATGGCTGGCAACGCGGCAAGAATTGGGAGCCGGGCAGCCCAAACTTCGCTGTGATCCAGCAATGGAACAAGAGCGAGGTCTATGCGCGGACCGTCGGCTATTTTGCCACCCAGCTCACCCGCGTGCCCTAAATCTAGCGGGTTTTCGCGCAAAGCGGACACCGGCTCGCGTCCAGAAAACGCGTCAAAAAATCCAGAGCCTCTCCGGCTTTAAGGAGCCGATCGCTGCGAAACGATCGGCGCCTTTGCGAAGTCTTGCTTGCTTACCTCGCGTCGCCGGCGTGCGCGGCCTTGCTCAGATGCATCGCGCAGACGCCCATCTTGCCACCGAGCAGAGCGTCCTGGGCTTGCGCAATCTCCTTTTGCGCCACGAATTTGCCTGGACCGTCCGCCATGTTCTCAATCATGGATTCGGTCTTGGCGAGATTGTCGCCGCTGCAGCCGGCGCTTACCTTGGCGGCGTGGACCGGAACGGCGGCGTAAGCGATAATCGTCATTGCAGTCGCTGCAATCAGTTTGTTGCGCATGGTATTTCCCCAGTTTCCGAATTATTTGAACGGAAGCCGGCGTCATTGCCGGAATCCGTGAAATCATTGTTCGCCCATCATCGAAAAGTTCAGAATGAATTCCGCGCGATAGAGATGTGATCGACGCTGCGGGCAAAGCACGCATGCGTTGCATCGAATTTTCATTACATCCCGGTAAGGAAAGGCAATCCACGCGACGGATCGTTGCCGCTGGTTGCGGAGCCGGCGGTGGAACGGCACCCGGAGCGCATGGAATTGCGGGATCCGCATCAGCGCGGTGGCAACGGTCCGGCCGGACGATACCAAGACCAGCCGCAGGCTTGGGGCGTCCGGATCCAACTGCCGAACCGCGAGGAATGTTCTTCTAAGAAACAGCGCAAAAGAAATGATTTTGTTTTCATTTCTATAGGATGCATGCGAATCATGCATGGAAAGCGAGTCGCGCCGAGATGACGCCGCCGGCGATCCAAAACCCGAGATTTGCTTTTCGGCTGGTCAGCGGCCACATGTGACGCATGTAACGGGGCGCCATACTTAAGGCAAGCCAGTGATTCTACGGAGCTTTCTGATCCCAATGGCTGCGTTCGCCGGCGCGGCTGCAGCTCCAAGCCTAGCTCCACTGAAGAATTAATCAGACCTTACTCGCGTCATGCATTTTCCACCTAGCTGCACCGCAACATAGCAACTACCGCACCGCATCAACTCAACCTATGTTCATTTCATCGACGATGATGCTTCGCATAAGAGCTGAATCGTAATTTCTAGGAGACTACCATGTTACTCTCGCTCATCCGCATGATCCGGGCCTTCCGCGATTATCAGCGTAATGTTGCCGAGCTGTCGCAGCTTAGCGATCGCGAGCTGGCGGACATCGGCCTCGATCGCTCTGACATTCCGCGCGTGGCCTCTGGGCACTACAACGGCTGATCGTTCGTCAAGCCCATCGATGAACGGATAACGCCCGCTGCTTTCGCGGGCGTTCTCGTGTTTACTCCCCAGTTTCTCTGCCCGGTTTCAGATGCGCTCGCGGAAAAAACGCGCTAACCCTGCGCGATGACTGCGAACACGCCTTCTCCAGATCCCGTCCATATCATCGGCGCAGGCCTTGCCGGTTCTGAAGCCGCCTGGCAGGTGGCGAGCGCCGGCGGACGCGTGGTGCTGCACGAGATGCGCCCGCAGCGGATGACCGAGGCCCATCGCACCGACGGCCTTGCCGAGCTCGTCTGCTCCAATTCCTTCCGCTCCGATGACGCGGCCAACAACGCAGTCGGCCTGCTGCATGCCGAAATGCGCCGGCTCGGCTCACTGATCATGCGCGCCGCCGACGCCAACCAGGTGCCCGCTGGCGGGGCGCTCGCGGTCGATCGCGAGGGGTTTTCCGCTGCCGTCACCAAGGCGCTCAACGAGCACCCGCTGATCGAGATTCGCCGCCAGGAGATCGCTGGCCTCCCGCCCGCCGAGTGGCTCAACGTGATCGTCGCGACCGGCCCCCTCACCTCGGCGCCGCTGGCGGACGCCATCCGTGAGCTCACGGACGAAAGCGCACTGGCGTTCTTCGATGCGATCGCACCTATCGTGCACAAGGACTCCATCGATATGAGCGTGGCATGGTTCCAGTCGCGCTACGACAAGGTCGGGCCGGGCGGCACCGGTGCCGACTACATCAATTGCCCGATGACGAAGGAGCGGTATGACGCCTTCGTCGATGCGCTGCTGGCCGGCGAGAAGGTGGACTTCAAGGATTGGGAGACCAACACGCCCTATTTCGACGGCTGCCTCCCCGTCGAGGTGATGGCGGAACGCGGCCGCGAGACGCTGCGGCACGGGCCGATGAAGCCGGTCGGCCTCACCAATCCAAACGATCCCGCGACCAAACCCTACGCGATCGTCCAGCTTCGCCAGGACAACAAGCTCGGTACGCTCTACAACATGGTCGGCTTCCAGACCAAGCTGAAGCACGGCGCGCAGCAACGCGTGTTCCGGACGATTCCGGGCCTCGAACACGCCGAATTCGCCCGGCTCGGCGGGCTGCACCGCAACACTTTCCTCAACTCGCCCAAGCTGCTGGATTCACAGCTACGGTTGCGCGCGGAGCCGCGATTGCGCTTCGCCGGACAAATGACCGGCTGCGAAGGCTATGTGGAATCCGCCAGCATCGGCCTGCTCACCGGCCTCTATGCCGCAGCAGACGCGCGCGGACAGTCGCTGACTCCACCGCCCGCAACCACGGCGCTCGGTGCGCTGCTCGGGCACATCACCGGCGGCCATATCGAGACGATCGACACGGGTCCGCGCTCGTTCCAGCCGATGAACATCAATTTCGGCCTGTTCCCGCCGCTGGCCAGCCCGCCAACGAAGAAGCCCGACGGCACGCGGCTCCGCGGCAACGAGAAGACGGTGGCGAAGAAGCAGGCGATGTCCGCGCGCGCGCTTGCCGATCTCGACCGCTGGATATCGGACCACTTGCGCGTTGCAGCGGCGGCCTGACTCATGAGCTTGCCGAAAGACGACGCCGCCACCCTGTCGGCGCGATGGCGCGAAGGTGTCCTGCTCAAGCGGGACGTGTTCTCGACCGTGGAGCGCGGGCGCTTTCGCAGCGAGACCGGCGAGACCGACGCGGTATTGCGCCGGCTGGACCATGTGCCGTTCTGGTCGTTTCCACTGGCGCTGCACCTGTTTTCCCGCGAGCGCCGCGCGCTGTCGCTGGCACGCGATCTCGACGTCGGCCCAAAGCTGCTATGGGCCGGAGAACGCGCCCTGGTGCGCGGCTTCATCGACGGCGTGGCGCTGCACCTGGCCAAGCCGCATGGCGATGTCGCCTATTTCCGCTCGGCCAAGGACGCGCTGCGCAAGCTGCATCGCGCCGGCATCTGCCACAACGATCTCGCCAAGGAGCAGAACTGGCTGGTCGGCCGCGACGGCCGCGCCTATCTCACCGATTTCCAGCTCGCCGCCTGCTTCAAGCGCCGCAGCCGCCTGTTCCGCATCGCTGCCTATGAGGATTTGCGGCACCTCCTGAAGCACAAGCGCAGCTATGCGCCCGATGCGCTGACCGCGAAGGAACGCAAGATCCTCGCACGGAAGTCAGTCGTTGCCAGCGTCTGGCTCAAGACCGGCAAGAAGATTTACCAGGCGATTACCCGCGGTCTTTTCAATTTCACCGATCGCGAGGGCGGCGGCCGTAGGCTGGTCAATGACGCGCCGGTCCTGGTCGATCTGATCCGGAAGAATCCGGAGGTCCGCGACACCGCGATCGTTGCATTTGCCGATCGCCGCGTCGGCGTCGGGCTCTATGCCTTCGTCGAAGCCGACGAGGTCGCGCTGGAGCAGAAGCTGCGGAGCACGCTTGCCTCCGCGAAGGGCGTCCGGCCGCCCGAGCATATCCAGGTCGTCCATGCGCTGCCGCGCGATGCCGCAGGCAAGCCGCGCACGGAGATATTGCAGCTCGTGGCGATGAACCAGATCGACCTGATCGAGCCGATGATGCAGAACGAGGCCGATCGCGCCTTCCTCAAGGACATCCTTGAACAGCGCAAGAATCTTCGCGACCGGTTCAATTTCGAGGTCGCCGAAATGGACCGATTGGCGCGCTGATCATCTCGTCACCTCGACAAAGCCATGGTTGCGAACCAACTTCGGAATCGACGCCGAGGGGAGTGCTTTGATGCCGCTGGCGCGTGGCAAGATTGGCGGACATGATTCCGAACGGCTCGCGTTCACGTTCACGATGCTGAACGATGGCGAGACCGTGGAGTGTCAGATCAGCGACGCCGCGATGGACGAGCTTGCAGGGACGCGTGGCACGCCAAGCATCGCACGGCAGAGCCAATTCGTGTCCCTGCGCGACGAAATCGAGAAGATCGCGTCCGACCTGTTCGACGGCGGCCCGGTCGTGAAGGGCCGCACCATCAGGATATTTACCAAGCACGTGCAGAAGTAGCGCGCTGTCAGCCGCCGAACTCTCCTCGCCGCGACGCCCGCCACGTGGTCCACAGCGCCCGCAGCCGTGACGCGACCTGCGGAGCAAAGGGGTCGTAGCCGGCTTGCGACATGCGCGTCAGCTCGCGCTCGGCCAGCGCCAATGGCAGGAAGACCGGCCGTGCCGCCGGCGGAACCGTTGGCAGCAGCGAGCGCGCGGTCTTCAGATGGTCCCTCGCCTCGCCGATGAGTTGGCCGATCGCAGCACGTAGCTGCGGCGTCTGCTTGCCGGAGAACACGTCTTCGAGCTCGCCGCCCTGCTGCTCAAGGAACTGCAGCGGCAGGAACAATTGTCGACGCGACGCATCGCGCGGCAGCGCTGTTATCACTTGCGCGACACCTTGCGCGAGCCCGGCGTGCCGCGCGAGATGAGCGATCTCCTCCGACGGCGGGGCCATCACGCGCGCCGCGAGCGCAAACAGCGCCGAGGCGGTCGCGTCGAGATAGCCCTCCAGCGCCGCCATCGACGGCATCGGATCGTTATAGAGGTCGAACTGGTGCTCCTCGACCAGCCGCGACATCGGCTCGATAGGCAGCCGGAAATTCCTGATCGCGAGCAACAGCTCTGCCGCGACCGGGTTGCCTTCGACACTGCCATGGCCGCTGCCTGCGAGCATGTCGGTCCACCATTGCAGGCGTATCTCGCCAGGCAAGGGCTGGCTGACCAGCTCATGAACCCGGGAGATTTCGACATTGAAAGCGTAGATCGCGAGCAGCGCGCGCCGCGCGGGCGCCGGCACGAACAACGCGGAGGCATAGCGCGCGAAATCATGGGTGCGCACCAGATCGGCGCAGAACGCTGCGGCGTCGGTGCCGCCGGGATCGGTCATGGCACAGCAATCAACGCCGCCGCCACCCGCCGACGCTCGCCCATCATGATGTTGTAGGTGCGGATCGCAGGTCCCGTCTGCATCGTATCCAGCACCACATGCACCGCGCGCAACGCCTCGCGCAGCGCCTTGGGCGCGATCCATACTTCCGTGCCGGTGCCGACGATCAGCGTGTCGATGATGTTGGCCTTCGCGAAGACACGCTCGAGCGAGTATCGGTCGATCTGGCGCGGCTCCGTCACCGGCCAGGCCCAGATGCCATCAGGCAGACAGAGCAGCGAGCCGCGATGTGACATGTCGGCAAAGGCAAAACCGCCCTTGCCATAGGCATCGATCGGCGCCGACCTCGGAAGATGTGGAACGTCCGAGGATTGAGCCATGGTTCGCTACTTCTTTATTGCTGCTTCCGGCTTCTTGGCCGGAGTATCCGGCGCATCACCCCGCGTGGTTCCCACGCCCAGATAGATCAGGATCGGGGCCGCGATGAAGATCGAGGTGTAGGTGCCGACCAGCACCACGCCGAACATCATCACGGCGGTGAAGCTGTGAATGGCATGGCCGCCGAACAAGAGCAGCGCCAATAGCGCCAGCGTCACGGTGACGTGAGTGATGATCGAACGCGACAGCGTCGAATTGATCGACTCGTTGAGGAGCTGCGGCATCGGCATCTTCTTGTAGCGCCGCAGCATCTCGCGGATGCGGTCATAGATCACGACCGTGTCGTTGAGCGAGTAGCCGAGAATCGTCAGCAGCGCCGCGATGCTGGTGAGGTCGAAATCGACCTGGCTGATCGACATGAAGCCGATCGTCAGCACGATATCGTGGACGTTGGCGATCATGGCGCCGAGCGCGAACTGCCATTCGAAGCGGAACCAGAGATAGATCAGGATGCCGACAATCGCGAGCATCAGGCCGAGCATGCCGTAGGCCAGGAGTTCGCCGGAGACACGTGGTCCCACCACCTCGACACGGCGATAATCGACGGAATCGCCGAGCGCGCCGCGGACCTTCTGCACGGCCTCCTGCTGGGCGCTGTCGCCGCCGGGCTGTTCGGCGACGCGGATCAAGACATCGGCCGGACCGCCGAACTGCTGCAACTGGACCTCGCCAAGGTTCAGGTTGCTGAGCGTGGCGCGCATCGCGGCGATATCGGCGGTGCCGGACTTGGCCTGCACCTCCAGCAGCGTGCCGCCGCGGAAGTCGATGCCGAAATTCAGGCCGTGGGTGAAGAACAGCGTGATCGCGATGATCGAGAGCACCGCCGAGATCGGGAAGCTGATGCGGCGGAAGCGCGTGAAGTCGAAATGGGTGTCATCAGGGACGATGCGCAGCGGCGGCAGGAGGTCGAGCGCGCTGACGACGGTCAGCACGGCGATCAGGATGCCAAGGCCGATGAGAAGGTAATGAGTCACAATAGGCCTCTCAGATCGGCACGGTCTTTTGCGGCCGCTTCCACCGCACCCACCAGGCGACGATCAGCCGCGTGAGCGTAAACGCGGTGAAGACCGTGGTGATGATGCCGATCCCGAGCGTGACGGCAAAGCCGCGCACCGGGCCGGTGCCGATGTAGAACAGCACCGCGGCAGCGATGAAGGTGGTGATGTTGGAATCGAGGATGGTCGCGAGCGCGCGCTTGAAGCCGGCATCGATCGCCGAGATTGCGTTGCGCCCGCCCCGCAGTTCCTCGCGGATACGCTCATAGATCAGCACGTTGGAGTCCACCGCGATGCCGACGGTGAGCACGATGCCGGCGATGCCGGGCAGCGTCAGCGTGGCGTTCAAGAGCGACAACAGGCCAAAGATCATCGCGACGTTGATGGCCACCGCGATATTGGCGAACACGCCGAACAGCCGATAGGTGATCAGCATGAAGACGATGACCAGGATCGAGCCGACATAGGCCGCCAGCTCGCCCTTCTCGATCGAATCCTGGCCGAGGCCGGGACCGACGGTACGTTCCTCGATCACGGTCAGCGGCGCCGGCAGCGCACCGGCGCGCAGCAGGATCGCAAGATCGTTGGCGGACTGAACCGTGAAGCTGCCCGAGATCTGGCCCGAACCGCCGGTGATCGGTTCACGGATCACGGGCGCGGAGATCACCTCATTGTCGAGCACGATGGCAAAGGGCTGGCCGACATTCTCCGTCGTCGCCTGGGCGAATTTCCGCGCGCCCGAGGTGTTGAAGCGGAAACTGACGATCGGCTCGCCGGTACGCTGGTCAAACCCCGGCTGCGCGTCGGTCAAATCGCCGCCGGAGACCAGCACCTGTTTCTTGATGACGTACGGGATCTTCGGCGTCTGCGCGCTCATCAGGACTTCGGAATCCGGCGGAACCCTGCCCTGCTGGGCCTGGTCGGGCGGCACCGAAGTGTCGACCATGCGGAATTCCATCTTCGCGGTCTTGCCGAGCAGTTCCTTCAGGCGGGTCGGATCCTGCAGACCGGGCACCTGCACCAGGATGCGGTCGGTGCCCTGGCGCTGGATCACGGGCTCGACGGTGCCGAGCTGGTTGACGCGGCGCTCGACGATCTGGATCGACTGCTCGATGGTCTGGCGGATGCGCTCGGTGATGGCGGCCTGCGGCACCGTCAGGCGGATCAGCCCGCCGCCGGCATCGGAGACTTCGAGGCTGCGCTGACCACTGGAACCGAGCAGACCACCGAGCGGCTGCGACAGCTCGCGCAGCTTGGAAAGCGCGGTCGGCAGATCAGTGTCGCGGCTGATCCGCACCTCCACCGCGTCGTTGCGCGCGTTGAGGCCGGTGTAGCCGATCTTGGCGTCACGCAGCACGCGCCGCACATCGTCGCGGATCTGATCGAGCTTCTCTTTCCTCACATAGTTGGAATCGACCTCGAGCAGCAGATAGGAGCCGCCCTGCAGATCGAGGCCGAGCACCAGGCGCCGCTGCGCCCAGGCCGGCCAGGTCTTGACCTGGGATTCCGGAAAGAAGTTCGGCACGGCGCAAAGGCACACCACGAGCGCCGTGAGAATGATTCCCAGCGCCTTCCACCGCGTGAAATACAACATCGACTCGACCTGTCAGATCAGAAAATGCGGCGCGACGATCAGCTCGCTGATGTCTCGTCCTTGGCCTCGGCCTTTTCCTTCGCCGGCTCGCCCTTGGTGCGCACGCCGGAAATCATCTGCCGCATTTGCCGCACGCGGACGCCATCGGAGATCTCGAACTCGATCTGGTCGTCATCGACCACCTTGGTCACCTTGCCGACGAGCCCGCCCGAGGTCACGACGGTGTCACCGCGGCGGATGTTTTTGACGAGCTCGGCATGGTCGCGCACCTTCTTCTGCTGCGGGCGCAGAATCAAAAAGTACATGATCACGAAGATCAGCGCGAACGGCAGCAGCGACATCAACATGCTGTTGGCATCGCCACCGGCGCCAGCCTGGGCAAACGCAGGAGTAATCAGCATTTGGACAATCCTCGTGTGACGGGAAAGGACCGGCGACGCCTGGCGCGTCAAGCCCGGTCCGGAGCAAATTCGCGCGGACTATAGCGGCGGCCAGCCCAATTGCAACGTTAACAGCCTCTCATTTAGGCCGCTTGCGGGAGCCGCCAAGGCCCGTTAAACGCTGCCCTGTCAGGAACTGCGCAAATGTCGAAAAAAGCCAAAAAATCAGCGCCTCGCGCCATGCCGAAACTGGCCTCCCCAGGCCCCCGCAAAACCGCGACAAAAGGTCCGGCGAGCGAGCCCGACGCCGCCACCGCGGAGCGGATCGCAAACGCGCTGGAAGCGATCGCGCGCCACCTCTCCGCCGCTGCCCCGGACGCCGATGCAGGCGAGCAGCTTGGCGTCGCCGATGCTTTCGTCTGGCACCCGGACGGACGGCTCTCTCCAGTGCCTCGCGTCAGCCGCGTCGAGATCTTCCTGCTCAAGGGGATCGACCGGATGCGCGACATCCTGATCGAAAACACCGAGCGCTTCGCCAACGGCCTGCCCGCCAACAACGCGCTGCTGTGGGGCGCGCGCGGCATGGGGAAATCCTCGCTGGTGAAGGCCGCGCATGCCAGCATCAATCTCGACCGCAAGCCTGCGGATCGGCTGAAGCTGATCGAAATCCATCGCGAGGATATCGAGAGCCTGCCTGCGCTGATGGAAGTGCTGCGCGCCTCCGATTTCCGCTTCATCGTGTTCTGCGACGACCTCTCCTTCGACGGCAACGATGCCTCCTACAAATCGCTGAAAGCGGTGTTGGAAGGCGGCATCGAGGGACGGCCCGAGAACGTCATCCTCTATGCCACATCGAACCGGCGGCATTTGCTGGCGCGCGAGATGATCGAGAACGAGCGTTCGACCGCGATCAATCCCGGCGAAGCGGTCGAGGAGAAGGTCTCATTGTCCGACCGCTTCGGCCTCTGGCTCGGCTTCCATCGCTGCAGCCAGGACGAATACCTCGCGATGGTCAGAGGCTATTGCGACCATTTCGGCATCAAGATCGACGCGGAGGAATTGGAGCGCGAGGCGCTGGAATGGTCGACCACCCGCGGCTCCCGCTCCGGCCGCGTCGCCTGGCAGTTCACGCAGGAATTGGCCGGCCGGCTCGGCGTGAAGCTGACAGGGAAGTAGCGACCTGCAGCCCCGATTCCGCTTCGCTCCATCCGGGCTACGAAACTGTCATTCCCCGCGAAGGCGGGGAATCCAGTACGTCGCGGCCTCTCCACTCAACAACCACTGTCTCTGGAATGCTGGATCGCCCGGTCAAGCCGGGCGATGACAGCGTCTCTGTCATGAGCAGTCCCGCGAACTCAGCTCGCGCCTCACGCGCCGTTGAGGAATTGCAGCGGATCGACGGGCGATGATCCCTTGCGGATCTCGAAGTGCAGCTGCGGCGAACTCACCTCTCCCGACTGGCCCGACTTGGCAATCACCTGGCCGCGCTTGATCGTATCGCCGCGCTTCACCAACAGCTCACTCGCGTGGGCATAAGCGGTGACGTAGCCGTTGGAGTGCCGCACCAGGATCAGATTGCCATAACCTTTCAATTCGTTGCCGGAATAGGCGACCACGCCATCCTCGGCGGCCTTCACGGGCGTGCCCTCCGGCACCGCGAGGTTGATGCCGTCATTGGACTTGCCGTTGGTCTTGGCGCCATAGCCGGTGATTACCTTGCCGCGGGCGGGCCAGCGGAAGGTCGGCAGCGAGCTGGTGGTCTCGCTCGGCTTGACCGCCACCGGTTCCGCCGCCGGAGCAGGCGCTTCGACATTTGCCGCCGGCTGGACCAGCCGGGCTGCCTGCGGCTGCGCAGTCGCGACCACCTTCGGTGCCGGAGCGGCCGGCGCGATTGGAGCAGCGGCGGGTGCCGCAGGCGCCGGCGCTGTGGGCGCAGCCGCGGCGGTCTTGGTGCCAGGGACAGTCAATTTCATGCCGAGGCTGAGCTTGGCGGACTGGTCGAGACGGTTGGCTTTCGCAAGCTCGGCCGGCGAGACGTGATGCTGGCGCGCAATGCTGTGCAGCGTCTCGCCCTTGTTGACGAAATGAACACCACCCGTGGCCGCAACGGTCACCGGCTTGCTCGCCGGCGGCGCCACCGCAGGTACCGGCGCGGCCGCGACGGCAGCCGGGCGTGGAATGATGAGCTGCTGGCCCGGCGATAGCGCCCGCGGCCCCTTGTAGCCGTTGGCGCGCAGGATCTCGGCGGTCGAAATATTGTAGCGCTTCGACAGCACCTCCAGCGTGTCGCTGGTGCCGACGATGATCGTGGTGCCGCCATGGGCGGCCGGCGCGCGCGCCACCGACTGCGGCACGGTGCCCGTCGTCTCCAGACGCGGCGGCTGCTGCGGCGGCGCGTAGGAAGCCACGCCTCGCCCGCCCCCGGACGCGCCCGAGTTCGAGACCGGATAGGATTGCGGCGCAGCAACCGGCGGCGGCAACGGCTGGGACTGGTAGGGCTGCGACTGCGGATAGGGCGATTGCGGCCGCGCATATTGCGGCAGCTCACGCCGCTCGACCGGCTGCTGCGGCACCGAGCCGGTCGACTGGGGCTCGAAGGCGAAGGGATTGCTGGAATAGGAGTTCTGCGAGAAGCGCGACGACATGTCGGCGCTGCACCCGGCAAAACCGAACGACATCAGCGCCAGTACCGCCATCTGCGGCACACGACGCGAGCGAAGCAACTCGACGACAGCGGACATGGTTACTCACTCGTACGCAACAAAATACTGTTTTGAGTAAACACGTACCGAGTAAATAACGCCTTAACCTTCGGAATAAGGTATTGGCGCGAGGTAGCAATCCTGGAAACTCTACAGTTCCCGCGCCACCCCCGGCAGGGCCGGCACGAAGCGGACGTCGACCAATTCCCGGCGCTCGAAGCCGGTCTCGGTCCTGGTCACCCGGACCAATGTCTGGGTACCATGGTGCGGGCCGACCGGCGCGATCAGGATGCCGCCGACCTCGAGCCGCTCCAGAAGCTTCTCCGGGACCTGCTCCATCGCCGCGGTGACGATAATGCGGTCGAAATTGCCGGCGCCGGCCGGCACGTCGAAGCCGTCGCCGAGCATGACTTCGATATTGTAGTAGCCGAGTTTCTCCAGCCGCTCGCGGGCCGTATCGGCCAATGTCCGGTAGCGCTCGATGGTCAGCACATGCTTGCACAGCCGCGAGAGGACCGCGGCCTGGTAACCGGAGCCGGTGCCGATCTCGAGCACCCGGTGATCCCTCTTGAGCTGGAGCTGTTCGGTCATGTAGGCGACCACGAAGGGCTGGCTGATGGTCTGCCCGCAGGCGATGCCGAGCGCACTGTCGCGGTATGCATGCTCGCGGTCATGGGGCTCGACGAAGTGCTCGCGCGGCACCTCCTCCATCGCGCGCAGCACCGCGAGATCGCTGACGCCGCGCCGTCTCAGCGTGAGCTGAAACATCATCTTCTCGGGTGGCTCAGATGTGGTGGCCATAGCTGGTCTCGTTAAGCTTGCTGCCGCGGCGCGGTTGCCGCGCACGATTCTAGCCGATTACTGCCACTCCAATTCGAAATCCCGCGCCAAGGAAAATTTTCCTTCACGATCGCGTTCCCTAACAGGAACCATCTGCACGGCCCGGCGTTGGCGAGCAAGCATTTTTATATACCCCATATGATCGGCAACGACGCACGATCGAAGCTCTGTGAGGCGAGCATGAGTGCGAACGTTTACGTTGCGCCTACGGGAGATATTTGCGAACGTGGCGTGGGGACAGGCAAGGATTCCGTCATGACTGCCACACGGCCTGAGGGCTGTTCTGTGTTTCTCGTCGAAGACGAGGTCATGATCCGGATGATGGTCGCCGACATGCTGGAAGAACTGGGTCACAGCGTGGCGGCCGAGGCCGGCGAGATTTCGGAGGCGGTCAAGCTCGCGCAATCGACCGAGTTCGACCTCGCGATCCTCGACGTCAACGTCAACGGCAAGGTGATCACGCCGGTCGCCGAATTGATCAACGCGCGCAACCGTCCTTTCATTTTCGCCACCGGCTATGGCTCGTCAGGCCTGCCGGAGGAATATCGCGATCGCCCCGCGCTGCAGAAGCCATTCCAGCTCGAAACGCTTGCCCAACTGATCGACAGCACGCTGAAGAGCGCACCGGTCTAGATCACCTCCTGTAGCCCGGATTGCGCTGCGAGACTGGGCAAGAATAGTTTTGAGCGTCCGGCTAGGCTGGCGCGCTCAATTCCGGACAGATCCTAGCTTTTGGGCAGAAGATCAGGGTGTGGAAGCCGGCTATGGCCGCTGACGCAATGT
>NZ_JADYVX010000050.1 GCF_020194175.1 Bradyrhizobium sp. BRP22 | reverse complement strand
GTGTTCTTCCCGAGATCGATGCCGATTGTGACAAGGTTCGTATTCGACATGGCTTGCGCTCCTGCTGCTGCCCCCCGCCGGGCTGCACGTTGCCGCTGAGAGCGGGCGTGGTCCATGCCATTAACTCGTAAGGCCGGTGGGCCTTGCCTTTGCCGATGCATTCGACCTCCGGCGCATGCAGGGAATAGACCTTCGGCCCACGCTGACGTTGCTGCTGCTCGCGCACGCGCCGCGCCAGCGCCAGCAGCTTTATGAACGCCGCTTCGAGTGCGCCGTTACCCTCGATTTTGCGGCCGATATCGCGGATCACGCGGCCCAGATAGGTGCGCAGCTTCTTGAGCATGCGGTTGGCGCGCTTGAACTGCTTGGCGTGGGCATAGCGCTGATGCTGGATCAGGGCGAGCTTGCCCACCCGCGCATAGGACTGGCGTAATGCAACCCCGTGAAGCTGCGCCAGCCGCACCAGTTTCTCGCGCGCCCGGTTCAGAAGCTTCGCATCGGTGGGGAACGTCACGTTCTTCGGCTGAACCGTGGTGTCGACGATCACCCGCGACATCCGGTTGCGCCAGCGCGTCAGCGACGAGCGGTCGAACACCAGCCGGTGCTGGAAGAACTCCTCGCCGCAGAAGTATTGGTAATAGGGGTTCTCGACCCACCGCTCGCACAGCATCTTGTCGGACAGGTCGTAGGTGTGCTTGAGGATCGCAAGCCCCGCCATCAAGCGCGTCGGCAGCGGCGGGCGGCCGGGATCATCGCTGTAGACCTCGCCGAACCGTTCCTCCAGGAACCTCCAATCCACCGTACGGCCCAGCGTTACCAGCGGATGCTTCATGTCGATGATCTGATCGAGCCGGGAGCGGAACAGGTCCCCTTCACCCGTCTCTCGTCGTTCTCGCGGCCGCATCGCGTCCCCCGCCGAAGTATTCCAAGGCGAGTGAATCACAAATCAAATTTGCAAGGAATCCCCTCCCGCAAACCCACTTTCCGGCAAATCCAGTCACGGCAAAATCCCGTTTCTGGATTCCAAATCAATGCCTTGGGAATTCTTCACGGACGACTATCTGATCAGGCGTCGAGCGAGCTCTTCACACGAGCGGCACAGCATCAATAAAGACGACTATTTCGCCCCGGCCGCGCTACGGAGTTGGCTGAAGTATCACGCTGTCGATAAGCCTCGTGCTGCTTTCGGGCCTTGGTTTTTCTGCGACCGTACTGATGAACCAGATCGAACGAGCCTTGCTCGATTGGCAGTGACAGTACATCACGTAAACACCCCTAGCTCCGACTATGTCCCAATAACTCGCCTCAATATCCTATTCTACGACGCGCGGATTTCGATCTTTATCGCGTTCACCGACGCATGCATCTTGCCGAGACGAAAGGCGCGGAGACCACATTCGGCTTTGGCATGATCGCAAATGAAAGTGGCCATACAGCCGTTGATCGACTGTCGGAATCCCTAAGCTATTGAAAAGCTTGGTGGGCGCACCAGGGCTCGAACCTGGGACCCGCTGATTAAGAGTCAGCTGCTCTACCAACTGAGCTATGCGCCCGGAACCGGTCCGGAAAACCTCACCGGGAGGGCCGTCGTTTAGCAAAGCGACCCGGCGATGTCCAGCAAGGTGGATGAGGTTTTCCCGTGCTTTGGAGGGGACGTCCCGGAACATGAGAACCGCCGGATTGCGGCGGTTCTTCCGATGGTTAGGCCGATTGCCGCTCGGCGGGGTCAGAGCCGGCCGGAACCGCGATCGTCGCGGTCGCCCCGATCGTCCCGGTCGAAGCCGCGCTCGAAGCGGTGGCGGCGCCAGCCCTCGCCACCGGGGCCGAACCGGCGGTCCATATGGGTCAGGACGGTGAGCCGCCGCTTCTGGTTGTCGTCGAGCGTCTTGTAGAGCGGATCGGCGGCATCGGCGATCTTCTTCAGCGCGGCGGCGCTGGCGGCCATATTGTCGGCGCGCTCGCGGAGCCGGGTGACCGGATCCGGCTTCTGCTGCGCATCCGCGCTCTTCTCCGCCTCCATCCGCGCATTGGCCCGGTCGATCCTGAGCTTGGCGAAATCGCGCACCGCGGCCTCGACCGGCGGCCACAGCTTCTCCTGATCGGCGTTGAGCTTCAGCCCGGCATGAACCGCGGCGATCCGTGCATCGAGGAAGGCCGCGCGGTCTTCCGGGTTCATCCGCATCTGGCCATGCATCCAGTGGCGATGCTGGGCGTAGGCGACCGTCGAACCGGCGATGGTGAGCGCGGCGACGCTGGCGAGCAGAACTTTCTTCATCCGAACCTCCTTTGGAGCTGCCTGAAGATGAGACCACCCTGCCCCCGCCGCAACTTACAGTTTGGACAGGGAACGTTCCCTTACCAAGATGTCATTCCCCATGGTTAAGCGTTCACAGCATGCCGAGCGCGCGCGGCAGCCACAGTGAGATCTCGGGAACGTAGGTGACGAGGCCGAGGAAGATCAGCATGGTCAAAAGCCACGGCCAGACCGCAACCGTCAGCTCCGTGATGCCCATCTTGGCGATGCCGGAGGCGACATAGAGGTTGAGGCCGACAGGCGGATGGCACATGCCGACCTCCATGTTGACAACCATCAGGATGCCCAGATGCACCGGATGGATCCCGAGCTTCACCGCCACCGGAAACAGGATCGGCGCCATGATCAGCACGATCGAGGAAGGCTCCATGAAGTTGCCGGCGACCAGCAGCAGCACATTGACGACGAGCAGGAAGATGATCCAGTCGACGCCGACGGAGGTAATCCAGGCCGCGATCTGCTGCGGAATGTTTTCGTTCGCCATCAGGAACGAGAACAGCACCGCATTGGTGATGATGTAGAGAATCATCGCACTCATATTAGCCGAGCCGAGCAGCACCTTCGGCACGTCCTTCAGCGACATGTCGCGATAGACAAACACCGCAATGACGAAGGCATAGACTGCACTGACGGCTGCCGCCTCCGTCGGAGTGAACCATCCAGCATAAATGCCGCCAAGTACGATCAGGATCAGCAGCAAGCCCCAGACGCAGTTGCGGAAGGCAGCAAATCGCTCCGCCCAGCTTGCGCGCGGCAGCCGCGGATAGTCGTTGCGCCAGGCGCGGTAAAATGTGGTGACGCCGAGCAGCGTCGCCAGCATCAGGCCGGGAATCACGCCAGCGATGAACATTTGGCCGACGGACGCCGATGATACGCGGTGGCCGGCAGGATCCAGCGCGATGCTGCCGCCGGTTGCCACGCAATAAATCACCATCACGATCGACGGCGGGATCAGGATGCCAAGCGCGCCGGATGTGGTGATGACGCCGGCGCCGAAGCGCTTTGGAAAGCCCTGGTTCACCATCGCTGGCAACATGATCGATCCGATCGCGATCACGGTTGCAGGCGAGGACCCCGACACCGCGGCAAACAGCGCGCAGGCCATCACGCCGGCGAGCCCCAGCCCGCCGTGCCAATGGCCGATCATCGAAGTGGCAAAGTTGATCATGCGCCGCGCGACGCCGCCATGGGTCAGGAAATTGCCGGCCAGAATGAAGAACGGGATCGCCATGATCTCGAAATTGTCGATCCCCGTGAACAGTTTCAGCGCCACCGACTCCGTCGGCACGTTGGTCATGGTGAAGATGAAGGTGAGCACCGTCAGGCCAAGCGCGATCGAGATCGGCATGCCCGTCAGCATCAGGGCGATGAGGAGCCCGAAGATGAAGAGGCTCGTCATCGCGTCACCTCCGCTACGCCAGCGCCGGGCGCATCGACGTCGACGCCCTCGACCCGGGCATGATCGTGATGCGGAAGTTGACCGGTCCAGTAATAGTGGTAGGCGACCTGCAGGAAGCGGAAGCACATCAAGTAAGAGCCGAGCGGAATGCAGAGGTAGACAAACCAGCTCGGTATCTCGAGGTCGGGCGAGACCTGGTCGGTCTGCATCAGCCCGTAGACAAATTTCGCGCCCATGGTGCCGATCACGGCCGTGAACAACGCGCCGCAGAACAGGCCGAACAGCACCACGATGTTGCGCCAGGGCGACCTCAACTGGTTGACCGCGACGTCGACGCCGACATGAATGCCGGTGCGCACGCCATAGGCCGCGCCGAACTTCGCCACCCACACGAACATGTAGATGCACAGCTCCTGCGCCCAGGACAGGTTGATCGGGAACAGGATCGGGTAGAGCAAGGGAATGCCGATCAAATAGCGATGGCAAACGGCCACGAAGATGATGAGCGTCGCGGCCGCCATCAGCGTCGCGATCAATATCTCCTCCAGCCGGTCGAGGATGCGGAGCAGTATCAATGGTCCCCCAGGAGTTAGCTCTCGGCGCCTTAGCGCGTGCTCCCTCTCCCCGTTCTTGCGGGGAGAGGCGATCGAGCTCGCTTTACGATTCGACGCAAGACCATCACGCGATCAGTTGGTCGCGCCCTTGGTCTCCTTCACGAATTCATCGATCAGGCCCTGGCCGACGCGCTTGGCGACATCCTTGTAGACCGGCTCCATCGCCTTGCGCATCGCGGCGTCCTGCTCCGCCGTCAGCGTGATGATCTCGCTCTTGCCGGTCTTCTTGATCTCGGCGAGCGCGTCGTCATTTTCCTTCTGCGACTGGCCGTTGCCGTAATCGGTCGCTTCCTTCATCGCCTTCTCGCAATTGGCCCGGATGTCGGCCGGCAGGCCTTCCCAGAACTTCTTGTTCACGACCACGATGTAGCCGATATAGCCGTGATGCGTGTTGGTGATGTACTTCTGCACCTCGTGCATCTTCTGGGTATAGATGTTCGACCAGGTGTTCTCCTGGCCGTCGACCACGCCGGTCTGCAGCGCCTGGTAGACTTCGGAGAACGCCATCACCTGCGGGATCGCACCGAGATTTCGGAACTGCGCCTCCAGCACCTTGGAGGACTGGATGCGGAATTTCAGGCCCTTGTAGTCAGCCGGTGCGATCAGCTTCCTGTTGGCGCTCATCTGCTTGAAGCCGTTGTCCCAGTAAGCGAGGCCGATCATGCCCTTCGGCTCGAGCAGCTTTAAGAGCTTCGCGCCGAGCGGACCGTCGGTGACTTTACGCAAGGTCGGGAGATCAGGGAGGATATAGGGGAGATCGAACACCTCGAACTCCTTCACGCCGATCGGGCCGAACTTGGCATTCGAGGGTGCCAGCATCTGCACGGCGCCGAGCTGCAGCGCCTCCAGCTCCTCCTTATCCTTGTAGAGCTGCGAGTTCGGGTAGACCTCAACCTTGACCTTGCCGCCCGTGTATTTCTCGGCCAGTTCCTTGAACTTCTCGGCCGCCTGCCCTTTTGGCGTGTTGGTCGCCACGACGTGGCTGAACTTGATGACGATCGGATCGTCCGCTGCCGCCGGCCCGGCAAAAGCAATCACTGCAACCGACGCCGCAGCCAACATCAACTTGCGCATGTATCCTCCCGCTTTACTGGGGAGCGCGCTCATGATCCCGCGCGCCCCGAGTTTTGTATGCCAGCCGAACCAATACAGAGAAGCCGGCGAAATTGCCATTGTCCGTTAGCAGGGTTTCGGCATCGAGCTGCATGCTGCGCCGCAAAAGTGCGACGTTCTGTCCGGACTGCTCATGATTGACCATCGTGCCGTCGTGTCTTGCACCGCTGTCGTCCGGCCGAAGGTGGTTGTTGTAGTAGCCCGTACGATGGGTAGAGCGCAGCGAAACCCATCGCGATGGAGCAAGCGGCGCGGATGACGGGTTTCGCTGCGCTCTACCTATCCTGCCGCTGTCGTCCTGGGTTTGGCCGGGGACAATGGGAGGAGAGATCTGATTCAATTGTCAAACAGCTTCTCCGCGGTCATCGTCCGGCTTGACCGGACGATCCAATATTCCAGAGGCGGTCGTGCTTACGCCGAGAGGGCGGTGGTTACTGGATGCCCCGCCTTCGCGGGCATGACGGTAGAATGGATGTGAGTTCGCGTTCTCGCGGCATGATGTGCCCGAGCTTTGCATCTCGTTTCACCCTCTCATTGAAGTGAGGGCGCAGGGAAAGCCGGGTGCCGGTTGCACCCGTGGGCCCCGTGCAACAAAAAGCACGGGGGTAGGACCACAGGTCAACCGAAGCAACTCCGGCTTTCCCTGCGCAGTGGTTTTACGGCTTACTTCGTGCTCTTCTCGGTGACCGGGCTTTCTTGCCACCGTCGCCTCTCGCGCAACCTTGTTTGCGCAAAAAACTTAGCGCCAGCGTCGGGGCGCCAGAACCACACGACTTCGCCGTCCGTGATGCCTGTGCTCGTCAGTCACACCTATCACGTCCACCGCATCTCACCGCAACGTTCGTGACGATCGCGAGCCGCCCCTCATTTGGATGAGACGCGCGGAGTCATAATGCTGATTTGCCCGACGACGGAAGCGGAATGTTTTTTGCGCGAGGGCTGGACGGGGCAAATCACGTTGGAATCACTCGCTAAATTCGTCTCGCCGCGCGCGCCATGTTAGACCCTCATGGTGAGGAGGCGCCCTTGCGCCGTCTCGAACCATGAGGCCCGATTCTCACCCGTGGCCCATCCTTCGAGACGCCGCTTCGCGGCTCCTCAGGATGAAGGTGTCGTCCTGGGCAATTCGAAGCGCGGCGCGGAATGACGGGAGCTGTCACGAGCGCCCTGGTGCATTGGCCACCGCCATCTTGCGATCGGCCCAGAGCTTGAGGTCGCGCACGGTCAACATCTTCAGGAATGGGTTGGCAGTGACCAGCTTCTCGCGGGTGGTCCGACCTGTCACGTCGGCGGCAGCCATCAGCGAAGCGGCGTCGGCGCCCTCTTCCGCGGTCAGCAACGCCACCGCGCCTGCCGGTCCGGCAAAATGCACAAGGTAGAGAGAACCCGGCGTGATCGGCAGGCCGCGCTTGCTCAGCATCGTGACATTTCGCTCGATCGTGCGCGCGGTGATTTCTCGCGCAAGCCCGGCGTCTCGACGCAGCTCCAGCACTTCCTTGTCGCTGCGTCCCTGGACCAGATCGCGTCGATGTCTGCGAACGGCCTCCAGCCAGGTATCGTCGAGAAACTGAGCGGCTCCGGTCGCACTGGAGCGCTTGTTCCTGGCATTCGGGTCGCCGCTGGATTCGGCGGCGATAATGCGCTCAACCAGCGCTCTGATGCCGGCCTGGTCAATCGGTTCGCTCGTCAGTGGACGATCGCGAAACAAGAACGGGCTCGCCGCGACGGCCAAGGCGATCACGACCGCCAGCGCAATGGCAATGACTTCCGCCGACCACCACCCCCGCTTCGGTGCAATGGCCCGACGTTCATCCGGATTGGGCGGCCTGATTTCATTGGCGCGGCTTGTCTGTCTCGACCTGGGCATGGGACGCTGCGGCTGAGCATCAGCCGCTTCCTCGAAGCAGAAGGATTGTTGGACTAGGTTTGACATCCCAGTGGAAGGTTCAATGCCTTGAACAGGCCGTCGAAAGCGCCGGGCTGACAGGACTTGGCCTCGACCGTCGGTTTGGCACGCGTGGTCTTCGCCGTCGCCTTGGCAACCTGGTGCTTGGGCAAAGGCTTGGACGGATGCTTGGACAGATTCTTCGACAGATCATTGGACAGACCCTTGGACAAATCCTTGGACAAATCTCTGGGCCGAGGCTTGGGCAGCACGACCACGGACTTTTCGGCGGGGACTGCGCGCTCAGGCTGTTCAACAATCGGCGCGGGTTCCGGTGCGGCAGCGGCGGGTTGAACCGGCGGCGCGATCGGCTCGGGCGAGAAGATCTGCTGCGTCGATGGCTGCTGTTGCGTGTGCGGGATTTCGAGTCGGTCTGCCGGCGTCAGCGTATCGCCGGAGGCGGCAATCCCCACGGTGCGAGCCAGCGGCGCATCGACAGGCTTGGTCGCGCGCGGCGGAGTCTGCATCTCCATCACCGCAAGCGTACCGAGGCCAACAAGGATGAGAGCCGTCCTCATCTGATCTCGCGTTTCATCGGGAGACCCAAGGCTAGGTTTCAATGCGGCGGCTTGGCGGCGGAAGTGAACGCCTTGGAACGCGGAGCGGAAAGATCAGGGATTAAGGTTAACGTGGGTCACACGTTCGCTCACCTCTCCCGCAAGCGGGAGAGGTGACGCATAAGCAAAACCTCTTCTCACGGCACTGGAGTTGCCCGAGGCGCGGTTGTCCTATTACGTACCGGGCGTTTTAACGACCAGTTTTATGTTCAAGAGGTTGACGCCCTTGAACGGGTTCGGCGCGCTTTCGATAGTGCCCGTGCCCGTAGCGTTCGCATAGGTACCCGTGCCCGAGAGGATCGTATACTCGCCCGTCGACTTGCCGTCCTTGACCGCGCCGGTATAACGCGCCGTGATCGAGCCGTCCTCGAAGGTGTAGGTGCTGTAGCCGAAAAAGGATCCCGCGCCTTTGAGCATGTCTGAGGCATTGACGAACTCTTTCACTCCGATACGGCCGTCCTTGAAAACGGCGACGCCGAACAATTTGCCGGACGCGACCGTCTGGCCTTCGATGTTTGCTGCCTCTGTTACTTTGAAATCGATCGGCTTAGTGACCAGCTTGAACTCAAGCACCTGCTCACCAGCGAGAGCATTCGAAGCCGCGGCGGCGGCAAGCGCGGCTGACAAAAAATAAGAAGCGGAGCGCATTCGCATGGTTTCCCCTCCAAAATAAATGGAAAAAAATAACGTCACGCTTTTGCGTGACGTCGATTTTTAGCACAACCACAAGGAGAGATGGGCCAGTGGTCCTGACGCGGATATTGGTTTTTCTGAAAGGCCCGCGCCGGCTTGGGTCCTTCAGATAGATCAGCGCGAGGCGCTCGCCGCAATTTCCCGTAGCGCCGGGTAAAAGCTCTCTCACAAAGATGGTGAATCGCAGAGACACTCCCGCCCCCGCCCGCAAGCGGGAGACGGAAGGCAGTAAGCCGAATGTTGGAGGGTGAGCACGCTTCGCCGTGCCCACCCTACGATTTTCGCGATGACGGAGACGGTCGCGATCAACCCGCGACGGCGGCCGGGATGTCGCGCTGGCGCTTCATGACGATCTTGTTGAGGGCGCCGAGATACGCCTTCGCCGAGGCAACCAAGGTGTCCGGATCGGCGGCGCGGGCGGTCATCGAGCGGCCGTCATGAGCGAGGCGCACCGACACTTCGGCTTGCGCGTCGGTGCCTTCGGTCACCGCGTGCACCTGGTACAGCTCGAGCTTCGCATCATGCGGTACCAGGCGCTTGATACAGTTGAAGACGGCATCGACCGGGCCGTTGCCCTCGGCTTCCTCGATCCTGACCTGGCCGTCGACGTCGAGCTTCATGGTTGCGCGCTGCGGGCCATGGGTACCGGCGATCACGGTCAGCGAGGTCAGCTTGATGCGGTCGTGGGCGGCCGCGATCTCCTCGTCGAGCAGCGCCTCGATGTCCTCGTCGTAGATGTCCTTCTTGCGGTCGGCCAGCGCCTTCATCCGCGCGAACGCATCCTCCAACTGGTTGGGGCCCAGCTTGTAGCCCATCTCCTCCAGCTTATGGACGAAGGCATGGCGGCCGGAGTG
This sequence comes from Bradyrhizobium sp. BRP22, assembly GCF_020194175.1. Lineage (GTDB taxonomy): Bacteria > Pseudomonadota > Alphaproteobacteria > Rhizobiales > Xanthobacteraceae > Bradyrhizobium. The sequence goes on along the minus strand of NZ_JADYVX010000050.1, from coordinate 39,278 downwards.
CTTGCCGAGCACCAGCGACGACTGCTTCAACCCGACCATCTCGGGCCGCATGATCTCGTAAGTGGAGGCATCCTTGAGCACGCCGTCCTGATGGATGCCGCTCTCATGCGCAAAGGCGTTACGGCCGACGATAGCCTTGTTGTACTGCACCGGGAACGAGGTCGCCGCCGACACCAGCTTCGAGGCACGCGTCAATTGCGTGGTGTCGATCTTGTTCCAGTACGGAAACTTGTCGTTGCGCACATTGATCGCCATCACGATCTCTTCGAGCGCGGCGTTGCCGGCGCGCTCACCGATGCCGTTGACGGTGCATTCGACCTGACGGGCACCGCCGACGATGCCGGCCAGCGAGTTCGCCACGGCCATGCCGAGGTCGTTGTGGCAATGGACCGAGAAGATCGCCTTGTCGGAGTTCGGCACTCGCTCGATCAGCGTGCGCATGAAGTGGGTGTATTCGTCGGGCGTGGTGTAGCCGACCGTATCAGGGATGTTCACAGTGGTGGCGCCGGCCTTGATCACGGCTTCCACGATGCGGCAGAGGAAATCCATCTCGCTGCGGGTGCCGTCCTCGGCCGACCATTCGACGTCGTCGATCTGGTTGCGGGCGCGGGTGACGTTGGCGATCGAGGTCTCGATCACCTGCTCCGGCGTCATGTTCAGCTTCACCCGCATGTGCAGCGGCGAGGTCGCAATGACAGTGTGGACGCGGCCGCGCTTGGCGAATTTCACCGCTTCCGCACAGCGGTCGATGTCCTTCGGATGGGCACGGGACAGGCCGGCGATGACAGCGTTCTTGGAGCGGCGGGCGATCTCGCTGACCGCCTGGAAGTCGCCCTCGGAGGTGATGGGAAAGCCGGCCTCGATGACGTCGACGCCCATGTCGTCGAGCAACTCGGCGACCTCGAGCTTTTCCTCGAAGGTCATGGTGGCGCCGGGACACTGCTCGCCGTCACGCAAGGTGGTGTCGAAAATGATTACACGGTCCTTCTCGGACTTGCTCGCGGTGGTCATCTGCAAAGTTCCTTTGGGTAGATCGCGCTATCTTATCACTGAGCGCTAAAGGGTTTCTGATGTTCTCACGCAACCCCTGAGTGCCCAGGCGCAACCGCCCAGACGGCCCTCAGGGGCCGATAAGAAGCAGAATCCCGCCAAGAAGGAGGGTCGGCAGCGACGCAGCCGGAATCGCCGGGGCGGCTTTGGCCGTTCCCGTCAGAATTCCATGGTTTTCGCTGCGAATCAGCATTGCCGGTACCCTGTGGAGGCCAAAATCCTCGGTCAAAACCGTTGATGGTTGGTTGCCAAGGCATCTCCGCGCCGTTTCTAGACGAAGACGGCGGCCGCAGGCAACGGTAAAAAGATGGTCAGTGGGACTGACCTAAATACTCCAAATTCCACTGTCATTGTCCGGCTTGACCAGACGATCCAGTATTCCTGCGGGAGTTCGAGCCGAGAGGCCGGCGCGTACTGGATTCCCCGCCTTCGCGGGGAATGACGGCGGCAACGCCAAATCAACGCCGTCATTCCGGGGCGCGCTTGGCGCGAGCCCGGAATCCGTCGACCCGCGGCCGGCGGCGGAGCAATGGATTCCGGGTTCTCGCTTCGCGAGCCCCGGAATGACGGCTCACTCCACTGTCATCGTCCGGCTTGACCGGACGATCCAGTATTCCAGAGACGGGAATCTGAGCCGAGAGCCCGCCGCGTACTGGATTCCCCGCCTTCGCGGGGAATGACGGCGGGGAGCTACTTCGCGCTCTTGCCGGCCTTCCTCGCACCGTTCTTCCCCTCCGCCAGCAGCGCCTCGCGGACGCGCTTGAATTCGCTGCGTTCGGACTTGTCGACCGTCGGGAAGTGCAGATCGAGCTTCTCGAGCGCGCTCACGATGGTGGAGCCGATCACCACGCGGGCGAACCATTTGTGATCGGCCGGCACCACGTGCCAGGGCGCGGCGCGGGTTGCGGTATGGCGGATCATGTCCTGGTAGGCGGCCATGTAGCGGGGCCACAGCGCGCGCTCGCTGACGTCGGCCATCGAGAACTTCCAGTTCTTCGCCGGCTCCTCCAGCCGCTCCAGGAAACGCGCGCGCTGTTCCTGCCTGGAGACGTTGAGGAAGAATTTCAGGACCACGATGCCGTTGCGCGAGAGGTAGCGCTCGATCGCCGAAATATCCTCGAAGCGCTCGCGCCAGATATTCTTGGTCACCAGCCGCGGCGGAATCTTCTGCTTGGCGAGGATTTCGGAATGCACGCGCACCACCAGGCATTCCTCGTAATAGGAGCGGTTGAAGATGCCCATGCGGCCGCGCTCGGGCAACGCGATCATCGAACGCCACATGAAATCGTGGTCGAGCTCCCTGGACGACGGCTGCTTGAAGGAGGTGACCTCGCAGCCCTGCGGATTGACACCCTCGAACACGCTCTTGATCGCCGAATCCTTGCCGGCGGCATCCATGCCCTGGAAGACCAGGAGCAGTGACCAGCGGTCCTGGGCATAGAGCTTCTCCTGGAAATCGTTCAGCCGCCTGCGATTGGCGTCGATGATCTCTTCGCCCGCGGCCTTGTCGATGCCGCCCTTCTCGTCGGTCTTGAGCGATTTGAGGTGAAAGTGGTCCGATCCGTCGACGCGGAACGGCGCCACGAAAGGCTTCAACTCGTCGGCCAGCAGCTTCGATTTCTTGCCCATGGGCCCTTTCTTACCTGCTCAGATGCATTTCGATAAAAGCGGTGACGAAGCGCGGCATCGCGGCGGTGAAGTCAGAGACATCCCGCACCAGGCGGATCGCCGCAAGTTCGGGGTCTTGCTGCATGGCCAGATTGCGTTCAATCCGCTCGCGCAAGGCATCGCCGGGCATGTCGACATACAGTATCCGCATCATGGCGATGGCGACGCCGGTGAAGACGCAATCCCAATGTGCATCGGGGCGGTAGTCGGCGGGCGTCAGCCCGGTCTCCTCCTCCACCTCGCGCGCGACGCTGGCGGCGATATCGAGCGTATCGCCCCTGATGTCGTCGAGATCGGGCGTGCCCGACGGGAAGTAGACGCGCCCAGGATTGGAGGTGTGGTGGCCCATCTCACCGAGCACGAACGCGCCATCGCTTGCGAGCAGCGCCCCCATGCCAAAGCCGTTGAACACGCCTTTGTCCGGATAGCCCCAGTCACGCCAGGAGAGGAAGCTCGCGAAATCGGTCTCGAAATAGCTCGCGCTCAGGCGCTCGCCTTCGAACGTGGCGCTGCGCCCGAGCAGCACCCGGCCGTTCCAGAGGTTCGGCCGTTCGCGCTGCGCTTCCGCGAAATGCGCATCGATTTCGGCGCGGCGCGCCTCGGCAAACGGCCACGCCGATGGCTGCACCTTCAGATCGAGCGCGGTGACGCGATGAATGGAGGGTGGCGTCATCAACGCTAAGCTACTTCGCACCCTGCCCTGTGGTCTTGGCCTGCTCGACGAACCTGTTGGTGTAGGTCTTGCCGACGTCGATATTGGCCTTGGCGACTTCCGGCGAGCCTTCGCTGAACACCGCCAGCACCGCGTCGGCGCCCTTCGGGTCCATCCTGCCGGTCTCCGAATACATCGCAAGCGTGTTCTTCAGCGCGGCGAGATAGAGCTCCTTGTTCTTGCCGACCATCTGCTCGGGCATCTTCGCCATGATGTCTTCTGGCGAATGCGAGTGGATCCAGGCCAGCGTGGCGAGGATCGCATTGGTGAGCGCCTGAGCTTCCTTCTCGTGTGACTTGACCCAGGCCGCGGTCGAATAGAGCGCGCCGCCCGGATATTCGCCGCCGAACACGGCGAGCGTGTCGTGCTGGGTGCGGGTGTCGCTCAGGATCTTCAGGTCGGCATGGCTGCCCTGCAGCACGGTGACGGAGGGATCGAGCATCACGGCGGCATCGATCTGGCCCTGCTCCATCGCCGCGACCGCGGTCGCCCCCAGGCCGACGCCGATCACGGAGGCGCTGGTCGGGTCGAGCCCGTTTTTCTTGAGCAGATATTTCAGGAAGAAATCGGTCGAGGAGCCCGGCGCGCTGACGCCGACCTTCTTGCCGGCGAGATCCTTGATCGAATTGATCTCTGCGGTGTGCTTCGGCGACACCACCAGCACGAGGCCCGGATAGCGGTCATAGACCACGAAGGATTGCAGCTCCTGGCGCTTGGCGGCGAGGTTGACGCAGTGATCGAAATAGCCGGAGACGACGTCGGCGCTGCCGCCGAGCACGGCTTTGAGCGCATCCGAACCGCCCTTGAGATCGACCAGCTCGACCGCGAGCCCCGCCTTCTCATATTCGCCGAGCTGCTTGGCAAGAACCGTCGGCAGGTAGCACAGGCAGGCGCCGCCGCCGACCGCGATCGTGACCTTGCTTTGCGCCGCGGCGAGACCCGAGCTCAGCACCAGCGCGACAAGCGCGCCGGTGAGACGGCCAAACAGTTTTGTCATGGTATACTCCATTCCGTCGGATGCAGGATAAAGCAGCGCGTGAGCGTTGAGAAGGCTCCGCCGTCATTGCGAAGTGCAGCTCCCGCAGGGTGGGCAAAGCGCTTCGTGGTGGTCACGATTCGCTTTGCCACCCTATGACTCGCGCACCGTCGGCCGCCAGACCAGCAACCGCCGCTCGACTAGCGTTACGGCCATGTCGATCAGGATCACGAAGGCCGACAGCACGAACATGCCGGCGAACACGCCGGCGACGTCGAACACGCCCTCCGCCTGCTGGATCAGATAGCCGAGGCCGGCGGCCGCGCCGAGATATTCGCCGACGACGGCGCCGACCACCGCAAAACCCACGGACGTATGCAGCGAGGAGAACATCCACGACAGCGCCGACGGCCAGTAAACATGCCGCATCAATTGCCGCTCGTTCATGCCGAGCATGCGGCCATTGTCGAGCACCGTCGTGCTCACTTCCTTGACGCCCTGATAGACGTTGAAGAACACGATGAAGAAAACCAGCGTCACGCCGAGCGCGACCTTGGACCAGATGCCAAGTCCGAACCACAGCGCGAAGATCGGCGCCAGCACCACGCGCGGCAGAGCGTTCGTCATCTTCACGTAGGGATCGAATACGGCGGCGACGCGCGGCTGGCGCGCGAACCAGAAGCCGACCAGGATGCCGGCCACCGAGCCGATCACGAAGGCGAGGATCGATTCCCACAGCGTGATCGCAAGATGTTTCCAGATCACGCCGCTCGAGAACCATTTGACGATCTGGCTGAACACGTCGATGGGATTGGAGAAGAAGAATGGCGGCAGCAGGATGCGGCCGAACACCGGCACTGTGGTGAAGGCCTGCCACAGCGCCAGCACGATGACCGCGACCATGACCTGGCAGAACAGCAGCGTGACGCGGGACATCAAGCGGCTCCCCCACGTTGCGATGATTGCGCGTAACCCTTCATCACCTCTTCCTTCAGCACGCCCCAGATTTCGCGATGCAATTCGTGGAATTGCTTGTCCAGCCGCACCTCGAAGATGTCACGCGGACGCGGCAGCTCCACGCGCCAGTCGCCGATGATGCGCGAGCCGGGGCCGGCCGACATGATGACGACACGATCGGCGAGCGCGATCGCTTCCTCCAGGTCATGGGTGACGAACAGCACCGCCTTGCGGTCGGCACTCCACAGTTCGAGCAGCAGATTGCCCATCACCTGGCGGGTCTGGGCATCGAGCGGCCCGAACGGTTCGTCCATCAGGAGGATCTTTGGGTCGCGGATCAGGACCTGCGCCAGGCCGACGCGCTTGCGCTGGCCGCCCGAAAGCATGTGCGGATAGCGGTTCGCGAACGCACCTAAGCCGACCGAGGTCAGCCAGGCCTGCGCCTGTTCCAGCGCCTTGCCCCGCGGCGCGCCCTTGATCTCAAGACCGATTGCGACATTGTCGATCGCGGTCTTCCAGGGGAACAGCGCATCGGCCTGGAACAGGTAGCCGGCGTCGCGGTTCAATCCGGCGAGCGGCTGATCGAAGATCCTGACCGAGCCCGCGGCCGGCTTGAGCAGGCCGGCGGCCACATTGAGCAAAGTCGACTTGCCACAGCCGGTGGGGCCCACTATCGCGACGAACTCGCCGTGGGCGACCGCAAGGCGCGCTTTCTCGACTGCGGTGAAGATGCGGCTATCCGCCAGCCGAAACGCCACCGTCGCATCCTCGAGCGCCACCGCTGTTGGCTTGGCCTTGTCCACCACGTTCACTCCCTGTTCGGGAAGATGCCTTAGCCTCTCGTGCGGACAAGTTCAACGCAGCATCGCAACGTGCTAGTTGATCTGTGATCTCCCAAGATGGGGCGCAGCGCGAGGCTTGAACAGCATTGTCCCACGGACCGCTCATTGCCTACACCAATGTCGGCAAGACCTTCGCCAACGGTGACGTGGTCGCGGTCGACGACGTAACGCTCGAGGTCGCCGAGGGCGAGTTCCTCGCCATCGTCGGCGGCTCCGGCTCGGGCAAAACCACATTGCTGCGGCTCGCCAACCGGTTGATCGAGGCCGACAGCGGCCGCGTCACGGTCGAGGGCGAGGACGTGCGCAATGTCGATCCGATCCTGCTGCGGCGGCGCATCGGCTATGTGTTCCAGAGCGGCGGACTGTTTCCGCACCTCGCCGTCGGCGCCAATATCGGCATCACGCCAAAACTGCTCGGCTGGCCGGCGGCGGAGATCGCAGCGCGCGTCGACGAACTGCTCGAACTGGTGCAGCTCGACCGCGCGCAGTATCGCGAACGGCTGCCGAGTGAACTCTCCGGCGGGCAGCGGCAGCGCGTCGGCGTGGCGCGGGCACTCGCTGCACGGCCGCGCATCGTGCTGATGGACGAGCCGTTCGGTGCGCTCGATCCGCTCACCCGCGATGCGCTCGGCGATGATTTCCGCGAATTGCATCGCCGGCTCGGACTGACGACCGTCATGATCACCCACGACATGACGGAGGCGCTCTTGCTCGCCGACCGCGTCGCGGTGATGCATGGCGGCCGGCTGCTGGCGCAGGGCACGCCGGCGGAGCTTTCCGGGAGCAGCGATCCTTACGTCGAAAAGCTCCTGCACACGCCGCGGCGGCAGGCGGAACGGCTCGGCAAATTGCTGCCGCGGGACGGCGCCGCATGAGCCTGTTCTCCGATCCGCGCTGGACCGAGGCGCTCGCGCATCTGCCCGACTATCTCGGCAACCACGTGCGCGTCAGCCTCGCCGCGCTCGCGCTCGGGCTCATCGTCAGCCTGCCGCTGGCGATCCTCGCACGCAACCGGCCAGTGCTGCGCGGCGCGCTGCTCGGCTTTGCCTCGATCGTGCAGACCGTGCCGGGGCTGGCGCTGCTGGCGCTGTTCTATCCGCTGCTGCTCGTGCTGGCGGCGCTGACGCTGTCCTGGTTCGGCTTCGATTTTTCCGCGTTCGGATTCCTGCCGGCGGTGCTGGCGCTCGCGCTCTATTCGATGCTGCCGGTGCTGCGCAACACCATCACCGGACTGTCGGGCGTCGACCCGGCGCTGACGGAGGCGGCGCAGGGCGTCGGCATGACGGAGCGGCAATCGCTGTTCATGGTGGAGCTGCCGCTGGCGCTGCCGGTGATGATGGCGGGCATCCGCACCGCCGCGGTGTGGGTGATCGGCACCGCGACGCTGTCGACGCCGATCGGGCAGACCAGCCTCGGCAATTACATCTTTGCGGGGCTGCAGACCCAGAACTGGGTGTTCGTCGTGTTCGGCTGCCTCGCCGCTGCAGCACTGGCGCTCGCGGTCGACCAGCTGCTGGCGCTGATCGAGAACGGCCTGCGCCATCGCAGCCGGCTCCGCACCGCGCTCGGCGGCGCCGGCATCGCGGCACTGGTCGCAGCGACGCTGGTGCCGGCGATGGCGCGCTCGGCGTCGGGCTATGTCGTGGGCGCGAAAACCTTCGCCGAGCAATATGTGCTGGCGGCCTTGATCGCGCAGCGGCTGAACGCGGACGGCCTATACGCGACCACGCGCGCCGGTCTCGGCTCCAGCGTGATCTTCGACGCGCTGAAAGCCGGCGACATCGACGTCTATGTCGACTATTCCGGCACGCTGTGGGCCAACCAGTTCCACCACACCGACGTCCGCCCGCGCGAAGAGCTGCTCGCCGACTTGAACTCGATCCTGGCGAAACAGGACATCACTCTGCTCGGTGAACTCGGCTTTGCCAACGCCTATGCACTCATCATGCCGAAGCAGCGCGCCGAGCAGCTCGGCATCCGCACCATCGCCGATCTCGCCGCGCGCGCGCCGTCGATGTCGATCGCCGGCGACTACGAGTTCTTCTCGCGGCCGGAATGGGCCGGCATCAAGCAAGACTATGGATTGTCTTTCCGCACCCAGCGGCAGATGCAGCCGGATTTCATGTACGCCGCCGTCGCCTCCGGTGAGGTCGACGTGATCGCGGGCTATACCAGCGACGGGCTGATCGCGAAATATGATCTTGCGGTGCTCGACGATCCCAGGCACGCGATCCCGCCCTATGATGCGGTGATGCTGCTGGCGCCGAAGCGCAAGGATGACACCAGGCTGCGCGCGGCCTTGCAGCCGCTGCTCGGGCGCATCGACATCGCCGCGATGCGCGAGGCGAACCTGCGCGCCGCCGGCAATGATGCATCCTCATCGCCGGACGCGGTGGCGCGCTGGCTCTGGGAGAAGATCGGGAAGAAGTGATTCCCTCCGTCATTGCGAGGAGCGAAGCGACGAAGCAATCCATGCCTCCGCTTGTGGCGAGATGGATGCTTTCGCGGAGCCTGTCATCGGGCAGCGCTTTGCGCTGACCCGTTGGCTCGCAATGACGGAGACGTGGGCGGTGGCGAGTTGCTACAACCCCTTGATCATGCCGGCGTCGATCAGGAGGCGGTTGAAGCGGCGTGCTTCGGCGCCGTCCTTGCAGGCATAGAACAGGCCGTTGCAGCGGAGCATGATGTTCTTCTGCTCCTCGAACGACGGATCGAGCGGGATGCCGGCGGCTTCCTGGATCACCAGCGGCAGATAGGCCGCATCGATCGTCTCCATCACGGCCGGCGACTTCACCGGTTCGAAATTGATGGCGTCGATCGCGTAATAGGTGGCGAAATAGCGCGGATCGTACTTCTCGAGCTTCTTGCCGACGCCGGCCTCATCCAGGCTCGGGTCGAGAAGATGCGGCGCGAATTCAGGCTGGTGATCGCCATAGCGAACGATCAGGAACGGCTGCGCCGGAAACCTCTTCTTCAGTCCGGCAACGAAGCCGGCGTAGTCGCTCGCGCTCATCGCCTGCCGACGCAGATATTCGTCGATGACGGGCGCGTTGCCGAACGGCCGCCAGGACGGCGTCAGGTCCGGCCGCAACGGCGTCTGCCACGGGAAATGGTTGGCGGCGAGATAGACGAAGGTGAACAGCGGCGCACCGGGCGGCTGCTCCGCCATCAGCCGCAGCGCCTTGTCGTAGAAGAAGCGATCGGGCTCGACATCCCTGGCGCCGAGATCGCGCGCGTCGTAGAAGCGCTGGATGCCGGTCGTGGCCTGGAAGCTGCGCGCGCTCATGAAGGCGCCGAATGCCGGATAGAGCGAAAGCGTGTTGTAGCCGCAGCGGCGCAGCGCAAGCGGCAGCCCACGCTCGACGCGGCCGGAGGCGATACGGGTGACGAAATAGGCGAAGCGGCCGAACGAGCGCGACGAGAGCCCCGCGAGCACGTTGTATTCGGTGAACCAGCTCGGCCCGCCATTGCTCTCGGCCAGGAATTTTCGCTCGACGCCGTCATAGGACTTGAACTGCGCGCCGTAGCCCGGCGGCACCTTGACGCCTTCGGCTGCGCGGATATCGAAGCTCGATTCATCGTGGATCAGGATGATGTTCGGCCGGCGGCCAGCCGGATGACAGGAATCCACCAGCGGGATCTTGAGCTGCTCGCTCGCGACCGCATCCGACTCCATGAAGCCATAGCTGACGAAATCGGACACCGCCGTGACGCCCGAGCGGGCGAATTTCGAGAGATAGCCGTCGTCGTAATAGCCGCGCCAATCCTCGTCCGGCCAGATGACGGCGTATCCCGCCAGCGTGGCAAGGCACGCCAGCTTGCAGGCCAGCGCCGGCAGGCGGCGGACGCGGAACGGATCGAGCCACCACAGCGCATACATCAAGGGCAGCGTGACGAGGGCCGCGCCGACCAGCGACCAGCGCAGGTTCGGGAAGATCGTCAGCAGGAAGGACGCGGTGTCATGGTCGATCACCATCAGGTCGACGAAATTCGCGGTCATCTGCACGACTTCGTGCTTGAACCGCGACAGCAGCACGAGCGCCACGACCAGCGTCAGCGACAGCGCGCCCGAGAGCGCCGGCCGCCGCACCAGCGCAATGAAGAAGAAGTTCAGGGTGCCCCAGGACAAGAGGAAGCACAGACGCGAGCCGAAATCGGTCTCGGTCTGCACCATGATCCCGAGCGCCGCCATTTGCGGCGCGGCGACGGCAAGCAGGCGCCAGATGCCGATCGCAGCCAGGCCGCCGGCAATGGCGGCAATCGAAGAACCTTGATTTGGCGCGGGCGCCATGGGTGACGACGCAACATTCCCCGGCGCGGTAGTTTTGCCTTGGCTGGAGGTGACCAGGAGACGGACGACGCAGCCGGACCCCACGTCGCGTCACAAAACCGTAATGTAAGCGTCATGAATGCGCAATGAATTTGCGGCCGCGAGCGTGACGCACGGTAAATCCACGGGCTCGGCGGCTCAGCGCTTCGCGATCCCTTCGACGAAGAGGTCGATGATCGCTGCCGCGGTGCGCTCGGCATCGTCATCCGCGACACCCCAGCGCGGCAAATGACCATCGATGTTCATGCGGGCAAAGCCATAGACCAGCGCGCGGCCGGCGATCTGGATCTGCTTCAGGTCGGACGCACGGAGCTGCCCCTGCGCGAAAGCTTCCGCCAGCGTCCGTTCGGTCAGCGCAATCAGCTCGGCATTGTCGCGGGAGACTCCGGCCGACCTGTCATGGTCAAAAAAGCGGCGGCTGGAGATGATCTCGAAATGGGCCGGGTTCTTCATCGCCCAGTGTACATAGGCGAGCCCAAAGGCGCGAAACCGGGCCAACGGATCGCCAGCCTTCGTCGCATCCAGCGCCGCCTGAATCTCGGCCCGGAAACGGCGCTGCGCCTCTTCCGCCACCGCATTCATCAGCGCATCGCGGCTCGGAAAATGCCGGAACGGTGCGCCCGGCGAGACCCCGGCGCGGCGCGCCGCTTCGCGCACGCTGACGGCGTCCGGCCCGCCCTCGTCCACCAATTGCAGTGCGGCGTCGACCAGCACCCGCCGGAGATCGCCATGGTGATAGGGCCGCGTTGCAGCCGCCGGCGAATTGCGGCGGCGTGGTTTCGCCGCGGATGATTTCGTAGCTCGACGCATGCCCTCCTCCTAGCATCACCGGCTGGTGAATGTAAGCACCGATTACACCGGATTGACCACGCCGTCGGAAGCAATGTAATCAATGATTACACTTACGCAGCGAGAGGGAGGCGGAACATGCCGCTGGGCCAGGAGGAGAAACATTTTTCTTGGTGCAGTGTGGGGCGGCCCAGAGGCCGCCCGACCATGACGATCATGAATCTTATTTTGCCATCGCTGTCCTGGCGGCCTCGATTTTCGCTTTCACGGCATCGAGGTTGAAGCTTGCGCCCTTCTGCATCGGCGGAAACTCGATTGCGGTCATGGCCAGCTTTTCCACCTGCTGCTGGACAAACACAAAGCGCCAGAATTCGTATTTGAACCAGTCGAAATATTGTTGAGCGCCTTCTTTGCTTCCGCTCTCGGGCCAGCCCGTGCGCTCGAACGGATCGAGGCGAAGGTTAGTCAGATAGGGCACGTCGACCTTCGTTTTCTCGCCGAGCCAGCCTTTAGGCTGGTCGATGAAGCGATACTTGTAGTCGTCGATGCGGACGGCACCGAGTTCACTCTCTCCGAAGTAAAATATCTCGTGCCGGTTCGACGGCCCCTTGCCGGTGATCATGTCCATCTGGTTGTAGCCGTCCAGATAGCACTTGTAGGTCCTGTCACCGATCGTCTTGCCCTTCTTCAGCTCCTCCGCAATGTTCGGGTTGCCGGCCGCCGCCAGGAAGGTCGGAAACCAATCCAGACCGGAGATGATGCCGTTCTCGACCTTGCCGGCCGGCACCTTGCCTGGCCAACGGATCATGCAGGGCACGCGGAAGCCGCCTTCCATGACCGTGCCCTTGCTCTGCGCAAACGGTGTCTGGCCGCCATCAGGCCAGGTGAAGACTTCTGTTCCGTTGTCGGTGGTGAAGACGACAATCGTGTTGTCGTCGACGCCCATATCCTTGAGCTTCTGCATCACGATGCCGACGTCATCGTCGAGCTGCGCCATGCCGGCTTCATGTATCGACCAGCCGTTCTTGGAGTTGCGCATCGCCTGGTACTTTGGCGAAAGATGCGTGACGATGTGCATCCGGGTTGGATTGAGCCACAGGAAGAACGGCTTGTTGTCGGCCTTGGCCTTCTCGATGAACTTCAGGGCCAGATCGCGAATTTCGTCGTCTACCGTTTCCATCCTCTTGGGATAGAGCGTCCCGGCATCCTCGATCCTCTGCTTGCCGACCTTGCCCCAACGTGGATCCAGGGTCGGGTCGTCAACGTCGGTGGCGTATGTGTGCAGCATGTTGCGCGGGCCGACGGTGTTCAAAAGGTCTTGCGGGTAATTCGGATGCGCAGGGTCTTCCATTGCGTCGAGGTGATAGAGGTAGCCGAAGAATTCGTCGAAGCCATGTACGGTCGGCAGAAATTCGTTCTTGTCGCCAAGGTGGTTCTTGCCAAACTGGCCGGTGGCGTAGCCCATCCCTTTCAATGCGGTGGCAATCGTAACCGCCTGCGCGGGTATGCCGATCGCTGCGCCAGCTTGGCCAACTGTGGTCATGCCGGTTCGGATGGGCAACTCACCGGTGATGAAGTTGGCGCGACCTGCGGTGCAGCTTGCCTCCGCATAATAGTCGGTAAACAACATGCCTTCGGCCGCGAGCTTGTCGAGATTGGGCGTTCGGCCGGCCATCAGGCCGCGGTGATATGCCCCGATATTCCACATGCCGATGTCGTCACCCATGATAACAACGATATTGGGCCGCTGCCCGGCCGACGTGCTTACCGGGGCCGCAGTTGGTTGCTGCGCTTGCGCGAGGCTTGTCGCACCGACGGCAGAGAGTGCTGAAGCCGCGATGAGAGAACTACCGCTCAACAGGAGATCGCGGCGTTTCAATCCTACGCCGGTTGGTCCCGCGTTCATCGCGGGCTTTGCCGGAATCGTATCGCTACTCATGACATGATCCTTTTCCTGGCGGTGCACCTGAAGCCGATATGGCTTGCGGAGGTGTTGATCGGCTCGGCACTATGCGCGGCCGGGCGATAGCGGCGGCAATAGTCGTGCGCGCAACGATGCCTGCCCCCTTTAAGCACCTAGCGCATATTTCGGTATCGGCTCTTTAGCCTCAGGCGAACAAAGCCGAGCGGTTCCTGTCAGGGTTGATCTAGATCAAAGGATATCGAGCTGGGTCTTGGCCGAGAGCGGCTTCTTCCTCCCCGTGCGCGTGCTCTCCCGCCTGTTCCGCTGGCTCTTCCTCACGGCGCTCTCGGCCGCTCACGCGGCCGGCCGCCTCAGCTTCTTCGGCGGTTACGCCCATCTCGCCCAGGCGCAATCCTTCGCGGCTTATCTCGCACCGCTGCGCAAGGCCGAATGGGTGGTCTACGCCAAGCGGCCGTTCGGCGGGCCAGAGGCAGTGCTGGCCTATCTGTCGCGTTACACCCATCGTGTCGCCATCGCCAACAGCCGCCTGATCGCCTGCGACCAGCAGGGCGTTACCTTCACATGGAAGGACTACCGCGTCGCGGGCCGCGATCGCTACAAGCAGATGACGCGCGAGACCTTCGAGTTCATCCGCCGCTTCCTCATCCACGTGCTGCCCAAGGGCTTGCATCCCATCCGCCACTACGGCCTGTTCGCCAAAGGCGCTTGCGCCGGCAACATCGCACGCGCCCGTGAGCTGCTTGCCGTTGCAACCTGAAGGTCAGCCCACCGCGGCCGCCGTCGATCCCAGCAAGCCGGCTTGTCCATGCTGCGGCGGTCGCATGACCATCATCGAAGTATTCGAGCGCGGTGCAATGCCACGGCATCGGCCGACAGCTCCAACGAACCACATCAGGATCGACACCTCATGACCGTGCCGCAATCCCGCAAATCCGCTCGCCGCGCTCGCTGGCCCTCGACCGGCCACGGCAGAGCACGCCCAGATATCCACCAGCCGTCGCAAATCGTCGGACAACTTGTGGAGTTCAAGGCCATCCGCCGCGCATTCGTCAGCGACTTCACCGTCGCGCAACTCGTCGGGCCGACTCGATCCCAATCAACGAGCTCGCCCGCGGCGCTCAAATCCCCATAGCGCCTGCCGCACCGCCTTACGTTTCCTCACACGCGGTTTCCTCCCTTGGAGGCTTTCGGACGCCGGCCGCCGAATACGCCGCGCCGTCTCTCATGCGGCCTGCATCCGAAACCCTTCACAGTAGCAGACGTCGGGGCAGTGAAACCTTGCGGCATGGTCTCGAACCATCACTACCAAGAGATGATCAATGGTTTCCCCTTCTCAAATCGGGTCAAACGTCTCGATAAGTTTAATGAAGCGAACACGTCGACGAGTTGATCCTGGCTTTCGCGTAAATGCGCCCAACCCTCGTTGTGTACAGAGACTAATGCCGCATCAGGAAAAGCGTGCGCAGCCTCCAGCGCATCCTCGCTCCCCATCGTCATGTGAAATCGCCCGCGAGGTTCGGCTGCACCGGTATGCAGAATGACGATCCTAGGCGAAAACCTACGCGCGACCTCAGCCGTACCATTGAACCAGAGAGTGTCGCCTGTGATGTAGACTAGGTCGCCAGGCTTCTCCATTCCAATTGCAAATCCCACGACATCACCAACATCGATACCGATGGGGCCATGGCGCGCTGGCGTGGCGGTCACCAGCAACTTTTGCCGATCTTCTCCTTCGAGAAATCGACTCTCGAAAGGATCGAGGCCGATGGCGTTCCCACCAAGACGTTGAGCTCCAGAAACAGTCGTATAAACCGTGCCGACCTTCGGTAACAATGACCGACCCGAGTTATCGAGGTTGTCAAAATGATGATCGTGGCTCAACAGGACTGCATCCAGTTTGCCAAGATCGTCAATTGAGATGCTCGGTCCTTCAGTCTTGACGTGCTTCACGGGACTGTGCGGGCCTTGATATTGCCCCGGGGGATCGAACGTAGGATCAGTCAATAGACGATAGCCGCCGTACTCGATGAGTACCGTTGGTCCACCGATCAAGGTGAGGGTGATTGTACCGGACATGTTGCTCTCTCAATGTTGACGCGATCAGAGATAATCCGCTGGTCATCTGAGTAAAATTTACTATCCTCTCTCAATGGCTGTTAAAAATCGCACAACGCTCGATTGGGAGGACGTGCGTGTTTTTCTCGCGCTCGCTCGCCACGGTAGCTTGTCAGCTGCCGCGCGCGCCCTTTCGATCAATCATGCGACGGTCGCTCGGCGCGTACAGTCGTTTGAACGCTCTTTGGGCGAACGGCTTGTCGAGCGGCGTCTCGACGGCTACGTGCTCACCCCAGCAGGCGCACGCTTGCTTGGGCCAGCCAATGATATGGAGACGGCGGCGGCAAACTTGAGCCGCCAGGGAAAAGAGCACCAGCCTGCTGGGCTTGTTCGAGTCAATGCACCACCGAGTCTCTCGCAGCATTTTCTCGCTTCTCGCCTTGCTGAGCTATGTAGAAACTATCCAGGGATCGACATCGACCTTGCTACCGACTTTCGGACGGTTAGTTTGGAGCGACATGAAGCGGACATTGCTTTGCGTTTTGGACGCCCACAAGATGGTGACGTCCTTGCGAAGCGGCTGCGACCGATTGCATTCGGCTTCTACGCTACTGCAGAATACCGGCGTCGGATTGAAGCCGGCGCCGATCCGGCTTTTGTCGGGTTTGATGAGTCTAATGCCCATTTGCCCGAAGCGCTCTGGCTATCCAAGCATTTTGGCCGCAAGCGCTTATCGTTTCGGACAAATGGTCAGTCCACCCAGGCGGCCGCAGCCAAGGCGGGAGCAGGCATTGCGCTTCTTCCGCACTTCATTGGCCAACTGGACGACGAACTCGTCATTTGCGATCTGGAGCCTGAACCGCCAGCCCGCGAGCTTTGGTTGGTCATGAGACGCCCAAGCCGACAAAGCCTGCACATCAAGACCGTCACGGATCACATTGCTTTCGTCTTCGCCAACGAGTCATCGTTTTTTGAAAAGAAACGATAACCCGTGCTCACTATATTTCGTCATCCTCAGTTTGTGTTTTGAGGCTGCGATTAGTTAGATTGCTTGAGCTGTTGGACGAACCACAATTTCGTTTACATCGACATTGGCAGGTTGCTCCATGGCAAACGCAATCGCACGAGCCACGGCTTCAGCCGGGATCGCATTTCTGTAGATCTCAAGCATGCGGGCGCTGTCGGAGCCGGTTGTCTTGTATTGGATGCCGGTATCAACGGCGCCTGGCGTAATCAGAGTCGACCGTATGGGCGTACTTGCAACCTCTGCCCGTAGCCCCTCCGATAGCGCGCGGAGAGCAAACTTGGAGGCTGAATGTACAGCGCCGCCCGGCGAGAAAACTTTGAGGCCGTGAACCGAACTTAGATTGATGATATGCCCCCGCTGCTGTTTCAGGAATACAGGTAAAACGGCCGCTATAGCCCACAAAGCTCCTTTCAGATTCAAGTCAATGGTGGTCTCCCATTCGGCCGTGTTGACCTCAATAAGTGGGCGGATGAACATTATTCCAGCACAATTGATCAGTGCGTCCAGCGAACCAAGATCGTGAACAACGTGTTCAACAAGCGCCTTGACCTGATCTTTCTCCGTCACATCGACCAGATAGGCGCGGCCTTCGCCACCAGAGCTCCGTATTGCGCCTGCGACCGCCTCAGCTTTCGCTTCATTGATATCGGCAATCGCGATCGTTGCTCCTCTTGCTGCGAGATCCTCCGCCGTTGCTGATCCGATGCCGCCGGCACCTCCAAGGATAAGAACAACCTTTCCTCTGATGTCGCTCACTTGCCATTCCCTCTCAATCACCTGAAGAAAGTAGCCGGCGGTGCGACGTTGTTGAATGAGCGTTTTTCCACAGTCGGCGCGAAAAAATGCGGGGCCAAAGATGACCCAGGAGGTCCGCAACGAGTGCGACCGATTCAGCAGGGGTGGTCTGCCGGCTGATGTCCGCTCTGCCTCAAAAGCGCTCTAAGCCTCGCCCCCGACGAGATGGAATCTGCGGCCGAGCTGGTGATGCACGGTGATGACGGCGCGGTCGACGTCGCTGATCAGGCTGTCGCCGAGGACGACGTTCGGAATTTCCCAGTTGCGGCCTGCGCCGGCGTCAGGCCGGGCGGAGACAGCGGTAACTTGCGCCGTCTCGCATCCGGGCTGGCTGCGCAGCGCCTCGTTCGCGAGATGAGTGAGTTCCGTGCTGCTCTTTCCGATTGTCGCCATTGCTGCTCCTGACAGGCCGAACGTCCGGTGTGCAACAGGCCTGCGGCACGTTTTGGGCAGCTCAGGTGCATCAATACCGCGCCGCGCGCGTGGTCAGGCGATGTTGAGTTGAATGGGTTACGTCCTGCTAACCTTCCCGGCGAGCTCCGCCGGGGACCGGGTTCCCGCTTAACGCAGGCGTAAGACCGCGCTTGCCATTTTGCCGGCCAACCAGAGAAACCTGCAACAAGAACAATGCCAATGATGGTGCAAACGCCGGCCCACTCGATCATCGCCGAACTCGAGGAAGCCGTGAGAGGCGGCTCGTCGGCGAAGCGGATCAAGACGCTTCGCCGGGTGACCGACCTGTTCCTGAACGACGGCGACCGTTTGAACGACGAACAGGTCCAGGTGTTCGACGACGTCCTGTGCCTCCTGATCACGCGCGTCGAGAGCCGGGCCAAGGCCGAGCTCAGCAAGCGCCTCGCGCCGATCGACTATGCGCCGCTTGAGTTGATCCAGCGCCTCGCCAAGGACGACAAGATCGAGGTCGCGGGCGAAGTGCTGGCGCATTCGAGCCGCGTCTCCACGGAAACCCTGGTCGAGGTTGCCAGCACCAAGGGCCAGGACCACCTGCTTGCGATCTCCGGCCGCGCCGATATTCCCGAAGAGGTCACCGACGTGATCGTCGACCGCGGCGAGGTGCGCGTGATCCGCCGGCTCGCCAACAACGCCGGGGCGCGCTTCTCGGAGGCCGGCTATTCCGGCATCGTCGCGCGCGCGGAAGGCGACGATGAACTGGTCGAGATCCTCGGATTGCGCATCGATCTTCCGGTCAAATTCCTGCGCGACCTCCTGCACCGCGCCACGGACGCCGTGCGCGCCCGCCTGCTGGCGATCGCGCCGCCGGCGCTGCAGGAAGACATTCGCGAGGTGCTCGACGAGATCGCGCGCGAGGAGCCCGCGGTGCGCCGCAGCTTCGGCATTGCCGAACAGCTCGTCAGGCTGATGAAGGAGTTGAACGAGCTTGATGATGCGGCCGTGTTCAAGTTCGCCGAAGCCAACAAGTTCGACGAGGTGACGGTTGCGATTGGCCTCCTCACCGATGTTGCGCCCGAAATGATCGCGCGGGTGATGGAAGGGCACCGTTCCGACCTGATCCTGATCCCCTGCCGCGCCGCTCGGTTGAACTGGCCGACGGTGGAGACGATCCTGCGCAACCGGCCGGCGGCGCAGCCGATCGCCGCGGAAACCATGGAGCAGGCACAGCGCGATTTCCGCCGCCTGTCGATCGAAACCGCCCAGCGCACCGTGCGCTTCTGGCAGCTCCACAACCGGATCGAGAAGCCGGCGGAGGCGCGTACGAGCGCGAGCTAACTCGCGTCATCCGTCATTGCGAGCGGAACCCCGCATTCCAACCTATTCCCTCACCCTGAGGAGCGCGCAGCGCGTCTCGAAGGCGGGGCCACCGGCGCGGGCCTCATGGTTCGAGACGGCGCGAAGGCGCGCCTCCTCACCATGAGGGGCGACATCGCCGACGAGAGTGGGCACGCTTGCGCTATGCCCACCCCACCGACCGCGGCTTAGTTCTTCGTCTTGTCGACCAGGGCGCCCTTCTTGATCCAGGGCATCATGTCGCGCAGCTTGGCGCCGACTTCCTCGATCGGGTGCTGGGCGAGCTTGGCGCGCGTGGCCTTGAACGAGGTCTGGTTGACCTTGTTCTCCAGCATCCAGTCGCGGGCGAACTTGCCGCCCTGGATGTCGGCGAGAACGCGCTTCATCTCGGCCTTGGTCTCCGCGGTCACGATGCGCGGCCCGGTGACATATTCGCCGTACTCCGCGGTGTTGGAGATCGAGTAGTTCATGTTGGCGATGCCGCCTTCATAGATCAGGTCGACGATCAGCTTCACTTCGTGCAGGCACTCGAAATAGGCCATCTCCGGCGCATAGCCGGCTTCGACCAGCGTCTCGTAGCCGCCCTTGATCAGTTCGACCAGGCCGCCGCAGAGCACCACCTGCTCGCCGAACAGGTCGGTCTCGCATTCTTCCTTGAACGTCGTCTCGATGATGCCGGCGCGGCCGCCGCCGATCGCCGAGGCGTAGCTCAGGCCGAGATCGTGCGCATTGCCGGAAACGTCCTTGGCGATCGCGATCAGACAGGGTACGCCGCCGCCGCGCTGATATTCGGAGCGCACGGTGTGGCCGGGGCCCTTGGGGGCGATCATCAGGACGTCGAGATCGGGACGCGGGTCGAGCAGGTTGAAGTGCACGTTGAGGCCGTGCGCGAACACCAGCGCGGCGCCCTTCTTCATGTTGTCGTGCAGGTGCTCGCGGTAGATGTCGCCCTGCAATTCGTCGGGGGTGAGCATCATCACGAGGTCAGCCCATTTCGCGGCGTCGGCAACGCTCAGCACCTTGAAGCCGGCGGCCTCCGCCTTCTTGGCCGAGGCTGAACCGGGACGCAGCGCGATCGACACTTCCTTGACGCCGGAATCCTTCAGGTTGAGCGCGTGGGCGTGGCCCTGGCTGCCATAGCCGACGATGGCGACCTTCTTGCCCTTGATCAGGTTCAGGTCGGCATCGCGATCGTAGTAAACTCGCATCGTGGTTTCCTCTTCAGGGGGTGGCCGGATTGGCCGATGGGTCAGGCTTACAGGTGGATCAAGACCGCCGGCGCCCGGAAATTTCCGGCGTTGTGTAGAGCTTTTCCCCGTCAGGGGAAACCCCGTTCTCGCATGGCGCGGTGCGGCATCATGCGTCCATGAACACCGGATAGAGCGAGGCGAGCAACAGGATCGCCATCACGATATTGAAAGCACGCACCGCCAGGCGCGAGGTCAGAACCGGCCGCAGCGCGGTGCCGAACAGCGCCCAGGCAATGCAGGACAAGGTACCGAGGATCAGGCTCAAAGTGACCTGGATTGCGATATTCCAGGGGAAGGCCGCGATCGCCGCATAGGCGGTGATGGTGCCGATCACCATCACCCAGCCCTTGGCGTTGACCCATTGGAACATGGCCGCGCCCCAGAACGTCATCGGGCGGCCGCGGCTGTCGCCGCCTTCCGGCGTGGACGGCTCGGCAAGCGCGATCGCGGCGGCGAGATAGATCAGGTAGACGACGCCGATATATTTGAGGATGGTCTGCAGCACGGGATAGGCGATGAAGACGGTGCCAAGGCCGAGGCCGACGGCGCCGACCATGAACGCGAATCCAACCGTGATCCCCGCGATATGCGGCACCGTGCGGCGGAAGCCGTAGGTCAGCCCGGAGGACAGCAGCATGATGTTGTTCGGCCCCGGCGTGAAGAACATCACCACGGCGAACATGACGAAAGCAACCAGAAGCGACTGCGACATGGCCCCACTCATGCGATCTTCGCCAGCGATCGTGGACGTCTTGAAAGCAGCATGATGGCGATGCCGCCGATCACCGCGGCCATGCCCGCAAGCCGCAGCGGCCCGAACCTCTCGCCAAACACGATGCTGGAGGCGGCAGAGCCGACGAACGGCACCAGCAGCGCGAACGGGACCACCTGCGCCGCCGGATAGTCGCGCAGCAGCCGGCCCCACAGCCAGTAGGCGATGCTGGTCGAGACCGCGCCGATGAACAGCATACAGGCGATGCCGGTTGCCGACATCTGCGACAGCGCCTGCCATATCGGCTTGGGGCCGATCGTGACCAGCGACAGCGCGAACAGGGGAACGGCGGCACAGAGGCACAGCCATGCGAACAGATCGAACATGCGCGCGCCCTGCGCCGGCCGCAGCAACAGGTTGCCGATCGCGAAACAGATCGGCGAGATCATCAGGATCGCGAATGCGCTGGCACTGAAATCATGACCGACGGTGCCCGCGATCATCAACAGGCCGATCGCGGCAATGCCGATGCCGACCATCTGCATCCGTGTCGGCCATTCACCGAACACGACAGCGGCGAACGCGATCGTGAACAGCGCCTGGCTCTGCACGATCACGCTGGTGAGCCCGACCGGCATGCCATGCGCGATCGCGATCGACTGCGCCAGGAACTGGCCGAGGAACAGGTTCAGGCTGATCGCGATCAGAAGCGGCCAGGACACTTTCGGCTTGCGCAGGAACAGGCACGGCAGCGCCGCGATGCCGAAGCGCAGCGCCGTCATCAACTCCGGCGGCAATTCGTCAAGCGCGATCCGGCTCGCGACGAAGGCTAGCCCCCAGATCACCGCGACCATGACGGCGATGCAGACGTCGGCCGGTTTCATTGGCGAACTCGCTCACCTCTCCCGCTTGCAGGAGAGGTCGGCGCTTGGCGCCGGGTGAGGGCTCTCTCCCCATGGAAAGTCCCATCGCGGAGACACCCTCACCCCAGCCCTCTCCCGCAAGCGGCAGAGGGGGCGCGGCTTCACCGTCGATGCAGCTCGATGCGATCTCATCGCGGCCTAACTCGTCTTCTCTGGCTTGCGCAGGAGGTAGGTGCCGTGCAGCGGGGCGTGGTAGTCGGCGGAGACCAGCGTGAAGCCGACTTCGGTCAGCATGCGTTCCATGACCCAGCCGAAGGTCGAATATTCGTCGCGCATATGCGTCACCACGCCCTCGCGCTCGAAATCGTGGTTCTTGATGGAAAAATCGGCCCAGCCCTCGACGTCGCGCTCGAGGCCGTCGGGCATGCTGACGAACACGATGTCGCGGAGATAGAACTCAGAGCCCGGCTTCAGCGCATTGAAGATCCGCGACAGCGCCACCGCTTTCCAGAAGTCCGGCAGATGATGCAGCGTGAATTCGCTGACGATCAGGTCATAGGAATCCGGCTGATAGGCGAAGCTGAGAAGGCCGGCCGGCTGGGTGCGGATGCGCGCCTTGCGGTCGCGCGCATAGATGTTGGCGAGCGTCAGCATCGCCGGCGAGATGTCGATCGCATCGACATCGGCCCCCATCAGCGCCGCTTCGCAGGCCAGCACACCGTTGCCGCAGCCGATATCGGCGACGCGCCAGCCCGGCTTGACGCCGAGCATCTTGAGCGTCTGGCGGGCACGGAGATCGTTGTCGTCATGACGGCCATAGATCGAGGCGACCGCGGTGTCGATGCCGACCCGCCGCCTTTGCGTGTAATACCAGTCGCGCGCCAACATGGTTCACATCCCTTCCGGCCCGCGCCCGATCGCGGCAACGCCCGTGCGTGACACCTCGACCAGGCCGAGCGGACGCATCAGGTCGATGAACTGATTGATCTTGGCGGTATTGCCGGTGATCTCGAACACAAAGCTCTCGGTAGTGGCATCGATGACCCGAGCCCGGAAGGCATCCGCCAGCCGCAGCGCCTCGACGCGATGGTCGCCGGTGCCGCGCACCTTCACCATTGCGAGCTCGCGCTCGATCGAGCGGCCGGTCAGCGTCATGTCGACGACGCGGTAGACCGGGATCATGCGGTCGAGCTGATGCTTGATCTGCTCGATCACCATCGGCGTGCCCGTGGTGACGATGGTGATGCGCGAGAGATGTTTCTGGCTTTCGGTCTCGGAGACAGTGAGACTTTCGATGTTATAGCCGCGGCCGGAGAACAGCCCGATCACGCGCGCGAGCACGCCCGGCTCGTTCTGCACGAGCACCGAGAGCGTGTGCGACTCGCTCGGATCGTGGCGCTCTTCGAGGAAATAGGCGGATGCGGGCTGGTTCATCTTAAGTCCCCATGGTCATTGCTCGTCATCCCCGCGAAAGCGGGCATCCAGTATCACTGCCGCCTGAGAACAGCACGGGAGCCGCAGTGTACTGGATCGTCCGGTCCAGCCGGACGATGACGGTGGAGTTCTCGGTTCGCGTTTGCCTCATCACGGCATCACCGTTTCATCGGCGTGAGGCGCGGCGTTCGTCCCGACCCACTGGCTGAACAGGTCGAAATCGATATTGCCGCCGCTCAGGACTAGGCCGACGCGCTTGCCTCGCAGCCTGTCCCGCTCCTGCAGCGCGGCGGCGAGCGCGGCGGCGCCGGCGCCTTCGGCGAGGTTGTGCGTATCGGTCCAGTAGTGGCCGATGGCGGCGCCGACCTCGTCGTCGGTCACCTGCACGATGCGGGACGCGCCCTTGCGGATCATGGCGAGCGCGGCGGCATCGGGGATGCGGGTCGCCATGCCGTCGGCGCGGGTGTTGGCGGTCTCGGTGGTGACGAGAGCGCCGGCCGCGAACGACAGCGCATAGGACGGCGCCTCCGTCGACTGCACGCCGACAATCTCGGTCTTCAGGCCGAGGAGATCGCGAACACGGATGCAGCCGCAGATGCCCGAGCCCTGCCCGATCGGCACGTAGAGAACATCGAGATCGGGAGCCGTCTTGAACAGTTCGAGCGCGTAGGTCGCAACGCCCAGCACCAGGTCGGGATGGAACGACGGCACCATGTGCAGGCCCGCGCTCTCGGCGCGCCGCACCGCCTCCTCGCGCGCGGCCTGAAAATCCTGGCCGTGCTCGACCAGCTCGGCGCCGAAGGCGCGCATGGCGCGGTTCTTCTCGACCGAATTGCCATGCGGCACGTAGATCGTCGCCGGCAAGCCATGACGGCGCGCGGCGAAGGCGAGGCTCTGGCCGTGATTGCCGCGCGTCGCCGAGATGATCCCGGGCGTATCGGGCTGCCCGCGCCTTAAGTGATCGAGATAGACGAGCCCGCCGCGCACCTTGAAGGCGCCGGTCGGCGTGTGGTTCTCATGCTTGACCAGAACGCTCGTGCCCAGCCGCTCGCCAAGCAGCGGCCAGGCATGCACGGGCGTCGGCGGCACCGCAGTGCCGACGATCGCCTGTGCGCGCTCGAGCTGTCCCAGGTCGAACATCAGTCCATCTCACACCAGCGCCTTGCCGCCGGCGAAGGCGGTCGCGGTCGCGTCGTCGGTCGCCTCCTCCGGCAGCAGCATTTCGTTGTGCGCCTTGCCGGAGGGGATCATCGGGAAGCAGTTTTCGAGCGCCGCGACGCGGCAGTCGAACAGCACCGGGCGCTTGATCGCGATCATCTCCTTGATCGCGCCGTCGAGATCGGCCGGCTTCAGCACCTGCAGGCCAACGCAGCCATAGGCCTCGGCGAGCTTGACGAAATCCGGCAGCGCCTCGGTATAGGAATGCGACAGGCGGTTTCCGTGCAGGAGCTGCTGCCACTGCCGCACCATGCCCATGTACTGGTTGTTGAGGATGAAGATCTTGATCGGCAGTTCGTACTGAACCGCGGTCGACATCTCCTGGATCGTCATCTGCACCGAGGCGTCCCCGGCGATGTCGATGACGAGGCTGTCGGGATGGGCCACCTGGACGCCGACCGCGGCCGGCAGCCCATAGCCCATGGTGCCGAGACCGCCGGAGGTCATCCAGCGGTGCGGCTCCTCGAAGCCGTAGAACTGCGCGGCCCACATCTGGTGCTGGCCGACTTCGGTGGTGATGTAGGTGTCCTTGCCGCGCGTCAGGTCGAACAGGCGCTGGATCGCGTATTGCGGCAGGATGATGTCGTTGTTCTTGCGGTAGGACAGCGAGTTGCGCGCGCGCCATTGTGCGATCTGCTGCCACCACGCCTTGATGTCCGGGCGCTTTGCTTCGGCCTTGAACACCTGCAAGAGGTCGCCGAGCACGTTGGCGCAATCGCCGATGATCGGCACGTCGACGCGGATGTTCTTGTTGATCGAGGACGGGTCGATGTCGATGTGGATCTTCTTCGAGCCCGGCGAGAACGCGTCGGTGCGGCCCGTGATGCGGTCGTCGAAGCGCGCGCCGACGCACAGCATGACGTCGCAATCATGCATGGTCATGTTGGCTTCGTAGGTGCCGTGCATGCCGAGCATGCCGAGCCAGTTCTTGCCGGAGGCCGGATAGGCGCCGAGGCCCATCAAGGTCGAGGTGATCGGGAAGCCGGTGAACTCGACAAGATCCCGCAGCAGCTTCGAAGCCTCGGGGCCGGAATTGATGACGCCGCCGCCGCTGTAGATCACGGGACGCTTGGCGGAGGCGAGCAGCGCCACGGCTTTCCGGATCTGGCTCGCATCGCCCTTCACGCGCGGCGCGTAGGAGATGTGCACATCCGACTTGCGCGGCGGATGATAGGTACCGACCGCGAACTGCACGTCCTTCGGCACGTCGACCACGACCGGGCCCGGACGGCCGGAGGTCGCGACATAGAACGCCTCATGCAGGACTTTCGCGAGGTCGTTGACGTTGCGCACCAGCCAGTTGTGCTTGGTGCAGGGGCGCGTGATGCCCACGGTGTCGCATTCCTGGAACGCGTCGTTGCCGATCAGATGCGTCGGCACCTGGCCGGTGATGCAGACCAAGGGAATCGAATCCATCAGCGCGTCGGTGAGCGCCGTCACCATGTTGGTGGCGCCGGGACCGGAGGTCACCAGCACCACGCCGGGCTTGCCGGTCGAGCGCGCATAGCCCTCGGCCGCATGGCCGGCGCCCTGCTCGTGGCGCACCAGGATGTGCTCGACCTCGCTCTGCTGGAAAATCTCGTCATAGATCGGTAGCACGGCGCCACCGGGATAGCCGAAAAGGTGCTGCACGCCGTGATCGATCAGCGCGCGGACGATCATCGCGGCTCCCGTCATCTGGTTCGGATCGTGGCTCTTGTCTTTCATGGCTGGCTCCGGATGCGCTGTTTGGCGCGGCGTTAAGTCTTTGATTTGGGAAATAAAAAAGGGCCCGAGAGGCCCCATGCACACCGCCTGTCTGTCAGATGGCCGCTAGCCATCCCCGGCGGTGTGCCTGGGTACGACGACGATGAGTTTGGTAATAATGTTACGCATAGAGCGGCTCAGGCTTCCCAAAGGTTGCGCGACCATACCGGCCAATGCCCGAATGTCAAGGCAGGGACGCGTTCAGCGCGACTTTTCGTACTGTAACGGGGTTCCTGGCGTTCGGCGAGTATTTTTGCGCGCATGGCAGAAGCGCCCGTAGCTCGGATGGAGCTTACGACGACGTCATTCCGGGATGGTCCGAAGGACCAGACCCGGAATCTCGAGATTCCGGGTTCGCTTCGCGCCCCGGAATGACGGCATCCAGCCACCCCCGCGCGGCTTCCGGCGCCACCCATTCGAATTCCGGCAATTGGTGGCGAAACCAGGTGAATTGCCGTTTTGCATAATGGCGGGTATCGGCACGGCCGATCTCGGACGCTTCCTCGCGGCTGAACTCGCCCTTCAGGTGCCGGATCAGGGCCGGCACGCCGTGGGCCTTCATCGCCGGCAGCAAGGGATCGAGATCGCGCGCCGCAAGCCGCGCGACCTCTTCCAGCGCGCCGGCGTTCAGCATCGCCTCGAACCGGGCATCGATCCGCGCATAGAGCTTGTCACGCGCGGGCGCGAGGAACAGGGCGGAGAATTCGCCCGATGGCAATAGCGGCGGCAGGCCCTCGCGGTGCCAATCGGTCAGCGAGCGGCCCGTTGCCTCGACCACTTCGAGCGCGCGTGCGATCCGGGTGCGGTCGCGCGGCTTCAGGCGCTCGGCATAGGCGGGGTCGCGGCGAGCGAGTTCCGCATGCAGCGCCTCGACGCCGTCGCGCTCCAGCCGCGCGCGGACATTATCGCGAATCTCGGCAGGGATCGGCGGCACCGCCGACAGCCCACGCGTGAGCGCCTTGAAATACAGGCCCGAACCGCCGATGAAGATCGGCAGGCGGCCCTCGGCGCGCGCCTCGGAAAGCACCTTCGCGGCATCCGCGATCCAGGCACCGGCAGAGAAATTCACGCTCGCATCGACATGGCCGTAGAGCCGGTGCGGGACCAGCGCCTCCTCCTCCGGTGTCGGCCGCGCCGTGATGATGCGGAGGTCGCGGTAGACCTGCATCGAGTCGGTGTTGATCACGACACCGCGGGCTTTCTGCGCAAGATCGAGCGCCAGCGCCGACTTGCCGCTGGCGGTCGGCCCTGCGATAAGCACCGCTCTTGTCCCGGCTTGGGAAGTCGCCGCCATGTCGCTTGTCGCCACCCTCATCTGCAATCCCGCCAATCCCGCGCTCGACTCCACCATCGTCGACGGCGCGCTGGCCGTCCTGCCCTCGCCCGGCGCGGCGGAGTGGCTATTCAACGAGGTCGCCGTCGACATCCCCTTTGACGGCAGCGAGGATATCAAGGCGATCGAAACCCGCCTGCAACAGGCGCGCGGCGACCTGCCGATCGACATTGTCGTGCAGCCTCGCGCCTTCAGGCGCAAGAAACTTTTTCTCGCCGACATGGATTCCACCATGATCGGCCAGGAATGCGTCGACGAGCTCGCCGATTTCGCCGGGTTGAAGGAACACGTCTCAAAGATCACCGAACGCGCCATGCGCGGCGAGATCGCCTTCGAGCCGGCGCTGCGCGAGCGCGTCGCGCTGTTGAAGGACCTGCCGCTCAGCGTGGTCGACGAAGTCCTGGAAAAACGCATCACCCCGACGCCGGGCAGCCGCGAACTGGTGATGACGATGCGAGCGAACGGCGCCTGGACCTGCCTGATCTCGGGCGGCTTCACGCTGTTCACCAATCAGGTGGCGGCCAAGATCGGCTTCCAGGAGAATCGCGCCAACGAGCTGATCGCACGCGATGGCAAGCTTGTGGGCGAGGTGAAGGAGCCGATCCTCGGCCGCGCCACCAAGCTCGCCACGCTGCTCGAGCTGCGCGAGGCCTTCGACCTCGATGCCATCGACACGCTGGTGGTCGGCGACGGCGCCAACGACCTCGGCATGATCGAGGCCGCCGGCCTCGGCGTCGCCTATCACGCCAAGCCCGCGGTCGCAGCCGCCGCGGCGGCGCGGATCGACTATGGCGATCTCACCGCACTGCTCTACGCACAGGGCTATCGGCGGGATGAATTCGTGGTGTAACGCCTCGCTCGTCATCACTCGCGAAGGCGGGTGATCCAATATTCCAGCGCGGCCAATAATTCACGCCGGTGATTACTGGATGCTCCGCCTTCGCGGAGCATGACGGCCAAACGTATGCGGCGTGCAGTGCTACTGCACGCTCAGCGCCACGAAGCGCAGTTCGCCGTCACCGTTGGAGACGAGCAGGAGGACCGACTTCTTGCCGTCCTTCTTGAGCTGATCGACGCGCTTCTTGATGTCGGCGGCGCTGGCGACCGCTTCCTGCGCCACTTCGACGATGACGTCGCCGGCCGACAGGCGCTTTTCGGCAGCGTCGGACGCGCCGTCGACGCCGGTGATAATGACGCCCTTCACGCTCTCCTTGATCTTGTACTTGGTGCGGAGATCCTTGTTCAGCGCCGCAAGATCAAGCCCGAGCGCCTTTTGCGTCACCGGCTTCTCCGCGGGCTCGTCCTTGGTCTTGGCGTTAGCCTGCTGCACCTTTTCGGTGTCCTCGAGCCGGCCGAGCGTGACGCGCTTGGTCTCCTCATTGCCCTTGCGTATGACCACGACGTCGACTTCCTTGCCGACCGCGGTGTCGGCGACGACGCGCGAGAGATCCTTGGGATCCTTGACGTCCTTGCCGTCGAATTTGACGACGACATCGCCGGGCTCGATGCCGGCGGGCTTCGCCGGCCCCTTGTCGTCAACGCCCGCAACCAGCGCGCCACGCGCCGGCTTGATGTTGAGGCTGTCGGCGATCTCGTCGGTGACCTGCTGGATTCGCACGCCGAGCCAGCCGCGGCGCAGCTCGCCGTATTTCTGGAGCTGATCGACGACGGCGGCAACCGTCTTCGACGGCACAGCAAAGCCGAGGCCGATCGAGCCGCCGGTCGGCGAGATGATCAGCGTGTTGACGCCGATCACTTCGCCTTCGAGGTTGAACAACGGTCCGCCGGAATTACCGCGGTTGATGGCGGCGTCGGTCTGGATGTAGCTGTCATAGGGACCCTGGCTGATGTCGCGGTTGCGCGCCGACACGATGCCGGCGGTCACCGAGCCGCCGAGGCTGAAGGGGTTGCCGATCGCGATCACCCACTCGCCAAGCCTGAGCTTGTCGGAATCGCCGAACTTCACTGCGGTCAGCGGCTTCGGCGGCTTGAACTTCAGGACGGCAAGATCGGTCTTCTTGTCGACGCCGACCAGCTCCGCCTTGACCTTGGTGCCGTCGTTCAGGATGACGTTGATCTCGTCGGCATCGGCAATGACGTGGTTGTTGGTCACGACGATGCCGGCGGTGTCGACGATGAAGCCGGAGCCGAGCGAGTTGGTCTTGCGCGGTTGAAACTCGCCGTTCTTTTCCCCACCCTTGCCGCCGCCGGGGCCACGGCGGTTCTTGAAGAAGTCGTCGAAGAACTCCTCGAACGGCGAGCCCGGCGGCAGTTGCGGCATGGCGCCGCCGCCCTTGGCCTCGACCGTCTGCGAGGTCGAAATATTCACGACCGCATCGATCACCTTCTCGGCGATATCGGCGATGCCTTCGGGCCCTCGCGCGAGGGCCGCAGGCGGTGACGCAAGCACGCCGGCGGCGCCGATCGCGATCGCGGCTCCAATCAGGCGCAGGCGACGGCTCAGGGCGGATCTGGCACCGGTCATGTCAGCTTCTCTCCAGGAAAGGCAAATATTGCGCTCACACTGCGCCCGAAGGGGGTGGCCGCGCAAGCATTTGAGACAACCATTTCGGCGAAAAACCGACGCCTTACGGCTCACGATTGCGTTGGACCAACAAGTTCCGAACTGTCGTTTCCTGCGTCCCGGCCGGGCTCGTCAGGCGTCAGAGCGCAATGCTGCTTACCGCCTCACCAGCCAGATCAGGATCAGGCCCCCCACTGCCGACGCGATCCCGACCACGCGCAAGACGTTGTCCGGGGTCGCCAGCGCGCTTTTCATCGCGCGCCGCATCCAGGTCGGGCTTGCCGCGAACATCAGGCCTTCCAGCACGAACAGAATTCCCAGACCGATGAGGAAGTCGGCGAACGCTATGGACCTCATCGGATGGCGACCTCCCGTGCGAACGTTTCTTCTTGGCTAACGGGCGAAGCGGATGCTTCGCCCTGGTGATGCCGTTACTGTTGCTTCGGCTACTACTGCTTCGGCGCTGCCGCGGCGGCCGCCGAATGGCCGGACGCGCTGCCGAAATATTTGAAGAAATCGGAGTCCGGGCGCAACAGGAAACGCGTGTCGTTGGCGCGCAGGCCGTTTTCATAGGCCGTCATCGAACGGTAGAACGAGAAGAAATCCGCGTCCTTGCCGTAGGCTTCGGCGAACAGCCGGTTACGCTCGGCATCGCCCTCGCCGCGCACCTGCTCCGCGGACGAATTGGCGTCGGCGACGATAACGGTGCCCTCGCGGTCCGCCCTGGAGCGGATTTCCTGCGCCTTCTGGCCGCCCTGGGCGCGGAACTCCGCGGCCTCGCGCTGACGCTCGGTCTGCATGCGCTGATAGACCGCCTGGCTGTTCTGCTCCGGCAGATCGGCGCGGCGGATGCGGACGTCGACCACCTGGATGCCATAGCCGTCGGCTTCATGGTCGAGCTGCTCGCGGATCCGCTGCATCAGCCTCTCACGCTCATCCCGCACCACCGTGATGAAGGTGACCTCGCCGAGCACGCGGCGCAGCGCCGCGTTCAAGAGCGTGGTCAACTGCACATTGGCCGCCTGGATCGTGCCGATGCTCTGATAGAAGCGCAGCGCATTCTTGATGCGGTAGCGGGCGAAGGCATCGACCACCAGTCGCTTCTGGTCGGAGGCGATCACTTCCTGCGACGGGTTTTCCAGGTCGAGGATGCGCTTGTCGATCGAGATGACGGAATCGATGAACGGCGCCTTGAAGTTGAGGCCGGGCTCGGTGACGACGCGGACGGGTTCGCCGAGCCGGACCACCAGGACCTGCTCGGTCTGCTGCACGGTGAAGACCGAGCTGTAGCCGATGATGATCAGCACCAGGAGGATGATCAGGGCGGCAATGCCGGTGACGGGTGACCTCATCGCGTGCCTCCGCCCGGCTGCTGCTGGCCGGTGGTGGCGGACGGACGTCGCGGCGTCAGTTCGCTCAGCGGCAAATACGGCACGATGCTCTGGCCGGACGCGCCGTTGCCGCCGTCATAGACCAGCTTCTCGGAACCGCCGAGGATGCGTTCCATCGTCTCCAGGTAAATGCGTTGCCGCGTCACGTCGGGCGCCTTCTTGTACTCGTCATAGACTTTCAGGAAGCGCGCGCTCTGGCCCTTGGCCTCCGCCACCGCCTGCTCCTTGTAACCTTCGGCCGCCTGGATGATCTGGGCGGCACGGCCGCGCGCCTCGGGTACGACGCGATTGGCGTAGGTCTGCGCCTCGTTCTGCAACCGCTCGCTATCGGCGCGCGCCGCCTGGACGTCGCGGAACGCGTCGATCACCTGCTGCGGCGGATCGACCTTCTGCAGCTGCACCTGGGTGATCAGGACGCCGGCGCCATAGGTGTCGAGCGTCTTCTGCATCAATTCCTGCACGTTTTGCTCGGTCGTGGTGCGCGCGCCGGTCAGGATCGGCTGGATCTGCGACCGGCCGATCACCTCGCGCATCGCGCTCTCGGCCACCGCCTTCACGGTGCCCTCGGGGTTCTGGATGTTGAACAGGAAGTTGCCGACGCCATCGGGCTTGATGCGCCACAGCACGGTGAAATCGACGTCGACGATGTTCTCGTCGCCGGTCAGCATCAGGCTCTCTTCCGGCACGTCGCGCATGGTGCGGCCGCGCCGCGCCGGGTCGTCGATCAGGGTCATGCCGATCGAAATGGTGGAGACGCGCAGCGCCTTCGGCAGCAGCACGGTCTCGATCGGATAGGGCAAATGATAGTTCAGGCCGGGCTGCACGGTGCGCACATGCTTGCCGAAGCGGAGGACGACGCCGAGTTCTTCCGACTGGACCCGGAAGAAGCCGGAAAGGCCCCAGATCGCGAGCGCGCCGACCACGACGAGCGCGATCCCCATGCCGCTGAAGTGCCCGCCGGGCAGGAGTTGCTGCAGCCGGTCCTGGCCGCGGCGCAGGAGGTCCTCAAGATCCGGCGGGCGCGGCCCGACCGATTGCGGACCGGTGCCCCATGGGCCCTTCGGACCCGAGCCCCACGGCCCTCCACCTTGATTCTTCCACGGCATTAAAGCTTCTCCTCGGCAAGCCCGGGATGGATGATGGACGCCCGGCCTCGTCAGTCCGCCCGGCTTTATAGGGGACCGAATGCCCCCTTACAACGCAAGCTTCCAAGCCGAACGAGCTATGCCTGCGGACATAATTGTCAATGCAAACATTGGCTAGCGGGGTTAACGCTTGATGCGCCGACGATATGTCACATAGGAAAAATCGACGCTGTCATCCGGCCCGGCCGGACTTCGCACCCGCGCCACTTCCTCCCATTTCGCCGCGTCAATTGTGGCGAAATACGTATCACCTTCCGGCCGCGCATGCACTTCGGTGATTTCGAGCCGATCGGCGCTGTCGATCCATTGCGCGTAGATCTCCGCGCCGCCGATGACGGCGATTTCGGTGACGAAACGCCGCAGCGCATCGCCGAGCGCGATCGCCCGGGCGTTCTCGAACGACTGGGTGACGATCGCACCGCGGGCGCGATAGTTCGCCTCGCGCGTCACGACGATGTTGGTCCGGCCGGGAAGCGGCCTGCGCAGCGACTCGAAGGTTTTGCGGCCCATCACCACCGGCCGGTTCATGGTCATGGCCTTGAAGCGTTGCTGGTCGCTCTTCAAGCGCCACGGGATCGCATTGTCGCGCCCGATCACGCCGTTCTCGGCGACTGCAGCGATGAGCACGACCTCCATCAGCGCGCCCCGCCCGCCAGCGCCTGCAGCGCCGGGCCGGTGACGCGGCACAGC
Source organism: Bradyrhizobium sp. BRP22 (assembly GCF_020194175.1). Classification (GTDB taxonomy): domain Bacteria; phylum Pseudomonadota; class Alphaproteobacteria; order Rhizobiales; family Xanthobacteraceae; genus Bradyrhizobium. The sequence goes on along the minus strand of NZ_JADYVX010000050.1, from coordinate 6,080 downwards.
GTCCACTCGTCCATCATGACGGCGCCGAGCGATTTGTAGAATTCGATCGAGGGCGTATTCCAGTCGAGCACCGCCCACTGCAATCGCTCCCAGCCGTTGGCGATGCATTCGTTGGCGAGATGGACCAGCAGCGCCCTGCCGATGCCCTTGCCGCGCAGCGCCGGACGGACGAACAGATCCTCCAGATAGATGCCGTGCTTGCCGGCGAAGCTGGAAAAATTGACGAACCAGAGCGCAAAGCCCGCCGGCTTCCCGTCCCACTCGGCGATATCGCAAGTGAGACGTGGATTGTCACCGAACAGGGCCGCAGCGATGTCGGCCTCGGTGGCCTTCACCTCGTGGAGCAGCTTCTCGTACTCGGCAAGCTCGCGGACAAGCGCGTAAACGAGGCCGGCTTCATCGGCACGCGCGCGGCGGATGGTCAGCGACATCCTTGAGCGCTCACACCGCGACTTCGGCCTTGATGTGCGGGTGCGGGTCGTAGCCCTCGAGTTGGAAATCCTCGTAGCGGAAGGCGAAGATGTCCTTAACGTCCGGGTTGATCTTCATTGTCGGCAGCGGACGCGTCGGGCGGGTGAGTTGCAGCCGGGCCTGATCAAGGTGATTGGAATAGAGATGCGCATCGCCGAGCGAGTGCACGAAATCGCCCGGCTTCAATCCCGTCACCTGCGCCACCATCATGGTGAGCAGCGCGTAGGAGGCGATGTTGAAGGGCACGCCGAGGAAGACGTCGCCGGAGCGCTGGTAGAGCTGGCAGGACAGCTTGCCGTTCGCGACATAGAACTGGAACAGGCAATGGCAGGGCGGCAGCGCCATCTTGTCGACGTCCGCCGGATTCCAGGCGCTGACGATCAGGCGGCGCGAGTCCGGGTTGCGCTTGATCATCTCGATCACGTTCGAGATCTGGTCGATGCTGCGGCCGTCGGGCGCCGGCCAGGACCGCCATTGCGAGCCGTAGACCGGGCCGAGATCGCCGTTGGCGTCGGCCCATTCGTCCCAGATAGTGACGCCGTTGTCGCGCAGATATTTGATGTTGGTGTCGCCGGCCAGGAACCAGAGCAGTTCATGCACGATCGCCTTCAGCGGCAGCCGCTTGGTCGTCAGCATCGGGAAGGCGGCCGACAGGTTGAAGCGCATCTGGTGGCCGAAGATCGACAGCGTCCCGGTGCCGGTGCGGTCATGCTTTTCCGCGCCGTCGGCGAGAATGCGTTCGAGCAGGTCGTGATACTGGTTCATGGCGTCGCTTCGGGCCTTTAGGGAAAGGCGAATGTAGCGGCGGCCGATCATGGTCGACACCGCGATTCGGCCTTCGATAGCTGATTATACCCGGAAAAATGATGGGCCGCTCTTAAACAGCAAGGGCGGAACCTGCGTTCCGCCCTCCTTGAACAGCTCGTAGACCCAGGTGAAGCGCAGCGTAAGCCGGGACCGGCTAGCCGGCCGGCTTGAGCACCGGGGTCCACTTCTTGATCTCGTTGCCCACCAGCGTTCCCAGCGCCTCCGACGTGCGGTCCGAGGGCTGCGGAATGACACTGCCGAGTTCGAGCAGGCGCTTGCGGACGGTCTCGTCCTCCAGCGCCTTGGCGGCCGCGGCGTTCAACTTGGCGATGATCGGCGCCGGGGTGCCCTTCGGCGCGAAGATCGCATTCCAGGCCTGGGCCTGGAAGGCCGGCAGGCCGGCCTCCGCGGTGGTTGGGACATTCGGCAGCGACGGGTTCCGCTCGGGGGTCGCGACCGCGTAGGCCTTGATGGTGCCGGCATTGATCTGCGGCACGGCATTGACGATCTGGTCGCACATATAGTCGACCTGCCCGGCGACCAGCGCGTTCATCGCCGGGCCGGTGCCGTTGAAGGGCACGCCGACCGGCTCGATGCCGAGAATCGAGTTCAGGAGCTGGCAGGAGACATGCGAGACCGAACCGACGCCGGCATGCGCCGCGTTGACCTTCTCGGCATTGGCCTTCACGTAGGCCACGAATTCCTTGAGGTCCTTCGGCGGAAAGTCCTTGCGCGCCAGGATCAGGATCGGCGTGCCGGCCAGCAGCCCGACCGGCTCGAAGCTCTTCTCCGGGTGGTAGGCCAGGTTGGGATAGAGTGGCACCGAGGCGGCGTGCGTCCCCATGTGACCCGTGATCAGGGTATAGCCGTCGTTGGCGGCGCGCGCAGCGCGGGCGCTCGCCGTGGTGCCGCCGGCGCCGACCACGTTCTCGATGATGATGCTCTGGCCGAGCGTCTGCGCCATATGCCCAGTAACGATGCGCGCGATAACGTCCGTCGGGCCGCCGGCCGCGAACGGCACGATCATGGTGATGCTGCGCGTCGGATAGTCCTGCGCGCGCGCCGGCGCCACAACAGCCGACAGCAAGGCTGCCAGCACCACACAAGCGCCCGCGAGCGAGCGACCGTACCAATTCATCGAAATCCCCTGAGAGCGTTTTCCCGTTGCAAGAAGTGACGGTCAGGAGCGTGCCGCGACGTTTCCGAGAACTGTCGCCACGCTCCGGCTTCTGCTCGGGCATGATCCTTCCCGGATCATGCCCTCGACCGTCATGTTCCTTTCACAACGAACTTCCGCGCGAGTCGATACGACTTCCGCCTGCGACACGCGGCCGCAGGCGAGAGCCTCACCCTTCGGACTCCACGAACACCTCGTCACGCTTGGCGCGCAGGGCCGGCAACACCGCGAGCACCAGAAGTGCGGCGGCGATCGCGAGCAGCACCGCCGACAGCGGGCGGCTCACGAACACGCTCCAGTCGCCGCGCGAGATCAGCAGCGCCCGGCGCAGGTTCTCCTCCATCAGCGGCCCGAGCACCATCCCGAGCAGCAGCGGCGCCGGCTCGAAATCATGCTTGATCAGCCAGTAGCCGACGAGGCCGAACACGCCCGCCATGATGACATCGACCGGCGCGTTGTTCACCGAATAGATGCCGATCGCGCAGAAGATCACGATGGAGGGGAACATCAGCCGATACGGCACGCGGAGCAGCCGCACCCAGATGCCGACCAGCGGCAGGTTGATGATGACCAGCATCAGGTTGCCGATCCACATCGAGGCGATCATGCCCCAGACCAGATCGGGCTGTTTCTGCATCACCTGCGGTCCCGGCACGATGCCATGGATGGTCATCGCGCCGACCATCAGCGCCATCACCGCATTGGGCGGGATGCCGAGCGTGAGCAGCGGGATGAACGAGGTCTGCGCCGCGGCGTTGTTGGCGCTCTCCGGCGCCGCCACACCCTCGATCGCGCCGCGGCCGAAGCGCGACGGATTCTTCGAGAGCTTCTTCTCCAGCGTATAGGCGGCGAAGGAGGCGATGACAGCGCCGCCGCCCGGCAGGATGCCGAGGATCGACCCCAACACCGTGCCGCGTCCGATCGCGGGCGCGGAGTCGGCAAGGTCCTTCCTGGTCGGCATCAGGCCGGTGATCTTCTGCTGCACGAGATCGCGGCCCATCTCGGCGCCGTGATCGAGATTGCGGATGATCTCGGCGAAGCCGAACACGCCCATCGCCACCGTGGCGAAGCCAAGGCCGTCGGCGAGTTCGGGGATATTGAAGGCCATGCGGGACGCGCCGGTCTCGATGTCGGAGCCGACCATAGAGAGCAACAGTCCCAAAACGATCATCGCGATCGCCTTCAGCACCGAACCCTTTGCCAGCACCACCGCAAAGATCAGGCCGAGCACCATCAGCGAGAAATATTCGGCCGGTCCGAACGCCAGCGCGAGCTTTGTCAGCGGTGCGCCCAGCACTGCGATCAGGACAGTGGCGACGCAGCCGGCGAAGAACGAGCCCATTGCGGCGATCGCCAGAGCCGGTCCGGCACGGCCTTGTTTTGCCATTTGATGGCCGTCAAGGGCGGTGACGACCGAGCCCGCCTCGCCCGGGATATTGACCAGGATCGACGTGGTCGAGCCGCCATATTGGGCGCCGTAATAGATGCCGGCGAGCATGATCAGCGCGCCGACCGGCGGTAGGCCGAAGGTGATCGGCAGCAGCATCGCCACCGTGGCGATGGTGCCGATGCCCGGCAACACGCCGACCAGCGTGCCGACAAGCGCGCCGATCAGGCACATCAGGAGATTGATCGGCGAGAAGGCGACGGCGAAGCCGTGGGCGAGGTTAGCAAAGAGGTCCATCACGCCCTCACTGAATCAAGAAACGCGGGAACATCGGCATCGGCAGCCCCAGCACATAGGGGAAGAGGAGCGCGCAACCGAGCGTCAGGCAGGCGCCGACAATGGCGGCCTCGATCCATCGGGTCTCATGCGAGCCGAGCGCTGCGATCATGAAGCTTGCGAAGGCCGACACGACCAGACCGAGCGGGCGGATCGCCAATGCAAAGAAAATGATCGCGGCGCAAACGAACAGCGGGCCGCGCCAGGAATAGTGCGACAGTTCTGGTCCGTCGCTGAACAGCCCCATCACGGCAATGCCGGCGCCGAGCGCCACCAGCAATACGCCGAACATCCGCGGCGCGGTGCCGGCGCCGAACGAAAAGCCGCGCATGCCCTGCAGGTCGCTCGAGGCCCACAGCGCAAACAGCGCGAGCGCAAACAGCACGACACCGCCGATATAGTCCTGCGGCGCTCGGATCTTCACGAACAGCGTGACGATCGCGACCGCGAACACGGGATAAGAATAGATCAGCGCCAACAGCACGTCCGAGGACAAGCCCTTCTTGGCGTCGGCGGCGACCGATCCGAACACCGCGTTGGGAGCGGCCGACAACAGCGCCCCGCCATGAGCGAGCAGCACCTGTGCCGGACCCCGGCCCGTGCCCAGTCCAAAGATCGTGCCGAACGACCACACCAGCTCGAAAAGCTGCGGCGCCAGCGCCAGCACGACAATGCCGAGGGCGGCCTTGGTGTTACGTGTGCTTGATGCGGTTTGGCCCATCGTTTCGGCCATGCATGTCTCCTCCGTGCCCGCACCGCGGGCCCTGTTATTCTATCGGCTGGAAATTGTACCCTGCGCCCGGCCTTGCCTAGCGATTTTCGTCAGATAACGCCAGCGAAACCAAGGACGCCGCCGGCCAGCAACAGCCAGAAAGGATTGAGGCGCGTCGCAAAGGCCACAATGGCCGTTATCACGGTCGTAACGGCGGCGATCCAACTTTGGTCGGAGGTCCGCGCCAAAATCAACCCGCTCGCGGCCATCAATCCGATCGAAAGTGGAACCAGCGCTGCCTGGATGAGCGCCGGCCAGCGCGACTGGCGCGGGCGCGTGAGCAAGCGGCTCACATAATAGGCAAGCAGCGCGGTCGGCCCGCACATCGCCAGCGTCGCCGCCAGCGCACCGGCAATGCCGCCGACAGAGTAGCCAATCAGTGTCACGATCAGCACGTTCGGCCCCGGCGACAATTGCGAGATCGCGAAAACGTCGGCGAACTCCTTGTCGGTCATCCAGTGTCGCACCTCAACGGCGATCCGATGCATTTCGGGGATGGCCGCATTCGCGCCGCCGACGGCAAAAAACGACATCAGGCCGAACGTCCAGACCAGCGTCCAGATCGGGTTGGCATCCTGGTTCATGACCGCTGCCCCCGACGCACCAGGAGGGTGACCGCAAGGCTGGCAGGAACGGCAATCAGCAGCACGGCCGGCAAGGGCAGCCGCAACCATCCGATCGCGATGAAGACCGCCGCGAGGATGAGGAGCCCGGCAATGTCGCGCCGCCTGACCAGTGGCATCATCATCTTCAGCACCACTGACAGCAGAAGCCCGACCGCGGCGCAGGCGACCCCGGCGAGCGTCCGCCGCAGCGCTTCGATCTCGCCATAATTCGTGTAGAGCGCCGCCAGCCCGATTGCGATCAGCATCGGCGGGCCGACCAGCCCGGCGAAGGCCGCGATCCCGCCGGCCAATCCGCGGAAGCGGGAGCCGAATACGAAGGACAGATTGACGATGTTCGGCCCCGGCAGGAAATGGCACAGGGCGAAGGTCTCGTTGAACTCGTCGGCGGTCATCCAGCGGTGCTGCTCGACGATGGCGCGGCGCGCCCAGACCAGAACCCCGCCGAAGCCGGCCAACGACATCTTTGCAAAGGCCACGAACAGTTCCCCCAGGCCGGGCTGGATG
>NZ_JADYVX010000005.1 GCF_020194175.1 Bradyrhizobium sp. BRP22 | reverse complement strand
GGGCCGGGTCTGGCGCGAGCGGCGGTTCGAGCGGCTCATCGGGTGGGGCCGCAGGTGCAGGTTCGAGTTCAGGCGCCGCCGGCGGAGGTGATGCCGGCTCGGCAGGCGAAATGTCGCCGAAGAAAAAGAGGTAAGGGTATTTACCGGCACGCGAGGCTGCACGCCCCGACGGTCGGCGTCCCGCAAGCGCCGGTACGCGCTGCCGCTTTATATGATCTGGCCGGCGGGCGCGCGACAGGGCCGTACGGCCGCCGCTCTAGTAGGTGAGCGCCAGCAGCCGCTGCACGATCGCTCCGAGGCAGACAAGGACCACAAGCAGCTTCAGCAAGTTTGCAAGCCGACCATCCGGGGCAAACCGGTCAATGGCCCAAAAGCAGATCGCCCCGACAACCACAATAATCAGAACGCCGATCAAAACTGAGATAGCGGCCATTGCATTCCTCGTGAACTGCGGCCCTCGACCGGCCGGACCAATTCCCCTTCGCCTTCGGCCCGAGGACCAGTCGGCGGATGGCTTGCCGGCGCGGAGCCGGCTGGCCATTACGTCAGGCAAGATGCCTGACCGCGATCCTGTCGTGCAAGAGTAAAGCGCGGCTTCTGTGGGGAGACTTGGCGGCGCAAGGAGATCACCCCGATCGTCACTTCGGATATTGAACCGAGTTGCGCCTGTCGTCGCAAAGCCGGGATTTGAGCCTGGCGCGTTCCTCTTTAAACGTGCTTTCCGCCTCTATCCGCGGGACGCTGGTCCATGCCGGATGGAGATCAACCGCTCGGATGACCATCATCAAAGTTGCCGTCTCGTGGCGGCTCCAGGCTATACAAGATCAGTTCACGAAGCGCATTCACCTCGAACACGAGGTAGATGAGGAGCAAGAAGATAAAGCTCACGAGAAGATCGACATAGGTCATGACAACAGTCCTCAGATGACGCGGGAGCGGGAGGTCAGCTATCCGCTCCCGCGCCTTCGGCTCCATCCAGGGCACATGGGCACCGAAGCTTCCATCAGCCCCGCCCGCTTTCTGTGGAAGCGGATGCATCAAGCGCGCGAACCCGTTGTCCAGCAAAGCAACTCGTTCTGAAGCGTTCGTGAGCACCGAGCTTTCGTGGGCACGCATCGCGAGATTCTTGTCTCCCGCCACAACCACTCGCGCAAAAAGGACATCCCACGCCTTGGTTTGGGTGCGGGCTTTTTTATTCCCGCATGTATTCCTCCGCCTTGGCCTTTCGTTGGCTTCAAGAGCTCGTGCGCGCTCAAACGTTCCCTTCACCAGCGGAGTCTTCTGCCGGTAGCTCCGGCTCCTTGATGCAGCCTTGCTCTTCTTCCCCAAAATCGCACATCGGTCGGCCACATTTCTTGGCGAACCGTTAACGCGGGTTGAGTGCCCTCTGCTGTAACAATTGAAATCGATCACCCGGCTCAACCGATAGTGATCCTGCGCCACCCGTTTGAGAAACAGCCCGCGGCATCCTCCACGCGCTCACGGCGTTGGGGCCTCCGAACAGGGCGAGGCCGGACAAGATGCGGGGGCCGGGGAGGCCGTATCTTGCCGTTCCCGCTGCGCACAACGACATGGCACGGATCCCCGGAAGGCGTATAATCCTGCGGTTCCTTCGCGCATCATGATCAACATCACGTGGAGGTTGCCATGAAATATGTGCTGCTTGGTAATCTGAGCCCGGAATGGGCGAGCAAGCAATCGGAGCGCATCGGCAAGGCCAAGGCAAAACTCGACAAGCTGGGCATCAAGGTCGAGTCGATCCACTACACGCAGGGCTATTACGATTTCGTCGACATCGTCGATGCCCCGAACGAGGGAGCGATGCTCGCGTTCTCCGTCTGGTACGCCACCCATGGTCTGGGGCGGATCCAGAGTATGCCGGCCTTCGATGCAAAGAGCTTCGAAGCCGCGCTCAAGGACGCGGCGAGCTGAGTGCCGGGTGATGGCTCACGGCATTCCTGCGCGAGCTGCGGCACCCTTCGCGCGCGCAGCAGCAGGGAGCACAGAGCAAGGCAGTCGGGAAGAGTGAAGAGGCTGGCGAAGCTCCTCGTACTGGCGATCTGTTCGATGTGGGCCGCGGGCGTTGCACGCGCATGTCCATGCGATCCCATCTCTCCTGAGGCCGGCTTCAACCGCGCCCAATATGTGTTCACCGGCAAGGTCGTCCAGGCAGATCACCACGCTTGGCTCATTGCGGTCGAGCGCGTGTGGAAGGGCCATGAAAGGCTCACTCGCACCGTCAAGCTGATGGACGTCTACGCAACGCTGGACTGCGAGTTCTCTTTCCAACTCGGACAACGCTACCTCTTTTTCGCGATCCTGGCGAAGGGCGGTCGAGACGTCTTCTATCACCCGCAGGCGTGCAACTGGACGAGGCCGTTGCAGTCGACGCGCGTTCCCTCCGAGGGGAATGGCTCGCTGTGGCTTGAGGACTTCATCGCGCGTGAGTATGGCCCGGGAGAACAACCCCGCGACGAGCGCCCGTGAAGGCGCATGTCGCTAGCTGTACTCCCGACTCTCTGAGATCAAAATCCGATGCTCTATCCGGCTGAGCTACGAGCGCGTGCCGTCCTGGCCGCGGTCGTTTTCCGACCTGATCTTCGAGAACAGCTGGCCACGTGCGGCGATGGTCATTATAGCAATCGCATGCTCGACTTCGCGGCACAATATGAAGCATTTCGGCGACGCGATCCGGCGTGGGATGGCCTGGTGTTCGTGGCGGTCAAGACAACGGGCGTGTACTGCCGGCCGGTTTGCCCGGTGCGAACTCCGCTCTCTCGGAACGTGAAGTTTTATCGCAGTGCCGCCGCCGCAGAACACGCGGGTTTTCGACCGTGCCTCCGCTGTCGGCCGGAGGCCGCTCCATTCTGCCCGGCCTGGAAGGGCACCAGGACGACGATCGAGCGCGCGCTGGCGCTGATCGAAAACGGTGCACTCGATCGAAGCGATGTCGAAGCATTGGCCGATCGTCTCGGCATAGGATCTCGGCACCTCGCGCGCCTGTTTGCCGAGCACCTCGATGCTTCGCCCCTGCAAGTCGCGCTTTCACTTCGCGTTCAACGCGCAAAGCGTCTTCTCGATGAAACCGATCTTCCAATTCCTCTCGTCGCCAGGCGTGCCGGTTTTTCGAGTGCAAGACGCATGAGAGCATGTTTCAGCCGGATCTATGGCCGGTCACCCTCGGCCTTTCGGAAAAGCCTCGCCAAGACGATAACGAGCTGAGCGAGACGGGGTGATATGATGCCGATCAAGACCTTCGGAACGGTGGATGCCGAGACACAGAAAACGATGAGCGGATTGGAATTTGTGCAGGGCCTTGCCAGCGGCACGATTCCTCTCAACACTTTGGCGCAGACCTTGGGGTACGACGTGACCGAAGCTACGCGCGGTCGTGTTGTCGTGACGCTCACTCCAACCTGCGCCCACCTGAATCCAGCCGGCACGGTGCATGGCGGTCTTACGGCGACCCTGCTCGATAGCTGTATGGGGCTCGCGGTCCAATCGACGCTGGAGAGAGGCGTAGCTCAGACGACGCTCGAATTCAAGATTTCGCTTGTGCGCCCAATCACGGCGGAAACCGGCCAGATCAGAGCCGAAGGAGTGGTCTTGAATTGTGGACGCCGCATCGGCACGGCCGAAGGACGTGTCACGGACAACAAGGGTCGATTGCTCGCTCACGGCACAACGACGTGTCTCATTTTTGGGGTTGAGCAGGTTGCAGCACCGTAAGGCTCGCCTGGATGGCGGCCTCTTTAAGCAAACAGCTCGGCGGCCGCCTGCATCAGCTTTACATGCGGCGCCGCTCTCTCGTGCATCAGCAGGCGGCCGCGCTCGATCGCCAGTGTGAGGCGCGGTCGTGCTCCGTAGGCCTAGAGCATTTTCGGTTCTGATTGAATCAGAACCGAAGCTCTAGATTCTTGCCTTGACGCGTTTTCTTCACGCGAACCGGCATCCACTTCGCTCGAAAACGCTCTAGCCGGGTCCCCGACGGCCGTTGCGGTTTATCTGCCGCCTGGTTGCTTGCCGGTAAGGTTGTCAGTGCCCGGACCGACATTTCCTTGGCTGGAAGGATTGGCGGCGCCTCGGCCCGTGCCTGTGGTCATCCCGGGCGTCCTGTTCATTCGATCTGCATCCCTCGCCATGCTCGAGGATGATCCCATCGTGGACTGCTGCCGATACTGCTTTTTCCCCTTCGCATCCGCAGTGAGGCCAGAACCGGCCAGAGCAGCGATGGCAACTGCAATTAACGCAAGTTTCGCCTTCATCACCTAATCTCCTTCTAGAGTGATGCGGCCTAAACCAATTGGTCTGATTGTAGTTCCTACTTGTCGCGCTGCGGTGCTTTCTCATCAGGCTTAGGCCAGGCTGAGAGCAGGGGATGGCCGGGTCGTCCAAAACTGCAGCCCTACATCATCCAAATCGCTGCGGCGAGAACTACAAACCCGACGCACGCGCAAGCCAGGAAACCACGCTCAACGGCATCCATTGACCTCATCCCTATCGCATAGCTAACATGCCTCCGCGCGGCACTAACGCACATTAGCGCATGTAAATCGTGCGCAAAAAAGCTTCAATGCCGGTAGGCTGGGCCGCCAACCTGTGGGGACATTCTTCCGGTGGTCGGCGACGAATTAGATGCAATGGATGGTAGGGTTCTGATCCTACCGCGTGGCTGCAATATGCGTTGTTGGCCTGCGGCTTTAGTACTCACCGAGCATTAGCACCCGATCGAATGCCGCGTCGACCCCATCCATAAACGCCAACGCGAGGGGCAGTGATGGTGCCTCGTAGGTGATGGCGCCGCCAGGGCCGCTCCACATGATCTCGACATGCCAGTGATCGTCGACCCGGGCGATCGACCCGGCCAGCGTATTCGGGGTGCGCTTGATGTTCACCCGATTGTTGTCAACTTGGTCGGTTCGGAAGGTTGTCATGGTTCGGCCCGTCCTTGTCTCGGGCCTCCGCCTAGACTGCGGCCGTATTTAAACTCGCATCCATCTCTGGTGTTCCGAAATCTCGCCAACAGCACATCAAGGGACTTTCTACGCGAACAACTCGGCGCCTTCCGGCGTGATCTTCACGTAGGCGCGGCTCTCGTGCATCCGGAGCCGCCCCGCTCCAAAGTCTGTCTCGGCATTAGCGCGCCGACCATGGCCATATCAACGACGGTTGCGGATTTTTGGCTTGCGGCTGGGCTGTGGGTGGTACCGGCTTTGGCTTCGGCATCTGGGCGACGTTGGCCGAGGGGCGCGGACGCGGCAGGGGTGTTTCGGGCATAACCTTTGGCTCTTCGGGGCTCGCCTTTGGTTCCTCAGGCATCACCTTTGGCGCTGAAGTGTTGGCGATGACGCGCGCGAGTTGCTCTCGGGTGGTGTTGAGGCGCTCGGTGAGCGTCTGGCTTTTGCGCGCCATCTGGATCTGGGTCGCCTTGATCTCGTCGATGATACCCTTGTTACGTGCGATTTCTTCCTGGCCCGCCTTAAGTTGGCTGGCAACATTTTCATTGTCGCGGACCAATGCTTCTTGCCTCACCTGGAGCTGTTCGACCGCTTGCCTCAAGGCAGCCAGATCGCGCGTCATCGGCTGGAGCTGCTGCGCCAAGACGGAATACAGGGCGACGGCAGACGGCGAGGCGTCTGGCGGCGCGACTGCTCCCGGCGGGGCCTGCGCCAGAGGTGCAGGGTCCGAGGGTGTCTTGATCGCCGTATGAGCGGAGGACGACCACCACCAAGCAACACCAATGGATGCTGCCAACAGAGAGCAGATGAGTACCACATGGCGCCAATTCACAAATTGATGGGTGGTTGCCAGCGGGGCCCGAGACGCCTTCACGCTGGTCGGCGTCGAAGCACTGTCTCCCGTTTCGCGCGCCAGGTTCGAAAGCTGCTCCGCGATCTGCCGTTCTGCGAGCCTGTTGTCTAGCGTGGTATCCATTTGGTGCTCCGGATCAAATACAATGGCACCTGCACGTCACGTCCTCTTTTTTGTCAGCTCGCCCTGGAACTGTATTGGCGTTGTTAACACAGCCGAGGAGGCCGAACTATGTTCTCGGCTCGAGCTACGGGCCAAACCGTGACTCGTCATGATCATGCGGCGCGGGCTCCATCAGCTTGTGGGCGGTCTTCTCTGGGGCCGCATAAGGGCGATCGGGGGTGAACTTCAGACCGCTGCCTTGTCTTCCTTGTCGGGGCCGCGCATGACGATCTTCAAGGCGTCGTCGGGCAATGGCCGCTGAAGGGCCTTGACCTCATCCCATGGCGCGCGCAGCCAATTGTCGCGCTCTTCGTCGGTCGTCAGGATCACCGGCATCGCTTTGGGGTGGATCGGCGCCACGACAGCGTTCGGCCGGGTGGTGAGAAAGCCGTAGACCAGGTGGGGGCCGGGGATCGGCTTCGACTTCCTGCCGCGGTCGCCTCTGAATTCGGTCCAGATCCCGGCGAAGCACGTCAGCGGCCGGTCATCATTGAGCGCGAACCAGACCACGTCCTTCTTCTTCGTCTCGGGGTTGGGCTCCGGCGCGTACTCGGCGAAGCTGTTGAAAGGGACCAGGCAGCGGTTCTCCGGCTTCAGCCAGCCGCGCCAGTGCGGCGAGCTGGTATTGCGGATGTTGGTGACGGGCGGGCCGCCGGTGCGCGGCGGTGGCGGCATGCCCCAGCGCCGGCGAGGGCTGCGCCGGGCCCCGGAAGGCCAGCATGCGTTTGTTCCGGGCTTCGCAAGCGAGCCGGTCGGCGGCCTTCCGCGCCTCGGCTCCCTGCTCGGCTGCGGCGCGGACTGACGCGCCGAAAATGCTTTCCCTGGACTTCGTACCCATCCTGTTAGGATCGGGCCCGGCAGACGCCAGAACAAAGATAGCCCGTGCCGGGCAGACATCAACCACTCAGATGACCATCATGAACGGCCACCATCGTGTACAAGGCACGAGACCGAGCGAGTGTGTGTGTCAGCAATCTGGCATTCCCGCCGGACGTGCCGACGCATTTCCAGTGGAGCTGGTTGAGCCAGAAGCGCCAGAACCGGTGGGGCCGGACGTGGTTGAACCCACAGTAGTTTCAGGTGCCTTTTCCGACGCTGATGCACCAGCGGAAGTGGGGTTCTTTTCGCGAATGATGTTGCTGCTTACATCCCAGCATTGCTTGGGCGTGACGCCCTGATCGCGGTTTGCAGTAACGCCCGTTCCTTGTGCGTTTGCGAAGCTGGTGACTGCCAAAAGCGTGGCGCCAAAAACCGAAGCGAAATAGATCGTCTTCATGGTTCTTTCCTCTCATCTTATCAGGACGATACGGTGATCGCGCGCTGTTGTTCCTCAGGAACCCAAATATTCAGCTAGTCAATTTTAGCTCAGCGCCCATGACCATTCTCACTCGCGGCCGACTTGCTCTCGCCATTGAACCAATTGTCGATGGTTGTGGTCGCGACGCTGCACAATTGATGCACCAGCTCCAGCTTTCGGATCAGATGATCGATGCCGCGCGCCGCACAACGCCGTCGGTCCGAAGCCGGCGACGAAATGCGGCGCGACGACGCGAACGAGGGTTGCTAGCCCCATTTGCCGACGGTGCGAGCGGAGCGGGCCTTGAACTGGCGTTTCACCTTGTTGTGTGCCGACGAGCGCGCCAGAAGGCTTCGATCTCGCTAGGTGTGAAATCTATGTGGAAGATGCCCCAAAGAAATATTGATCGTATTTAGATCGAATCGCGCTGCCCGGCCGCGTTCTCGCGCAGCGCGATTCTGAGTGCCGCTATTCGGTTGCAGGGTCATCCGAGACAGGAAGCTCTTTTAAGGCTTCATCAAACAGTTGTTTGGGATCCGGCGTGCTGCTCAGTTCCGGTGTGGCCGCGCTCACGTACTTTTCGAGCAGAGCGCGCCAGAGCATCTGCTCGTTTGGCTTTGAAAGCTTTGCTCGATCTAGCAGTGCTTGGATCGTATTTATGGTGTGCACCACTGACTCCGGCGCATTTCGCTTTCCAAACACCATGGGCACGAACGCAAGTGGGGCCGAGGCCAAGAGGTACCAATGCATTTGGTACGAGGAAATTCCTTTCAGGAATAGGACCTCAGGAAGAGCGAGTGACAGAGCATCGATTACCATCTTGATCACGGTGCCAATGGCCAAGCCGATAGCGAACCTGATCGGATGACCGGCTCCGAGTGATTTCATCAATAGCCGAAGGACAAGACTAGAGGATTCGTTCATGAAGCCGGGCTCCCCACTGCTTCCTGTGGAGATCTAACCCTCTGGGTAGCTTCGGAATGCCTGCGACTCAGACGCAAGCCGGGTGGGAGCCCTCCGGACTTCCCACTTGCGATAATAAAGCTAATCAGTTCGAGCACTTCAAACGGATTATCCGCGAAGACGCCGCGTTTAGTTCGAAGCTTCGTTAACCACGTGAATGCACCGATCACAGTAGCCGACGCGATAACGATGCCAATCGAAACATAGTCTTGGCTGTAAATGCCTTTCGCCAATGGGAGAAGCAATAGAATGACGGCAAACGCTGCTTGAACAATCTGCTTGCGAACAAGAAGGTCCGTAACAAAGGTCGGCTTATCCTCATCGATTCTAATGATTTCGGAATGTTTGCCCTCAATCCAGCCAGCGATACCGGCTGCAGACAAAACGCCGACAATACCTACGATCTTTCCCAGCCATCCTTCGGGATCGAACAGGAGAAAGATCAGCGAAGTCAAAACGCCGGCGACCGTCAGTACGAACCATATTCTGGAAAGCGCCTTTGGTCGCGTTTTGATAAAAATTTTCACCCCAAAAAATCGATTATAAAGCTCAATCTAATCCATGCCGTTGCGCCCCCGTTCAGCGCGTCACGCTAACAACTTGTGGCTGTTTTTGTCCACTGTCGGTCTTGCGCGCTTCAACTTCGCCGGTCTCGGTCGGCGGCTTGCCGATGTCGAACGGGCAGCCGATGCAGTAGCCCTTGTGGACCCCTGAACAGGCAGAGAACGAGTCTGGGAGTTTTTCTGGGACTCTGGGTCCGCTAGACCCCTCTAATGTCCAGTTTGATCCTCTTGTGTTCTCACCGACTCGGGGATGCCCGGAAGGGGTCGCATCGGCAAAAACGTAAGGATTTCCCAGACATTTAGGAGGTGGTTGCGTGGCGCGCTCGGAGAGATTCGAACTCCCGACCCTCGGAATCGAAATCCGATGCTCTATCCAGCTGAGCTACGAGCGCGTGCCGTTCGCGTCGATTATCAGAGTTGGGCCGGAACGGCCAGCGGGGTGGAGCGGGAACGGTGCCCTGCGCACGGCGTCCCGCCCCATCTCGTTTCAGAAACAGGGATGGCGGCGACCATCCTGGCCGATATAGGCCGAGGCGCTCTGGCGGCATTTTACCGTCGCCGGGCCGTCGTAATAGGCGAAGCTGCCGGGCGTCAGGCCCGGGCCGTAATTGTGGAGGTAGCTGATCTGGTAGGGCAGGTGCCAAGCGTGGTGCCGGTGGTGGCGGTAATGGCGGGCGTCGGCCACGCTTGGCGCGGCGGCCAGGGCGGCGAGCACCGCTGCGGCGGCGAACAACTTCAGTCTTGGCATTGTATGTCTCCAGGGCCAGCCGGGCGATTCTGGCCGATCCGGCCCCTCATTTAGCGCGGTTCGCAGGGAAAAACTGCGGGAAATCGGCCACATCACGTCAATTTTTGGCCCTTTCCTGATGCTTAACGGTTTCCCAACACAGTCCGGCCAGAGTTTTGGGGTCTGGTCCGGGCGTTACAGCCGGCTCCGTTTTGAGGCCACCAAGGCTACGCGTCACATTTGTTCATGCGCATCACGCTTCTTGCCCTGGTCTTCCTTGCTCTCGCCGTGGCGCCGGCGCGCGCGGTGCTGCACATCACGCGCGACCATGGCGGCTATGTCGACGAGTACAAGGCCAAGTACAAGCGCATCCGCGACCGCGGCGAGCGCGTCATCATCGACGGCATCTGCAATTCCGCCTGCACGCTGGTGTTCGGCATCGTGCCGATGAACAAGATCTGCGTCACCCCCAGGGCAAGCGTCGGTTTCCACCAGGCCTATTACGACAAGGCCTTCACCTTCGGCATCAAGGTCACGAGTCTCGATGGCACTTCCGACCTGATGTCCTATTACCCGCAGACGGTGAAGGACTGGATCCGCCGCAACGGCGGGCTGACCACCGAAATGAAGAAGATCAAGAACGGCGTCGAACTCTGGAAGATCGTCGATCCCTGCCCGGAAGAGTGGTAGCGCCGGGGCGCTTCGGGCCGTTCGTACACTCCCCAATCCTCAATCGTCATTGTCGGGCTCGCGCTAACGAGTGCCCCGACTTGATGCGCTCCTCATCGCGAGCAGCCGCGCAAGCGGCGTCTCGAGGGATGGGCCACGGTCTCCGTCATTCCGGGGCGTCCGGAGGACGAGCCCGGAATCCATCGGGCCACAGGAGCGAGTGGTGAAATGGATTCCGGGCTCATCGCTGCGCGATGCCCCGGAATGACGGTGGAGAAAAATTCGCCAGCGATTTCATGGTGATTTGCCCTGTCCACTCCTCGCGCAAAAAACATTCCGCTTCCGTCGTCGGGCAAATCAGTGATTTAACTCCGCGCGTCTCAGCGCGGATGAGGGGCGGCTCGCGATCGTCACGAACGTTGCGGTGAGATGCGGTGGACGCGGGTGCTGTGAACGACGAACGCAGCTATCCGTGGACGGCGAAGTCGTGTGGTTCTGGCGCCCCGACGCTGGCGCTAAGTTTTTTGCGCGAAGAGGTTCGCGCGAGAGATGGCGGTGGCAAGAAAGCCCGGTCACCGAGAAGAGCACGAAGTAAGCCTGTAAACCATCGCGCAGGGAAAGCCGGTGTTGCTCCGGTTGACCTGTGGTCCTACCCCCGTGCTTTTTGTTGCACGGGGCCCACGGGTGCAACCGGCACCCGGCTTTCCCTGCGCCCTCACTTCAATGCGAGGGCGAAACGAGACGCAAAGCTCGGGCAATCAATGCCGCGAGAATGCGAACTCACATCCTCTTCCCACACTCCACCGTCATGCCCCGCGCAGGCGGGGCATCCAGTACCCGGCGGCTTCTCGGCTCAAGCACCACTGCCTCTGGAATACTGGATCGTCCGCTTTCGCGGACGATGACCGCGGAGAAGCTGTTTGACATTTGAATCAGAACTCGGCGGCCGTCATTGCGAGGAGCGAAGCGACGAAGCAATCCATCTCACCGCTTGCCGCGCCGTGGATTGCTTCGTGGAGCCTGTCATCGGGCGGCGCTTCGCGCCGACCCGGTGGCTCGCAACGATGCTGTCGTCCCGGCCTTCGTCGGACCGACGCTGACGCGAGGTCCGCGGCCCGCGCTCAGCGCTTCGCCTTCTTTGCTTTCTTGGCCTTCTTTTTCTTGGCGGCTTTCTTCGGCGCCTTCTTGGCCTTCTTTGCCGACTTCTTGGCGGTCTTCTTGCCAGCCTTCTTGGTCTTCGTTGCTTTCTTCTTCTTCGCCGGCGCTACCTTCTTCGCCACCTTCTTGGCGGCCCTTCGCACCTTCTTCACCGTTGTCGCGGCGGCTTCGGTGGTTGCCGTTGCGGCGGCGCCGAGCGTGTCGGTCACCTGGTCGATTACGGGCCTGTCGTCGTCCATGTCATCCCCCAACAGTTGAACGAGACCACAACGATAGCCCGATTCTTGGAAGCGTCAAATCGATGTCGTCATTTGCACACTGCGCACTTCGGCTTAGTCGGCAAGCGCGATCGCTCTGATCCGATGCGCGATTTGAAGGCGGAGAGGGCAATCCGGAGGGAGAAGAAAATGCAAATTGGAATAACTCCATCATGCCCGGCAAAGGACCGGGCATGATGGTCGGGTATCGATGGCGCGAGGTCTTACTTCGGTTGCCCGACGATGCGGATGTAGGGCTTCGGCGCCTTCCAGCCTTCGGGGTAGATCGTCTTGGCCTCGTCGTCGCTGACGGAGCCCGCGATGATGACGTCCTCGCCCTGCTTCCAGTCGGCGGGCGTCGCGACGCGATGCTTGGCGGTGAGCTGCAGCGAGTCGATGACGCGCAGTATCTCCTGGAAGTTGCGGCCGGTGGTCATCGGATAGACCAGCACCAGTTTGATCTTCTTGTCAGGACCGATGATGAAGACATTCCGGACGGTCTGGTTGTCCGCCGGCGTGCGGGTCAGGGGATCGCCGGAGGTCGAGGCGGGCAGCATCTCGTAGAGCTTGGAGACGTTGAAGTCGGTGTCAGCGATCATCGGATAGTTCGGCGCGGCGCCCTGGGTCTCCTCGATGTCAACGGACCATTTGGCGTGGCGGTCGACGGGATCGACGGAAAGGCCCATCAGCTTGACACCGCGCTTATCGAATTCCGGTTTCAGCTTGGCGAGCGCGCCGAGCTCGGTGGTGCAGACCGGCGTGAAATCCTTGGGGTGCGAGAACAGAAGTGCCCAGCTATTGCCGATCCAGTCATGGAATTTAATTTTGCCCTCGGTGGTTTCGGCCTCGAAATCGGGGGCGGTAGCGCCAATCGGGAGTGTCATGGTTTTGCCTCCTGCTATTGAAGTGGCTAAAGAATTTCTTGTTCTCGGTGGGCTGAGATTATAAGCGCTGCAAGGACTTAAGTGAACCACTGTAGCTAAAAGGTGAAATCATTCTCTTTTGTGACGGAACCCCGAGCAATTTCTTTTGATCGGCCTGCCTGCGGCGAAAAAACCCATAGCTCCCGCAAGACCACGGATTTGCCGTTTATGGCCCCCATCTCCGAGCCCAACCTGCTAAGAGGTCCGAACCGTGACGGCTGTCACAGCGACCAATCGGCAACTATGTACAAATGTCGGAACGCCGGTTTCGAATCGGTAACCACTCGTTTACGCCGGCATGGAAATGCTGGACTGAAATAAGGAACTGAGAAGTCTCGCTATGTCTGCCCCTAGTATCGAGGCGACCGATGTCATGGTCGCCCTGCAACCGTCCTGCCGGAAAACTGCCGCCCATGCGCTGACCATCGTACGCGATGGCGTGATCACCGGCGAAGGTCCCACCACCAAGGGCCGCATCCATTTTTCCCGAGCGCTCGATGCCGACGATGCCGCCTGGTGCGCGCGCATCCTGACCGCCTCCGCCGTTGCCCACCAGCCGGTGAGCCGGGAGGAGGTCGCGGCGCTGTTCGAGATCAATGAAGCCGCCGCCGAGCGCAGCGACGACGGTCGTTTCGACGACCTGCTGGCCAAGGCGGTCGCTCATCACGCCGCATCGATGTCCGGCCTGCCGGTGCCGCCGCGCAACGTCGCGCTGTCGCCGGACACCGACATCGAGAGCTGGGCGCCCGCGCACGCCGCCAATATCGACACCAAGGTGCTGGAGTGGATCGCAAGCCAGATGCGTGGCAGCCGCCGCACCAGCCACGCGCTCGCAGCGATGGTCGCCACTTTGGTCGGCGCCGCGGCGCTGCCGCTGGTGCAGCTGCCGAATGTGTTCGATATCGGGCTGGTGTAAGTCACCCGATGAGAAGCGTATGAGCGGCGGGGGCTATTTCCCCGCCGTTTTCTGTTTGCCGCTCTCGACCTCGAGCCCCAGCGTCCGCCCCGGAAAACCGGCGACGTCGAAATAGCGGGTCGAGAGCACGCGCTGGAACTTGATCACGGTGCGCAGCCCGTTGGCGGCGGGCTTCGAGGTGATGGTGCCGTCGGCCATCTTCGGGACGATGCCGTTCGGGAAGGCTTCCGACATCACCCGGCCTTCCAGCCCGCCATTGCCGCTGGTGCGAAGGTCCATCAGCTTGGCGACGGTCATGCCGATATCGGCGTTGCTGACGGGGAGGGGATCGACATAGCCGGATTTGAAGTCAGGTCCGATCGCCGCCATGAAGTTCAGCGTGTCGCCACGGCTGAAGCTGCCGTGCATGCCCTGGCCCTGACGCAGGATGGTGTCGGCAACCTGGACCGAGCAATTGGTCGGCTCCTCGCAGCCCGACGACCAGGAGCGGAAATTGACCACGATCGACGGCGTCGGCGTCACCGCCTTGCCCCTGAGATTGAGCTGGGAAATCGGCAGCGTGCCGGGGAAGCGCCCGAGCCGGTCATCGACAAAGAGGCCGCTGACGTAGTCCTGCTCCAGGAGCGCCTTGATGACGCGCTCGGCGAGCTTCTTGTCGCGCTTCGGCAGATAGATCAGGTCCGACCCGCCATTGGTGGCCACAACCACATCGGGCTTGGCGGGATCCCGGCCGAGCACGCCATTGCCGGCCTTGGGATGGGCGTTGTCGGCGACGCGGGCGTTCTTGTCGTTGGGATCGAACAGCGGCAGGTCGAGCGCCTTCGCAAGGTCGATTGCGACAAAGCCCATCGGCAGGAAATCCTTCGGCGTGTCGTCGTAGGAGACCTTGGCCGAGGGGCTGGTCTTGCTCTCCTTGGAGATCGTCGAGAAGCCATGATCGGCGGAGACGATGATGTTGGTGGAAGAGGCGAGCCCGAGTTCGTCGAGCGCCTTGCGCAATTGCGCGAGGTTGTCGTCGGCGTTCTTGATGCCGGCCATCGAGGTCGGCCCGTTGATGCCGGGCGTGATCGTGTTGAGGCTGTCGCCGGTGTTGTGCTGGCTGCCGTCGGGGTCGCGCGACCAGAACACCAGCACGAACGGCTTGTTGCGCGCCTTGAACATCGGCAGCACCACCTTGGTGGCGACGTCGGCGAAATAGGCCTGCTGGGCGACATTGGCGACGGTGGTGCCGGGCGTCCTGGCGTCGCCGGCCTTGGCGTTGTCGCCGCGGCTGGGCGTCGTCAGCGGCAGGCTGGCCTTGGCGAGGGCATCCTTCACCTCGTCGGACAGCGGAACGCCGCTCTTGCCGCCGGTGGAATCGTCGAAGATGATCGTGTGCTTGCCGCGATCGGTATGGTCGAACAGCAGCGTCGGGCCGACCTTGCCGATGGCCGCGGTGCTGAAACCCTTGTCGCGCGCCATCTTCAGGATGGTCTCTTCGTTGAGATAATCGCCGTTGAAATGCTCGTCGATGTCGGCCAGCACCGCGTCGTTCTCGATGAACGGCACCACTGTGTCGCCGGCGGGCGCCGAAGAATAGCCGGTGTAGATCGTGTTGCTGAAAGTGCCGGTGTCGCCGAGATAGTGGCCGGTCGACATCGCCGAGCTGTTGGCCATGGTGAAGGTCGGAAACAGAGAATGCGCGTTCTTGAAGTTGACACCCTTGTCGCGGATATCGGCCATCGTCGGCGCCGTCTGCGGCGTGACGATACGGGAGCGCAGGCCGTCGGGGATGAACAGGATCACGTTACGTGGCGTATTGTTCTGCGCCGATGCGGCCCCGGCTGCGAGCGTGATCAAGCCTGCCGATAACAACGCAATGGTGCGGCGCATCTTCATGTCCCCCTGTCAGAAGCAGCTTCTGCGATCGATCGTCGCACCCGTTTAGTTTTGCTGTATGACAGAATTGTTACATCAGACCACGATGGCCGTCGAACTGTCGAGTTCGTCTCCCCGGGCGTCCCATGGCGCTCAGTTGTGTGCGGCGCTGGGTAGCCCGGCCCGCTGTTCGGCGGCCTGCTCATCCCGCTGGCCGAACCGTGCATAGAGCGCCGGGAGGACGGCCAGCGTCAGCAGGGTGGCGGTGATCAGGCCGCCGATGACCACCGTTGCCAATGGCTTTTGCACCTCTGCGCCGGTGCCGGTGGCGAACGCCATCGGCACGAATCCGAGCGCCGCCACGAGCGCGGTCATCACGACCGGGCGAAGCCGGGTGAGGGCGCCATTCTCGACGGCCTCTCGCAGCGGCATGCCGTCGTCATGGAGCTTGCGGACCAGGTTCAGCATCACGAGGCCGTTCAATACGGCGACGCCTGACAGCGCGATGAAGCCGACCGCGGCCGAGATCGAGAACGGCATGCCGCGAAGCCAGAGCGCGGCGATGCCGCCAGTGAGCGCGAGCGGCACGGCGCTGAACACCAGCAGCGTATCGCGCGCCGATCCCGTGGCGGCGAGCAGCAGCAGGAAGATCAATGCAAAGCACGCCGGCACGACGATGCCGAGTCTTTGCCGGGCGGCCGCAAGGTTCTCGAACTGTCCGCCCCACCTCATCCAGTACCCGGGCGGTAACTTGACGTGCTGGCCGACCTTGGCCTGAGCTTCCGCGACGACCGAGCCGAGGTCGCGACCGCGGACATTGGCGGTGATGACGATGCGCCGCTTGCCGTTCTCGCGGCTGATCTGGTTCGGTCCCTCGGTGAAGGAGAAGCGCGCCAGCCGGTTGAGCGGCAGGCTCTGGACCGGCGAGTTGGGCGTTGCTCTGGGCAGCGCCACCGGAAGATTGCCGAGCGCCTCGAGGTCGGATCGCAAGCCTTCCGGCAGCCTCACGACGATGTCGAACCGACGGTCGCCCTCGAACACGACGCCTGCCTCCTGGCCGCCAACTGCGGCGCCGATCACGTCCTGCACCGCTGCTGCGCTCAGACCGCGGCGAGCGATCGCGGCTCGGTCGACCCTGATGTCGAGGACGGGAAGGCCGCCGGCCTGCTCCACCTTCACATCGGTCGCCCCGTGCACCGAGCGCAGGATTGAGGCCACCTCGTTGGCCGCCTTCAGCATCGGCTCGAACTCGTCGCCGAACACCTTGATGGCGATGTCGCCGCGCGCACCCGCCAGCAGTTCGTTGAAGCGCATCTGGATCGGTTGGGTGAACTCATAGATGTTTCCGGGAACGCGATTGACAGCCTTTGCGATCTGCTCGACCAGTTCCTCCTTCCTCATCGAGGGATTCGGCCATTGATCGCGCCGCTTCAGCATGATGAAGGTATCGGACGCGTTCGGCGGCATCGGGTCGCTCGCGACCTCGGCCGTGCCGGTCTTGGAAAAGACGAAGGCGACCTGCGGCAGACGGCTGACGGCATTCTCGACCGCAAGCTGCATCGCCTGCGATTGCGATAGCGCAGTGCTGGGAATCCGCAGCGCATGCATGGCGATGTTCTTCTCGTCCAGCGACGGGATGAACTCCTGTCCGAGGCGCGTGAAGCCCGCGAGTGCAGCGGCGAACAGCACGGCTGCCGTTGCGACGACGGGCAGGGGGGCCGCAATCGCATAGCGTAGCAGCGGCCGGTACAGCCGCTTCAGGGCGGCAACGAGCCAGCTTTCATGCTCCTGAACGCGCCCAGTGACCGCGATGGCGATCGCGGCGGGAACGAACGTCAGCGACAGCACGAATGCCGACGCCAATGCCAGGATCACGGTCACGGCCATCGGCGTGAACATCTTGCCTTCGACCCCGGTGAAGGTGAGGAGCGGCACGTAAACCAGGAGGATGATGGCCTGGCCGTACAGGCTCGGGCGGATCATCTCGACCGCAGAGGCGCGCACCGTGGCCAGCCGCTCGTCGCGGGAGAGGGCGCGCCCAAGTTCGCGCTGGCGCTCCGCCAGATGGCGCAGGCTGTTCTCGGTGATGATGACGGCGCCATCGACGATCAGGCCGAAATCGAGTGCGCCCAGGCTCATCAGATTGGCGCTGATGCGGCCCTGCCACATGCCGATAGCGGTCATCAGCATCGCCACGGGAATCACCAGCGCAGTGATCAGTGCTGCGCGAAAATTGCCCAACAGCACGAACAACACGGCTATGACCAGCAGTGCACCCTCGCCGAGATTGGTCGCTACCGTCGCGACGGTGGCGTCGACCAGTTGGGTGCGGTCGAGCACGGTCGTGACCTCGACACCGGGCGGCAGCGTCGGCGCGATCTCGCGCAGCCGCGCATCGACCGCCGACGACACGGTGCGGCTGTTGGCGCCGATCAGCATCAGCGCCGTGCCGACCACCACCTCACGGCCGTTCTCGCTGGCGCTGCCCGTGCGGCTCTCGCCGCCGATCGTCAGCGTCGCGATGTCGCGGATTCGCACCGGCACGCCGCCTCGCGTGGTGACGACGATGGCGCCGAGCTCCTCGATGTTCTCGATGCGCCCGCCGGAGCGCACGACGAAGCCCTCGCCATTCTTTTCGATGTAGCGCGCGCCCCGGCTGACATTATTGGTTTCGATCGCGTTAGCCACATCGGCAAAGGTCAGGCCGAGCGCGATCAGCTTCGCCGCATCCGGATGGACCTGGTACTGCTTGAGATAGCCGCCGATCGTATCGACGCCGGCAACGCCGGGAACAGTCTTGATCTGCGGCCTGATGATCCAGTCCTGCACGGTGCGCAAATAGGCGCTCCTCTCGATCTCGCCCTTGAGCCGTGCCCCGTCGCTGGTGACAAAGCTGCCGTCGCGCTGCAGGCCCGGCGTGCCGTCGGCCTCGACCGCTTCGTCGGCGAAGCGGACGCTCCACATGTAGATCTCGCCGAGCCCGGTCGAGATCGGACCGATCCGCGGCTCGATGCCCTGCGGCAAGCGCGCGCGGATCTCGGCGAGGCGTTCGCTGACCTGCTGGCGCGCAAAGTAGATATCGGTGGCTTCGCTGAAGACCGCGGTCACCTGCGAAAAACCGTTGCGCGACAGTGAGCGCGTGCTCTCCAGGCCCGGCGCGCCCGCGAGCGCTGTCTCGACGGGAAAGGTGACCTGCTTTTCGATTTCGAGCGGCGACAGCGCATGGGCCGTGGTGTTGATCTGCACCTGCTTGTTGGTGATGTCGGGCACCGCATCGATCGAGACTTTCGTCAGCGCGAAGCCGCCGAGCGCCATGACGATGGCGCAGAGCGCGACGATCACCCAGCGGCGCTGAATGGAGAAGCCGATGATCGCTTCAATCATGGCCGTGCTCCGCCTCGGCCTTTTCCAACTCGGCTTTGAGCGTGAATGTGTTGGCGACGGCGATGGTCTCTCCCGGCGCAAGTCCGTTCACGATCTCGATGTCGTCATCATCCTCGCGGCCGGTACGCACTTGTCGCGCCTCAAACCCGTCGGCATTGCGCACGAATACGGTCGCGCTGCCCTTGACCGTCTGCAGCGCTTTCTTCGAGACGATCACCTTGGAGGGTTCACCGCCGAGCGGCACTTCCGCGGTCACGAAAGTGCCGGGCCTCCATCGGTGATCCCGGTTCGGCAGGGTTGCGATGACGCGGGCGTTGCGGGTCTCGCGATCGAGCAGGGGGCTCACAAAGATCACCCGTGCGACCGCTTCATCGTCGCTGCCGATGGCGCGGATCGTGACCAATCCATCCTCGCGCACGGCGGCGATGTCTTCGGGAGAGACGGCGAGATCGACCCAGATATCGTCGAGATTGACGATGACGAACAGCTCGCTTTCCTGGCCCTCGCGGCCTATCAGCCCGCCGAGGTCGACGCGCCGCTCCGACACGCGACCCGAGATCGGCGCACGCAAATACTGTTCGCGCAGGTTTTCCGGCGGCTGGTTCGGGAGGTCGGCGATCTCGCTCTCTGACAGCCCCAGCGCGAACAGTTTTTGCCTGGCGCCGTCGAGCTTGATGCGAGCATCATTGGCGTTCAACTGGGCGCGCAGGAATTCATTTTCCGACATGGCCCGGCTCTCGACCAGCGTTTTCTGCTTGTTGTAGAGCGTCTGCTGCAGATCGTTGGTCAGCCGCGCGGCGAGGTATTGGCTCTTGGCATCCGCGACCTCCCGGCTTTCGATGACGGCGACGATCTCGCCTTTTTCGACATTGTCGCCCAGGCGCTTGCGCAGTTCCGCGACCGTCGCCAGCACGCGCACGGAGACGCGGCCGATATGGTCAGCGTCGGGAATAAGCGAGCCTGGCGCCAGGAAGTGGCGCTTGAGCGTACCCCCTGCGACCGGAGCCAGCGTTATCCCGGCATCCCTGATCTGCTCGTCGCTCAGCGCGATGCGCTCGGTTCCGTGATCTTCGGTTTCGGCTTTTGCCACTCCGCCCGTCGCCGTTTCCAGGTGCGCATGCGTGCCCGACAGCGGCCAATGTGACCAAATCGCGATACCGAGGCCGCCGACGATGATGCCGGCAACGAAAAGAAGAATCCGTCTCATATGTGCCTTCCCACCGCGCGCGGGTCCGAAGCCCCGCGCTGCCGTCATTGCAATCTGTGCAAGCAAGACCCGCTGCCGGAAGGCAGCGGCCAGATCGGTCATGCCGATCGGATCAGGCGCGCGGTGGCTTGAAGGGAGAGATCGGTTCAGCCGTATCCGGGGCACGCACGGCGAGGAGGCGATAGGCGTGCGGGGCGTATTCGATCGTGACTGACGTATCCTGGGTTGCCACTGTCGATACGTGAGTCAGGCAGTGGTCGCCATGGAGCGGTGCTGGATGGATGGGAGCCTTGTCGGTGGCATCACCGGCGAGTTGCGCGATCGACAGCGCCGGTACTGCATCGTCGCTGTCGAAGCCGAGACCGTGAAAGAAGGACAGCACGAGCGCCAGCGAGATCAGTCCCGCAAGCAGGCTGCGCCACCGGCGCGACGGGGCCGTGCAGGTCGAAGAAACCGGTGTGGCGAAGCGCGAGTCCATGTCGGCTTGTTAGCGCCGCCCCGGTACCGATTCAAGGCAGGAGATCGCTGAATACTATAACGTTACGCCTTCGCCGGCAGCCGCTTGAGCATCCAGCGCCGCAATGCGACGACCGCCCAGACCGCCTCGACCAGCCCAAACGGCCAGGCGCCTTGCAGGAAGCCATAGGCTGAGCCGAGCGCACAGGCGACAGCGAAAGCCAGGATGAACCATGGGCTGCGGTCTTCGGCCGCATAGCACACGAGCATGATGGTGACGGCGAACAGCCCGAAGATCGTCAATGCGTCCATCAGCTTCTTGCAGTTTCCCTGTTACGCCAACCATGACGGCGTGACGAGGGAGTCGCGCAGTTTGAGGGGATTGTAAAGCCCGGACGTCGGATCGCCTTGCTATGGTCGGGCAGGCCGAGACCAAGTAAACGTGCAAAACATCGGACCTTGCGGAGATGAGGAAAATGCTCGCACGAATTCTGGTCGCAACGCTTCTCATGATTTCCAGCGCATTCGCGCAGGAGCACTCAATCACCGTGGCGTCGACGACATCGACCGAGCAGTCCGGGCTGTTCAATTTCCTCTTACCGCGCTTTACGGCGGCGACGGGGATCGGTGTCAAGGTGGTCGCAGTCGGCACCGGCCAGGCGCTCGACATCGGACGGCGGGGCGATGCCGACGTGGTGTTCGTGCATGATCGCCCGGCAGAGGAAAAATTCCTGGCCGAAGGCTTTGGCGTCAAGCGCCACGAGGTCATGTACAACGATTTCGTGGTGATCGGGCCGAAGGCCGATCCGGCGCACATCGCCGGCAGCAAGGACGTTACGGAAGCGCTGAAGAAGATCGCCGCCGCGAAGGCGACCTTCGTCTCGCGCGGCGACCGCTCCGGTACGCACCAGGCCGAACTGCGGCTATGGAAGGAGGCCGGCATCGACATCGCGGTCGACAAGGGATCCTGGTATCGCGAGATCGGGCAGGGAATGGGCCCCGCGCTCAACATGGCCGCATCCGACAATGCCTATGTGCTCTCGGATCGCGGCACCTGGCTGTCGTTCAAGAATCGCGGCGATCTCGCGATCCTGACCGAGGGCGATCGGCGCCTGTTCAACCAGTATGGCGTGATGCTCGTCAATCCGGCCAAGCACCCAGCCGTGAAGGCCAAGGATGGGCAGGCCTTCGTCGACTGGTTGATCTCCGCCGAGGGGCAGAAGGTGATCGCCGACTACAAGGTCGGCGGTGAGCAGCTATTTTTCCCCAACGCGTCCGACTAGCAGGAAGGCGACCGTACTCACGGTCACGCTGAGGCCGAGCAGGATCAGGCCAAGTCCGAGCGCGAGCGGCAACTCACCCTTGCTGGTTTCCAGCGCGATCGCGGTCGTCATGGTCCGGGTGTAGCCGCGGATGTTGCCGCCGACGATGATGATGGCGCCGACTTCGGCGATGGCGCGGCCGAAGGCGGCAAGGAACGCGGTCAAGAACGAGGCACGGCCAAGCGACGACAACAGCGCCATGCTGCGCAGGCGCGAGAGGCCATCGGTCCGCATGAGATCGGAATATTCCGCCCACAACAGCGAGACCGGACGGTGCACGAGCGCGACCACGATCGGCGTGGCGAGAAAGGTCTGCGCGATAACCATGGCGCCCGGCGTGAACAGCAGCCCGGCAAAGCCGAGCGGACCCGAACGCGACAGCAGGAGATAAAGCGCCAGTCCGACCACCACCGGCGGCAGGCCGAGCATGGCATTCGCCAGCACGATCATGGCTTGCCTGCCCTGAAACCGACTGATCGCGAGCAGGATCCCGAGGGGCGCGCCGATCAGCAGCGCCAGCAGGCTCGCCGACAGGCTGACGCGCAATGATAACAGGACGATGCGGATCAGCTCAGGGTCAAGACTGACGATCAGCGAGAGCGCCGTCGCCACCGATTGCATGAAATCGTTCATTCTGTTGTGCGCTTGGCTGCCCCGGTGAGATCGCCCGAATGAAGATTGCCCACGGGCATCATCCAGCAAACATCTCAATCTCTCATAAACTGCATAAGGTCCAATGCTGCGCAGCGATGTCGCGGTCCAAATCCGGCAACGCTCAGAAGCAAGGTTCCATGTTAACTGCTCGATAACTTATTTTCCTAACGCTCTCTTGGGTTGTGCCCCTTACAACAAGCGCTTGCAGGGGCAGGGAAATGTCAGACAGCTCGGCCAAGAGCCAGATCTTACGGAGCCGGTGGTGGCCGAAATTGGCGGCCATGGCGGCCTTGCGATTGAGCGCAATCCATTGGCTCGTCCTGTGCGCGGCAGCGCTTGTGGTCGCGATCGGGCTCGGCACCGGGTACCTGGCGCTGCAATTCCGCCAGCGCGCGCTCGATCTTGCCGAACGCGAACTCTCCAACACGGCGCTCCTGCTGTCCCGCCATTTCGATCAGCAGCTCTCCGATCTCCAGCACGTGCATGATGATGTCGTCGCCTATATGCGGGCTGATGGAGTCGATACCGCCGATCAGTTCGAGAAGACGATGTCACTCCTGAGCGCGCACGAAATGCTGCGCACCAGGCTTGCGGCCCTGCCGCATGTTGGTGGCTTCAACCTGTTCAATGCCGATGGGTGGCTGATCAATTCCTCCGAGATGTGGCCGGTGCCCGACCTGAACGTCAGGGATCGGCAATATTTCAGGGAGTTTACCTCCGGCAAGCCGACACCTGATGTCATCGTCGAGCCGGCCGTGAGCCGCGTCACGGGCAAGTGGACGATGCTGTTCGCCCGCAAGATCGTCGGCCGCAGTGGCGCCATCATCGGCTTTTCCAGCCGGGGTGTCGAATCCAGCCAGTTCGAGGAGTTTGTCGCATCCCTGGCGCTGAACGGCGACACCATCATCTCGATGATCCATCGCGACGGCACCGTCATCGCCCGCTATCCCAAGGACGACGGGGCGGTCGGCAAGAGCGTAGCCAGTCTCCCGTCGTTCCAGAAGGCGCTGACGCTTGATGGAAACATTTCGGGGCGCTTCAGCTCCGAAGATGCCGAAGACAAGATCGGCGCCGTTCGACCGCTAACTCATTTCCCGATCCTGATCGTTGCCACGACCAGGACCTCGACGGCGCTCGCCGACTGGCGCGCGCAGACGAAACTGCAGTTCAGTGCCGCGGTCCTGGCGATTGTCGTGGTCATGATCACGATCTTTCTGATCGTGAGGCAACTGCAGCGCCAGCACGACGCCGCGCAGCGGAAGCTGTCGGAGAAGAGCTTTCACCTCGATACCGCCGTCAACAACATGACCCAGGGCTTGCTGCTGTTCGACGCGTCGGGCCGGCTCGTGATCTGCAACCAGCGCTATCTCGATATGCTCGGCGTATCGCCTGATGTCGCCAAGCCCGGATGCCACCTGCGTGACCTCGTGCTGCATCGTCAATCGATCGGATCCTTTCTCGGCGATGTCGACGAATATTGCGCGCGTTTCATCGGGCCGAACCAGAGCGACGTCGGCGAGAGCCATTTCGCGACACAGGATGGACGAACGATCCGCATGATCTTCAAGCGCTCGCCCGACGGCGGGTGGGCCACGACGATGGAAGACGTGACCGAGCGGCGGCGGGTCGAGGCGAAGATCGAACATCTCGCCCATTACGATCCGCTGACCAATCTGCCGAACCGGACGCTGTTCCAGCGTCACGCCGAGGGACTGCTGCTCGAGACGGCCCATGTGCAGTTCGCGATTCTCTATACCGACATCGACGAGTTCAAGCGCATCAACGACTCGCTCGGCCATTTGATCGGCGACGAGTTCCTCAAGGGTGTCGCCGAACGATTGCGCCGGTCGATCGGGCCGGAGGATTTCATCGCCCGTCTCGGCGGGGACGAGTTCGCGATCGTGCAGCGCGGCGTCACCGCCGATGATGACGTCAGCGTGCTGGTCGAACGAGTCTATCAGGCGCTGCGGGCGCCATTCGATTGCCATGGCCATCGTCTGTCCGGTGACGCCAGCATCGGGATTGCGGTCGCGCCGCGGGATGGCACTGATTTGCTCGGTCTATTGAAGCGCGCGGACCTTGCGATGTACGCTGCCAAGGCTGCCGGACGCCGCACTCACCGCTTCTTCGAGCCGGAGATGGAGCAGGAGGCCAAACTCCGCCGCGAGCTCGAAGCCGATATGCGCACCGCGCTGGTGGAGGGCGGATTTGAAATCCACTATCAGCCGCTGGTCGATCTGCGCAGCGACGAGGTAACCGGCTGCGAGGCGCTGGTGCGCTGGCGGCATCCGGTGCGCGGCATGGTATCGCCGGCCGAATTCATTCCGGTCGCGGAGGAGACCGGCCTGATCGAGGAGATCGGGCAGTGGGTGCTACGGACCGCCTGCACGGAAGCTGCCACCTGGCCCGCCCATGTGCGGGTTGCGGTCAACGTCTCGCCAGTTCAGTTCAAGTCGGAGGCGCTATCGCTGAAGGTCGCGGCGGCATTGGCCGAGAGCGGACTCGATCCGCGCCGCCTCGAGCTCGAAATCACGGAGGCCGTGCTGATCGCGGACGATGATGCCGCATTGGTCGCGCTCAACCAGCTCCGTGGGCTCGGCGTTCACATCGCGCTGGACGATTTCGGAACCGGCTATTCCTCGTTGCAATATCTGCAGCGCTTCCCATTCGACAAGATCAAGATCGACCGCAGCTTCGTCAAGGAAGTCACCCGCAACAGCTCGTCTGCGTCGATCATCCGCGCGGTGGTCAGCATCGCGGCTGACCGCGACATGATCACGACGGCGGAAGGGGTCGAGACCGAGCAGCAGCGCGACACAGTGCACATGCTGGGATGTACTCAGATGCAAGGTTATCTGTTCAGCGCGGCGCGCACGGCGCGGGAGATCCGGGCGATGCTGGCGTCCGAAGCGGCCGAGGTGGAGGACGCCGCCTGATCGGCGAGGCTTCAGCGTCCGCGCCGATCCCTGCCGTAGCCCGTGATGAAGCGCAGCAGCCGCTCGGTCAGCGCGCCGATCGCAAGGCCGGCAACGACGTCGCTCATCCAGTGCGCAAGCAGCACGACGCGCGTCAGCACAAGGCCTCCGCCGATCGCCCAGACGGCATTGCGCTTGGCCGGCGCAAGCACGGTTGCGGCCGAGGCGATTGCGCCGACGTGAATCGCATGACCAGACGGAAAGGCGTCCAACGGCTTGCCGGAGAACGGCACGCCATGAAGGTGGCCGCGCGCAGTCTGCCGATCTGGGCGCTCCTGGTCGAACACCGTCTTCAGCAGGTGGGGAAGAGCGGTCGTGACGATCGCGGTCAGAAGGATGTGGTTGCTGTTGCGGCGCTGCCTCGCGTCCTTGTCGAGCGAATAGAGCCACCAGCCCAGCGCAAGCGCGCAGAGTACGTGCTCGTCCGCGCCCCAAGTCAGCACCTTGGCGGCCCGCTCGGTTGTCGGCGTCGTGTATTCCGACACAGCGCCGGCTATCGCCTTGTCAGCGCGGGTCGGCTGGACCCGAAAACGCGCCATCAGATTCTCCTTCGAGACTATAAACCTCTGACGGCCGTGATGGTTTCGCGGCGTCATTCTTCTGGCCCTGCGGAACGCATCGAATAGGGACCCGTTGACCGCGTGGTGCTCAACAAGGAGATCATCATGAACAAGCTACTTTTGACTGCTGCCCTCGCGCTCGCAAGTTCCAGCGCCATGGCGCAATCGAACCAGGGCAGGAACACCGATTCGCCCGGACATCCCAGCGCGAATGTGCCCGAGCCGGCC
The DNA here is from genome assembly GCF_020194175.1 of Bradyrhizobium sp. BRP22. Classification (GTDB taxonomy): domain Bacteria; phylum Pseudomonadota; class Alphaproteobacteria; order Rhizobiales; family Xanthobacteraceae; genus Bradyrhizobium. The sequence continues at coordinate 319,417 of NZ_JADYVX010000005.1, read as the reverse complement.
ACGCCGAACAGCATGCGGGAAGGCACGACCACAGGCATGGGAGCGGATCGGAGCGGAGGTCCCAACGGCGCTCCCGCGCAGCCTCCGAAATCAACGACGGGTCCGGCAGGCTCGCCTTCGAAGGACGAAACGCCGCCGCGGTAAATCCTCGCGTCGGAGGCGGTGAACGCTCATAGGAACGAAAATTCCAGCCACGGGTTTGCCGCTCACAACCTTAACGAGAGGCAAGCCTATGAAAAGATCGATCGTGGTGACGGTGATCGCCGTCGCCTTCATTTCCACCTCGGCAGCCGCGCAATCGGTCGGCGAGAAGACCGGCGTCAACTCGGTGTTGGGCGTCGCTCCCTCGACGGCCGATTTCGTCAAGGAAGCCGCAATCAGCGACATGCTGGAGATCGAGGCGGGCAAGATCGCCGAGCAGAAAGGCAACGCGGAGGAGAAGAGGTTCGCGGCGCAGATGATCGCCGATCACACCAAGACAAGCAACGAGCTGAAGGGCCTGGTCACGAGCGGCGAGGGCGCGCAGCTTCCATCGGGGCTGGATTCGTCCGCGCAAAGCAAGCTCGACAAGCTGCGCGACACCAAGCCCGAGAGCTTTGCAAGCCAGTACGACCCGATGCAGGTGAGTGCGCACAAGGATGCGGTCTCGCTGTTCGAACGCTACGCCAACGGCGGCGACAATCCGAAGCTGAAGGAATGGGCCGGCAAGACGCTGCCGGCGCTGCGGCATCATCTCGAGATGGCGCAGGCGCTGGACAAGAATCGCAAGTGACGTCGCGGCGTCACGGCTTGCGGTAAGTATCCGCCCATCGCACGGTCAGCGGCAGGGCGTACCAGAATCCGATCAGGAAAAGAAAACTCGCCGCTGCGTAAGTGGCGGCGAGTGTGCTGCTCGTGATCCTGCCGAGCACGACGTAGCTCTCCGCGGCGATGCCGGCAGCGAGAAACAATGGCGCTGCTGTTACCAGCGCGGAAGCAGCGCGCAGAAAGCTCTCCGAATCCGCGCCGCCATAGGAAAGCCGGTGCAGGGCAGCCGGCGTCATCAGCAGGATGACGTTCATGGCGACGAGGCCGAGCGCGACGGCGTGCACGATCTTTGCCGTCTGCGGCATTTCCTCGAAGCCGGTGGTCAGCATGGCGATGAATTGAAAGCCGAACAGGGCCTGCGCGCCGGGGATGATGACGCGTGCCTCGGTCAGCACTTGCTCGACCTTTGTCGTGAGCGGAGTCGTTCCTTCTGAATCGGGCATCGGCGGTTTCTCCCGGTGAAACATCTCCACTCCGAACCATGCAAAACTTGATGCGAATATTAGCGCGAGTCCGCTTGTGACTCCCGCGAGCCAACCGAAATGTCCTTCAATCACGACGTAGGCGGCGAGACCAAGGCTTAAAGAGAAAGGAACCAGCCCGGCGGTCGTATAGAAGGACGTCGCGCGGACCAGGCGCTTGGATGAAGAACCCTGCTCGACGAGACGGTGTTCCATCGACGGAGCGATCAGCAGCCCCAGCGACAGCATCTGCAGCGCAAGCCCGATGGCGCACAGCGTTTTCGACGCGGAGGAGAGCGCCGGAAAGCCGGTCTGGAAGAAGGCCTGGAATTGAAAGCCGAGCAGGACCTGGATGCCGAGGACGAGCAGGCGCGTTTCGTCGAGCGCCGTCTTGACCTTGCGATCCAGCTTCTCGGACATCGGTGGCGGCGCTCCTCTTGGGGCCGGAACTCTCTTCGCGGGCGTCACGTTGTTAACGCGACATGTCATCTTACGTTCACAGTTCCGAGAGGGGTGCGACATGACGGCGCCGGACGTCCGCAAGGGGATGCCGCCCGTCAAATTGCCGCGCGAGGAGTTCGCGCGACGCTACCGCAGCCGTTTCGTCGATCCCGCCTTCAAGCCGCTGCAGCGGGAAGTCGACGCCATCATCGATGCGGCATGGGATGCCTACAGCCATTCCCGCAAGGCGCCGCTGACGCGCAAGGCGGGGCCGGGCTTCGCCGATCCGGAATACGAACTGGCGGTGGATTGGCTCGCCGCGCGCGACGCGATCTTGGCGGCCCAGCGGCGCCATGACGATGCGGCGGAGACGCCCCGCATCCTGATCATCAACGGCTCCTCCCGCAGCGAGCACACCTGTCCCGGCGAAATGTCCAAGAGCTGGCGATTGGTCAAGCTCGCCGAGGCTGTCTTCATCGAAATGGGACTTGCCGTCGACATCCTCGACCTCTCGCGGCTGGCGTCCGAGTTCGGCAAGCAGATCCATCCCTGCAAGTCCTGTCTCTCCACATCGCCGGCGCTCTGCCACTGGCCCTGCAGTTGTTATCCGAACTATGCCCTCGGCCAGACCGACGACTGGATGAACGAGATCTATCCCCTGTGGGTGGCCGCGCATGGCATCCTGATCGTGTCGCCGGTGAACTGGTATCACGCGCCGACCGGGCTGAAGGCGATGATGGATCGGATGGTCTGCGCCGATGGCTGCAATCCCGATCCGACCTCCACCCATGGCAAGCATGCCGATGAAGCCAAGGCGCTCGAGTTGAAGGGTTGGCCTTATCCTCGGCATCTCGCCGGCCGCTATTTCGGCCTCGTCGTGCACGGCGACTCCGTTGGCGCGGAAACGATGCGGCGGTCGCTGTCGGATTGGCTGACGGATATGGAGCTGATCTCGGCGGGTCGAGCGGGCGAACTCGACGGGTATATCGGCTACATGGAGCCTTACGCGACCTCGCATCGGTCGCTCGATGAGGACAGGGCGTTCCAGGAGGAGACCTTGAATGTCGCGCGAACGCTTGGCAACGCCGTGAAGCTCGCGCGTGAGGGCAAGCTGCGGAATCCGGCAGCGGGGCTGGTCGAGCCGAAGCCGAAATAGCATGGGTTCCTGGCGAGGGTGGATCAATTCGGCGGTGTACGGGAACGATGTCCGGCGTTGCCGATTGGTCGGCATCTCCCATGCATTTGCGAACGGAGTTTCCAATGGACTTGAAAGGCAAGAAGATCGCAATCCTCGCCACCCACGGCTTCGAGCAGTCGGAACTGGAAGTGCCGCGCGATCGGCTCAAGAAGGCCGGCGCGACCGTCGACGTGGTTTCGCCGGCCGCGGGCGAGATCAAGGGCTGGGACCTGAAAGATTGGGGGAGGCCGGTGAAGGTCGACAAGACGCTCGACCAGGTTTCCGCCTCCGACTACGACGCGATCGTGCTGCCGGGCGGACAGATCAATCCGGACCTGCTGCGGGCCGAGCCGAAGGCGCTGAAGTTCATCAAGGACATATTTGACGCCAAGAAGGTCGTCGCGGCGGTCTGCCACGCGCCCTGGCTTCTGATCGAAACCGGGATCGCCAAAGGGCGGCGGATGACCTCGTACAAGTCGATCAAGACCGACGTGATGAATGCCGGCGCCAAGTGGGAGGATTCCCAGGTGGTGACCGATCAGGGCGTGATCACGTCCCGCAATCCCGGCGATCTCGAGGCTTTCAGTGCCAAGATCATCGAGGAGGTGAAGGAAGGCCGCCACGCCCAACGCAGCGCAGCCTGACGAAGCGAACCAGCCGATGCGAAGCAAATTGATCTCCGACGAGCCGGGTGCGCAGGTCCATGTCATCATCCTCGACACCGGCGACGAAGCGTTCGCGGCGCTGACAAAGTTTGCCGATGCGGCCGAGATTTCGGCGGCGTCGCTGACCGCAATCGGGGCGTTCGAGAGGGCGACCGTCGGCTGGTTCGATTTCGGTTCGAAATCCTACCGGAAGATCGAGGTCAACGAGCAATGCGAGGTGTTGAGCGCGATCGGCGACGTCGCGATCGGCGATGACGGCAAGGCCAGCCTGCACGTTCACATCGTGCTCGGGCTGTCGGACGGCTCCACGCGCGGCGGCCACCTGCTCGCCGGCGTGGTGCGGCCGACCCTCGAGGTGGTGCTGACGGAGACGCCGGCAAGGTTACGTCGGAAGAAAAGGGCAGATATCGGTATCGCCCTCATCGATATTTCCGGCCAATAGCGGAAGAAAACGCGCTCAGCGGATGCCGAGCGCGTTCTCCAGTTGCTGCTTGGTCATTTTCGAGCGGCCTTCGATGCCGCGCCGCTGCGCCCGGGCGTAAAGCTCCTGCCGCGTATGCCCGTCGCGCTTGCGGGCTCGGGAGATTGCGGCCTTGCGCCCGCGGGCGGTGGGCTTGCGGGCATTGCGGCCGCCCATCGCGCGGGTGCTTTCGCGTTTGCGGGAAGCGCCGACGCGCGACTTGCCCTCGCGCTCCTGCTGGGCGGTGCGGCCTTGGGCTTCCTTCCGCTCGGTGCGGCGCAGGTTACGGCGGTTGCGGCGTCCGCTCTGGTATTTTGAGGCGCCGGCTTCCTGCAGCGCGATGGCGATCGCCTGCCGCCGGTTCTTGACCTTGCCCGCGCGGCCGCCACGTCCGCTCTTCAGCTCGCCATGCTTGAACTCGTGCATCACCCTGCCGGTGACTCGTCGTTGACGTGATGAAGTTGCCATCGTGTTATCCTCCGTTTCTCCGGCAAGAACCGCCGATGAGGGATGTGGTTCCAATAGGGTGACGGAGTTGAGGTTCAGGCGGTCGAGCTGATCGCCCCGCGATCCGCAATCGCTTTCCGCAAAATGCGCGACAGCGACTCGACCGAATAGGGTTTCTGGATCAGCTCGAATCCACGATGCGCGTTTTCGGCGAGCACGTTGCTGTATCCGCTGGTCAGCACTACAGGCAGGCCGGGATAGCGGTCGCGGATCACGCTGGCGAGCTCCACGCCGTTCATGCCAGGCATGATGACGTCGGAGAATACGAGATCGGCGGAAAACTCGTCTTCCGACAACAGAGCAAGCGCCGCATTGGCATTCGCCACGCGTTTGACCGAGTATCCGAGATCTTCCAAGAGCTCGGTGGAGAACTGGCCAACCTCGTCATTGTCCTCCACGACGAGGACGCGGTAGCCGCGGCCCATGGTTGCGGGTTCGCTGGCAATGGCGGCGGCCGACGCTGCATCGGCCGGGCGTGCTGCCTGCGGCAGATAGATCGTGAAGGTCGCGCCGCGTCCGAGCGTGCTCACGACCTCGATATCGCCATCGGATTGCTTGGCGAAGCCAAATGCCTGGCTCAGGCCGAGCCCGGTTCCCTTGCCGACCTCCTTGGTGGTGAAGAACGGCTCGAAGATCGATTGCAGATGATCGGGCGCGATGCCGGTACCGGTGTCGGTCATGGTGATCGCGACAAAGTCGCCGCGGCGCGTCGGCTGGGCACGCAGGGCAGGGATGCCCTGCACCTTCCGCACCATGATCGCGAGGCGGCCTTCGCCATCCATGGCGTCGCGGCCGTTCACCGCGAGGTTGATCAGTGCGGTCTCGAATTGGGCAATGTCCGCGATCGCAAAGCAATCGGGATCCTCGATCTCGACGTCGATCTGGATGCCCGCGCCGACCAGTGGCCGGATAAGCTGGGTCACGCTGTCGACCTGCGCGCCGACGTTGAAGACCTGCGGCTTCAGCGGCTGGCGGCGGGCGAACGCCAGTAGCTGCGCGGTCAGCTTGGACGCGCGCTCGACCGTTTCGGAGATCGCGTCGATGTAACGATGGCGACGCTCCTCGGGCAGGTCGCGGCGGCGCAGGAAGTCGGTCGCGGAGCGGATGATGGTCAGGAGATTGTTGAAGTCGTGCGCCACGCCGCCGGTGAGCTGGCCGACAGCTTCCATCTTCTGCGATTGCCGCAGGGCTTCTTCGCCCTGGCGGCGTTCGGTGATGTCGATGGCTTCCGGCACGGCGCCGATCACGGTGCCGTGCTGGTCACGGAGTGGCCGCATCGCGAAATCGAAATAGCGCTCGCCGGTCGGAAGCCGGAGCATCAGCTCGGTCTTGGCGTCCTCGCCCGTCATGACGGCCATAAACGTGTTGCGAACCAGGTTTGGTGCGCCGTCGGTCGCGGCGAACCATGGCGTTTCCCAGAACCGTTTGCCAACGACATCGCGGGCCTCGGCGCGGATGCCGTTCAGTGCCGTCCGGTTGGCATGGAGCACTTCGCCGCGCTGATTGAGCAGCACCTGATATTGGTGGCTGGTCTCGAAGATTGCGCGCATTTGCGCTTCACTGGCTTCGAGCTGCGCGGTGCGCTCGGAGATGCGCAACTCCAGTGTCTCGTTCAGCCGGCGCAGCTCGATCTCGGCCTGCTTGGCCGCGGTGATGTCGTGGGCGACCCCGATGAACCCGATATGGTTGCCGTTCGGATCCCAGCGCGGTTGCGACTCCGACCTCAGCCAGCGCCATTCGCCGTCGGCGCGCCGGTAGCGTGCCTCCAGCACGAATGGTTTCAGCGAGGCTTCGCCCGCGATCGATTCCTGAACGATACGAGACATGTCGTCAGGATGCAGTCGCTTGCGCCAGTCGAACTTGATGGCTTCTTCATAGGGAAGGCCAAGGAAATCGACATAGGCCTGGTTGGCGAAGGAGCGGGTGCGATCGAGTTTCGTCACCCAGATCGGAACCGGCGCGCTGTCGGCGATCAGGCGAAAGCGCTCCTCGCTTTCGCGCAAAGTAGCCTGCGCCAGCACTTGATCGGTGACATCGAGATCGGCGCCGACCATGCGGTGCGCGCGGCCGTTGCGGTCGCGCTCGATCTTGGCGACGACGCGGATCCATCGGATGTCGCCGTCGCTTGGCCGGATGATGCGGTACTCTGCCGAATAATCTTCGCCGTTGCTCTTCAGGACCCCGAACAGGTGTTTGATCGTGCGCTCGCGATCCTCGGGGTGGATGCGATCGACCCAGTCTTCGTAGGTCTCGTTGATGGCGTCGGGGGGCAGCCCGTGAACGAGGAGATATTCAGGGGAGCGGCGGGTCTTGGCGCCGTCGCGGAAATCGATTTCCAACCCGCCGACCCGGACCATTCGCTGGATGCGCGCCAGGTCCGCCTCGCGCTCCTGCAATGCGCGATGCGCGCGGTCGCGTTCGCGCGCAATCTCTTCCAGATGCTGGCGCAGCCGTTCAGCGGCGAGCGTCTCGGGAAGGACGTTCATAGGGTCTGACGGCATCGGGGCGGGCGACCTCTTCGCGTAGTCTCACACAACGGAAGAGGGCTTGCCAACAGTCATTTGGCCTTGCTGCCGGGCCGGCAATTATAGGCCCTGCGGAATCCCGCGGCCTGCGCGTCATCCTCGGAGCAGAACCAGCGGTCGGGCTTGGTTAATCCAGGGTAACTGCGGCATGCCTGCAAATGATAGATGCCGATGTCGCCGGTGACCCGGGCACGCACGGCGAACTTGCCCTTGATGTTACAGCTTGCGGGCATCGGGAGATCGTCGGGGAAGATCACGTCGCGGATCGCGCGATCGCGATCGGCGGGGCATGATCCTCCGAGCAGCGCGCCATCCTGCTTGCCGCGGCGGAACTCCTGCGGCGCGACGAAGCAGCCCTTCCACAGCCCCCGGCGGTCTTCCTTGGCGCGCGCCTCGTCGGGCTTGAAGCGGCCGGTGGCCGAAGCTTCGACGTTGAGGGCAAAGCCCTGCTGGACCATCAGCTCGCTGAGGCTGGTCGGATCGCCTTCGATCTTGCACACGCCGAGACGCCGTTTCTTGTAGGTCAGGTCAGGGCCGAGATCGTCGCAGCGGACCTGACGGTCGCCGATCAGCCTCGCCAGCTGGTCACGGGCCTCGATGCCGCAGGTCCAGCTCTCGGCGTGCTCGTCGATGCACAATTGGTCGACAGGTGGCACGTCGATGCCATCGAGCCGGTAGGTCGTGTTGCCGAGCTGAAGCGTACTGCCGTCCTTGACGGTGGCGTTGGCGGCGAGCGCTTGGCTCGCGGGAAGGGCGATCAGGATCAGCCCTGCGATCAATGTGCGTAATGACATGGTCTATATCGATGGGATGGCGTGCGGGGGAGAGCCTTCTAGCACGAAGCGCCCGCGAAGCTATTCCGCGTTGGAAAAAAGCCGTTGGAACCGGTCGGTAGCGACCGATCCGTGGGTTGACATGAGAGAACAAAAAGAGAACATTAATGCCCGTCCCGCATCCCGGAAATCGCCAGATGTCCTCCCTTCCCAGTGCCAGCACCGAGGATATCGACGGCCTGGAGACTGCCGTGGACGAGGCGATCGCGGCCTGCGGCGGTGATATGCGGGCAACGATCCGCGCGCTGATCGTGGCCAATGATTATCTGGAAAACGAGATAAGCGAGCTGATGAAGGCCGTCTCTCGCGCCCATGCGCGTGGTAGATTTAATACCTATTCGGGTTGACGGCGTCGGGCGCTGGAGCAAGCCCGCCGCCTCGATATAGACCGTTGCCTCTCCTGAGTTTTCCTGTACCACGTCAATTGAGACGCTCGCCGCCCGTGCCATATCGCGGGCGAGGATCCTGCCTAAACGCTCAAGCAAGAAGAACATGTTCAAACGAATCCTGATCGCAAATCGCGGCGAGATCGCTTGCCGGATCATCAAGACTGCACGTCGGATGGGAATCGAGACGGTAGCCGTCTACTCTGAGGCCGACCGCGATGCGCTGCACGTCGAGATGGCTGATGAGGCCGTGCTGATCGGTCCGCCGGCGGCGGCGGAGAGCTATCTGTTGATCGACAGGATCATCGATGCCTGCCGCAAGACCGGCGCCGAGGCCGTTCATCCCGGCTATGGCTTCCTGTCCGAACGCGAGGCGTTTCCGCGTGCGCTGGAGGAAGCCGGCATCGTCTTCATCGGTCCCAACCCCGGTGCCATCGCCGCGATGGGCGACAAGATCGAATCCAAGAAGGCGGCCGCGAAGGCAAAGGTCTCCACCGTTCCCGGCCATCTCGGCGTCATCGAGGACGACAAGCATGCCGTTGGGATCGCCGAGGAGATCGGCTATCCCGTGATGATCAAGGCCTCCGCCGGCGGCGGCGGCAAGGGAATGCGGATCGCGCATTCGAAAGCGGAAGTCGCGGAAGGGTTCAATCTCGCGAAGGCCGAAGCGAAATCGTCGTTCGGTGACGATCGCGTGTTCATCGAGAAGTTCATCGTCGATCCCCGCCACATCGAGATCCAGGTGCTCGGGGACAAGCATGGTAATGTGATCTATCTCGGCGAGCGCGAATGCTCGATCCAGCGCCGCAACCAGAAGGTCATCGAGGAGGCGCCGTCGCCGCTGCTCGACGAGACCACGCGCCGCAAGATGGGCGAGCAGGCGGTCGCGCTCGCCAAGGCCGTGAACTACGACTCGGCCGGCACCGTCGAGTTCGTCGCGGGCCAGGACAAGAGCTTCTACTTCCTGGAGATGAACACGCGCCTGCAGGTCGAGCATCCCGTCACCGAGCTCGTCACCGGCATCGATCTCGTCGAGCAGATGATCCGCGTGGCCGCCGGCGAGAAGCTCAGCCTTGCGCAGAAGGACGTGACGCTGACCGGATGGGCGGTGGAATCGCGCGTCTATGCCGAAGATCCGTTCCGCAATTTCCTGCCTTCGATTGGGCGCCTGGTGAAATATCGTCCGCCGGCCGAGAAGAGCCAGGACGGCGTCACCGTCCGCAACGATACCGGCGTGCAGGAGGGCGGCGAGATCTCGATCCATTACGATCCGATGATCGCCAAGCTGATCACGCACGCGCCGTCGCGGGCCGCGGCGATCGAAGCGCAGTCGACCGCGCTCGATGCCTTCTATGTCGACGGCATCAGGCACAACATTCCGTTCCTGTCGGCGCTGATGAACCATCCGCGCTGGCGCGAAGGCAAGCTCTCCACCGGCTTCATCGCGGAGGAATATCCGAAGGGATTTTCGGCGCGGCCGCCGGAGGGCGAGATCGCGCGACGGCTGGCGGCTGTCGCCGCGGCGATCGATCACGTGCTCGGCGAGCGCAAGCGGCAGATCTCGGGCCAAATGGGTGGCCGCGTCGTCCAGCGCGAGCGGCGCCGCGCGGTATGGCTCGACCGCGAGGAGATCGCGCTCGACATCGCGCGCGAGGGCGATGCCATTGCGGTGCGCTTTGTCGGTGCCGACGGCCTGCCGGGCAACCCGCATAACCTGATATCAAGCTGGGTGCCGGGCGAGCCGGTCTGGCAGGGCACGATCGACGGCCAGTTGGTGGCGCTGCAGGTGCGCGCGATCAACAACGGCTTCCGCCTCGCGCATCAGGGATTTGAGGTTCCGATTTACGTCTTCACCGAAGCGGAAGCGACGTCGGCGCGTCTGATGCCGGTGGTGTCGGCGGCCGATACCGGCAAGAAGCTGCTGTGTCCGATGCCGGGGCTCGTGGTGTCGATCGCGGTCAGTGAAGGGCAGGAGGTCAAGGCCGGCGAGACCCTTGCGGTCGTGGAGGCCATGAAGATGCAGAACGTGCTGCGTGCCGAGCGTGACGGCACGGTGAAGAAGATCCACGCCGCCCCCGGCGCGACGCTGGCCGTGGACGCGCTGATCCTGGAATTCGCGTAAGAAAAAAAGGAGGCCGCAATGGCTTTCGCAACGCGCCGCCAAGCCTTGCGTGCGATCCTTGCCGGATCGACCTGCGTTCGCGCCGGATCGGTATACGATCCGATCTCGGTCCGTATTGCCGAAGATCTCGGCTTCGAACTCGGCATGTTCGGCGGTTCGGTGGCGTCGCTTGCCATCCTCGGCGATCCCGACATTGCCCTGATCACGCTCACCGAGCTTGCCGAGCAGACGCGGCGGATGTCGCGCGCTTCGACCTTGCCGGTGCTGGTCGATGCCGACCACGGGTATGGCAACGCGCTCAACGTCCGCCGCACGATACAGGAGCTCGAGGTAGCGGGCGCTGCCGGCCTCACCATCGAGGATACGCTGTTGCCGCAGGCGTTCGGCGTCGCGGGCCCGCAACTGATCCCGCTCGAGGAGGGCGTCGGCAAGATGAAGGCGGCGCTCGACGGCCGCAGCGATCCGAGCCTGGTGATCATGGGCCGCACCGGAACGCGAGGCGGTGGTGCCCAGGCGTCGGAATTTGACGATTGTCTGGCGCGGGCCAAGGCCTACGACGCGACCGGCGTCGATGCGCTGTTCTTCACGGGTTTGACGACGCGGCGGGAGCTTGAGGCGATCGCGGCGGTGACAACGCTTCCGCTGGTGCTCGGCAACACCCAGGGTGAGCTCGACGATGCGGCGTTTCTCGCAAGCCATCGCGTCAAGATCGCGCTGCAGGGGCATGCACCGTTCGCGGCCGCCACGCAGGCAATATACGACACCCTGAAGGCGCTGCGCGAAGGCGTGAAACCCAGGGAGCTGAAGGGACTTCCACCAGCGGAGGTTACCGCCCGACTGATGCGTGACGCCGACGTGAGGGCAAGGGTAGCCGAATTCCTCGGATTGAAGAAATGACCGACGCGATCCGGCACGTCGTGATCCGTGGGCGTGTGCAGGGTGTCGGCTATCGTGCCTGGGTCGAGCACCAGGCGCGCCTGCGCCAGCTCGAGGGCTGGGTGCGCAACCGCCGGGATGGCAGCGTCGAGGCGGTGTTTGCCGGACCCGAGGCCGTCATATCGGAAATGATCGATGCGTGCCGACGTGGGCCGAGCGCGGCGCGCGTCGATGCCGTCGACAACGATGCAGGCGCTCCGGACTGGCTCAACCTGCGAGAGGCAGGGGATCGATTTTCCGTGCTGCCGACCGTGTAGGCCGGGCGCCGGCGCCTGTCCGTCAGCTCACGACATTGGCGGCTTGCGCGCGCGGCGCCGGGGTCGCGATGGTTTCGCCAAACACATCCGCAAACGCCTGCCGAAGCGCGACGTCGACGTCCGGCAGCGTCACCGGCAGGCCGAGGTCGACCAGGGAGGTGACGCCGTAGCGCGGGTCGACCACGCCGCAGGGCACGATCGCGGAGAAATGCGAAAGATCCGGCTCGACATTGATCGCGATGCCGTGGAACGACACCCAGCGCTTCAGCCGCACCCCGATCGCCGCGATCTTGTCTTCGAAGCCGGCTCCCTTGTCGGGTCGCTTGACCCAGACGCCGACGCGATCCTCGCGGCGCTCGCCGCGGACGTTGAAGGCGGCAAGAGTGTGGATGATCCACTGCTCCAGCGACGCGACATAGGCGCGTACGTCCGGCCGGCGCCGCTTCAGGTCCAGCATCACGTAGGCCACCCGCTGGCCGGGGCCGTGATAGGTGATCTGACCGCCGCGCCCGGTCTGGAATATCGGGAATCGCGCCTCCAGGAGGTCGCCGGTCTTGCCGCTGGTGCCGGATGTGTAGAGCGGGGGATGCTCCAGCAGCCAGACCAGTTCGGGCGCGTTTCCGGCTGCGATGTCGGCGACGCGCGATTCCATCTCGGAGACTGCGTCGGGGTAGGGCACCGGGGCGTCCGAAATCCGCCATTCCGCCGCAGCGCCGCCGGATGGGTGCGCGAAAGTCGTCAAATCAAGGTCCTGGCGGATGTTAACCATTGGCTAACCATGACGTGGTCAGGTGGAACCACAATCTAGTCTCGGTTTGGCGGTTCAAAAGTGGCTACCCTCGATAAAGTCAGTGTCGATCTGATGGTGGTGCTCGGCACCACCACGATGCCCATCCACCAGGTCATGCGGCTTTCCCGCGGCGCCATTATCGAACTGGATGCCACGGAGGCCGACGAGGTCAAGATCCTCGCCAACAACCTGCCGGTCGCCAGCGGCGTGGTGCTGGTCGACCGCAACCGGATCGCCGTCGAGGTCAAGCAAATGCTGCCAAAATCGCCTGATGTTAGGTAGTTAATTGGCTACTTACCGGCTTGTCCCCCACCTTCCGATTTGTTACATCCCGCGCCGTCGATCCGGCGGCGGCCCCAAGGGTTCCCTCCGCATCCCAGCGCTCGTGGCGGAATTGGTAGACGCGCTGCCTTGAGGTGGCAGTGGGTAACACCGTGGGGGTTCGAGTCCCTCCGAGCGCACCAAACGCATAACTCATTGGAACATAAGACATTCATTTCAGAAATTGCCTGAAGTGCCTGGTCGATCTTTGCGCACTCTCGCCGTATGCCTGCACGCGGCACGTCAAACCAGTCTCATTGGGCTATCGCCGACCACTCGAAGATCGATCCTGCTGATTAGATCCGAACGAAGCGCCTCCGCGGCGGTTATGGCGGCTTTCGTCTGTTGCAACGTACTGACATTCGATCCGAGCGATACGATTCCGCCCAGCACCGCGGCGATCGATCCGAGGGCCGCGACCTGATTGGGCCCGAACAGGCCGAGCATCGTAACGAGCAGCAATGCGACGCCGCCGGCGATTGCCGCCTTGGAGAACAGAATAATCTTTCGGCATCGCTCGGCGACCTCGGCAAGCTCCTCGATCCGCGCTTCGATCTCTGAAATCTCGTCGATCGGATTATGTTCGGTCATCAGCTTCAAGATCGGGATCCGTTGATCACCACTGTATCAGTTGTTCCGGCATATTCTGCTCGCTAGGCGTATCCACGAAAACGCCGAATGTCGGCGCATTGACGTCTGCCAGCAATACTGCGGGGGGCGTCACAGCAAACGGCTGCTCCGAAACAGGACGGTATGGCCCCCCGGTCATCATAGGCGAAGTCATCGGCTTTGGCGGCGGCAATGGCAATTCCGAACCCGGCTCGGACAATGGCAAGCGGCGCCGGAGTGATGGCCAAGAGGGGGTCAGTGACCATCGCAACGAGCAGCCCACAGTGGCGCGGTGGCAAATTTTCCGCCTCGAGGCCGGTGGATGCCTTTCCGTAACACCATTCGCGTACGCTAAAGGTGTGCAAGCTCGCGGGCCGGCGATTCCGGACCGATGAGCGCCATCGCTCACCGATCGCGCGCCCGATTCGGAAATCCGGGGAACAGGATGATCCTGCTCAGCTACGTCTATCGCTTCGTTTCCAACTTCGTGTTTCTGGCGCTGGTCTATTTCAGCCTCAACTTCATGGAAAAATACCAGCACCGCGCGATCGTCGCGTTCCTGGTGCTGATCTATGCCGCAATGCATGCGGCGTCGGCCTTGCGCTCGTTCTATTTCTTTCAGCGGATCGAACGCCTGGAAGGGGAGGCGCGTCGGCTCGGGATGGCCGTGGTCGAGGGGCCGAGTTCGGCGGCCTCACGCAAGCAGATCGTCGGCGCCGTCACCGAGCTGCGTCATGCCGGCGAGATCAAGTCCTATATCGATCTGCTGTTCCTGGCGCTCGTCATCCTGCTCTGCATCGCCAAGATCGTGACGAACTGAGCGCACGGCGCGGCAATCTCCGCGCCGTGTTCTTCAGCGCTTTGCCACGTGAACCGCCGGCTTCGCCTGCACGGCATGCTTGGGCGCGCCACGGCCCGCGTGGCCCGCTTGCGGATTCTGATGCGCGGCATGCCGGGAATGCGCTGCCTGGGGCGCACCGACGGTGCGGGCTCGTGCGGAAATCGGCCCGATCGCATTTGCGGCGTGGTCCGGCCGGTTGGCAGGCGAACGCGATGCCAGCAACGTCACGCGGACGCCCTCAGGCATCCTGAAGACGGAGGAGGCCGGAACGGGCAGCGCCGGGCGGCTGTTCTCGGAGACGCGCAATGGTCCCGGCCATGCCGTTTGCGCGACGAGAGCGGCCCGCGGGCGGCGCAGTCGATCGAACAGGCCTGGATCGCGCCAATCCAGATTCGACAGTCCCGGGACGGGCAGTGTCTGCGCCTGGGCGAACACGAAATTCGGAATCTTCGGCCAGCGCACACTCGCCACGGTCTCGGTCGGTGGGTGCAACAGCCACTGCACCGGGTCGGTCGGCGTGGCCGGCCGCTCCGGCGTCGCCGGCACCACATGGACGATGCGATAGCCGCGCGCCTTCAACTCCTGCAGGATCCTCGGCAGCGCGGCCACCGTGCGCGGCTGGATATCGTGCAGCAGCAGGATGCCTTTGCCCTTGGCTTCCAGGCGCTGGATCGCGAGATCGTAGACGCGCGAAGGAGGGATATGGCGCCAATCATCGGCGGGGAAGTCGGCGCTCCAGGCCTGGATTCCCCGCGACGCCAGATAATCCTCGACGGCTGCGGCGCGCAGCAGCCCCGGAATGCGGAAGAAGGGCGCAAGCTTGCTCGCATCGCCAAGGGCGGCCACGGTGGAGGCGATGCCGGCATCGACCTCCTGCCTGGCCTGCTCGATCGACATCTTGTTGAAGGTGAGCGGATGATTCTGGCTATGGGTGCCGACGGTGTGGCCGGCGGCGATGAGCTTGCGGACACCTTGCGGATTGGCATTGGCCTGTCGGCCGATGATGAAGAAGGTCGCCTTCACGCACTGGCTGGCAAGAATGTCCAGCACCTGGTTGCTGTATTTCGGCAGCGGGCCGTCATCAAATGTCAGCACCACTTCGTGATCGTCGAGCGGCAGGGTCTCGGCATATTGCATGGTGCCGATCCTGGCATGCTCGCGGGGATCGACCACCAGCGTGCGCGAGGTGCCGAGCGCGTCGGGATGGCCGGGACAATCGGCGGCGGCCGCGGACTGGCTGCTTGCGCAGATCAAAACCACCAGGGAGAGGGCGGTCCATGACCCCTTCCAAAATCCCGCGCCAACGCTAGCGATCATGACACCCCGGCTGCATTCTCTGGTCCGACGCCAAATCCCTACCCACGGCGTCATGAATGCCGCGTTAATGGTTTGTAACCCATAGCCATTGTTTGGTTCAATGTGTCTGATCCGACACGGTTTTTTGACCCGGCGGCACGATATGCACAATCCGGTAATTGTGCTCGCGCAGATAGCGCAAGAAGGCCGGAAGCATCGCCGCTGTATGTGTCTTGGGATCGTGCAGCAGGATGATGCCCCGTCCGGCGGCGTTCAGGCGCTCGGTCAGGATCTTCAGCTCCTCCTGCGGCGTCATCTTGTTCCAGTCGCTGGCCCAGAGGTCGGCGCCGAAGACTGCGATGCCGCGCTTCTCCAGGTTGGCGAGCGTCTCCGGCGACATCTCGAAATAGGGAAAGCGGAAGAACGGTGTGCTCGGCGTCGTGGTCGCCCGCCCATGCAGCGCGGTTTCGACTGCGGCGATGCCTTTGTCGATCTCGCCAATGGCGTCGTCCGGCTTCATGTATTTGAGGTTATGATGCGTCCAGGTGTGATGGGCGACGGTGTGGCCGAGCGCCGCGATCTGGCGGACCAGCTCCGCATGTTCGGAGGCCGGCTTTCCGATCATGAAGAAGGTGGCGCGCACGCATTCATGGGCGAGTGCCGCGAGAATCTTCCGGTCGGTTGCCGGCCATGGCCCGTCGTCGAACGTCAACACCACCTCGTGATCCTGTAGGGGTAATGTGCCCGGAAAGCTCTTGGTGCCGATGCGCGGATAGGCCGCGGGATCGACGGTCAGGACACGCGACGTTCCGAGCGCATCCTTGCGCGGACATTCGACGGCGGCCTGCGCTGCGTCGGTCCACGCGAGCAAGGCAAGAATGGCTGCACCGAACGTTCTCATAAGCACACCTGTTCTTCGCGGTCGGCGACATTTGGCATTGCGCGGGATGCAACCGATTGGGTAATGCGTGCGGTGATAACTCAGACGAGTTCCTTCCCTCTGTCAAACGGTGAGGCGCGGCATGGCCGAGAATATCGACGCTGCCCATCCCGCCGAAGTGTCCATCCTCGATCGGCTGTCGATGCGGGACGAGGAGGGGCAACTCCGCCACGAATTCGTCGAGGAGATCACGGGCGCGATCCACGCGGCCGACCGGCCGTTCCTCTGTGAGGTCGTAGCGGAACTGCACGAGGCGGATCTCGGCGATCTCATCGCGGCGCTCGCGCCGGAAGACCGCGTCAGCCTTGTCGAGATCACCGGCGCCGACTTCGACTTCTCGGCATTGAACGAGGTCGACGATGCCGTGCGCGAGGAAATCCTCGAAGAGCTCGAGCCGGAGACCGTCGCCGAAGGCGTCCGCGAACTGGCGTCCGATGACGCGATCGAGCTTCTCGAAGGTCTCGACGAGGAGGACAAGGAACAGATCCTCGAAAGGCTTCCGCCGTCCGAGCGCGCGGAGCTCGAGCGCAGCCTGCTGTATCCGGAAAACTCCGCCGGCCGGCGGATGCAGACCGAGTTCATCGCGGTGCCGCCGGATTGGACGGTGGGTCAGACCATCGACTACATGCGCGACGCGCCCGATCTGCCGCACCGGTTCTACGAGATCTACGTGGTCGACGCCGACAGGCACTGGCTGGGTGCGGTGCCGCTGGATGTATTGCTGCGTTCGCGCCGTCCGGTGCCGCTCACTGAGCTGATCGACGAAGATCGCCGCCGCGTCTCGGCCCTGGAAGACCAGGAAGAGGTCGCGCGGATGTTCGGCAAGTACAATCTGGTGGCCGCTCCCGTGGTCGACACCACGGATCGGCTGGTCGGCGTCATCACCATCGACGACGTCGTCGACGTCATCGAGGAGGAAGCCGACGAAGACCTGAAAGCGCTCGGTGGTGTCACCAGTCACGAAGAGTTGTCGGACAATGTCTGGACGATTGCGCGGGGACGCTTCAACTGGCTGCTGATCAATCTCGCCACCGCTTTTTTGGCATCCTCTGTGCTGGGCCTGTTTGAAGGCCAGCTCGAGAAGATGGTGGCGCTTGCGGTGCTGGCACCGATCGTCGCGAGCCAGGGCGGCAATGCCGCGACCCAGACCATGACGGTTGCGGTGCGCGCGCTGGCGACCCGCGAGCTCGGATCCTACAACGCCGTTCGCGTGATCCTGCGCGAGGTTATGGTCGGCCTCGTCAACGGTGTTGCCTTTGCCGTCATCACCGGGATCGCCGCGGTGGCCTGGTTCAAGATCCCGGGCCTCGGCGTCGTGATCGGGCTCGCCATCGTCTGCAATCTGGTTGCCGGTGCGCTCGGCGGGATCTTGATCCCGATGGTGCTGGAGCGGGTGCGCGCCGATCCGGCCGTGGCGTCCGGCACCTTCGTTACCACCATCACGGATGTGGTCGGCTTCTTCTGCTTTCTCGGCATCGCCACTTTGTGGTTCGGACTGAATTAGCACCCTGCTAGCGTTAAGCGACGCTTAAGTCGGTTCGCCCACAATGCGGCTTTCCGGAGCAGACCATGAAGCGCCTGCGGCTGAAAGCGGATGGACGGATCGTCGAGCTGCGTGACGGGCAGGAGTTCCCGCTGGCGCCCGAGACGCCGACGGGGCCGCTGACGGTCCGCGATCTCCGCCGCCGATCGCATCTGACCCAGCTCGAATTCGCCGCCAAGCTCGGCGTGCCCGTGGAAACGATCCGCAACTGGGAGCAGGGCAAACGGGCCCCTCGTGGACCGGCACGGGCGCTTCTGGCGGTCATCGCCCATTCGCCGGAAACGGTCTTTGCGGCACTGGCAACAGAATCCTCCGCGGCCTGAGTTGGCAGCCGGGCCACGGCAGCCCATACTGGACGCATGACCATCATCGAAGCCAATGGCGCCAGGATCCCGGCGATCGGGCTTGGCACCTGGGAATTGCGCGGACGCACCTGCGCGCGGATCGTCGAGCAGGCGCTCAGGCTCGGCTATCGCCATATCGACACCGCGCAGATGTACGACAATGAGCGCGAGGTCGGCGAGGGGCTGCGCGCGTCCGGCGTGAGGCGCGACGACGTCTTCATCACGACCAAGGTCTGGACCACCCACTTCAGGCCCAACGACCTCGAGCGCTCGGCAAAGGAAAGCCTGGCGCGGCTGCGGCTGACCGAAGTCGATCTGTTGTTGCTGCACTGGCCGAACCCGCAGGTGCCGCTGGCGGAAACGGTGGGCGCGCTGGCGCACGCCAAACAGCTCGGGCTGGCGCGCCATATCGGCATCTCCAACTTCACCGTCGCCTTGATCGAGCAGGCGGTGGCGGCTTGCGCGGAGCCGCTGGTGTGCGACCAGGTCGAGTATCATCCCTATCTCGACCAGACGAAGGTGAGGGCCGCCTGCGCCCGGCACGGCATGGCGGTGGTCGCCTACAGCCCGATCGCCAAGGGCCGCGTCAGGAATGACCGTACCTTGGCGCGGATCGGCGACCGCTATCGCAAGACGGCGGCCCAGGTCTGCCTGCGCTGGCTGGTGCAACAGAATGTTGCCGCAATCCCGCGGACCTCCAAGCTCGAACGGCTGTCGGAGAATATCAACGTCTTCGATTTCGAATTGTCGGTGGACGACATGAGCCTGATCTCGGGCATGAGTGACGCCTCACGCCGCCTGACCGATTCCGGCTTTGCGCCGAAATGGGATTGAGACACGCCTCGATGGGCGGCTATGCTGACAGGCAGGGGCTGTCAAACCTGATCAGTTGCGAATGAACCTGCGGGAGCTCATTCCTGTGGACGTGACGGCGTCGGCGGTTGCGCACCTGTCGGTGCTGGCCCTGGTGCTGCTCCTGTCCGAAGTCCATCCGTTCGATGTCGTGGCGGCTGACACCGTCCCGGTCGACATCGTCACGCCGCAAGAGCTCGAGAAGCAGCCCGAGCCGACCCCATCGCCGTCGCCTTCTCCGTCACCGACCATCGACCTGTCCGCGCTGCAGCAGCCGGCCGCAAGCGATCCGCCTGCACCGGCGCCGCAGCCGTCACCGTCGGCCCCGCCGCTGCAGAAGCAGCCGGCACCCGCGGAATCGGGCTCGGTCCCGCCGCAGCCCGCGGCTCAACCGCTGGCCACCCCGGCCTACACGCCGCCGGAGCCCGATCTGTCGATCAAATATCATGTCCAACTCGGCTTGCCGCCGCATCTCCCGACGATGGCAGCGCCAGCCCCGGCCCCGGCCGCGCGCTACGGTGGCAAGGTGGACGAGGATTTCGATGCACCGGCAATCAGATCGGCCGACCTCACCCCGAGCGTCATCGCCGAGTTTCGCCGCCATCTCAAGACCTGCTCGAAGCTGCCTGCATCGCTGAAACCGTCCGATGACGTCAAGGTCACGCTGCGCGTGTTCATGACGCCACAGGGGAGGCTCGCGGACGAGCCGCTGCTGATCGAGGCCAGCGCCTCCGAGAAGGGACCGGTGCTGATGCGTGGTGCGATGAGTGCACTGGAAGCGTGCCAGCCCTATACGATGCTGCCGGCGGATCGCTATGGCGAGTGGAAGATGCTCGACCTCAGCTTCACGCCGCAGGACTTTGCTTCCTAGACTTCGACATTCGCTGCGCGCGGCGATCGCCCGCCGGTTGGACGGCCGCGCCGCGCTATGGCAAAATAGCAGCCCAACGGGATTCCCCGCACATGTTGAAGCTCGTCATCGGCAACAAGAACTATTCGTCATGGTCGATGCGGCCGTGGCTGGCGCTACGCGCCAACAACATTCCCTTCGAGGAAATCTTCATTCCGCTCTACACCGATGTGAAGGCGGACAAGGATCGCATCCTCAGCTTCTCTCGTGCCGGCAAGGTGCCGGCACTGATCGATGGCGATGTCACGGTCTGGGACTCGCTTGCGATCATCGAATACCTTGCCGAGAAGTATCCAGAAACCAAGCTGTGGCCAGAGGACCGCGCCAGCCGGGCTCATGCGCGCTCGATTTCGGCGGAAATGCATTCGGGTTTTATGCCGCTGCGCGCTGAATGCGGCATGAACCTGCATCGTCCGATTCGGGCGATCCCATTGTCGGACGACGCGCGCGCCAATGTCGCCAGGATCCAGGAGATCTGGGCCG
Organism: Bradyrhizobium sp. BRP22; assembly: GCF_020194175.1. Classification (GTDB taxonomy): domain Bacteria; phylum Pseudomonadota; class Alphaproteobacteria; order Rhizobiales; family Xanthobacteraceae; genus Bradyrhizobium. The sequence goes on along the minus strand of NZ_JADYVX010000005.1, from coordinate 298,911 downwards.
ACTGCCATGCGCGCTACGGCAGGCAAGGTCCGTTCCTGTTCGGTGCGTTCTCCGGCGCTGATGCGATGTTCGCCCCCGTCGTGCACCGCTTCCGCACCTATGCGATCCCGGTGAAGCCCGAAGCGCAGGCCTATGTCGATGCGATGACGTCGTTGCCGGCGTTCCAGGAATGGACCCGAGACGGGCTTGCCGAAACGCTCATCATCGAGCGGTTCGAGACCGTGTAACTCGAAATGGGGATGCCCGCGGTAGCTCCCGATTGCGGGAACCGGGACTTTTCGCCGTTCTCGCCGCGGAACGCGGCCGATCCGCTGGCCAGCCTCGTATCATACTGAAAAATCTGCAAATTTCGCGCATTTGGCATGCCCCGATCCTGCTGGATTTCGCGGCCCCTGCTGTGCTAGCTTGACGCAGGGTTCTCAATGTTGGCCGCTGCTGTGGGACCTTAGGCGGCGCGCCAACGATCCAAGAAAAATGGAGAGGGCGTTGAAGCATAAGTACTCCGTTGGAGAGATTGTCTATTTCACTGCGAGCAACGTATCTCGTCCGGCCGCCAGCGGGACCTACCAGGTGGTCCGGCTGCTGCCGACCGACGGTGACGATTGCCAGTACCGCATCAAGAGCTCGACCGAAGCTTTCGAACGGGTCGCCAAGGAAAGCCAGCTCGTCCTGTCCTGAAGAGACCTGTGCGCAAGCAACCGTTTGACGCGGTTCCCTGATGGGTCGCCGTCAAAAGGCCCCGTTCGCAGAACCACTCTGCCGAAGGCCGAATGCCCGAAAGAAGGTATTCGCCTTCGGTGACCGTGCCTTATGCTGCGTTGAGGGACACCGCGCATGAACTGGGCTTCTTCGCTGGATCATATCTGGCGCTCCGCGACCTTTCCGATGTGGCTGACGCTCGCCGCTGCAGGATTTTTTGGACTGATCCTGTTGATCACGCTGTTGCGCGCGGAGAAATCCGTGGCCAATGGCGCGCTGACGGTCATCACCTTGCTCGCGATCGCGATCGCAGTTGCCGCAACCATCCGCGGCTTTGATTCCGGTAGCCGGGCTGCTTCCACGGATACCCGGCTAACGCAGCCGATCGTCGCGGCACCGGCGGCGTTGGCCTGCATCGACGACCTTGCAGGCGATGCCGTGCTGAACGCCTGCGAAAAGGTGTTGTTCGGCTCCGCGGACTCTACGGCTGCCGCAGTTGCCTATGCAGCTTCCAAGATCAGCCGCCTGACGTCGTTGGGCGATATCGCGACCGCCGAGCGCAACACATCGCCCGAACTGCAGGCGCTGCGTCGGGCGATCGAGCGGGACCGCTACGGGCTCATGGCCTATGTGCTGACGGTGCGGGATCATTGCACGCCGGCCTCATGCGCGGCGTTCAGCTCACTCGGGACCACCCAGCAGATCGCGTCCAATATGGACGAGCACCTCTATGAGAACCTGATCACCCGCTATGCGCCGTCCTGGAACGCGCCTCAGCCTGCCAATACAGCGGCGGCGGCCGGAGCGATACCAGGAGCCGGGGTGCTCGGCGCATTGCCGACATCGGTCCCGACGGGCAAGCCCACCAACGCCGAATTCCCGTCGGCTGCGAACACCCCGCCGATCAGCATCATGTCACCTGAGCCCGCATCGAAGCCGTCGCCGCCGGCCGCGGCAGCCGCCACCACTCCGCCTGCGCCACGGGCGGCGCCAGCGGCTTCCACGACGCCGCCGGCCGCCGCCAAGAAACAGGCGGCTGCCAAGCGTCCGCCGGCACCTGCGCCAGTGCCGCTCGCGCCGGCTCCACCGGCGTCCACAGCCGCTCCCGCAGCTTCGGACGACTGATCTTTTCAAAGCCCGTGTCGGCGGCTAAAGCGGAACGACCATGCCGCTTCATCTCATCAAGCTCGCCGTCGGCTGCGACTCGGTCAAGGAACTCAAGACCTGGGTTGCAGAGCGGATGGCGACCGCGAAAAAGAAGGGCCTGCCGCAGCGTCATATCCACATCACGCGGATGACGCCGAAGCGGGAGGAGGAGATCCTAGCCGGCGGCTCGCTCTATTGGGTGATCCGTGGCGAGATCGCCGCGCGGGAGAAGATCATCGCGATCGAGCCGTTCCGCGACAAGGACGGTATCGGCCGTTGCCGCATCGTGATGCAGCCCAAGGTGATCTCGGTATCGTCGCGCCCGATGCGCCCGTTCCAGGGCTGGCGCTACCTCACCGCCGATGCGGCGCCACCCGACCTGACCAAATCGGCGGCCTCTGGCGTCGCGGCGATGCCGGAGCCGATGCGGCGCGAACTGCGCGATCTCGGACTGCTGTAACGGCCGGTCGGGTTATACCGCGATATTGTCGATCAGCCTCGTGGTGCCGAGCCTTGCGGCCACCAGCATCCGCAACGGGCCGTCCTTGATCGAGGTGATCGGCGCCAGCGTCTCCGCGTGGCGCACCTCCAGATAGTCGAGCTTGAAACCGGCCTGTTCGATCAACTCGGCCCCGCCGGCGACCGCCGGCTCGATTTCTTCGCCGCCACGGATGCGGCGAGCGGTTTCCTTCATGACGCGATAAAGTTCCGGCGCCACGCGCCGTTCCTCGGGCGAGAGGTAGACGTTGCGGGAGGACATTGCGAGCCCATCGCGCTCGCGCACCGTCCTGGAGCCGATCACCTTGACGCCGAGGTCGAGGTCGCGCGCCATCTGGGTCACGACGCGGAGCTGCTGAAAATCCTTCTCGCCGAAGATCGCGAAATCCGGCCGGCACTGCGTGAACAGTTTGCCGACCACCGTCGCAACCCCGCCGAAGAAGTGTGGGCGGAAACGATCTTCGAGGCCGACCGTGGCGGGCCCCTCCGGCGCGATCCGGGTGGCAAAGCCGTCCGGGTACATGGTCTTGACGTCGGGATGCCAGATCAGGTCGACCTTCTCGGCGGCGAGCTTCGCGACGTCGGCCTTCCAGGTGCGCGGGTAGGAGCCGAAATCTTCTGTCGGCGCGAACTGGGTCGGGTTGACGAAGATCGAGACGATGACGCGCTGCGCGCGTCGTTTGGCAAGCCGAACCAGCGACACGTGCCCGTCGTGGAGCGCTCCCATGGTTGGCACCAGCGCCGTCATTGCCTTTCGGCCGCGCAAAGCCTCGACGGCGCGGCGCAAGGCAGGGACGGTGCGGACGACCATGGGGCTTCGCGACATCTGGATTCAATCTCTAGGGCTGGCTCTGGAGGATCTGGCGGGGCGCGAGACGGACTTGGACTCGCTCGATGCGGTGGGCACAAGACCATACCAAGCGGAAGCCATTGACGCCAAGGCGGCAGGCGCGCGCACCCGGTCCGCTCGGGGTCCACGACATCATCGCAATGCGACGCGTGCACCTTGCGCCGGCTGCAGGATCGTCATCTTGAACGGTCCGCCATTGGCCGCTGCATGCGCGACCGCCTCGTTGACGTGGTCAAGGTCGAAGGTGGTCACCTTGAACAGGTCGAGCGGCAGCAGGCCTGCCCGGATCATGCCAACGGGGCCGAGCGTCGCTTCAGGTGGATGCATCCACACGCCGTGGATGCTGATGCAGCCGCGCATGACGCATCGATGGTCCCGATGGTCTGACGTTCTCGGTCGGGACCAACGTCTGCTCGGCGGGCAGGGATGCCGGGAATTCGGCCAACGGTTGGGCGCGCGCAGTGTGCCGGGCTGCGAGGTGCTCAGCCACCCCGAGAGAGGCCGCCTGGCCTTCGAATATGCGAGTTTTCAGGCCAATGACGATCCGGCGCTGAAACTCATCATCTACGCGGCGGCCTGACCCGTGCGACTACGGGGGAGGACCCAAAACGGGGAACAAACTCGGAGATGGCCCGTTTCATTACAAATGTATTGAGCGGCTAAACCCGAATTTCGCGGGCGCCGTCATAAGGTTAGGAGGAACGCCACCATCCCCCAGCGGACTGTGCAGATGCACAAGGATTAGGTGCGTCGCACAACGATCAGGCGGTCAACACACAACATTTGGACTTCCTGTCACGCCGCTGTGACATATATCATCAAGAAGGACCGCCAGAGTCCGCACAACGGGATATAGCGCCAGAGGCGGGCGCCGAGGACGAATATGAAACGTGGAATTGCCATTCTGCTTTCACTCTCCGTGCTTGTAGCCGGCGCGTATTTCACCGCCAGCAAGTGGGCGATTCGCCACGAGACTCTCAGGTTCTATGACCCGGCCCGCGATAACCGCCTCGTTGCCGTCAACGTGGCTGTGCGCTGGGACAAGGAGATGCAGGCCAACGCGGGCATGATCACCCTGCCGGTGGCGATCCTCAACCATGGCAACACCGTCAAGAACAGCGAGTACTCGTTTCTGGCTAATATCTTTGCGGCGCGCGGCTACCTGGTGATCAGCCCGCAGCACGACCTGCCGACGGACCCGCCGATGGTGACCAAGGTTGGTGAGCTCTATGTCGGACGCTTGCCGCAGATCCAGCGCGGCGTGGCCAACATTCACTTCGCCATGGAGGAGATGAAGAAAATCCAGCCCAATGCCGACTATGCCAAGGTTACGATGGTCGGACATTCGATGGGCGGCGACATCTCGATGTACTTCGCCAAGCAGTATCCCGACGAGATCAAGAAGGTCGTGACGCTGGACAATCTGCGTGTGCCGTTCCTGACCGACGCCAAGTTCAAGATCCTGTCCTTCCGCTCGAAGGACACCCAGTTCAAGCCTGACCCTGGTGTCGTGCCCGATGCCGACCAGTGCGAGAAGTCCGGTATCACCGTGGTGAACACCGATTTCCAGCACAACGACATGCGCGACACCGGTCCGGACGCCGCGAAGAACTCGATCCAGGCGATGCTCGATAAGTTCCTGGTCGATACCGACAGCGACGTGGCGCCGGTCGACACCAAGAGTGCGCCGCCGAAAATCCTCGAGCCAGGGCCGGTCTCGCTCTACGTTCCCGACCCTTCGGCCAAGAAGGTCAAGAAGACCGAGACCGAGAAAAATCACTCGTCGGTCCCGAACTGACCTCTACGCCTGGTTCAGCCACGCCGCGCATTGACGCTCCCCCGATCCCGGCCCACATAATCCTCACGACGAGGGCGAGGATTGATGGCTGCCGAACCGACCAAACCGAAATCCGGTAGCGACGTCGCTGCGCAGGCAGCCGAGGCCCGCAACTCCGGCCGCTTGCCGGAAGCATCTCCGTCGAGCTCCGAGGACATCGCCGCCTTCGTCGCCAAGGCGCGCGCGATGTCGCCACATCATGCCGGAGGGCGCGGAAGGCTAATTTTTGCGCTCGACGCCACGATGAGCAGGCAGCCGACCTGGGACATGGCCTGCGCGCTGCAGGCGGACATGTTTCGCGAGGCTGCCGCCCTCGGCAGTCTCGATATCCGTCTGGTCTATTACCGCGGCTTCAACGAATGCCGGGCGACCGGATGGATTTCCGACAGTGCCCAGCTTGCCCGACTGATGAGCAAGATCGATTGCCAGGGCGGCAATACCCAGATCGGCAAAGTATTGTCCGAAACGCGCCGCGAGGCGGTGGCCTCGGGGGTCCGGGCCGTGGTGTTCGTCGGCGACGCCATGGAGGAGTCGGTCGATGAACTCTGCGCCAGGGCCGGCGAGCTCGGGCTGCTCAAGGTCCCCGTCTTCATGTTCCAGGAAGGTGGCGACGCCACGGCCGAGCAGGCGTTCCGCGAGATTGCGCGGTTAACCGGCGGCGCCTATTGCCGCTTCGATCCCGGCGCTGCGGCGCAATTGCGCGAGCTGTTACGCGCGGCGGCGGCCTATGCCGCCGGCGGCCGCGAAGCGCTGCTGCAACTGTCGAAGACAGCAAGCGGCGCAGCCAGGTTGATCGGCCAGATGAAGTGACCGCGCCTCGGCTGCATCGATGACGTCGCCGCTTTCGCCACCGCATCGAGCGCGGCCGACATGTTGCTGACGGCAGCCGCCGCTCCGCCACGAGGACGCCGAGCCATGTTGTCTCACGCTTGCGTCAGGAGGCCGCTTGCGGTGCTTTTCCTTGCCGCTGCGATTATATTGCGCCCATGCCAACTCTGATTGCCGGCATCGTTGCCGTTGTCACGCTTTATCTCTTGCTGCAGATGTTTCGCGCCGCCAATCCGGCGATGCTGGCGCGCGCGATCAAGATCGTCGGCGGCGTGTTGTCGCTCGCGGTTGCCGCCTATACCGGGCTGAGGGGCGAGCTTGCGGTGGCGATCCCGCTCGGGATCTTTGGTGCCGGCCTGCTCGGCTGGTCGCCGAACGTACTCGGCAATATCGGCAGCATCTTCGGCGGCGCCCAGCGCTCCGCCGGACAGAGTTCACGCGTGCGCTCGAAATATCTCGAGATGAGCCTCGACCACGACACTGGCGTGCTGTCGGGCCGGATCGTGGAAGGGCCGAATGCCGGCCGCTCGCTCGACGAGTTCGACCTTCAGGGATTGCTGGCGATGGCCGCCAGCTTCGACGCCGAGAGCGCCACCTTACTTGAAAGCTATCTGGACCGCCGGTTTCCCGCTTGGCGTCAAGACGCGCAGGGCAACGGGGCAGGGGGGCAGCGTCGCGCGGCGCCGGGCGGCAAAATGACGGAACAGGAGGCTTACGAGATCCTTGGCCTGCAGCCGGGAGCGTCGCGCGACGAGATCAGCCGGGCGCACCGCACCCTGATGAAGAAACTGCATCCCGACCAGGGGGGGTCGACGTACCTCGCTGCCCGTGTAAACGAGGCCAAGGATACCTTGCTTCGCGCGCATTCCAGCTAACTCCGGCAACGCTACCAAACGCTACAAACCGAGAGTTGCTCTGCTTCTCTGTGCTGACGCCCATCTCGCCCGCCATTGTCCGACGCGGTCGATCGCCTGTTCTCGAAAGTTTAACCGCAAATCCTTGCCGAGAAGTTTTCGCGCGGGAACAATCAGCCTTCGCTGCCGCATGCCGATGCAAAAAAGCCGGCGCGGGTGGCGCCGGCTCTTTTTTCTCAGATCAACGATGGATCAGTTGCGGATGGTGATGCAGGAAATGTCGGCGCGCTTCAGTGTCCGGCACACCGCCTCGGCCTGCTCGCGCTCGAGGCCCGCAAAACGGGCGCGATAGAGCTTGCGATTATCCTTGGCAACGATGGTCTCGGTGAAGGGATCGGCCTTGCCGAGGAGGCCGCGCGACTGGTTGCGCGCAAGATCGATGCGCTGACGTGCCTCGTCTTCGCTTTCGAGCGCGCCGACCTGGATGATCCAGCCGGTGTGGACGGCGGGCGGGGTCGGCTTGGCGACCGCCACCGGCTGCGCCGCTTGCGGCTGGACCGCGGCAATCGTTTGCGGCGCCGAGGTGGAGGGCTGCAGGCTCGACGCTGGCAATACGCCAAGGAGGCCATTGCCGGTGCCGAACCCGGCGGGCTGCGGCGGCATTTCGGTCCTGGCCGCAGGCCGCGGGGCTTCGGTCTTCGGGACGTCCGTCTTGGCGACTTCGACGCTTGCCACGACGGCGCTGGAGGTCTCGGCCACTTCCGGGCGGGCCGAGATCGCATTGGTGATCGGCGGCGCCGGCTGCGACGGCCCCGCGGAGGCGAGCTTGGTGCCGCCGGCCTTGACCTGAACCGTTTTCACCTTGACCGGCTTCATCGGCTCGGCCGAACCCGGAATGATGGCCATCGGCTGGCTCTGGATCACGCCGTTGGTCAGGGGCGCCGGTTCTGATTTGGGTTCGGGCTTAGCTGCCGGCTCAACCTTCGCCGGCGGCGGGGGGAGGGCAGCGGCCGCCGCGGCCACCAGCGAGGCCTTTGCGGCCGGTCGCGGGGCGGCCGGCGTCAGCGCAGCCATAGCGGGCTCCGCGGAGGCCGCGGCGCTGGACGTGACCTGCGCCGGCTGCTCGTTGCCGCGCGGCGCGGTGTCGGCTTCGGCGACGTCGGTATTGCCGTCCGCGATATTCCTCTCGGTGATGGCGGCCGCGGTGCGGACGGTTGCGGCCTTTTCGAGGTTCTCGGCGAGCAGGCTACGCATGATGGCGTCGCGCGAGCCGCCGCTGCGACCACCCATCACCACGCCGACCAGATGGCGGTTGCCGCGGTGTATCGAACTGACGAGATTGAAACCGGACGCGCGGGTGTAGCCGGTCTTGATGCCGTCGATGCCTTCGACACTACCGAGCAGGCGATTGTGATTGCGGATCGATTGTCCCCGATAATTGAACACGGTGGTCGAGAAGAACCGATAGTAGCGCGGGAACCGGTCCTGGATCGCACGGCCGAGGGTGGCCTGGTCGCGTGCTGTCGTGACCTGCTCGTCATTGGGCAGGCCAGAGGCGTTGCGGTAGACGGTCTTGGTCATGCCGAGCGCGCGGGCCTTCCGCGTCATCATCCTGGCGAAGTCGTCCTCTTCGCCGCCAATGGCTTCGGCGATCACGACGGCGGCGTCATTGGCCGAACGGGTCACCAGACCTTTGATGGCGTCTTCGACCTTGATGGTCTGGCCTGGCCGCAGGCCGAGCTTGGTGGGCGCCTGCTCGGAGGCGTGCTCGGATACCCGCATTTCCGTGTCGAGCTTCATCCTGCCGGCCTCGAGGCGCTCGAACAGCAGATAGAGCGTCATGATCTTGGTCAGCGAGGCGGGGTGACGAAGGCCATCGGGATTGTTGGATGCCAGCACCGAGCCGGAATTGCCATCGACGATGATGGAGGAGAACTGGGGGCTGTAGCTGTCGCGATCGACCTGATGATGGCGCACCTGATGGCGGTGCCGGTAGCGACGCGCCTCGGCGCTCTCGCTTGAGATCAGGATCGCGGTGCTGAAGGTGATGAGCCCGAGAACGCCAACTCGCAATACGCGCGAGGAAGCCAAGGTTGTACGAAGCATTTACTTCCCCGTCCCAATTTCTATCTTGATCACCGGCACGTGAGGCGAAATTGTGCCCGACGGTCCGATGAAATCCCCTTGTTCGACGATGGCTTCCGGAAACGAGGCTCCGGCTGCACCGGCAGACTAGGGTCGCTGTTCTGGCTAAGATGCTGTTCACAAACAGTTTTCAGGCTGCTTGTCGGAAGATGAACCCGTCCGGGAATCAAGGTTAGGCGGCCCAAGTTTCCAAAAGCTTAATTAAGCGTTGCGTAGAGACCCGGGGTTTTCGCCAAATTCGATCGATTTGTGCAATGCACAATATTTCTTGACTTGATTGTGTGCAGCACTAGTCTGGCGGCGCGTTCGGGGCGTCGGCGCGCGCCGACGAAGGGTTTGCGCGAACAGGTCTTGGGAAAGGATTCCGATGGTCAAGGTTGAAGACATTCAAAATTACGGAAAAGAGCAGCTTGAGACGATTTCAGCTTCCGCGAGCAACCTCCAGAACGGCGTCCAGGCGATCGCGACCGCCTATGGCGACTACGCGAAGAAGTCGTTCGAGGACACCAAATCGTTTGTGGAAAAGCTGTCCGGCGTGAGGTCGCTCGACAAAGCGCTGGAAGCCCAGACCGAGTATGCCCGCTCGGCCTATGAAACCTTCGTCGCGGAATCGCAGAAGATCGCCGGGCTCTACAGCGACTGCGCCAAGCAGACCTTCAAGCCGTTCGAGGGCTTGGTCGCCAAGTTCAACCCGGCGCACTGACCGGCGCGGCCCGAATTCCAAACGAAAAGCCCGGCCGTTCGGCCGGGCTTTTTTTCTGGAGGAGATCTCCGACTACCGGGCTACGCGCAGTTTGGAGATTTGCGTCAGGATGTTCTTGAATGCGTCGGAGGTCTGATCCGAATTGGTGATCATCTGGAAGCTTCCGTTGGTCGCGCAATCCTTCAGCACCTGCGATTGTGGATCCCCATTGTTGATGTTGACCTGGATCGTGAACACCGTGACCGGGTTGTCCTTGTCGGCCTGGATATTCTGGCAGAGGATCTTCTGGCGGGCATCGATCGCTGACTGCGATGTGCTCCATCGGTTCTGGGTGTTCAGACCATCGGACAGCAGCACGATGTAGTCCTTGTAGATGTAGCCGGTTTCCTTTTGCGGCGCCTTGACCGGGCCATTGGTCGTGCTGAGAGATTGCCAGCCCCAGGCCAGCCCTACGGCCTGATTGGTATTGCCGCTCGCCTTCATTGCGGTGATCTGGTCCTTGAGGGTCTGCCACTGGTTGCTCATCGCAGTTACCGTGGAAGGGAGGCAGTCGGCCCACTGTTCGGCGTAGAACTGTTTGGACGGGGTTCCACCAGTCGACGATCCCGGATCGACATTCGTCGTGTCATAGGCTTGGTCGCGATCATTGATGCAGCCGGTCCAGGTGCCGTGCCCGGGAGCCGCCGCAGCAGCCTGAGCTGAATCAGTGGGATGATTGCGCCAGTAATGCTTATATGTAGTTTGCTTGCATTGCCTGTTGTTGCCATTGCCGCTGCACTGGCAATTCGGTTTGCCCGTGGGACAAGACGCGTTCCACCCGCTGGTCAGGACAATGGTCTGGTCCACGACGCTAGTATAGCATCCGTTGTAGAAGATTCTGCTTTTTCCCGGGTAATTCGCGCCGCTATCCAAGCCCGGGCAAATCATGCCGGCATAGGTGCCGCTCGAGGGAATCAAATATTTGTTCGTCGAAAGCTTGCTTAGGTCGGTAGGACTGGGAGAGCCGGTGATCGTCGCTGGCCGATCCATGCACACGAAGCCATAAGTCCTTACGGTGCTATTGTTGGTTGGCCGCGAGGATCCGCTGGTATCGAACGGGCAAGGCGCGCCGGGACCGATATCCGCCCAGGTATAGGTAATGTTGTTGTACGTCACATTGATCGGATAGTTCTTATCCGTGAGGATACGCGGCTCGGCCTCCCACTCCGTCCAGTTGATCCAGGACGCATTGACGTTCGACGAACCGTCGCTCGCAGTGCCGAAGTTGACGTCCTTGGCAAATGGAACAATGGAAATGTAGACGTCGCCGGCGGCGTTGTTATAGGTCGACAGCGTATCGATCATGTCCTTGGCCGCTTTTTGCATGGCGGCCATCTTGTTGTTCTGATCCATGGATCCAGTGTTATCCAGGACCATTGCTACGCGCATGCGGCTGTTGCCCCAGGCTGCGGTTGAACTGGTACCGAATTTGAGGGTCGGCAAGCCGGCCATTTTCAGGAAATCGGTCGGCAGGGTACCAGAAGCGTTCACCTGAATGGTTGCTATCCCGCTGCTGTCCTTTGGCGTGTAGCTCGCATGGACGTCGCTGGCGGAGACCGTGCCGGATTTGTCGGTATAGAGGGACGCGAAATAGGTCTTTGCCCGCGCTTCGATGTCCGAGGTGCTGATGGTTCCGTTGGTAAGATCCTTGGACAACATCAGCGCTGTCGAATCGAGCGCCGCCTGCATCGAGGACCGCGCGGCGTTGACGCGAGAATAATCAATCGCGGCACCGACGAAGGTGACGACCGGAACCGAAGCCAGAGCGAAAATTACCGCTATATTGCCTTGGTCCGCGCCGGCAAACCGGCGGGCCGCCGTGCGCAGGCGGTTGAAAATGGCTGTGACGAACATGGCGCTCACCGCAATCTGGTTGTGCCGCCATTTCTCAGTGCGCCGCTAAATAGGTGGTAAACCGGTCCTCATAAAAACGGGTCAAAGCCAAGGCAAAAGCCGAGCGGCCGGGCGAAAGCGGCCCTATTGTCAACGGTTGCTAAACAGGCGGCCGGCCACCTTTGTCAAACCCGCCAGAAACGATTAACCTTGGCTTGAGCGCCGAGACCCGGGAGTCGGGCCGGGCTGGCCCCACGCGAGCGTTGCTTCCGTGCTTGCGAGGGGACGAGGCCGGGCCCATATTGATTTTGGCCGACCCAGCAAAGGATCGGACCGGGAAACGGCGATCTCTTGAGCGTGCTGGAAGTTCCGTGACGGCTGCCTTCGGCGTTGCGCAACCTCCATATGCGCTGACGTGTTTCCTTTGGGGATGTCGAACGCCTGAGCCATGTCGCAGACAATTTTTGCAACCAATTCGCCTGTATCGGCGCTTGCCGCACCATCAGCGCCCCGGATGAGCAACGACGAGGGCCGTAGTGGGGGGACCGGAGGTCCGTCCACTTCGGTCATTACCAAGGTCAAGCCCAAGACCAAGCGCCCCAATCTGTATCGCGTCCTGATCTTGAACGACGACTACACGCCGATGGAGTTCGTCGTCCATGTTTTGGAGAAGTTCTTCAACAAGGACGCGGAAGCTGCGACCAAGATCATGCTACACGTCCACCACCACGGCATCGGGGAGTGTGGCGTTTTCACCTACGAGATCGCCGAGACCAAGGTGACCCAGGTGATGGATTTTGCGCGGAAGCACCAGCATCCGCTGCAATGCGTGATGGAAAAAAAGTAGCGCGGGCCCAGCATCGAGAAGACCCGCCGGGAAGCGGAACGGGTCTTGCATTTGACCTGCCTGACGGAAGCGCTTGGCCTGACGGAAGCGGACGGCGTTCCCGTTAACTTGCGGGATGTGGCTCTCGGTCGCGGCGGCTTCACTCGATTGGCTGACCGCTGCATGGGCCGGTCTTTTGCCACGATCGTACGTGACTATATGACAGGGGATGATGAAGGTTGTTGTTGCCTGACCGGGTAATGGCGATCATGATGGCCGGGGGCCACAGAGGACGCGAATGCCTACTTTTTCCCAAAGCCTTGAACAATCCCTGCATCGTGCATTGGCGATTGCAAACGAGCGTCACCATCAATACGCGACGCTTGAACACCTTCTGCTGTCGCTGATCGATGACTCGGATGCGGCCGCGGTGATGCGGGCCTGCAGCGTCGATCTCGACAAGCTGAGGACCAGTCTCGTCAACTATCTCGAGACCGAATTCGAAAACCTGGTGACTGACGGCGCCGATGACGCGAAGCCGACCGCCGGCTTCCAGCGCGTGATCCAGCGCGCGGTGATCCATGTGCAGTCGTCGGGTCGCGAAGAAGTGACCGGCGCCAATGTGCTGATCGCGATCTTCGCCGAGCGCGAGAGCCACGCCGCCTATTTCCTGCAAGAGCAGGACATGACGCGCTACGACGCAGTCAACTACATCAGCCACGGTATCGCCAAGCGGCCGGGCGTCTCCGAGGCGCGGCCGGTGCGCGGCGTCGACGAGGAGACCGAGGCCAAGGGCAACGAGGACGCCAAGAAGAAGGGCGAGGCGCTCGAGACCTATTGCGTCAACCTCAACAAGAAGGCGCGCGACGGCAAGATCGATCCGGTGATCGGGCGCAATGCCGAGATCAACCGTGCGATCCAGGTGCTGTGCCGCCGGCAGAAGAACAATCCGCTGTTCGTCGGTGAAGCCGGCGTCGGCAAAACCGCGATTGCTGAAGGCCTCGCAAAGCGCATCGTCGACAGCGAAGTGCCGGAAGTGCTGGCGGCGGCCACCGTGTTCTCGCTGGACATGGGAACGCTGCTCGCCGGCACGCGCTACCGCGGCGATTTCGAGGAGCGCCTGAAACAGGTGCTGAAGGAGCTCGAGGCGCATCCGAACGCGATCCTGTTCATCGACGAGATCCACACCGTGATCGGCGCCGGCGCCACGTCGGGCGGCGCCATGGATGCGTCCAACCTGCTCAAGCCGGCACTGGCATCGGGAACGATCCGCTGCATGGGCTCGACGACTTACAAGGAATACCGCCAGCATTTCGAGAAGGACCGCGCTTTGGTGCGCCGGTTCCAGAAGATCGACGTCAACGAGCCGACGGTGGAAGACGCGATTGCGATCCTCAAGGGCCTCAAGCCCTATTTCGAGGATTACCATCGCCTGAAATACACCAATGAGGCGATCGAAGCGGCGGTGCAGCTTTCCTCGCGTTACATCCACGACCGCAAGCTGCCCGACAAGGCGATCGACGTGATCGACGAGTCCGGTGCGGCGCAGATGCTGGTTGCCGAGAACAAGCGCAAGAAGACGATCGGCATCAAGGAGATCGAGACCACGATCGCCACCATGGCGCGGATTCCGCCGAAGAGCGTGTCGAAGGACGATGCGGAGGTGCTGAAGCACCTCGAGCAGACCCTGAAGCGCGTGGTGTTCGGTCAGGACAAGGCGATCGAGTCGCTGTCGGCCTCGATCAAGCTGGCGCGTGCCGGATTGCGCGAACCGGAGAAGCCGATCGGCTGCTACCTGTTCTCCGGCCCGACCGGCGTCGGCAAGACCGAGGTTGCAAAACAGCTCGCGGCGTCGCTCGGCGTCGAGCTGCTGCGCTTCGACATGTCCGAATACATGGAGCGGCACACGGTGTCGCGCCTGATCGGCGCACCTCCCGGCTATGTCGGCTTCGACCAGGGCGGCCTGTTGACCGACGGCGTCGACCAGCATCCGCATTGCGTGGTGCTGCTCGACGAAATCGAGAAGGCGCATCCGGATCTCTACAACGTGCTGCTGCAGATCATGGATCACGGCAGGCTGACCGACCATAACGGCAAGCAGGTCAACTTCCGCAATGTGATCCTGATCATGACCACGAACGCCGGTGCGGCGGATCTCGCCAGACAGGCATTCGGCTTCACCCGCAGCAAGCGGGAAGGTGATGACCATGAGGCGATCAATCGCCAGTTCGCGCCGGAATTCCGCAACCGGCTGGACGCGATCGTCTCCTTCGGTCACCTGAACGCCGACGTCATCGGCATGGTGGTCGAGAAGTTCGTGCTGCAGCTCGAGGCGCAGCTCGCCGACCGCGACGTCACCATCGAACTGTCGGAGCCGGCCAAGGCCTGGTTGATCGAGCACGGCTATGACGAGCAGATGGGCGCGCGCCCGATGGCGCGGGTGATCCAGGAGCACATCAAGAAGCCGCTGGCTGATGAAGTTCTGTTCGGTCAGCTCAAGGGCGGCGGCCATGTCCGCGTCGTCCTGGTCAAGGACGAGGCCGCGGCCAAGGACAAGATCGGCTTCGAGTTCGTCGAGGGGCCGGTTACGCCGAAGCCGGAAAAACTCCCCGGCGCCCGCAAGCGCAAGCCGAAGCCGGGCGGCCCCAACGGCGGCGGTGGCTCCAAGGGGCCGGCGCGCGGACCGCTGGTGAAGGTCTGACGAGGTTCTGATGATATTGAAAAGGCCGGCTACGAAGCCGGCCTTTTTTGTGCGGGATTAAGCCGCGCTCTCGCGGATGCCGCGCGCGATCTGCTTCTGCGCATCGAACTCGCGACGCAGCCGCGCCAGCTCCTCCGCGCTCAGCGCGTCCGCGTTGCTGTAGTCGCGCTTCCAGGAGTGATCGGCGCTCCAGCGCAGCGGCGACTGCACTGTCGTCTGTGGTCCCGGTGCGGACTCCAGCACTCGCAACGCAAGCTCCAACGTGAACGCCTGCGAAGCCACATCATGCGGCTTGCCGGCTGAATTGCCGAGCGGGAAATCGCTGAACAGGAAGCGCGGCACGGCCGCGTGCTCGATGATATCTTTCGCGCAGCCCATCACGACGGTCGGAATGCCGTTGGCCTCGAGATGTCGCGCGACCAGACTGACAGTCTGGTGGCACACCGGGCAATTCGGCACCAGCACCGCGGCGTCGACACGATCAGCGCGGCAGCGCGCCAGAATTTCCGGCGCATCGGTTTCGATGGTGACGCGGTGGCTGCGGTTGGTCGGCGCGCCGAAGAAGCGCGGCGCGATCTCGCCGATGCGTCCTTCCCGCGCCAGCCGTCGCAATTGCGGCAGCGGGAACCAGGTGCCGCTGTCTTCGGCCGAGGTGTGCACGCGGTCGTAGGCGATATGGGAGATGCGCAGATCGTGCTGCTTCGATGTGTCGCCGTCGTAGACCTGATAGAATTTGGCGCCGCCGTTATACTTCGCACCCGGTCCCTGATCGCCCCTGGCGGGATCGAACGGCGCCGCCGTGGTGATGATGGTGACGCGGGATTCGGCGAGCGGCCTCTGCAGCGGCTGGAACGGCGCGCTGACGTAATGCGCCCAGCGGTAGGGCGTGGTGTAGCCGATCGCAGCATAGTAATCGCGCGTGCGTTTCATATAGCCGATCGGCGCGTCATCGTCGGGTGCGAAGCCGAGTTCCTGATCCGATGGTGCCGTCATCTCGTACTCCGAGTAATCAAGCCGGAAGCGATGTGCAATGGTCGAGCAAATTCGGATGGGTCGCGCAGATATGATGTGCGCCGGCGCCCTTCAGCTCCGCTTCGCTGCCATAGCCGTAGAGGACGCCGATCGCAGTCATGCCGTTGCTCCGCGCGCCGACCATATCATGGCTGCGGTCGCCGATCATGATCGCCTGCACAGGATCCACCTTCGTCGTTTCGAGCGCATGTCGCAACAGCTCGGTTTTGTCGGTACGTGTGCCGTCGAGCTCGGAGCCGAACACCTGTTCGAAATAGGGACGCAGGCCGAAATGATCGATGATGCGTTCGGCATAGACCGCGGGCTTGCTGGTGGCGACGAACATGCGCGGATGCGACGCGGCCAGCGTCGACAGCGTCTCCTGAATGCCGTGATAGGTTTCATTCTCGAACAGGCCGATATCGGCGAAGCGCTCGCGGTAAAGCGCCAGAGCTCGATCTGCGAGTTGATCGTTGCCGACCAGCTTCTTCAGGCTGGCGTGCAGGGGAGGGCCGATGCACCAGGTCAGTTCGTCTTCGCCTGGGACCGCCTGGTCCAGTCGCTCGAGGGCATATTGGATCGAACGGGTGATCCCGGGCTTGGGGTTGGTCAGCGTGCCGTCGAGATCAAAATAGATTGTGCGCATTTCGGCCCTGGCGCGTTGATAATGCCCGAGTTGCTAGTTGGCCCGCAGGCCAAGTCAAGGACTGATTTATCTGACCCAGGATAATGCCGATAGTCCCACGTTTCAGCGCTGCTCTCGCAATTCTGCTGTGGCTGGCACCGGCCTCGGCCGAAGAGCCTGTCAGCCGGGTCGTGCATCCGAGCGTCGAGGAACTTGCGCAGCCCCCGGAAAAGCTGCCTGAGACCGCGCGCGAAAGCGAGGCGCGGGAGGCGATGTGCCTGATGATCGAATCTGCCGCGCGAGCGAACGATCTGCCGCTCGAATTCTTTGCCCGCGTGATCTGGCAGGAGAGCCGGTTTCAGCCCGATGCGGTGGGCCCAATGACGCGGAACGGCCAGCGCGCGCAGGGCATCGCGCAATTCATGCCGGGCACGGCGAGCGAGCGCGGCCTGCTCGATCCTTTCAATCCTGTGCAGGCACTGCCGAAGTCGGCCGAATTCCTCAGCGAGCTTCGCGGTCAGTTCGGCAATCTCGGCCTTGCCGCCGCGGCCTACAATGCCGGCCCGCGCCGCGTGCAGGACTGGCTCGCCGGCTCCGGCTACATGCCGCAGGAGACGCGCAACTATGTGTACGCGATCACCGGCTCCAGTGTGGACGAATGGGCGGGGGCGGGCCGCGGCGGCAAGATGCCTGCGCGTCCGCCGACCTCGAGCTGCCGCGAATTGATGGCGCTCCTGAAGCGTGCGCCGAACCCGTTCGTCGCCGGGCTCGAGCAGCACGTAACACTGGCCGCGGCGAAGGTCTGGGGCGTGCAGCTTGCGGCGGGCTTCAATCGCGACAAGGCGCTGGCGATGTATGCGCGTGCGATGAAGAGCCTGAGCAGCGTGATCGGCGATCAGGACCCGAGCCTGCTCAGCTCGCGCTTGCGCACGCGCGGCACGGCCACCTTCTACCAGGTGCGCATCGGCACCGACACGCGGCCCGAGGCCGACAATCTCTGCAGCCGCATCCGCAAAGCCGGGGGCGCCTGCTTTGTGCTACGGAACAGGGTGTGAGCAGATAGCCGTCGCTGTCGTCCCGGCCTTGAGACCCATACCGCGGAATCTATCCGTGAGGTGATCTGGTCGACGCCTTTGCCGAACAACTACTCCCTGTGGTTATGGGTCCGGGCGTTCCGGGACGACAAACTGTCGTTGCATGACAGCTCTGAAGCCGCCTTGCTTGACGTGGCCGGCCTTCGTCAGCCCTATGCCGCCACCATCCAACCCGTGACCGGTCTCCCGTGGCGCTTCCTCCGCTCGATTCTCCGCAATGGCAAACCTCCTTCCGCGCCTTCTTTTGGGGCGTGCGGTCGGTCGGCTCCACCATCCTGGCGCTGGTGCTGTTTGCGACCTATCTCGGCATCGGCGCGCTCGCGCACGACACAGGATTCTCGCTGGCCTGGACATTGGCGAGCACCGTGTTCGTCTGGGCTGGACCGGCGCAAATCATTCTGGTGTCGACGCTCGGCTCGGGTGCGACCATCCTGCAATCCGCGATCGCGGTGACCGTCAGCGCCATCCGCCTGTTTCCAATGGTGGTGTCGGTGCTGCCGATGATGCGCACGCCACAGACCAAGCGGCGGCATCTCATTTTGGTCGCGCACCTCACCGCGGTCACGTTGTGGGTCGAATGCCATCGCTTTCTGCCGCAGGTGCCGCGGGAGCGGCGCATCGCCTTCATTCAAGGGCTCGGCTGCGGGTTGGTCTTCCTCTCCGTCGTGGCCAACACCGTCGGCTATCTGCTGGCCGCCAATCTTTCCCAGCTCTTTGCCGCCGCGATCCTGATGCTGACGCCGCTCGCGTTCCTGTTCTCCACCGCACGCAATTGTCGAGAGCTTGCCGACGGCGTCGCGCTGGCGCTGGGACTGGCGCTCTATCCGGTTGCGACGCTGCTGGACAGCGGACTGGACATTTTGGTCAGTGGCGTCGTCGCCGGCAGCATCGCCTATGGCGTGCATCGGCTCAGGGCAAAGGCGATCGCATGAGCACCTTCATCGGCGACTGGCACGCGCTCGTGGTGCTCTTCGTGGCCGGCGTCATTCCGAACCAGATCTGGCGCATGCTGGGCCTGTGGTTCGGCGGCGGGCTCGACGAGAGCTCGGAGCTTCTGGTGTGGGTGAGGGCGGTCGCGACCGCGATCCTGGCCGGAGTGATCGCGCAGATCGTGGTGCAGCCGCCGGGCGCGCTCGCAAGCGTTCCGGGCGTGTTGCGCTATGGCGCGGTGGCCGCGGGCTTTATCGCTTTCATGCTGTCACGGAAATCGATCTTCGCCGGCGTCGCCGTCGGCGAAGTGATCCTGGTCGGCGGCCAATGGTGGTTCGGCTGATTGCAGCCCGTGCGCAATCCGTTACTGTCGGCACCAAAGCAGCTATCCCTGGATTGAGACATGGTTCGAAAAGGTGAAATACGCCCGGGAGAAGTCGCGGTCGAGATGCCGCCGGCGGAGGATGCCGGCCTCGTCTTCATCGGCCGCATCCGCACGCCCTGGACGTCGCGGCTGATGACACCGCGGCAGGGACGCCAGGATGGCCCGGTCTGCCGTCTGGAGATTTTCGAGCCATGGGTGCCCGCCATCAAGGGCGTCGACTTCTATGCGAATCTCGAGGTGCTCTACTGGCTGCACCAGTCGCGACGCGACCTCGTGCTGCAGAGCCCGAAGAGCAACGGAAAGACCCGCGGCGCCTTCTCGCTGCGCTCCCCGGTGCGGCCCAACCCGATCGCGTCCTCGATCGTGAAGCTGGTCGGGATCGAGGGCAACGTCATCCTGGTGCGCGGACTGGATTGCCTCGACGAGACGCCGCTGCTCGACGTCAAACCCGACCGCTGCGAATTCACCCCGCTGGCGGCGCCGCAGCCGGGCGATTTCGAGATGGAGTAGCGCCTCCGTCATTCCGGGGCGATGCGACAGCATCGAGCCCGGAATCCATGTCGCTGCGCCGTATGCGGCCCGATGGGATTCCGGGCTCGCGCTTCGCGCGCCCCGGAATGACAGGAGAAGGTGGTGGCCGTTACCCCAGCGCGGCGATCAGCTTGGTGGCATTGTCCTCCAGCACCTTCACATCCTCCTTGCGGCTCGCCGGCGGCAGCAGCGCGACCCCGTCATGCCGCGGCATCACGTGCATATGGAGGTGGAAGACGACCTGACCGCCGGCGGGCTCGTTGAACTGCTGCACGGTGATGCCGTCGGCCTGGAACGCCTTCATCGCCGCGGCGGCGATCTTGTGCGAGGCGCGCGCGACATGAGCGTAGTCGTCGGGCGAGATGTCGAAGATGTTGCGTGCGGGGGCCTTCGGGATCACCAGTGTGTGGCCGGGAGAGCGCGGCATGATGTCGAGGAAGGCGAACACATGCTCGTCTTCATAGACCTTGTGGCAGGGCAGTTCACCGCGCAGGATCTTGGCGAAGATGTTGTTGGGATCATAGGCGGCGGGCATGGCGTCGGCTCCTCATCGCGTCTCAATTAGTTCAGGTCCTAGCAGAAAGCTCAGGCCTCGTCGCCGCTCTTGCGGAACGGGCCGGCCTCGCTGAGTTCGCGGCCGACCTCGGCGACATAGGCGCGCTCGCGCTTGAGATAATCGGCGATCGCCCGGCGCAGGCCCGGGTCGGCGATGTAATGGGCGGAGTAGGTCGTCTGCGGCAGATATCCGCGCGCGAGCTTGTGCTCTCCTTGCGCGCCCGCCTCGACCACCTTCAATCCGTTCTGGATGGCGAAATCGATCGCCTGATAGTAGCAGACCTCGAAATGCAGGAAGGGATGGTGCTCGATCGCGCCCCAGTTGCGTCCGAACAACGTGTCCGAACCGATGAAGTTGATGGCGCCTGCGATCCAGCGTCCCTGGCGCTTGGCCATCACGAGCAGCACGTCCTTGGCCATGCTCTCGCCGATCAGTGAGAAGAATTTCCGGTTCAGGTACGGCCGGCCCCATTTGCGCGAGCCGGTCTCCATGTAGAACTCGAAGAACGCGTCCCACGCCTCCTCGGTGATCTCGTCGCCGGTCAGCCAGTGGATGGTGATACCGGCCGCAAGCGCCTCGCGCCGCTCGCGCTTGATCGCCTTGCGGTGGCGTGAATTCAGCGTGGCGAGGAAATCGTCGAAGGTCTTGAAGCCGGCATTGTGCCAGTGGAACTGCTGGTCGGTCCGTTGCAGGAAATCGTGCTCGCCCAGGAACTTCGCTTCGGCCTCGCTGGCAAACGTCACATGCACTGATGAGGCGTCGGTCGCGTCGCACAGCGCCATCAGGCCATGGGCAAGCGCCGACCTGATCTGCTCGCGGTGGAGGCCACCCCGAACTAGCAGTCGCGGCCCGGTGGCGGGCGTGAACGGCACCGACACCTGGAGCTTCGGATAATACCGGCCGCCGGCGCGCTCATAGGCGTCCGCCCAGCCGCGATCGAAGACGTATTCGCCCTGCGAGTGGGATTTCAGGTAGCAGGGGACGATCCCGACGATCTCGTCGTCCAGCTTGGCCAGAAGATGCCTCGGCCCCCAGCCGGTTCGTGCGACGGCCGAGCCCGACGCCTCCAATGCTGAAAAAAAGGCATGTGAAACGAAGGGGTTATACGAGGGTCTTGCGTGGATGCATGCGAGACCTCCGGAACTGGATAAAGCCAGCGTGTCGAGGGCGTCGAGCGAGCCCGGATCGGGCGTCGGATTGGCGCAAGCGTCCCAGTCGGCAGCCTTGATATCGCTGACGGACGGAACGGCTTCGAGGGTGATTTCAGATAAGGCCATCGAGAATTTGAACCGGTCCCCTGTGCGAGCGGCCATCGCCCATGGTGACCAACGCCTTGCAAAGATCGTGCATCGCAATGCCGACTTCAAGGCCGCCAGCCACATCTCAGGTTCCCGGTGTGAAACCTTCGAAGATCATCTGATCGGCATAGCGCGCCGCTTTCGCGCGCTGCTCCGGCGTGCGCACGGTCCAGGCCAGAAGCGGGCAGCCGAACAGGTTGCGGGCGATCCACGGTGCCGCCGCCGGCAACTGGTTGACCCAGTAGGCGACGAAGTGCGGCTCGGTGCGAAAGCCGTGGCGCAGATACAGCATGCTGTCGCGCTGCGCCGGCGTCAGCTTGGCCCAATACTGATCGTCATAGGTGCGCTGGGCGGTGATGCCGCGATGAAGTCTTGGGATGACCTCGCGCAGCGCCAGCACCTGGTCGGGGTCGAAGGACATCCCGACCACGGGACCGGAATAGCTGCCCAGCACCTCGGCCATCCGCTTCACCAGATTGCGGTCGCCGTCAAAATGGCTCTTCACCTCGACCAGCAGCGGCACGCGGCCGGCCACCAGCGCGCAGAGGTCGCCAAGCGACATCATGCGCTCGTCGGTGTCCTTGAACCTGACAGACTTCAATTCGGCCGCCGTCTTGGTGAGCAGGGCGCCCGAGCCCTCGGTGAGGCGGCCGAGGGCATCGTCGTGATGCACCATGGCCTCGCCGTCGGCGGTGAGCTGGATATCGCACTCGATGGTGAAATTGCCCGCGATGGCCGCCTCCGCCGCAGCCGGCATGTTCTCGATGATGCCGCGGGCGGCATCATGCAGGCCGCGATGGGCGACCGGCCGCGCCGTCAGCCAGTCGGGTGCCCGCATCGCTCAGGTGACCTCGAACAGTCCTTCGACTTCCACGGCGGCGTCTGCGGGTAGCGAAGCGACGCCAACGGTGGTGCGGGCGTGCCGGCCCTTGTCGCCGAAGGCCAGCACCATCAGGTCCGAGGCGCCGTTCAGCACCTTCGGGGCGTCCAGGAAGTCGGGCGTCGAATTGATGAAGCCGCCGAGCCGCACCACCCGCGCCACCTTGTCGAGGTCGCCGAGCGCGGCCTTGATCTGGGCAAACAGGTTGATGGCGCAGCCGCGCGCCGCCGCAGCGCCCTGCTCGAGGGTGACGCCGGCGCCGAGCTTGCCCTTGGCGATCAGCTTGCCGTTGGCATCGAAGCAAATCTGGCCTGAGACGAACAGCAGATTGCCGGTGCGAACGAAGCCGACATAGTTCGCCACGGGAGCGGCGGGCTCGGGCAGGGTAATGCCCTGTGCCGCCAGTTTCTGTTCGACCGTACCTGCCATGTTTTTCCGTCCCGGTTCAGTGACCAATCAGGTCTGTTTCGCGCATCGTGCCGCCGCTTTCAAGTCGGCCGGGGATCGATCAGGAATGGCGGTTTTGTGGGTAAGCTTCGAAGAAACATGCCGAAAACGCGTCACTCATGTGCTCCGGCGTTACCTTTTTGTGAAACTGCCCCAGTTGCGGCGCAATAGAGCCGTCACTATTGTGGCGAATCGTCCGCTTCCTAAAGGGATGTACATGGCCCGCCTGTTCCGGATTCCGCCTCGCGTTCTGGCGATGACCGTTGCCGTAGCCGCAGGATCGGGATTCACCAACGGAGCGGCCACGGCCGGAACAGTGCCGTTTATGTCGCATCAGGCGCTCTACGAGCTCAACCTGGTGAAGTCGCGCGGCTCCAACGCGATCAGCAGTGCGCGCGGGCGCATCCTCTACAATTTCTCCGGCAGTGCCTGCGAGGGCTATACCTCCGAATTCCGCCAGGTGTCGGAGCTCGACAGCGGCGAGGGCAAGGTGACGCTTTCCGATCTGCGCTCGTCGTCCTGGGAGGACGGCGCCGGCAAGAGCTATCGCTTCAAGATCGATACGCGGATGAACGACAGCGAGTCCGCGCCGGTCGACGGCGTGGCGGAGCGGGTGGGCGACCATATCACGGTCAAGCTGAAGCAGCCGGTGGCGAAGACCTTCGAACTCGCAGGCAGCGTCGTATTCCCGACCGAGCAGATCCAGCACATCATCGCGGCCGCGCGCGAGGGCAAGAGCGTGCTCGAGCTCTCCGTTTATGACGGCTCCGACAATGGCGAAAAGGTCTACAACACGCTTTCGGTGATCGGACAGCCGATCCCGGGCGACCGCGCGCCGACGTCACCAGACCCTTCGACTGCGAACGACGCCATGAAGTCGATGACGCGCTGGCCGGTGACGGTGAGCTACTACGACCGCGATGGCAAGAACAACGAAGGTGAGCAGACGCCCGTTTATGCGATGTCGTTCGAGCTCTACGAGAACGGCGTCTCCCGCGCGCTGGTGCTGGATTATAATGACTTCGTGATATCTGGCGCGATGGGCAAGTTCGACGTGAAAGATACAAAGCCGTGTAAGTGATGCCGTCATCGTCCGCGAAGGCGGACGACCCAGCAATCACCGGCTTGTCTGTATTCTTGCCGCCGCTCTCGCATATTGGATGCCCCGCCTTCGCGGGGCACGACGGGTAGGGGACGCTATTCCGCCTTCTCGGGTCCCTGATACGCAATCCCCCTAATCACCGCGGCGTTTCCGAATTTCTTCCGCAGGCCGTCCATCGCGCGCTCGGCGTAGGCGGAGCGCCGGTCGAGCATGTCGGTGTCATCGGCCGCCGATCCCGGCCGCAGTGCGCTGACGCCAACGCCCATCAGGCGGAAGGCGGTGCCATCGGTCTCCTTCGCCAGCATCTCGCGCGAGACCGCAAAGATCTTTCCGGCAAGCTGCGTCGGCGCCGCGATCGATTGCGAGCGGGTCCGCGGCCGGAAATCGGCGGTCTTCAGCTTCAGCGTGATGGTGGAACCTGCGACCTTGCCATTCTTCAGCCGCGCCGAGACCTTTTCGGACAGTCTCCACAACAGCTTTTCCAGTATGATGAAATCGCGGATGTCGGTCTCGAACGTGGTCTCGCTGGAGATCGTCTTGGCGCCGCGATCCGCCACCACCCGGCGATCGTCGATGCCGCGCGCAAGCCGCCACAGCCTTCGGCCTTCGCTCGCGAACTGTTTCATCAGGTCGTTCTCGTCCGCGCGCTGCAGGTCGGCGATGGTGCGAAAGCCCCGCTGGATCAGCCTTTCCTGGGTCGCGGGACCGACGCCGAAGATGAATCCAACGGGCTTTTCCGCGAGCATCTCGCGCGCTTCGTCCTGGTCGAGTGTGGCAAAGCCGCGCGGCTTGTCGAGATCGGACGCGATCTTGGCCAGGAACTTGTTGCAGGACAGCCCGACGGACACCGTAATTCCGATATTGCGCTCGATGTCGCGCGCGAAGCCCGCCAGCACTTTCGCCGGGATCATGCCGTGGACGCGCTCGGTCCCGGAGAGGTCGAGGAAGGCCTCGTCGATCGATAACGGCTCGACCAGCGGCGTCAGCGCCTGCATCGCGTGGCGCACCTCGCGGCCGACGCGGACATATTTCGCCATGTCCGGCCGGATCACGGTCGCGGACGGGCACAGCGCCAGCGCCTTGAACATCGGCATCGCCGAGCGCACGCCAAACGTTCGTGCGACATAGCAGGCAGCCGAGACCACGCCGCGCTTGCCGCCGCCGATGATGACAGGCTTGTCGGCGAGGTCGGGATTGTCACGTTTCTCGACGGTGGCGTAGAAGGCGTCGCAATCGATATGGGCCAGCGCAAGCCGGGGCAGGGCGTGATGGCGGACCAGGCGCGGCGAGCCGCAATGGCTGCACCGCCTGGCCTTGAAGTCGAGATCGCCGAGGCAATCCCGGCAGAAGCAGCGGGGGCCGTTGCTCGTGAGCGCCGCGCTCACGGCACGTCGCGTTCCCATTTGGGGTCGCTCAGGACCTGGTGGGCCGCGGCAATGTTGGTCGGGTGCAGCTCGGAAGCCTTCGCGAATGCCTGAACGGTCGCGTCATCCCGCATCACGAAATCGAGCACGGAGCCGAGGAACTTTGGGTCGGAGGCGGCCGAGCGGAGCGTCTCCGGTCCAATTCCGGTCTCGGCCAGGAACAGGCCCAGCCTTTCGGGGTCGCCGGCGATGAAACCCAGCGCCTGAACTGCAACGATTTCAGCTACTTCGCGGGGGTTTTGAACAGGCTTTTTCAACGGCCGGTTTGCCTTTCCGTTAACTTATGTTCTCTAATGAAACGCATCATGCCCGAGTCTTTCGGACCTGTTCAAGCAAGTGGAAACCACGCCACACAAGATAGCGTTCGGGCTTAACGGGTTTGAGCGAATCTGGCGCTAGTTTGAATTCACATTTCGACGCGCCCGAAGTCGGTACCGGAGGTACCGTATCAGGGACTGTTTCCTACGGCTTTGGAGGGACGGGATGGCCAAGACCGTCCTGATCGTGGAGGACAACGAGCTCAATATGAAGCTCTTTCGCGACCTGCTGGAGGCGCACGGTTATCAGACCTCCGGCACGAGCAATGGCTTCGAAGCGCTCGATCTCGTCCGCAAGCTGCATCCCGACCTGATCCTGATGGACATCCAGCTTCCGCAGGTCTCCGGGCTCGAAGTCACGCGCTGGATCAAGGACGATCCCGATCTGCGCAAGATCCCGGTGGTGGCTGTCACCGCGTTCGCGATGAAGGGCGATGAGGAACGCATCCGCGAGGGCGGATGCGAAGCCTATTTGTCCAAACCCATTTCGGTCGGCAAATTCATTGAGACTGTCCGACGTTTTATCGGATAGGGGAGTGGAGTTTCGATGTCTGCGCGTATCCTCGTGGTCGATGACGTTCCTGCGAACGTCAAGTTGTTGGAAGCACGACTGTCGGCCGAATATTTCGACGTGCTGACCGCTTCCAACGGCGCCGAGGCCCTTCAGATCTGCACACGCGCCGAATGCGACATCATCCTGCTCGACGTCATGATGCCTGACATGGACGGCTTCGAGGTATGCCGCAGGCTCAAGTCCAACCCTGCTACGCACTTCATTCCGGTGGTCATCGTCACCGCGCTCGACAGTCCCGCCGACCGCGTGCGCGGGCTGGAAGCCGGCGCCGACGACTTCCTGACCAAGCCCGTGTCCGACGTCGTGCTGATCGCACGCGTGCGCTCGCTGACTCGGTTGAAGATGATGACCGACGAGTTGCGCATGCGCGCGATCACCTCGCTCGAGATCGGCATGCAGGCGCCCGAGCGCAGCGCGATTGCCGACAAGGGACTTGGCGGCCGCATCCTCCTTGTCGACGACCGGCCGTCGTCCTACGAACGGCTCGCGCCGATGCTTTCCGCCGAACATACGGTCGATGTCGAGACCAACCCTGCGGAAGCGCTGTTCAATGCCGCCGAGGGCAACTACGACCTGCTGATCGTCTCGCTCAGCCTCGACAATTACGACGGCCTCCGCCTCTGCAGCCAGGCGCGCTCGCTGGAGCGCACCCGGCAACTGCCGATCCTCGCCATCTCGGACGCCGACAACAACGCGCGGCTGTTGCGCGGGCTCGAGATCGGCGTCAACGACTACCTGCTGCGCCCGATCGACAAGAACGAACTGTTGGCGCGTGCGCGCACGCAGATCCGTCGCCGGCGCTATACCGATCATCTGCGCGACAATGTGCAGAACTCGATCGAGATGGCGATCACGGACGCGCTGACCGGGTTGCATAACCGCCGCTACATGGAGAGCCACCTGGCGACCCTTGCCGAACAGGCCTCGGCCCGCGGCAAGCCCTTAGCGCTGATGATCCTCGACATCGACTACTTCAAGGCGATCAACGACACTTATGGTCATGATGCCGGCGATGACGTCCTGCGCGACTTTGCAACGCGAATCCGCAAGTCGATCCGCGGCATCGATCTCGCCTGCCGGTATGGCGGCGAGGAATTCGTGATCGTGATGCCGGAAACCGACCTGCACGTCGCCAGCATGGTCGCCGAACGTCTGCGCCGTTCGATCGCCGGTGAAGCCTTCTCTATCAACAAGGGCGCGAACCGCATCGAGGTCACCATCTCGATCGGCCTCACCACGCTGGAGCGCAAGGGCGAGTCGGTGGTTGATGTGCTGAAGCGGGCGGATACGGCGCTCTACCGCGCCAAGCATGATGGCCGGAACAGGGTAGTTTCAGCGGCGGCATAGCCGTTCCGTAGCGCAAAGTCTCTCCGCCGTCATTGCGAGGAGCGTAGCGACGAAGCAATCCATCTCTCGACAAGCGGCGAAATGGATTGCTTCGCTTCGCTCGCAATGACGAGGGGAGAGATTCCGCCGTCAGCAACGAATTCGCTTGGGTGAAAGGTTCTCTCCACGGGCACGTGCGCTCGCCTTCCGCTCCCCGGATTACGCTTTTGCTCCGTCCGGGCTACTGACTTTTACGCCCGCATTCTCCAGCAGCACTCGCGCCGCTTGTTTCGCCGCACGCGCCATCGCGGGATCGTCGCGGACGAGATCCTGCGCGATCGAACCATCGACCAGCAATTGCAGTTGCGTCGCTAGCCCCTCCGGATCGGCAACGCCGAGTTCGAGCAAGCGATCGCGAAACCACAGGCGCCGGCTTTCCTTGAAGGCGATGGCGACCTTCTTCACCGACTTGTCCTCGCCACCGAGTTCAGCAACCGCGTTGACGAAGGGGCAGCCGCGAAAGTCCTTGGCGCCAAAACGACGCTCCAGCGCATCGAAGGTGCCGAGGATCTGCTCGACCGGCGACTTGTCCGACGGCTTCGGCTGCACGAAGCGGCGCTCGAGATACGCCGCGATCAGCGCGTCCTTGGACGGAAAGTGGTTGTAGAGCGTGCGCTTGCTGATGCCGATCTCGGCGGAGATGGTGTCGACGCCGATGGCGCGGATGCCCTTCAGGTAGAACAGCCGATCGGCGGTCTGAAGGATGCGGTCCTTCATCGTCTGTTTCTGGTGCGGAGAAGCCATGCAACGGCTCCGTATCTCATTCGCTTGACAGCACCTCCTCATTATAGCCAAGGTAAACAGGTCTGTGTAACTAAAAATCGCGTGAATCGCAGGTGGACTTTGC
The DNA here is from genome assembly GCF_020194175.1 of Bradyrhizobium sp. BRP22. Classification (GTDB taxonomy): domain Bacteria; phylum Pseudomonadota; class Alphaproteobacteria; order Rhizobiales; family Xanthobacteraceae; genus Bradyrhizobium. Next base: position 270,545 of record NZ_JADYVX010000005.1, on the reverse strand, counting down.
CGTGCCGCCATCGATAGGGAGAACAAAAACAATGCCCTTGCTGCAGGTCCTGCGTCCCACGCTTCCCATCCTGATCGGCGCCTCGATCATGCTCACGCTGAGCATGGGCCTGCGTCAGAGCCTCGGCATCTTCATGCAGCCGCTGACGCATGACATCAAGATTTCGATTTCAGACTTCACGCTGGCACTTGCGGTGCAAAATCTCGCCTGGGGATTTTTGCAGCCGCTCGCCGGCGCCCTGACGGAGCGCCATGGCTTTCGCCCGGTCATGGTGGTGGGCGCGCTGCTCTATATCGCCGGACTTGGCCTGATGGCAGGCGCGCAGGGCGTCGTCAGCATCATGATCGGCGGCGGCGTATTGATCGGAACCTCGCTGGCGTGCACGGCCGCCGCGATCGCGATGTCGGTTGCAGCGCGCGCGGTGCCGGAGACGGTGCGTTCGACCGTGCTTGGCATCGTCTCGGGTGCCGGGTCGCTCGGCGCGCTACTGTCGGCCCCGATCGGGCAACTGCTCAATGAAGGCTTCGGCTGGCGCGTCGGGCTCCTCGGTTTCGTGCTGCTCGCGCTCTTGATGATTCCTGCGGCCTGGTACGCGGGCCGCGTTGACAAGGTTCCGCTTCCCAAGCCGAGATCGTCAGAGGAGATCAGCGAGGCGACCGCCGTGACCGCGGCGCGAGCCGCGTTCGGGAATGCGTCCTTCGTGGTGATGACCTGCGCCTATCTCGTCTGCGGCATGCAACTCGTCTTCCTCACCACGCATCTGCCGTCCTATCTCGCGATCTGCGGCCTCGATCCGATGCTGAGCGCGCAGACGCTGGGCGTGATCGGCGGCTTCAACGTGCTCGGCTCTCTCTTTTTTGGCTGGGCCGGCCAGCGCTGGAACAAGTTGGCCCTGCTCGGCGGAATCTACATCCTGCGCTCGCTGGCGCTCGCCTGGTACTTCATCCTGCCGGCAACGCCTGCTTCGACGCTCCTGTTCGGAGCGATCATGGGCTTCCTCTGGCTCGGCGTCGGGCCATTGGTTGCAGGCGCGGTCGCGGAGATGTTCGGGCTGCGCTGGCAGGCGATGATCCAGGGGCTTGCGTTCATGAGCCACCAGATCGGCAGCTTCCTCGGAGCCTATGGGGGAGGGTTGCTGTACGATGCGCTCGGCTCCTACACCCTGGCTTGGCGTATTGGCGTCGCATTGGGGCTGGCTGGCGGCATCATCCAGGTGGCGTTTGCGCTGATGCGGCCCTCGCAGCCACCGGTATTGAAGGCAGCGTAACGTCCGTCGCCCGCGTCGATCCTCGCGAGGATGTGCTGCCCGACGCGAGGCTGCCGGTGCGATGTGATTAAATGGTAGTCAGAAATATGCCGCAAAAATCGGCAATGGCGAGGTCCGCTCACGCGTTGACCAATTTATAGTCCACGTCATTCAATGGGTTATCTCCGCATTCTGAGATGGCACGAAACTTGATTAATTCTGCTTAAGAATTGGAGCCGGAGACCGACGGACGGTCTTCCGGGCTTTGGCGACCCGGGAAGGGCTGGCAAGCCAATGAGGTTAGTCGCCGCCAGTCTCCAGCCATTGAAACTCGACGACCATGCCGCGGCGCCGAGCGGGTTAGGCATTGTCCCTACGGACCAATCGCGGCGCTCCAGCACACTGCGAGAACCGGACGGGCAGGCAAACGCCAGACATTTGGTGATGCTGCCGCGCGCATTCGCGCAGCCGCAGCAGAGCCTCGCCTCAAGCCTTTCGCTACCTTCTCTTGCGTTGGGAGGAAGATGATGGACTCAAAAACCTGTGCGAGCCAAAGGCTCGTGAAATTCGCGGCCGCTTTCCTGGGAATTGCACTCCTCGGTCTCGCACTTGGCGACATTGCGGTTGCTCAGGATGCGGCGCCGCCAACCTGCGGCGGCAAGGTTCTTGAAAATTGCACGCCGAATTCCGGCGACACCGCATGGATGCTCACATCCGTTGCGCTCGTGTTGATGATGACGATCCCTGGCCTCGGCCTGTTTTACGGCGGCATGGTGCGCAAGAAGAACGTCGGCGACACCGTGATGACCAGCTTCGCGGTCACCTGCCTCGTCACGATTCTGTTCGCGATCCTGACCTACAGCATGGCATTTCGCGCCGGCACCCCCTTCGTCGGCGGCCTGGATCGCATGTTTCTCAAGGACATCCTGAGCGACATCGGCAAGGGCGGGATCGGCAATCCAAATCCGCTCGCCGCGACCATTCCCGAAGCCGTGTACATCTGCTTTCAGATGACATTTGCGATCATAACGCCGGCGCTGATTGCCGGCGCATTTGCCGAGCGCATGAAATTCTCGGCCATGCTCTGGTTCATCGGGTTGTGGGCGATCCTGGTCTACGCGCCGGTTGCGCACTGGGTCTGGGGACCCGACGGGATCTTCGCCGCCGCTAACGAGAGCGCTTGGGTAAAGGTGCTCGATTTCGCTGGTGGTACCGTCGTGCATATCAATGCCGGCGTGGCGGGTCTGATGTGCGCCATCATGCTCGGTAAGCGCAAGGAGACCGGGCCCGCCCACAACATGGTGCTCACCTTCATCGGCGCTTCGCTGCTCTGGGTTGGTTGGTTCGGCTTCAACGCCGGCTCCGCCGTCACGGCGGGGATGCAGGCCGGCATGGCCATGTTGGTGACGCAGATTGCCACGGCTGTTGCCGCTTTCACCTGGATGCTGGTGGAATGGTCGCTCAAGGGCAAGCCGACCGTCGTTGGCATCTGTTCCGGCGCAGTCGCCGGCCTCGTCGCCATCACGCCGGCGTCGGGTTTTGTCGGGCCGATGGGCGCCTTTGCGATTGGAATCGGGGCGGGTGTCTTCTGCTACTGGGGATGCACCGGGTTGAAGCACACGTTCAACTATGATGACGCGCTGGATTGCTTCGGCGTGCATGCGATTGGCGGCATTGTCGGGGCGCTGCTCACCGGCGTGTTCGCGGTCGAGCAATATGGAGGGACGGCAGGCGTTCTGGAGGGAAACGTCGGCCAGTTCTTCAACCAGTGCGTCGGGATCGCTACCGTGATCGTGTATGACGCCGTCGTAAGCCTGATCATCCTCGCCGCGGTCAGGGTGTTCGTCGGCCTTCGCGTGCACGAGGACGCCGAGCGCGACGGCCTCGACCTCGCGCTGCATGGTGAGGTGGTGCACTAACTGCGGTAATAGCGCCACATCCTCAGAAACGTCCGATGGATCTCGTCGGGCGTCCGGTCGAATGGCTCCAAATTGACGCGCAGCACGCCGCGGTGGTCCATGCGCCACGGCAGCCGCATCAAGAGGCGATAGGCCGGCTGCTTGCGCCAGTCGGCAACGAGGGCGCCGCTCAAGGGCATGCCGAGCGCGATCTGCAGCTCATGAACGGTCATCGCGCGCTCGGCGATCTGGACGAGATCGATGCGTTCGATGGCCCGCCACCGGATCAAGCCGAAGGCCTGGATGAAGATGCCGTATTGATTGGCGCCGATGGTCGGGCGGCCGGTCTCCAGCAGCGGGATGTTGTAGTAAGTGAAGCCCGCCGCCGTTGCCGCAAGCGCCAGCCAGTAGAGGGCGCCGGTGATCCAGGTGGCGGTGAGGAAGATCGCGGCGAGGGCGGCGGTGATGTAGACGGGAAAGTAGATGTCTTCGCGGCCGTACGCGACCGAGTAGCCGCCAACATTTCCCTCGTCCAGGGTTGCGATCATGTGAGCCCTGTGCTCCCGATCTGGGCCGCGAAGCATAAGGGATGACGTTGGGCCGCAAAAATAAAAACGGGGCCGCTGGGCCCCGTTCGAGTGGGTAGTGTCCCGCGATCTTACTTGATCTTGGCTTCGCGGAATTCGACGTGCTTGCGCGCAACCGGGTCGTACTTCTTCTTGACCAGCTTGTCGGTCATGGTGCGCGAATTCTTCTTGGCGACGTAGTAGTAGCCGGTGTCGGCGGACGACACGAGCTTGACCTTGATGGTGACCGCCTTGGCCATGTCAAAACCTCAGGAAAATAATGGGGTATCAGGAGCCGGCCAAGCGGCCCGCGTTTGGCCGGCAAACTAGTCACAATCAGCCCAAAGTCAAGGTTTTCCGGACCCAAACGGGCCCAATTCGGGCGGATCAGCGTTCGAAAAACCGGTTTTTCGGTCGCGGCAGGCCGAGATTCTCCCGGAGCGTCTTACCCTCATACTCCTTGCGGAAAATCCCGCGCTTCTGCAGTTCCGGGACCACCTTGTCGACGAAATCGTAGAGCCCGCCCGGCAGATACGGGAACATGATGTTGAAGCCGTCGGACGCGTAGCTCGTCAGCCATTCCTCCATCTGATCGGCGATCAGCTTCGGCGTGCCGACGAACGCAAGTCCGCCATAGCCGCCGACGCGCTGCGCGAGCTGGCGCACGGTGAGCTTGTCGCGCGCGGCGACGTCGACCAGCCGCTGGCGTCCGCTCTTGCTGGCGTTGGTTTCCGGGATCGGCGGCAACGGCCCATCCGGATCGAAGCCAGATGCATCGGTGCCCAGGATCACCGAGAGCGAGGCGATCGCGCTATCGTAGTGTACCCTGCTGTCGAGCAAAGCGCGCTTCTCCTTGGCCTCCTCGACGCTGTCGCCGACCACGACGAATGCGCCCGGCAGGATCTTCAGATGCTCGCGGTCGCGACCAAGCTTGTCCATGCGGCCCTTGATGTCGGCATAGAGCTTCTGCCCGTCGCTGATGCTGCCGCCGCCGGTGAAGACCGCTTCCGCCGTTTCTGCTGCGAGCTGCTTGCCGTCCTCCGACGCGCCGGCCTGCACGATCACCGGCCAGCCCTGCACCGGGCGGGCGATGTTCAGGGGACCGCGAACGCTGAGGTACTTCCCCTTGTGATTGAGCACGTGCATCTTCTCCGGATCGAAGAAGAGCCCGGATTCGACATCGCGCACGAAGGCATCATCGGCAAAGGAATCCCAGAGACCGGTGACCACGTCATAGAACTCGCGCGCGCGGCGATAGCGCTCGGCGTGCTCCATGTGATCGTCGAGGCCGAAATTGAGCGCCGCATCCGGATTGGAGGTGGTGACGATATTCCAGCCCGCGCGGCCGCCGCTGATATGGTCAAGCGAGGCAAAACGGCGCGCGACATGATACGGCTCGTCGAACGTCGTCGAGCCGGTCGCGACCAGGCCGATATTCTCCGTCACCGTCGAGAGCGCTGACAATAGCGTGAACGGCTCGAATGAGGTCACGGTGTGGCTGCGCTTCAGCGCATTGATCGGCATGTTCAGCACGGCCAAATGGTCCGCCATGAAGAAGGCGTCGAACTTGCCGGCCTCGAGCTTCTGGGTGAGCTGCTTGATATGGGAAAAGTTGAAATTGGCGTCCGGCCAGGCGCCGGGATAGCGCCATGCGCCGGTGTGGATGCTGATCGGCCGCATGAACGCGCCGAGCTTGAGTTGACGCTGTGCCATTTGCCCCGTTTCCGTGTGGGTCCTTCAAACCGAAATAGGCACGAAGCGGCGCGGCGCCACTGGGAAGATTATTTTGTTTTTGCACGCTTTCGCGATATGCCTGTCACGCGCCCAAAATGTCCTTCTGCATCCTGCCGCCGTAGAAATGGAAGAACGGCACCGGCGCGTCGTGGTGGAGCGGACCGGTGGCGAGCCGGCGGTCGAGCTCGGCGAGCACGTTCTTGGTCATCGCATGCGCATCCGCCAGCGGCTCGGAGCCGATCTCGACCCAGACCAGTTCGACCAATTCCGCGTCGGCATGCACCACGCCTTCGACGCGGTGGGCGATGGCGGAGGCATCCGCCGTGAAGAAGCGCGTATCGAAGCGGCGAACGCGGCCGGGCGGCGTAATGGCGCGCGCGATCAGGAACAGCCCGGAAGGGTCGGGCAAGAGGCCCGCGTCGGCGAACGGCGTCCACGGACCATCGAGTCGGGCTGGCTTCTCGGTCTTGCGGCCGAGGCACAGGCCTGTCTCCTCGCAGGCCTCGCGGATCGCCGCATTGGCGAGCGCACGCGCACGGCCGGGCGTGATCTTCGGGCTGCCCTTGAGCAGGTTCGCCTCGAGCTCCGGGCTGATTGGAGCCGCGACCGGCACGCGGTTGTCGGCCTTGTCGACGCGGCCGCCGGGGAAGACATATTTGCCCGGCATGAACACGACCTTGTCGTGGCGCTTGCCGACCAGCACCTTCGGCTTCGCGCCGGAGCGATCGATCAGGATCAGCGTCGCGGCATCCTTGGGCCGGAAGTAGGGATGATGATCCGCTTCCCTTTCTTCCTTGATTTCCTGTTTGATCGCGGTCGCTGCGTCAGTCATTCCATCCCCGTTTGTTGTTCTTGAGGTCGATTTCGTCAGACCGGCGGAACATCGTCGGGCGCGTTCTCGTCGAAGCCGTGCATCCGCATCGCCCACTGGAAACCGACGACCGCGCCCTTGATCGGCTGCAGTAGCAATAGCGACAATATCAGCGTCATCGGCAGATAGAACGAAAGCTGCAGCCACACCGGCGGCGAATAGTCTTTCTCGATCCATAGAGCCAACGGCACCATGATGTGGCCGACGACGACGATGACGAGATAGGCCGGCAGGTCGTCGGCGCGATGATGCGAAAAATCCAGATCGCAGACCGGGCAGTGACCGTCGACCTTGAGGAAGGCGCGAAACAGTTTGCCTTCGCCGCAGCGCGGACAGCGGCAACGGACGCCGCGCTTCAACGCAGTCCACAGATCGCGCTTCTCCACTGGTACAGCGTCACGCGTCCACATGGTGGTCGCGGGCTTCACCGTTTCCATGACTTGCCTCGCTTCGATTTGCCGGACTTCTGCTTGCCCGGCTTGCGATCCTTTTTCTGTGGCGCTCGTCCCGCCTTGGTGCTGCGCGCTTCCTTCCTGCGTTCGCGGCGGCCTTCGCTTTTTCTGCCGCGCGGAATAGCTTGTCCGCCCGACAGCAATTCGAAGCGCAAGGCACCTGCAATCGGAGCTGCTTCTACCAGACGCACGTCGACCACGTCACCCAATCGATGCATGGCACCGCTGCGGGAGCCGATCAGGGCATGCCGCGTCTCGTCATAGTCATAGTATTCGGCGCCGAGCGTCCGGATCGGGATGAATCCATCGGCGCCGGTGTCATCGAGCTTGACGAACAGTCCGGAACGGGTGACGCCGGAAATGCGGCCCTGAAAGGTCGCGCCGACGCGATCGGCAAGATAATGGGCGATCAGCCGGTCGGCGGTCTCGCGCTCGGCCTTCATCGCGCGCCGCTCCGTCATCGAAATCTCGGCGGCGATCTCGGCAAGCGTCTCCGGCGTCTCGCTGTCGGGCAGCGCACCGTCGCCGAGCCCGAGCGCGCGGATCAGCGCACGATGCACGATCAGGTCAGCATAGCGACGGATCGGCGAGGTGAAATGCGCGTAGCGTCGGAGGTTCAGGCCGAAATGGCCGTAATTCTCCGAGGAATATTCGGCCTGCGCCTGCGAGCGCAGCACCACCTCGTTGACCAGCGTCTCGTAATCCTCGCCCTCGACCTGGGCCAGCACGCTGTTGAACACGGAGGGCCGCAGCGCACCGGCCTTCGTGAACGGAAGATCGAGCGTCTTCAGGAATTCCTGGAGGTTGTGAACCTTCTCCTGCGTCGGCTCGTCATGCACGCGATAGATCAGCGGCAGGCCCTTCTTCTCGAGCGTCTCGGCCGCGGCGACATTGGCGAGGATCATGAACTCCTCGATCAGTCTGTGCGCGTCGAGACGTTCGGGGACGATGACGCGGTCGACTGTGCCGTCCGCCTTCAGGAGGATCTTGCGCTCGGGCAGATCGAGGTCGAGCGGATCGCGCTCATCGCGTGCCAGCTTCACGATCCGATACGCTTCCCAGAGCGGCTTCAGGACCGGATCGAGCAGGGGGCCGGTGGTGTCGTCCGGCCTGCCGTCGATCGCCGCCTGTGCCTGCGCGTAGTGGAGCTTGGCCGCCGAGCGCATCAGCACGCGGTGGAAGGTGTGCGAGCGCTTACGGCCGTCGGCGCCGATCACCAGCCGCACCGCGAGCGCGCCACGCGGCTCACCCGGCACCAGCGAGCAGAGATTGTTGGAGATGCGCTCGGGCAGCATCGGGACCGCGCGGTCCGGGAAATAGACCGAGTTGCCGCGGATCAGCGCATCATGGTCGAGCGCCGAGCCCGGGCGCACATAATAGGCGACGTCGGCGATGGCGACGTGGATGACGTAGCCGCCCTTGTTGTGCGGATCGGGGTCGGCTTCCGCGTGCACGGCGTCGTCGTGATCCTTGGCGTCCGGCGGATCGATGGTGACGAGCGGCACATCGCGCCAGTCCTCGCGCCCCTGCAGCGTCGCGGGCCTGGCATCCTCGGCCTCGCGGAGGGCGGCGCGCGAAAATTCCTGCGGGATCTCGTGGGTATGAATCGCGATCAGGCTGATCGCCTTTTCGCTGGCGATCGAGCCGAGCCGCTCCTTCACCTTGCCCGAAGCGAGACCGAAGCCTCGGCTGCGGACGAGATCGACGCTGACGAGATCGCCATCCTTCGCGCCCGCGGCGTCGGCCTTGGCGACGTTGAGTTCGCGGCCCGCCTGCTTCTTGTCGACCGGCACCAGCCGGCCGCCGCCGTCGGGGAGGGCGCGGAACAGGCCGAGCACGCGGGTCCTGGCGTGGTCGATGACCTTGATGATGCGGCCGCGATAGGGCGTACCGTCGGCATCGTCAACCATCTCGATGCGGAGCAACGCGCGGTCGCCGACGCCAGCCGTGGTGCCGCGCTTCTGATGGCGCGGCGTGATGATACGGATCTTTGGCGCGGTGCCGTTTTCTTCCGTATCCCACTCGGTGGGCGTTGCGATCAGCTCGCCGTCGGCATCGCGGCCGGTGACGTCGGCCATGACGGTGGGCGGCAGCGCGGCCGGCTCGTGCATCTTGCGGCCGCGCTTGGCGATCGTGCCGTCGTCGGCGAGCTCGCGCAGAATGCGCTTCAGCTCGGCGCGATCGGCGTTCTTCAACCCGAACTCGCGCGCGATCTCCCGCGTGCCGACTTTTCCGGGATGGGCGCGGATAAAGGCGACAATGGCGTCCCTGGCCGGAAAGCCATGGTCATGTCTGTGTTTCACTTACCCTCGGGCCTTGCCAGCGCTTTTCTTCGCGGGCGCTTTCGCTGTTGCGGCGGGTTTTGCCGCGGATGTCTTCGCAGCCTTCACCGGCGCGCGCGCCTTGCTGGCGGCGTCCGATTTGGGCTTGCTCGGCGCCTTCTTCACCGCCGCTTTCTTGGCAGGCTTGGACGCAGCTTCGCCGTCAGCCTTGGCCGGCTTCTCCGCCTTGGCTTTCCTGGCCTTCGCCTTGCCGCCGCCCTTGGCCGCGCGTTCGTCGATCAGCGCGATCGCATCCGCAAGCGTCACCTCGTCGGGCGTCTTGTCGCTCGGGATCGTCGCGTTGACGCCACCGGCGGTGACGTAAGCGCCATAGCGGCCGTTCTTCAGCGCGATCGCGCCAAGCGTCGGATGGTCACCCAGCGGCTTGCCTGGATCGGCGCCGAAGCGGCGGCCGCTCGGACCCTTCGCGACCTTCTCCGCGATCAGCGTCACCGCGCGGTTGAGGCCGATGTCGAAGACTTCGTCGCCGGCTTCCAGCGAAGCGTAGGTTTTCTCGTGCTTCACGAACGGGCCGAAGCGGCCGATGCCGGCGACGATCGGTTGCCCCGTCTCAGGATGCTTTCCGACCTCGCGCGGCAGCGCCAGCAGTTTCAGCGCGAGTTCGAGATCGACGTCGGCCGGCGTGGTGCCCTTCGGAATTCCCGCGCGTTTCGGCTTCTCGCCTTCGGCATAATCCTTCTGCTCGCCGAGCTGGATGTAGGGGCCGAACCGGCCCGCCTTCACGGTGACGTCGAAGCCAGTGTCCGGATCCTGACCGAGAATGCGGTCGGCGGCGGCCTCGGAGTCGGCGGCGAGCGGACGGGTGTAGCGGCATTCCGGATAGTTCGAGCAGCCGATGAAGGCGCCGAACTTGCCGGCCTTGAGGTTCAGCCGGCCGGTGCCGCAGGTCGGACACTGCCTGGGATCGCCGCCATCCGCGCGCGGCGGATAGATGTGCGGGCCCAGCATCTCGTCGAGCACGTCGAGCACTTCGGCGACGCGCAGGTCCTTGATGTCGTTGACCGCGCCGATGAAGTCGCGCCAGAAATCCTTCAGCACCTGCTGCCAGGAGATCTCGTTGTTCGAGATGCGGTCGAGCTGCTCCTCGAGATCGGCGGTGAAGTCGTATTCGACATAGCGGCGGAAGAAGTTTTCCAGGAACGCGATCACGACGCGCCCCTTGTCCTCGCCATGCAGGCGCCGTTTCTCGAGCTTCACATAGCCGCGATCCTTCAACACCTGCAGGATCGAGGCATAGGTCGAGGGCCGGCCGATGCCGAGCTCTTCCATGCGCTTGACGAGCGAGGCTTCCGAGAATCGCGGCGGCGGCTCGGTGAAATGCTGGGTCACGGAAAGGTCCTGCCGCTTCAGCGGCTCGCCCACGCTCATCGCGGGCAGGCGGCGGGAGTCTTCGTCCTCCTCGTCGTCGCGGCCTTCCTGGTAGAGCGCGAGGAAGCCGTCGAACTTGATGACCTGGCCGGTGGCGCGCAATTCCAGCACGCGCGATCCGGCTTTCGCTTCGATGTCGACAGTGGTGCGCTCCAGTTCCGCCGATTCCATCTGGCTCGCGATGGTGCGGGTCCAGATCAATTCGTAGAGCCGCGCCTGATCGGAATCCAGCCGCCGCTTCAGGTCGGCAGGACGGCGCGACAGGTCGGTCGGACGGATCGCTTCGTGTGCTTCCTGGGCGTTCTTGGCCTTGGTCTGATACTGGCGCGGGGCATCGGGCACATAGGCGTTGCCGAAGTCCTCGCCGATCACCTTGCGCGCCTGGGTGATCGCGGACGGATCGATCTGCACGCCGTCGGTACGCATATAGGTAATGAGGCCGGTGGTCTCGCCGCCGATGTCGATGCCCTCATAGAGTCGCTGCGCGATCCGCATGGTGTGGGCCGGCGCGAAGCCGAGCTTGCGGCTGGCTTCCTGCTGCAGCGTCGAGGTGGTGAAGGGCGCCTGCGGATTGCGGCGCGCAGGCTTTGCTTCGACGGTCGCGACCTTGAACAGCGCGGCTTCGATCGCCTTGCGGAAATCCTCGGCTTCCGCGCCCGAGCCGATGTCGAGCCGCGCGATCTTCTTGCCGTCGGCGCCAACCAGCCGCGCCTCGAAGGCTTCGCCGCGCGGGGTTAGAAGCGTTGCGACCAGCGACCAATATTCCCGCGGCACGAATTTTTCGATCTCGAGCTCGCGGTCGCAGACCAGCCGCAGCGCCACCGACTGCACCCGGCCGGCGGAGCGCGCGCCCGGCAGCTTGCGCCACAACACGGGGGAGAGGGTGAAGCCGACGAGATAGTCGAGCGCGCGGCGCGCCATATAGGCGTCGACCAGCGCGCCATCGATCTGGCGCGGCGTCTTCATCGCCTCGGAGACCGCCTGCTTGGTGATGGCGTTGAACACCACCCGTTCGATCTTCTGATCCTTCAGCGCGCGCTTCTCCTTCAACACCTCCAGCACGTGCCAGGAGATTGCCTCGCCCTCGCGATCAGGGTCGGTCGCAAGAATCAGGCGGTCGGCACCCTTGAGCGCCTTGGCGATGTCGTTGAGTCGGCCGGCAGCCTTGGGATCGACCTCCCAGATCATTTGGAAATTTGCGTCCGGATCCACCGATCCGTTCTTGGCGGGGAGGTCGCGGACATGGCCGAACGAAGCCAGGACCTCGTAGGAGGAGCCCAGATATTTGTTGATCGTCTTGGCTTTGGCCGGCGACTCCACGATGACGATATTCATGTCATTCCAATAGCTTACGGGAGGAACTGAAGGAGGGTTCCGCGAGACTCGCGGCCCGCTCTGTCGGGGCGAACATGGGTGTTGAGGGGGCCCCTGTCAAATCGAAGGATAATGAGAGGGCTGGGCGGGCCTACGACTTAATATCTAGGAAGTTGCAAAATGCGCCCTAGAGTTGCGTCCGGAAAGGGCCTATTCTTGCTCAAAATGGTGTTTTTGGAAGAAATTTTTGGCTAGGGCGGGAGGCCGCCGGAAGCGTTCTGCTTCCGGTCGGGACAAGCGATCGCAACTGGATGAGACCGGCGAGGAGGGCGGCCCGGATGAGGCCGTGGCCTTCATTGCGGAGACTGTTGCCGAGTTGGTGAAGCTCGCCGAGCGCCACCGGCTGGAGGTGCTGAGCCATCTGTTAGGCATGGCGAAGCTCGAGGCCGAGGAGCGGCTGCGGCTGCGCAGCAAGCGCAAGCTGTCGTGAGAGAACGTCACGCTGTTCTATAGGATGGGTAGAGCGAAGCGAAACCCATCGCGATGGAGCAGGCCGCGCGATGATGGATTTCGCTGCGCTCTACCCATCCTGCAATTGTCGCAACGCCCACACGGTGTCGTCGCCGCGAAGGCCGGGACGGCGGGGGGAGAGATACTGATTCAAATGTCAAACAGCTTCTCCGCGGTCATCGTCCGGCTTGACCGGACGATCCAGTATTCCAGAGGCGCCTGAGATTGAATTGAGAGGGCGCGGCGTACTGGATGCCCCGCCTGCGCGGGGCATGACGGTGGAGTGTGGTGTGAGGATGTGAGTTCGCGTTCTCGCGGCGCATGGCGCCCGAGCTTTGCATCTCGTTTCACCCTCGCATTGAAGTGAGGGCGCAGGGAAAGCCGGGTGCCGGTTGCACCCGTGGGCCCCGTGCAACAAAAAGCACGGGGGTAGGGCCACAGGTCAACCGGAGCAACACCGGCTTTCCCTGCGCGATGGTTTACGGCTTACTTCGCGCTCTTCCCGGTGACCGGGCTTTCTTGCCACCGTCATTTCTCGCGCAACCTTGCGCAAAAAACTTAGCGCCAGCGTCGGGGCGCCAGAACCACACGACTTCGCCGTCCGTGAGTGTCACGCTCGTCAGTCGTGACACACTCGTCCACCGCATCTCACCGCAACGTTCGTGACGATCGCGAGCCGCCCCTCATTCGGGTGAGACGCGCGGAGTCATAATGCTGATTTGCCCGACGGCGAAAGCGGAATGTTTTTTGCGGCAAGGCTGGACGGGGCAAATCACATTGGAATCGCTGGCTAAATTCGTCCGATCGCGTCGCCGCGGTCTCGCCCTCATCCCGAGGAGCCGCGTAAGCGGCGTCTCGAGGGATGGGCCACGGGCCTCATGGTTCGAGACGGCGCAAGAGCGCCTCCTCACCATGAGGGTCTGAGACCGCGGCGACGGCTTCCGGTGCGCTGTACGACCCTACGCCACAGCGCGCTTGGCTCGTTTCGGCGCGCCGCGTTTCAAGGTGATGTCGGCGAACGAGAGTCGCCGGCCGTCTTGGGAGCAGAGCGCGAGTTTTTTCACCGGCTTGCCTTTCTCGCGGTCGACCATGGTGGTGCCGATCCCTTCCGGGTGGTCGTCGAATTCCTCGCTCCATTGTCTCAGCGCCACCAGGATCGGGAAGACACCGAAGCCTTTCGGGGTCAGCACATATTCCTGATAGGCGCTGCCGTCGGAGGCGGGGACCAATTCCAGGATGCCTCGGTCCACCAGCGCGCGCAGCCGCACCGTGAGGATGTTCTTTGCGAGCCCCAGGCTCTTCTGGAATTCGCCGAACCGGCGGCGGCCCATCAGCGCATCGCGGATGATCAACAGCGACCACCAGTCGCCCAGCACATCCAGCGAACGCGCGATCGGGCATTCAGCACCCTCAAGGCTTGTCCGCTTCACCATCGAGATCTCCGTCGGCACATCACAGGCTTGTGTAGTTGCATTATAAAACCAGGTTATCTAACTATGCAATCGAGTTTAATCATGCAACCACTGGAGGCGATCGTGAGACTGGCGAACAAGACGGCATTGATCACAGGGGGTAACAGCGGCATCGGTCTTGCGACCGCGCGTCTGTTCATTCAGGAGGGCGCCAAGGTTGCCATCACCGGGCGAAACCAGGCGACGCTGGAAGCGGCCGCGCAGGAACTGGGGCCGAATGCGCTCGCGATCGTCGCCGACGCCACCGATGTCGCGGCGACGGAAGCTGCAGTCGCGCAGGCCGCAAAGAAGTTCGGCAAGCTCGACATCCTCTTCGCCAATGCCGGGATTCCCGGCCAGACGCCGCTCGGCGGCACCACGCTCGCGGCCTTCGAGCAGGTGATCCGCACGAATTTGACCGCCGTGTTCTTTACGGTGCAGGCGGCTGTGCCGCATCTCAATGACGGCGCTTCGGTCATCCTCAACGGCTCGGTGATCTCGGTGCTGGGAAATCCAGGCTATTCGGCTTATGCCGCAAGCAAGGGCGGCGTGCGCGCGATGGCGCGCGTGATGGCTTCCGAACTGGCGCCGCGAGGCATTCGGGTGAACGTGGTCGCGCCTGGTGCTACCCGTACGCCGATCTGGGGCGCCGCGACCGCGACGCCGGAAGCAGAGAAGGCATTCGAGGCGCGCATCGCTTTATCCACGCCGTTGCGCGGGCTCGGCGAACCCGACCACATCTCGAAGACGGTGCTGTTCCTGGCCTCCGACGATTCCGCGCATATCCACGGGCAGGAGCTGTTCGTCGACGGTGGCGCCACGGCCTTGCCCGCGGGCGCTCCGATCTATCGGGGACAGGGCCCGCGGCAATAAGCCCTGATCCGGTCAGAGCGTTCTCGATCGACGTGGACAGCGGGTCGCGTGAGGAAAACGCGTCAAAAGAACAGTCTCAGGCTTCGGTTCTGACTCAATCAGGACTGAAGCTCGGGCGCGGCGGCAGTACGTGCCGCCTGCGCTGGCCCGGTCATGTGTGGCGTCCTGTCTCACCGGGACATGAGGTGTTGAACCTTCGTCGTAGCTGCCAATACAGTCTTATAGGCAGGGACCTTTCTTTGCTTGTTGGAACTGGAGAGCAGCAATGCCGACAGTCATCCGCGCCCGGCCCTCTGTCCCACTTTCCCGCGCTCCGCAGAAAGCTAACGACGGGCAGCTTGTCTCAATCGCCCTGTTCTGCGGGATCGGCCTGTTGATTTCGCTGGTCGCGGTGATGTTCGGCGAGCAGGGCTCCTGGCATTAACTGCAGCGTCACGGCCGGTGGAGGCCGGCCATGACGCAGCTCGATTGTGGTTACGCCGCGCTGAGATTGCCGGCGGCCTGCAGCGCGCCTGCAACGGCCTTTTCCCGATGCTCCGGCCCGACCTGGATTCCGTCGGCGGAGATGAATTCGGGATTGGCAATTCCGATGAAGCCGAACACCCAGCGCAAATAGGTCTCCAGATGCTCGCCGACGGCGGCCGGCGTGCCCGGACCGTAGAAGCCGCCGCGCGAGATCGCGACGATGACGCGCTTGTTGCCGGCGATGCCCTCGACACCGGAGGCACTGTATTTGAACGTCTTGCCGGCAACCAGGATGCGATCGATCCAGGCCTTGAGCTGGCTCGGGATGGTGAAATTGTACATGGGCGCGCCGAGCACGACGATGTCGGCGGCCAGGAACTCATCGAGCATCTGCTGGCCGGCGGCGATATCAGCCTGCACCGAGGCTTCCGGCGTCGCACCCTGGCTGGCGGCAAGATGGGAGCCAGAGAGATGGGCGAGGGGCGCCGTCGTGAGGTCGCGATAGCTGACCTCGAGGCCGGGATGTGTCTTGCGCAACCGGTCGACGATGGCGGCGGAGACCTGCCGGCTGACGGAGTGGGGGCCGAGCACGCTGGAATCGAGATGCAGGAGTTTCATGGTTGGTGTCACCCTTTGGTATAGGTTTGTAACTGGCGCTATATGAGTGACTGTGGCAAAAGCCCGCAAGAACGCACATTTTTCTCACCGGAGCACATCAGTGAAACCCGACCACATTCATGTGCCTGTCCTCGAACCAGTCCCGCATACCGGCAGCGACTGCCGCGGCGTGGCCTCGGTGCTGGCGCGGGTCGGCGACAAATGGAGCGTGCTGGTGATCATGCTGCTTGGCGACGGGCCGCGGCGCTTCAACGAGCTCAAGCGCATGATCGGCGGCATCTCGCAGCGGATGCTGACGCTGACGCTGCGCGGGCTGGAGCGCGACGGGCTGGTCACACGCACGGTATTTCCGACCATTCCGCCGCGGGTCGACTACGAGCTGACCGATCTTGGCCGCGGACTTTCGCGACCGGTGCAGGCGCTCGGCCAATGGGCGTTCGAGCACCTGCCCGAGATCGAGCGCGCCCGAGGCGAGTTCGATGCGCGCAACGAGCGCGGTTGAGGATGGATTCGTAGCCCGGGTGGAGCGGAGCGTAACCCGGGACCGCTCTCAGAATTGACACACAAGCACGGGTTGCGCTGCGCTCCACCCGGGCTGCGAGAGCTCACGTGAGCGACTACGGGAGATCGCCTAGACCAGCGACACCAGTCCGCCGCCGTGACGTTCGAGGCGGCCGGCGAGTTCGAGCTCGAGCAGCACCGTGCGAACGATGGTGGGCGACAAGCCGGACATCCGGATCAGGTCGTCGAGGCTGACCGGGCTCGGGCCGAGCAGGGTGACGATGCGTTCGCGTTCGCTCGGGTCGGTGTCGAAATCGAGCGGCTCGTCATCGCTTTCGCGTGCAGCAAGCGCGAGCGGCCGCTCCATGATCGGCTGGACTGCGTTGATGATATCGCTCGCATTCGTCACGAGCGCCGCGCCCTGCTTGATCAGATCGTTGGTGCCGGCGGCGCGCGGATCGAGCGGTGAGCCGGGGACGGCGAACACTTCGCGGCCTTGTTCGGCCGCCATGCGCGCGGTGATCAGCGATCCCGAACGGTGCGCGGCTTCGACGATGACGACGCCGAGCGCCGCACCCGAGATCAGGCGATTGCGGCGCGGGAAGTCGCGAGCGCGCGGGACATGGCCGAGCGGCATTTCGGAGATCGCGGCGCCCTGTTCGAGCAGGGCCGCGAGCAGGTCCTCATGTTCGGGTGGATAGATCCTGTCATGGCCGCCGGCGAGCACTGCGACCGTGCCGGTCTGGACGGTGGCGCGGTGCGCAGCCTGATCGATGCCGCGGGCCAGGCCGGAGATCACGACGAAGCCGGCGTCACCGAGATCGTGGGCGAGGCTGCTAGCGAATTTCAACCCGGCACCTGACGCGTTGCGCGAGCCGACGATCGCGATCATTGGCCGCGTCAGCACCTCGAGCGCGCCGCGCACGACGAGCAGCGGCGGCGCGTCATCGATCGTGGCAAGCCGCGCCGGATACCAGGCTTCGCCCGGCGCGACCAGGCTGATGCCATGCTTCCTGCAGGCCGCAAGCTCGGCCTTTGCCTCCTCGACCGTGCAGATGCGTCCGGCACCGCCGCCGCCACGCCGCGCCATGTCGGGCAGATGTTCGAGCGCGGTGCGCGCGTCGCCGAAATGATTGAGCAGCGCGCGAAACGTGCGCGGGCCGACGTTCTCCGAGCGGATCAGCCGCAGGCGGTCGAGGCGTTCGGAATCGGTGAGTTGGATCGGGGAGGTACGGTCGTGCATGGCCGGCGCAGCTTCGCCCAACCGAAGATTGCGATCAACTTATTTGCCGTCTCCGTCTCATGACTTGCCCGACCGGGAGACGGTCCCTAAAAGCAATCCGGCCAAGGAAGGGAGAAATTCCCCATGATCTCGCTCGCCGAACTCACTCGCCGCATCGAGCAAGGCGAGATCTCGCCCGACGCAGCAATCGCCCAATCGCTGGCCGCGATCGATGCGGCGGAGAAGACGATCGGCGCCTTCGTGTCGCGGTCGGAATCCCCGCGCGCGCAAGCGTCGGGGCCGCTGCGTGGTATTGCGGTCGGGATCAAGGACATCATCGACACCGTGGATTTGCCGACCGAGATGGGAGCGTCGATCTATCGGGGACACCGTCCGCGCGCCGATGCGCCGGTCGTGATGATGCTGAAGCAGGCCGGCGCCACCACTGTCGGCAAGACCACGACGACGGCGTTCGCCGCCAACGATCCGACGGCGACGCTCAATCCGCGCAATCATGACCATACGCCGGGCGGATCGTCGGCGGGATCGGCAGCCGCAGTCGCAGCCGGGATGATTCCGCTGGCGCTGGGGACGCAGACCGCAGGCTCGGTGATCCGGCCGGCGTCGTTTTGCGGCGTGGCCGCGATCAAGCCGTCCTACCGGCTGCTGCCGACGGTCGGCGTCAAATGCTTTTCCTGGACGCTCGACACCGTCGGCCTGTTCGCGTCTCAAGTGAGTGACCTCGCGGTGGCGCTGGCGGCGATGACGGGACGGCCGGCGCTGCGACTGCCGGAGGCGATCGCAGCGCCGCGGATCGGCGTCGTCACGCAGGATTTTGCCGGCGCGCCCGATGCGTCCGGCGCGGAGGCGCTGCGGATCGCGGCGCAGGCGGCCGAGCGCGGCGGTGCTGCTGTTCGCGAATTGTCATTGCCCGAGATCATCGCTGAGGCTTGGCGCATTCAACCGGTGGTGCAGGACTTTGAAGCGCACCGCTCGTTCGCCTGGGAATATCGCGAGAACTATGACGCGATGCCGCCATTGCTGCGCGGCCGTCTCGACGACAGCAAGGATGTTACTGCGGCTCAATACGACGAGGCGATCGACATTGCCGGTCGCGCGCGGCTGGCGCTCGCCGAAGCATTTGGGGATGTCGACGTGCTCCTGACACTGTCGGCGCCGGGTGCCGCGCCGAAGGGCCTCTCGTCGACCGGCGATGCCCGCTACAACCGGCTGTGGACGCTGATGGGCGTGCCTTGCGTCAACGTGCCTGCGTACGTCGCCGAGGGCAATCTGCCTGTCGGCGTGCAGGTAATCGCGCCGTTCGGCGCCGACGCCAGGGCGCTGGCGGCGGCGCGCTTCGTCGAAATGGCGCTGGCGAAGCTATAGCAGCGCGGGCTCCGCGACCCGCGATTTGCGCGGCGTTTCGATCTGCGTCGAGCCGGCGTCCTGCGCCAGGAAACGTTCGGCGGCCTTGCGCCCGCTCCGATGCAAGAGGCGGATGAAGCCGGGTCCGAGATCGGTGGCGCTGCGCTGGGCGAGCCCGTCGATCTCGTCTTCCGCCGCAATCCGGAACAGCCGCAGCGCGGGAGCTGCGGCAGGCCGCGCCCATTCCAGGGCTGCGATCTCGGCGTTGAGCACCGAATTGGCCGTGATCTGGTCGAGGCGGCGATCGATCGCGGCAGGCGTGATCGGGACATAGCTGTCGCGCGCCGGCGTGACTTGGACGACGAGCACGTTCGTCGTCTCGGATTCCTGCACCAATCGGACCAGCGGCGGATTGGCGCCAAAGCCGCCGTCCCAATAAGATTCGCCGTCGATTTCGACCGCGCAATGGATCAGCGGCGGACAGGTCGAGGCGAGCAGCACGTCGGCGGTGATCTCGGCATTGCCAAAGACCTGCTGCCGGCCGTCGCGAACGCGCGTCGCCGCCACCAGAAGTCTTGGGCAGGCCGGGCTCTGCAGCGCGGTGAAATCGATGTCTCTTGCAAGCGCCTGCCGCAGCGGATCGAGATCGAACGGATCGAACTGGCCGGACCGCAGCGTCGGCCCGAACGCGACCGAGCGTCCAGCCGGCGAGAATCCTCCGACCAGCATCAGCGAGCGGAACGAAGCCTCGTGCATGATCCGCATCCAGAACCGGTTGAGCGCGGCGCGCGCACCTTCGCGACCACCTTCGACCAGGCCGCAAGCGAGCAGTGCGGCGTTGACCGCGCCGGCGCTGGCGCCGCTGATGGTGTCGAACGCGCAATTCGGTTCTTCCAGGAGCCGCTCGAGTGCGCCCCAGGTGAAGGCGGCAAAAGTGCCGCCGCCCTGCAGTGCCAGCGATAATTTTCGCGGGGGCCAGACGAGAGGTTCACCTGCATCCGCCTTTTTCGGCTTGTTGACCGGCAAGCGCGCTGGCACGTCGGCCCGCGCCGATTGCATATTAAGGATTGGCTCCGGGGGTGGCCGGGCAGCAGGCCGCTCGGTTTCAGCGTTGGATTTCGCTGCCGAACTGACGGCACTCGGCGTGTCGTCGGAGAATGACCAGATATCGGAGGCAGCGAGCAGGGCGCTCGCGCTTGACGTGCTCACCGGACACGACGCGCTCATTCCGTCGATTCCATCCTGTTCGATCTCGTCTTTCTGACGCAACCGTATGACGCCGTTTGACTCGCAGGATGCCAGCCAACATCGTTGTTTGCCAGTACCGCACGAGAATTTCGAACGGATGTGACCGGTCCTCAACAGATTGATGGCGAATTCTAGGCTTTTTGGCCGATTCGTCCCTCGGTGCCTGCCTGCAACCGCTTGATGTTTTCGCGGTGGGTATAAAACATCATGAGCGTCAGCACCGCGGCGAGCGCGGCAAGTGCGGCGTGGCCGAACCACCACAGGAAGATCGGGGTGACGAAGGCTGCGACCAGCGCCGACAGCGACGAATAGCGTGTGGTGAAGGCGGTGGCGAGCCAGATCGCGCCAAAGACGGCCGCGGCCGGCCAGAACAGGCCGATCAGCACGCCGATATAGGTGGCGACGCCTTTGCCGCCTTTGAACTTGAGCCAGACCGGATAGAGGTGGCCGAGGACGGCGCCGAACCCGGCCACCATCGCCGCATTCGGGCCGCCGAGATAGCCCGACAGCACGACGGCAGCCGTGCCCTTCAGCATGTCGAAGATCAGCGTCGCGGCGGCAAGCCCCTTGCGCCCGGTGCGCAGCACATTGGTGGCGCCGATATTGCCGGAGCCGATCGAGCGCAAATCCTGCGTGCCGGCGATCTTGGTCAGGACCAGCCCGAACGGAACCGAGCCGAACAGATAGCCGATCAGAAGAGCGACGATCAGGAAGGCATCAGAGGACATGGCCGGCGCTCCCGGCGCGGTTTGTTTCTGGCATGTCTCTTTTCGTTGACGCGTTTTCTTGACGCGAACCGGTATCCACTTCGCTTGAAAACGCGTTAGACATGCTCATACACCGTCCTCCCGCTGACAATGGTGCGCACGACGCGGCCGGAGAAGCGGGCCTCGTCGAAGGGCGTGTTCTTGCACAGCGATTTGAGGTCGGCGGGATCGAGCACCCAGGGCGTATCAGGATCGATCACGATCACGTCGGCCGGCGAGCCCGCGCGCAGCGAACCGCCGGGCAGCCCCAGCAATTCGGCAGGACGGGTCGACATCGCCCGGATCAGAGTCTTGAAGTCCATCTCGCCATTATGGATCAGCCGCAGTCCCGCCGGTAGCATGGTCTGCAGCCCGACCGCGCCGAACGCGGCCTCGGCGAACGGCAGGCGCTTGACCTCGACGTCCTGCGGATTGTGATCGGACATGATGACGTCGATGAGACCGGAAGCCAGCGCCGCGACCAGGGCCTGGCGGTCATCCTCGGTGCGCAGCGGCGGCGATAGTTTCAGGAACGTCCGGTAGGGACCGATATCGTTCTCGTTCAGCGTGACGTGGTTGATCGAGACCGAGGCGGAGACATCGGCGCCCGCGTCGCGGGTGCGTTTGAGGATTTCAAGCGACTCCGCGGTGGTGAGGGAGGCGGCGTGATAGCGTCCGCCGGTCAGTGCCGCGAGCCGCATGTCGCGCTCGAGCATGATCGACTCGGCGGCGTTCGGGATGCCGGCAAGCCCCAGCCTGGTCGCGAACTCGCCCTCGTTCATCACGCCTTCGCCGACCAGATCGGGATCCTCGGTGTGATGCACGATCAGCGCGTCGAAGTCGCGCGCGTAGGTCAGCGCGCGGCGCATCACCTGCGCGTTGGTGACGCTCTTGTCGCCATCGGTGAAGGCGACCGCGCCGGCGGCCTTCAAGAGCCCGATCTCGGTCATCTCCTCGCCGCGCAGGCCCTTGGTCAGCGCCGCCATCGGATGGATGTTGACGATCGCGGTGTCGCGGGCGCGGCGCATCACGAAATCGACGGTCGCCGAATTGTCGATCACCGGCGAGGTGTTCGGCTGGCAAATGATCGTAGTGATGCCGCCGGCCGCCGCCGCAAGACTGGCCGAGGCGAAGGTCTCGCGATGGTTCGCCCCGGGCTCGCCGACAAAGGCGCGCATGTCGATCAGGCCGGGAGCGACGATCTTGCCGGCGCAATTGACGATGTCGGTGCCTTCGGGGACGCCGGCGGCGCCGATGCCGCGCTTGCTGTCGCGGATCATGCCGTCGGCGATCAGGACATCGGCGGGCCCGTCGAGATCGCGCGAGGGATCGACGACGCGGGCATTGGCAAGCAGGATTGGGCGACGATCGGTCAGCATGATGTCACGCGTTCGGCAGGTTGCGGGCGAGTGCTTCCAGCACCGCCATGCGCACTGCCACTCCCATTTCGACCTGTTCGCGGATCACCGATTGCGCGCCGTCGGCCACCGCCGAGTCGATCTCGACGCCGCGGTTCATCGGCCCCGGATGCATCACCAGCGCGTCGGGCTTGGCATAGGACAACTTCTTCTGGTCGAGGCCGAAATACTGGAAATACTCGCCCGACGACGGGACGAAGGAGCCGTTCATGCGCTCGCGCTGCAGGCGCAGCATCATCACGATATCGGCACCATCGAGCCCCTCGCGCATGTCGCGGGCGACCTCGACCCCCATCCGCTCGATGCCGCGCGGCAAGAGCGTGGAGGGCGCGACCACGCGGACGCGGGCGCCCATGGTGTTGAGCAGCAGGATGTTGGAGCGCGCGACGCGCGAATGCATGACGTCGCCGCAGATCGCGATCACGAGCCCCTCGATCCGGCCTTTGTTGCGGCGGATCGTCAGCGCATCGAGCAGGGCCTGGGTCGGATGCTCATGCGCGCCATCGCCGGCATTGATCACGGAACCGTCAACCTTGCGCGCCAGCAGTTCCACCGCGCCGGAGGCGTGGTGGCGCACCACCAGAATATCCGGGTGCATCGCGTTCAGCGTCACCGCGGTGTCCATCAGCGTCTCGCCCTTGCGCATCGAGGACGAGGACACCGACATGTTCATGACGTCGGCACCCAGTCTTTTGCCCGCGATCTCGAAGGAGGATTGCGTCCGGGTCGAGGCCTCGAAGAACAGGTTGACCTGGGTGCGGCCGCGCAGGGATGCGCGTTTCTTGTCCACCTGGCGGTTGAGCTCGACATATTCCTCGGACAGGTCGAGCAGGCCGGTGATGTCGGCAGCGGAAAGCCCCTCGATGCCCAGCAGATGCCGGTGACCGAGGACAAAGGTCGATTTCAATGATGGGGTCATTAAAGCCAGAGCTATAGGCGCGGATGGTCGGCGGGGCAAGCGGGAATAGGGGGCTGGTGAGTTTTCCCCCGATCAGTCACGGCCTCGTCATGCCCGGGCTTGTCCCGGGCATCCACGTCTTACTTAAGATTTGCTGCAGAGGACGTGGATGCCCGGGACAAGCCCGGCCATGACGCAAGTGGGTAGGTCGTCGTGAAAGCGATACTCATTGGAATTGTGGCAGCCATGTCGATTTCGGTAGCCCGCGCGCAAACCCTGCCCGGCGGTTTCGTGTTCCTGCGCGACGTCGATCCGACCATCATCCAGGACATCCGCTATGCCGGTTCGAACAACTTTGTCGGCCGGCCGCTCAGGGGCTACGGCGCGGGCGAATGCGTGGTGAAGCGCGAGGTCGGGCTCAAGTTGAAGGCCGTGCAGCAGGAACTGGCGGGACAAAAGCTGTCGCTGAAGATGTTCGATTGTTACCGCCCGGCGCGGGCGGTCGCCGAGATGGTCGCGTGGTCCAGGGATGGCAGGGAAACGGTGGCCGGCAAGCGCTACAATCCGGCCTTTCGCAAGGGCGATCTGTTCCGGCTTGGCTATATCGCTGCGCGATCCGGTCATTCGAGCGGGGCCGCGCTCGACCTGACGCTGGTCGATCTTGCCGCCGACAATGCCGGCAGGTTCGACCCCGCCAGAGACTATGCCGACTGCACGGCGCCGGTGGAAATGCGGGCGCCGGAAGGCAGCATCGACATGGGGACGGGCTATGATTGCGCCGACGTCAAGGCGCATACCGCCGCACCCTCGGTCAATCCGACGCAGCGAAGGTGGCGGAAGAGGCTGGTCGCGGCGATGGCGCGACAGGGCTTTGTCAACTATTCAAAGGAGTGGTGGCATTTTTCGCTGCCCGGGGCGGGCGGGCAGGCCTATGATTTTCCGATTCCGCCGCGCCTTTAGCTCTTTGTTTGAGTATGATCTCCGCGCAAACGCTTCGCGTTTGTCGCGAGGGAAAATTCGGTGTCCAGCTTTCCGGATCATGCTCTGTTCCGGCTGTCAGGAAACGTCATGACCCAAATCATCTTCTCGACCCACGAGGTCTTCAACCAGTCGCCGCCGTTCGAGGATGTCGATCTGTTCACGCTCGACAAGCCGTTGGTCGAGGCGGTGGCCGCCAATGGCGGCGCCTCGGCGCAAGGTGAACTCGCGCAATTCGGCAGGCACTGGGGCTCCTCTGTCATGGCGGAGCGGGGCCGCACCGCCAATGAGAACACGCCGAAACTGCGCGTTTTCGATTCCCGCGGCAACCGTCGCGACGTGGTCGAGTTTCATCCGGCCTATCACGAACTGATGGCGCACAGCGCGCATGCCGGCGTGCACAACTCGACCTGGACCTCCAGCGGCAATCCTGCGGGTGGTGCGGCGGAGGTCGTACGCGCGGCGAAATTCTATATCGCCGCGCAGGTCGAGACCGGGCATCTCTGCCCGATCACCATGACGCGCGCCTCCGTTGCTGCGCTGGCGTCGCAGCCGGATCTGTTAGCGAGAACGATGCCGGTCATCGCCACGCGCTCCTATGATCCGACCTTCATGCCCTGGTGGGAGAAGCGCGGCATGACGCTCGGCATGGGGATGACCGAGAAGCAGGGCGGCACCGATGTGCGCGCCAACATGACGCGCGCCGAGCGCGACGGCGATGCCTATCGCATCACCGGGCACAAATGGTTCATGTCGGCGCCGATGTGCGACGCGTTCCTGGTGCTGGCCCAGGCCGAGGAAGGCCTGAGCTGCTTCTTCCTGCCGCGCTTTGCGCCGGATGGATCCGTCAACGCGATCCGCTTCCAGCGCCTGAAGGACAAGCTCGGCAATCGCTCCAATGCATCGTCGGAGGTGGAATTCCACGGCGCCTATGCCGAGCGCATCGGCGAGGAGGGCAAGGGCATCCGCACCATCATCCAGATGGTGCAACTGACGCGGCAGGATTGCGCGATCGCCTCCGCCGGGCTGATGCGCTCGGGGCTCGCGCATGCGCTGCATCATGCGCGTCATCGCAGCGTGTTCCAGAAGCATCTCGCCGATCAGCCGCTGATGCAGGCCGTGCTGTCGGACATGGCGCTGCATGTCGAGGCGACGGTTGCGCTGGTGGTGCGGCTCTGCCGCGCCTTCGACCGCACGCCTGTTGATGCCAAGGAAGCGGCCTATATGCGGCTGCTGACGCCCGCGGTCAAATACTGGACCTGCAAGAGCGCGCCCGGGTTCCTCTACGAGGCGATGGAGTGCCTGGGCGGCAATGGCTATGTCGAGGAGGGCATTCTGGCGCGGCATTACCGGGAGTCGCCGGTCAATGCGATCTGGGAAGGTTCGGGCAATGTGATGTGCCTCGACGTGCTGCGTGCACTGTCGCGCGAGGCGGATGCCGCAGCGGCCGTCCTGCAGGACTTGGCCGAGGAGACGCAGGGGCTGTCAGGCGCGAGCGAGGCGGTTGCCTTTATCGGCAAGGCGTTCCGCCGCCCGGACAGCGAGCGCGTGGCGCGGCTGGCCGTGGAGAAACTGGCGCTGCTCGCGGCGAGCGCCGCGCTCAATGGTGTGACGCCGCGTCATGCCGAGCTGTTCGCGGCCACGCGGCTCGCGACCACGCATGCCGGCATGTACGGCGCGGTGGAGCTTGCCGAGAGCGACGTGCGCGCGCTGCTGGAGCGGGCGCTGCCGCATTGAATTGTCCGGCCGTCATGGTGGATATGACGATGGGGGAGCAGGAGCGTGCTCGATTGAAAGTCACGTGATGGAGGCGCCTGCTTCCGAAAATCCTCCACTGCCGACCGCTCCACCACTGCCGCCGCCACGGGTGTGGAAGTTCTGGGGTACGACGCTGTGGGGCTTGTTCGTCTTCGGCGGCATGTTCCTCGGGCAGCTCGCCGTCGTCATCTATTTCATGCTGAAGCAGGACGCGCCCAATATTGCGTCCGTCATCCAGACCATCGGCGGGGGATTGACGATTGCGCTCTCGGTTATCACGGGATTGCCGGGCGTGCTGCTGGCGCTTTGGATCGCGATCCGTCCGACCCGGAGTTCCTTTGCCGACTATCTTGCGCTGCGTTGGACCTCCTGGAAGAACTTCGCCATCGGCGTGGCCGCGTTGGCGCTATTGGTCGGCGTCTGGGATCTGGTTTCGCGGGCGCTCGGCCGCGACGTCTCGCCGGGCTTCATGGGCGAGGTGCTGAAATCGGCGCAGGCCGAGGGCGCGCTTTGGCTGCTCGTCATCGCGTTCTGCGTTGCGGCTCCGATATCGGAAGAACTCTTCGCCCGCGGCTTCCTCTATCGCGGCTGGTCGGAGTCGGCCCTGCGGCCAGCAGGCGCGATCCTGCTGTCGTCGCTCGTCTGGACGTTGCTGCATCTGCAATATGACTGGTTCTTCCTGAGCCAGGTGTTTTCGATCGGCCTTCTCTTCGGCTACCTGCGCTACCGTTTTGAAACGACCTGGCTCACGATCATGCTGCATGGGGCGAACAATCTTGCGGCGACGCTGCAGACGCTGTGGCTGGCGGGGCAGTCGTAGCTGCTTGCTCAGCCGTCATTGCGAGGAGCGAAGCGACGAAGCAATCCATACCTCCGCAAGTGGCGACATGGATTGCTTCGCTTCGCTCGCAATGACGGTGGTGTGCTAGGCGACCAGCGAAATGACAATCGGCATCGTGATCGCCGCCAGTATCGTCTGCAGCGTGATGATCTGGGCGAGCAGCGGGGCATCGCCGCCCATCTGGCGGGCGAGCACGTAGGCAGAGGAGGAGGTGGGCACCGCTGAGGCAACGGCGACGATGACGAGGCTCGCGCCTGACAGGCCGAACGCGAGTCCGAGCGCCACGGCAAGCACGGGCATCACGATCAGCTTCAGGAGCACCGTGACGCTGGCGGCGAGGCTCGGACGGAACATGCCTTCGAGGTGCAGGCCGGCGCCGGTGACGAGCAGGCCGATCGCGAGCGACGAACGTCCGAGCGCGTCGGCGACGTCATGCCAGAGCTTGGGCAGCGGGAAGTGGGTCACGTTCAGGAGGATCCCGACGACGCAGGCCCAGATCAGCGGATTTTTCACCACGGTCATGACGATGGCGCGGGCCGATTGCTTTTCGGGCGCGGCGTAGTGGGCGAGCACGGAGACGCTGAAGACATTGACCAGCGGGATGATCGCAACCATCGCGACGGAAGCGAGCGCTAGCCCGATGTCGCCGTAGAGACTGCCTGACACCGCAAGCGCGACATAGGTCTGCCAGCGGGTGGCGCCCTGAAAGACCGAGGTGAAGGCGGGACCGTCAACGCCGCCGCGCGCAAGCAGCGGGCGGAGTGCAAGGCACAATAGCGACATCGCAAGCGCCGAAATGAACAGCGCGCCGCCGACGCCGCCGATCGGCACCTTTGTCAGGTCGGCCCTCACCAGCGTCTGGATCAAGAGCACCGGGAACAGCACGTAGTAGGTCAGCCGTTCCAGTCCCTGCCATTGCGCCTCCGGCTTGAGCAACGTCCGCTTCAGGATGAAGCCGAGCACGATCAGGAGGAATGTCGGCAACAATGCCGCGATGACGACAGCCATGCTTCAGCGCTCGCCCCGCAGCCTGGCCAGCCGATCCAGCGCGCCCTGCAGGATGAAGATCGCGGCGTGCTCGTCGATCACCTCGGCGCGCTTGGCGCGGCTGACATCCATGCCGATCAGTTCGCGTTCGACGGCTGATGTCGAGAGCCGCTCGTCCCAGAGCCCGATCGCCAGCGTTGTCAGATTGGAGAGGTTACGGGCGAAGGCGCGGGTCGATTGCGCCCGCGGCCCCTCGCTGCCGTCCATGTTGATGGGAAGCCCAAGCACGAAGCCGGCAGCGTTGCGCTCGCTGGCGATCGCGAGCAGCCGCGCGGCGTCGGCCTTGAACGTCTTGCGCTGGATGGTCTCGACGCCGGTCGCCAGCCGGCGATCGGGATCGGAGACGGCGACGCCGATGGTCTTGGTTCCGAGGTCGAGCCCGATCAACGCGCCGCGCACGGGCCAATGCGCGACGGCTTCGATCAGGGGGAGGACAGGGGCGGGCATGCCGATGCGCTTAACACGTGGTGCAGTGCGTAGGCAAAGCCGGTGCTTCACCTCTCCCCAGCGGGGTGAATCAGTAGCCCGGGTGAAGCGAAGCGTAACCCGGGAGCGCTTGCCAACGTGACGCAAACGCCCCCGGGGTTGCGCTGCACTCCACCCGGGCTACGAGGCTGCCCGAGTGGAGAGACAGTTACCGGATCGCGACCGGGTTGATCATGCTCTGCACGCCGCCGCGCCAGCGCGGTTGTCCGAGCACGAACAGGAACTCATACCCCCTGTCCTTGGCGAGTTCGGCGGTGTCCATGTTCTCCAGGATATAGGTGCCGTTCTTCGCCAGCAGGATCTGGTGTACCTCGAACACATTGTTGGTTTCGAACGGCAGCACTTCGAGCCCCCAGGTATCGGCGCCGACGGCCACCACGCCCTTGCCGGTGAGATAATTGGCACCCTCGACCCCGAGGCCGGGCTCGCCCGCGGAATAGCGCTTGTCGTCCTTGCCGATCAGGCTGAGCCAGCCGGTATGGAAGATCACGACGTCCCCCTGTCGGATCTCGACACCCTGTTTCTTCGCGGCTTCCTCGATCTCCTTCTTGTTGAAGGCGGTGCCTTCCTTGACGACGTCGGTGTTGTAATAGGCGGCCATGTCGAGCAGCACGCCGCGCGCGACCATCGGCGGCACCTTCTCGATGCCGAGCTTCTTCAAGCCGTTGGGATCGGCGAAGTCGGCGAGCTTGTTGCCGTTGTAGTAGACGTGCTCGATGCCGAGATGGCCGAGGCCGTCGAGCTGGCTGCCGATGCCGACCCAGGTGTCGAGAATGTCGTCATTATAGGTCGCCTTGTTCGGACCTAGGCCCGAGATGCCGGCCTGTCCGGGCTGGACGACGGTCATCTTGAAGGTGCGCGGCGGATAGGCGGGCGTCTTGGTGTCGACGGGAATGCCGAGCGCGTAGGTCTTGCCGGTTTTCACCAGTGATGCGGCTTTGACGACGAGCTCGGGCGTCATGTAGTTGGCGGCGCCGATCTCGTCGTTCGGCCCCCATTTTGACTTGGTCCAGTCTTGTGCGCTTGCCGTTCCGACCGTAGCCAACAAGGCAATAGAACAGCACAACACGAATGCGGTGCGCATCGCAGTCCCTCCCAGATGTTGACGTTATGGT
The DNA here is from genome assembly GCF_020194175.1 of Bradyrhizobium sp. BRP22. GTDB lineage: Bacteria > Pseudomonadota > Alphaproteobacteria > Rhizobiales > Xanthobacteraceae > Bradyrhizobium. Next base: position 241,214 of record NZ_JADYVX010000005.1, on the reverse strand, counting down.
TGTTGGTAGAAAGCGCCCCATACTAACGTAGCCGCGCACAACGAGCCAAAAATTTTTGATGACGCGTGCCGCGCGAAACGTGTGATGGCTCCGTCACGGAATATGGTAGTCGGAATTTCGCTGGGCGGAACGATCAGGCCGCGATGACCTGGTCGTCGTCGAGGCAGGCGGCAAAGCTCTGCAGCGCGCTATATTGATGCGCGCCGCGGCGTTGAATGAAGATCGTTTCGGCGCGCGCATAGGCTGGGTCGAGCGTGTGGATGCTGACGCTGGCATGCAACGCATTGCGCTCGACGACGACGCGCGGCAGCAGCGTCACGCCCATGTCGGCGGCGACGCAGCCCACCATACCGTCGAGCGTGCCGAGTTCGAACCGCGCGGCCGACGGCCAGCCGAAATCGGCGAAGATCTGCTCCAGCCGCTGGCGATAGGTGCAGCCGGTGCGGAACACCAGTGCGGTCGGTCCGGATTCCGATGTGCCCGCGCGCAAGGCGGCGAGATTGCTCCAGCGGCGCGCGGTGACCAGCACCAGCTCTTCGCGGAACGCGAGGGTGGAGGTGAGATCGGCGTGATCGATCGGACCGGCCACGAAGGCGCCGTCGAGCGTGCCGTCCAGCACGGCGGTGACGAGATCGGTCGTTGTCGCGGTCTTCAGGCTCAGCCGCACCGCCGGAAAGCGGCGATGGAATTCGGCAAGCAGCACCGGCAGGCGGACGGCCGCCGTCGTCTCCATCGAGCCGATCGCGAGCGGTCCCTTCGGCTCGCCATCGTCACGCGCAGCGAGCATCGCTTCGCGCGAGAGCGCGGCCATTCGCTGCGCGTAAGGCAGCAGGCGCCGCCCGGCGCCCGTCAGCGTCATGCCGCGGCTGTGCCGCTCGAACAGCGCGGTGCCGATTTCGGCTTCGAGCGCCTTGATCCGTTGGGTGACGTTGGACTGCACGGTGTGCAGCTCGTCGGCGGCGCGGGTGATACCGCCGAGACGGGCGACCGTTGCGAAGGTCTGGAGGTCGGTCAGTTCCATGACTGCCTCGTTTCATAATAGAGATGGCTACGTTCCCTGGTATTCATCTTTCGAGAATGTTAGTTCGGTCCAGTTTCGCCGTCCAGATTTTCGGGATGATGATGACGCGGTATTGACCTGGCCGAGCATCGATCCCTCAAGGAGAGAAGAACCGTGTGGCCGGACCGCCGAATTATCGACCTGTTCAAGACCGAGTTTCCGATCGTGCTGGCGCCGATGGCTGGCGTGATGGATGCGGATCTGGTGATCGCTGCCGCGCAAGGTGGCGCCCTCGGCTCATTGCCCTGCGCGATGCTCACGGCGGAGAAGGCGCGCGAGCAGGTCAACATCATCCGCCAGCGTGTCTCCGCTCCGGTCAACATGAACTTCTTCTGCCACCAGCCGGACGATCTGGATCCGCAGCGCGAGGCTCGCTGGAAGGGGCGGCTTGCAGCCTACTACAAGGAGCTTGGGCTGGATTCCGCGGCCCCCGTCAATGCCGCCAATCGTGCGCCGTTCGATGAGGCGATGTGCGAGGTGGTGGAGGAGTTGAAGCCGGAGGTCGTCAGCTTCCATTTCGGCCTGCCGGAGCAAAAGCTGCTCAAGCGCGTCAAGGATGCGGGCGCGATCGTGATGTCGTCGGCGACCATCGTGAAGGAAGCGGTCTGGCTTCAGGAGCACGGCGCCGATGTCATCATCGCGCAAGGTGCCGAGGCGGGCGGCCATCGCGGCATGTTCCTGACCGACAATATTGCCGAGCAGCCCGGCATCTTCGCGCTGGTGCCGCAGGTGGTGGATGCGGTGAAGGTGCCGGTGGTTGCGGCCGGCGGCATCGCGGATGGGCGCGGGATCGCGGCGGCGTTCGCGCTGGGGGCTTCCGGCGTGCAGATCGGCAGCGCCTATCTGCGCGGCCCGGAATCCAAGGTGAGCCCGGCGGCGCGTGCCGCGCTGGCGCAGGCGAGGGACGATTCCACGGTGATCACCAACGTGATGACCGGGCGGCCGGCGCGCGGGGTCGCCAACCGCCTGATGTCCGAGATCGGGCCGATCTCGCCGGACGCGCCGGCCTTTCCGCATGCCGCAACCGCGCTGGCGCCGCTGAAGGCGGCCGCCGAAAAACTCGGCAGGACCGATTTCACCAATCTGTGGGCCGGGCAGGCGCTGCCCTTGGGCCGCGAGATGCCGGCGGCCGAGCTGACGCGGACGCTGGCCAGCGAGGCATTGGCGCGGATGGGCGCCTTGAGCCGCTAGCTCAGTCCCGTAGCCCGGGTGAAGTGTCAGCGTAGCCCGGGACCGCCGGTGAATATTGATGCAGGTGTCCCGGTTACGCGTTCCGCTCCACCCGGGCTGCGGCGCTCTCCCGATGGGAGAGGTGCCGCGGGTTGCGGCGCAAAACCGGCGTCTGCTATACGGCGGGCTGATCTTGCTGCCCAAAGGCCATATATAATGTCAGTCGATGCCACGACCGTCCGCCGCATCGCGCATCTTGCGCGGATCGCGGTCTCCGAGGCTGAGGTTCCCCACCTGCAGGGCGAGCTGAACGCGATGCTTGCCTTTGTCGAGCAGCTTTCGGAGGTGAATGTCCAGGGCGTCGAACCGATGACGTCGGTGACGCCGATGGAGATGAAGAAGCGCGCTGACGTGGTCACTGACGGCAAGATATCAGACGAGATCGTCGCCAACGCGCCGGCCACCGAGAATCACTTCTTCCTGGTGCCGAAGGTCGTCGAATAACCACTCTTCACTTGCGGGAAGCCCGATGTGTCTGCTCTGCGACGATGAAAAGGCCTATCAGGCCTACATGAACTATCTCGATGCGATGGAGCGGCAGGGCAAGGCCGCCGATCCGAATGCGGTGATGCAAACCGTGCTGGATCAGCTCGAGGCCGCCGACAGAGCGCGCGCCAAACAGGACGATCCCGCCGACGACAAGACCCTGTCTCCGTTCTTCTGCAGCCCGATCAATAAATGACCGATTTGACATCGCTGACGATCGCCGAGGCTAGAGCTGGCCTGGCGAACAAGTCCTTCACCGCGCGCGAGCTCACCGATGCGCATCTCGCCGCGATCGAAGCGGCGCGCGTGCTCAACGCCTATGTGCTGGAGACGCCGGACCGCGCGCGCGAGATGGCGAAATCTGCCGACGAAAAGATCGGCAAGGGCGAGGGCGGTCCGCTCGCGGGCATCCCGCTCGGCATCAAGGACCTGTTCGCGACGCGCGATATCCGCACCACGGCGTGCTCGAAGATCCTCGGCAATTTCGTGCCGCCTTACGAATCGACCGTGACCTCGCAGCTCTGGCGCGACGGCGCGATCCTGCTCGGCAAGCTCAACAATGACGAGTTCGCGATGGGCTCGTCGAACGAGACCTCGTGCTTCGGCCCGGTGGTCAATCCGTGGCGGCGCGAAGGCTCCAACACGCATCTGGTGCCGGGCGGCTCCTCCGGCGGCTCGGCGTCCGCCGTCGCCGCGCTGCTGTGCATGGGCGCGACTGCGACCGATACCGGCGGCTCGATCCGCCAGCCCGCGGCGTTCACCGCGACCGTCGGGGTGAAGCCGACCTATGGCCGTTGCTCGCGCTGGGGCATCGTCGCATTCGCGTCCTCGCTCGACCAGGCCGGTCCGATCGCGCGCACGGTGCGCGATGCCGCGATCCTGATGCGCTCGATGGCGGGGCATGATCCCAAGGACACCACCTCGGTCGACATCGGCGTGCCCGACTACGAGGCTGCGATCGGCAGGTCGGTGAAGGGGATGAAAATCGGCATTCCCAAGGAGTATCGCCTCGACGGCATGCCGGCCGAGATCGAAAGGCTCTGGAGTGACGGCGCCGCGTGGTTGAAAGCGGCGGGCGCCGAGCTGGTCGAGGTGTCGCTGCCGCACACCAAATACGCACTGCCGGCGTACTACATCGTGGCGCCGGCGGAAGCATCGTCGAACCTCGCGCGCTACGACGGCGTCCGCTACGGCCTGCGCGTGCCGGGCCGCAGCATCGGCGAGATGTACGAAAACACCCGCGCCGAAGGCTTTGGCGATGAGGTGCGCCGCCGCGTCATGATCGGCACCTATGTGCTCTCGGCCGGCTATTACGACGCCTATTATCTGCGAGCGCAGAAGGTGCGCACGCTGATCAAGAAGGACTTCGAGGACTGCTTCGCCAAGGGCGTGAACGCGATCCTCACGCCGGCAACACCGTCGGCGGCGTTCGGCGTCGGCGAGAAGGGCGGCACTGACCCGGTCGAGATGTATCTCAACGACATCTTCACGGTGACGGTGAACATGGCAGGTCTGCCCGGCATCGCGGTCCCCGCCGGCAAGGATGCGCAGGGATTGCCGCTCGGGCTGCAACTGATCGGGCGTGCCTTCGATGAAGAAACGCTGTTCTCGCTCGGCGAGGTGATCGAGCAGGCTGCCGGACGCTTCACGCCGCCAAGGTGGTGGTGAGATGGCGGACTTCCGCGCCAGCCTCAAGGACGCTGCGCCGGCGCCTTCGCTGTCGCCGCCGCTGGCGGCGCTGTGGTGGGCGGCGAAAGGCGATTGGGACCAGGCGCACCGCATCGTGCAGGACGAAAGCTCCGCCGAGGCCGCCTGGGTGCATGCCTATCTGCACCGCGTCGAAGGCGATCTCGGCAATGCCGGCTATTGGTACCGCCAGGCCGGCCAGCCGGTAGCCAGGGATGGACTCGATGCTGAATGGGAGCGGATCGTCTCCGCGCTGCTTGGTTGACCTCTCCAAGTTGTGAAGGCGCTCCTGGTTCAATTTGACGCGGTTTCTTTACCTGACCGCAGTTCAATCCACCCAGATGGACACTGGCCCTGTCGCTGCGCGCCACGCGGGCGCCCAGATTGCCGGCGATAGGCTGAGGGGAAGCGTGGCGGGGCCTGCGGCAAGAGAGTGTTGTGCGTAGATCGGGCATAGGGGCGTGGCTGTCGACGATACTGACGGCCGGTTTTGCGGTGGGGCTTGCCGGATGCGCAACCGTCTACAACCTGCCAAGCAATGTGCCGCTCTCCGATGCACGCGCCGATGGCAATCTCGGGCGCGACATTCCGAGCTATGACGACGACGCGATGGTCGCGCTGTCCTTCTCCGGCGGCGGCACGCGGGCGGCGGCCTTCTCGTTCGGTGTGCTGAGGGAGCTCGACCGCTCTCATGGTGGTTCGGCTCAGGCCAAAACGCTGCTCGATCGCGTCGACTTCGTCTCCGGCGTATCAGGCGGTTCGATCACCGCGGCCTATTTCGGTCTCAAGAAGCGGGCGGCGCTCGACGATTTCCGCGAGCGCTTCCTGCTGCGCAACGCGGAAGAGGGGCTGAAGACGAACGTCTCCCTCGGCAATATCGGCCGTGCGCTCGCCGGCGGCGTCAACAACAGTCAGTTGACCGAATGGCTCGATCAGAACCTGTTCGACGGCGCGCGGTTCGACGCGCTGCGCGAGGACAGGCGGCCGAAGGTCTGGATCAACGCCTCGGACATCTATAACCGCACGGCCTTCGTGTTCGGAAAGACCTCGTTCGATGCGTTGTGCAGCGATATCCGCTCCTACCGCGTGTCCGAAGCGGTGGCTGCATCGGCCGCGGTGCCGCTGGCGTTCGCGCCGATCGTGCTCGAGACCTATCCCGGCGGCTGCTCGAAGCCGCTGCCGGCCTGGCTCGAACGCGTGCGGCGCGATCCGAACGCGCAGCCATTGCTGCGCTCGTTTGCGGAGGCCAATTCGCGCTATCGCGACGGCTCCATGCGCTACGTGAAGCTGCTCGACGGCGGGCTCGTCGACAATTTCGGCTTGTCCGGTCTCACCATCGGTCTGTTGGCGGCGGAGCGGCCGTATGAGCCGCTGACCGAGCGGCAGGCCGTGAAGCTCAGGCGGATGCTGTTCATGGTGGTCGATGCGGGCCGCGGCATATCCGGCGATTTCGCGCAGCGGCTTGAAGGCCCGAATGGCGTGGAGCTGGTCGCGGCCGCCGCCGATACCGCCATCGATTCCAGCGTGCGCTCGAGCTATGCGGCGTTCTCCGCGCTTGCCACCGACTGGTCCGGCAAGCTGAAGCGGTGGCGGTGCGGTCTGTCGGCCGCGGACCGTGCCCGCCTTGGCGTCGGCGGGAATTGGCAATGCGGCGACGTCCAGATCTATGTCGAGCGGCTTGGCTTCGACCAGTTGGGCGAGCCGCGCGCGAGCATCCTGAATGCCATCCCGACGCGGTTCGCATTGCCGCCGGAGCAGGTCGACCTCTTGATCGCGGGCGGCGCCGACGCGCTCCGCCTCAGCAACTCCTACCAGGCGTTTCGACGCGGGCTTTGACCCCCTCAAGCCCTTTGTTGGAGCATGATCTTTCCCGGATCATGCTCTCCTGCTTGACTGGCGCGGTCTGTTGCGCGAAGCCGAAAGCCGTCCCAGATATCAATTGTCCGGAAACCGAGACCAATGAACGCACCTGCCACACCACACAAGCTCATCAAGGGCGCGACCGGCGACTGGGAGATGGTGATCGGCATGGAGATCCATGCCCAGGTCGTCTCCAATTCAAAACTGTTCTCCGGCGCCTCGACCGCGTTCGGCGGCGAGCCGAACAGCCATGTCTCGCTGGTGGACGCCGCGATGCCGGGCATGCTGCCTGTGATCAACGAGGAATGCGTGCGGCAGGCAGTGCGCACCGGGCTTGGGCTGAACGCAAAGATTAACCTGCGCTCGGTGTTCGACCGCAAGAACTATTTCTATCCCGACCTGCCGCAAGGCTACCAGATCAGCCAGTACAAGTCGCCGATCGTGGGCGAGGGCGAAGTGCTGGTCGAGCTCGACGGCGGCCGCAGCGTGACAGTGGGGATCGAGCGGCTGCATCTGGAGCAGGACGCCGGCAAGTTGCTGCACGACCAGTCGCCGTCGATGTCCTATGTCGACCTCAACCGCTCGGGCGTCGCGCTGATGGAGATCGTCTCCAAGCCCGACATCCGCGATGCCGAGCAGGCCAAGGCCTATGTCGCCAAGCTGCGCTCGATCCTGCGCTATCTCGGCACCTGCGATGGCGACATGGAGAAGGGCAATTTGCGCGCCGACGTCAACGTCTCGGTGCGCCGGCCCGGCGGTCCGCTCGGCACCCGCTGCGAGATCAAGAACATGAACTCGATCAACTTCATCGGCCAGGCGATCGAGTATGAGGCGCGGCGCCAGATCGATATCCTCGAGGAGGGCGGCTCGATCGACCAGGAGACGCGTCTGTTCGATCCGGGCAAGGGCGAGACGCGCTCGATGCGCTCCAAGGAAGAGGCGCACGACTATCGTTATTTCCCCGATCCCGACCTGTTGCCGCTGGAGTTCAGCCAGGCGTTCGTCGATGAGCTCAAGACGAAGCTGCCCGAGCTGCCCGACCAGAAGAAGGCGCGCTTCATCGCCGACTTGGCGCTGTCGCCCTATGACGCCGGCGTGCTGGTGGCCGAGCGCGAAAGCGCGGAGTTTTACGAGCAGGTCCTCGCCGGCCTCGCCGATCGTGCGCGCGACGGCAAGCTCGCGGCCAACTGGGTGATCAACGAACTGTTCGGGCGCCTCAACAAGGAAGGCCGGGATATTACGGGCTCGCCCGTTTCCTCCGAGCAGCTTGCCGCGATCGTCGATCTGATCGGCGAGGGGACGATCTCCGGCAAGATCGCCAAGGATCTGTTCGAGATCGTCTGGCAGGAGGGCGGCGATCCGCGCGCGCTCGTCGAAGCGCGCGGCATGAAGCAGGTCACCGACCTGGGCGCGATCGAGAAGGTGGTCGACGACATCGTCGCGGCCAATCCGGACAAGGTGGCGCAGGCGAAAGCGAAGCCGCAGATGATCGGCTGGTTCGTCGGACAGGTGATGAAGTCGTCCGGCGGCAAGGCTAACCCGCAGGCCGTGAACGATCTCCTGAAGTCGAAGCTCGGCCTCTGACACGTCGCGCGCGGACGCGAGCAGCATCGCCGCGGGCGCTCCGCGCGATGCGCGAAAGGCGTCCGCTGGCCCGCGTCGCGCCTTCAATCGTCGCGTCGGGATCATTCCCCGAACCGAATCGGTCGACCGCGATTCGTCCGAAAACGGTCGTTTCGGCGGGAAGATGCCTCGGATACGGCTTACCCACGAAATTTTTTTTGGTTGCCGGAATTGGCGAGTCAGCGCTCGTGCAACGCGTTCTCAGCTCGCGCGCCAAGTCGCGCCGACATCGCAGCGACATCACGCGCGAAGAAATGAGAATTCAAGAAATGCCTGTGGCACAGGCGCTTTCTTCATCCTTGATGAGTGTCGACGGTGATCATGCTGCATTTCCTGCATCGTTAAGTGCGTGCAGCGTCGCGCTTCCGTCTGGCGCACGGGCACTTCTCACACCCCCGTAACATCAACACTTCCTTAAGCTGGACGCTGTTTTTTTCGATGTGTTGGTGTATTCGGGATGCAGTGCATCTCGATTCCCGGGTGCACGCAGCGAAGTAAAGCCATCTCATATTGGAGGGCAACATGGCGAAGAAAGCTAAGAAGGCGAAGAAGGCGAAGAGCGCAGTGAAGAAGACTGCGAAGAAGACCAAGAAGGTCGCGAAGAAGAAGAAGTAAGTCTCGCCCAAGAGAGGATGCCGGCGGATTGACGCCGGCGCGTCACCCGGACCTTCGGACGATCTGCTTCCCTGAAGCAATCCACCCAGGCGGCTCCGGTTGACGAAAGAGGGTGTCGGCGAGACATCAGGTCAAACGGCTGGATCGCCTTACAAGAAGGGTTCGCCTTTCGAAGTCGGTCCGGCAGAAGAAACAGGTTTTCTTCGTTCGGTGCGGACCGCTGCTCGGCTCCGCAATTTCACAGGGGTCCAAAGCCCACAGTGAAATCTGATCCTGACGTGTTCGCCGACGCCCTCGTTCCAATGGCCGGCCATCTGGTGCCGGCTTTTTTTATTTCCAGATCTGCTTTGCATGACCGCCTCGCTTTCCGCCGATATGGCGGGCGCCAATGCTGCTGCGTCCGGTCGGTGTTTGCCCGCGATGGTTATCGTTCCGCCAACCGCCAGGGTAAACCGGACTTCACGATTGAGCATAAACCGTTGTGCTGCAGGCACTTCTCGGATTCCGGGAACCGGCTGCGCCCCGCGCGTTTACATGCCGTTCATCGCGATACTTAAACTGCCCTTCAAATTTGGCCGTCATGATCTCCCCAACAAGCCGGCAAACGGCGTTGGGGACCAAGGCGTTAGAAGTGGACGGGGGCCGCGCTCGGGGGAGGGCGGCCAACAATAAGAAGGGGATACGAGAATGTTTCAGGGACATATCAATCTGGAGACGGCCATTCCGGTGGACGCGACCGCGATCTCGGACGTGCTGTTCGAGCGTGGCCTCTACTGGGCGAGCGGCCGCTCCGGCGTGGTCAACCTCGTCGCGGCGCACAAATGGTTCAATCTCGCTGCCCTGAAGGGCCGCACAGATGCCATCGCGATGCGGCGCGAAATCGCCGAGCAGATGACGGAAGCCGAGATCGCCGCGGCGCAGCGCGAAGCCCGCGCCTGGATGACCGCGCATTGAGGCGACGGGAGCGCCGTCGCAATCATCCTTGTTGCGGCTGATCGGTGCATGGTGCCCGGCGCCGGTGCTTATCTCAGCCGCGTCCGAGGCGCTGAAGATAGGCGCAGAACATATCGGCCATCGCGCCGGCATAGGCTTCGATCTCCGCGGACGAGCGGGGAGTCTCCGAGAACTGCTTGCCCACCTGGCTGAGCGTCGTCGTGATCAGCTCGCCGGCCAATGCGCGGGTTGTTTCCGAAGCCTCGGGCAACGCCTCTTGCATGAAGACTTGAACAATGCGTGCTCCCGATGTCTTCACCTCCCGAGCCTCGGGCGCGTCGCGATAGAGCGGGGCGGCGTCATTGAGCGCTACACGCATCGCGGCTTCATCGCACTCCGAGCGAAGGAAGGTGTGGACCAGGGCGCGCAGCCGTTCGAGCGGCGGTCTCTGGACGTCCTCAAGGATTCCGCGCAGCAGGTCGGTGGTCTGCCGCCATTCGTCGCTCTGGAGCCGGAACAGAATCGCCGCCTTGTTCGGGAAGTACTGATACAGCGACCCGATGCTTACTCCCGCCTTCTCGGCCACCCGCGCCGTGGTGAAGCGCTGCGCGCCTTCCTTTGCCAAAACCTGAATAGCAGCGTCCAAAATGGCGGCGACGAGCTCCGTCGAGCGGGCTTGTTTGGGCTGTTTTCGTGAGGAAATCCGGGCACTTCGTCGATCGGTCATGGAGCGGGCCTGGGAACGCGAATAGGAAATGCGACGAATTAGTCGTATTTCCTGGTCGAGCGCAAGACCGCGCTGACCACAGACCGGAGACTTACATGACCACCCTGACCACCGCTCCGCTTGCGCCCCTGCTGGATCGCTTGTTCGAACAGGCCGATGCGTCGTCGCCAACGGCGAGCCCTGCCGTGGCGGATCTCTCGCCCGAAGAGCATTCGCGCCTGATGCGGAGCAAGACCGATTACCTCGACTTCTACGGCCGCCTAAAAGATTTTCCGCTCGCCGTATCACGAGAGACCGGCGCGCTGCTTTACATGCTGGCGCGAGGCTCCGGCGCGCGGACGATCGTCGAGTTCGGCGCCTCGTTCGGCATTTCGACCCTGCACCTCGCTGCAGCTCTGCGGGACAATGGCGGCGGCCGCCTGATCACCAGCGAGTTCGAACCGTCCAAGGTGGCGCGGGCGCGGGATAATCTGACTGCTGGCGGTCTCATCGACCTCGTCGAGATCCGAGAGGGCGACGCGCTGCAGACGCTAGGCATCGATCTGCCCGACACGATCGACCTGCTGCTGCTCGACGGCGCCAAGGCGCTCTATCCCGAGATACTGAGCCGTGTGGAAAGCCGCCTCAGGCCCGGCGCCTTCATCGTTGCCGACAACGCCGATTACAGCCCCGACTACCTGGCGCGCGTGCGCTCACCTGCAAACGGCTACATGTCCACGCCGTTCGGTGAGGACGTCGAGCTTTCGATGCGGATCGGCTGAGCGGCTGTTTGCAGAGATGCCGTGGTCCCAAGGAGCAGTCCGAGCGCGTCAGTCCTTGCGGGCAAGACAGCATTTCTTGGCCTTCTTGCCGCTGCCACAGGGGCAGGGGTCGTTGCGGCCGACATTCCGCATCGGATTCCTGACCGGCTCCAATGGCATCCAGTCCAGGAGGTCGAGCGGCTCGCCGGTGAAGGGATCCTCTTCATCCTGCAGTTCGTCGCCCACGTAGTCGGTCCACTGCAGTGCCTCGAGGCTGTCTTCGATCAGGCCGAGCCGGCGCTCCCTGAAGCGCTCGATATCATCAGGGCGCTGCTCGGCCTCACGCAGATCCTGATCGAAATCCTCTCGGTCATACGAGAAATCCGGAGCAAGGCCTGCCTTGAAGGCATCATCAGCCAGCGGCTCGAGCTCGCGCAAGCCGAGCAACGCGATCGACTGCAGCCAGCCCCTCCAGGCCTCGTCGTCCGGTTCGGCAAGCCGATCGTTGAAAAAACGCACGAGCCAGTCCTTCGTCTGCTCGCGCTTGATCTGGCCATTCCAGGTGAGGAACGTCGCTGCACCGAGCAAGGCGTCACGGACGTACTGGTCCACGGAAGCGTCGGCGATGACGCCAAAGAGCGCGTCGGCATCACCATCGAAAGTGCCGGCCGCTATCCGCGAGAGGTCCTGGGTGACGAGATCGCCAAGGAGACGATCTATCTCGCGCGTCGGCAGGCGCAACAGACGTAGCAACGGCTGGAAGGCTTGAGTCTGTTGGCCGCCACCGAGAATATAGAGCCCGCGGAAGAGCAGTATCTCATCTTCTTTCGTCAGCGGTGCTGCGCGCGCCGCGCGCTCGAGCACGTCAAGCAGAGCAGGGGCGGATTCCTCTATCATGACCGCGCACTGCGCAACCGCCAGATCCGGCAAGCGTCGTTCGGTCGCGAGCAGGAAAAGCTGATCTTCAATCGGTCCGACATCGACGCCGCCTTCGCCGCCGCTGAGAATCGCTTCGAACTCTTCCTTGCGCATGTGGCGCTCCCTGAAAGGGCGGTGTGGGACTGCTCCGCGTGCTGGCGGTAGAGCTTTCGACCGGATTCCCGGCCGGCCCGTCGGAGCTTTCATCGCCGCCGGCAGCCGATTTCAGGAACAGGGAACTCCGGGTTTTGCGACCGCCCGGGCAGAAGTTCACGCTATTCCTCAAGGCCGGCAATGCTAAGGCTCAGCTCCGGCAAGCCAACCATGGAGCCCGCCTTGTCATCGCAAAGCAGGTTTCTGACAGAACTGATTGAAATAATTCAAGTTATTTCGTGGCTCCGGTTCCGGCGCCGGGTGATCCGGTTGACTCGCGTGTGGATGTTATCCACAGGGCAATCAGGCCTCCGCCGCCGTCGCCAGCGCACAGTCCGGTGTCTCCTGAATCTGCCGCTTGCGGCTCGCCCGCACCTCGGGCATATCGGCGCTGCCGGAGACGTGGCCGAGTGGCTGAAGGCGGCGGTTTGCTAAACCGTTATAGGGTTGTAAAGCCCTATCGAGGGTTCGAATCCCTCCGTCTCCGCCATCAAAGTATAGCGTAGTATAGTGAGCGGAAGGTGACTGGATCGTCGGAATGGCGTTCTACATGTCACATGCCGACAGGCGCCTTCGGCAAAGTTCTGGGCCAACGTAGCATTGCTTGGTTCACGCCGATCTACGCATCTTGGGCTCGCCGAACCATCGCGACGCCGCTTCGCCAGCCTTCTCAAGGTCGGGAGAGCCATCACTGGCCCAAGCGACGACGCCGTCGGGGCGCACAAGCACTGCGCTCAAGCCCAGTCGATCCTTGGCCTCACTGGCGACATACATGATTTTGTCTCGCCAGCGGCTTGCAAGCGCTTCAAGCGGCGCGCCGGCGTCAAAGTCCAGGAACATGCCTTTATCCGCCTTAAATAGCGCGCCGACTTTCCTCCCGTCGGCCAGTTCGAAATCGGGGAGGCTGCGACCGACGATCGGGTGGCCATCGCCGAGATCATAGCGCAGGGAAACACCCCAAACGCGCTCGGCAAAATAGGTCGCTCCATCGCGTGTGCCGATTAGATCGCGGATGATCGCTTCGAGCGCGCGCGAACTTCGACTCGGCCGCATGATCGCGACCTGGGCGCGCGACCAGTCAAGAACGGCTGCTCCCACGGGATGGCGTTCGTCGAAATAACTGTCGAGCAGAGCTGCCGGCGCATCGCCCCGAATGGTTGCGGCTAGCTTCCAGCCAAGGTTCATCGCGTCGCCGAGCCCGAGATTGAGGCCCTGGCCGCCTAAAGGCGAATGGATGTGCGCGGCGTCGCCGGCGAGCAGCACCCGCCCCTTTCGGTACGCGGTTGCCTGATAAGCGCGATCGGTCCAGGTGGTGGCGAGCTTGAGCGCGGTGAGGGTGACATCGGTGCCCGAGACGCGGCGCAGGACCGCCTGCACGTGATCAAGCGTAACCGGCTGGGTGCGGTGGAAGGCACCCCCATCGAAATCGGCCATGGCGATCGTGCCGGGGCGGGCAAAGGTGTAGATGCCCGCCGGTGCGTAGTGCTGACCCGGCTGAAGCTTGTCTGGATCGGCGAGATCGACCTCGACGGAATAGCCGGTGAATTCGGGATCGGTGCCGACGAATTCGAAGCCGCCGGCCCTGCGCACCGTGCTGCGGCCGCCGTCGCAGCCGACGAGCCAGCTTGCGCGAAAGGTCTCGCCGCCAGCGCGGACGGTTACGCTTTCGTTCGACTGGTCGAAGCTATCGAGGCCGAGGCCGCGCCGGAGCTCGACGCCGATCGCGCCTGCTCGGTTGGCCAGGACGGATTCGAGAGACTCCATATAGACTGCGATGCGGGCGCCGGCAGGACTCGGCAGACGCCACGACCATTTCGAAGCATCGATATCGTCATGGAAGAACTGGATGCCGGCGAAATGGCCGGCGGGCCTTCGTGACTGTTGCATTTGCGCCCAATGCGGGACGGCGATGCCGCCGTGCTCGCCGCGCCGGTAAAAGGCTTCGATGAGCGGGCTGGTAGCCGACATCCTGTGAATGTCGTCCAGCAACCCGCGCCGATAGAACGCCTCGAGACTGGATGCCGAAAGGCCTCGCAGGCCAAATGGAGGCCCTTTCAACGGGGAGCTTGGGTCTTCAGCCTGTTCCAACACCAAGACCGAAAGGTCCGCAAGACGCAGCTCGCAGGCGAGAAACAGGCCAACGGGTCCGGCTCCGGCGATCACGACATCATAGGTCAAGGGTTTGTTCCTGAAGTGGCTTGCGTCGGAGATGCGCGGCGCTTTTCCGGTTCTGCTCGAGCGCCGGTGAAGAAATCGATGAGGCTGAAAGGTGCGCGATCGCCGAGAAGGACCGCCAGGATCTGGTGCGCGTCCGCCGCGGCTGACTCGCTGCGCGGGAACATCGTTGCTTCATAGGCGGCGATCGCCGCCTCTATAACGTCGGGGTGCGCCGCGATCGCCGCTCCCAGTTCGGCACCGTCGAGCATCGCAAGATTCGCGCCCTCTCCGGCCGGTGGCGCCAGGTGTGCGGCGTCTCCGAGAAGGGTTGCCCCCGGCACGCGGCTCCATCGGTGTCGCGTCGGAAGGGTATGGAGCATGCGGAGGACCGGTGCAGCCTCGCTTTTGGTGATCAGCGCGGTGAGTGCCGGCGCCCATCCTTCGAACTCGGCGGCGATCCTCGCTGTCGCAGCGGCGGCGTCGCTGAAGTCGATGGCAGTGAACCAACCGGCGGGGCGGTTCAGCGCGGTGTATGCGTGAAGAATGTTTCCGGCCTCGCGATGGGCGAAAATCGCCTGTCCCGGCGCGGACGCAGCCATGGTGCCGCCGCCGACCGCTTCGGCGGCCGCAAGGTGCCGCTCGTCGGCGTCGTAGAGATAAGTTTCGACGAACGATGTGCCGATATATTCGGGCTCCGCCTTGGAAAGCAGGGGCCTGACTTTCGACCAAGCGCCATCGGCACCGACGAGAAGCCCGCTAATCGTAACCGACCCGTCGGCAAAGGTCAGCTCGTGCCGGCCGTCGCCGAATGCTGAGACGCTGCTGAGCTTCTTTCCCCAACGGATCGTATCCGGCGGCAAGGCATCGAGGAGGATGCGTCGCAGATCGCCTCGAAGAACCTCGGGCCGGCCTCCTGCACCGTTGTCGGGCTCCTCAAACAGAACTCCGCCATGTCGGTCGAGCACGCGCGTAGCTTGGCCGCCCTCGTGGATGATCGCGCGAAATTCCTCGACGAGACCGGCCGCAGCGAGCGCTGCCTGTCCGTCGTGCTCGTGGATGTCGAGCTGGCCGCCTTGCGTCCGGGCTTCCGCCGAAGACTCAGCTTCGTAGATCGTCGCGGGAATGCCGTGAATATGGAGGACACGCGCCAGGACAAGGCCGCCAAGGCCCGCACCGACGATCGTCACGGAGGTCATAATAAGGCTCTCTCTACGCTGATTGGAACGATGTTCCATTTGCTATTGATTGGAACGTTGTTCCAATCATGTCAAGCTGAGCGTTATGACAAACAGGATTCGAACCGAACGGCGTAGGGAAGCACTCTCGAAGACCCGGATCGTCGAGGCCGCAATCGAGCTCCTCGATCGCGCGGGCGAGGACGCTTTAACGTTCCGCGCCCTCGCGGCGCATCTGGCAACCGGAAGTGGAGCAATCTACTGGCACGTCGCCGACAAGAACGATCTGCTTGCGGCGGCCGCGGACCATATCATCGCCGGCGTCATGGCTGATGCAGTGAGAGGATCGAGTCCACAGGACGTGATCCGCACAATGGCCCTCGGCTTTTTTGATACCATCCATGCCCACCCTTGGGTCGGGGGGCAGCTTTCTCGTAGTCCTTGGCAATATGCGGTCGTGAGAATGCTGGAAGGCGTCGGCCGTCAGGTTCAGGCGCTCGGTGTCCCGGAGCACACGCAATTCAACGCTGCCACCGCGCTCATGAGTTTCATCCTCGGCCTCGCCGGCCAGTACGCCGCAGGCGCGCGCCACTTTCCGCGCGACGCGGATAGGACAGAGACTCGCAAAGCCTTCCTCGGAGCCGTCGCCGCGAAGTGGCTGCAACTCGATCCGGCAGAACATCCATTCGTCCGGCAAGTCGCAAAAGTGCTGCCCGAGCATGATGACCGCGAACAATTTCTTGCCGGCATCGATCTTATCCTGGCCGGCATAGAACGCATCCGATAGGCATCATTCAGGGATGAGAGGGTTGTGGAGTACATTAGGTGACTACGGAAGGCATAGTGCCCATCTCCATCGTTCCCGGCCCGCCATTCGCTCACACATCGACTACAGCACGGTTCGATCCATTATTGTCAGATTCAATCTGTTGGCCGATCGGCTTGCTTCAAGACGTCGATCATCGCGTAGAAGACGGGCCAACCGTGATTCTGTGAGGTGGCGAAAAATGTCTTCATCCGAGCATGAAGTGGTCATCGCCGGAGGTGGCCCGGCCGGGCTGATGCTGGCGGGTGAATTGGCATTGGCGGGTGTGGATGTTGCCATTGTCGAGCGGCGCGTGAACCAGGATGTCGAGGGCTCGCGTGCCAGCGGACTGCATCCGCGATCGATCGAGGTGCTCGACCAGCGCGGCATAGCCGACCGCTTCGTATCGCAGGGAGAAAAGCACCACGTCGTGCTATTCGGCGGTTCAATTCTCGATGCCAGCGATCGCCCGACTCGACACAACTACACGCTCGCGCTGTGGCAGGCCAAGATCGAGCGCGAACTCGCTGACTGGGTTTCCGAATTGTCGGTGCCGTTTTATCGCGGCTGCGAGGTAACCGGTTTCGCGCAGGATGACGCCGGCGTGAACGTCGGGTTGCATGACGGCCACTCCCTGCGGGCGACGTACCTTGTCGGATGCGATGGCGGCCGCAGTCTTGTCCGTAAGACGGCCGGTATCGAATTCCCGGGATGGGAGCCGGCCATCAGCTACCTGATTTTCGAAGCCGACATGGCAGACGAGCCGGCATTGGGCATGCGTCATGGCGAAAGGGGCGTCTATGCCCTTGGCAAGCTGGAGGGCGGTAAGCGCGTCCGCGGTGTCGTGACAGAGCAACGCTGCGAACGGGGCGACAAACCAGACGTCGACGAGCTTCGCGGGGCTCTCATTGCCGCTTACGGATCAGACTTCGGTGTCCACGATGTCAGCTGGCTCTCAAGGTTCACCGATGCAGCGCGGCAGGCTGCGTCCTACCGGAAAGGGCGCGTGTTGCTGGTCGGAGATGCCGCCCATGTGCATTCTCCAGTCGGCGGGCAGGGCCTGAACATCGGCATCCAGGACGCCGTCAATCTGGGCTGGAAGCTCGCCCAGGTGGTCAAAGGCGCCTCGCCAGAAAACCTGCTCGACACCTACCATGCGGAGCGACACCCGGTCGGTGCGGCCTTGCTCAAGAACACGTTGGCGCTCACGGCGCTCAACCGTGGCGACGAGCGGACAAATGCCTTGCGCGAGATGATGGCGCAGGTGATGCAGATGGATGCGCCGCGCAAATGGTACACTGCAATGATGTCAGGCCTCGATATTCGATACGACCTCGGCGAGGGACATCCGTTGCTTGGCCGCCGAATGCCCGACCTCGACCTTTTCACCGCCGATGGACCAACGCGTCTCTTCACCCTCCTGCACGATGCACGGCCGGTGCTGCTCAATTTCGGGAAGCCTGGCCACATCGACATCACGGGATGGGCAAAGCGAGTGAAGCTGATCGATGCAAGATTTGAAGGCGTGTGCGAACTTCCTGTGGCGGGCATGGTCCAGACTCCGACCGCCGTCCTGATCCGGCCTGACGGGCACGTGGCGTGGGTTGGAGACGGAAACGCCATGGGCCTCAACGAGGCACTTGGAACCTGGTTCGGCAAACCCGATGTGAGAACGCGGGCCCTGTAGGGCAGACGAGCAACGCAACTGGCTGCGTAACAATCGGTTTGGGAAGGAGCCTGCATTGTCCAAGGTTCGCGTGAACTGCTTCTCGATATCGCTCGACGGTTTCGGAGCCGGTCCCGATCAGAGTCCCGACAACCCGCTGGGGTGGAATCATTGTTGCGGCCCACTCTCTCCTTTCCAAAAGAACCGCGTTCGCTACCGCGGGTTCCTATTTTGGAACCCGACGTTGGCCGCGAGAGCGATGCCGGCTCCGGGATCGAGTGACTTCGGGAACCATCGAGCGTGCCCTTCAGACATTTGTCGGACAGTAGAGGATCGCGCCGGCCTGGATCTCCGTCGCCGCCAGAGTTTCATCGTGACGAACTCGGGCGACCCGAACGCGCCGGCGAGTATCGAACTGCTCGACGGCGCGACCAAGTCCTTATCTCGAGCCTCTATTTTTAAGTCCTTATTCGGAGCCGGTCCTCGCTGTCTGGACCGAGGAATCAAGCGCCCCGAGTCACTTGATTCGACGGGCGTCTTTGCGAGCCTCAGCGAGGGTAGCGGTCGCCGCAGAGCGAGGGCGATCGAGAGGTCAAGTGAGGCCTAAAATAATATATAACAATTTCAATGACTTGTTGGCGCCGTTTGATCACATCTGCGTGTTATTTGTGCAACACCCGTCGGAAAACAGGCGAAGCGCAGCGGTTCGAAGCGGTTCATTTGTTGCTTGTGCAAGGCCCTTCGGTAATTCTGTTGCTGCGACGGAGGGGGGCATCCCGAAGTCGTCCCGTTCTTGGTGGTTCGCTTAAGTCCCTCGCGTTTTCGCGGGAGTCCGAAAGCGCGAAGCGGCTTGACGGGTTTATGGGGGACTAGGGAACCAGCCTCAGGGTGTTCGCCCGGCGGATCCGCAGCTCTTCCTTACAGAGCAACTTGGAGGTTTAACATGAAGATGGTTAAGAGCCTTATCCTCGGCTCAGCGGCGGGTCTGCTCGCCATGGGCGGGGCACAGGCGGCCGATCTTCCCGTCAAGGCCAAAGCGGTCGAGTACGTGAAGATCTGTTCGCTTTACGGCGCCGGTTTCTGGTACATCCCGGGCACCGACACCTGCATGAAGATCGGCGGCTACCTGCGTGTCGACACCACGTTCAACGGCGGCATCTACGACTCGCCGGCGTGGAGTGGTGATATCGGTCAACACAACCGGTACGCCGATTATTTTGCCGCCCGCTCCCGTATGGCGCTGACGGTTGATACCCGCACCGCTACCGAATATGGCGTCGTCCGCACCTTCGCTCAGGGCGACTTCCAGTTCGATACCCTGGGCAACAACACGTTCAGCCCGAACTCGATCAACGGTTCGCTTCCGGTTGCAGGTGCCAACCTGCTGCATACGCCGGGCGGTGGCTATGTCGCGGTCGAATTCGTGTTCATCCAGTTCGCGGGCTTCACCTTCGGTAAGTCGGCTTCGGCCTTCGCGACGCCGTGGCACGGTTATCCGGGCAACAACTCGTCCTTCCTGCTCGGCGGTCACGACACCGTCACCGGCGTGAACAACATCCAGTACACCGCGCAGTTCGGCAACGGCATATCGGGCACCATCGGGCTCGATGATCCGACCGTCTTCAACCGAACGGTCGTCGCCAACCTGACGGTGCCGCTGACCTCCACCGGCGGTATCGCCAACGCTTATGGCGGCGTGACGGCTCCCGACGTCGTCGGTAACATCCGCATCGACCAGGCTTGGGGTCTGTTCCAGATTTCGGGCGCGGCACATCAAGTCAACGCATCGTACAACGTGCTGAATACGACCGGTGCTCCGGCCGGTGCGGTCGGTCTGCCCGGCGCGGCGCCAACAGGCCTGTCTGAACTCTCCGGCCACCCCGACACCAAGTGGGGCGGTGCGGTGATGGCTGCGTTGCAGATCAAGAACATCCCGACTGGTCCCGGCGACGACATCAAGTTGGATGCGACCTACGCCATCGGCGACACCAAGCAGGTGATCTCGACGTCGTCGACCTCGCCGCTGTTCACAATGTTCGGTGGTGCCAGCAATTTCGGCTCCTATCAGAGCATTGGTTTCGGTGCGACCAGTGACGCCGTGTACCTGCCGGTGTTCGCTGGTGGCGACGGAGACCTTCACCTGACCAAGGCGTGGGGTGTCCGTGGTGCGTTCAACCACAACTGGGATCCCTACTGGTCGTCGAGCTTGTTCGGCAGCTACTCGGCTGTGCGTTACGACAACACTGCGAAGGCCTTCGTTTGCGCAACCTATACGGCTGCGCGGGTCGCGGCTCCGAGCCTCGACTATAGCTGCAACCCGGACTTCAACGTGTCTCAGCTCGGCGTGATCACCCGCTGGACTCCGGTCAAGAACCTGACGTTCTCGGCCGAAGTCATGTGGTTCCACCTCGACCAGAAGTTCACCGGCTCGGCGATCTTGGCGCCGCCGGCTCCGAAGCCGGTCGCGCGGTACGATTTCAAGGACCAGGATACGGTCAGCTTGAACGTCCGCGTTCAGCGCAACTTCTGATCTTGATCATCTGAATCCCGATCTAGAAACCCCCGGCAGCGCGCTGCCGGGGGTTTTTGTCATTGGGAATTGACGGCATTTTGAGAGTGGAGCCGTTCGGGAGCATTACGCCAATAGGCGACATACGGATTGGCGCAAGAAGAAGGAGGCCGTGAACTTATGCGGCCTAACGCTTCCATCTTGTTTGAGGCAATCACCCAGTCAACCTCATCAGCAAGCTGGTTGAGGTGCTGGTGTAGCCGGTCGAACTTGTTACGTTTGGTTTTGTCAGTCGTGAGATCGCGGATCACAGCCACCTCTGCTTGGCAGCAAGGCGCCGCGCTCAATATTTTTTAGGACCCGTAGCTCCACAGCTTGGCCTTAATATTTTCTGACGATCGGTTTTGTCGTCGGAGGCGGTGTGGGCGCGGGCGGCGAGATAGAGAAGGTGAGCCAGGTATTCCAGCCTGATGGCCGGTTTTCCGCAGCGAACTCGCCGTAAGCCTTAAAATTGAGATAACCCTGCATGTCGCCGACCGGAAACAGGTACCCGATCTGTGGACCGACGCCAACGACCTGGGACTGGAAGCAGCCGACACGGTCGCCTGAGCCGCTGTCGCAGCCGAGCTCCTTGTAGACATAGCCCACGAGGCCAACCATGACCTGCTTCGACAGGAATTGCGATGCACCCCAGTCGAAGTGCATGTCGACGCCACTCTGATACTGCGTTGCAGTATTCTTGAAATTGTAGGTGAAGCCGAGGACGCCAGAAAACTCATGGCCGGTTTGCGGGTTGAAATAGGTGTAGCCGCCGCCGGCGTCGATCGCGCCGTGTCCGATGCCCAAGTTCGACAGCCGCGTGGATTCGTAAGCGCCCACCGGGATGTCGCCCGTGATGTAGGTCATGTAGTTGTGGACGCCGGCGTTCCAGCGCAATTGGAAGATCGGTGCCAGATCCCCAAATCCCCATGTCGTGTCGCTGATGGTGTCGGATCGCGCGAAGGGGACGTTGTTGCCGAACGGGCCGGTGAGCACGCCGGACAAGGTCCCCGCCAGGCTGGTGCCGACGACGCCATAGTTCGCCAGGAGAGACACGGACGCCTGGCCGCCGAGCACCGGCGTCGCGAATACATAGGACGGGATCACCAAGCCAAGATCGCCGGTGGCGTTGACGCTCAAATTCAGATTTGCGTTGACGGTAAGGTTGGCCGGAACCCTGCCGAGCGAGAATTCACGCGCACGCGCGACGTCGGCGCCGGCCGATACGGAGGTGTGATAGTAGATCGTCGCCAGCGACCAACCCGGCTGCTGCGGCGTGGCCGCCAAGCTTCCAAAGAGGCCGGGGAGCCAGAAGCTGATGCCGTTTTCGTCAGCGCTTGCGATTTGCGGGAATAGTGCGAGGGCTGCGACAGCGAGTGAGCCGACCAGAGCCGGTTGAGAAACGCCCGGAAATCCCAAGGTGATTTTCATCTGACGATCTCCAGGCGGCAAATGCGTTTACATCAGGCTCAGGCGGTTACGAAGGCACTTTCCATTTTGTAGCGCGGCGATTCCCGCGCTCGGCTCCAGAGTGCAAGTAAGCCATATTTGAGGCTTGAAGTCCGTTGTGGATTGGCCACAACTGGTAATTTAGTGTTTGTATTTTTGCAGCGCATGTCGCGAATGCATTGGTACTGCTTCGCCACGACGCGCCCTAGAGCGTGATGACTTTTCTTCGAATCGTCATCCCGCTCTAGCTCTTTGTTTGAGCATGATCTTTTTCGGAAAACCGGTCCCACTTTTCCGGATCATGCTCTAGTCGAAGGCAAAGATCCGCTTCCAGTCCTTCTTCATGTCGACCACCGTCCACCTGTTCACCGTTGCGGCATCCAGCGCCACATCCAGTCTGCCGAAATTCGAATGGCGGTCGTAGGCATATTCGCGTTCCGCGTCGGTATGGTGGACGATCAGGCCGAACCGCGCGCCACTGGCGCCGAGCGTCGTCCATTGCAGCATTTCGAGGTCGCCATCGGAATTGCCGAAGGCCGCGATCGGGCGGCGGCCAATGTGCTCGTTGATGCCGATCGGCTTGCCGGCCTTGTCGTCGATGAAATTGACCTCGGGCAGGCGGAACAGAACCGGTGTGCTGTCGCGCATTTCAAATCGGGTCTTGATCGACGAGCCGACCACCTGCTCCGGGGGCACTCCGTAGATTCGCGCGGTCCATGGCCGCATGAACTCGATGCCGCCGCCTGACACGATGAAGGTCTTGAAGCCGTTGACGCGGAGATAGGCCAGCAACTCCAGCATCGGCTGGTAGACCAGTTCAGTGTATGGTCGCTGGAAACGACGATCGCGCGCGGTGGCAAGCCAATCGACGACAATCTTCTCGAACTCTGCCGTCGTCATGCCGGCGTGCGTCACAGCGACCAGCTCAGCCAGCCCTTTTTCTCCGGAGGCGGCGACCGCCTTCAGATCGCCCTCGAGCACCGCTGCGAACGGCTGCTTCTCCTTCCATTCCAGATGCATCGGGGCAAGCGCCTTGACGCGGTCGAGCGCAAAGGCCAGCTGCACGTACATCGGCTGCTCCACCCAAAGGGTGCCGTCGTTGTCGAAGGTGGCGATCCGCTGCTCGATCGGCACGAAGGTGGGACCGTCTTGCGTCGTGACGCGCGCGACGAAGTCGATGATGGCCGCCTTGGTCGCGCCCTCGTTCCAGGACGGCAGCGGGTCGCGCTGGGCCTGTGCTTGGACCTGTGCTTGGGCGAGAGGCGAACGGAGGGCGACGGCCAGCAGCGAAAGCGTCGCCATCGACGAGAGCAGAAAGCGACGATCAAGGAGAGGAGACTGCAGGATCGGCTTCATGTTCTCCCTCCGACTGCCAAACGGATGGTTTACGCGGCTGCGCGCACAGAGGCGACACCAAGGTCGTCGCGGCGACGAATGCTGTGAGGAGGCCGACACAAGTGCGTCTGACGATGCTCATGATGGGTAACCTGCCGATTCACGCAGCGCATTCATCGCTCACCTGTCGTGTGCGGACGCCCGGTGGGGGCGCCCGCATCACCCGCAAGCATTCGAACTACTGGCTCGGGTGCCCCTGACCCTTCTTGAGCTGTTCCATAACCTGATCCAGGTTGTAGCTCGCCGGATCTTGAAGCGGGGGGAACTCTTTGTAGGTCTCGAGCTCCTTGAGCCACAGGTTCTGGCCGATGGGCAGCAGGTTCCAGTCGTATATGTAAGCCGTGACCGGCCCGGCGAGCGCGCCGCTGAACCAGAAATTCGCCTTTTTCTCATCACCCCACGACGTCTCGAATGGATCGCGCTTGAGGTTAACCATGCCAGCTGCGAACTGGGTCTGGACTCCCGGCGAGAGGAAGCCCGTCGCGGTTTCGGGAGCTATCGCGAAATACATCTTCCAATTCTTGTAGCGCACCGCCGACGGGTGGCTGCTGGAATAGTAAAAGAAGGTATCGCGCGCCGACTTCTCGGAACGTCCCGAGAGGTACTCGGTCTGGTCGACGCCATCGAGCCTGGTCTTGACGATGCCCGGATATGAGCCGGCCATGATCCGCTTGTTCAGTGCATCGCCCTTGTCTCCGCCGGCAATGTTGACAAGCGTGGGCAGCCAGTCGAGCGACGCGAAGATGTCGTTCTTGACCGTCCCGGGCTTGATGACGCCCGGCCAGCGAATGACTGCCGGAGCGCGCATGCCGCCTTCCCAGGTGTTCATCTTCGAGCCCTTGAACGGGGTGGTGCCGCCGTCCGGGAAGGTGAACGTCTCTGCGCCGTTGTCCGTAGTGAACACGATGATCGTGTTGTCGAGCTGGCCCATTTCCTGGAGCTTCTTCAGCACATAGCCGATGTTGTCATCCATCTGCTTCATGCCGGCTTCGTTGACGCCCCAGTCCTTGCCGCCCGGCTCGCCGACCATGGCCATGTACCTGTCGTTCAGCACGGTCGTGACGTGCATGCGCGCCGGGTTGTACCAGACGAAGAACGGCTTGTTGGTCCTCTTGGGATCGTTGCGGTCGAGGAAGTCAATGATCTTGGCCGAAATCTCCTCGTCCACCCCCTTCGAACGCTCGAGCGTCAGCGGGCCCTGATCCTGGCAGGTCTGTTTCGCGCTCGTGCCGTCGGAGGACCTGCACCACAGCACCGGGCGTGGCGGGGTCAAACAAACCGCCGTCCTGGGATCCACGGCGCTGGGATCCTCGGGCAGGCCCGGGATCGGCGTATTGCGGCACGGCGGCGCGACCGTCTGCTGGGTCGGGGTTTTGTTGATGTCCGGGAAGCTCACGCCCTGCATGGCATCGAGATGATACAGATAGCCCCAGAACTCCTGAAAGCCGTGCGCGGTCGGCAGCGCGTCGGTGTGGTCGCCGAGATGGTTCTTGCCGAATTCGCCGGTGTTGTAACCGAGATCGAGCAGGAATTTGGCGAGCGCCGGCGTACCAGGCCGCAGATAGGACGGGCTGCCGGGAAGCTGCGGGGGAATCATGCCAGTGCGCAGCGGATTCATGCCGGTGAAGAAGGCATTGCGGCCCGCCGTGCAGCTCTGCTCGGCGTAATAATGCATTAAGATCGCACCCTCATTGCCGATGCGATCGATGTTGGGCGTCTCGCCGACCATCAGGCCGCGGTGATAGATGCTCGGCTGCATCCAGCCGATGTCGTCACCCATGATGAAGAGGATATTCGGCTTCTGTGGCGGCTGCTGCGCGGTTGCCGGCGTATTGGCCGGCCCGGACAACGACATCAACATCGTTGCGCCAAGCAGCGAAGCGCAGGATCGCCCGTGCCAGCCAGAACTCCTGATTGGCGCGGAAGGCGGCTTCGCATCGAATGTGCAATCCAACATGGCGTTGCGCTCCTCTCTATGATTTCTCAGACGTTCCTCGCCTGATGCATCGAAAGCCAAGATGACTTGTGGAGGTGTCGATCGGCTCCGCATGTCGCGCTGCCGGCCGATAACGTCGGCAGTAATTCGGCGCGCATAGGTGCGAGCCGCCTTTGATGACCTTCTGTGGAATCTTCACGTTGGTCGTTCTTGGGTCGTAGCTTTCGTCCTCGCGACCTCCGCGCGGGTTTTGCGGGATGCAGCAGACTTTTGGGGCATCGGCTTGGTGCCGCGGCGAGTACCAGTCGGCCGTCCACTCCCAGACGTTGCCGATCATGTCGTACAGACCGTAGCCGTTCGGAGGAAACGCGGTGACAGGGGAGGTGCGGTCGAAGCCGTCGGCACCGGTGTTGTGGCGAGGAAATTCGCCCTGCCAGGTATTGGCCATGTGACGCCCATGCGGCGTGAACTCATCGCCCCACGCGAACTCGGCGCCGTCGAGCCCGCCGCGTGCGGCAAACTCCCATTCCGCTTCGGTTGGCAGTTCCTTGCCGGCCCATTGCGCATAGGCGAGCGCATCGTTGAACGCCACATGCACGACCGGATGATCGCCGAGCGCATGGATGTTGCTTCTAGGGCCATAGGGATGACGCCAGTCCGCGCCCTTGGCGAACGTCCACCATTGGCTGAAGTCGCGGAGGTTGACCGGATGGTTGGGCGGCGAGAACATCAGCGAGCCCGCATAGACCATATGCGGGAGCATTCCGGGATAGTCCTTCGGGTCCGGCGTAATCTCGGCGACGGTGACATGGCCGGTAGCCTTCACGAACTCCCTGAATTCCCGGTTCGTCACCGGATGACGATCCATCCAGAAGCCATCCACGGTGACGCGATGCGACGGCGCTTCTTCCGGATAGTGCCTGTCCGATCCCATGCGAAAGGTGCCACCGGGTATCCAGATCATTTTATCGATATCTGAGCCGTTACGAATGGTGACATCGGACATAGGCGTGGCTGTCTGGTACGCTGTCATCAGAGCAGTTCTCCAACCGATGATCGGTATCATCCGAGCGGAAAGACGCTACGTAGGAGAACGCTCTACCGCTATTGGACCGTGGTCCAACATCGGCGTTCATCCGTGCAATCCATCGCCGGCTTTTCGAAGTGGGCTCGAACATGTAGGCTGATTTCCTCCAAACATCGGAGACGAGCCATGATGCGAATGCGCTTTGTCATTGTTGCACTTTCGATGTTCGTGAGCCCGGCATTGGCGCAGACCCAGCCATCGCCAGCCACATCAACGCCTCTCGCAACGGACGCCGCCTCCAGCTCCGCGTTTGGTGCGCTGCCTGGTCGCTGGGTCAGAGTGCAGGGAGGCTATGTGATCACAATCAATTCGGTCGAGGCTGACGGCCGGCTTGATGCCAACTACGCCAACCCCAGACCGCTGCCTTTTCATACGGCCATTGCTGTTCGCGATGGTAACAGCCTCAAACTCTTCTTCGAGCTGCGCGCCGCCGGTTACAATGGCTCCACCTATACGCTGCGATATGACGCGGCCAATGATCTGCTGACGGGCGTGTACGATCAGGTCGTGGTCAAACAGAAGTTCGAGGTCGTCTTCGTCCGCGGAAAATCGTGAGGCCGCGCACGAGCTGATGGGCCGCGGCCGACCGACTAGAATTCGCGGATGGGGCGCGAGAGGGGCCGCGCCCCCGGCAAAATCGTTTGCCTATTGATTTTGCTCATAAAATACCTCTTCCGCCCGGGGCGGGTGCTGGTCGAGAAATCGTGGTAAGGTTGTATCATATCATTCAAGAGGAGTGCCTTCGGACAGCGGTTCTTTGTAAATTTTTACTCTTGTGTTCTTGGAGCAGGGGTCCTTCCCAGAATGACAAGGACGCGCATTATTTTGTGGAGCGTCGTTCTCCTTTTTCTCTTTGGAGCGGAATCTCGTGCCGCCGAGCCTCGCCGCGTGCTGATGTTGCACGCTTTCAATTACACGTTCCCGGCCACTACATTGATTGCAGACGGCGCTCGAAAGCGCTTGCTGGAGCGCTCGCCGCAACCGCTCGAAATCGACGCAGACTTTCTCGACCTGGCGCGAAACACGGATACGGACTACGAAACGCGAATTGCGACGTTTCTACGGGCCAAGTACGAGAAGCGCCCCCCAGACGTGGTGATAACGTTGGGAAGCGCAGCTCTTCCGTTCATCATCAGGCACCGCGATGAGATCGGCCCAAACATCCCGGTCGTATTCACGTCCGTGTCCGCACAAAACTATCACGCGCAACGGCTGCCCACGAATATCACCGGCATAATTACTGACTTCAACCTGGACAAGACGCTTACGCTTGCGAAGCGGCTCCAGCCGCAAGCAAGCCGCCTGTTCATCATTGCCGGAAGCGGGGAGGTGGATCGGCGGTGGCAATCGACTGCCCGCAAAACCATTGGAGATCGCGGACCAGAATTCGAAGTCACATATCTGTTTGAGCGTTCATATGCGAAACTCGTCGAGGAAGTCTCGCAGATTCCCCGTGATGCGATTGTGATCGTTCTAACGGTGTTTGCCGACAGCAAAGGCGAGCCCTTCGTTCCTGCGCAAGTGGCAGCTTCTCTGTCCGCCATCTCTCCCGCACCAGTCTACGCACCTTATGACACCTATATCGGCAACGGGGTCGTCGGCGGCTTCGTTGAAACGTTTGAATCAGTTGGCGTCCGCGCGGCGGACATGGCGCTTCAAATCCTTGCCGGCAAAGACCCTGTCGCGATCGCCCCTCAAACGGATCCGGGGCAGCACTATCGCGTGGATCATAGGGCAATGGCGCGGTGGGACCTGCAGGAGAGCAAACTTCCTCCAGATACCGTGGTCTTGTTCAAGCAACCGACGATCTGGACCGAACATCGAGGTGCCGTCGTTGCGGCTATCGTGATAGTTGGCCTGCAATCGCTGATTGTTGGCGCCTTGCTCGTTCAGCGCCAGAGAAGGCTGCGCGCCGAAACGCTGCTCAAGGAAAGCGAAGAGCGGATGACGTTCGCTGCCGCTGCTGCCAATATTGGGCTCTGGCGATTTGATTGGCATCGAAACAAGCTTTGGGCGACGGAGCATTGCAGGGCAATGTTTGGAATTGCGCGCGATGCGCCGTTGACTCGTGACACACTCCTTGCGGCTGTTCATCCGGATGACCTGCAAACTGCAACCAATGCTCTCGAACGGTCATTTGAGGCGGAGCAGCCCGCCAATGGTGACGTCCGAATTGTCCTGCCCGGCGGTGAGGTGCGTTGGGTTCGCATGCGAGCCCGCTCCCGGTCGGAGAGTGGCGGTCGATCGGATCATCTTGCCGGTATCTTCATCGACATCACCGAACAGAAATCGGCCGAGGCTGAAGTTGCACTGCAACGTTTGGAAGTTGAACATCTCATGCGCGTGTCCGTGCTCGGTGAACTGTCCGGTTCAATTGCGCACGAAATCAATCAGCCGCTCACTGCGATCCTCTCAAATGCACAGGCGGCCCTCCATTTCTTGGCGCAGGAATCACCTGATCTCGCCGAGATCCGCGATGCGCTCGAAGAAATTGTTCACGAAGACAATCGGGCCGGCGAGGTCATTCACCGTCTTCGTCATCTTCTGAAGAAGGGCGAGCGGAAAGTGGAATGCGTCAATATCAATGACCTTATCAGATCGACCATCAGTTTGCTCAACAGCGAACTCACCGGTCGCGATATCAACGTCAGGCTTGATCTGAAAAGCGGCCAGTTCCTGGTGCGGGGCGATTCGGTACAGTTGCAGCAGGTCCTGCTTAATCTCGTGATGAATGCGATGGATGCCATGGCCGCGACCCCGACGGCACAACGTTCTATCGTGATTTCAACTCGAGGAGGTCAAGCGGGAAGGATGGATGTCCTCGTGAAAGATAGGGGACACGGCATTGATCCGAAGCTAAATGGCCGTCTGTTCGAGCCGTTCTACACTACCAAGAATCATGGACTTGGCCTGGGCCTCACCCTTTGTACGACGATCATAGAGGCGCATGAGGGCAAATTGACTCTTGTCAGCAATGAGGACGGAGGTGCGATTGCGGGATTTTCGCTGCCGGTTCAGAACGCCGCGGCAGGTGCTGCATGACGGACAAATCGACAATCTATCTTGTCGACGATGATGCTGGGGTGCTGACGGCCTTGTCCAGGCTGCTCCGTTGGAAGGGCTACGAGGTCAAGCCATATTCATCGCCGCAGGTGTTCCTGCGCGAGCACGACGCTAATGCGCCCGGCTGCGCGGTTTTGGACGTCTCGATGCCCGGTCTTGATGGTTTGGAGATCCAGCGTGTGTTAACGGCGACCGCCGGCTATCAGCGCCCCGTGGTGTTCGTCACCGGCCAGGGCGACATCCCGACCAGCGTGCGCGCCATGAAAGCCGGTGCAATCGATTTCCTGACCAAGCCGATAAATGACGACGATTTGTTCGAAGCCGTAGCCCGCGCCGAAGCCAGGGATGCCGAGTCGCGTCGGTTTCATTCCGAATTGAGATTGATTCAGGCGAAAGTCAGCACCCTGACGCCGCGCGAGCGCGAAGTGTTTACGCACGTCGTGGCAGGGCGGCTGAACAAGCAGATCGCCGGCGACCTAGGTACGGTCGAAAAGACCATCAAGGTCCACCGCAGCCGAATGATGGAGAAACTCGGCGTTCGCACGGTTGCCGATCTCGTTCGCATGGCCGAGAAGCTCAATCTCCCGAAGTAAGAGCAGCACCATTGGCCCAAGGGCTAACTCGACGCGATCGGCTGCAACCGCAATAATCTTTCATGGCGGATGCTTCTCGATGGATTGCTATCGTGGACGATGATCCGGCCGTACTCAAGGCATTGAGTCGGCTGCTGCGTTCGCACGCATTTCGAGTTCGGACTTACGGATCGGCACTTGAGTTTCTGGCGGCGCCGCCATCCGATCTTCCGGATTGCCTGATTGTTGATTTCCAAATGCCAGAGATGAACGGGTTGGAGCTTCAGCAGCATCTGGTGAGTAACGGCGTAGCAATCCCGACAATTTTGATCACGGCGCACGGCGACGTCGCGTTGCGTCATCGGGGAGAGCCTGTTGCTAGCCTCAGGAAGCCATTGCAGGAACAGGCCCTGCTTAATGCCATCAACGGCGCGCTTAGTGGCTCGCACTAAGGAGTGAAGAGCTGCTGCTGCAGGCGCACAAGAAGAAGAGGAGTGTAGAGATGCCTATTTCAATCTCCATGATTATTGTGAGTTCGCAACTCGTCGTCACAGTGGCCGACGGAGTGCCGGCATTCGACATCGCCAGAAGCTGCAAGCTTGACCTGGCGGCAACAGCCGGACTCACAGTTGATCAATCGACAAAAACCTGCATTAGTGATGAGGAAGGGGCGCGTCAGCAGTTGGTGACCCAGTGGTCCACGTTCTCTGCCCCTGCGAAGGCGGAGTGTATTCCGCAGGAGAGTATCGGCGGCTCGCCGAGCTACGTCAGTCTCTTGACGTGTCTGCAACTAGGCAAATGGGCTCGCTGATCGTCAGGGTGCTGACATTGCTTTCCGGCGCGCCGGTGGCTGCGACGAGAATTATTCGACGCTGGCGCCGCGGTGGAGGTCGGCCTCGATCTGCAGTCGCGTGCCGCCGCCGAAGCGGGCACGATAGACCTGCAGGTTCTCCATGATCCGCTGCACATAGTTGCGTGTCTCGGAGAACGGAATCAGCTCGACCCAGTCGACGGCGTCGACCTTGGGATCGCGCGGATCGCCGTAGCGATCGATCCATTTCCTGACGCTGCCGCGACCGGCGTTGTAGGCCGCGAAGGTCAGGATGTAAGAGCCGCGATAGTCCTCGAGCAACCCGCCGAGCTCGGCGGCGCCAAGCGCGGCGTTGTAGACCGAGTCCGTCTTCATCCGGTTGAGATCGAACGTGATACCGGCGCGCTTGCAGACATAGCGGCCGGCGTCGGGCGTGACCTGCATCAGGCCGTAGGCCTGCGCCGGCGAAACCACGGCCGGATTGAACGCGCTTTCCTGCCGCGCGATCGCATAGACGATGCTTCGCTCGATGTCCGGGCCGATCGATTTGAACGACGGAATCCCGTTGATCGGATAGGCGTAGAAGTCGAACGGCAGGCCGCGGTTGAGCGCGGCCTTGCCCATCAGCAGCATGCCGCGCGCATCGCCGTGGCGCGCCGTCAGTTCGCCGAGCCCGACCAGCGCGTCGGGATCGCCGTTCTCACCCATGTCGGCAAGCATGGGGATCGCGAACTCGCGTGCGTCGAGCTCGTAGAGCAGTTGCGCCGCGCGCACGATCTCCAATCGCTCGATGCCGAGGCCGCGTGCGCGCGGGACGCCGTTTAGCTCGATCTGCGGCAAGCCGAGCTTCGCGCGGGCAAGCTGGCCGTAATAGCTCGTGGATTGCTCGGCCGCGCGCAGATAGGCCGCGCGCGCCTCCTGGTTGCGGCCGGCGGCCTCGGCGGCGCGGCCTTGCCAGTAACCGGCACGTGCCAGCGCGGTCGGATTGACGCTGCCGACGCCGATGCGGGCGAAATGCTGTGCGGCGAGCGCCGGATCTCTGAGGAAGCGCAGCGCGATCCAGCCGGCGGTGAACTCCTGCTCGGTCTTGTAGATGTCGCGGGCGGGCAGCGCCGCATCGCGCGCGATCAGATAGGCGGTGCGGTGCTCGCCGACATCGATCATCTTGCGCGCCAACAGGCGCCGCTCGATCCACCATTCGTCGACATTGAAGAGCCTGGCCGGATCTTTCGGCGCGCTCAGCATCAACTGCGCCGCTTCCGCGAACTTCTCCTCGCGGCGGAGCAACTGGATGCGGGCGAAGAGATAGCCGGTGTCGTGCAGCTCGCGTGGCACGGCGTCGAGCAGCGCCCGCAGGTTGGACGCTTTCTTATTGGCGGCGATACGCGCCTTGGCAAGCGCGAGATAGCCCGAGCCCAGCCGCTTGGCCGCGCGCAGCCCGGCCGCCTCCTGCTCGGTGCCATAGAGCATCGTGTCCATGCGCGCCTTGTGATCGCCGGCGGTGAGCAGCGCGCCGAACAAATCGAGGGCGGCGGTCTCCGTGTCCTCGCTCATGGGGTCGCTGCGCCAGGCCTCGCGCACCAGCCGCTCCGCATTGGCGCGGTCGCCGCGCGCGAGCATCGCCTTCGCCAGCGCGAACCGTCCTTTGGCCGAGACGGGGGATTCGCCCTCGAACCACGACCAGACCGCGGTGTCCTCGCGGCGGTCGTCCCACAACGCCGCCTCGAGGCGGCGGCGCAGGAAGGTCTGCGAGGGCCAGCTCGGATTGGCCGAGATGAAGGCGCGGTAGCGTTCGAACGTAGCGCCGTTGTTGTCGCTGCGCAGAATCAGCCACTCGGCGAGCTTTCTGGCGACGGGGTCGGAGATCGTGGCCTCGACCTGCGTCGCATCGTCGGGCTTCTGCTTGCGGATCAGCTCGATGACGTTCTCGAGCGCTTCCTTGTCGCTCCGCGAGGTCGACGAGGTCGCGGCCACTGCGGCGGGCACCGTCGGCTTGCTCCGGGTCGGCGCCGCATGCTGTCGCGTGGCCGGCGCCAAATGGGGTGGGGGTGGAGCGGGTGCACTGGATGGCGCTCGGGCCGCGGCGGCATTCTTGGCAGCCGCAGGCGCGGGCGTAGCGGTCGTCGCGGGTGCGGTTTTGGGAACCACACTGCGGGCGATCGGCCGTGCTTTCGGCACTGGAACGTTTGTATTGGCCGCGGCTTCTGCCATCGCGGCGAAGCTGAATACAAACGCCAGCGATGTCGCCAGGGCGGTCGATCGCAATGCGGCGGCGCGGGGGGAAGGGGTCACGACTTTCCTCTGCGGCGGCGAATCATCTGCTCGCTGAAGCCTTAGCTGTATTTGATTGAATATGTGGACAAAATGCTAAAAGTGTCGCCGGGAGCGATGTCTGCCGCATGACAGCGGCAAAATCGCGGCTGGCTATGGACGGGAGACTACGGGCCCTTTCGCCTGGTCGTCGGACCCGATATGAATTGGCCCTGATGACCCGCGCGCCGCAACCCTTATAAGCGTTTGGAGGAAGTCCATGGCAGCCAAGACAAATTTCCGCGGCTCGTTCACCGCCTTGGTGACGCCATTCAAGAACGGTTCCGTGGACGAGGCGGCTTTCCGCGGCCTGGTGAACTGGCAGATCGCCGAGGGCACCAACGGCCTGGTTCCAGTCGGCACCACGGGCGAGAGCCCGACGCTCAGCCATGACGAACACAAGCGCGTGGTCGAATGGTGTATCGCCGAGGCCAAGGGCAGGGTGCCGGTCATCGCAGGCGCCGGTTCCAATTCGACAAAAGAGGCGATCGAGCTGTCCGAGCACGCTGAGCAGGCCGGCGCCGATGCTGTGCTGGTGGTCACGCCCTATTACAACAAGCCGACCCAGGAGGGGCTCTACCAGCACTTCAAGGCCATCAATGATGCCATTGGAATCCCGATCATTATCTACAACATCCCGCCGCGCTCGGTGATCGACATGTCGGTCGACACCATGAAGCGGCTGTGGGAACTGAAGAACATTGCCGGGGTCAAGGACGCCACTGCGAGCATGGTGCGGGTGTCGCAGCAGCGCGCGGCGATGGGTGAGGACTTCAACCAGCTCTCCGGCGAGGACGCGACCGTGCTCGGCTACATGGCCCATGGCGGCCACGGCTGCATCTCCGTCACCTCGAATGTGGCGCCGCGGCTGTGCGCCGAGTTCCATGCGGCCTGGCAGAAGGGCGATGTCGCGACCGCGCTGAAGGTGCACGACAAGTTGATGCCGCTGCACACCAACCTCTTCATCGAGAGCAATCCCGGGCCCGTGAAATACGCGATGTCGCTGCTCGGCAAACTGGAGGAGCGGCTGCGGCTGCCGATGGTCCCGGTTGCCGAATCCACGCGCGTGGCGGTGCGCAGCGCCATGGTGCATGCCGGCCTGATCAACTAGGGCGGTTGCGCCAATGACTGGTCCGGTCGGCCAAGTCGAGGAGAAGGGGCTTCGCATGCTCAAGGAATTCCGCGAGTTCGCGATGAAGGGCAATGTCGTCGACCTCGCGGTCGGCGTCATCATCGGCGCGGCCTTCGGCGCGATCGTGAATTCGCTGGTTGGCGATGTCATCATGCCCGTGATCGGCGCCGTCACCGGCGGGCTCGACTTCTCCAACTATTTCACGCCGCTGGCGAAGTCGGTCACCGCCACCAACCTCGCCGACGCCAAGAAGCAAGGTGCCGTATTGGCTTGGGGCAGTTTCCTGACGCTGACCCTGAATTTCCTGATCGTCGCCTTCGTGCTGTTCATCGTGATCCGGCTGATGAATCAGTTGAAGCGCAAGGAAGAGGCGGCGCCGGCGACGCCCAAATTGACCCGGCAGGAAGAACTGCTGACCGAAATCCGCGATCTCCTCAAGAAATCCTGAAGTGGCCGAGAAGAACGAACGTCCGATCAAAGTCGTCGCCGAGAACCGCAAGGCGCGCTTCAACTATGCGATCGAGGACACGATCGAGGCGGGCATCGCGCTGACCGGCACCGAGGTGAAGTCGATCCGCGGCGGCAAGAGCACGATCGCGGAGTCATATGCCGATGCGCGCAACGGCGAGATCTGGCTGATCAACGCCAATATCCCCGAATACCTGCAGGCCAACCGCTTCAACCACGAGCCGAAGCGTCCGCGGAAGCTGCTGCTGCACAGGAAGCAGATCAACAAATTGATCGGCGCCGTCGACCGCGAGGGCATGACGCTGATCCCGCTGAAGCTCTATTTCAACGAACGCGGACGCGCCAAGCTGCAGCTCGCGGTCGCCAAGGGCAAGAAGCTGCACGATAAGCGCGAAACCGTGAAGAAACGTGACTGGGGCCGTGAGAAGGGCCGCCTGATGCGCGCGCGGGGATAACGTTTCCATGTCCATCCGTCATTGCGACCGAAGCGAAGCAATCCACGGCGCCGCAAGCGGAAGGATGGATTGCTTCGTCGCTTTCGCTCCTCGCAATGACTGCGGATGGAGAATGGCCCAATGAACCAGAAGAGCCTGCTCGAAGTCGACTGGAGCAAGATCCCGGCGCCGACCGATGATGGTGGCGCCGCGCATCTGAAGGGCATGGCGATACCGCCGGTCGGCCTGGTGGCGACCGATGATACGTCAGTGATGCTGTCTTCGTTGAAGGGGCGGACCGTGGTGTTCGCCTATCCGCGCACTGGCGAGCCTGGCAAGATCGCGCTGGTGGACGACTGGGACATGATCCCGGGCGCGCGCGGCTGCACGCCGCAGACCTGCGCCTTCCGAGACCTGTTCGCCGAGCTCAAGGGTGCCGGCGCCAGCCACGTGTTCGGCCTGTCGACGCAGAGCAACGAATACCAGACCGAGATGGCCTCGCGCCTGCATCTGCCGTTCCCGGTGCTCTCGGACGAGAAGCTCGCGCTGACGCGGGCGCTCAAGCTGCCGGCCATGGAAGTGGCGGGGCTGACCCTGCTCAAGCGGCTGGCGCTGATCATCGACAATGGGCGCATCACTCACGTCTTCTACCCGGTGTTCCCGCCCGACCGGAACGCCGGCGACGTGCTGGAATGGCTGCGGGAAAATCCGGTAAGTAGCTAGCTCAGGTCCGCGCGCACCTGCGCGAAGACGTCGCGGAACATCTTGGGCGTGAGCACGCCCGTATTCGTGTTGTAGCGCGAGCAGTGATAGCTGTCGTACAGGCGGATACTGCCGGCCTTGTGCACGGCACCGTGCGCAAAGGGCGCGGCGGCATTGCGCAGGCCGAGCGCCTTCACCGTCGATTCATGCGCGATGCGGCCGAGCAGCACGATGGCGCGCAGCCTGGGCATGGTCGCGATGGTTGCCGCCAGGAACTTTCGGCAAGTATTGATCTCGATCGGCAACGGCTTGTTCTGCGGCGGCACGCAGCGCACCGCGTTGCTGATCCGGCAATCGATCAGCCTCAAGCCGTCGTCCGGCCGCGCCTCGTAGACGCCTTCGGCAAACCCGTATTCCAGCAGCGTGGCATAGAGCAGGTCGCCGGCATAATCGCCGGTGAAGGGGCGCCCCGTGCGGTTGGCGCCCTGCAGCCCCGGCGCCAGCCCGACGATCAGCAGGCGCGCCTCGGCATCGCCGAAGGACGCCACCGGCGAATTGAACCAGGCGGGCTGCTTCGCACGCGCCTCGGCGCGAAACTCGGCGAGCCGCGGGCAGAGCGGGCAGTTGCGGTCAGGTTCGATAGAGGCGGGGACGAGGCTAGTCGTCGAAATCTTCGTCATCGGCCCGGGGCGCCATCGTGGTGGCGCGCTGCAGGAATTGCGGCGCGTGGTGGCGCGACTCGCCGCGCTCGCGCGGGGCCGGGCGCTCGGAGGGGTCGCGGCCGAGCTTGGATTGCAGTTCCACCAGGTCGGTGAAGACGTCGGCCTGGCGGCGGAGTTCGTCGGCAATCATCGGCGGCTGGCTTGCGATGGTCGAGACCACCGTCACCCGGACGCCGCGGCGCTGCACCGCCTCGACCAGCGAGCGGAAATCGCCGTCGCCGGAGAACAGCACCATCTGGTCGATGTGCTCGGCGAGTTCCATCGCGTCGACCGCGAGCTCGATGTCCATGTTGCCCTTCACCTTGCGGCGGCCGCTGGCGTCGATGAACTCTTTCGTGGCCTTGGTGACGACGGTGTAGCCGTTGTAGTCGAGCCAGTCGATCAACGGCCGAATTGATGAATATTCCTGATCCTCGATGATCGCCGTGTAGTAGAACGCACGGAGCAGCGTGCCGCGGCTCTGGAATTCCTTCAGGAGGCGCTTGTAGTCGATGTCGAACCCCAGCGTCTTGGCGGTTGCATATAGATTGGCTCCATCGATAAAGAGCGCGATCTTGTTGGAAACGGGTGACGACATCAAAGTTTCTCGCCTTTTGTTAGCTTCTCGGCGCAGCGGCAACAAACCGCGCACCTTTTCTGCCTTGCAGCCTAAAGTTCGGTGAATCTTCCCCCAACGACAGTCACCATCGCAATTATGGTGAGGCGAGGGCGAAATACCTATACTTTTGACGATGCAATGAAGAGACTTACTTGTCCACAACGGCGCTCCGCCGCGTTACGGACGCTCCGGCCTTCTGGCCCCGTCACGGGTTAGCAGAGGTTGGGGCGAAGGCAAATCACAAATTTAATCTTGCGAAACCCCGCTTCGCCCTATAACTAACGCACAATAATCAACAAATTCCTGTCCACTTAACGGAGCGACAGCATATGGCGCGCGTCACCGTCGAAGATTGCATTGATAAGGTCGACAACCGGTTCGACCTGGTCCTGCTGGCTGCCCATCGCGCCCGGATGATCTCCTCGGGATCACAACTCACGGTTGACCGGGACAACGACAAGAACCCGGTCGTCTCGCTGCGCGAGATCGCCGACCAGACGATCTCCCCGGAGGACCTGCGCGAGGAACTCGTGCACTCGCTGCAGAAGTTCGTCGAGGTCGACGAGCCCGAACCCGACACCGTGCCGCTGATCGGTTCGGCCGGCGCCAGCGTCGATGCCGACGACACCGAAGTGGCGATGGAGCGGATGACCGAGGAAGAGTTGCTGAAGGGTCTGGAAGGCCTCGCGCCGCCCGAGGAGCAGCCCGAAGAGGACGAATAGGTCCGCGGCGAGCGGCCCCCAAACACGGTTGAGCTGGCTGAAGGCCCGGGCGTTGTCCGGGCCTTTGCTTTTGTTGACATTC
This sequence comes from Bradyrhizobium sp. BRP22, assembly GCF_020194175.1. Classification (GTDB taxonomy): domain Bacteria; phylum Pseudomonadota; class Alphaproteobacteria; order Rhizobiales; family Xanthobacteraceae; genus Bradyrhizobium. The sequence continues at coordinate 203,349 of NZ_JADYVX010000005.1, read as the reverse complement.
CGACGCCCAGATGCGTCCCTGAAGGCTTGACGGAAATTGAACGATTTTCGGTTCGAACAGGCTAAAGCTTGGTTCGAAATCGCACTAGATTAGAGGCGCGAGCCCGGTCGGCTCGTTCACTGAGGCAGGTCATCCCATGGCGTATTGGCGTCGCACTCCCCGCCAGATGCAGGCCGCGACCGACGCGGTCGCCGTGGCGCCTGACTCTGCGGTGGTGCAGAAGCCGCCCAAGCCGCGCGGGCGCATGATGCGGCAGTACGACCTGGTCGAGCGTGTCCGCTCCTACAATCCCGATACCAACGAAGACCTTTTGAACCGCGCCTATGTCTACGCCATGAAGGCGCATGGTACCCAGACCCGGGCGTCGGGCGATCCCTATTTCTCTCACCCGCTCGAGGTGGCGGCGATCCTGACCGGCCTCAAGCTCGACGACGCCACCATCGTCGCGGCGCTGCTGCACGACACTATCGAGGACACCGAGGCGACGCGGGCCGAGATCGACCAGGTGTTCGGCCACGAGATCGGCGCGCTGGTGGAGGGGCTCACCAAGTTGAAGCGGCTCGAGCTCGTCTCGCGCGAGGCCAAGCAGGCCGAGAACCTGCGCAAGCTCCTGCTGGCGATCGCCGACGACGTCCGCGTGCTCCTGATCAAGCTCGCCGATCGCCTGCACAACATGCGCACGCTCGAATTCGTGCCGCCGGCCTCACGCCGCCGCATCGCCGAGGAGACGCTGGATATCTACGCCCCGCTCGCCGGCCGCATGGGCATGCAGGAGATGCGGGAGGAGCTTGAGGACCTGTCCTTCCACGTGCTCGATCCGGAAGCCTATGCGGTGGTCAAGCATCGGCTGGATGCGCTCGCCGACCGCAACCGCAATCTGATCGGCGAGATCGAAAGCCAACTCTCGAAGAACCTGCAGAAGAACGGCCTCGCCGCGCGCGTCTACGGCCGGCGCAAGCAGCCGTTTTCGATCTGGACCAAGATGGAGCGCAAGTCGGTCGGCTTCGAGCAATTGTCCGATATCTACGGCTTCCGCATCGTGCTTGGCGACATCGAGGCCTGCTATCGTGCGCTCGGCGTCGTGCATACGACCTGGCCGGTCGTGCCCGGGCGGTTCAAGGACTACATCTCGACGCCGAAGCAGAACGACTACCGCTCGATTCACACCACTGTGATCGGCCCCGGCAAGCAGCGCGTCGAGCTGCAGATCCGCACCGAGGAAATGAATCAGATCGCCGAATTCGGCATCGCGGCGCATGCCTTCTACAAGGAAGGGGGCTCGCCGACCGAGCGGCTGAAGCACGAGTCCAACGCCTTTGCCTGGCTGCGCCACACCATCGGCATCCTCTCGGAGAGCGCCAATCCGGAAGAGTTCCTGGAGCACACCAAGCTGGAGCTGTTTCACGACCAGGTGTTCTGCTTCACGCCGAAGGGCAAGCTGATCGCGCTGCCGCGCAACGCCAATGTGATCGACTTCGCCTATGCCGTGCACACCGACGTCGGCAACAGCGCGGTCGGCTGCAAGATCAACGGCAAGTTCGCGCCGCTGTCCTCCGAGCTGCAGAACGGCGACGAAGTCGAGGTCCTGACCTCGAAGGCGCAGTCGGCGCCGCCATCGGCCTGGGAAGCGCTCGCGGTCACCGGCAAGGCGCGTGCCGCGATCCGGCGCGCCACCCGTGCCGCCGTGCGTGACCAATATGCCGGGCTCGGCCGTCGGATCATCGACCGCCTGTTCGCCCGCGCCAAGATCGAATATGCCGACGACAAGCTGAAGGGCGCATTGCCGCGGCTGGCGCGCACCTCGATCGAGGACGTCCTGGTGTCCGTCGGCCGTGGCGAACTGAAAGCCTCCGACGTCGCGCGCGCGATGTATCCGGACTACAAGGAAGAGCGGCTGGTGCGCTACGGCACCAGGAAGGCGCTGGCCGCCAAGGCCCAGACGCCGCCGCATCCGGCGCGCGCGGCTTCGGTGATCCCGGTGCGCGGCATCAATTCCGAACTGCCCGTCAAGTTTGCGCCCAACGGCGGCGCAGTGCCGGGCGACCGCATCGTCGGCATCGTGACGCCGGGCGAGGGGATCACGATCTATCCGATCCAGTCGCCGGCCCTGAAGGATTTCGAGGACGAGCCCGAGCGCTGGCTCGACGTGCGCTGGGACATCGACGAGACCATGCCGCAGCGCTTCCCGGCGCGCATCCTCGTTCACAACGTCAACGAGCCCGGCAGCCTCGCGCAGATCGCGACCGTGATCGCCGAGCATGACGGCAATATCGACAACATCCACATGTCGCGCCGCTCGCCCGACTTCACCGAGCTGACCATCGACCTCGAGGTCTATGACCTCAAGCATTTGAGCGCTATTATCGCCCAGTTGCGCGCGAAGGCCGTGGTCGCACGGGTTGAGCGCGTCAATGGGTAGACTTTACGCACTGCCAATCCTCATGGTGAGGAGGCGCTCTTGCGCCGTCTCGAACCATGAGGCCCCGGCCGGGCCTTCGTCCTTCGAGACGCGGCGGAGACGCCGCTCCTCAGGATGAGGGGATAGTTCAGCAGGTTTATTCGCGAGTTCATCATGGCCGTTCCGCCGCTCCGCCTTGGAGTCAATGTCGACCACGTCGCGACGCTGCGTAATGCGCGGGGCGGGGCGCGGCCCGATCCGGTGCGCGCGGCGCTGCTCGCCATCGAGGCCGGCGCCGACGGCATCACTGCGCATCTGCGCGAGGACCGCCGCCACATCCGCGATGCGGACATGGCGCGCCTGAAGGCGGAAATCTCCAAGCCGCTGAATTTCGAGATGGCTGCGACCGACGAGATGCTGCGGATTTCGCTCGCCACCAAGCCGCATGCCGTGTGCCTGGTGCCCGAACGGCGGCAGGAGCTCACCACCGAGGGCGGGCTGGACGTGATCGGCCAGCACAATGCCCTGGCCCCGTTCATCGCGCGGCTGAGCGACGCCGGCATCCGGGTGTCGCTGTTCATCGCCGCTGATCCCAGGCAGATCGAGATGGCGGCGAAGTTGAAGGCGCCGGTGATCGAGATCCATACCGGCGGCTGGTGCGATGCCGTGGTCGACGGCGACCGGGAAAAAGCGGAAGCCGAATGGCGGCGCATTGTCGAAGGCGCCAGGCTGGCCCAGGCGGCCGGTCTCGAGGTCCATGCCGGCCACGGTCTCGACTATGATACCGCCGAGACGATTTCGGCGCTGCCCGAGATCAGGGAGCTCAACATCGGCTACTTCATGATCGGCGAGGCGATCCTGGTCGGCCTCAAGGAGACCGTCCGGAACATGCGCGCGGCGATGGACCGCGGCCGCGGGACGATCGCGGGCACGGGCGCGGCATGATCCTCGGCATCGGCTCCGACCTGATCGACATCACCCGGATCGCCAAGGTGATCGACCGCCACGGCGACCGCTTCCTCGACCGCATCTTCACCGACGTCGAGCGCGCCAAGGCCTTGCGCCGCGCCAACAGCGAAAAGATGGTGGTCGCGACCTATGCCAAGCGCTTTGCCGCCAAGGAGGCCTGCGCCAAGGCGCTCGGTACCGGGATCATGCGCGGCGTCTGGTGGCGTGACATGGGGGTGGTGAACCTGCCGGGCGGACGGCCGACCATGCGACTGACCGGGGGAGCGCTGGAGCGCCTGAAGCAGATCACCCCTGCTGGCTTCGAGGCGCAGATCGACCTTTCGATCACCGATGACTGGCCACTCGCGCAGGCCTTCGTCATAATTTCGGCGGTCGCACCAGCCAAACCTTGAGTCGGCGGGCGGTGCGGCGGTCCGGAATCGGGAAAAACTAAAAATCGTTGATTTTTCAATCGATTATGAAGTTTTGACGCGGCCCTTGATTGCGCGCCCCTTAACAACCGTCTAAAACGCCGCAGAGTAAACCGAGCCAGGGCAAATTCGGGTTCGCGCCGGGACTTGCTCTCTACATCAGACGTAGGAACCATCTTCGTGACGCGAACGCGGAAAGCGCGATTCGCGTGAGGAGCGCGTTCTGCCACGGCGCAGGCAGTTGCGGGAATTGGGAAAGCGATGAGCGTGACCACAGGGACGAAATCCGAAAGCGGCCTCGGCGAGACAGTCCGGGTCGTCATCCACGCGCTGATCATCGCGCTCGTCATCCGAACCTTCCTGTTCCAGCCTTTCAATATCCCTTCCGGCTCGATGAAGGCGACGCTCCTGGTCGGCGACTACCTGTTCGTGTCGAAATATTCCTACGGCTATAGCCACTACTCGATCCCGCTGTCGCCGCCCTTGTTTTCCGGCCGCATCTTCGGTCAGGAGCCGAACCGCGGCGACATCGTCGTCTTCCGCCTGCCGAAGGACGATTCGACCGACTACATCAAGCGCGTGATCGGGCTGCCGGGCGACCGCATCCAGATGAAGGAGGGGCTGCTCTACATCAACGACACCCCGGTCAAGCGCGAGCGGCTGAGCGATTTCATGGGCGAGGACCCCTGCGGGTCCGACGCCACCGCGCGCGTCAAGCGCTGGAAGGAGACGCTGCCCAACGGCGTCAGCTATGAGACGCTGGATTGCGTCGACAACGGCTTCTACGACAACACCAATGTCTACACCGTGCCGGCCGGCCATTTCTTCATGATGGGAGACAATCGCGACAATTCGACCGACAGCCGGGTGCTGTCGGCGGTGGGCTACGTGCCGTTCGAGAACATCGTCGGGAGGGCGCAGATGATCTTCTTCTCGATCGCCGAAGGCGAGCACGCCTGGATGTTCTGGCGCTGGCCGACCGCGGTGCGCTGGAATCGCCTATTCACTATCGTGCGATGAACGACGATACGCCTGTCATCCAGAGTCTTCCGACTGCCGGCGAGCCGAGCGAGCAGCCCGACGCGGGCAGCACCCTTGCGCCGAAGAAGAAGCGCAGCAAGGCCAGCAAGGCGGCCGCCGAGAAGGAGGCGATCGCCGCAACCGAAGCGCGGATCGGCTACAAGTTCTCCGATCCGGCGCTGTTGATGACGGCGTTCACGCATGTCTCCGCGCTGAAGCCGGCGACCCGCCACCGCGCCGACAGCTACCAGCGGCTGGAGTTCCTTGGCGATCACGTGCTTGGATTGATCATCTCGGACATGCTCTATCGCGCCCATCCGCGTGCGGACGAGGGCGAATTGTCGAAGCGTCTCGCCGATCTCGTGCGCAAGGAAAGCTGCGCCGACGTTGCCGAGCAGCTCGGCCTGCTCGACGACATCAAGCTCGGCATGGTCAAGGCGGTCGAGGGCGCGCGGTTGCGCAAATCCGTGCTGGGTGACGTCTGTGAGGCCGTGATCGGGGCCATCTTCGTCGATGGAGGCTATGACGCCGCCGCGAAGTTCGTGGAGCGCAACTGGATCGAGCGGATGCGCAAGCTGCGCCGGCCGCTGCGCGATCCCAAGACCATGCTGCAGGAATGGGCGCAGAGCAGGGGTCTGCCGACGCCCGTCTACCGCGAGGTCGAACGCACCGGGCCGCATCACGACCCGCAATTCCGCGTCGCCGTCGATCTTCCGGGCCTGGCGCCGGCCGAGGGTGTCGGCCCCAACAAGCGCGCTGCGGAGAAGGCGGCGGCGTCCGCAATGATCGCCCGCGAAGGCGCCGGCAGTCATGACGGCTGAGGCGCAGGCGGAAGCTGGTCCAGCCGGGACGCGCTGCGGCTTCGTCGCCCTGATCGGCGCGCCGAACGTCGGCAAGTCGACGCTCGTGAACGCGCTGGTCGGCTCGAAGGTCACCATCGTCTCGCGCAAGGTGCAGACCACGCGGGCGCTGATCCGCGGCATCGTGATCGAGGCCAATGCGCAGATTATCCTGGTCGACACGCCCGGCATCTTCGCGCCGAGACGGCGGCTCGATCGCGCCATGGTGTCGACCGCCTGGAGCGGAGCGCACGATGCCGACCTCGTCTGCGTGCTGCTCGACGCCAAGTCCGGCATCGATCCGGAAGCGGAGGCGATCTTCGCCAGGCTCGACAGCGTCGCCCATCCAAAGATCCTGGTGCTGAACAAGATCGACCTGGTGCCGCGCGAAAAATTGCTGGCGCTGGCGAAGGCCGCCAATGACCGCCTGCGGTTCGAGAACACTTTCATGATCTCGGCGTTGTCTGGCGATGGTGTCGACGACCTGCGCCGGGCGCTGGCAGGCATGGTGCCGGCCGGGCCGTTCCTCTATCCCGAGGACCAGATGTCGGACGCGCCGATGCGGCACCTGGCGGCCGAGATCACGCGGGAGAAGATCTACCAGAAGCTCCACCAGGAGCTGCCGTATCAATCGACGGTGGAGACCGATAGCTGGACCGAGCGCAACGACAAGTCGATCCGCATCGAGCAGACGATTTTTGTCGAGCGCGAGAGTCAGCGCAAGATCGTGCTCGGCAAAGGAGGTGCCACGATCAAGTCGATCGGCGCCGAGGCGCGGAAGGAGATCGCCGAGATCATGGGTGTTCCCGTGCACCTGTTCCTGTTCGTCAAGGTGCGCGAGAATTGGGGCGACGATCCCGACCGCTACCGGGAAATGGGACTGGAGTTTCCCAAGGAATGATCGGGTTCTTCCGATGAAAGTACCCAGAAACGTGCTTCTGTTCGAGGTGCTGCTGTATCTGTCGCTGACGCTGGACGCACTGTCGGTGGCGTTCCAGGACCGCACCCCGAGTGGCGAGATGACGGAACAGATGATCACGGCCGTCACCTTGATGCAGGCCGGCCTGATCATGCTCCTGGTCTATTTCGTCTACCTGGCTGCGCAGCGGCGCAAGAACTGGCCGCGCTGGGTGCTGGCCGCGGTGCTCTTCCTGTCCATGATCTCGCTGTTGCAGGTGATCGGCAGCGCTGGGGTTCAGTTCGACAGCGGCGTCGAGGTGATCTCCTGCGCGCTGACGGCGGCCGGGCTCTATTTCTCCTTCACCGGCGACGCTCAGGGCTGGTTCAACGCGTAGGAGCGTGTGGTCGCGCGCAAGGTGGGCAAGCGAAGCGTGCCCTCCATTCACGATCGGTGCAAGAGGTATTGGGCACGCTACGCTTTGCCCACCCTGCATGCTAATCTCCGCGCCATGGAATGGACCGACGAAGGCATCGTGCTCGGGGTGCGGCGGCATGGCGAATCGTCCGCCATTGTCGAACTGTTGACGCGCGAGCACGGCCGCCATCTCGGCCTGGTGCGCGGCGGGGCCAGCGCGCGGATGCGGCCGCTGCTGCAGCCCGGCAACAGCGTCACCGCGATGTGGCGGGCGCGGCTCGACGAGCATCTCGGCTATTACCAGCTCGATGGCACGCGGCTGCGCGCTGCCAATTTGCTGGCGTCGTCGCATGCCGTCTACGGCGTCACTCATCTGGCTTCTCTGGCGCGGCTGTTGCCCGAGCGCGATCCGCACCAGGACATCTATGAGATGCTGGAGCAGACGCTGGATGATTTCGAGGACGCCGGCGCCGCCGCGGTCCATCTCATCCGCTTCGAACTGGCGATGCTGGCCGAACTCGGCTTCGGGCTCGACCTCTCGAACTGCGCGGCGACCGGGGCGACATCCGAACTGGTCTACGTCTCGCCGAAATCCGGCGGGGCGGTCTCCCGCGCCGCCGGCGAACCCTGGCGCGACCGCCTGATGCCGCTGCCGCCCTTCCTGCGCGAGGACGTTGACGACGGCAGCATCTGGTCGGACCAGGACCTGCTCGACGGCTTTGCGCTCACCGGCCGCTTCCTGCTGCGCAACGTGCTCGAGCCGCGCGGGCAGGGGCATTCCGACGCCAGGGAAGGCTTTATCAACGCGGTGGCTCGCCGCCGCGTCAGGACCGGCATCGACCCGTTCTGACCGCGACTGCCGCCACGCGCAGCGAGCGGTGCGTTCCATCTGGGGCAACACCCCGGCTAGCAAATCACTCACGGGATGCCCGTCGAAATTGCGAATGCATCTGTAGTGGTTCGATTGCGTGCGATCCTCAGCCTTGTTCCATAGCGCATGGCCCGAAACTTGCCTGAAAATCTCTGGGCAAACTCATGACGGGGAGCATGCAATGAGTACGCAAATCACCTACAGCGAATCCGACTCGGTCGGTTTCTTTCCCATCGTCCTTGCGGTCGTCTGCGGTGTGGCGACGGGGGTGTTGTGGGCCTATGCCAATCCGATCCAGCTCGTGCCGGGCGTGATCCAATGGCGCATCTTTGCGTTCCTGCCGCCGTTGATCGGGCTGCTGCTCGGGCCGAAGAGCGGGTTCATCTGCGGCTATATCGGCACCATCGTGTGGTCGCTGCTGGCCGGCACATTCATTCCAGCGCATTCGCTTATCGTCGACGGCATCATGGTCGGGCTGACCGGCGCCGCACCGCCGCTGCTGATCAATCTGCGCAAGACCAATTTCGACCTGTCGATGCCGGTGCTGCTCAAGATCGCGGTGATCTGCGCGGTGGTCGGCATCATCATGGTGGCGGCGGTGTCGGCCAGTCTCGCGATGCTCGGCATTTTCCCGTTCTGGTATGCGATGCTCTATCTCGGCCTGTCCGACATCGTGCCGATGGTGATTGGAACGCCGCTGCTGGTGCGGCCAGGCGCAAAACTGCTGGCCGGCATCAGCCGCGGCACGCTGCACCGGTTCTGACCGCCGTCGGGAGCGCATTGGATGCTCGATCTGCGCGAGGTGAGCGTCGGCTTTCGGGCCGACGCCGACGTGCTGTCCGATATCAATCTCTGTCTCGAAGCCGGCAGCACCACGATGGTGACGGGGGCGGGCGGTTCGGGAAAATCGACGCTGCTTGCGGTCGCGGCCGGTCTCATTCCGAAGCTGATCCGGCCTCACCACATGCAGGGCGCGGTGGCGCTCGACGGCACAGATCTCGGCGCGATCAGTGGGAGTGAGCTGTTTCGCCGCGTCGGCCTCGTGCTGCAATCGGTCGAGGACCAGGTCTGGGATCTGTCCGTCGAGGATCTGATCGCCTTTCCGCTGGAGAACCGGGGTGTGCCGCGGGCGGAGATCCGCGCGCGCGTCGCCGGCGTGATCGAACAGATGAACATCGGCCGGCTGATCGGGCGCACGGTGCGGACGCTCTCCGGCGGCGAACGCCGGATCGCGGCGCTCGCCTCGGCGCTGGTCTGGCAGCCGGATGTGCTGATCCTGGATGAGCCGACCAGCGGAATCGATCCCGACGCGCGGCTGCGCATGATCGGCATCCTGCGCGAACTCAGGAAGACGAAGCTGACGCTGTTGATCGCCGAGCAAGACCTTGCCTGGTTCGACGGCGTGGCTGATCGCGTGGTGTTCCTGAAGGAGGGGCGGATCATCGATGATCTGCCGTGGCAGGCGGCCGCTCGCGCCACAGCGCCGTATGCGGTCGCCGGTATCGAGCCGCCCTTTGCGCCGCCACTGCCGCGTGCCGTAGTACCGCTGGTGCAGTCGGGTGCGGCGCTCTCGGTCAGGCAGCTTTCGAGCACGCTTCGCCGTCCGAACGGCGAGCCGGTGCTGCGGTCGATCGACCTGGCACTCGGCAAGGGCGAGGTGGCCGCGCTGATCGGCAGCAACGGCGCCGGCAAGACGACGCTGATGCGCACGCTGCTCGGCCTGCAGAAGGCGGCTGGCGGGACGATCGAAATCAATGGTCACGATAGCGCCGGCTGGACCATCGCGCGGCGGGCGGGCCAGATCGGCTATGTCGCGCAGAATTTGCGGCGGATGTTCTTCCTGCTCTCGGTGGTGGAGGAGGTCGTGTTCTCGCTGTCCGGCGGCGATGCCGGCGCCAAGGCCGTGGCTGCGCATCGCGACCGCGCGATCGAACTTCTGAAGGGCGTCGGCCTTGCCGACCGGGCTGAGCTTTCGCCATTCGCGCTGTCGGCGCGCGAGCAACTGATGCTGGCGCTTGTGTGCATCGAGGCAACTGCGCCTTCGGTCGTGATCCTGGACGAGCCGCTGATCGCCTGCGACAGCGTCTCCCGCGCCGGCGTGCTGGCCTTTCTCGATCGTTGCCGTACAAGGGGTTGCGCGGCGCTTTTGGTTTCGCACGATCTGCAGCTTGTCGACTGCGCCGCAGACCGCGTGCTGATCCTGGAGGATGGGCGGCTGGCCTTTGACGGAACCACCGAGGTGGCCTGGTCCTCGGACGTATTTGCGCGCCGCGGCTGGCCGCGCCCGGATCATCACGTCGGGACGATCGGAGGAGGACAGCGTGCATCGGCTTGATCGCATCAATCCGTTCCTCAAATTGCTGGCGGCGTTGCTGCTATCGTCGCTCGGCTGGGTCGCCGGCAGCGCGCTGACTGCCGGCGCGATCGCCGCGATCGTGCTGGCGGTCGTGATCGCCTGCCGTCTGCCGCAGACCAAAGGCTACCTGAAACTGATGGCGCTGGTCGGCGCCCTGGTGACGCTGAGCTGGACCTTGAGCTTCGTCTGGAACGGGACACCGCTCGTCGTCGCGATCGACGATGCGCTGCGCATGGCGTTCCGCCTGATCGCCACCACCGGCAGCTTCTTCGTCGCGATCGAGACCACCTCGGCCGGCACCCTGCTCGCGGCCTGCAGCCGGCTCCGCTTGCCGGGCTCGCTGACGCTCGTGCTGGTGCTCGTCGTCGGCATGATCCCCCTGATGCGTGAGGAGTTCCAGAGCATCGGTGAGACCCAGCGGGCGCGCGGCCTTGAGCTCGATCGCGGTCCGCTGCCGCGGCGCATTCTCTATGCGCTGGCGCGCGGCGTGCCGCTGATGGTGCAGACCTTCCGCATGGCCGAAACGATCGCGCTTTCGCTGTCCATCTACGGCTTCGATCCGAAGATGGCGCGCACGAGCTGGCGCGACATCGGCTGGCTCACGATCCAAACCGACTTCCCACTAACGAACCCGGGCAAGACCACATGAACGCACTGACCCCCGCCACCTATACCGTCGACATCGCCGGCGAGCCGACGGAGCTGCCGCTCGTCGCCATCAACGAGCGGCTGGCGATCTCGCTGCTGATGGTGATCGACATGGGCGTCGGCTTCGGCGAGCGGATCGGGAAGGCGCTGGCCGCGCGGCTGAAGGAGAAGAAGCCGGACATCGTGGTCGGCGCGGCGACGCTCGGCATTCCCGTCGCGATCGAAGTCTCGCGTCATCTCGGGCTCGATCAATACGTCATCGTGCAGAAATCGCCGAAGATTCATCTCGGCGACGCGCTGGTCGAATATGTGCAATCGGTGACCTCATCAGGATCGCAGCGTCTGCTGCTCGACCGCCGCGCCATCCCGTTGCTGAAGGGCAGGCGGGTCGTTGTGGTCGATGACGTCGTGGCGACCGGCTCGAGCCTGGCGGCAACCCTGAAGCTGGTGCGGCAGGCCGGCGCCGATGTGGTCGGCATCGGCGTGATCCTGACCGAGGGGCACGAGTGGAAGAAGCCGCTCGGCGCGGATGCCGCGCTCGTGACCGGGCTCGGCCATATCCCGCAATTCACCATCGCCAATGGCCATGCCACGCCGGATCCGGCGACCCTGGCTGGCGCGGGCTGAAAAATCGGGCTTTTCTGCGGGGTACGAAGCCGAATCGATTCTTGCCCGATTCGCCCGAAGCGGTTAACCCGTCGGCATGGGAAAGCCACTGATTCCGCCGGAACGGCCTGAAATTCACGAGGTGCCGCTGCGCGATGCGCTGGAAGAGCGCTATCTCGCTTACGCGCTCTCGACCATCATGCATCGCGCGCTGCCGGACGCCCGCGACGGGTTGAAACCGGTGCATCGGCGCATCCTCTACGGGATGCGGCTGCTGCGGCTCGATCCGGGCGTTATCCCAAAGAAGTCAGCCAAGATCGTCGGCGAGGTGATGGGCTCGTACCATCCCCATGGCGACCAGGCGATCTATGACGCCATGGTGCGCCTCGCGCAGGATTTCTCCTCGCGCTATCCGCTGGTCGACGGTCAGGGCAATTTCGGCAACATCGACGGCGATAACCCCGCCGCGATGCGTTACACCGAGGCGCGGCTGACCGACGTCGCCCGGTTGCTGCTGGACGGCATCGACGAGGACGCGGTCGAGTTCCGCCCGACCTACGACAACAGTGGCAAAGAGCCGGTGGTCCTGCCCGGCGGCTTCCCGAACCTGCTGGCCAACGGCTCGCAGGGCATCGCGGTGGGCATGGCGACCTCGATCCCGCCGCACAACGCCGCCGAGCTCTGCGACGCCGCGCTGCACCTGATCGAGAAGCCCGATGCCAAGTCGAAGGCGCTGCTCAGATGGGTCAAGGGACCGGATTTCCCGACCGGCGGCATCATCATCGATTCCAAGGAAGCGATCACCGAGGCCTACAGCACCGGCCGCGGCTCGTTCCGCACGCGTGCGCGCTGGAAGCAGGAAGAGGGTGCACGCGGCACCTGGGTGATCGTGGTCACTGAGATCCCGTGGCTGGTGCAGAAGTCACGCCTGGTCGAGAAGATTTCCGAGCTCATCGACCAGAAGAAGCTGCCGCTGGTCGGCGAGGTCAGGGACGAGTCGGCGGATGACGTTCGGCTGGTGATCGAGCCGAAGTCGCGCAATGTCGACCCAGAGCTGATGATGGAATCGCTGTTCCGGTTGACCGAGCTGGAAAGCAAGATTTCGCTGAATCTCAACGTGCTGGTGAAAGGGAAAATTCCCAAGGTGGTCGGCCTCGCCGAGTGCCTTCGCGAATGGCTCGACCACCTGCGCGATGTGCTGGTGCGCCGCACCAACTATCGCAAGGGCCAGATCGAGAACCGGCTGGAGATCCTCGGCGGCTACCTGATCGCCTATCTGAACATCGACAAGGTGATCAAGATCATCCGCACCGAGGACGAGCCGAAGCCGGTGCTGATGAAGACGTTCAAGCTCAGCGATGTCCAGGCCGACGCCATTCTCAACATGCGCCTGCGCTCCCTGCGCAGGCTCGAGGAGATGGAGATCCGGACCGAGGACAAGGACCTCCGCAAGGAGCTGAAGGGTATCGAGGCGCTGCTCCGCTCCGAGCCCGAGCAGTGGTCCAAGGTCGGCGAGCAGGTGCGGAAGGTCCGCGACATGTTCGGACCGAAGACGCCGCTCGGCAAGCGCCGCACCACTTTTGCCGACGCGCCCGAGCACGATCTCGCTGCGATCGAGGAAGCCTTCGTCGAACGCGAGCCGGTGACGATCGTGATCTCCGAGAAAGGCTGGGTGCGCACGCTCAAGGGCCATGTCGCCGATCTCTCGGGGCTCGCCTTCAAGACCGACGACAAGCTCGACCACGCCTTCTTCGCCGAGACCACGTCGAAACTGCTGCTGTTCGCCACCAATGGCAAGTTCTACTCGCTCGACGTTGCAAAGCTGCCGGGCGGGCGCGGCCATGGCGAGCCGATCCGCATGTTCATCGACATGGAGCAGGATGCAGCAATCGTGTCGCTGTTCGTCAACAAGGGCGGCCGCAAGTTCCTGATCGCGAGCAGCGAGGGGCAGGGCTTCGTCGTCAACGAGGACGACTGCGTCGGCACCACCCGCAAGGGCAAGCAGGTGCTGAACGTCGAGATGCCGAACGAGGCGCGCGCGATCGCGACCGTGGCGGGCGACACCGTCGCGGTGATCGGTACCAACCACAAGATGGTGCTGTTTCCGCTCGATCAGGTGCCGGAAATGGCCCGCGGCCGCGGCGTGCGGCTGCAGAAATATACCAGCGCCTCGCTGTCCGACGTCGCGGTGTTCGATTCCAGCGTGGGCTTGACCTGGAAGGATTCCGCCGGCCGCGAGCACGGCATGAGCATGAAGGAGCTCTCCGACTGGCGCGGCAACCGCGCCGATGCCGGCCGCCTCGCGCACGGCCTGCCGAAGTCCAACAAGTTCAATCGCGCGGTGGAGTAGTCCTGCGCGGCATGGAAATCTCGCCGTCCCCGCTCAAGGCCGGGACGACAGCGGAATTGCTGTAATAGTATTCGTAAATCGGCGCGCTATAACCATCGGCATGGCGCATCATCACGATCATTCCCATGCGCACGATCATGCCGGGCACAGCCACGCGCCGGATGATTTCGGCCGGGCCTTTGCCATTGGCGCCTCGCTCAACACCGCCTTCGTGATCGCAGAGCTGGTGTTCGGCTATGCCGCCAATTCGCTGGCGCTGATCTCTGATGCCGTCCACAATCTCTCCGACGTGTTCTCGCTGCTGCTGGCATGGGGCGCAGCGTGGCTGGCGGGGAGGCGGCCGACGGATACGCACACTTACGGCTATCGCCGCGCCTCGATCCTGGCCGCGCTGTTCAATGCCGGGCTGCTCTTGATCGCCGTCGGCGGCATCGCGGTGGAGGCGCTCGACCGGCTGCGCGAGCCGGCCGAGGTGGCGAGCTGGACGGTGGTCTGGGTCGCGGCGCTCGGCATTCTCATCAATGGCGGCACGGCACTGCTGTTCATGCGCGGTCGGCACGGCGACCTCAACATCCGCGGCGCCTACCTCCATATGGCCGCCGATGCCAGCGTCTCGCTGGGCGTCGTCATCGCAGCGCTCCTGATCATGTCAACGGGATGGCTGTGGATCGATCCGGCGATCAGCCTCCTCATCGCGCTGGTCGTGGTGGTGAGCGGCTGGGGTCTGATGCGCGACAGCGTCAACCTCGCGCTCGATGCGGTGCCGCGGGGTATCGAACTTGCCGAGGTGAGGGAGTTTCTCCGCAGGCTCGATGGCGTCTCCGAGGTGCACGATCTGCACATCTGGGCGATGAGCACCAACGAGACCGCGCTGACTGCGCATCTGGTCCGGCCGGGCGGACACGACGATGCGTTCCTGCACCACGTCTGCGCGGAGCTCTCGCACCGCTTCAGGATTCACCATGCAACGCTGCAGGTCGAGGCCGACGGCGCGGCCTGCAAGCTGGCGCCGGAAGAATTGGTCTAACAGCGACGGTCCCATTTAGGACCTTCCCGCTGGAGCGCCTATATTGTGACGTACGCAATATCCGAGGAATGAGCCATGCACTCGCATTCGATCGATCAGTGGACCCACGAGCATATGTTCCTGGGCGCAAAGCACGAGCATAACGAACGGCGCACCTGGCTCGTGGTGGCATTGACCACGGTCATGATGATCGGCGAGATCGCGGCGGGGTGGTGGTCCGGCTCGATGGCGCTGCTTGCCGACGGCTGGCACATGGGAACGCATGCGGCGGCGCTGGGCATTGCCGGGCTGGCTTATTTGTTCGCGCGGCGGCAGGCCGGCAATGCGCATTTCAGTTTCGGCACCGGCAAGTTCGGCGATCTCGCCGCCTTTGCGAGCGCGATCATCCTGGCGATGATTGCCGTGCAGGTTGCCTGGGAGAGTGTGGACCGGCTGCTTCATCCGGTCTCGATTGCTTACGGGGAGGCGATTTCAGTTGCGGTGCTCGGACTTGCCGTCAATCTCACCAGCGCCTGGCTGCTCCGCGACGATCACGACCATCATCACGGTCGTGGCCATGCCCATGATCACGACGACGATCATCATCACCACCACGACAACAATCTTCGTGCCGCCTATGTCCACGTGATGGCGGATGCCGCGACCTCCATTCTCGCCATTGCGGCGTTGCTGGTTGCGATGTCCGCGGGATGGGTTTGGGCCGATCCGGCGGTCGGGATCATCGGCAGTGCGGTGATCGCGAGCTGGGCCTACGGCCTGATCAAGGCGTCAGGCGCTGTTCTGCTCGATGTCAGCCCCGACAAGAAGCTCGAAGCCGTCATTCGCGAGCGGCTCGAGATCAAGGGTGACCGCGTGACTGATCTGCATCTCTGGCAGGTCGGCCCCGGCCATCGCGCGGCGGTAATCTCGGTCGTTTCCGACCATCCGCTGCCGCCCGTCACCTACAAGCGCCGCCTCGGCGGTCTGCTCGGCCTCAGCCATATCACGATCGAGGTCGAGGCCTGTCCGCACCACGAGCCGGCGCACGCGCCTTGAGGCCAGGCGCGATTGGGCGAAGCCTCAAGCGGCTGCGATCGCCTCGACCTCGATCAGGAAATCGGGGCCGTAGAGCTTTGATACTTCCACCAGCGTTACCGCCGGCGCGGCTGCGGGCGTAACCGAAGCGAAGAAACGGCTGCGCGCTTCGCGATAGCGAGCGAGATTGTTCATGTCCGTGAGAAACACGGTAAGTTTCACGAGATTGGCTGGCGTGCAGCCGCTTGCGCGAAGCGCGGCGGTAAGATTCTCAAACACCCGCTCTGCCTGGACACCGAAATCACCTTTTCCAATGACAGCCCCGTCCTGGTCCGCGGCGGTTTGGCCGGCGATGAAGATGAAGCGGCGAGCGGTGGCTTCCACAACCTGTGAATAGCCGGGAGGTGTCCCGAGCTCTGGCGGATTGATGCGTCGGATCGACGGCGGCATTTCGCTTGCCATGACTACTGCCTTCCCAATCGATTGTCGGGCTTCTGGGATCAAGTTGTGCGCGAAACGGCGCGCGAAGGGAAGGGTGCCTATTGCGGCGACACGCGCTTCTGGCGCAGCAAGAGCAGTGCGCCGAGCGCCGCCAGGCTGAGCGCCGAGGAGACGATCAGGATGCCGCTACCCATATGGTCGAGCAGCAGCCCGAAGAGCAGCGGGGCTGCTGCCTGCGCCATCCGGGCCGGTGCGCCGATGATGCCGAGGCGGTAGGCGTAGTTCTGCGCGCCGAAGATCGCGAGCGGCAAGGTGCCGCGGGAAATCGTCAGGATGCCGTTGCCGGCGCCGTGGCAAAGCGCGAAGACGCTTGCTGCGCCGCCGCCGGCGATTGCCACGATCGCGGCGCCGATCGGGTGGCCGAGACAGGCGAGCTCGGTCGAGAGCAGCGGGTGATAACGGCTGAGCAGCCATGCCTCGATCACGCGCGCCCCGACCTGCGCCGGACCGATCAGGGCGCCGGCGGCGATTGCCTGCACCGGGGTCGCGCCGGCCGCCTCCAGGATGCGCGGGAAATGCGCCGCCATCGCGCCGGTGACGGTCCAGGCGGTCGCAAACGCAAACGCCAGCAGGATCATGGGGCGGTCGATCGGGATATGCGGCTTCACCGCATTTGCCGCCGCGGCCTTGGCGCCGGGCACTGGCGGCAGCATCAGCCAGTTGAGCGGCAGGCCGATCAGAAGGTGGGCCGCCGCCCAGGCAAAGCAGGTGTCGCGCCAGCCGATCGTCTCCAGCCCCCACGCGCTCAGTGGCCAGCCGACGGTGGAGGCAAAGCCCGCCATCAGCGTGATGCCCGTGATCGGCCGCCGCGCCGCTTCGCCATAGATGCGCCCGAGCGCACCGAACGCGGCATCATAGAGGCCGTATCCCATGCCGATGCCGAGGAAGAGCCATGCAAGCAACAGCAGCGGAATGGACTGCGTGAGGCCGAGCAGCACCAGCCCGGCCGCCAGGGTCAGATTTGAGATCGACAGCACGGACCTGCCGCCGACGAGGTCGATCTGGCGGCCGATCCGGGGGCCGAGCAGGGCCGAAAGCACCAATGAGGCGGAGAAAGCGGCGAAGATCCAGTTGGGTGCAATGCCGAGATCGCGCGCGATGGGATCGGCGAGCACCGCGGGCAGGTAATAGCTCGAGGCCCAGGCCAGGGTCTGGGTGGTGCCGAGCGCCAGAATGATCGGGAGCTGCCGGGCGCTCATCGGGCCGTCGCGTTTCTGTCTTCTGTTTAGGCATTTGCCCCGGTCACAGAAGTGTCGTCAAGGCCGCCAACCGATCTTTCGGGCGACACGATTGCCCGGCATAATCGGCGCATGGAACTTGCTCCCCGCCTGCGCCTGATGAACTGGCTGGTCAGCCAGGGCCTGACAGGCCTCTCCGAGAACGATCTGTTGCGCGGTTTCTGCGAGCGCTGCCGCGCCGGCGGCATACCGTTGTCGCGCGGCTTGGTCTTCATCGACACGCTCCACCCGATCTTCGAGGGCCGCGGGTTCCGCTGGAACGACGCCGAGACCAACGAGAGCGACATTTTTGAGTATGGCTCGACCTCCAGCGGCGATGCCGGGCAGACCTGGCGACGTTCGATCTTCTACCACATGCTGCAAAACGGGCACGACGAGATGGCGATCGACCTGGCCGATTGCGCCACGCTCGATTTCTCGATGATCAACGAGATTGCGGAGAAGGGCCACAAGCATTTCGTCGCCTTCGTGCACCGGTTCGGCGAAGCCGGCACGATCGGCGAGATGGACTGCTTCTACTCCTACTGGACCACCCGCCGGTCCGAGGGGTTCGACGCACATCACATGGCGGCGCTGCGCGATCTGGTGCCGGTGCTGGGGCTCGCGGTGAAGTCGGCAGCGCAAGTCGACATCGCGCGCACCTTGGCGCGCGTCTATCTGGGGCGAGAGACCGCCGAGCAGGTGATGCGCGGCCGCATCTCGCGCGGCATCACCGAGCGTATCAAGGCGGTGTTGTGGTATTCGGACGTTCGCGGCTCGACCGCGATCAGCGAGCGCATCGGGCCGGACGAGATCATCCCTTTCCTCAACGATTATGCGCAGGCTTCGATCGACGCCATCCATGACGCCGGCGGCGAGGTGCTGAAGCTGATCGGCGACGGCGTGCTGGCGATGTTCACGCAGGAGAACATGGGGATCGCAAAACGGGCGGCGCTCCGCGCCGAGCACCGCTTCCGCCGCAATTTGCAGGCGCTCAACGCCCGCCGCGCCACTCAGGGGCGGCCGACCACGTCAGCCTATGTCGGATTGCATGTGGGCGAGGTGTTCTATGGCAATATCGGCAGCGAGGACCGGCTTGATTTCACGGTGGTGGGACCTGCGGTCAATGAAGTCAGCCGGATCGCTTCGATGTGCAGCTCGGTCGATCGGGAGCTCTTGACCTCGCAGGCGTTCCGGGACGGCCTGGATGGGGCAGGGCGGAACTATCTGGTTTCGACCGGCCGCTTTGCGCTGCGCGGCATCAGCCGGGCGCAGGATCTCTATACGCTTAATCCGGACGTCGCTGCGGACGAGGTCGTGGCCGGAAAGTACGAGCGCTACCTCGCGAGCTAGCTGTGGAGCCTCAAGAGGTTGTCCTCGGTGAGGCCGCGCGGATTCGCCATAGGCAAGGATAGTCCAGCGCCTTCGCGCGGAATCTACCCGCGTCAGCGCATGATCCTGACTCTCCCCTCCTCCAACAGGGCGTTGGCTGGCAGAGGATGCATGAGCTGAATGGACTGCTCCGCTTTGCGGCGCGCGTCGAGCCAGTTCGGGAACCACATGGCAATTGCCGGAAACGCCAGGACCAGTGCCACGCATATGCACTGGATCACCATGAAATCCGCCATGCCGCGGTAAATGAGTTTCAGATTCCACTCCTTGACCACTTGCTTGAGGTAATAGGCTGACATCGCCACCGGCGGCGAAAGGAATGCGGTCTGCAACACCACTGCCACGATGCAGCCGAACCACACCATGTCGTACCCCAGCCCCTTGGCGACGGGGGCGAGCAACGGCAGGAAGATGAGCACGATCGCCGGCCATTCGAAAGGCCAGCCGAGCAGGAAGATGACGGTCAGCAGCAGCGTCATCGTCCCCCATGCGGGCAACGGCGCTGCAAGCAGCACGTTGGTGATCCAGTTGGCGGTGCCAAGCCAGGCGAACACGGCGCCAAAAACATTGGAGGCGACTGCGAGGAACAACACCATGCTGGTCGTCGCGAGCGTGTTGTAGCAGGCGTCGAGCAGCCCGCGCCAGGTGAAGCGGCCGTATGCGATGACGAGCAGGATGGCGCCGAGCGCGCCAAGTGCGGCGGCTTCGGCAGCCGTGGTCAGGCCAGCGAGGATCACGCCCAGAGTCATGATGGTGAGAACGGTGACCGGGACGAGGCCGACGAGGCACTCCCACAATACGGTTCTTATCGAGTCGGGCCGCTCCTCCTTCGGGACGGGCGGGCCGAGCTTGGGATTCCAGTAGCTGCGCGCCAGCGTGTAGACGATGTACATGCCCGACAGCAGAAAGCCGGGGCCGAACGCGGCCGCGTACAGATCGATGATCGAGATATCGAGCACAGGCGCCATCACCACGAGCATCACGGATGGCGGGATGAGGATGCCCAGCGTGCCGCCGGCCGCGATGGCGCCGGCGGACATGCGCACGTCGTAGCCGGCCTTGATCATCATCGGGCCGGCCATGATGCCGAGCAGCGCAACCGTCGCTCCGACCGTGCCCGCGGCGATGCCGAACAGGGTCGCGGTCACGATCACCACCACATAGAGCGCGCCATGCACCGGCGCGAACAGATCACGGAACGCCTTGAACAGCCGTTCCATGAGGCCCGCCTGGTCGCACACATATCCCATCAGGATAAACATCGGGACCGCAACGAACTCATCCTGCTTCATCAGACCAATGGTTTGCAGATATGCGAGGTTGAAGACGCGGACGCCAAGACCAAAGTAGCCGAAGATCAGCGCGAGGAAGAGCAGGGTGAAGCTGATCGGCAGGCCGATGAAGATCGCTGCCAGCATCACCAGCAACATCACCATGCCGAGGAGCTCGAGCCCGGTCATACTTCGAGTTTCTCCCGATGCTGGAACTCGCGCCCGAAACGAATCTGGTACCAGCACTTGAGCGCTTCGGAGATGCCCTGAATCATGAAGAGAAGCGCTGACAACGGGATCGAAGCGCGGAAGGGCCACATGATCGCCCGCCAGATGCTCTCCTGCGAACGTTCGTCGAGTATGTACGAACTCCAGGCATCATCGACGCTGATCATCATCATGGTGATCATCGTCGGGAAGAAGAGGATCAGGTACGAGGCGAGATCGATGATGCCCTTGGCACGTTCGGAATAATTGTCCCAGAAGATATCGGTGCGGACATGCGCGCCCTTGAGCAGCGCATAGCCGCAGCCCAGCATGAACGCCGCGCCGTTCACCATGTAGCTTGATTCGTAGACCCAGATTGTCGGCGCGCGAAAGAAATAGCGCGCGACGACTTCGTAGGTGATCGACACCACGAGGAAAAGCATCGAGAGGGCGATCAGCTTCCCGGTGATATCGGAGAAATGGTCGATCCCGCGAATGACCGCGTAGAACGCCCGCGGGAAATCGCCGCTTGGGCCGTCAGCGCGCGACGTCGCGGTGTCTGCCGGCATCGATGCTCCCCTTTGCCAGTGTCATGCGAAGCACAGCCCGCCAGTACCCCTCACGAGGAAGTACCTGCGCCGGGAAGGCGCCGGAGAATCCGGCGGCCCGCCGCAGCACAGGTCGCGGGCTACGCGTGCCGGCTCTCTATTTCGCAGGCGCTTCCGCCGCCTTGCGGTAGATCTTGTCCTTCCAGTAATAGAGCCCCGCAAAGTCGTACGGTGGCCACCACGACAGGCGGAAGGGCACCACGGTCTCCGCGTACTTCTTCTGACTGTCGATCACCTTCTGATAGAAGGGATTCTTCGCGGCGTACTCGGCCTGGATCTTTTCCCACTCGTCCAGGAAGTTCTTCAGAACCTCGTCCGGCGTGCGATGGATCTGAACTCCTTCCTTCAGCAGTTCCTGGCAGGCGTCCGCGGTTTCGCGGTTGAACGCGAAATTGCGCATGTTCGTGGCGTACACGGACGCCACCTTGACGATCTCCTGCAGGTCGGGCGTAAGCTTCTTCCAGACGTCTGCATTGATCATAAGCTGCCCGCCGGTCACCGGCTCATGCATGCCCGGCGTGTAATAGTGCTTGGCAACCTTGTGCAAACCGAGCTTCTTGTCCTCCAGGCAATTGATCCATTCCGCGCCCTCGATCACGCCGCGCTCCATCGCCGGCACGATTTCTTGCCCGGGTATCGTCACGACCGCGACGCCAAGCCGTCCGTAGGTCTCAGCGCCGATGCCGTAGATGCGGTACTTCAAGCCCTTGAGGTCGGCCAGGCCATTGATCGGCTTCTTGAACCAGCCAAGCCCTTGCGGGTAGTCGGTCGGGATGGGGAAGCCGACGACGTTCAGTTTGAGCACGTCTCGGTAGAATTCGTCGAGCAGCTTGGTGCCGCCGCCATCGTAGTACCAGGCGTAGTAATCCTGCCCGTCCATGCCGAACAGCGGACCGTGCGACATCGGAATTGTGGCCGTGTTTCTACCCTGGATGTACCCGAAGGGCGCCATGCCGACGTCAAGCACGCCCTTCGAAGTCGCGTCGAAAACTTCGAACGGCGGGACGATTGCCCCGCCCGGCATGGTCTCGATCTTCAGCCGGCCACCGGACATCTTCTCGACCTCTTCGGCCCAGAGCTTGAATATCTGGTGGAAGTTAGCTGCCGCGGGGTGTGAGGACTGTCCCTTCAGAAGCAAGGGCGTCGGAGCGGCCTGGGACAGCACTGGGGCCGGCGAAGCCATGAAAAGACCTGCCACCACGAAGGCGAACAGGACCGTTATGCGTTTGCGCATTTCCCGTCTCCTCCCAAAGGCGCCTTTGGTTTTTTTATTGGCGCAGTTCTAAGGCTGGCAGCGTAGGTGAGAAGCTTTGGCGGGTCAAATCAATCGCCCGCCCCGCCTTAGGGCATTTTGGCACGCCTCGCTCAGCTAGCGCCTTGCCCGCTCCGGGATGGCATTGCCATCAGGAGCTGCCAAAAGCTCAGCGACCGAGGATTTTCTCGCATGCGATTCATCGCGAAGGACAATGGCGCCCGGAGAGATGCGCTCGAAAATTCAAGTGGACTCTTCGGAAAAACGACCACGGCAACCGACGGACGTCTGGCTAGAACATGATCCGGAAAAGTGGAGACAAACGCGAAGCGTTTGCGCGGAGATCATGTTCTAGACGAGGACACGACTTTGTCTGGCTTTTCGCGACGAGCCCGCCGAGTCTACAAATTGAAGGGCAGACGCCCGGTCGGGCAGAACGCGCAGCGCCGAACTAGCTTCGTTTCGCCCGCAGCGCGTACAGGCCGACCGCCATCAGTGAGAATGCGGTCAACACCACGCCGAGGCCGAACATCGCCGCGTGCGACACGGTCGCGGCGAGCCAAACCCCGATTGCAGCATTCATCATCTGCCAGAAGCCGAGCAGCGCGGAAGCCGCACCTGCCTTCTCGCCGAACGGCGAAAGCGCCTGTGCGGTGCCGAGCGGATTGACGATGCCCATGCCGAGCAGGAACACGCTCATCGCGCCGAGGAATGGCAGGAAGGCCGGGGTGAAGAGCGAGACCAGGAGCATCGCGACGCCTCCGGCGGCTGCCGCCCATAATGCGCCTTTGATCGAGCGATCGAGACCAAGACGCGGTGCGAGCCTGGTGGCGAGCCAGCCGGAGGCGAACACGATCAGCACCGTGCCGGCAAAGAACAGGCCGAGTTCGATCGGCGAAAAGTGCAGCGCCTCGATCAAGATACGCGGCGCGGCGGAGAACATCGCAAACAGGCTCCCCAGGATCAAACTGACAGTCGCCGCCGGCACCACAAAGCGGCGATCTGCGATCAGGCCGAGATAAGTGCGCGTGATGGCGAGGGGGTTTAGCGGGATCCGCGTCGAATGATGGGTTTCCCCGAGCGCGGTGCCATAGGCGATGGCGCCGAGCGCCGCAAAGGCCGCGACGAGCACGAATTCCGAGCGCCAGCCGAAATAATGATCGAGCGCACCGCCAAGCAGCGGAGAGAAGCCGGGCGCCGCCGCCATCGCGATCATGATCAGCGCCATCGCGCGTGCCAGGGCGGCTCCCGTGAACAGGTCGCGGGCAATGGCGCGCGACAGCACCGAGGTTGCGCAGGCGCCGGCGGCCTGGACGACGCGGCCGATCAAAAGGTTCGGGAGGTCTTCTGCGAGACTGCACCAGACGCTGCCGGCGAAGAACACCGCGAAACCGATCAGGACCGGCCAGCGACGGCCGAAGCGGTCCGAAATCGGGCCGACCACGAGCTGGCCAAGGGCGAACACGGCAAGAAAGATCGTGATGGCCGACGTGACCGCCGGGGTCGTCACCTTCAGCGAGGCCGCCATCTGCGGCAGCGACGGCAGCAGGATGTTGGTGGCCAGCGTGCCGGTGGCCGCAAGGGCAGCCAGAACCGCGATCTGCACGACGCCGGAGGAGGCTTGTAGGCGAGATTCGGCGGCGTCGAGGGTCGCAGTCTGGTCGGTCATGATGTTCCCGCTTCGCTATTGAATGACGTATATCATACAAAGCGGGAAAGACCAGCGTCATGGCCGGATATTCGGCCATGACGCAAAACATTCTCCGGTTGCGGATCAGATCAGTTGGATCTTTCTCTCGTCAACACGCCGCCGGTTCGCTCACCATATCAGGCTGCCTGACGAGGGAGACCGCGGGCGAAAGCAGGATCACCAGCGCCTGTGCGCCGAAGATTCCGGCAGCGAGGTAGAGGCAGGTCTCGGCGCCGAAAAATCCGCCGACGATCGCGCCCAGTGCGGAGCCGAGCGGGCGGGCGCCGTAGCTCATGATGTTGATGGCGGAGACACGGCCGAGCAGCGAGGGCGGCGTGACCGATTGCCGGAGCGTGGTGGTCGAGATCACCCACAGGATGGGGCCGACGCCGAGCAGGAAGAAGCTCAGGCCCGCAAGCAGCGGCGTGGCGACGACCGTTGTCAGCGCCATGATGGCGGAGGCAATGAAGCCCGTTACCGGGCCGAGCCCGATCACGGTGCCGAACGCAAGGCGCTGCATCACCCGCGTCGCGGCAAGCGCGCCGACCACCATGCCGACGCCGTACATCGCGAGCGTGGCGCCGACGCCGGTTGCGGAGAGGTCGAGATGCCTGACGGCATAGGGCACGAACACCGCGAGCAGCAGGAAGGAGGCGGTGTTGAAGATGAACTGGGTGATGAACACCGGCCGCAGCAACTCATGACGGAACACGAACACGGCGCCTTCCTTGATCTCCAGCAGCGGATGCCGACGCGGAGCGGGCGTG
The DNA here is from genome assembly GCF_020194175.1 of Bradyrhizobium sp. BRP22. GTDB lineage: Bacteria > Pseudomonadota > Alphaproteobacteria > Rhizobiales > Xanthobacteraceae > Bradyrhizobium. Next base: position 178,621 of record NZ_JADYVX010000005.1, on the reverse strand, counting down.
CGGGCCGGCTCGTGGATGCCGGCCAGCAGCACCACGGCGATCACCGAGAGTACGGCGGCAAATCCGAACGCGGGCGCGGCACCGAGCCATCCCACCAGCACGCCGCCAAGCGCAGGGCCGCTGGCGAAAGCAACGGTGCGCGCCAGCTCGATCCGCGCGTTCGCGACGGACAGCCGTTCCGGCGTCACCAGCGACGGCACCAGCGCCGGCGCGGCGACGCTATAGGCGACGGTCCCGCACACGGCGACGAAGCCGAGCACGGAAAGCAGGGGCAGCGTCAGCAGGCCGAGCCAGATCAGCAGCAGCGTTGCGGCCAGCGCCGCCGCGCGCAGCGCTTCGGAGCCCGCCATCAGGACGCGCCGTGAGAAGCGGTCGGCAAGCAGGCCCGCGGGAATCGCGAACAGCCGGGAGCGCTGGTGCTGCCGAACATGGCAAAGCTTGGCGAGGTTGAAGACGAGGAGATGATGTACTTCGTCGCCCCCTTGGAATAGCTCGCGTCCATCTTGATGTCGTCGCCGGCACCAGTCGGAAGATTCTTGATCTGCAGCGCGGCCTGCACCGCGCCGCCCCACTTGGTGTCCGGATGGCCGGAGATCTCCGACAGCGGCGTCGGCGCGGCGCCTGGCAGGCCGACGGCGCCCGCCGGCGCGCCGAGCGCGTTGAGCGTATTGTAGGAGCCGCTGACCTCATGCGCCGCGGCGGAAATCTGGAACAGACCCCAGGCCTGGTCGATGCGGATGTTGCCGACCACATCGGGCGCATGAACGCCGGCATAGGCGTTGCCTGTGTTCAGCGTGGCGTTCAGCGGCAGCGACAGGTTGTAGACCGCGGTGCGGTCCCACACCGTCGGATCGTCGAGGCCGATGGTGCCGGTCACTCCGTTGCCGAAATCCGCTGTGTACTGGATGTTGTTGACGCCGGTATCATTGTTGTGGCCTCCGAGCAGGAAGTCCGAGATGTTGCCGGGGAAGCCCTGCCAAGGCGACGCGTAGGCCGACGCCGACTGACCGAAGGTAAAGCCGGCGAACTGGATAAACAGGAACTGGATGGTCGTGTAGCCGCCGCCGGGAGTGTCGAGCAGTTGCGAGCCGGCGACCGGAAGCGAGCCGTTGATCGCGTTCGGGTTGAAGGTGTTGTTGCCGAGCGTAGAGAACTGAAACCGGCCCTGCCCGAAAGTCCGGACCACGCCATATTCAGTCGCAGTGCGGGTATCGATTGACAAGAGCATACGGGATCGGGCGGCGAAGTAGTCGAAATAGCGGTTATGTTGTCCTGCGTCACCGTTCCACGCCGGTGAACCCTGCACGCCGCCATTGAATGTGGCGTCGACCCGGAGATAGCCGCCGATCTTCATGCAGGTGTCGGTACCGGGGATGTAGAAGAAGCCCGCGCCGTAGGCCGAGCAGACCTTCACATATTCGACGGCCTTCGCCTTGACCGGAAGATCGGCCGCGTGCGCACTGCTGGCGGCCATCAGACCCGCGGCAGTGCCAAGGATGAAGGTTCGCATTATCGCCATCGCCGACGTCCCGCTGTGAAGCACGCCCCAAATACCACCGGCATCTCTAGCGCGGAACGTTATGTCGCGGTGTGACGGGGACCTAACGCAGGTCGGTTCACGTCGGAGTGTGACTTTACCGCAACGCAGTCGTGCTGACCCCCAACGCCGCGGCTGCGACCATCACCGAATGGTGCTCAGCAGCTTTGCAGATGCAGTTGCAAGTGAGTTGCAACAAAAACTGTTTTCCGCCATTGTGGCATTATGGATGCCCGATCGCCCGAATTGACCCCTGATAACCTTCCACAGGTGCTGACGACTTCCACCGGATGGCGCGCCGACGCGCCGGATACCCGCAGCCTTCCCGAGGTGAACTCGACGGTCGAGATTCCCGCGGCCGGCCGGTGGTGGCGCCGACTGCTTGCCTTCGCAGGGCCGGGCTATCTCGTGTCGGTCGGTTATATGGATCCCGGCAACTGGGCCACTGACATCGCGGGCGGCTCGAAGTTCGGCTACACGCTGCTTTCCGTCATCCTGCTGTCCAACCTGATGGCGATCCTGCTGCAGGCGCTCGCAGCCCGGCTTGGCATCGTCACCGACCGCGACCTGGCCCAGGCTTGCCGCGCGACCTTTTCGCGGCCGGTGAATTTTCTGCTGTGGGTCGCCTGCGAAGCCGCGATCATCGCCTGCGATCTGGCGGAGGTGATCGGCACCGCGATCGCGCTGAAACTCCTGTTCGGCATTCCCCTGATCGGCGGCGCGCTGCTCACCGCACTCGACGCCTTCCTGCTGCTGCTCCTGATGAACCGCGGCTTCCGCTTCCTTGAAGCCTTCGTGATTGCGCTTCTGGTCGTGATCGCGACCTGTTTTGCGATCCAGGTCACCGCCGCGGCACCGCCGGTTGCCGCGATGCTGCGCGGCTTTGCGCCGTCGAGCGAGATCTTCACCAATCCCGAGATGCTCTACATCGCGATCGGCATCATCGGCGCGACCGTGATGCCGCATAACCTCTATCTGCATTCGTCGATCGTGCAGACCCGCGCCTATGAGCGCACCGAAAAGGGGCGGCGGGACGCGATCAAATGGGCGACCACCGACTCGACGATCGCGCTGATGCTGGCGCTGTTCATCAACGCGGCGATCCTGGTGGTCGCGGCCGCGACCTTCTACCGGACCGGCCATTCCGAAGTCGCCGAGATCAGCCAGGCCTTCGAACTACTGTCGCCGCTGCTCGGCCTCGGCATCGCCTCGACGCTGTTCGCGGTGGCGTTGCTCGCCTCCGGCCTCAACTCGACGGTGACGGCGACGCTGGCGGGCCAGATCGTGATGGAAGGCTTTCTCGACCTGCGACTGCCAAGCTGGGCGCGGCGGCTGCTCACGCGCGGCATCGCGATCGTGCCCGTCGTCGTCGTCACGGCGGTCTATGGCGAGCGCGGCACCGCCGACCTCCTGGTGTTCAGCCAGGTCGTGCTGTCGATGCAGCTTCCGTTCGCGGTCATTCCGCTGGTGCGGTTTGTGTCCGACCGACGCAAGATGGGCAAGTTCGCGATATCGATGCCGGTCGCTGCGGTCGCCTGGTTCGTGGCCGGCGTCATCGTCGTCCTGAACGTGAAGCTGCTGTTCGACACGTTTCTCGGCTGAATCAATCCTGCGGCTCGGAGGCCATGTCGCCGTCCGCATCGACCCGGAGCCAGCCGCTCGGCGCGAGGCGCTGCTGCGGCAGGAAGCGCGCCTTGTAGTCCATCTTCTTGGAGCCCTCGATCCAGTAGCCGAGATAGACGTAGGGCAGTCCGAGCCGACGCGCGCGGGCGATGTGATCCAGGATCATGAAAGTGCCGAGCGAGCGGTTCTCGAGCGAGGGCTCGAAGAACGAATAGACCATCGACAAGCCGTCGCTCAGCACGTCGGTCAGCGCCACCGCGATCAATTCCTCGCCGCGACCGGTGATGCCGCTGTCGACGCCGCGCCTGCGATACTCGATGATCCGGGTCTCGACATGGCTGTCTTCCACCATCATCGCGTAGTCGAGCACCGTCATGTCAGCCATGCCGCCGTGGCGGTGGCGGCGGTCGAGATAGGCGCGGAACACGGAATATTGCTCGGAGGTCGGCACCGCGGAACGCTGCTCGCCAATGAGGTCGGCGTTGCGAGCCATGATCTTGCGGAAGCTGCGCGAGGGCCGGAACTCGTTGGCGATCACGCGCACCGACACGCAGGCCCGGCACTGGTCGCAGGCCGGCCGATAGGCGATCGATTGGCTGCGGCGGAACCCGCCATGGGTGAGCAGATCGTTGAGATCGCCCGCTTTGTCGCCGACCAGATGCGTGAACACCTTGCGCTCGTGGCGACCCGGCAGATAGGGGCAGGGCGACGGCGCCGTCAGGTAGAACTGCGGTGTATCACGCGAATGCTGGGTCACGTCAGGTCGTCAGGCCTCCCAAACAGCCTCCCAGCATCGCGCCCCGGAGGCTAGCGGTCAATCATCTTGGCGGGCTCAATTGGCTGGCTCAATAAGTGTGCGCTGCGGATGCCGCGTGGCCGCGGACCGAACTGTTGATGACCACGGTTCCGAGCACGATGTCGTGCAGCAACCGCCGCCGGCTGTTGAAGAGGCCGAACAGCAGCACAAGCGGCGACAGGAACGAGACCGACAGCCAGAACAGCACCGCATGCGTGGCGCCGAGCACGAAGTAACCGGGCGCGCCGTACCAGGTGCGCAACTCCAGATCCATCACGCGCATGCCGACGGTTGCCGAGGAGGGGCCACCGATCGATATGCCGTAATAGACGATTGCCCAGACGATCGTGGCCGGCCACGCCAGCCAGAACAGCGCCCAACCGAGGCCCAGGGTGAGCAGGCCGAAGACGGCGATGAACAAATACCCGAGGATGACGGGTACCGAAAGTACAACCAGGTCGATCAGGAAGGCAAACACCCGGCGAGTCAGTACGCCGCGAAACAGTTCCGGCTGCAATTGCGGATCGAATGCGTGCGGCGGGACGCCGCCGTCGTTACGCCAGGCACCGTAGTTACCCGAACCGCCGTAAGACATAATTTCCCTCCCGACTGGGACCCTATCCCGGGCAGCACATGGGAACGGGCCGCCCGGGTGCCAAGGCCTCGGAACATCAGCGAACGAAAATATTCCGGCGATTCCGCGGCGTGATGCCGCGAGCGCAGTCAAGGGTAGGCAAAGCCAGCTACGACTGCCCCTTCAGCTTCTCCGCGGCCTGCGGGGCGAAATAGGTGAGGATGCCGTCGGCGCCGGCGCGCTTGAAGGCGACCAGGCTCTCCATCATCGCGCGTTCGCCATCGATCCAGCCATTGCGGGCGGCGCCCGCCAGCATCGCGTATTCGCCGGACACCTGGTACACGAAGGTCGGCATCGCGAAGGTGTCCTTCACCCTCCGCACGATGTCGAGATAGGGCATGCCGGGCTTCACCATCACCATGTCGGCGCCTTCGGCAATATCGAGTTCGACCTCGCGCAGGGCCTCGTCCGAATTGGCGCTGTCCATCTGATAGGTGCGCTTGTCGCCGGTCAGCGTCTTGGCCGAGCCGATCGCGTCGCGGAACGGGCCATAGAAGGCGGAGGCGTATTTGGCCGCATAGGCCATGATCTGCACGTCGCCAAACCCCTCGGCGTCGAGCGCCTCGCGGATGGCGCCGACGCGCCCATCCATCATGTCGGACGGCGCGATGATGTCACAGCCGGCCTCGGCCTGGACCAGCGCCTGCCTCACCAGTACCGCGACCGTCTCGTCGTTGAGAATTCTGCCGTCCTCGAGCAGCCCGTCATGGCCGTGGCTGGTGAAGGGATCGAGCGCGACATCGCAGAGCACGCCGATGTCGGGGAATTCCTTCTTGATCGCGCGCACCGCCTGACAGACGAGATTGTCGGGATTGAGTGCCTCCGAGCCCTGCTCGTCGCGCAGCGACGGCTCGGTGTAGGGAAACAGCGCGATACAGGGGATGTCGAGCTTGGCCGCGCGCTCGGCGTCACGCACCGCCTGGTCGACGCTGAGCCGGTCGACGCCGGGCATCGAGGCGATCGGGTTGCGGACATTGTGGCCGTCAGCGACGAACAAGGGCCAGATCAAATCGTCCGTTGTCAGCACGTTTTCGCGCACCAGCCGCCGCGCCCATTCCGCCTTGCGGTTGCGGCGGGGCCGTATGGTCAGGTCCAGAGGCGGGGAGGCGGGAGTGGTCTGCCGCTTTGGCGCATCGCGCAGTTCGATCGGGCGCCCCAATTTGATCGCCATGGGCTTGTTCTCCTGAAGACGGCAGACGGATTTCGATTTGATCTAATTCTAGCATCCTCGTCCGGCAACGTCACGGCGCCGTTGATTTGCCGCAAGTGCGATTGATTTTGCCGCCCCGGCGGGCCAAGACTGCCCCGATGACCCATTTCGCTTCCACGGATAACCTCGGCGATGTCTGATACCTCCGCGCGCGACCAACCGCGGGACAATGCGATATCCGTTACGGCGATGTCGTCGGACCGGATCGAGCGGGACGACAATGTATGGACGCGGCGGCTCGTGTTCTTCCTCCGCATCATGGCGGTGGTCTCGATCGCCAAGGGCCTCTACCACTGGGCGCAGGTGACCGGCTTCGTCGGCTCCGAGGAGGAGGCGTTCGAGAACCAGTCGATGGCCTGGCAGACCGCGACCGTCTATTTCGCCGTCATCGAACTCGTCGCCGCCGTCGGGCTGTGGCTCGCCACACCCTGGGGCGCGGTGGTGTGGCTGACCACCGTCGTCTCGATGGCGGTGATCGAATTGATGTTTCCGACCATCTATGGCGGCAGCCTGATGGTGGTGGCGTTCGAAGCGCTGATGCTCGCCGGCTATCTCGCGCTCGCCTGGATGGCCGCCCGCGAGCGGCCGCCATAGCGTGTTAACGGCCGCGCATGCACCGGGTGCGACCGACACCGCAAAAATTTTCAGAAAATTCTCGGGTAACTTTTCGCTCACCGTAAAGGGTTCCCTCATACCTCTTACGCGGTCGTTTCGAATTCGAGTGAAGCTGTTTCCGATTGCGACAACCCGCGAAGACGAAGCGTGAACAGGGGCGCTCCACCGTCAATGAAGGGTTGCGAAAAGTCCTTGATTGACGGGCTTAATCCGCGATTCACTGTCTTAAATTCATGATCTCTTTATTGTCTTATTTAAGCTGATGTTCAAACGGCCCCCTTAAGTTGAACCTATCAGGCGGGACACAAGTTTCGTCGAATAAGTCGATAAAACGACAACAGGGGAAGTGTCATGATCAAAGCCGTTGCCTCAACGGCGGTGGAAACCGCTGATCGCGCCGCCGGCCAGCCGACGGTGCAGTCGCTCTATCTCGAAGCCCTGACTTTGGTGGAGCGGCTGCATCGCCGGCTGCTCGACGTCATCAAGGACGAATTCGACCGCCGCGGGCGCGCCGACATCAATTCGGTGCAGGCGCTCCTGCTCTACAATATCGGCGACAAGGAGTTGACCGCGGGCGAACTGCGCACGCGCGGCTATTATCTCGGCTCCAACGTCTCCTACAATCTGAAGAAGCTCGTCGAGCTCGGCTTCCTCGATCACCAGCGCTCGCGCGTTGATCGCCGCTCGGTGCGCATTCGCCTGACGCCGCAGGGCCAGGAGATCCGCCGTATCGTCGACGCGCTCTACCAGAAGCACGTCAAGACCGTGGAGCAGGTCGGCGGCATCTCGAACGAGGAGTTCGCGACGCTGAACAAGTCGCTGCACCGGCTCGAGCGGTTCTGGACCGACCAGATCCTGTATCGCCTCTAACGCCTCCAAGACTTCGCCTCTAAAGACTTCGCCAGAGCGGCCAAGCCGGCCCGACAGAAGACCGGCAAGCCCCTCATCCTCCAGCAAGCGCATCGGCTGTGCCCGGCCGGTGCGCGCTGGCTTTTGCACCGCAAAAAGAGTTGTGCGAAAACGGGAACCAATTGCGCGCTCGCGCTTTATCGCCGGCTACGGAGAAAGGCGAGATGCTGGTCGAGCGCGGAATCTGGGCAATGAATGTCGAAGTGGTCGGCGAGGCCTACGCCATTGCCTCGAATTATCTGCGCAGGACCGGAACCATTCCGGACAGCTATGCCACCAACGAGCAATTGCTCACGATCATCGTGCAGATGTTCCGCCGCGGCGAGACCAACAAGATCAAGCTCGCCAACAAGGCGATCGCCGAGTTCGAAGCTGCAACCCTCGTGATCTGATCATTCCCACCGGAGAAGTAGATGGAAGCCGCGATCGACCGCATCATGCAGACCTATGACCTGCTGGCGAACCGCACTGCCGCGGCGAGCGACGAGGCGCGGGCCAAGGTGACGGAATATGTCCGCACCTTGTTCGAAGCGGGCGAGACCGACCCGCACCGGTTGACGGTGTGCGGATTGACCTATCTGCGTCAGCTCGACGGCTCTACGGACCACGTGAAGGCGGGGTACACGGGATTGTAGCCACGGTCTTCGCTGTTATTGTCGCAGCGAAAAACGACGCCGTCATTGCGAGCGGAGCGAAGCAATCCATAGCGCCGATTGCGGAGACATGGATTGCTTCGTCGCTTGCGCTCCTCGCAATGACGGCGAAGAGTTCTGATTCAAATTTCAAACAGCTCTCCGCTGTCCTCGTCCGCCACTGGGTCGGCTGAACGGCCGCCCGATGACAGGCTCCGGCGGGCGATCCAGTATTCCAGAGGCAGTGGTGCTTGAGCCGAGAAGCCGCCGGGTACTGGATGCCCCGCCTGCGCGGGGCATGACGGTGGAGTGTGGGAAGAGGATGTGAGTTCGCGTTCTCGCGGCGCGATGCGTCCGAGGTTTGCGTCTCGTTTCACCCTCTTATTGAAGTGAGGGCGCAGGGAAAGCCGGGTGCCGGTTGCACCCGTGGGCCCCGTGCAACAAAAAGCACGGGGGTAGGACCACAGGTCAACCGGAGCAACACCGGCTTTCCCTGCGCGATGGTTTACAGGCTTACTTCGTGCTCTTCTCGGTGACCGGGCTTTCTTGCCACCGTCATCTCTCGCGCGAACTTCTTCGCGCAAGAAAACTTAGCGCCAGCGTCGGGGCGCCAGAACCACACGACTTCGCCGTCCGCAACGCGCGTGCTCGTCAGTCACACGCTTCGCGTCCACCGCATCTCACCGCAACGTTCGTGACGATCGCGAGCCGCCCCTCATTCGGGTGAGACGCGCAGAGTCATAATGCTGATTTGCCCGACGGCGAAAGCGGAATGTTTTTTGCGGCAAGGCTGGACGGGGCAAATCACGTTGGAATTACTCGCTTAATTCGTCCCGCCGCGCATGCGCTATCAGCCCCTCATGGTGAGGAGCGCCAAAGGCGCGTCTCCGGACGATGCTTCGCATCGCCTTGAGAACCATGAGGCCCCAGCCTCGCCCGCGGCCCATCCCTCGAGACGCCGCTTGCGCGGCTCCTCGGGATGAGGGGCCGCTTGCGCCTGCGGCCCGATGGATTCCGGGCTCGTCCTTCGGACGCCCCCCGGATGACGGAGGTGGCGGCGGGGAGAGCAGCCACTTGCGGAACTGGCAAACCACGTCGAGGCCCACCATATCTTGCATAATTATCAAGCGCCTACCGCAATCGCTTGGCCGGCACCCGGCGATGTGATAACGCTCACGGACCAGCTTCGACCGCCCACAATTGACCGACCGCGTCCTCTAAAGGCTTGCGGCGGTGGAGATATTTCGCCGATGACCTCTTCCTCCCCGAGCGCCAAATCCGGTTCCGCGCCTGATTCCTTCTTCAGGGCGACCCTCGCTGAGGCCGATCCCGAAATCGCCGATGCGATCAAGGGCGAGCTGGGCCGGCAGCGCCACGAGATCGAGCTGATCGCGTCCGAGAACATCGTCAGCCGCGCGGTGCTGGAAGCGCAGGGCTCGGTGATGACCAACAAATATGCGGAAGGCTATCCGGGCGCGCGCTACTATGGCGGCTGCGAATGGGTCGATGTCGCCGAGACGCTGGCGATCGAGCGCGCCAAGAAACTGTTCGGCGCGAAATTCGCCAACGTGCAGCCGAACTCCGGCAGCCAGATGAACCAGGCGGTGTTCCTGGCGCTGCTGCAGCCCGGCGACACCTTCATGGGTCTCGACCTCGCCGCAGGCGGTCATCTCACCCACGGCTCGCCCGTCAACATGTCCGGCAAATGGTTCAAGGCAGCGCACTACACGGTGCGGCGCGAGGACCAGCTCATCGACATGGATGCGGTCGCCAAGCAGGCCGAACAGGTCAAGCCGAAGCTGATCATCGCCGGCGGGTCGGCCTATTCGCGCGCCTGGGACTTCAAGCGCTTCCGCGAGATCGCCGACAGTGTCGGCGCCTATCTCGTGGTCGACATGGCGCATTTCGCTGGTCTCGTCGCCGGCGGCGTGCATGCTTCGCCGGTGCCGCACGCGCATGTCACGACCACGACGACGCACAAGTCGCTGCGCGGTCCGCGCGGCGGGTTGATGCTGTGGAATGACGAGACGCTGACCAAGAAGCTCAACTCGGCGATCTTCCCGGGCCTCCAGGGCGGCCCCTTGATGCATGTGATCGCGGCGAAGGCGGTCGCGCTCGGCGAGGCGCTGCGGCCGGACTTCAAGGTCTACGCCAAGAATGTTGTCGAGAACGCCAAGGCGCTCGCGGAAACGCTGCGCGGCCATGGGCTCGACATCGTCTCCGGCGGCACCGACAACCATCTGATGCTGGTCGACCTCCGGCCCAAGGGGCTGAAGGGCAACGTCTCGGAGAAGGCGCTGGTGCGCGCTGCCATCACCTGCAACAAGAATGGCATTCCGTTCGATCCCGAGACGCCGTTCGTCACCTCCGGCCTGCGTCTCGGCACGCCGGCGACGACCACGCGCGGCTTCGGCGTCGCCGAGTTCAAGGAAGTCGGCGGCATGATCGCCGAAGTCCTCAACGCGCTGCAGCAGTCGCCGGACGGCAGGGCGCCGCTGGTGGAAGCCGCGATCAAGGAACGCGTGAGGGCGCTGACCGACCGCTTCCCGATCTATCAGTAAAGGCTCGTTAGATGCGCTGCCCGAGTTGCAACAGTCTGGATACGCAGGTCAAGGACTCGCGTCCGACCGAGGATTCGGCTGTGATCCGGCGGCGGCGCGTCTGCATCACCTGCAATTTCCGCTTCACGACATTCGAGCGGGTGCAGCTTCGTGAGCTGACGGTCATCAAGCGCAACGGCCGCCGCGTGCCGTTCGATCGCGACAAGCTGGTGCGCTCGCTGCAGATCTCGTTGCGCAAGCGGCCGGTGGATACCGAACGCCTGGAAAAGATGGTGTCCACGATCGTGCGTGAGCTCGAAAGCAGCGGCGAGGCCGAGGTTTCCTCCGAGGCCATCGGCGAGATCGTGATGGAGCATCTGCGCCAGCTCGATGACGTCGCCTATGTCCGCTTCGCCTCGGTCTACCGCAACTTCCGCGAAGCCAAGGATTTCGAGGCGGTGCTCGGCGAGCTCACCAGCGAAGACGACCCGCGCATCGCACAGTTTCGAAAATGATCTTCCGCATCCTGGAAGACAAGCTCGCCGCACAAGCCCAACAATCGAAAGCCGCCGACCTGCGGTTCATGCAGCTTGCGCTTCAGCTCGGCCGGCGCGGCCAGGGCCGCACCTGGCCGAACCCCGCCGTCGGCGCGGTCGTGGTGAAGGATGGCGTCATTGTCGGGCGCGGCTGGACCCAACCCGGCGGCCGGCCGCATGCCGAGCCGGAGGCGCTGCGGCGCGCCGGCGAAGCGGCGCGCGGCGCCACGCTCTATGTGACGCTCGAGCCGTGCTCGCATTTCGGCCGCTCGCCGCCCTGCGTCGATGCGGTGATCGCCGCGGGTATCGCGCGCGTGGTGTCGGCGATCGAGGATCCCAATCCCGAAGTCGGCGGCCAGGGCCACGCACGGTTGCGCGCGATGGGGATCGCGGTGGATGTCGGGCTCTGCGCGGAGGAGGCGGCGTACGACCATGCCGGGCATTTCCGCCGTATCAGGGACAAGCGTCCGCATGTGCTGCTCAAGCTTGCGGTCTCTGCCGACGACAAGATCGGCGCGGCCGGCTACCGGCCGCTGGCGATCACGGGAGACGTGGTTCGGACGCGGGTGCATCTCTTGCGCGCCCAGAGTGATGCGATCCTGATCGGGATCGGCACGGCGCTGGCCGACGATCCGGTCTTGACGTGCCGTCTGCCGGGCATGGCGGCACGTTCGCCGGTGCGGGTGGTGCTGGACCGCGCGCTGCGCCTGCCGGGCGAGAGCCGCCTGGTGCATTCGGCGCGCCAGACGCCGCTATGGGTCATGACATCGGAGCTTGCCGAAGCACCGGCTGCGATGAAGCTGGGTGCCGCCGGTGCCCAGGTGATCCGGGTCGCGGACACGACCTCGCCGCCGGGACTGGATCTGCCCATGGTGCTGCATGCGCTGGCCGAGAAGGGCATCACCAAAGTGATGGTCGAGGGCGGGGCGCGGGTGGCGTCATCCTTCGTCGCGGCTGACCTGGTCGACGAAGCCTGGCTGTTGCGCGCGCCGGAGTCGGTCGGCGCTGACGGCGTGCCCGCGCTGGATGCATTGCCGCTCGGTGCGATCACGCAGTCGCACGCCTTCAAGGTTCGTGCTAGCGAGACGCTCGGAAAAGATACACTCACCATTTACGAGCGCACTTGATGTTCACGGGCATAGTCACAGATGTCGGCGAGATCACGAGCCTGACACCGACGGCGCAGGGGCAGTTGCACCGGCTGCGGATCGCCTGCCGCTACGATCGCGCAACTATCGCGGATGGCGCCTCGATCGCCTGCAACGGTGTTTGCCTGACGGTGGTCGCCTCCGGCGTCGAAAGCGGCAAGACCTGGTTCGACGTCGACGCCGCTGCCGAAACGCTTGCCTTGACCACCGCGAAGCACTGGCGCGTCGGAACCCGGCTCAATCTCGAACGCGCGCTGAAGATCGGCGACGAACTTGGCGGTCATATCGTGGCCGGCCATGCCGATGGCATCGCCACCATCATCTCGCGCCAGGATCTGCCTGATATGGCGCGGTTCGAGCTGCGAACCACGCGCGATCTCGCGCGTTTCATCGCGGTCAAGGGGTCGATCACGCTGGATGGGGTATCATTGACGGTGAATACGGTCGATGACGTCACATTTTCGGTGCTGATCATCCCGCATACTCTCACAGTTACGACGATCGGCGGCTGGCGTGCCGGCAGCGAGGTCAATATCGAGGTCGACCTGATGGCCCGCTATGCGGCGCGGCTGACAGAGATGAAGTGACGGGTCGCAACAATTGTCATACGCGGGCTTGACCCGCGTATCCATCTTCCTGACAAGATGGATGGCCGGGGACCTGTGTTAGAAGACGCGCTTCGCGCTTTAGCCCGGCAATGACGACTTTGGATGATTGAACGATGGCAGACGCACGGCGCGCACCGCTGAAGGATCAGACCGACATTTCCGGCGCGCGGGCGCTGATCGTCGAGGCGCGGTTCTATGACGATATCCAGGACGCGCTGCTGGAAGGCGCGGTCACCGAATTGCGGGAGGCCGCCGTCACCTACGACGTGATCACGGTTCCCGGCGCGCTGGAAATTCCCGCGGCGATCGCGATTGCGCTCGATGCGGCCGAGAAGAACGGCAAGCCCTACGACGCGGCGGTCGCGCTCGGCTGCGTGGTGCGCGGCGAGACCATCCATTTCGAGATCGTCTCGATGGAATCCTCGCGCGGCTTGATGGATCTCGCCGTGAACAGGAAGTTTCCGCTCGGCAACGGCATCATCACCGTCAACACCGAGGACCAGGCATGGGAACGCGCGCGCGCCAATGAATTGAACAAGGGTGGCGACGCTGCGCGGGCGGCGCTCGCGATGCTGCGCATCAAGCGCCGGCTGGCGAAGGGTTGATTCATGGGCAAGCCGGCAAAGCCATTGGACAGGAAAGCCAACCGCCGCGGCGCCGCACGGCTGGCGGCCGTCCAGGCGCTCTACCAGATGGACATCGCCGGCGCCGGAATGAACGACGTGTTCGCGGAGTTCGAGAGCCATTGGCTCGGCAACGAGGTCGAGGGCGAGAAATATCTACCGGCGGAAGCGGCGTTCTTCCGCGACGTCGTCTCCGGCGTGGTGCGCGATCAGGCCAGGCTCGATCCGCTGATCGACGAGGCGCTGTCCAAGGGCTGGCCGCTGAAGCGGGTCGATGCGATCCTGCGCGCGGTGCTGCGGGCCGGCTCCTATGAGCTCGAGCATCGCAAGGACGTGCCGGGCCGCGTGGTCGTTTCCGAATATGTCGACGTCGCGCATGCGTTTGTGGAGAAGGACGAGACCGGCATGGTGAATGCGGTGCTCGATCAGATCGCCCGCCAGTTCCGGGCTGACGAGTTCGTGCGTGGGTAGCTCTCCGTCATTGCGAGCGAAGCGAAGCAATCCATAGCTTCCGCGGGAGAGACATGGATTGCTTCGTCGCTGCGCTCCTCGCAATGACGTCGCGGCTTGAGGAGTGGGTCCGGAGGCATGACGAACCGCGGAGAAACGGCATCCGGCGAGGACTCGCTGATCGCGCGCTACTTCAAGCCGCTCGCGACGGACCCGGGTGCTTTCAATCTCGATGACGATGCGGCGGCGCTGCGGGCAGGCGGCGAGGATATCGTCGTCACCACCGATGCGATCGTCGAGGGGGTGCATTTCCTGCCCGGTGATCCGCCGGCGACGCTGGCGCGCAAGGCGCTGCGGGTCAATCTCTCCGATCTTGCCGCCAAGGGCGCTGTCCCCGCCGGCTTCGTGCTGACGCTGGCGCTGCGCGGCGTGGACGATGCCTGGTTGAAACCATTCGCACAGGCGCTCGGCGAGGACGCCGCGCAATTCGGCTGCCCGCTGCTCGGCGGCGACACGGTCTCCACGCCCGGGCCCGCGATGATCTCGATCACCGCGTTCGGGCGCGTGCCTCAGGGCAAGATGATCCACCGCCGCGGTGCGCGGGCAGGGGACCGCGTCGTGGTCACCGGGACGATCGGCGATGCCGCGCTCGGCCTCAATTTGCTGAAGGCCGGGCCTGTTGCTGCAGCGCTGGCCAATGACGAGGCCGCGCGCGAGATGCTCGCCGGCCGCTACCGCGTGCCGCAGCCCCGCAATGCGCTGGCCAAGGCGGTGCGCGACCACGCCTCCGCCGCGATGGACGTGTCCGATGGCCTTGCCGGCGATCTCGCAAAGCTCTGTGCGGCTTCCGCTGTCTCGGCCGTGATCGACGTCCAGAGCATTCCACTCTCGCCGCCGGCCGCCGCGCTGCTGGCGCGCAAGGTCATCGGTATCGAGGCCCTGATCTCTGGCGGCGATGACTACGAGATCCTCTGCGCGATCCCCGGGGACCGCATGGCGGCCTTCGTGCAGGAGGCCAGGCGCACGGGCGTGGCCGTGACCGCGATCGGCGGCATCATCGCAGGCTCCGCGCCCCCCAGCTTTCTCGACGCACAGGGCCGGGAACTGGCCCTGAAGCGCCTGTCCTACAGCCATTTCTAGAACTGGAGCTGCACCCGCGATCGATGCTCTGCTCCCTCTCCCGCTTTGCTTGCGGGGGAGGGCCGGGGTGGGGCTCTCTCCGCGAGTCCTTGAGTGGAGAGAGCCCTCACCCGGCGCTACGCGCCGACCTCCCCCGCAAGCGGGGGAGGTGAGAAGGGACGCGTGGCCTGATTTGACGGATCGCGTCAGGCTCTAGAATTACCCGAGAAAGCCGCCCCTCAGACTAATTCGCTGCCGAAATCGTCGCGTTTTGGTTGCCGGCGGCGTTGCGCTGCGAAAGCGATTTTGGCAAGGTCGCGGCCGATCGTGGCTACCCTGTGGGCAGGGTGGACCGCTTAATAAGCGCCCGCCGCATTCCGCGGAAAAAACAAGGGCGTGGGGATACATCAAGGATCTGAGGCAAAATTCCAATGACAGCATTATGGTTGATCGTGCTCTGCGGGATACTTTCCGTTGTCTACGCGATCTGGGCTACTTCTTCCGTTCTGAAGGCTGATGCGGGCAGCGCGCGCATGCAGGAAATCGCCGCAGCCGTGCGTGAAGGCGCGCAGGCCTATCTGCGGCGCCAATACACCACGATCGGCATCGTCGGCGTCGTGATCTTCATCCTGCTGGCCTACTTCCTCGGGCCCCTGGTCGCGATCGGCTTTGCGATCGGCGCGATCCTGTCGGGTGCGGCCGGCTTCATCGGCATGAACGTCTCGGTCCGCGCTAATGTCCGCACCGCGCAGGCGGCGACGACCTCGCTCGCCGGCGGCCTCGAACTGGCCTTCAAGGCGGGCGCGATCACCGGCCTGCTGGTGGCCGGCCTCGCGCTGCTCGGCGTCACCATCTATTTCGGCTACTTGACCAAGATCGCGGGCTTCGCGGCGGATAGCCGCACCGTGATCGACGCCATGGTAGCGCTCGGCTTCGGCGCCTCGCTGATCTCGATCTTCGCCCGTCTCGGCGGCGGCATCTTCACCAAGGGCGCCGACGTCGGCGGCGACCTCGTCGGCAAGGTCGAGGCCGGCATTCCCGAGGACGATCCGCGCAACCCGGCCACCATCGCCGACAATGTCGGCGACAATGTCGGCGACTGCGCCGGCATGGCCGCCGACCTGTTCGAGACCTATGCGGTGACCGCGGTCGCCACCATGGTGCTGGCGGCGATCTTCTTCGCGAAGTCGCCGATCCTGGTGAACATGATGACGCTGCCGCTCGCGATCGGCGGCATCTGCATCATCACCTCGATCATCGGCACCTTCTTCGTCAAGCTCGGCCCCAGCCAGTCGATCATGGGCGCGCTCTACAAGGGCCTGATCGCGACCGGCGTCCTGTCGCTGATCGGCATCGCCGGCGTGATCTACGCGCTGATCGGCTTCGACAAGCTGCCGGGCGTGGACTATTCCGGCATGGCGCTGTTCGAATGCGGCGTGGTCGGCCTCATCGTCACCGCGCTGATCATCTGGATCACCGAATACTACACCGGCACCGACTATCGCCCGGTGAAGTCGATCGCCGCAGCCTCGGTCACCGGCCACGGCACCAACGTGATCCAGGGATTGGCGATCTCGATGGAAGCGACCGCGCTGCCCGCGATCGTGATCATCGCCGGCATCCTCATCACCTACAGCCTGGCCGGCCTGTTCGGGATTGCGATCGCGACCGCGACCATGCTGGCGCTGGCGGGCATGATCGTCGCGCTCGACGCCTTCGGCCCGGTCACCGACAATGCCGGCGGCATCGCCGAGATGGCCGGCCTGCCGAAGGAGGTGCGCAAGTCGACCGACGCGCTGGACGCGGTCGGCAACACCACCAAGGCGGTGACCAAGGGCTATGCGATCGGCTCCGCCGGCCTCGGCGCGCTGGTGCTGTTTGCGGCCTATAACCAGGACCTCAAATTCTTCATCGCCGACTCCGCGAACCACACCTATTTCGCCGGCGTCAATCCGGACTTCTCGCTCAGCAACCCCTATGTGGTGGTGGGCCTGTTGTTCGGCGGCCTCTTGCCGTATCTGTTCGGCGCGCTCGGCATGACCGCAGTCGGCCGCGCGGCCGGCGCGATCGTCGAAGAGGTGCGGCGCCAGTTCCGCGAGAAGCCCGGCATCATGCAGGGCACCGACAAGCCTGATTACGGCAAGGCGGTCGACCTCCTCACCAAGGCGGCGATCAAGGAGATGATCATTCCGTCGCTGCTGCCGGTGCTGTCGCCGATCGTGGTCTACTTCCTGATCTACGTGATCGCGGGCGGCGGCGCGGCCGGCAAGTCGGCGGCGTTCTCCGCGGTCGGCGCGATGCTGCTCGGCGTCATCGTCACCGGGCTGTTCGTGGCGATCTCCATGACCTCGGGCGGCGGCGCCTGGGACAACGCCAAGAAGTACATCGAGGACGGCCACTATGGCGGCAAGGGCTCCGACGCGCACAAATCCGCGGTGACCGGCGACACCGTCGGCGATCCCTACAAGGACACGGCGGGCCCGGCCGTGAACCCGATGATCAAGATCACCAACATCGTGGCGCTGCTGCTGCTGGCGATCCTGGCGCACTGATGCGCAGTGTCATTCCGGGGCGATGCGAAGCATCGAACCCGGAATCTCGAGATTCCGGGTTCGGTCCTGCGGACCGCCCCGGAGTGACGGGCGCAAGCGCCCGTCACTTCACCTCCATCTGCAGGCCTTCCTTCTCGATGATGGCGGCGAACTTCTTGGTTTCGGCGTCGACGAAATCGGTGAACTGCTGCGGCGAGCCGTAGTCGGGGCGGGCGCCCATGCCGGCGATGTTCTTCTTGACGTCGTCGCGCTCCAGCATTGCCTTTATCTGGCGGTTGAGCTCATCGACGATCGGCGCGGGCGTGGCCTTGGGCAGGAATACGCCGAACCAGGAGGAGACTTCGAATTTCGCAAGCTCCGGCGCGCTCTCGCGCATGGTCGGCAGTTTTGGCGCGGCGTCGCTGCGGTCGGTGGTGGTGACGCAGAGGCCGTTGAGCTTGCCGTCCAGTACCTGCGGCAGCGAGGGATAGAGGTTGTCGAACAGGATCTGGATGTCGCCCGCAAGCCCGGCCTGCAGCGCCGGGCCGGCGCCGCGGAACGGCACATGCGTCATCTTGAGCCCCGTGAGCTGCAGGAACCAGGCGCCGGTCAGATGCGGGCTCTGGCCGATCCCCGAGGAGCCATAGGTCAGCTTGTCCGGATTGGCCTTCAGGTAGGTGATCAGCTCGGGGATCGACTTGATGCCGGTCGAGGGATGCGCCGAGACGATGTTCGGGATCCGGATCATGTTGGAGACCGGCTGCAACTGATCCTGCTTGTAGCTGAGATTCTTGAAGATCGAGTAGGCGATCGCGTTGGGACCGGGATTGCCGACCAGGATGGTATGGCCGTCGGCCTTGCTGCGCAGGGCCTCCGCGGTGCCGATGGTGCCGCCGGCGCCGGAGCGGTTCTCCACGATCGCCGACTGGCCCCAGGCGGTCTGCAGATGCGCGGCGAGCAGACGGCCCATCACGTCGGTGGAGCCGCCAGCCGCGGCCGGCACGATCAGGCGGACGGTCTCGGTCGGCCGCCAGTCGCCGGCGCCCAGGCTCGCGCGCGGCAGGATGGCGGCAGTGGAGACCGCGGCGGCGCCCGTCAGCAGGCGGCGGCGGGAAAGCAAGGTTCGGCTCACGTGTTCACTCCCTGATAGATTTTGTTTTCAGGGAGCGTAGGGGAGCGCAGGGCGGTCCGGCAAGCGAGGAGTTAAGCGGCGACTTGGCGCAGCCGTGGACTCTTGTTTTGACGCGTTTTCTTCATGCGAACCGGTATCCACTTCGCTCGAAAACGCTGTGGTTAGTTGAAGCTCAAGAGCTTGAACAGCGGCGTCAGGTAGCTGAGCTCCTGGCCCGAGGTCGGCGTGGTGCGGCTGACGAAGTCGAAGATCTTGCCGTCCTGCAGGCCGTAATTGGCGATGCGGCGGACGGAGCGGTTCTTGTCGAAATAAACCGCGATCACGCGCTGGTCGACCACCCGCTGGTTCATGAAGGCGACCGGGCGCTCGGTGCGCTGGGAGATGTAATAGAACACCTCACCGTCCAGGGTGGCGACAGTGGAGGGCGTGCCCATCACGATCAGCACCTGGTCCTGGCTCGCGCCGATCGGGATCTGCTCCAGCGCGCCCTGCGGCAGGATGTAGCCCTTCTGGAATTGTTCGCCGGTGCAGGCGGCCAGCAGCGCGCAGACGAGGCCGATGGCCGCCGCGGCGCGGCAGCGCGCTAGCACGCCGCGTGAGAAGGACACGCGTGGGCTGGTCTGATTGGCTTTCGTCATTGGTGGAACTGATCCGTCCCCTTGCGTCGCGCGAGGCGTTGACGTACCGGGCACGGCTGAGGATTGCAACAGAGGCGGGCGCCTTGGGCCCGCGGGCGGAACCCACAATGCTTTGGCCGTTCAATCACTTCAAGAAACCCCGGCTACCCCCGCGCGGCACCATCGAGACCATCTATGGCATGATCGTGACGCAGGCGCGAGAACCGGTGTTTTACCGGGAGTTCGCCATAGCCGATACGGTTAACGGCCGTTTCGACCTGCTGCTGATGCATTTGTGGCTGGTGCTGCGGAGCTTGCGGGCAGTCGATGGTGATTCGGGGCTGTCGCAGGCGCTGTTCGACCGCTTTTGCGAGGATATGGACGACAATCTGCGCGAAATGGGGGTCGGCGATCTCACGGTGCCGAAGCGGATGAAGGCGTTCGGCGAGGCTTTCTACGGCCGCTCCGTGGCCTACGACCTTGCGCTCACTGATGGGCGGGAGGCGCTGGCAAACGCATTTTGCAAGAATATCTTTGATGGCAAGGACATCGAGAAGGCCCGGCGGCTCGCAGCCTATGCCGAGCGCGTGGCAGCCGTGCTGGACGAACTCGACGCGACGGCGCTGTCGGGCGGATCGTGGAAATTTCCGATGCCGGACGAGGTGGGCACGGACCAATGAACAGGACAACCGAGACAGAGAGACCGCATCCTCCGCGTGATCCTTGGCGCGCGCTGGTTGCGGTGGCGCAGGTGCCGGAGACCGGCCTGCACCGCGACATCGAGGCCGACCCACGCCAGCGCCAGGCGCTCGCCGATACCGCTGGCTTGCGCGAGGTCCTTTCGGCGCAAGCGTCGTTTGACGTCACGCCAAAGAGCGGGGGCCGCTTCCATGTTGCGGGCTCGGTGCGCGCCCGGGTCGGACAGACCTGCGTCGTGACGCTCGAGGAGATCGAGAACGACATCGACGAGGAGATCGACCTGATCTTCGCGCCGCCGGAGCAGATCCCGCAGATGGCGGCGCTGGCGGAGGAGGCCGAACGCAGCGACGCCGAGATGCCGGACCCGCCGGAGCCGATCGAGAACGGCACGATCGATCTTGGCCGGCTGGCAACCGACGCGCTGTTCCTGGGGATTGATCCCTATCCTCGCAAGGAGGATGCCGTGTTCGAGCCGGTGGTCGAGGCCGCCGACCCCGAGGACCACCCGTTTGCCGCGCTGAAGGCGCTGCAGGCCGCGCCGAAAACGCCCGCGGGAAAGAAGCCGAAAGGGAAATCCAATGGGACATAGGCCCCGGCTCAAGTGGATTGTGAGGGCGAACCATCGCGCGAAGCGGATCCGTCCGAATCTCATGAATTCGAGGCAACGTATTGAATTACTTGAGGTATAATGCGGGTGGGCCGCTGTATTCCCGCAACCCTCGACCGGCCGGTAAAGCATGGTGAAGAGGTTGTGTCAGAACGGGGACAGGTTATTGTCGCGGCCCGGCCGGGCGCACCGTTGCCTCCGGCCGGGCATCGCGACCGCGGTGGACATCGCCGATTGCGATAGACATCGCTGACGGCGGTGGCTTTCAAACGGGTGGCCGGTCTGCTTCAAGGCGGCCAGAGAGCAGGTTTCCGGGACGTTCATGCCTCAAAAGGTTCGAATCGCGCTTGACGCCATGGGTGGCGATGTCGGCGCATCGGTCGTCGTCCCCGGCGCGGCGATTTCGTTGGCCAGGCATCCCGATACCGAATTCCTGCTGTTCGGCGACAGCAAGCTGATCGAGCCGGAACTCGCCCGGCATCCCGCACTGAAGGCGGCCTCGCGCGTTATCCATACCAACGTCGCCGTCAGCATGGACGACAAGCCGAGCCAGGCGCTCAGGCGAGGCCGCAAGACCTCGTCAATGTGGCTTGCGATCGACGCGGTGAAGCACGGCCAGGCCGACGTTGCGGTTTCCGCCGGCAACACCGGCGCGCTGATGGCGATGGCGCGGTTCAACCTGCGCACGCTGCCGGGGATCGATCGCCCGGCGATCGCGGCGGTGTGGCCGACCCTGCGCGGCGATTCCGTCGTGCTCGACCTCGGCGCGTCCATCGGCGGCGATGCGCACCATCTGGTGGCGCTCGCGGTGATGGGCAGCGCGATGGCGAGCGTGCTGTTCAACATCGAGCGGCCGACAGTGGGCCTGCTCAACATCGGCGTCGAGGAGATGAAGGGACACGAGGAGATCCGCGAGGCGGCCGAACTGCTCAGGGCGATGAACCTGCCGCAGCTCAATTATGTCGGCTTCGTCGAGGGCGACGGCATCGGCAAGGGCCTGACCGACGTCATCGTCACCGAGGGCTTCTCCGGCAACATCGCGCTCAAGGCGGCCGAGGGCACCGCGCGGCAGATGTCCGAATTCCTGCGCAACGCCATGTCGCGAAGCCTGTTGTCGCGGATCGGCTATCTCTTTGCCCGCGGCGCCTTCCAGGCGCTGCGCAACAAGATGGACCCCAACAAGTCCAATGGCGGGGTGCTGCTGGGCCTGAAGGGCCTGGTGGTGAAAAGTCACGGCGGCATCAATTCCGAAGGCTTTGCCTATGCCGTCGATGTTGGCTATGAGATGGCCCACTACGATCTCCTCACCAAGATCAATCAGATGCTCAACCGCGACGGCAGCGCGCTGGCCTCAGCGCAGACCGCGCAGGAGGCTGTCTCGTGACTGCGATACGATCGGTCGTGCTCGGCTGCGGCTCTTATTTGCCGGAGCGGGTGCTGACCAATGCCGAACTGGCGACCCGGGTTGATACGTCGGACGAATGGATCGTGCAGCGCACCGGGATCAGGGAGCGGCACATCGCCGCCGAAGGGGAGTTCACCTCCCATCTCGGCATCAATGCCGCGCGCGCGGCGTTGGCGGATGCCGGCCTCGATGCGCAGGATATCGACCTGATCGTGCTCGCGACCTCGACGCCGGACAATACGTTTCCGGCAACCGCGGTCGCAGTGCAGAACGGGCTCGGCATCACCCATGGCGCGGCGTTCGACCTGCAGGCGGTGTGCTCCGGCTTCGTCTTCGCGCTGGCGACGGCGGACAATTTCCTGCGGACCGGCGCCTACAAACGGGCGCTGGTGATCGGCGCCGAAACCTTCTCGCGCATCCTCGACTGGAGCGACCGCGGCACCTGCGTGCTGTTCGGCGACGGCGCCGGCGCGGTGGTGCTGGAAGCGCAGGAACAGCCCGGCAAATCGTCCGACCGCGGCGTGCTGACGACGCATCTGCGTTCCGACGGCCGCCACAAGGCGAAGCTGTTCGTAGACGGCGGTCCCGGGTCGACGCGGACGGTCGGCCATCTCAGGATGGAAGGCCGCGAAGTGTTCAAGCATGCGGTCGGCATGATCACCGACGTGATCGTCGACGCATTCAATGCCACCGGCACCACCGCCGAGGACATCGACTGGTTCATCCCTCACCAGGCCAACAAGCGGATCATCGATGCTTCAGCGCACAAGCTTCATATTGCGCCGCAGAAGGTGGTGCTGACGGTCGATCGCCATGGCAACACCTCCGCAGCATCGATTCCCTTGGCGCTTTCCGTCGCGGTGAAGGATGGACGCGTCAAGAAGGGCGATCTTGTCCTGTTCGAAGCGATGGGCGGCGGCTTCACCTGGGGCTCGGCGCTCGTTCGCTGGTGACGCACGCAATCAAAAAAGACACGTCTCTGACGATTTTGGGCAGGCTGCTGCATTATCGCCACTGTTGACCATCGCCTGCTAACCTCCTAATTTCAGGGGACAAATTTGTTCGCCGAGAGTGCGGGGCAGGCGATGACCGGAACCGGTAAAACAGTCACACGAGTCGATTTATGCGAGGCGGTCTACCAGAAGGTGGGGCTGTCCCGCACTGAATCTTCGGCGTTCGTCGAACTCGTCCTGAAGGAAATCACCGATTGCCTGGAAAAGGGCGAAACGGTGAAATTGTCGTCCTTCGGCTCCTTCATGGTACGAAAAAAGGGCCAGCGTATCGGGCGTAACCCGAAGACCGGCACCGAAGTGCCGATCTCGCCGCGGCGGGTGATGGTGTTCAAGCCGTCGGCGATCCTGAAGCAACGGATCAACGGCAATCACGGGCCGACCAACGGCAACGCCGAAAGCAAGAGCGGATAATTCCTTCTTGGGCGTGATGACGTTTCTTCGAATCGTCATCCCGCGCTATCGTTGTTCGAGCATGATCTCCGCGCAAACGCGTGGCGTTATCGCGAGCGCATCCGTGCGGATCATGCCCCAGGAGAGGGAGCGGGCATTTGGAGAAGGCGCCCGATGCATTCCGTACCATCAGCGAGGTAGCCGACGAGCTCGACATCCCCCAGCATGTGTTGCGCTTCTGGGAGACGCGGTTCGCGCAGATCAAGCCGATGAAGCGTAGCGGCGGCCGCCGCTACTATCGCCCTGACGATGTCGACCTACTCAAGGGCATCCGCCGCCTGCTGTATGGCGAGGGCTATACGATCCGCGGCGTGCAGCGGATCCTGAAGGAGCATGGCATTAAGTCGGTCCAGGCGATCGCCGACCAGAGCGCGGCGATCTCCTTCGGCGCCGTCGAGGAGGCGATCGGCCAAAGCCTGCGGGAACCTGATGACGAAGAGGCCGCCGGCCTCGATACCGATGCCGAGGACGAAGATTATGATGACGGCAACGCCATCGAGATCGACTACCGCTTCGTCGACCCCGACGAGGACGGCATCCTCGCACCCTTCAAGGGCCGGCAAGCCCCGGCCGCCCAGCCCACGGCCGCCGCAGCGCCCGCCCGCGGCATCCCCGCCGCCGACCGCGAACGCCTGCAGCGGGCCCTCGAGGACCTGATCAACTGCCGCGAAATGCTGGATTCGGCGCTCAAGGAGGGGTAGGGCGCCGGAACTTTTCGATCCGTCGGTCGAAAATTGGTCGGAGCGAAAGGATTTGAACCTTCGACCCCTAGTCTCCCAGACTAGTGCGCTAACCGGGCTGCGCCACGCTCCGATGCCGTTCCATTAGCTGCGAACGCCGCTTCGCGCAAGGCGACGTGCCAGCTCATTTGGGATTGTTCTAATTCCCGTGGTTCTCCGACCGAGAACAAAGTTCCGGATGCGTCGGACGAGTCGGCTCCCTCGTGGCTAGAGCATTTTCGGTTCTGATTGAATCAGAACCGAAGCTCCAGATTCTTGTTTTGATGCGTTTTCTTCACGCGAACCGGTGTCCACTTCGCTCGAAAACGCTCTAAGGCGCCTCAAACAGGGAGGATGCACGCCATCTTGGAGGCGCTCGTGTGGTGCGCGACCTCGCCTCATTGTGCCGAATGTCAATCGTACTTGCGCCGCCGCTTGACCAGCCAGTAGACGCCGTAGCCGATGGCAAGGATCGGGAGGCCTGCGCCGGCGATCGGGCCGGGCGCTCCCCTGGTCTGGCCAGGCGCGTTCGCACAATTTCCCTTCTCATTGCAGGCTTGCACAGGCGGGGTGCCCGTCGTCAGAGCGAGGGCCAAAATCGCGGCGGCGATGCCAAAGCCGATCTTCATCTGACTTCTCCCTGAAATCCGACTGTGCATTAAATACTAAATATCACGTTGAAAAATCAAAAGATTAACTTTAGTTAAATAAAACACATTTTATGCCATGGATGCCGAATTTTCCCATGTTGATGTGAGGTGAAGCGACCATCGGGGGTCTTTCGCCAGCGGCCCGTGCCGCAAGACAATCGGCAATGCGGTCAGCCGCGCGCGTGGTGGCTCGGTCCCGTTGCCCTTAACCCATCAATGGATGTTGAGCGCCTCGCTGCTGGCGGACGAAGCCGGCGTTTGTCGTATCGAAGTGTTCAATAGATCTCGCAAGGCAATCAAATTGTCCAACGTCGTGACAATGCGGGCACGCACGACGCTTTCGTGCTCAATCCTGTTGGAATCGAATAAAGGACCTGCCTTTGGTCGAACGTTTGTAAATGTAAGCGTCATGAGCGGCCCAGGACCCGAAGCCAAATTGATTTTTCCTACACAAAGCGTTTCGGGAACATTGCCCGCGTCTACCGTGAGCGGCTCCTTGGCCATGGATGATCTCCCAAAAAATTTTCCGGTTCTGGCGGTCTGAAGAAAGTCTTCACTCCGCTCGCGGAACCTTTGCGCACAATTGATCGGATCGAAGTACGCTTGAGCGACTGCTTCGTTCCTCCACACCTGCACTCGGGACGGGAGGGCCGCCGGCAGCCTCCATGCACGGCCGAAGCCCCGGCTCGGGCACAAAGCTGAGGTCCATGTTCGAATCTAATTGTTCCTCTTCGTACTTATAACCCAGTTTATTGCCTATTTTTCCCGATAAATGAATGCTTGGCCCCCTTCGCAGGAGGGCGGTTTTCGATGCGCACTTCATCACGTACGATTAAAGAGCTTCGCGAGCAACTTGCGTTGGATGACACCATGCTCAGAGAAAAAATGTCGAGCCTCGTTTCGCTTCGTAAGATCGTTGCCGATGCCGAAATGGAAAACGGAGTGCAAAGCAGAAGATCGAGAGTATTTGCTGAGAATACGGTCTCCGTCCCGCATATCTGACATTGCCGAGGTTCTGCGGTTGGTCAGGTCAGCAACTGATCCACCAGCCCACGGAACAGTTGGGCGGCTGTTCCAGACGAGCAGCTTGGCCCGCGCCGTCGGCACGCCGCGACCCGCGCGGGGATGGGTTTCCGATGCAAGTCGCGAACTCCCAAACCGCTTGGGCTCAGCAGCGTAGGACAAGGGACGATGTGAGCCGCGATGCATGGCAGGTTGGCCGGTAGCCGCGAATTCCTGTGCATGTGTGTGAATTGCAACACAAGATGCAAGCGCGACTCGCTCTAGACTGAAACGGCGTCCTCAGACGCGCCTCCCTAAACCTGAGCCCGTCGCCAATGGCGGGCTTCCTTCGATGGGGCGTCCCATCCATTACCTTTCGGAAGTGGGCCGTCGGAGATGGCTGCAAGTCCATGCTTGGCGGGGCGCATGGTGCCAAAGCCGATCTTCATCTGACTTCCCCCTGTCCGGTCGAATATTAAACGGACCGGTTAAATACCACTATTAACCGATTAAATGATTTAACTAGATAAGGTTCGAGTACTTTGCCCGCATCGGGGATCCGGCGCGGGCCCCGGCAAAAACCGCGGTTTCTGACCCGACCCAGCCTCGTTGCGCCGGTGACGTAGCGTGAGGTGATCGGGCTCGACGTAGACGTTGTCGCAGTTGTCCGCACCAGCATTCTTCCGGGCTCGTTACGGCTCGATATCGCCCGGTTGGCGGCAGAGGGAGCGGTTATCAAGATTGGAGACGATCAGCCGCAAGCGGTGGAACGCGTCCGCGCGGGTTGGGTTTTGCAGCCTATGGAGTCGATACGTTCACTCGTCGACAACTCGTTCTTCATCGCCTGGACCTATCTCGAAAAGACCGGCGAGCTGGGTCAGCCAGACATGTCTGCAGTCATCCTGCTGGATACGATCGAGGCGCTGATCAAGCGGGGCGAGCGGCGTCAGTTGATGCTGGCGAACAAGGCGATCACCGCCTACCGGGAACATGCAATGAGCTGTCGCGTTCTATCCGCAGGGAGAGGAAACGCCATGGATAATCTGACCAAGAGGGATCAACGCGACCGCTCGAAGATCAACATGCACGAGGATTTCGAGGTCAAGTACTGGACCAGAGAACTCGGGGTAACGAGAGAGCAGCTACAGAAGGCTGTCGACAAGGTCGGCAACAATGCCGCCACGGTCCGGAAGGAGCTGGGCAAATGAAGGTGGAAGAACAGGCTATCCGAGCGCGCGCCTATCGACTGTGGGAAGCGGCCGGAAGTCCCGAAGGTGAAGAAGAGCGCTTCTGGTACGAGGCGGAGCGCCAGCTCAAGGAAGAGCAGATACAGCATGAGCTGAAGACGCCGGACACCCTTTGAGCCAGAACTGGTTTGCTCTCGGTCCGGGTTCGATTACGAGAGTTCAGCTTGATCGCGCTCGGCTGAAGGGCGCGGTCGCAAATCATCCGAAGGCCGCACCAATGCGCAGCCTTTTCTGCCTCATCGAAATCAGCAAGCATCAGGGTGCGTCATCGTGGACCGCAGCGCTCAGGAACGAAGATTGCAGCAGGGCGTCTCCAATCATGGCAGATGACGCAAATAGATTCCGCAAGCAGGCTGAGCAATGCCGTCAGCAGGCCGCCACGGCTGTTGGGCCTGTTGAGAAAGAACAATGGCATCGGCTTTCGGAGGAATGGCTTAAGCTTGCGCAAGCCACGGAAACGGGGCGGCGGGGCGTGCAATCGCCCGCTTCGGCTCCATCGAACCGTCGTGACGAAGGCGACTTTAACGGCTTGCCGTAGCGGATCGGCGCCGGAGACCGGATCCATCAGGTGCTTTGTCGGCCGGTCAAAAATTGAGGCTTTGAGCCGTTACCGGCGGGACTAGAGATTGTGGTTTAAATCCAATCGTTCCGGCGATCTTTCCAGGCGACGTATTTGCGGCCTAGATACCCAGCACCCAGACGCCAATGATGGTACCGAGCACGGCCAGCCCGCTGATCGTCCATCCGGTGACGTACGCCGCACTATCGCGTTCGGGCTGGTCGACCATGGTATCGCGCCAGTACGTCATGACGGCCTCCATCCATTGCCTCTCGGAAATAGGTCGCCGCGGACGGTTCAAGGTTCAAAGCAGCCCGTGACGTGGATGCGTCCCTCAAGCCGGAGCAGCAGGACTGAACACATCGATGACATTTGGTCGAGACGGAGCGGTTGGACCTTTAGTCAAGGGAGGTGGCCTTGTTCGAGTTCAGCAAAGGGTGGGATGAGGTTTTTCTTCCCACGCATTCGGTGCTGGAGATGTTCGTGCGTGGCACCATCATGTATCTCGTCATCTTCGTGCTCATGCGCTTCGTGCTGAAACGCCAGGCTGGCGGGCTGAGCATATCGGACGTGCTTCTCGTCGTCCTCTTGGCCGATGCAGCGCAGAACGGGATGGCGGGCGAGTATCGCTCGATCACCGAGGGCATTGTTCTCGTCTCCACCATCATCTTCTGGAATTTCATGATCGATTGGCTCGAATATCATTCTCCGGCCATGGAGCGGCTGCTTCGGCCCACACCGCTGATGCTGATCAAGGACGGACGGGTGCTGCGCGGCCACTTGCGACAAGAACTCGTCACCATGGACGAGCTCATGAGCAAATTGCGCGAAGAGGGCGTGACGAGTCCAAGCGAAGTCGCCGAGGCCTACATTGAACCCGATGGCAATATCAGCGTGAAAAAAAACGGCACCAAGGATCCGTAGCAATCCCGCCGTGGGCCGTGCTCGGATGTTGCATTTGTCACCCCACCTCCACCAGCTTCTCGTCGGACCGGTGCAGCGAACAGGAGGCGGACACGTCGACTGAGCTGGCAGACGACGTGTCGGGAGTTGCCTGTCTCCTACCGTGAGCTTCGCTTCGGCCGGCGGACGGCGCGCACCCTGCCGCTGTTGCCGCCGCCGCAGAAGAATTGATCGCGTCCGTCGGATTCCAGTCCTGAGACGCTGACGCCGGGCGGTAACTGCAGACGCTCCAGGGCTTCCCCGGTCTTGGGATCAATTCGGGTCAGATCGCCTTCGTCGCCTTCCCAGGTGCCGTGCCAGAGCTCGCCATCGATCCAGGTGACGCCGGTGACGAAGCGGTTGGATTGGATGGTGCGGAGGATCGCGCCGGTTTGCGGATCGATCTGGTGGATCTTCCGCTCCCGGTACTGCCCGACCCAGAGCGTGCCTTCAGCCCAGGCCAGCCCTGAGTCTCCGCCGCCGCCGGGTGAGGGGATCGTGGCGAGCACACGGCCGCTCTTCGGATCGATCTTCTGGATGGTATCCTCGGCGATCTGAAACAGATGCTGGCCGTCGAACGCCGTTCCCGCATGCGCAGGAACCTCGATCGCGCGCACCGTGTCCCCGCTCGCCGGATCCATGGCGTTGATCCGGTCGCCGGACGCGAACCAGACGAGCTTGCCGTCGAAGGTCAACCCGTGAACGTGGTCAACGCCCGGGAATGGGCCATATTCGCGGATGATTTCGGCTGCTGATGTAATCATGCTTTCCTCCTCGCTGTTCGAAAGTGGAGGCACCCTAGCCACCCGGCAGCGGCGCGGTGAGTAACAAGGTCGTCGCGAATCCGGGCAGCGGCGGCGTCATCCAGCGGCGCGCGCGCCCGCGGCCGAACGACTGCACCTTGTCTTTCGTCGCGAGCTCGTCGAGCGCCCGCTGCACGGTGCGCTGACTGGCGCCGAGCGCGAGCGCCAGTGCCGAGCTCGACCACGACTCGCCGTCGGCGAGAAAGGCGAGCACCTCGGCGTGGTCCTCTTCGACCGGGCGCGCCAGCACGACGATGTCGCGTGCGTGGCGTGGCACCAGCGCGAAGCCTTGTTTGGTGGCGCTGACGTCGGCGAGCGTGCGCAGCATCCTGCGAAGCCGCCCGATCTCGACCCGCAACCGGGCGCGATGCGATTCATCGGCATGCTTGCCGCGGAAGGCCTGCGCAATCAGCGTCTCCCTGGTCACATCGTTCGGCCAGGCTTCGGCAAGCGCGCGGGCGAGCGCGAACAGAACCGGACGCGTGGCGAGCGAGACCGTCGTGTCCCTCTCACGCATCACGTAGCGGCAGGCATCCACGATCAGCGACTTCGAGGCCAGCAACGCTTCCACTTCATCGAGCAGGAGCGGGCGCTCCTCGCCGCGTGCAATGAGGCGCGCCGCGGGCGCGCCGAGCAGCAGGGCCGCGCTTTCGACCTCAGCCGTCAGCGCGGGGATACGTGCCTGCCGCGCCGCAGCCTCGGCGCGCGCCAGCGCGGCACGGGCCGGTTTGGTCCGGAGGCGGCGCATCGCGATGCCCGCCAGGACCAATTCATGTGCGGCCCGCGAGGCCGGCGGGAACGGCGAGGGATCAAGGTCGGCAAGCCTGCGCTCGGCCTCATCCAGGCGTCCGATCAGGAGCAGGCGCCGGATCTCGAGATAGCGCGCATGCGCGGCGTTGACGAAATCGCTGTGCGCTTCCAGCGTCGCCCGCGCGGCATCGAGCGCCTTGGCTGGGAAGCCGAGGTCGCGCGAAGCCAGCGCGATCTCGGCCTCCGCGACGACGCATCTGGCGCGCGCCACCGCCTCCTTCGGACCGAAGGCGCGCGCCGCGCTGCGCAGCAGGGCCTTGGCGCGGATGAAATCGCCGAGCTGCGCCATCGCGATGCCACGAAGCGCCAGCGCGGCTGCATCCTCGCGCAGCGCAACGCGGTTCAATGCGCCGAGAGGATCGCCCATCGCGAGCGCACGCGCGGCGGCCGTGATCAGCGAGTCCATCGGAATCCCGTCACACTTGTCACTCTCACCCCTTCAGCGCCCCGTCCTAGTCTACCTCACCGTTACAGACCAGTACGCAGCGAGGAGGCAAAAGGAGGCGAGCCATGGTCGACTGGACAATCCTTTCCCCAACATTCCTCACCGCCACGGTGGAGTGGGCCGAGGCCGTCGTCACGGTGCTGACGGTCGGCCCAAGCCACGCGACGGACGAATCCGGCGTCGAGGGATGATGATGACGACGCATCGCCCAAAGCTCGACGTTGCGGCGGCGAACGAGGTTTCGCCATCCCAGCGTTCGAGCCTCACAACCAAGATCTCCGCGGCCGACTGGCTGTCGCTCGCCGCCGCGCCGACCTTCGCGATCATGGCGCTGCTCACCGGCGCAGTCAGCGGCGCGCCTGAGATGCTCTGCTCGCAGGCCACGTCACCGTTCGGGGGAATGGTGCCGATGTACGCACTGATGAGTGCCTTCCATCTGGCGCCGTGGCTGAAACTGATTTCGAGGCGGCTAGGTGGCGAAGCGTCGCAACTGGATCGCGGCTCTGGCATTGGCTAGTCTCGTCGTCATCGGCACAGCGAGCGCCGGGCGTCGATTTCCGCCTCGTGGAATGGGACGCATAACAACCAACGAAAAGGGAAGCGTCTCCAATGAAGGAATTTGCCGGGAAGATTGCCGTGATCACGGGCGGCGGGACAGGCATGGGGCGCGAGCTGGCGCGGCAGCTCGTGGCGGAAGGATGCAACGTCGCGATGTGCGACGTCTCGCTCGAGGCGATGGCCGAGACGAAGCGGCTGTGCGAAACCGAGAAGCTGCCGCAGGGATTGCGCGTCACCACGCATGTTGCCGACGTCTCGATCGAGGATCACTTCAAGCGCTTTCGCGACGAGGTGATCGAGCAGCAGGCGACCGACAGAATCCACCTCTTGATCAACAATGCCGGCATCGGCGGCGGTGGCAGCCTGTTCACCAATACGCGCGAGCAGTGGGAGCGCACCTTCAACATCTGCTGGGGCGGCGTCTATCTCGGCGTGCGCACCTTCCTGCCGCTCCTGGTGAAGGCGGACGAGGGCCATATCGTCAACACCTCCAGCGTCAACGGGTTCTGGGCGAGCGTCGGCTTGGGCGTGTCGCACACCGCCTACAGCGCGGCGAAATTCGCGGTGAAGGGATTCACCGAGGCGCTGATCAACGATCTCCGGCTGAACGCGCCGCACATCAAGTGCTCGGTGGTGATGCCCGGCCATATCGGTACGTCGATCGTTTCCAACACACGCAAGGTGCAGAGCGGCTCGGAGTCCGACCGGCTCACCGAGCAGGAAATCCTGCAGGCGCGCCAGCGCATGAAAGGCGCAGGCCTCGATGTCGACGCGATGTCGGACGAACAGATCCAGCAGGCCGCGCTCGACCGGGCGCGGACGTTCCACGATGACGCGCCGACCACGGCGGCCGCTGCGGCAAAGATCATCCTCGACGGCGTCAAGGCCGATCGCTGGCGCATCCTGGTCGGCGAGGACGCCCATGTGCTCGACGAGCGCGTGCGGCAGACGCCGGAACTGGCCTACACGCCGGAATTCCTCGAGCGCATCAAGGCGGATGTCGGCTGGCGGCTCGGCTGAAAATTACCCGCGCGCCGCGCGCGGGCGAGTGCCGGGCTGATAGGCGAGCCGGGCGTGCCCCGCGCAATAGGGCAGGCCGTCGACCGGCCGGTTGCCGCAGAAGCGGAAATCCGTGGCATCAGGCGTCTCGACCGGCCAGCGGCAGCGCTGCTCGTCGAGCTCGAGCAGGGAGCAGCAATGGCCGTTCGCGATCGGCGCCTCCGGTGGCGCCTCGCCGTATTCGGCGTGCAGCAACCGGATCTGATGCCGCACCGTCCTTGCCCGCGGCGAGCGGGGCGAGGCCTTTCGCGCCGGCCGCGCTGCGTCGTCGCGCGGCTCCCGTGTCAGGTTGAGGCGGGAGAGCTTGCCGATCACGGCGTTGCGGCTGACGCCGATGTCGGCGGCGATCTGGCGGCAGGTCAATCCGGCATCGAAGCAGCGCTTCAGCTGTTCGACACGCTCGGGGGTCCAGATCGATAGGATGGCGGTCATGGCGATGGTCCCAGGTTGCCGGACAGTAGTGTCCGGATTGGCTTGACCACGCCTCGGCCAGACCGTCTGACGCCTCGCTTCACGGCTTACCGTTGTCGCGGATCGACAACAGCCCATCCTTGATCGCGAGGCGGATGCCTTCCTCGATCAGGGTCCGGGCGACGCCGGGGACGCTGGTGCCGTGGGTGCCCTGTCTCACCAGCTTCTCCATGTAAGCGATGGTCGAGAGCGCCAAAGTGACGGGAATGCGATCGGTCTCGGCTTTCTCCGTGGCCATGCCAAAACGCTAGCCTTTTACGCGTGTACAGAAAAGTATCTATTCAGACTCTATTTAGTTTTGCACCGGCGAGTCAAATTGATTCGCTTTTCGAGCGTTATCCTGTTGGAAATTCATCAGAAAGAAGATTTCGCCCTTGGGGATAACGCGCGCCGCCGCTGTTCGTTGCCCAGTCGGCAGGCGCTGAGGGCGCGGCGAAACGCGCAACGGATTCGCCGATTTATGGGATTGCTTCTGCCGGCCCGGGCCGACGATGATGCGCCGGGAAAATTCGGGCGCGATGACGGTAACGAACGGGCTCTACACCATTCAGATCGAGATGACCGAGGGCGGGCAGGGCCGTGCCAGCGGCGTCATCGTGCTGCACGATGGCAGGATCGCGGGCGGAGATTCGTACTTCTACTACTCAGGCTCCTACAGCGCCGATCACGGCAAATGGCGCGGCGAGCTGACCACCAGCGAGCACACCAGGTCCGTCGGCGTATTGCCGCTGTTCGGCGGACGCGATGTGACCTGCGGCTTCACCGGCCTCTATTCGCCCGACACCGCGCAGGTGAGCGGGACGGCGCTGGTCGGAAAGACCAGCGTCATGTTCGTTGCCAGGCTGATGCTGCGCTCGAAGCTATGAGGCTGAGGCCGCCTCGACCTCGACCTTGACCGGGAATTTCTGCAACAGCCGGCCAGCCGCCTCCGCCTTGTCGGGCGGGGCGTTGACCCGAAGATAGAGCCCGCGCGAGGGATCGGTGATCGCTTCCACGTTCACCTCCTTGGCGAGGCCCTGCGCGGCGAGCAACTCGCGCGCGGCATCTCCGGCGGCGATCTCGCGCAGCTTCGGCTTGAAGATCTTGCCGACCGGCGTCACCGGCATTTCAGGGATCACCGAGACCGCGCGCGGCCGCGCCGGCGGCTCGGGGATGTTCTCCTGCACGAAGGCGGCGAGCGCCTGCGCATCGACCTGGACGCCGGGCTGGGTCGAGACGAACAGCATCGGCACTTCGCCCGCATAGGCGTCGGGGCGCCCCACCGCCGCGGCGAGCGCGACGCCCGGAAACTGCAGCGCCGCATCCTCGATCGAGCGCGGATCGATGTTGTGGCCGCCGCGGATGATGACGTCCTTGGCGCGGCCCATGATGTAGACGAAGCCGTCGGCATCGATCCGGCAGATGTCGCCGGTGCGCAGCCAGCCGTCGTGGAAGGCATCCTCGGTCTGCTTCTTGTCGACATAGCCGGCGAACACCTGTGGCCCGCGCGTCAGCAGTTCGCCGACCGGAGAAGGCCATGGGCCAGTGTGCAGCTTGCCGTCAGCGAGGATCGCAAGCTCGACCAGCGGATTGCAGGTGCCGACGGCTTCGGGCCGCGGCTTGATGCCGTGAACATCGTGGGTGATGGCGCCGGCGAGCTCGGTCATGCCGTAGAGCTGCTGGATGCAGGGCCCGCCCCAGGCCGCAAGATAGCGGCGTTCGATCTCCAGCGGGCAGATTGAGGCGCCCGTAGCGGTCACGCGCAGGGACGAGATGTCGGCATCGCCGACCGGGACACCGGCGATGGCGCCGAGCGCCGTCGGCACGTTGCCGTTGATGTTGACGCGGTATTTCTCGACGATCTTCCAGAAATTCGTGATCAGCGCCGGATCGCGCGCGCCGGCAGGGCCGGGGATGAACATGGTCGCGCCGGCCGACAGGCTGTTGGCGGCGGTGCAGAACAGGCCGCCGACATGGAACAGCGGCAGCGTGATCGTGCAGCGTTCGCCCTTTCGGAAGTCCAGCGCCATCCGCGAGGAGACCGTGGAGGCGACCATGGCGCGGTTGGTGAGCCGCGCCACCTTGGGATGGCCGGTGGTGCCGCCGGTCGGCAGCATCACCGCGACGCGGTCGGCTTCGGAGAAGTCCTTCGACCGGCCGTAATCGTCGCGCCAGGCCGGATCGGGCTTAAGGACCTCTCCGTCGAAGGAGATGGTGCCGTCGAGCGGCACGATCACGATGCGCTTGAGCGAAGGTACGTCGCGCTGCAGGCCCTCGATCTTCTCGTAGAGCCCGCCCGGCATGCCCGGGGGCGGCGCCAGCAGCAGTTTTGCCTGCACCGCATTGAGCTGGGCGATGATGGCCTCGCGCGTGAACAGGAGGTTGAGCGGCTCGGCGATGCCGCACGCCGCCGCGCCCCAGATCGCTGCGATCGCGGCGGGGCAGCTCGGCAGCAGGATCGCGATGGTGTCTTCCTTGCCGATGCCCTCACGGCGGAAGACGTTTTCCGCGGCCTTGATGGAGCCCATGAGCTGATCGTTCGAGAGGATCACGGGATTGAGATCGAGCGGCGAGCGCAGGTAGATGACGCCTTCCGCATTGGGATCGCCGAGCGGACCGCGGGCGATCAGATCGAGGATGCGCGGGCAGGCGGCGAGCTCGTCCCGCATTTCCTGTTCGCGCGCGGCTTCTTCCGCCGGCGATAGCCTTTCCTTGAGCATGTCTCTCCCTGTGGCCTTGTTTTGGTTTGGGAGATTGTATCGAGCAGGGCTCGCACAGCACAAGTGCGGCAATCGGTCATTCCTCTTGGCGCCGGTCATTCCGGGATGGTCCGGAGGACCAGACCCGGAATCTCGAGATTCCGGGTTCGATGCTGCGCATCGCCCCGGAATGACACCTCGCTCAGCCGTGGACGATGGCCTTTGCGATCATGCAATGAATGCCTTTCGAGCCGTTCACGGTTTGCGTTACCCGCAGATCGGCTGCGAGGCTGCACAGCGTGTAGGCATCCTCGCGCGACAGATTCCGCTTCTCCCCGAGCAGAGCGATCATGTCGCGCAGCGCCCGCACCACGCATTGGTCGAGATCCGGGTCCATCGCCATCGTCATGTAGTGATCGGCGGTCTCGGCGCGGGGATAATTGAGCCGCAGGTCCTTGCGCAGCGTCAATTTGAAGCGGCCCTGCA
Source organism: Bradyrhizobium sp. BRP22 (assembly GCF_020194175.1). GTDB lineage: Bacteria > Pseudomonadota > Alphaproteobacteria > Rhizobiales > Xanthobacteraceae > Bradyrhizobium. Next base: position 142,758 of record NZ_JADYVX010000005.1, on the reverse strand, counting down.
GTGCGGTCTCGATCGCGGTGACGCAGACCTCGCCGTCGCCCTGCACGCCGTGCCCATCGCCGCAGGAGAACAGCGCGCCGGGCACGAACACCGGCAAATAGAGTTTTGCGCCCGGGCCGAGCTCCTTGTTGTCGAGATTGCCGCCCATCGCGCGCGGGATCAGCGAGGTGATGCGGCCCCAGGCCGGCGGCGGCGCCACGCCCATCACGCCGAAGAAGGGTTTGAGCGGCAGCTCCAATCCCCAGGGCAGGCGGCCGACCATCCGCTCGCGATCCAGCGGGATGTTGAGGATGCGCGGTTCGTGAAAATCGTCGGGCAGGGTGCCGGAGAGCGGACGGATCAGATTATAGCCCCAGTCCTGCCGTAGCCCGACATCGAGGATATCGACCTCCAGCACGTCGCCCGGCTCGGCACCCTCCACCGCGACCGGGCCGGTGAGGATATGACCCGGCAGCATCCGCTCGGACCTCGCATGGATTTCGGCAAGCTGGGGCGGGATGTGAAACCTGCCCCGGTCAGGCACCACGTCGGGGCCGCCGCTGACGGTATCGATGGTGACCTCGTCGCCGCTCTTGATCGCAAGCACCGGCTTGAGCTTTGCTTCGAAGAAGCCCCAGTGGCAGGTCTCCGGGCTGGCGGGCAGATGATGGTGTGTCATGGGATGTCTCGACCGGGCATGTCATGCGTGAGGTGCGTCCCATTTAGAATGGGCTTTTGCGGTCAGATCAATCGTTGCCGGATCACATCCGGCGGAGATCATTAGGGCATGAGCATGTACGACGCGCCATGAAAGGCAATTGGCGTGAACTCGTGCACTGAGGCGGTGACGCTCGCAATCTCGTTCAGCGATTCGAGTCCGGCCGAGATGGCCTGCTCCTGGATTTGCTGCTAAGGCGCTCCCCAGCTTGATCGGATCGGAGGCCGCCGCGGGTGTTTTTTGTGCTGTCGAAGACGCTCGGGGTCATGCTGTTGCCGGGCAATTTCCTGATCGGCATCGGCGTGCTCGGCGCGATCCTGCTCGCGACGCGGTTTGCCGCGCTTGGCCGCAAGCTTCTGATCGCGGTCATCGCGCTGCTTGTCGTGGCCGGCTTCTCGCCGCTTGGAAACCTGCTGCTCTACCCGCTGGAGACGCGCTTTCCGCCGTGGAATCCAACGGAAGGGATCCCGGATGGCATCGTCGTGCTCGGCGGCTCGGTCGATGCCGATCTTTCGGTCGCGCATGACACCCCGATCGTGCGCAACGCGGCGGACCGCATCATCGCCGCGGCCGAGCTCGCACGGAAATATCCGAATGCGCGCGTGGTGTTTTCCGGCGGCAGCGCCAACCTGATTTCCAATGACGCCAAGGAGGCTGATTTCGTCGCGGAAATCTTCGAAAGCCTCGGTGTCGCAAAATCGCGGCTCATCATCGAGCGGCAATCGCGCAACACCTGGGAGAATGCCGAATTCTCCAAGGCGCTGGTGGCGCCGAGACCAGGCGAGCGCTGGCTCCTGGTGACGTCGGCGTTCCACATGCCGCGATCAATCGGGCTGTTTCGGAAAGTGGGTTTTCCGGTCGAGCCCTATCCTGTCGACTGGCGGGTCGGGACAGGCAACGACGTCTTCTGGTTTACCAACAGCGCGCTCGATGGATTGTCGCGGACCGATCTTGCAGTGCGCGAGTGGATGGGCCTCGTTGCCTATCGCGCCGTCGGCCGAACCGACGAGCTGCTGCCGGGGCCGTCAACGAACTAGATAGTGTACTTATAAGCCCGATGGCACAGAGCGGAGCGACGTCTCACAATTTGACGTAGCTCCAGCCCTGCTCCTGCAGCTCGATGACGCGGACGACGCCGGATTTTACAATCGTCGCCTGTGGAATGAGGCTGATGTCTTTATTCTCCGCCTTACTCATGTTTGCCTGGGTGTTACCGCAGGCTTTGAAGGAGATTTCCGGATTGCTCATCGCAAGCGCCTCGATGCGCGCTTTCACCGGAGAGGTGTCATCGCGCAGCATGTGAAGGCCGGGGCCAAAGGTGACAACCTCGATCGACACGTCTTCACCGAGATTGCGATAGTATTGCGCAACGTTGGTCGCATTGTTCAACGCGAGATTCATCATCGCGGGTTCGTTGGAATTGACCTGCAGGAGCAGTTGATGCGGCTTCTTCCCGGCGACCTCGGCGGGCTTTGTCACCAGCGCCAGTTTCTGCTTGCCCGCCTGGTCCTGCTTGCTCTCCTGCTTCTGCCTGATCGGCTCTTTCTGCTTGCTTATCCGGTACTGCTTGCTCGCTTGCGGCTTCACCTGATTGTCCAGTTGCGCCTGTGCGGTCGGCGCGATCAGGAGCAACATCGCCAAGCCGGCAACGGCTGCTATCATCAGATTTCCATTTCCGATCATCCTGCTTCTCCCTGTCCCATGACCATCAGTCTCCTGGCCTGGCGACGGCATGTGGCCATTTGCACGCCGCCGCCAGCTTTTCGCGCACGATCTTGAATCCGCCGAGCAGGAAATACCCTTCCTGGGCCGCGCCGGTGCGGGTCGACAGACGGACTGCAACGCCGCCGTCTTCGGGCAGCGATTGCAGCAAACGCACGACGTCGCCCCGGACGGCGACACCGGTCCCGAATGACGACAAGGCGGCCGCAAGCTGCACCGGTGGATTGGCATTGACACGGTAGGAGATGGCGTACTCCTCGGCGCTGCGTGAGACCGCCGGTCCTGCCAGCGCGAGCTCGGTGCGGCCTTTGCGGCAGTGGATCGACAGTTGCATTGCGGCGCCATCCGAGCCACCGCGAGAGAACGTGGTGGCGGTGACGATCGGCGAATAATCCACCGGCGAGGTGGTTTCGCTGAGCAGCCAGTTGTCGTATGGCGCCGGACGACCAGGCGGCGCAATCTTGCGCGACAGGGCCTCCAGACATTCCAGCCGGGCCGCTCCCTCCATCACCGAGCAGGCCCGAAGATTTGTCATCGGATCGTTCGTGCCCTGCGCGTAGGCGATGCCGCAAACGATCTTGAACGTGACGGCGACGGGAACAGCAGCGGCCTTCATGGCGGCGCCTGCGCGCTGCGCGCCTTGCTGCGATCCAGCCATTGCTGCGCGGCCGGGAAGCGGGCCAGTCCGGGGACGGTCGCTGCGAGATTGATCGACTTCCATTTCGGGTCAAAACCCGGCGCCTGCAGGCGGTCGATCCGCGAGAACAGGTAGTCGACAAAGCGCGCGACGCGTTGATAACGATTCGACTGCGGCGGCCAGTTGAACGCGACAAGCGCGGTCGGCACCGCGATGGTCGACACCCGCTCGCCCTGCTTGATCAGATTGGGATACTCATTCGGCTCCAGCGTTGCGGGCAGGTAGTAATCCTCGAACTTGCTGTCGTATTGGATCGGGAGAAACTTGAATCCCGTCTCCCAGCGGCCGCGCACGAAGGCATCGACCGGTTTGGACGTGATGAACACCACGGCCGCCATCTCACCCTTGCGCATCTGTTCCAGGGCGACCTGATGGGGAATGAACGTCTTCTCGACCTCGACGCCAAGACGGCTGAAGATCAGCGGTCCTGAATAGGCGGCTGCCGTGCCCTGGGTGTTGAAGTTCACTTTCTTGCCGGCGAGATCCTGCAGGCTTGCAATTTCCGGTCGGACGAAAACATGCAGCTCGGACGGGAAGAGATTGAGCAGGTAGGTGATGCGGCTCCGGATCTGCGGCACTTGAATCCTGTACTCTTCGAGCGCGTCGGAATTGATGATTGCCGTGTCGACGCCGCGCAGATAGAGCAGCGAGTTCAGATTTTCCGTGGCGCCCCGGGTGACGATCGGCAGCAGATGCAGGTTTGCGCCATCATCGACGACGCGGGCCATTTCCGCGGCCAGGCGAATCGGCGCGCCCTCCAGCAAGCCGCCGGCGAGCCCAACGGTCCAGGCATTCATCCGCTCCTTTTCGGTCTCCTGCGGCAGGGAGCGTCGAACCGCCTGTGCGTTGCCCTTGGAGGGTTGCGCGGTCTGTGCTTCCACCTCAGCCGGCTGAAGCATCATGGCGAGGGGCAGCAGTGCGGCGAGCAGGAGCAACGAGCGTGACCTTGGCAGCGTGTTCATGTCAGTCCCCCTCTCGATCATCAACTGCGGCAGCCAGTGTCATCATGTTGGACGCAACAAACCTGTCCTCTCACCGGGATAGCGCGTCGAGCCGATCCTTGGCCTCGCGAATACCGCCACGGTGTGCCTTCGCGTAAAGCTCTCGCGCCTTGGCCGCTTCGCCGCGCGTTCCATAGGTGCCCCAGGCAGACAAGATGGCGGGATCATATGTCTCCGCGAGCATGAAGCTTGCCTGCGCATTGTCGTTCTCGGCGGCGCGCTCAAGCACGATCCGCGCCGCGCCGATATTGCCCTGGCCGAGCAATGCGCTGGCGCGCGCGATCAGTCGGGCCGCCTCCGCCTTGTCCTGGTCTGCGGCTGTCGGCGGCTCCGTAACCGCCGCAGCCACGGTCTGTGTCGCCGGCACGATCGGGCCTTCAATTGCGCGCTCCACGGTCACGCGCTCATCGATGGGCCGCCGTACGGATGCAAGCTCCCGGGCCATGGCTTCGGTTCTGCTCCGCTCCCGCTGCAGCAGCTGCCGCAGTTCGGCGATCTCTCGCTCCGCCGCCTGTCTCTGCCGGGCGGCTTCGTCGTTCGCCTTGCGCGACTGCATGTCCCGGGCCTCGATCTCGCGGCGCGTTCCGGAAAGTTCGTTTGTGAGCGCCGTCGCGCGGGCCTGCGCCTCCTCGAGCGCGCGAGACTGTTGCTCGGCGCTTGCCATTGCCGCGTGCGCGGTCTCGGCCTCTCTCACAAGGGCGGCGGTTTTTTCCCGCTCCTGTTGCAGCGACTGCCGCAGCTCCGCGATGGTGGCCTCAGCCGCCTGCTTCTGCTGTACAGCTTCATCAAGCGCCTTTGGCTGCGCGGTCTGGCTCTCGATCTCGCTGCGCGCTCCGGCGAGTTCGCTCGCGAGCGCCGCGGCACGCATCTTTGCCTCGTCGAGCGCGCGGCTCTGCTGCTCGGCACTCGCCGTCATCGCCTGGCGCGCCGCGCCGACCTCCCGGGTAAGGGCTGCAGTCCTTTCCCGCTCCTGCTCCAGCGACTGCCGCAGTTCCGCGATCTCTCCTTCGGTCGCCTGTCTCGGTTGCGCAGCCGCATCGTCCGCCTTGCGCGTCTCGACGTCCCGGGTCTCGGTCTCGCTGCGCCTTCCGCTCAGTTCGTTCGCGAGCGTGGTGGCGCGGGCCTGTTCCTGGCGTAGCGACTGCCGCAGCTCCTCCGCTGCAATTTCCGCTGCCTCCCAGCGCTGCACCGCGTCGTCCTGGAACTTGCTCGACAGTGCCAGCATCGCCTCCAGGTCGCCGCGGACTTTCGCGAGTTCGGCCGCCAGTGCGGCGGATCTTTCGCGTTCCTGGTGCAGTGACTGCCGCAAGTCGGCGGACGTGGCCGCCGCGAGCTCGCCCGCCGCGGCGTCCTTGTGTGAAATCTCGTCTTCGAGCGCTTGGCGACGCTGGACCGTGCCGGCCAACAGCACGGGCCGAGAAGCGTCAGTATCCTGCATGAGGGCCGCTGTTTCGCGCTGAATGCGGCCTTGCCAAGCAGTCGCGACCTCTGGCTTCAGATTGAGTTCGGCGGCGCGCCAGCCTTCGGTCGTTTCGGAGGCCGCGCGTTCGCTGAATGCATCGAATACACCGACGATTGCGGCCGCAACGAGGATTACAGCGATCAAAGACGTCAACCTTCGACCCGTCCGACCTAATGGGCCGCTCGACTGCTCGTCCTCTAGAAACACATCCTCAGTTATCGGATACCAATGCGTGGGCGCTATATTGATCGGATGTCCACTTTTCCAGACCCATTCGCCCGTCTCGGATGACCAGTGCGCGATATCAAAGGCCCCGGTCGCACTCTCGACCCAGATGTCCTTGCCGTCCCTTGGTGCAGTATCAATCGGCTGGCGCATGTATGACGCCTTTGTCTTCGTATTCAATCGGACCACGTGTAATCGGATTGACGTCGCGGCAATTCGGGTGCCTGCGGCCCCCATGTGTCCCAACGAATAAAACGCCGTTTAAATACGAAATTAACATCATTTAAATAAAAATTAAAGTCAAATTAAATACCCGGTATCTCACGGCGAAAACTGTCGCGCCGTCCTCACAGGAGGACAACGCCGCCCGCGGCAATGCTGGTGGGAGTTCCCGGGTCGCAGCCGGCTGCCGATCGGGCTAAGGTTGCGGCAAAAAGATCCCGGGAACTCACGCCATGCAACAGCAGATACCGCCGGAACAATTCGATCCCGCCGCGATGGTGGCCGATCTCAACAGCCTGCTCAGGCTGAAGACGACCGTGATCGGCCTGAAGCTGTTCGAGCGGGTCGAGGACATGATGGCGATCCCCAAGATCCGGCGCCCGACGGCCGTCCACACCACCGACCAGATCGTCAGCATGGCCTCGCGGCTCGGCTGGACGGTCGGCGTCACCGCCGACGATCTGGTCGGCGCGCAGTGCCGCGCCGTGATCGGACTCGCGCCGCAAGATGAGAAATGGCTCGCGGGCGAATCCTACGTCGGGGTGTGGCACGGCACCGCGGAGGACGCGCGCAAGCGGCAGGAAGCGCTGGATGTAGTGCCCTATGGCCGATACCAGGCCTTTGCGGCGAGCCCGCTGGCGAGCGGCCGACTCAATCCGCCCGACATCTGCCTCGTCTATGCGACGCCGGGGCAGATGATCATCCTGATCAACGGGCTGCAATATACCGGCTACAAGAAGTTCGAATGGAGCGTGGTCGGCGAGACAGCGTGCGCGGATTCCTGGGGGCGGGCACTGAGGACGCGCGAGCCGTCGCTGTCGCTGCCATGTTTCGCCGAACGGCGCTATGGCGGCGTGCCTGACGAGGAGATGCTGATGGCGCTGCCGCCCGCCGATCTTGCCAAGGCGATCGCCGGCATGAAGCAACTCGCCAGGAACGGCCTGCGCTATCCGATCGCGCCCTACGGCATCCAGGCCGACGTGCGCGCCGGCATGGGCGTGTCCTATGCCAAGAAATAGCCATTGCGAAATGATGCCAAACGCGTCATTGCGAGCCAACGGGTCGGCGCGTAGCGCCGCCCGATGACAGGCTCCGTGAAGCAATCCATGCTGCCGCCTGCGGAGAGATGGATTGCTTCGTCGCGGAGCTTGTCATCGGGCCCGCCAGAGGCGGGACCGGTTGGCTCCGCGCAATGACGAGAAGTCTCAAGGAAAGTACATCTATGTCGTCGAAGTTCGACATTGTCGTTTATGGCGCAACCGGCTTCACCGGCCAGCTCGTCGCCGAATATCTCGCGCAGCATTACAAGGGCGATGGCCTGACATGGGCGATGGCGGGGCGCAGCAAGGACAAGCTTGCCGCGGTGCGCGATGCCATTGGCGCGCCCGCAGACACGCCGCTGATCGTCGCCGATTCAAGCGACGTCGGCTCGCTGAAAGCCATGGTTGGGGCGGCCAAATCCGTGATCAGCACGGTCGGTCCGTATCAGCTCTATGGCAACGACCTGGTCGCAGCCTGCGTGGAAGCTGGCGTCGATTATTTCGATCTCAGCGGCGAGCCGCTGTGGATGCGACAGATGATCGACAAGCACGAGGCCGCGGCGAAGGCGAGCGGTGCGCGCATCGTGTTTTCCTGCGGCTTCGACTCGCTGCCGTTCGAACTCGGTGCGTTCTTTGTCCAGCAAGAGGCGAAACGCGTGTTCGGCGCACCGGCGCTCCGCGTCAAGGGGCGCGTGCGTGATATGCGCGGCACGTTCTCCGGCGGCACGGCCGCGAGCGCAAGGGCGACGTTTGAAGCCGTCGCCAAGGATCTCAGCCTCGTCGCGATGCTGAAGGATCCGTTCGTCCTGACGCCGGGATTTCGCGGGCCGAAACAGCCGCCAGGCAACAAGCCTCTATTCGAGGACGATCTGCAGTCCTGGAGCGCGCCCTTCGTGATGGCGACCATCAATACGCGCAACATCCATCGATCCAACATGCTGATGGGGTTTCCGTATGGTGAGGAACTCGTCTACGACGAGATGGTGCTGACTGGCGCCGGCGAGAAAGGCGAAGCCAACGCCAAGCGGGTGATGGCCGCCAACACCGAAAAGACCGGTCCAAATGCGCCGAAGCCGGGCGAGGGGCCCTCGAAGGAAGAACGCGAGAACGGCCGCTACGATCTCCTGTACGTCGCGATCGCGCCCGATGGCCGGCAGGTGCGCGCATCGGTGAAGGGCGACCGCGATCCCGGCTATGGCTCGACATCGAAGATGATCTCGGAATGCGCGATCTGCCTGTTGCGCGATGCGGCGGACGTTCCCGCCGGCATCTGGACGCCGGGCGCTGCGATGAAGGACAAGCTCATCAAGCGGCTGACCGATCACGCCGGCCTGACGTTTGCGGTGGAGAAGTGAATCATAGATCGCAGGGTGGGTGGAGCGAAGCGAAACCCTCCATCGTTGGGCTTGCTCTGAAGGTGATGGGTTTCGCTTCGCTCTACCATCCTACGTTTGGAGATTGTAGGGCTATGCGGCACGCGGATCATAGACGTACATGAAATCCATGCACCGCGAGGTTACCGGGAGAAGCAAGCTCAGCACGTGATCGCGCACCCACGCTCCCGCGGCGCTGAATTCGCGCTTGCTGTTGCCGTTGCGGCGGGCGATCGCGACGATCTTCTCCGCGCGCGGACGGCGCTCATGCTCGAAGTTCTGGAAGGTGAGGCCGAGTTCCTGTCCGTCCAGCATGAGTTTGCCGAGCCGCATCGCGTCTTCCAGCGCCAGCGAAGCGCCCTGGCCGGCATGTGGGCTGGTGGCATGCGCGGCATCGCCGATGAGGAGCGAGCGCTTGCGCGACCAGGTCGGCAGGCTTGCGACGTCGAGCGTGTCGGTCACCACAATGTTTTCGGCGGCTTCGATGATGCGCGGAATCGGATCGTGCCACCCGCTGTGGAAGTCGCGCAAATGCTGTTTCAGCGCCGCCTGATCCATGGCGCGGAAGGTCGCGGCGTCGACACCGCGCGAAGGCTGCGTGCTCCACCACATCGCCCCGTCATCGGGATCGGAGCTGCAGAAGCCATAACCGAAGAAGCCGCTCCGGCCGAACGTGGTCTCGACGCGGCCGCCGATCGATCTGGCTTCGAGGACGGAGCGGGGCACGAAGCCGCCGAAGCCGATCAGGCCGGTGTCGAAGGGTTTTGGACCGTCCGGCACCACATGGCTCCGCACCTTGGAGCGTATGCCGTCGGCGCCAATCAGAAAATCGCCTTCGGCGGTGGTGCCGTCGGCGAAATAAGCGACGACCGGCTGGTCGGGCCGGTCGATGATCTTGACCAGGCGCTTCTCGAAATAGAGCTCGGCATTCGAGCACCACGCCTTGTTGAGGAGGATCTCCTGCAGCGTGGCGCGACGGACGTTCACCGCCGGCTGGCCAAAGCGCTTCTCCATGTCGCGGTTGATCGAGCCGAGCTTTCGGCCTCCCTGCGAATAGAAATCGAAGGATTCGGCGATCGAGCCCCGGCGGATCAGTTCGTCGGCGAGACCGAGCTCAGCCATCACCTGCATGCCGTTCGGCGCGATCTGCAGCCCGCCGCCGATGCCGCTCGAATGCGGCCAGCCCTCGTAGACCTCGACGTCATAGCCGGCACGCTTGAGGAAGATCGCAGCAACGGGGCCGGCGATGCCGGCGCCGATGATCAGGGCCTTGCGGGGACGGCGGGGCATCTCTTGCTCCGTTGGACTGCGCGGGTTAGGAAAGGTCAGCAGCTAATTATCTTAATATGTAAGATATACATTTGCTAAGGAAAAGGAGAGATCTTGTCAAGGTTGCAGCCGCGAGCGGCGCTGATGCAGGAATTGGAAGAGGCGATGCGGCGGTCGTCGGCACAGGGCGTGCTGTACGGGCAAGCCGTTGCCAATGTGGCGGGAATTTCCGGTTCCGACCTCGAATGCCTCGATTTCCTGATCCTCGAAGGCCGTGTGACGGCAGGCCGGCTCGCGGAGGTCACCGGGCTCACGACCGGCGCCATCACCGGCGTGGTCGACCGCCTGGAGAAGGCCGGCTTCGTGCGTCGCGAGCGCGACGAGAGCGACCGACGCAAGGTCTTCATCGTCACCGTGCCGGAGAACGTTGCGCGGATCGGCCGATACTACGTGCCGATGCAGGAGGAGATGCACCGGCTCTGGAGCACCTATTCGGAAGCTGAGCTGCAACTGCTGCTGCGCTTCGCCAACGAAGGCTACAAGGCCGTGCTGGAGGCGACCGAGAAGCTCAAGGGGCTGATCGATACGCCGGATGAGAAGCCGGCTAGGAAGCGCGGGCGGCCGCCTCGGCGGTGAGCGCCGGTTGGGAGACCGCCCGGTAGCGCGCCGCGGCGACATACATGCCCCACATCGCCCCCAACATCATCCAGAAGTGCCGCCAATGGTCGGTGTCGATGATGAAGCTTTCGGCCACGGTGCCGAGGAAGGCTGCGAAGATCGCAAGATAGGTCCGCTGCCAGGGCACGGGCAGGAAGACATAGCGGAAGCCCGTGATCACGGTGACGAACACCAGCGCCGGATAGGTGATGCCGGAGATCCAGCCCCCTGACATGAAGGCGTTCAGATAGGAGTTGTGGGTGTCCTCGGGGAAATAGTTGCGGAACTGCAGCGGACCGACGCCGAAGGGCAGGTCGAGCGCCATCTCGGCCCCGAGGATGTGCCGCCCGAATCGGCCGAAGCGGCCTTCGTCATAGCTCTGGTCGAAGCTGGCGCGCTGCTTGAACATCTCCGCGATCGTATCGAACGACAACAGGATCGCGACCAGCGCGACCGCGAGGATGACGGCAACGAGCGCCATCACGATGATGCGCGAGCGCTCCGCCTGCGAGCGGCTGGTCAACACCATCAGCACCAGCATGAAGGCCGCGGTGATGATCAGCCCGCCCCACGCCGCGCGCGAGAACGCGAGCAGGATCGCCAGCGACATGATGCCGAAGGCAATAGTGTTGCGGAACGCCTTGCCGAGAGGAGCGGAGACGACGCTTTGCAGCGAGAACAGCGCCGGCAGGATCAGGAAGGCACCGAGCACGTTCGGATCCTTGAACGTGCCGCGCGCGCGGCCATACAGCGTCAGGAGATCGTAGCCGCCGGGCACCAGATGGAAGTAGCCGCCGACCGCGGCGAGCGATGCGATCATTGCGCCCACGACCAGGCCGCGCCGGAGCATGTCGAGCCGCGCCTCGGTATCCTCGGCGACGACCATGGCGAAGAACAGCACGGTGATCGCCATGTACCAGGACGTCGCGATCCAGGTCGCGATCTCCGGCCTGTCGAGGAACGGGATGGCGCCGATGCTGTAGCCGACATTGAGCACGACGAGGGCGAGCAGCAGCGGCATGAAAGCGAGCCGCATCCGCAGGCCCGTCGCGAAAAAGATCACGGCGGCCGTGAGCGTGACCAGCTCATACGGGCTCGGCTCGATGAAGACAATCGCGCTGGAAGCGCCCGCGAGCCACACCATCGCGCGCTGCAGCGCCAGCACGCCGGGCGCGGCGTGCGGCAGGGAGGTGCCCGCTGTTGCGGCGTAGGCCATTATGAACGGTCCATCCGCGGACTCACTTCACCTCTCCCGCTTGCGGGCGAGGTCGGCGCGTAGCGCCGGGTGACCGACTATCTCCACTCAAAGACTTTGAATCGCGCTCCAGCCCCCCGCAAGCGGGAGAGGGGGCGCAGCGCCATCGTGGAGATAGTTCCATCGTCAATACGCGTTCTCGTTCTTGGTCAGCAGCGAGAACGGCGTCTTCAGGAGGATGTAGAGGTCGAACAGCACCGACCAGTTCTCGATGTAATAGAGATCGAACTCGACGCGCTTCTGGATCTTCTCGTCGGTATCGACTTCGCCGCGCCAGCCGTTGATTTGCGCCCATCCGGTGATGCCGGGCTTGACGCGGTGGCGGGCGAAATAGCCGTCGACGGCTTCGTCGAACAGGCGGTTCTGCAATTTGCCCTGCACCGCATGCGGACGCGGGCCGACCAGGGAGAGGTTGCCCTTCAGCACGACGTTGAAGAGCTGCGGCAGTTCGTCGAGGCTGCTCTTGCGGATGAAGCGGCCGACGCGGGTGACGCGCGGATCGTCCTTGGTCACGACCTTCGAGGCGGTGGGATCGGCCTGGTGATGGTAGAGCGAGCGGAACTTGTAGACGTCGATCCGCTCATTGTTGAAGCCGAACCGCTTCTGGCGGAACAGCACCGGGCCCGGACTGTCGAGCTTCACCGCGAGCGCCACCAGCCCCATCACCGGCAGCGCGGCGATGAGGATCAGGCCGCCGACGATGCGGTCGAACAGCCATTTCGTCACGAGGTCCCAGTCGGTGATCGGAGCCTCGAACACGTCGAGCGTCGGCACCTTGCCGAGATAGGAATAGGAGCGGGGGCGGAAGCGCAGCCTGTTGGTGTGCGCAGACAGGCGGATATCGAGCGGCAGCACCCAGAGCTTCTTCAACATCTGCAGGATGCGGGTCTCGGCCGAGATCGGCAGCGCGAACAGCACGAGGTCGACGCGGGTGCGGCGGGCGAACTCGACGATGTCGTCGACCTTGCCGAGCTTCGGGCTGCCGGCGCAAGTATCAAGCGCGCGATCATCGTTGCGGTCGTCGAACACGCCGAGCACGCGGATGTCGGTGTCGGGCTGCGCGTTGAGCGCTGCGACGAGCTGCTCGCCGTTCTGGTCGGCGCCGACGATCACGGTGCGACGATCGAGCCGGCCGTCGCGCGCCCAGCGCCGCACCAGGCCGCGCAGGATCAGCCGCTCGACGATCAGGGCCGCGAGGCCCACGAAGAAGAATGCCGTCAGCCATACCCGTGAGATCTCGCCGCCGAGCTTGACCAGGAACGACACACCGATGAACAGCAGAAACACGATGGCCCAGGACGAGATCATCCGCGTCGTCTGCCGCAACTGTCCGCGGAACATCTGGACTTCGTAGAGATCGGCGGCCTGGAAGCCGACCACCGCCGATATCGCCATGGCAAGGATCGCCGCGACATATTCCCAGCGGAATCCCGAGAGCGGCATCACGTACCAGAGATATAGCGCGACGCCGACCAGGCTCAGCAGCGTGAAATCGATCAGGCGAGCGATGCCGGTGATGACAACGGGCGAATAGGCGCCGCGGACCTTGTCATTGGCAACGGCGAGGGCGGCGGGCGATAGTCTGCGGCGCCGTTCGACGGGCGGACGGCCGCCACCGGCGGTCGCTGCCGCGTCCAGCATCGAGCGTGCGTTGATCGGTTCCACGTCGTCACGTCCGTTGTTTGAGCATGATCTTTTCGGAAAACCGGTACTCACTTTTCCGGATCATGCTCTCGCGGCCGCACATGGGGATGCGGAGGCCGCTGCGGAATTGCCTCGCCTCACGGATTAGGGGAGAAATCGGAACAAACGGTTACGTCGGTAAGTAAAGGTTAACGATTGGCAAACGCGTCGCGATAGCCGGCGAGTACGCCCTCGACCATGGCGCGCTGTGAAAAATGCGCGGAAATGCGTTCGCGCAACGCCTGCGCGCGCGCCAGCGTCGCCGCGGGATCATCGAGCGCGCGGCCGATCGCTTCGGCCATGGCCGCTGCGTTGCTCGGCGCGAACAGCGCGTCGGTATACGGGCCGAAGATCTCGGGGATGCCGCCAACATTGGCTGCCACCATCGGAATCCCCGCGGCCGCGGCCTCGATCACGACATAGGGCATCGAATCGCCGCGGGAGGGAACGACCAGCAGCTTGCCCTTCGAGAATCCGTAGCGTGCTTTGACGTGGCCGATGAAGCGCGCGGCGTCGTCGAGCGCGAGCCGCTCGACCTGCGCCTTCAGCTTCTCCGATTCCTCGCCGTCGCCGGCAAGGGTCAGCGCCACCGGCTTGCCCTCGGCGCGCAGTTTCGCCACGGCATCGATCAGGAGGTCGGCGCCCTTGATGTGACGGAATTCGCCGACATAGACGATGTCGGTGGCATCCTCGGCGCGCTCCACGGGATCGAATTCCTCGGCGGTCACGCCGTTGAACACGCAGCTCACGACGCCGCTGGTCGAAGTGCCGACGGTGCGCTGATAGGTGTCACGTGCGAAAGCGCTCTCGAACAGGAACAGGTCGGTGCTGTTCATCAGCGCCCGTTCGAGCCGGCTGTAGAAATTGCCCTTCAGCGTGTCCAGCGGGTAATGCAGCGAACCGCCATGCGGCGTGTAGACGCGAATGGTGTGCTTCGAGTGCGGCCGCAGGCGGACATAGGCGCCGGCCTTGGCGCCATGGCCGTGCAGCACATCCGGCTTCAATCTCCAGATCAGACCGGCGATCTGCGCCCAGACCATGACATCTGCGAACCGCGGCTCGCGGCGAATGGCGACGCGGCACACGCCGAGCTTCAGGCGCGGCTCGATTTCAGCAAGCGCGGTAGCGGCGCGCTCACCGCCCGTGATGCTGTCGGCGACGATTCCGACGTGATGACCGCGCTCGATCTGTCCGTTGGCGACGTCGAGGATGTGGCGAAAGATGCCGCCGACAGGGGCGCGCACGACATGCAGGATGCGGAGCGGCTGGTCGGAACCGATAGTCACGTCGGGCGCTCGCCAACGCTGGTGGAAGCGCTGCGCGCAAGCATGGCAAGCAGGCATGAAGCAATGGCGCGCTGGCGGCGCATTCTTGGAATCCCGGCAAATATCGCGGCCGATTAAGGACGTTCATGGTTAACAAAGCATGACGCATGGGTGAGAGCGTGCGCTGCTGCCCGTCAATCGTGCCGGTTAACCCAGCGGCAACCTTAATGGAGTGTAATCGCCCCGGCTGAGGTAGATTGAGTGGCGTCCCCGCGGGAGTGAGCGATGCGTTTAGCGTTCTGGCGTTTCGGCAAGGACAGGGCCGTGGTCCGGCGCGCGCTCGCAAAGCCTGCGCCGGCCGCGGCCGAGCCTGCATCGGCGGCCGTGTCGCCCGCAGGGGATCTCGACCTGCCGGCGCTCGGTCATGCGCTGATGCGCCGGCGGAGCTGGATCATCGTGCCGACGGTGCTGGCGTTCACGCTGTCGCTGGCCGCGGTCAACATGGTGACGCCGCGCTACAAGTCCGAAGCCCGCATCCTGATCGACGGCCGCGAGAACGTGTTCCTGCGGCCGAGCGGCGAGCGCAACGAGGAGCGCAACGTCGTCGATCCGGAAGCCGTCACCAGCCAGGTGCAGCTCCTGCTGTCGCGCGATCTCGCGCGCGAGATCATCAAGAAGAACAAGCTCGCCGAGCGGCCGGAATTCGATCCGGTGCTGCAGGGCTTTTCGCCTCTGAAATCGCTGCTGGCGCTGTTCGGCATCGGGCGCGACCCGTTCTCACTGACGCCGGAGGAGCGTGTGCTGGAAGCCTATTACGAGCGCCTGCAGGCTTACGCGGTCGACAAGTCGCGCGTCATCGTGGTCGAATTCCAGTCGCGAGATCCCGAGCTTGCCGCGCGCGTCGCCAACTCGATCGCCGAAGGGTACCTGGTGCTGCAGCAGAATGCGCGGCAGGAGCAGGCGAAGACGGCGAGCCAGTGGCTTGCCGGCGAGATCGAGAATTTGCGGAAGAAGGTCGCGGACGCCGAATCCCGCGTCGAGGATTTCCGCTCCAAGTCGAGCCTGTTCATTGGCACCAACAATACCTCGTTGTCCAACCAGCAGATGGGTGAGCTCAACACACAGCTCAATAATGCGCGCGCGCTGAAGGCCGATGCCGAGACCAAGGCGCGACTGATCCGCGAGATGCTGCAGAGCGGCAAGCCGATCGAAGCTTCCGAAATCTTCAACTCCGAACTGATCCGCCGCCTCAGCGAGCAGCGCGTGACGCTGCGCGCTCAGCTCGCCGAGCAATCATCGACGCTGCTCGACAATCATCCGCGCATCAAGGAATTGAAGGCGCAGCTCGCCGATCTCGATCGCCAGTTGCGGGAGGAGGCCAGCAAGATCTCCCGCTCGCTCGACAATGATGCGCGCGTCGCCGGCGGTCGCGTCGAGGCGCTGAGCGCGAGCCTCGATCAACTGAAGAAGCAGGCGTCCTCCTATAACGGCCAGGACGTCCAGCTCCGCGCGCTGGAGCGCGAGGCCAAGGCGCAGCGCGACCTGCTCGAATCCTATCTGGCGAAATACCGCGAAGCCAATACCCGCGAGAACATCGACGCCGGACCGTCCGATGGCCGCATCATCTCGCGCGCTTCGGTCTCCAACACGCCGGCCTATCCGAAGAAGCTGCCGATCGTGCTGATCGCGACCCTGGCGACGCTGTTGCTCTCTTCCGGCCTGATCATCACCGGCGAACTCCTGCGCATGACCGCGCCGCGGGCCGCCGCGGCACCCGTCGCGCCGCAAGCGACCGCGCGGCCACCCGTTCGCGCTGCGGCGGCCGAGACCCGCGATGAGCCAGAAACGGAGTCGGAACCAGAAGAGGTCGAGCCGGAGGCCGAAGCCGCATCCATTGCGCCGCAACCGGAAGCGCCCGCAGCCATCGGAGAGATCGAGCAGCTTGCCACGGAACTGCGCCGCGCTGGCGCCGATGCCCGCAAGGTCACGGTGTTGGGGACGGCCTCGAGCGAGAGCATGGCGCTGACCACGCTGACGCTGGCGCGGCTGATGGCGCGTGAGGCCAAGGTCGCCGTCGTCGATCTCGCGGCGGCATCGCCGACGCTGACGGCAGTATCGACCGATCCTGGCGCGCCCGGGTTCGCCGAATTGATGCAGGGCGAGGCGACGTTCTCGGAGATCATCACGCGCGACCGGTTGTCACGCGTGAATCTGGTCAGTGCCGGCCGGCCCGGTTTCGATCGCACCCAATTGCAGTCGCCGCGGGTCGCGCTCGCGATCGATGCGCTGCTCAGTGTCTATGACCACGTGCTGCTCGACGCCGGCGCGGCTTCCGACCTGCCGGCCGATCTGCTGACGGCGCATGCCCGCGCCGTCGTGGTGCCGGATGCCTCGATGGCCGACGATGCCCGCCGCGTGATGTGCGAGCAGCTTGCCGCGGTCGGCTTCTCCGAAGTGACGATGCTGACAAAGCCGTGCGAGCCGTCCGACGCCGTCGAGCCGGGCCCGCGCGTGGTCGCGGCGTAGAACAGGGACACTGGGGGGCCGAGACCTTCAATTGGTCGGCGTGAACTCGGTTGCCTCCACGATCGCTTTCCACCGCCCGGATTCGGATGCGAGCAGCCGGGCAAAGTCGGCCATCGGGATTGCGTCAATCTCGACGAACTGTTTTGCCATGCCGGCCTTTACCTCGTCGGTGCGTAAGGCCGACTGGATCGAGCCATTGAGCCTTTCGACTGTTACCGCCGGGGTCTTTGCCGGAACGAAAAACCCAAACCATGTGAGGTCCTCAAGCGAGGGATAGCCGGCTTCGGCCATCGTGGGCACATCGGGAAGAAATGGGCTGCGGCGCGGACCCGTGGTCGCCAGCGCACGAAGCTCTCCGGACTGGACCAGGCCAAGGGAACTGCCGAGCGGCATGATGGCCGATGCGATCTCTCCTTTCACGAGATCCTGTATCGCGGCCCTGCCTTGATAGGGTACGTGGAGATACTCGAAGCCCGCGGTGCGGCCCAGCATCGCTCCGATGAAGTGCAGCGTCGATCCAGCACCTGCCGTGCCGTAGGTCGCCTGCGTCGGATTGGCGCGGCACCATGTGATGAATTCAGCCAGCGTCTTTACCTCGCGCGGCACCTTCGGACCCACCGTCAGCAATGTCGGGAATGAGGCGACGGTCGATACCGGAATAAAATCCCGCGGCTCGTATCTGAGCGTCTTGTAGACGTGAGGAAACAGCGTCAAGAAGCCAAGTGGCGCCAGCAGAAGGACGGATCCATCGGGGGCGGCCGCCTTCACGGCCTCCACCGCGACGCGCCCGCTCGCGCCCGGCCGGGTCTCGACCACGATCGACGCGGCATAATCCTTCATCTGATCGGCAACCAGCCTTGCCACGGCATCGGGGAGCCCGGGCGTGAAGCCTGTCAGTATATGCACGGTCTTCGGGCTCGGCTCGGCGATGCTCTGCGGCACGAGACCGGCGACGGAGAAAGCAATGCCGGCGCCTGACATTGCCAGCATTTCGCGGCGCGTCATCATCATCCAGACCATCGGATCCTCCGCGACTGAAACGACTGGATCGTATCGAGAGGATGCTTGAGGCGGGCATATCCGTCCAATGCTAGTATGTGAGGGTTTCATAACTGTTTTGATAAGGATCGGACATGCAATCCATTGAGCGAGCCCGGCGCCGCATCAAGCTGCGCGATCTCCATATCCTGCTGGTCGTGGTGCAGCGGGGCAGCATGGCAAAGGCCGCAGCCGAACTGGCAATTTCGCAGCCCGCCGTGTCGAGGGCAATTGCTGACATGGAGCATGCACTCGGGCTTCGGCTTCTCGACCGCGGCCGCAACGGCATCGAGGCCACGCCGTATGGGCGTGCCCTCGTCAAGCGCGGCACGGCGATCTTCGACGAACTGATGCAAGGTCTGGAAGAGCTCGAATTTCTTGCCGATCCAACCATTGGGCAGCTCCACATCGGTAGTTCGGAAAGCATTGCGGCCGGCCTGCTTCCGGCCGTGATCGATCGATTCACGCGGCGCCATCCAGGTATCCGCCTGAACGTTGCGCAGATGGTACTTGGCACCACGCGTTACAGCGAACTGCGCGAGCGGAGCATCGATCTATTGCTGGGCTGGATTCCAACGCCGTTTGCCGAGGAAGATCTGGCGGTGGAGCCTGTGCTCAGTGACCCGCGGGTCGTGGTTGTGGGGCAGCGAAGCAAATGGGCGCGATGTTCCAAGGTCAGCTTGGCCGATCTTGCCGATGAAGCCTGGATTTTGCCTCCGCCGGACACTTTTCCAGGCTCGGCGACGGCCGATCTGTTTCGCGAAAGCGGATTGAGCGTACCTCGCACGCCTGTCACGACGCTGTCGCTTCACCTCTGCTGCAGGCTCGCTGCAACCGGGCACTTCATCACCTTGCTTCCAAGCTCGATTGTGCAGTTCAGCGGCCGCGACCTGTCACTGAAGAAACTTCCAGTCAGGCTGCCGCGAACTTCGGCGGTGTCGGCGGCCATTGTGACGCTGAAGAACCGCACGCTGAGCCCGGCTGCCGAGATATTCGTCGCATGCGTTCGCGATGTCGCGAAGTCGATGGCAGGCAAGTCGGCGGCTCACACGTCATGAGCTGCGCGCCGGTAACAGCCGATGCATGCGCTAGCGGAGCATGCCGCGCAGGTTTTGCGCGAGATCGAACAGCGCTGGATTGCGCTTCACCAGGCGCTTGGCGCGGTTGGCGGCGGACATCGCAGCCGCCGCGGGCCGGCCGCGCCAGGTGAGCGGAATGAAGCTGTCGAAGATCGGCTCGTCGCTCTTGCAGAACAGCCGCTTGTATTCGTCCGAGCCGATGCCGAGGTCGAGGGCGCGGTAGTTCAGCGCGGCGTAGTGATCGATGATGTTTCGCATCAGGATCAGGCCGGGGCTGAACTTGGCACTGGCAGACATCGTGTAGGTGTTGAACATCATCGAGAAGCGATGGCCGTCGGCGACACCGGCGAAGATCGCGATCACCTCGTCGTCGCATTCGAGCGCATGAATGTCGACGACGTGGCCGCCGCCCGGAAGCTCGGTCAGGCAGGCGGCGCGGATGAAATCCTCCACGCCCGGCTCGGCAAAGACATTGGGCAGTTTCTGCTCGGCCATCCGCTGCGGCTTGATGCGGAAGAACCAGTTCAAGATCCGCGTCACATCGGCGTCGGTGGCGGCCACATGATAGCGATAGCCGGAAAGCTGCTGCAGCTTGCGCTCCTTGCCTTTCAGCCGTCGGCGGAACGAATTGCTGATAAGGGTGGCGCGATCGGCGCCGGGCGCGATTGCGAGCAGGGGGCAGTCATTGACGGAAGATTGGTGCGGCAGCAGGGCCAGCGGGTTCGGCAGATCGCGCCAATGCAGCGGCTCTTGGCACAACGCAAGGACATCGGCCTCGCCATGTGCCGCGATCGCAGACACCATCGTCCTGAGATCGGCGGCGGTTGCGCCCGCGGCGAAGTCGCGGTCCCACAGCGGCATGTTGAAGGTCGCATGCTTGCCGCCCATGAATTTGGCGCAGCGCACGCCAAAGGCGGTTTCGAGCGTCAGCGGCAGCAGGAACAGCGGCCGCCGCTCGCTGTCGCGGCCGATCACGACGAATGGCGTGAGACCCTCGTGCACGCCGACCTGCCGCTGCCAGGCAGCGAGGAAATCGAAGCGCTGGTAGGGCGTGCAGAACTGCTTTTCGAAGCCGCGCCATACCAATTCGGCGGCTTCGAGATCGCGGATGATGTCGACGCCGGCGACGCGGCTTGTCTTCGACCACGCTCCCAACTCCGCCGTCCGTCCTTCGATCGCGGCAGCCATGGTCATCGATGAACCTGTTATTAATCTATTATTTACAGTTCGGGCGGGCCGACCTTCGCAGGGAAATGTCAACAAAGGGTAATAACAATCGTTAGACGGGCCTGCGAACCGCCGGATCCGGGGGCGGGACGTGGTGGCGGATATCAGCCGCTTGAAGCGGGCGCAGCTCTAGGCGCGGTCGGGCCGCGACATCCAGGCCACGATCGGCATTGCCGGCAGCACCCAGCCGAGCCCGGCCACGACATAGAAGATCGCCTGCAGCAGGCCCGAATTGGCGAGCCACGGTGTCTGCGCGACCGTCATGCCGAGCAGTGACCACACCACCACGAGCATCAGCAGGAAGATGGTTCCAAGCAGCTTGCGGGTGCGTATATTCATGGCCGATTGATAGATCATTCGTGAGGCAAAGCGCGCCTTGCGCCTGCGAGGGGGCGGACTATAAGGGGCGCGCCAATCCGATCAAGCAGGACCGATGACCGCACGTTCCGCCTCCGGGCCATCCCAAAACACCGCCGTCCGCTGGTGGCTGCTTTCGGTCGCAGCCCTGATCGCGCTCATGGTCGTGGTCGGCGGCGCTACCCGGCTCACCGAATCCGGGCTTTCGATCGTGGAATGGAAGCCGGTTACCGGCACGCTGCCGCCGCTCACAGAAGCTCAATGGACGGAAGCCTACGAGGGCTACAGGAAAATTCCGCAATATCGCGAGCTCAATGCCGGGATGACGCTCCATGAATTCAAGACGATCTTCTGGTGGGAATGGAGCCATCGCCTCCTTGGGCGGGTGATCGGCATCGCCTACTTGCTGCCGTTTCTCTATTTCCTGTGGCGCGGGGCCGTCGCCGACGGCGAGCTGAAGCGGCGGCTGTGGCTGATCTTCGGTCTCGGCGCGCTGCAGGGGGCGGTGGGCTGGTGGATGGTTGCTTCGGGTCTCTCCGACAAGGTGGAGGTTTCGCAATATCGCCTCGCGGTCCATCTGATACTGGCGCTCCTGATCTATTCGGCGATCGTATGGACGGTGCGGCGGCTTTCCGATCGGCCGCCGAGTCCGGCGCCGTTGCGGCTGAAGATCACCGCCTTGCTGCTGCTCGCGCTGACCTTCCTGCAGCTCTATTTCGGCGCGCTGGTCGCGGGTCTGCGCGCGGGAAAAGTCTACAACACCTGGCCGGAGATTGACGGCGCTTTCATTCCGTCCGCGGGACGCCTGTTCTTCGAGCAGCCCTGGTGGCGCAATCTGTTCGACAATACTCTCACCGTGCAGTTCGAGCACCGCATGACCGCCTACGCGCTGTTGGCGCTGGCGATCCTGCACGCGATCGACGCTGTTCGCGCGCGGGCAGGCGGCGCTGTAATCGCCGGCGCCTGGTGGCTGGCGGCCGCTATCACGTTGCAGGCGACGCTCGGGATCCTGACGCTCTTGAACCAGGTGCCGATTGATCTCGCGCTCAGCCACCAGGCGATGGCGGTCGTGGTGCTGACGCTGGCGGTCCTGCAGGTCGAGCGGCTCTTGCCGCGACGCCGCGAAGTGGGGCAGCCAAAGCTCGCCATGCCGGTCGGGCAACCCGGTTGAATTGAACTATTCTAATCCGTGTTGCTGCAAGAAACGGCCGTTTTGCGCGGGTTTCTCGCGTCGCCGGGCAGTTGACGAGGTCGTGCGGACCGACATCGCTTTACTTGAAAATTCCGGGCGATAGAACGAGCCAAAACTGGGTTCGCTCATGTCGTCTGCATTCGTTCAGGCTGCCGTCATCCTGCTGCGCGAGGGACTGGAGGCGATGCTGGTGATCGCCGCGCTCGCCGGTTATCTCTCAAAGGTTGGCGCCGATCATCGCATCCGGGCGCTCTATGGCGGCGCGCTCGCGGCAATCGGCGCCAGCATCATTGCGGCCTGGCTGTTCGCGGTGCTGAATTCAGGCGAGCACAGCGATATCCTCGAGGGCGTCATCATCCTCTTTGCCGCCGGCCTCATGCTCTATGTCAGCGGCTGGCTGATGGTGAAGCAGGATCCCCGGGGCTGGAACGAATATCTCGCGCACAAGGCCGAGACGGCGCTGGCGCAGGACACGGTGTGGGCGGTCGGCGCGCTCGCCTTCCTCGCGGTGTTCCGCGAGGCGCCGAGACCGTGCTGTTCATCAACGCTCTGGCGACCACCGAAGGCGGCTGGAGCG
Source organism: Bradyrhizobium sp. BRP22 (assembly GCF_020194175.1). Taxonomy (GTDB): domain Bacteria; phylum Pseudomonadota; class Alphaproteobacteria; order Rhizobiales; family Xanthobacteraceae; genus Bradyrhizobium. The sequence continues at coordinate 120,194 of NZ_JADYVX010000005.1, read as the reverse complement.
CAGGCCTGTTTGCCGGCCTCGGAGTCGCCGCTATCGGACTTGCGGTGCTGTTCTATTTCATCAACCTGATCGCCCGGAAGATTCCGCTGCGGCCATTGTTCATCCTGACCTCGGCCTTCCTGTTCGTGATGGCGATCAAGTTCATCGGCGAGGCCGTGCAGGAATTCCAGGAGCAGGCGCTGCTGCCGTTCACCGAGCTGAAGAGCATGTCCTGGCTCGCCGACATCGGCCTGAACCCAACGCTGGAAGCGCTCTCGCTGCAGTTCCTGGTGATCCTGTTTGCGCTCGCGAGCTATTCGGTGTTCCAGCGCAACAGTCGCCTGACGCGCCAGAGCAAGGCGTCGACGAACGCGCCGGCCGAATGATCACATCTGCCGCTGGTGAGCTGGGTACCAAGAGCCGCCCGAACGTTGCGCGGTACTATGGAACCCCTACATCGGATTTTTTGTCATTTGCATTGCGGATTTTGTCTCGCCGAACTGTCTGTTGAATAGGGGCTTTTGCGGGCGGGGGTATTGATGACGGAAAGCGGTGAGGATCGGGCCAACGGGTGCCTGCCCGGACAGGATTTCTTCGAAACGCGCGACGGCTACCCAGCGCCGGTCGGAGATGGCGAAATGCGCCGGACGTTGATCGATGCAACGTCGCGCGACATCCGCGAGCGGTTGAGATCGGCCGCGAGCGAAAGGGCATCGATCTCGCCGTGCCAGCCCCGCGAGACGATACTGTCGAACTTTCTGTCGCCCGCGTTCGCTGCCTTCTGGACCAGCTTTACGGCCGGATCGAAGCGGATCAACACGGCGATCACGTGTCCCTATGTCGGACACAACCCCGCTCTCGTGAGCTACGTTCCGCGTGCGGCGTCGCCGCTCCTGGCGGCTGCCGAGGAGCGCTCCCTGATCCGGCTCATCATCGCCAATGCGCTGTGGGATTCGTTCCTGGCTGCCGATACCTTCAACGATTCGATACTCGATGATCCCGATCGCGCCTCGGCCCTGTTGATCAATCTCGGAGCCGCGGCCACCGTCGCGGTGACCAGCTTGCGTCTGCTCGATACCGATCGCATCGCGGCGCTCTCCGTCCTTGCGCCCGGCGATGTCGTGCGGGAGCAGTACAACGTGCGATTCCAGCTGCTCGAGATCGCGCGCTGGTGGTTCGGCTTCGTGCCCAAGGCGATAGCCGCATTCGGGGAAACGCAGTTTGCGCAGCGGTCGTGGATGTTCAGCAATGTGTGCTTCAACCACGCGCAAGCCCTCGCCGAATCGCTCCGTCCGGCAGTGACGACCGATTTGACCGACGCGCTGGTCTGTTTCGATCGGGAATATCCGTCGATGGCCATGCCATCCATGGACGCGACCTATGATCTGGCGCTCAAGACATTCACCTCGTACTTCGCGAGGTCCGAGCGCCACGCCAAGTCATGGGCAAACGTCGTCGCTGAAATGCGCAAGATGATCATGAGCGCCCAGCCTTACGACGAAGCGACTGTCTTCGTGGTGACGCCTGACATCGTGCAGGTTCGGACGTCCGAAAAGCTGATCGGCCTGATCGGGATCGTCGAGAACGAGGTCCGAGCACGGCAGATTTTCTACTATCGCAAGGAGGGCGCGCGGGCAGCTCTTTGAGCGCGCACGAACCCAGCGCGTTAGAGATAATCCAGCCCGATATCGAGCGCCGCCGAGGAGTGCGTGACCCAGCCGACGGAAATCAGGTCGACGCCCGCCGCCGCAATTGCGGGCGCGGTGGCAGCCGTGATGCGGCCCGAGGCTTCCGTGATTACTTTGCCGCGGGCCATCGCCACCGCCTGCCTGAGGTCGTCAACCGTCATGTTGTCGAGCAGGACTGCGTCGATCCCGAGTGTCAGTGCCTCCTCGAACTGCGCCAGCGTATCGACTTCGACCTCGATTTTGACGAGGTGGCCGACATGCGCCTTGGCGCGCTCGATCGCGGTCCGGATATTGCCGGCAAGCGCGATATGGTTGTCCTTGATCAGCACGGCATCGTCGAGACCGAAACGGTGATTGCCGCCGCCGCCGGCGCGCACCGCGTATTTCTCCAGGGTACGCAGGCCCGGCGTCGTCTTGCGGGTGCAGACGATCTGCGCGCGCGTGCCTTTCACCGCTGACACCAGCGAAGCCGTCGCGGTCGCGACGCCGCTCAGGTGACAGAGGAAATTGAGCGCGGTGCGCTCGCCGGTCAACAATGCCCGTGCCGGCCCTTTGATGGTCGCGATCGTGTCGCCGGGGGCGACGACGCTGCCGTCGGGCCGCTCGATCTCGATCCGGATCGCGGGGGAAATCGTTTGAAAGGCGCAGCGTGCCACGTCGAGGCCGGCGACAACGCCCGGCTGGCGTGCCCGCAAGCCGAGCGCGGCGCGCTGGTCGGCAGGCACGATCGCATCGGCCGTGATGTCGCCGGCGCGACCGAGATCCTCGAGCAGCGCGGTTCGCACCAATGGTTCGTACATCAGGGGCAGAAGGGGATTGAGGGTCACGACTGGACGCTCCTGATCGGCAGTTCGGATTCGACGATCTCGCCGGCGACGCTGAGCGCTTCCGCGAGGGTGGAGGTGGGAGGCACGCTATTGGGCAACGTGTCCGTAAAGTCGGTGCGGTAGTGGCCGCCGCGGCTTTCCTCGCGCCTTAGCGCGGCGACCGCGATCATCAATCCGACCAGCGCAGGATCGGCGGCAGCATTGTTGCCCGTCGCCATCGGATAGAGATTGCGGATGGTGCGCTCGATCGCGAGCCGATCGCGCAGCACGCCTAGGCCCTGGGAGACGAACGGCCGCGCCGTCGATGGATCGGATGCTGGCGGGAGCGCGGTCGGCGTGCCCGGAGCCGCGCCACTACCAGCCACGCCATTGACGCTCTCGGCCACCCATTGCGCACAGACGATGGCCTCCATTAGCGAATTGCTGGCGAGCCGGTTGGCGCCGTGCAGGCCGGTGCGGCTGACTTCGCCGCAGGCCCACAAGCCCGTCACTGTGCTGCGGCCTTCGCCGTCAACGGCGATGCCGCCCATGTGATAATGCGCCGCCGGACGCACGGGGATCGGATCATTGGCCGGATCGATCCCGGCCATCCTGCAGAACGCGCTGATGACGGGATAGCGCTGCGCGAAATCCTTGCCCGGATGCTGCCGTGCATCGAGGAAGACCCGATGTCCTTGCGCGCGACGGCGCCAGACCGCGCGCGCCACGACGTCGCGCGGCGCGAGCTCGGCGCCCGGCTCGTTCGCCATGAAGCGCTGTCCTGTCTCGTCAATCAGGATCGCGCCGTCGCCGCGGATCGCTTCGGTCAATAGTGGCATCGGCCGCGACGGTCCGTCGAAGGCGGTCGGGTGAAACTGGATGAATTCGAGGTCGGAGAGAACGGCGCCGGCGCGGGCCGCGAGAGCGAGCCCCTGGCCGAAGCAGCCCATGGGATTGGTGCTGTCCTGGAACAGGCCGCCAATGCCGCCGGTCGCCAGCACGACGCGGTTGGTCGGAATGACGAGCGAGCCACGCGTATTCGCTGCGAGCACGCCCCTGATCGCGTTGTCCTCCACGAGGAGTTGGCGGGCCTCAAGACCCTCGAGCAGCGTGATCGACGGACAGCGACGCACGGCGGCGATCAGCGCGCGCATGATCTCGCGCCCGGTGCCGTCGCCGGTGGCGTGGACGATCCGCTTACGGCTGTGCGCGGCCTCGAGCCCGAGCTGCCAGCTTCCATCCGGCCTGTGATCAAAGCCGACGCCGAGCCGTGCGAGACATTCGACGGCAGCGGGCGCCGCAGCGACGATGCGGCTCGCAGCTTCCTCGTCGCAGAGACCAGCGCCGGCGGCGATGGTGTCCTGCAGATGCAGGGCAGGGGTGTCGTCGGCGCCGACCGCCGCCGCGAGTCCGCCCTGCGCCCACATGCTGGAAGCCTCAGCCCCGAGCGGCGATTTCGACAACAGCACGACCGGCGCGGGCGCAAGCTGCAGCGCCGTCATCAATCCAGCGGCGCCGCCGCCGATGATCACCGGCTGCCCGGTCAACGCTGAAACATCGGTACTCATAGCGCCAGCATCCTTTCGACGGAGCGCCGCGCGCGGTCGGCGATCTCAGGATCGATCGTGACCTCGTGCTCGTTGGTCTCGAGCGCGTGGCGGATGTTCTTCAGCGTGATCCGCTTCATATGCGGGCAGAGATTGCAGGGCCGGATGAACTCGACGTCGGGATGGAGCACCGCGACATTGTCGCTCATCGAGCATTCCGTCAGCAGCACCACGCGTGCCGGATGTTCCTTGTCGACAAAGCCGGACATGGCCGCCGTGGAGCCCGAGAAATCCGCTTCCGCTACCACCTCGGGCGGGCATTCCGGATGCGCCAGGATGGTGACGCCGGGATGATTTTCGCGAAGCTGGCGTACGTCCTCGGCGTTGAAGAGCTCGTGCACTTCGCAATGGCCTTTCCAGGCCGTGATCTTTACCTTGGTCTGCGCGGCGATGTTCTGCGCCAGATATTCATCCGGCAGCATGATGACATGCTCGGCGCCGAGCGACTGCACGACCGCGAGCGCATTGCCCGAGGTGCAGCAGATATCGGACTCCGCTTTCACCGCTGCGGAGGTGTTGACATAGGTGACGATGGGAGCACCCGGATGGCGCTCGCGCATCAGCCGCACATCGGCCGCCGTAATCGACTCCGCGAGCGAGCAGCCAGCGCTGAGATCCGGGATCAGTACCGTCTTCTCGGGATTGAGCAGCTTTGCCGTCTCGGCCATGAAGTGCACGCCGGCGAGCACGATCACATCGGCATCGACCTTGGTCGCCTCGCGCGCGAGCATCAGGCTGTCGCCGACGATATCGGCGACGCCATGGAAGATTTCCGGCGTCTGATAGTTGTGCGCCAGCACCACGGCGTTGCGCTTGCGCTTCAGTTCGAGGATGGCGTCGACGTCGTCGGCGAAGGTGGCCCATTCGAACGGAGGAATCACCCGTTTGACGCGGTCATACAGCGGCGCGGTGCGCGGCAGCGCGCTGGATTCTGTTACGGCCATTTATGCTCTCCTTGAGTATATTTGAGGTTATACTTATCCTGAGCATAATGGAAGTCAAGAGCGCGAGAGGGGAAGCTTGGTGCCGGCGACGGCCCGTTCGGCCACGATGCCGTGACGGAAGCGGAAGAGCTTGGCCGGGCGGCCGACCGTCTCCGCGGCCATTGCGCCTGTCTCTTCAACGAGTTCCTGCTGCTCGATCAGGCGTCGGAAATTCTGTTTGTGGACGAGGCGGCCCGCAAGCGCCTCAACACTGCGTTGCAGTTGCAGCAGGGTGAATTCGGCCGGCATCAGCTCGAAGACGACCGGCCGGTATTTGATCTTGGCGCGCAGCCGCGCGATCCCGGTGGCCAGAATGCGGCGATGATCCGATATCATGGAGCGGCCGGGCACCACGGCTTCCCCGGCGGGCTTGTCACGCACCGCCTCAGGGATCACCGACGCCTCGTAGAGCAGCTCATAGCGCTGCAGCACCAGCTCTTCATTCCAGGCGCGGTCGTCGAGGCCGAAGGTGATGGCGGCGCGCTGCCAGCGCGCCCTCTGAACGGACGTGCTCTCTGCCGATTTGGCCCAGCCGCGCAGCTTCGGCGCCACGATCTTCGCGATCAGCGCCGGCGGCCCGGCGCGATGATCCTCCCACGGGAAATACTCATACCAGCCGGACCAATGGCCTTCCGAGCCCTCCCTGACCTGGTCTTCGCGGGTCAGGCCGAGATAGCTGATCGAGATGCGATGCGGCGCGCGAGCGTCGCCGGTACGGCCATGATCAGCGAAGGTATAGAGCTGCTCGACATAGCCGAGCGGATGTCCGGTCTGCGCCTCGACCCAGGCGCGCAGGCCGGTCTGCAGCGAGCGATGGCCGAACTGGAACGGACCGCTCGGCAGCGCGGCCGCATTCGCGATCGTCATGATCTTCGGCTCGCCCTCGGTCACCGCCACCAGGACGGCGACGAGGTCGGCGGCGATCGCATCGATCGATGTTTCGGCTTTTCGCGGTGCGTTTGCCACGCGGATATCCTGTCGCCGCTAGCAATAGCCGTAAACGCCACAGGCGTACGGTAGGCGATTCCAGTAGGGACCACCGTAATAGGGGCCTCCGTAGTACGGGCCATCATAGCTGTAGGAGAAGTGGTTGCCGTAATAGCCGGGCAGGCTCGATGAGCCCGGCAGGATCGGCTCGCCATTCACAAACGGCACGTAAGGGATCACGGCGGCGGGCGTGAACAGCACGTCCGGATCCTCTGCGACGATGATCTGACGCCCGCGGCGGACGTAGGGGGCGGGGCTCACGGTTGTCCGGTACTTGTAGTGCGGGCGCGGAAGGCCGGGCGGCAGTTGACGGGCGGCGCGGTAGGCTGCCTGCTTGGTTGCAACCGGTCCGTCGGCGGCCGCGGCGACATCGATTGCGAGGAAGGCGATCACAAAGAGCAATATCGAGCGCAGCATCGTCGTCTCCGAATCGAGAGGGCGACAGAATGCCACCTTATAGCGGAATGACCGTTAATGAGATCGGGTCATTCCGGGATGGTGCGCTAGCACCAGACCCGGAATCTCGAGATTCCGGGCTCGATGCTGCGCATCGCCCCGGAATGACGACCAACGGCTAGGCCCTCAGCGCCTGGTCGAGGTCGGCGATCAGGTCGTCCTTGTCCTCGATGCCGATCGAGAGCCGGACCACGTCGGGGGCCGCGCCGGACTTGATCTTCGCGGCATCGTCGAGCTGGCTGTGGGTGGTGGAGGCGGGGTGGATCACCAGCGAACGGGTATCGCCGACATTGGCGAGGTGCGAGAACAGCCTCAGGTTCGATACCAGGTTGACGCCGGCATCGTAGCCGCCCTTGAGGCTGAAGGTGAACACCGCGCCCGCGCCCTTCGGCGCATATTTGCGCGCGAGGTTGTTATACTTGTCGCCAGGCAGCCCCGCGTAGTTCACCGCCGCAACCGCGGGATGGCCGGCCAGGAATTCGGCGACCGCTTTCGCGTTGTCGCAATGCTTCTGCATGCGCAGCGGCAGCGTCTCGATGCCGGTCAGGATCATGAAGGCGTTGAACGGCGACAGCGCCGGGCCGAGATCGCGCAAGCCGAGTACGCGGCAGGCGATCGCGAAGGCGAAATTGCCGAACGTCTCCTGGATCTTGATGCCGTGATATTCCGGGCGCGGCTCGCTCAGCATCGGATATTTGTTGTCCTTGGACCAATCGAAGGTGCCGGCGTCGACGATGATGCCGCCGAGCGAGTTGCCGTGGCCGCCGAGGAATTTGGTGAGCGAGTGCACGACGATGTCGGCGCCGTGGTCGATCGGTTTGATCAGATACGGCGTTGCCAGCGTGTTGTCGACGATCAGCGGAACGCCGGCCTTGCGCGCGACAGCAGCGATCGCCTCGATGTCGGTGACGCTGCCGGAAGGATTGGCGATCGATTCGATGAACATCGCCTTGGTGTGCGGCGTGACCGCACGCTCGAAGCTTTCGATCTCGTCCGGATCGGCCCAGGCGACGTTCCAGCCAAAGCTCTTGAAGGCATGGGTGAACTGGTTGATCGAGCCGCCATAGAGCTTGCGCGCGGCGATGATCTCGTCGCCCGGCTTCATCAATTGCTGCAGCACCACGACCTGCGCGGCGTGTCCCGAGGCGACCGCGAGCGCTGCGGTGCCGCCTTCGAGCGCGGCGACGCGCTCCTCCAGCACCGCATTGGTCGGATTGCCGATGCGGGTGTAGATGTTGCCGAACGACTGCAGGCCGAACAGTGAGGCCGCATGGTCGGCATCGTTGAATACGAATGACGTCGTCTGATAGATCGGCGTCGCCCGCGCGCCGGTGGTGGGATCCGGCTGCGCACCGGCATGCACGGCGAGGGTCGAAAATCCCGGAAGGCGATCGGTCATTCTGGTCGTCCTGTGTTTGGGTCGGAACAAAAATGCGCGGCATGCTGATGGCAGCAATGTCGGCGGTCAAGGCGAGTTGGCAGGGTCGCGTGTTCGAAGGGCGTACTTCGTTATGTCGCGTGATCGCAACAACGGTTTCGCAATTGCGTCACGTCGTCTCGGTCTTGTTCTTCGCGGCACGATCGGACGCTGCGGTTTCGCCGCCGCCAACGCTCATCCGGTTGAGCGACAACCGCATGCCCTGCGTCGGCATGGGCGCACGCTTGGAACTTAGCGTGCGCGAATTGACGCCCATCCAGGAGATCTCCGACGACAGCCGGCCATATTCAATCTTCGGGCAGCGGTTCATCACGACCTTGATGCCGACCGCCTCGGCCTTCGTGGCCGCCGCGTCGTCGCGCGCGCCGAGCTGCATCCAGATCACCTTCGGCAATGGCGACAGCCCGAGCGCCTCCTCGACAACCGGCATGATGTGGCTCGAGTTGCGGAAGATGTCGATCATATCGACGGGGCGCCCGATGTCGGCGAGCGACGCGACGAAGGGCTTGCCGAGCAGGCTCTTGCCGACATGGCCGGGATTGACCGGAATCATGTCGTAGCCGCGCTCGGCCAGATACTTGAAGGCGAAATAGCTCGGCCGCACATTGACTGGCGAGGCGCCGACCATCGCGATCGACTTCACGCCGTTGAGGATGCCGCGGATGTAGTTATCGGTGTAGGTGTCGTGGTTCATCTTCGTTTCTCTCGACCCTCATGGTGAGGAGCGTGGAACGCGCGTCCCGAACCATGAGGCCCCAGACGGGCTGCATCCTTCGAGATGCCGCTTTGCGGCTCCTCAGGATGAGGATCATCTATCCTGCCATTTCGGCTCTCGCTTCTCGATGAAGGCACCGATGCCTTCCTCGGCGTCGCGCGCCATCATGTTTTCGGTCATCACCTCGGCGGCGTAGCGATAGGCCTCGGCCAGGGTCATCTCGGCCTGACGGTAGAATGCTTCCTTGCCAAGCTTCACAGTGTAGGCGGATTTCAGCGCCACTTTTTGCGCCAGCGCAATCGCGGCCTCTCGTTCGGTGCCGGCAGGCACGACGCGGTTGACGAGCCCGATGTCGCGGGCAGTCGCGGCCGAAATCGGCTCGCCCGTCAGCAGCATCTCCATCGCCTGCTTGCGCGGAACATTGCGCGACAGCGCCACCATCGGTGTCGAGCAGAACAGGCCGATATCGACGCCGGGCGTCGCGAAGGTCGCGGTTTCCGAGGCGATCGCGAGATCGCAGCTCGCAACCAGTTGGCAGCCGGCAGCGGTCGCAATGCCCTGGACGGAAGCGACCACCGGCTTGGACAGATGCACGATCGCCTGCATCATGGCGCTGCAGGCGTTCATGATCTCTGCGAAATAGGCTCGGCCGCGATCGGCGTCGCCGCGGCGGGCGGTAAGTTCCTTCATGTCGTGGCCGGCCGAGAAGGCGGGACCGTTGGCGGCGATGACGACGGCGCGCACTGCTCCGTCATCATGAATCTCCCTGAGCGCGCCGTGCAGTTCGGCGATCAGGCCTTCGGAGAGGCTGTTGCGCGCGGCGGGGCGGTTGAGCGTCAGCACGGCGATGCTGCCGACCTGCTCGCGCAGGAGGATCGGCGATTGCGGCGCGACGGCACGGGCGGCTTGGGGCATCTCCAAATATCCACTAAGGCTTTTTTCGGCTAAGGCTTTGGCCGCAACTTAATGTAACACGCGGACTGAATCGAGGGGCGGGGACGGCATGGCGTTGGCGAAAATGAGCGTGGCTGAACTGGAGAAGTTCCTGCGCGCGGAATTCCCCCAGGCATTCAGCGGGGACGACATCACGATCGAGAACGCGGATGGCGAGACCTGTCTTTTGCGCCAGCGCTACAGCGAGCGGATGTTGCGGCCCGGCGGAACGGTGTCGGGCCCGACGCTGATGGCGCTGGCCGATTTCGCGATGTATGTGGTGCTGTTGTCGGCGATCGGTCCGGTGGGCCTGGCGGTCACCACCAATCTCAACATCAATTTCCTCCGCAAGGGCCAGCCAGGACAGGACGTTCTGGCGGCGGCGCGGCTGTTGAAGCTCGGCAAGCGGTTGGCAGTCGGGGAGGTCAACCTGCTTTCGGGCGATTCCCCGGATCCGATTGCACATGTGACGGCGACCTATTCCATTCCAAACAAATAGCATTTCTTGCGGTATTAAAATACCGTAATTTTAACTCATTGTTTTTGCGGCGATAATCGGCGTCAATTTGCATTGACGAATTGCATTTGCTTCCCTAAAAACGCGCGCAATCCGGCGCGGCGTTCTGCGCCTGAAAACTCCTTTCCACGGACAGCTCACATGAAAACCTTTTCGGCCAAGCCCGCCGAGGTGCAGAAGAAGTGGGTCGTGATCGACGCCAAGGGTGTGGTGGTCGGTCGGCTCGCTACCATGGTCGCGATGCGACTGCGCGGCAAGCACCTGCCCACCTACACGCCGCATGTCGATTGCGGCGACAATGTCATCATCATCAACGCCGCCCATGTCGTGCTGACCGGTCGCAAGCGCGATCAGAAGGTCTACCACAAGCATACCGGCTACATCGGCGGCATCAAGGAACGCAGCGCCAAGCAGATCCTCGAAGGCCGCTTCCCCGAGCGCGTGGTGGAGAAGGCCGTCGAGCGCATGATCCCGCGCGGCCCGCTCGGTCGCATGCAGATGGGCAATTTGCGCGTCTATCCCGGCGCCGAGCATCCGCACGAAGCGCAGAACCCCGAGAAGATCGATTTCGCGTCCGCGAACCGCAAGAACATGAGGGCCGCATAAGATGTCCGATACCATGCAGTCTCTCGATCAGCTTGCGCAGTTGAAGCCGGCGGCTCCCGAGGCGCCGAAGTATGTGAAGAAGGTCGACAAGTACGGCCGCGCTTATGCCACCGGCAAGCGCAAGGACGCGGTCGCCCGCGTCTGGGTCAAGCCGGGCTCCGGCAAGATCTCCGTCAACACCCGCGACGTCGAAATCTATTTCGCCCGTCCGGTGCTGCGGATGATGATCCAGCAGCCGCTGGTCGCTGCGGCCCGCGCCGGCCAGTATGACGTGATCTGCACGGTCACCGGCGGCGGCCTGTCCGGCCAGGCCGGTGCGGTGCGCCACGGCCTCTCCAAGGCGCTGACCAATTTTGAACCGGAATTGCGCGGCGTATTGAAGAAGGGCGGCTTTCTCACCCGCGACTCGCGCACCGTCGAGCGCAAGAAGTACGGCCGCGCCAAGGCGCGCAAGTCGTTCCAGTTCTCGAAGCGCTAACCGCTTCATTGCAATTTGCAGCAACTGCGAAGGGCGCCGCGAGGCGCCCTTTTTGCTGCGGCTTTGCGCATCAATTGTCTGCAGTTTTTCTCGAAAACTTTTGTATGCACGCAAACGGATTGCCAACACGCGAGTCATAGCTTCAGCGGTATGATGGCGCGTTATCCTTTTCGGGTCGCGCCTCGAGAACGTGGCATCACACGCTTTCATCACACGCGCGCCAGGCAGGGGCTCATGTCGTTCGACACTTCGACGCTTTATCTGTTTGCCACCATGGTGGCCGGAATGCTCGGCGCCATGCTGTTGTTCTTCGGCAATCAGGAGAAGATTCCGGCGTTGAAGTGGTGGGGCAGCGCGTATCTCCTCGGCGCGGCCTCTGTCGCAGCGTCGACCATCGCGGGCGCGATGCTCGGCGAGATCGCCTCGCAGGCGCTGAATGTAGCCGGCTTCATTGCCTGCGGCATGGTGTGGAATGCTGCGCGCGTCTTCCATGGCCGCAAGCCGAACATCCCCGGCCTTGTGCTCGGCGCGATTGCATGGGTCGGCACCGCGCTGACCTTGCCGCCCGAGCAGCAAATGCTGAAGCTGACCATCGGCGCCGCGATCATCGCGATCTATGCGTGCCTCACGGCGGCCGAGTTGTGGCGCGAGCGGCGGCGCGCGACACAGCGGCGCTGGCCTGCACTCGCGATCCCCGTACTCCACGGCTGCGTGCTGCTGCTGCCGATCCTGCTCGGCAATCTCCTGCGTCCGCATGATGCGGCGTTCGGCAACAGCATCTGGGTGACGGTGTTCTCGGTCGAACTCATTCTCTATGCGATCGGCACCGTGTTCGTGATCTTCATGCTGGTATCGGACCGCGAGGTGACCGCGCACAAGACGGCGGCCTCGATGGATCCCTTGACCGGCATGTTCAACCGCCGCGGCTTCGCCGAGGCCTGCGCGCGCGTGATCGAACGCGAGGCCCAGGCCGGCCGTCCGGTGACGGTGATGATCTTCGACATCGACCACTTCAAATCGATCAACGACCGCTTCGGCCATCCCGCGGGCGACGAGATCCTGAAACTGTTTTCGGCCGTCGTCGTCAACAGCCTCCGCATCACGGATCTCTCCGGACGCATAGGCGGCGAGGAATTCGCGGCGCTGCTGCCGTGCTCGCTGGAGGAGGGCGTGATCGCCGCCGAGCGCGTGCGCGAATGCTTCCAGGCCTCCGGCATCGTCTGCGAGGAGGGCGCGGTCGAGACCACCGTCAGCATCGGCGTCGCCGGCGGGCCGGCCGGCACCGAGCTCGAAGTGTTGCTGGCGGCGGCCGATACCGCGCTCTACCAGGCCAAGCGCGGCGGCCGCAACCGCGTCGAGGCCGCGGAGGAATTGCCGCTGTCGCTGGAGAACTGGCGGCGCAAGACCGCCGGCCTCGCGCCGCAGGCGCGTGAGAGACAGATCGCGGCATGAGCGATATTGCGGTAAGCTTCTGTTTACCATTCGATTCCTATCATCCCAGCTATGGAATCGACCCGCCTTCACAACGCTCAATCCTCCGTCCTGTTGTCCCTCGAAGCAGCCGCCGCCACCGCCCGCGGTGGGTTCGGCTGCCTGTTCTCCAGCTCGGATGAGTACGAGACCGCGCTGATCGCCGAGCGCCGCGCCCAGGGCCGCTACGGCCGCCCGCGCAGCGCTTGGCCGATGATGATGTTTCTGGGCCTCACGTTGATGGTGGTCGGCACCGTGCTCGTATTCAGCTAGGTAACAGCACATCCCGTATTGGTGAGGGCGCCGCGAGGCGCCTTTTTCTTTTCCATAAGCTGAGCTAGAGACGGGCCCTTTCCAGGGAGAAGCCCAATGGTCACCGAAATTGCACTCATCGACGTCAAGCCCGGCTCCGAAAAGGATTTCGAAGCCGCGGTGGAGAAGGCGCGGCCGCTGTTCCTGCGCGCCAAGGGCGGCAAGGGATTCGAACTGCACAAGTCGATCGAGAAGCCGTCGCGCTATCGGCTGGTCGCGAAGTGGGAGACGCTGGAAAATCACACCGTCGATTTCCGCGGCTCGGAGGATTTCGCCGCCTGGCGAGCCCTGGTCGGGCCGTTCTTTGCCGCGCCGCCGGAGGTCGAGCATACCGAGATCGTGCTGACAGCCTGAGGCCAGCTCAAGCCGCCACAGGCGGCGCCTCGGCCTTGAAGTGGTCGATCATCACCTTGGCGATCGCCATCAGGGGGAGCGCGAGCGCGAGCCCCCAGACGCCGAATACCACCCCGAGCAGGATCTGGAACGCAAACAGCGTGGCAGGCGGAATATCCAGCGCCTGCCGCTGGATGATCGGCGTCAGCACGTAGCTCTCCATCGCGTGCACCCCGAGGAACAGCACGAAGGCCGAGAGCGCTGCGATCCAGCCCGAGGCAAGGCTCGCCAGCACCACGATCAATCCCCCCAGGATTGCGCCCACGGTCGGAATGAAGGCGAGCAGGCCCGCCTGGATGCCCAGAATGAACGAGCTCTGGATGCCGATGATCGACAGGCCGATCCAGGTGACCAGGAACACCGCGCCCATCGTGATGATCTGGGCGATCAGCCAGCGCTCCAGCGTGTCGCCGATCCGGTCGACGATGATGGTGGCCTGCGCGCGGTGCCTGGTGGGCATCACGAACAACAGCCCGGCGCGGTAGATGCTGGGTTGGGCGGCAAAGGCAAACCCGAGAAACAGTACGATGAAGAAGTTGCCGACCGCGCTCACGGTGCCGAGCAGCACCTTGAAGGTCTGGCTGATGATCGCGCCGCCGGAGGAGGCGAGCGCCCCGGCGCTCGGCAGGCTGTGGGTGGCCGCCGCGCCCGGCGTCGTTGGCGATAGCGATTCCGTCGGTGCGGAAACCTGATTGCTGAAATCGAGGTAGCTGGTGTCGATGCCGTGCTGCTCGAGGAAGGATTTGACGTACACCAGTTGCGACTTGATGGTGTCGCTGAGCGCGGACGCCTGCTGGGCGATGGTGGCCCCGCCGAGGAAGACGACGCCCGACAGCAGCGCCGCCAGCGCCAGGCAGACGATGGTCAGCCGCAGCGCATGCGGAAGTTTGACCATGTGGCCGAGCAGGTTGGTGAGGGCGTTGAGCGCGACGCCGAGCAGCACCCCGGCGAAGATCAGGAACAGCGTCGCCGCATAGTGCCAGGCGAGCGCCAGCACCGCCGCGAACAGCACGATACCGATGCCGCCGACACTGATCGCCCACGCCAGGTCGTTGCGGGCCTGAAGGTGGTCGCCGTCCGGTAGTCTCACGTTGATTCCTTCGCGCATCGATTGTTCTCACCTTGTCGCCAAAATCCCGGCGGGATCAAGCCGCCGCACGCGCGCCGGTTTGCCGCTGCCTGCCGGACAAGCCTTTTCCTGCGGGATAACGGCAAGCCGGCCCCGCGGCGCCTGCGTCCCACGCCGATGTGCTCCGCCAGCATAATATGTTGATCAACGGTCCAGTCGGGGGCATTATCGATCTGGAACCATGACAAACATAGAAAATCATTCCTACGCGAGACACTGAAGCATGAGACGGCCCGTGGTCGGCGTGATCGGAAACGCCCATCGCATCGAAGATCGTTTCACGGTTCAGATGGTCGGGGAGCGCAACCTGCGCGCGATCACCGATGTCGCCGGCGCGGTTCCGCTGATGTTCGCCGGTTCGCCTGAGATCACCGACGTCGGCGCCTTGCTCGACGTCGTCGATGGCGTGGTGCTGACCGGGGCGAGGGCCAATGTCCATCCGACCCGCTTCAAATGCGAACCGCATGAGAGCCACGAGCCCTATGACATCGAGCGCGACGAGGTCGCGCTGGCGGTGGCGGAAGCCTGCGTCGCGCGCGGCATCCCGCTGTTCGGCATCTGTCGTGGCCTGCAGGAGATGAATGTCGCCTTTGGCGGCTCGCTGCATCCGGAGATCCGCGAACTGCCCGGGCGCATAAATCATCGCATGCCGCGGCTGGAGAACGGCGAGATCCATCCGGACCCGCTGGTCGTGTTCGCCGACCGCCACGACGTCAAGCTCACGCCCGGCGGAGTGTTCGCCAAGCTCCTGGGCTGCGAGATCATCCGCGTCAATTCGCTGCACGGGCAGGGCATCCTGGAGCCCGGCGAGCGCGTCGTGATCGAAGGCATCGCCGAGGACGGCACCATCGAGGCGATCCGGATCGCCGATGCGCCGGGCTTTGCGCTCGGTGTGCAGTGGCACGCGGAATACGACCCGCAGCGCAACCCGATCAACAGGAAACTGTTCGAAGCTTTCGCCGCCGCGTTGCGTGAACGTCAGCGGACGGCGGCGTAGCGGCGCCGCCGTTGCGAGCGCAGCGAAGCAATCTATCGCGCCGCGTGCGCATGGATTGCTTTGTCGCTTGCGCTGCTCGCAATGACGGCGAAGAGTTCTGATTCAAATTTCAAACAGCAATTTCGTAGGATAGGTAGAGCGCAGCGAAACCCATCGCGATGGAGCAAGCGGCACGATGATGGGTTTCGCTGCGCGCTACCTATCCTACGTTTCTCGCTGTCGTCCCCGCGAAGGCGGGGACCCATAACCACAGGCAGTTGTTGCAGCGAGCAAGCGGTTACAGCGGAGCACACGCAAAAGCCTGTGGTTATGGGCTCCGGCTCCCGGCTACGCCCAAGGGCTTCGCCGCGGCGCCGCAAGACCGGGACGACGGGAGAGATACTGATTCAAATGTCAAATAGCTTCTCCGTTGTCATCGTCCGGCTTGACCGGACGCCAGTATTCCAGAGACGTCAGTGCTTATGCCGAGAGGCCGCGGGTTACTGGATGCCCGCCTTCGCGGGCATGACGGTGGAGTGAGGATGTAAGTTCGCGTTCTCGCGGCGCATGGCGTCCGAGCTTTGCATCTCGTTTCACCCTCATCGATATCGGAGGGCGCAGGGAAAGCCGGGTGCCGGTTGCACCCGTGGGCCCCGTGCAACAAAAAGCACGGGGGTAGGACCACAGGTCAACCGAAGCAACTCCGGCTTTCCCTGCGCGATGGTTTACGGCTTACTTCGTGCTCTTCTCGGTGACCGGGCTTTCTTGCCACCGTCGCTCCGCAGATACTCGATCCACAGAACTTAGCGCCAGCGTCGGGGCGCCAGAACCACACGACTTCGCCGTCCGCCTTACGCACGCTCGTCAGTCGCACGCATCGCGTCCACCGCATCTCACCGCAACGTTCGTGACGATCGCGAGCCGCCCCTCATCTGGGTGAGACGCGCGGAATCATAGCGGTGATTTGCCCGACGGGTTAAGCGATTTATTTTTCGCGCGAGGGATGGACACGTTTCTACTGATTTGCCCGTCGGGCTGTTATGTCGCACCCAAAGCACCCACATCGTCATTGCGAGCGTAGCGAAGCAATCCACGGCTCCGCAAGTGGCGCGATGGATTGCTTCGCTGCGCTCGCAATGACGGGGTGAGTTGGGATTTGAGTTTTCAAACAGGGTGGGGGTGTGACGCTGATCGAAACGGCGGTCCCGGCCAAGATCATAACGCTTTCTGCAGTACCGTTTGTGCGAATCGCTAACTGCCCGAATTTACTTCTGGGCCGTCACCATCGGGCAAGCGCTGCTCGAGAGCGGTGGAAATGCATCCTTGCCTTCGACCGTCGCGAGGATCCTGAAGACGTCCGACGGGTCGGACACCTCGCTCGGCTTCTTGACCTCGGCGAGGTACATGTCATGCACCATCAGGTTATCGGCGCGAAGCTTGCCGTTTCGCGCGAAAGCATCATTGAAGGTGCGGCCCTGCAAATCCTTCACGACAGCGGCCGGATCCTTGGTATTCGCGGTCTGGACCGATTTGATGTAGTTCAACGCGGACGAATACACGCCCGCCTGCATCATGCTCGGCGGTTTTCCCATCTTGGCGGCATAGCGCTTTGCGAATTCGCGCGTCCGGTCATCCATGTTCCAATAGAAGCCAATCGTGGCAAGCAAGCCCTGCGCGCTCTTCAGACCAATGCTCTGGATGTCATTGACGTCAATCAGCAGAGCGATCATCTGCTGGCCGCCGCTGGTGAGGCCAAATTCTTCCGCTTGTTTGATGCCGTTCTGAGTGTCCGCGCCAGCGTTCGCCAGTGCGATAACCTTCGCGCCCGAAGACTTGGCCGTCAGAAGGACCGAGCTGAAATCTGCCGTGTTGATGGGATGCGGTGCATGCCCCAATGACTTTCCTCCACCCCTGGTCACAACTTCCGTTACGTCGCGCTCGAGCGCATGGCCGAATGCGTAGTCCGCAGCAATAAAGAACCATGTGTCGGCTCCACGTTGGAGCAACGCTTTCCCGGCCACGTTAGCCAGTGCGTAGGTATTATATGTCCACTGGATGAAGTTCGGAGAGCATAGCTTTCCACTCAGATCCGCGGAGCCGCCCGCGGATGTGATGAACATCTTGTTTCGATCCCTGGCAAAGTTCTGGACCGCAATACAGACCGATGACACCGGCACGTCGAGGATGACGTCGACGCCATCCTGATCGTACCATTGGCGCGCAATGTTCCCGCCGAGGTCCGGCTTGTTCTGGTGATCGGCGGAAATCAATTCGATGGGCTTGCCCAAGACGCTGCCGCCACACTCCTCGATCGCCAATTGCGCGGCCGCCACCGATCCCTTGCCGCCATTGTCTGCAAACAGGCCGTTCATATCCGTCAGGACACCGAACTTTAACGGCGGGTCTCCCGCGGCGCGGACAATCGCCGGAGAGAAGACTGTGGCACCAAGACCGGCAAGAAAGGTGCGCCGTTTCATCTTTTCACTCCCTTTTTTGTTTTGCCGCAGTTTGCGTTGTCACTCACAGTTCTGCAAGTCATCTGTCAGGGAAGCGGGAACAATCCACATAAGCGCCGTCAGTCTCGCTGTTTTGATGCGACCGATCCGATGAGCAACAGAGGTGGGGATTGAATGACGAGTGTCGTGAGCGGCTGTTCCGTCAGTGCGGTGCTTTGGCGCCTTGGCAATAATCCGCTCGGGGGTTAGCATTGGCCGAGCGTATGGAGGTTTCGATGACCTCGGAATTCAACGTTCGCAATGCCGCCGGCTATGAGCAGCTCATGGGGCGCTGGAGCCAAAGGCTCGCGCCCCTGTTCATCGAATTTGCGGGGCTTGCCGATGGCGAAAAGATCCTCGACGTTGGCTGCGGGACCGGCAGCCTGACCTTTGCACTCGCGAGGTCCGCTAACCTCGCCGAGATTGGCGCGATTGATTATTCGCCGGTGTTTGTCGAGGAAGCCATCCGGCGCAACATCGATCCGCGGATAAAGATCCGGCAGGCGGATGCCTGCGCGCTGCCGTTCGAGGACGGTACGTTCGACCGTGCCTTGGCGCTGCTCGTGCTCCACTTCGTACCCGAAGCCGGCCAAGCAGTCGCCGAGATGCGCCGCGTCGTTCGGCCGGGCGGTGTGGTGGCGGCGACCGTGTGGGATCATCTCGGTGGCATGCCCGGCATGCGCATGATGGTCGACACGGTGGCGGCACGCAGCGAAGCCGGACGCCAGCTCCGCAATCGCTACTGCTTCCAGCCGATGATGCAGCCGGGCGAAATGAAAAGGACCTTTGTCGAACAGGGCCTCGTGGACGTAACGGAAATGGAGCTGATGATCCGCATGGATTACCTCAGCTTCGACGACTATTGGGCGCCGATTGCCGCGGGCGAGGGGCCGCTCGGCAAATATGTGGCAACACTCGACGCTGCCGAGCAGGCGCGCACCACCGCCGCCGTGCGGGATGCCTATGAGGCCGGCCGGCCTGACGGTCCGAGGTCCTTCGCAAACGTCGCGTGGGCCTGCCGAGGCATCGTTCCGTAATCACCGGTCCTAGAGCATGATGACTTTTCTTCGAATCGTCATCCCGCTCTAGCTCTCTGTTTGAGCATGATCTTTTCGGAAAACCGGTCTCCACTTTTCCGGATCATGCTCTAAAAAACGAAAGGCGCTCCGTGTGGAGCGCCTTTCGCATTGTTATGGCAGTGAAAGCTCACTGCGAATAGTACATGTCGAACTCGACCGGGTGCGGGGTCATCTCGAAGCGTTCGACTTCGGTCATCTTGAGTTCGATGTAGGCGTCGATGAAGTCGTCGTCGAACACGCCGCCGGCCTTCAGGAAGGCGCGGTCCTTGTCGAGGCTTTCCAGCGCCTCGCGCAGGCTGCCGCACACGGTCGGGATCGACTTCAGCTCTTCCTTCGGCAGATCGTAAAGGTCCTTGTCCATCGCCGGGCCCGGGTCGAGCTTGTTCTTGATGCCGTCGAGGCCGGCCATCAGCATCGCGGCGAAGCCGAGATAGGGGTTGGCCATCGGATCGGGGAAGCGGACCTCGACGCGCTTGGCCTTCGGCGAGGCGGTGTAGGGGATGCGGCAGGAGGCCGAGCGGTTGCGCGCGGAGTAGGCGAGCAGCACGGGGGCCTCATAGCCCGGCACCAGGCGCTTGTAGGAGTTGGTGGACGGGTTGGTGAAGGCGTTGATCGCCTTGGCATGCTTGATGATGCCGGCGATATAGGAAAGGCACGTCTCCGAGAGGTCGGAGTACTTGTTGCCTGCGAACACCGGCTTGCCTTCCTTCCAGATCGACTGGTGGCAGTGCATCCCCGAGCCGTTGTCGCCGTAGACCGGCTTCGGCATGAAGGTGGCGGTCTTGCCGTAGATATGGGCGACCTGGTGGATGCAATACTTGTAGATCTGCATCTGGTCGGCCATCAGCGTCATGGTGTCGAACTTCATGCCGAGCTCGTGCTGGGCGGAAGCGACTTCGTGGTGATGCTTCTCGACCTTGACGCCCATCTTGGCCATGGCGCCCAGCATCTCCGAGCGCATATCCTGCACCGAATCCTGCGGCGGCACCGGGAAGTAGCCGCCCTTGGTGCGGATGCGGTGGCCGAGATTGCCGCCCTCATATTCGGTGTCGGAATTGGTCGGCAGCTCCGAGGAGTCGAGCCGGAAGCCGGTGTTGTAAGGAGTGGATGAGAAGCGCACGTCGTCGAACACGAAGAATTCGGCCTCGGGACCGAAATAGACGGTGTCGCCGACGCCCATCGACTTCACCATCGCTTCCGCCTTCTTGGCGATGCCGCGCGGATCGCGGTTGTAGGGCTCGCCGGTGGTCGGCTCGAGCACGTCGCAGGTGATGACCATCGTGGTCTCGGCGAAGAACGGGTCGATCGTCGCGGTGACCGGATCGGGCATCAGGCACATATCGGACTCGTTGATCGCCTTCCAGCCGGCGATCGAGGAGCCGTCGAACATCACGCCTTCGGCAAAGGTGTCCTCTTCGATCATGCCGACGTCGAAGGTCACGTGCTGCCACTTGCCGCGCGGATCGGTGAAGCGAAGATCGACGTATTTGACGTCGTTGTCCTTGATCGATTTCAGGACGTCTTTGGCGGTCTTCATGAGTATCCCTTTTGACTTTGCGGGTCGGTTTCCAGGTGAGCGACGTTGTTCTCGCTTTGGCCAAGTTCGCGCGATGATACAAACGAAATCAGGCCGCCGAAGGCAGCCTTATTCTATTCTTGGGTCGCAAGATTCCGGATAGCACCGGGCTTAAATAGCGTCCAGCCCCGATTCGCCGGTCCGGATGCGGATCGCTTCCTCGATATTGGAAACGAAAATCTTGCCGTCGCCGATGCGGCCGGTCTGTGCCGCGCGGCGGATCGCATCAATCGCCTTCTCGACCAGGTCATCGCCGATCACGATTTCGATCTTCACCTTCGGCAGGAAGTCGACGATGTATTCCGCTCCGCGATAAAGCTCGGCGTGACCCTTCTGCCGTCCAAACCCCTTGGCTTCCGTTACCGTGATGCCCTGAAGTCCGACTTCCTGAAGCGCCTCTTTCACCTCGTCGAGCTTGAACGGCTTGATGATGGCTTCGATTTTCTTCACTGAGGGCCTCCCGGGCATTTCCAGAATACAAAGTGCAGATGGGTTCGATGCGCGTGGCGCAATCAGTTCGATCCTTCAACTTCCGGCGGAGCCGGAAACGCCCATCGCGGCCGTATGGGGTGGCCGGTTTGAGCGGCTTCCTCAAAAGCAGGGTCTATGCCAAGTTGTTAAAGTCCCTGATTTCGGAATGTTATCAGCCTTTTAACGGGCAGACAGACAAGGTTGGACCGAGCGCCCCATGATACCGAAGCCTGCGAAATAGGCAAACGGATGAATTGTGTGCAATCGGCGGCGGGAGATCGGCGCGGGTCGCCCGAGATGCCTGTCGAAAAGGCTGATAGATTGAGGATTCAGCATGGAAGTCCTGACCACGGCTGAGATGGAACGCGCCGATCGGCTGACCATTGCCGGCGGCACGCCCGGCTTTGCGCTGATGATGAGCGCGGGCCAGGCGGTCGCCGAAGCGGCCATGGACCTGGTCGAGGCGGGGCCGATTCTGGTGGTGGCGGGCCGCGGCAACAATGGCGGCGACGGCTTTGTCGCCGCCGCCGAACTCGCCGCGCGCGGGCGGGAGGTCTCGGTGATCCTCTTGTGCGAGCGCGACAGCCTGAAGGGCGACGCGGCGCTTGCCGCACGCGGCTGGAAGTATCCGGTGCTGCCGTTCAACCCACAGGCGATCGGCAAGCCCGCGCTGATCATCGATGCGCTGTTCGGCGCCGGGCTCGACCGTCCCGTCAAGGGCGAACCCTATGAGATGATCGAGGCGGTCAACGCCACCGGCGCGCCGGTGCTTGCCGTCGACCTGCCGAGCGGGATCAATGGCACCACCGGCGCGCCAATGGGGATCGCGATCCGCGCCACCGAAACCGTGACCTTCTTCCGCCGCAAGCCGGCGCACCTGCTGCTGCCGGGCAGGGTGCATTGCGGCCGCGTGCGCGTCGCCGACATCGGCATCGATCCGAAGGTGCTCGAGGAGATCCGCCCCGCAACCTTCGAGAACGAGCCATCGACCTGGCAGCACGCGTTTCCGGTGCCGAAGATCGATGGCCACAAATATTCCCGCGGTCACGTCCTTGCCGTCTCCGGCGACATCGCCGCCACCGGCGCCGCGCGGCTTGCCGCGCGTGGCGCGCTGCGGGCAGGCGCGGGCCTGGCGACGCTGGCCTCGCCGACCGATGCGCTGGCGGTGAACGCCGCGGCGCTCACGGCGGTGATGGTGCGCGCGGTCGACAATGCGATCCAGTTCGCGGATCTCCTCAGCGACAGGCGATTGAATACCAGCGTGATCGGACCCGGTGCCGGCGTCGGCCCGCGTACCCGTGATTTCGTCCATACCGCGCTCACGGCGAAGCGCAATCTGGTGCTGGACGCCGATGCGCTGACAAGCTTTGCCGATGCGCCGGAGCGGCTGTTCGAGGCGATCAAGGCATCGGAAGGGGCGCACGTGGTGCTGACGCCGCATGAGGGCGAGTTCCCGCGGCTGTTCAGCGACATCAGCAACAAGCATCCCGGCCGCTCCAAGCTCGAACGCGTGCGCGCCGCCGCGGAGCGCTCCGGTGCGGTGGTGCTGCTGAAGGGGCCGGACACGGTGGTGGCCGCCCCGGATGGCCGCGCCACCATCGCCTCGAACGCACCGCCATGGCTTGCCACTGCCGGCGCCGGCGACGTGCTCTCCGGCATCATCGCGGGATTGTTGGCGCAAGGTACGCCCGCCTTCGAGGGTACGAGCATCGGCGCCTGGATGCATGGCGAGGCCGCGATGGAAGCCGGCCCGGGCCTGATCGCGGAAGACCTCCCCGAGACGCTGCCAGCGGTGTTCCGCCGGCTCTATGACGGGATGGGAATTGAGTATTGAAGACGCGCGTGGGATGGATACCCATCCCTATGGACTACGTCACCTGATATTTCGCAACCGCCGGCTCGTTCCATTCGAGCCCGAGGCCCGGACCGCGGGCGGTGACCGCGCCGTCGATGACCTCGGCCGGCTTTGCCAGGATGGCGCTGCCGAGGTCGAGGAATTCGAGCCAATGCGCGGTCGGCGTCACGGCGAGCATATGCGCGCTCGCTTCCGCGAACAGATGGCTCGACATCGGGATCGAGGCGGCGTCCGCCTGGCCTGCGACCTGCAGCCAGCCGGTGACGCCGCCGACCTTCATCAGGTCGGGCATGATGAAATCGCTGGCGCCGACCGAGATCGCCTCGGCGAAGCCGCGCGGGAACCACCAGTTCTCGCCGGCCTGGATCGGGATCGGCGAGTCCATGCGGACGCTGGCGTGGCCGGAGAGATTTTCCTGCGGCACCGGCTCCTCGACCCAGTGCAGGTCATAAGGCGCAAGGCGGGCGATGCGGCGTTTGGCTTCCGCCGGATCGAGCGACTGGTTGAAATCGATCATCAGGGTGATGTCGGGGCCGATGACGGCACGCACGCCCTTGACCACGCGCTCGTCATTGGCGGCATCGCCATCGCCGCCCTTGATCTTGATGCCGCGAAAGCCCTGGTCGAGCGAGCGGCGCAGCGCCCGCTCATCGGCGGTGGGATCGACCACGCCATAGCTGTCATAGGCTGCGAGGGGGCGCACCGATCCGCCGAGCAGTTCGACGACCGGTTTGTTTGCGATCTGCCCGAGCGCATCCCAGCAGGCCATGTCGAGGCCGGAGACGGCCATGCCGACCAGACCCTGCCAGCCGAGCAGGCGGAATTTGGCGTCCATCGCCTTCATCAGGTCGAACGGCGCGACCGGTTTCCCCGCGAGTTCGCGCCCGGTCTCCTCGACCAGATGAACCAGCGGTTTAAGTGTGAGCCTGGTGTAGGCGAAAATGTAGGAACGGCCGGTAACGCCCTGATCGGTTTCGATATCGATCAGGACCAGCGGCCCGGAGTCGATCACGCCGAACGCGTTCTTCACAGGACGCTTGAGCGGCACGACGACGGCTCGCGCCTTGACGTTACGGATGGCTGGAACGGTTTGGCTCATGGTCGTTTCCCCTTGTTCTTATTCGACGCTGTACCATCGCACGAACCGCGGCGACGCCCAATCGGTCGGGACCTGCTCGATCAGGAAGCGGCCGGCATGCTCGGCCAGGAACGCGACGCGCTGAGTCTGTCCCGGTTCGATCGCGAGCGTGTCGAGCCAGAACGGCTTCCAGCCGTCGTCGAGCCGGTCGAGCAGGCGGAAGTGATGGCCGTGCAGATGGAAGACGGTAGCGATGGCGGCGCGATTGGTCAGCGCCAGCACCACCGCCCGGCCGGCCTTGGCGCGGAAGGCGGGCGGGGACGACGCAGCGAAGTCGGCTGGGCGCGCCCAGTCGGCCGGCGTGCCGAGGGCCAATTCGAACCGCTGCGCAGTCTTGAGGTCGAGCTGCGCCGGCAGGCCATTTGAAGCAAGCGGCGGCGCCGGTGGCAGCGGGCCGGGGCGAAGCGGGGGCTCGCTGGAGAGCGTGAGCCGTCCAATGGAGCGCGCCTCCTTGCCATCATGGAGCAGGATCGATGCGGTCGCGGCCACATCGACGAAGGCATCGGCGCGGCCGCCGGGCGCCAGCACGAGCGCGCCGTTGCGCGCCGGGAACGGCTCGGCCGGCTGGCCGTCGATGGCCATGACGCGGACCTCGTGGCTCTCCAATTTCACTGCGAGCACAGTGCGTTGGGAGGCATTGATGAAGCGGAGCCGCAGCCGCTCGTTGGCACGTGCTGAGAGTTCGAATGAGGTTCGGCCGTTAACGGTATAGACCGGCGTCGTGTCCTTGGCGTCGGTCCCGGGCGCGGCCGCCGTACCGTCCGGCCGCAGCCGCCATTCCTCGAGGAGAAGCACGTCGTCGCGGTCGACGGCGATCCGCTCGCTTTCGAGGACAACCAGCGGTTTTGCGCGCAGCGGTCGTGGCTGTCCGTCACCCAGGAGACCGGAATCGCACAAGAATGTGCCGGCGTGGCGCAGTGGAAGCTGGAAGCTCTCTTTCGCCCCGGAGGCGAGCGGTGCCCGGGTGAGCAGAGGCTCGGCGGCGGCAGCGCCATCGATTCCCCGACAGCACAGCGCGAGGGGCGCGGGAAGATCGTTGCTGAGCGTCAGCTCGAAGGTCTCGCCGCGGCTCATCCTGACGTCGTCGCCCACCAACGACCAGATCGGTGTGCCGGCGCCGCCTGGGCGTAGCATCAGGCTCTCAGGCTTCGCGGACATGGCGAACGAACGGCGGCCTTGCGCCCAGGTTGCGGCGGGAAGGCCCGTCGCCACCGCGGCGGCGCCCAGTCCGACGAGCAGGGTGCGTCGATCGAGCATCGGGAAAAGGCTTGCCATCGGCCCGATCCGGACCATTTTTGCACCTGTAAGTCCAGCGGCTATTTCGGCCGAGGGGACATGCGAAAAAGGCCATTTTTTTGCTGCGAACGGGCGGGCTCATGCTATAAGCCGCCGCCCGCGGCATCGCGGCTGGATATGATGCGCCAAGCGGGCGTGGCGGAACTGGTAGACGCGCTGGATTTAGGTTCCAGTGACGAAAGTTGTGGGGGTTCGAGTCCCTCCGCCCGCACCAAGCGCTCGATCCAAGCGTTTGCATGACCCTTTCTGGAGGGCCTGTCGCTTTTTGAGAGGCGGGTCAGCCGAACCACCGGCGCAGGCGTTGAGCTACGCGTCGAACCATTGACACAGTCGCGCCCGCCGAGGCGCGACAGGAGCGGAAGAAGAAGATGCAGGTCACCGAGACCCTTAACGAGGGACTGAAGCACGAGTTCAAGATCAGCGTTCCCGCCACCGACCTCGATGCCAAGGCGGACGCGAAGCTTGTCGACCTGAAGGACAAGGTCCGCATCAACGGTTTCCGTCCCGGCAAGGTGCCGGTCAGCCATCTCAAGAAGATCTACGGCCGCTCGGTGATGGCCGAGACCATCGACCAGACCATCCGCGACACCAACACGCAGATCTTCACCGACCGCGGCTTCCGCCTTGCAACCGAGCCGAAGATCACGATGCCGACCGAGCAGAAGGAAGTCGAGGAACTGCTCGCCGGCAAGAGCGACCTGACCTACACGGTGTCGATCGAAGTGGTGCCGCCGATCACGCTCGCCGATTTCAAGACCTTCCAGGTCGAGAAGCCGGTGGCCGATGTGACCGACGCCGAGGTCGACGAGGCGATCAAGCGCATCGCCGACCAGAGCCGTCCCTATGCGGCCAAGAGCGAAGGCGCCAAGGCTGCGAACGGCGACCGCGTCACCATCAGCTTCAAGGGTACGATCAACGGCGAAGCGTTTGACGGCGGGACCGGCGAGGGCATCCAGGTCGTGCTCGGCGCCGGCCAGTTCATTCCCGGCTTCGAGGAGCAATTGATCGGCATCGGCGTAGGCGAGACGCGCACGCTGAAGGTGACGTTCCCGAAGAACTATGCCAGCGAAAAGCTCGCCGGCCAGCCGGCCGAATTCGAGACCACGGCAACCGCGGTGGAAGCGCCCGGCGAAACCGTGATCGACGACGAGTTCGCCAAGACGCTTGGGCTTGAATCGCTCGACAAGCTGAAGGAAGCCGCGCGGGCACGATTGACGGCCGAGTTCGCCGCCGCGACGCGCCAGCGCGTCAAGCGCGCGCTGCTCGACCGGCTAGACGGGAACCACAGGTTCGAGGCGCCGCCGTCGTTGATCGACGAGGAGTTCAACCTGATGTGGAACTCGATCAAGGCGGAGATGGACTCCGCCGGCAAGACGTTTGCCGACGAGAACACCACCGAGGACGCCGCCAAGGAAGAGTACCGCAAGATCGCCGATCGCCGGGTGCGGCTCGGCCTCGTGCTGTCGGAGATCGGCGAGAAGAACAAGATCACGGTGTCTGACGATGAGGTCGGCCGCGCCGTGATCGAGCGCGCCCGCCAGATGCCCGGCCGCGAGAAGGAGGTCTGGGACTTCTACCGCAACAACGCCCAGGCGCTCGCCCAGCTTCGTGCCCCGATCTATGAGGACAAGGTGGTCGATTTCATCCTCGAACTCGCCAACGTGACCGAGAAAAAGGTCTCGAAGGAAGACCTGTTCAAGGATGAAGACGCCGAGAAAACTGCGGCGTAATCCTGGCACTTCGTGTTAATGATGAACGGCGAAACCGGCCCGGCGACGACATTCCGTCGCTAGGCCGGACCAGCCGAATCGGCTTGACTTGCCGCGTTCGGACCTAGCCATCTGAGCGGTCTTGCCGCCGCGAAAATGGCGCATATCTGAACGCAACTAAACGCAGTCCTGCATCACGGGACGATTGTCCGTCCGGCGCCAGCCGGCCGGCTTCGGCCCCGCCAACTCCAGGGGTAATCCCATGCGCGATCCCGTCGAAACCTACATGAACCTCGTGCCGATGGTCGTCGAACAGACCAATCGCGGTGAGCGCGCCTACGACATCTTCTCGCGCCTGCTGAAGGAGCGCATCATCTTCGTGACCGGCCCGGTCGAGGATGGCATGTCGACGCTGACGGTCGCGCAGCTTCTGTTCCTTGAAGCCGAGAATCCGAAGAAGGAAATCTCGATGTACATCAACTCGCCCGGCGGCGTGGTGACATCGGGCCTTGCGATCTACGACACCATGCAGTTCATCCGTCCGCCGGTGACGACGCTGTGCACGGGGCAGGCGGCCTCCATGGGATCGCTCTTGCTCGCCGCCGGCGAGAAAGACATGCGCTTCACGCTGCCGAATTCGCGCATCATGGTGCATCAGCCGTCCGGCGGCTTCCAGGGCCAGGCCACCGACATCATGCTGCACGCGCAGGAGATCCTGAATCTCAAGAAGCGGCTGAACGAAATCTACGTCAAGCACACCGGTCAGACCTACAAGGCCATCGAGGATGCGCTTGAGCGCGACAAGTTCCTCACGGCGGAAGACGCGAAAGCGTTCGGTCTCGTCGACAAGGTGATCGACAAGCGTCCCGACGATCCGGCTGCAACGAAAGCTGCGTAGTCTTACGGGATCGCTTGCGCGATTTTGGCGTTGACGACGAAATCCCTGTCGGCAAACTCAGGCGATTGCGGTGCACTATGCCCCGGCTTGGGCAGAAAGTTCCGCTTTCGCAACGCGCTGTCGCGTGGCAATCTCGCAACGGCCGTGCGTTTTCGACAGGTTATCCAGTGCGGAGGTTATAAATCACGGTATTGTCACGGTGCCAGGTACGCCCCCGGTTAGCGAATTCTTGATAGTCGGGTGACAGCATGATTGGCTCTGGCGTATCGGATGTAATTGCGGGGGAAGATTCGACTGAACCGCGATTCGCCGCATGAGTATTAAGTAGGGTCTTTTTTGGTACGGTTTTTGCTCTATCTAGACCTAAAGCCCCGGACAGTACCGGAATGGGTCGATCGAGCGACGGGTTCGAACGGCGGACGGAGATAAGAATGAGTAAGGTCGGCACGAGCGATTCCAAGAACACGCTATATTGCTCGTTCTGCGGCAAGAGCCAGCACGAAGTCCGCAAGCTGATCGCGGGTCCCACCGTTTTCATCTGCGACGAATGCGTCGAGCTCTGCATGGACATCATCCGCGAGGAGAACAAGTCCTCGCTGGTGAAGTCGCGCGACGGCATCCCGACTCCGAAAGAAATCTGCAAGGTGCTGGACGATTACGTGATCGGCCAGAGCCATGCCAAGAAGGTGCTGTCGGTTGCCGTGCACAACCACTACAAGCGGCTCAATCACCAGACCAAGCACAACGACGTCGAACTCGCGAAGTCGAACATCCTTTTGATCGGTCCGACCGGCTCGGGCAAGACGCTGCTGGCGCAGACGCTGGCGCGCATCCTCGATGTGCCCTTCACGATGGCGGACGCGACGACGCTGACCGAAGCCGGCTATGTCGGCGAGGACGTCGAGAACATCATCCTGAAGCTGCTGCAGGCCGCCGACTACAACGTCGAGCGCGCGCAGCGCGGCATCGTCTATATCGACGAGATCGACAAGATCAGCCGCAAGTCGGACAATCCCTCGATCACGCGCGATGTGTCGGGTGAGGGCGTCCAGCAGGCGCTGCTCAAGATCATGGAAGGCACTGTGGCTTCCGTTCCGCCGCAGGGCGGCCGCAAGCATCCGCAGCAGGAATTCCTGCAGGTCGATACCACCAACATCCTCTTCATCTGCGGCGGCGCCTTCTCCGGGTTGGAGAAGATCATCTCCGCGCGCGGCCGCTCGACCTCGATCGGCTTTGCGGCGCAGGTGCTCGCGCCGGAAGATCGCCGCACCGGCGAGATCTTCCGCCACGTCGAGCCGGAGGATCTGCTGAAGTACGGCCTGATCCCGGAATTCGTCGGCCGCCTGCCTGTCGTCGCGACGCTGGAGGATCTCGACGAGACCTCGCTGAAGAAGATCCTGACCGATCCGAAGAACGCGCTGGTCAAGCAGTATCAGCGGCTGTTCGAGATGGAGAACATCGAGCTGACTTTCGCCGATGAGGCGCTTGGCGCGGTCGCCCGCAAGGCAATCGAGCGCAAGACCGGCGCGCGCGGGTTGCGCTCGATCCTGGAAAGCATCCTGCTCGAGACCATGTTCGACCTTCCGGGCCTCGAAGGTGTGGAGGAAGTGGTGATCTCGCGCGAGGTGGTCGAGGGAACGGCCCGTCCGCTCTACATCTACGCGGATCGTTCCGACCGCGCCGTCGAGAGCAGCGCGAGCGCCTGATGCGCTCGCCGGCCGCAGCGGCCGGATGAGCAAAAGTACGATGGCTGCCGGGATTTTCGGCGGCCATTCGATTTGATTAATGCTGCGTATTTGTCCCGGATTTTCCGGCATTTCTAAGTACTTGACACCCCCATAGCCGATAGCCACCTAATGCTATCGGTGATGAGGATTTACGTCTGAAGATTCGTCATCTGACATCCGAAACGAGAAGCGGCCGAGGGGCCGAACGACATTCGGATCATACCGGCACCTTGTGGTGGTTGCGCAAGCAAGCGGACCGCGTGCAAGGGGGCGCAACGAAAGGAATAGGCCATGACAACTTCAAAACCCCGGCCATCGATCGTCTACGGCGAAAGCCATTCTTATCCGGTGCTGCCGCTCCGTGACATTGTCGTCTTCCCGCACATGATCGTGCCGCTCTTCGTCGGCCGCGAGAAGTCGATCCGCGCTCTTGAAGAAGTGATGAAGAACGACGCGCTGATCCTGCTCGCGACGCAGAAGAATGCGTCCGACGACGATCCGGCGCCCGAGTCGATCTATGAGACGGGTACGCTTGCGAGCGTCCTGCAGCTGCTGAAGCTGCCCGACGGCACCGTGAAGGTGCTGGTCGAAGGGCTCGAGCGTGCGCGCGTGGAGAAGTACTCCGATCGCAGCGAGTTCTACGAGGCGACCGCAGTCGCGCTCGCCGACACCGACGCCAATTCGGTCGAAGCCGAAGCGCTGGCGCGCTCGGTCGTGTCCGATTTCGAGAGCTATGTGAAGCTGAACAAGAAGATCTCCGCCGAAGTCGTCG
Organism: Bradyrhizobium sp. BRP22; assembly: GCF_020194175.1. Classification (GTDB taxonomy): domain Bacteria; phylum Pseudomonadota; class Alphaproteobacteria; order Rhizobiales; family Xanthobacteraceae; genus Bradyrhizobium. Next base: position 89,705 of record NZ_JADYVX010000005.1, on the reverse strand, counting down.
GCGTCGTTCAGGGGATCACCGACTTCGCCAAGCTGAGCGACAACGTCGCCTCGCATCTGGCGGTCAAGATCGCCGATCGCCAGGCCATCCTGGAGACGCTGTCGGTCACCCAGCGCCTGGAGAAGGTGCTCGGCCTGATGGAAAGCGAGATCTCGGTTCTGCAGGTCGAGAAGCGCATCCGGTCGCGCGTCAAGCGCCAGATGGAGAAGACCCAGCGCGAGTATTACCTGAACGAGCAGATGAAGGCGATCCAGAAGGAGCTCGGCGACGACGAGGGTCGCGACGAGCTGGCCGATCTGGAAGAGCGCATCAACAAGACCAAGCTCTCCAAGGAAGCGCGCGAGAAGGCGCAGCATGAATTGAAGAAGCTGCGCCAGATGTCGCCGATGTCCGCGGAAGCGACCGTCGTGCGCAACTATCTGGACTGGCTGCTGTCGATCCCGTGGAACAAGAAATCCAAGGTCAAGAAGGATCTGGAAGCCGCGCAGGCGGTGCTGGACTCCGATCACTACGGCCTCGAGAAGGTCAAGGATCGCATCGTCGAGTATCTCGCGGTGCAGTCGCGCGCCAACAAGCTGACCGGACCGATCCTGTGCCTGGTCGGGCCTCCCGGCGTCGGCAAGACCTCGCTCGGCAAGTCGATCGCGAAGGCGACGGGGCGTGAATTCGTGCGCGTCTCGCTCGGCGGCGTGCGCGACGAGGCCGAGATCCGCGGTCACCGCCGTACCTATATCGGCTCGATGCCCGGCAAGATCATCCAGTCGATGCGGAAGGCAAAGACCTCGAACCCGCTGTTCCTGTTGGACGAGATCGACAAGATGGGCGCCGACTTCCGCGGCGATCCGTCATCGGCGCTGCTCGAGGTCCTGGACCCCGAACAGAACTCGACCTTCAACGACCACTACCTGGAGGTCGACTACGACCTGTCGAACGTGATGTTCATCACGACCGCGAATACGCTCAATATTCCGGGCCCGCTGATGGACCGCATGGAGATCATCCGGATCGCCGGCTACACCGAGAACGAAAAGGTCGAGATCGCGCGCAAGCACCTGATCCCGAACGCGCTCTCCAAGCACGGCCTGGACTCCAAGGAATGGTCGATCGACGACGACGCGTTGCTGCTGGTGATCCGCCGCTACACCCGCGAAGCGGGCGTGCGCAACCTGGAGCGTGAGCTGTCGACACTCGCCCGCAAGGCGGTGAAGGAGCTGATGATCTCCAAGAAGAAGTCGGTCAAGGTCACCGAGAAGACCCTGGAGGACTTCCTCGGTGTGCCGAAGTACCGCTTCGGCGAGATCGAGAGCGAGGATCAGGTCGGTATCGTCACCGGTCTGGCCTGGACCGATGTCGGCGGCGAGCTGCTCACCATCGAAGGCGTCATGATGCCCGGCAAGGGCAAGATGACGGTCACGGGCAACCTGCGCGATGTGATGAAGGAATCGATCTCGGCGGCGGCGTCCTATGTCCGCTCGCGGGCGATCACCTACGGCATCGAGCCGCCGATGTTCGACCGGCGCGACATCCACGTGCACGTGCCCGAGGGCGCGACGCCGAAGGATGGTCCGTCCGCAGGCGTCGCGATGGCCACCGCGATCATCTCGGTCATGACCGGCATCCCGGTCCGCCATGATGTCGCGATGACCGGCGAGATCACGCTGCGCGGCCGCGTGCTGCCGATCGGCGGTCTGAAGGAGAAGCTCCTGGCTGCCGCCCGCGGCGGCATCAAGACGGTGCTGATCCCCGAGGACAACGCCAAGGATCTCACGGAGATTTCCGATGCGATCAAGGGCGGCATGGAGATCATCCCGGTCTCCCGTCTCGACGAGGTCGTCGCCAAGGCGTTGGTGCGGGTGCCGACACCGATCGTCTGGGAAGAGGAGACCAAGGTCGACGTCAAACCCGACACCGCCGAAGAGACCGGCGGCCTGACGGCGCACTGACCGGACCGGGTTTTGATTGAACAACGAGCGGCGCCTTCGGGCGCCGTTTTTGTTTATGGGAATCCGCGGGAGCGCATCAGAATCAGCGAGCAGGTGGAGGAGGGTGCCATGAAGATCGACGGGCAATGCCACTGCGGCGTCGTCACTTACGAGGCCGAGATCGATCCGGAGCGGATCTCGATTTGCCATTGCACGGACTGCCAGACGCTGACGGGCTCACCGTACCGCGTCACCGCGATCTGCTCCGGCGAAGCAATCCACCTCACGGGCAAACCGCCGAAAATCTATGGGAAGGCCGGCGACAACGGACAAATTCGCTTCCAGCATTTCTGCCCGAATGCGGTTCCCCGCTGTTCACGAGCGGCGAACACGGCGGTCCCGACGATTGGGGCATCCGCTGGGGCAGCATCCGCCAGCGCGACCAATTGCAGCCGCGCCGCCAGATCTGGTGCCGCTCGGCGGCACCCTGGATCAACGATCTCAAGGCGTTGCCGGGGCTTCCGACTGAATGATCATAGCGTTTTCGAGCGAAGTGGACACCGGTTCGCGTGAAGAAAACGCGTCAAAACAAGAGCCTAGAGCTTCGGTTCTGATTCAATCAGAACCGAAAATGCTCGAGCCGCCGACCTTGCGCCGCGGGGCGGGGCAAGGGTAAAGAAGCAGCCGAGGGCGGTTAGCTCAGCTGGTTAGAGCATCTCGTTTACACCGAGAGGGTCGGGAGTTCGAATCTCTCACCGCCTACCAGCCTTCGCCCTGCGGGCTTCGGCTCGGCAAGCCGGAGTGCGCAGGGCGAAGGCGGACTGGTTCAGCAGTAAACCTCTTAAAGCGCCGCTCAACTGGCGACGCGAACTATCCCGACGATCTCAGGCCATCTTGGTGAACATCGTCAGAACGCCGTCGGCGATGTTGATGGCGATCACTTGCGCCGAAGTCACGCCCTTGGCCTTGAGTGCCGATACGGCCTGCGGTGTCGCGTCGATCGACTTCCGAAGCGACTGCATGTCCTCATCGCTCGTCTGCGCGACGATTTCATCGACCTTCGAACGCACGGCCGGCTGCAGTTCCTTGACGTCGACAACCTGTATGCTGCGTATCACGGTGCCGGACTGAGCAGGCGGTGACTCCGCTCCGCGTTGTTGCGACGGGGCTCCCTGCGCCAACACCAAGGCCGGTGTTCCGAGGCAGAGGGCTGCAATGATGGCGGACGCCGTAAAGATGCGCATGGTCATGCCTTTCCAGGTTGAGGAACAAACAAGTCCTAACCGTGAAATCTGGTTGGCATCTGCTTCTGATGTGGCCATTCGGTGAAAGCAATGCGGCCTCAATGCGCAGCGCCGGCGCTTGCGACGGATTGTCGATGTTCCCGGCCGGGTGATATCATCGGGCGAAAACCGGGGAGATGCCCATGCGAGCCTTTATCGCCGCCGTGATGATTGCACTGATGTCGGGAGCGGCATTCGCGCAGGACGCCGTGCCGCGATATGGCGACGTCGACAAGGACAAGAGTCCGTCGCAAAAGGAGGAGGAGCGCAACGCCGAGCGCGCCTACAAGAGATCGCTGCGCAACATTCCCGACAAGGCGGGGCCCAGCGATCCCTGGGGCGCCGTGCGCAGCGACAACGCGCCGCCGTCGGCCACCAGCACGACGCAGAAGAAATCCAAGACCGGCAGCGCCGCGAAATAGGCGCCGCAATGAGATACTTCCTCTGCAAGCTGGTCCCGCCGCGTTCGACATTCACGCAGGACATGACGCCGCGGGAGGCCGAGATCATGCAGGCCCACACGGCCTGTTGCGAGGAACTGCTGCGGGTCGACAAGGCGATCGTGTTCGGCCCGGTGGCCGATCCGGCCGGTGTCTGGGGACTCGGCGTGCTGCGATTGCCTGACGATACCGACCCGCAGAGCATTATCGCCAACGATCCCGTCATGAAGGCCGATGCCGGCTTCACCTATCAGGTGATGCCGATGCTGCAGGCCGCAACGAAAGAGACCTGCTGATGGACGTCACGCTTGGCCACGAACAGAATGCCGACCAGATCGCGTACTGGAACGGGCCGGGCGGCCAGCGCTGGGCGGACCGGCAGGCGGCGCAGGATATCCTGTTGGCTCCAATCCTCGATATCCTGATCGATCGCGCCAGGCCGGCGCCGGGCGAGCGCGTCATCGACGTCGGTTGCGGCAGCGGCGCGACCACGGTCGCGTTCGCAGAGAAGGTCGGGCCGTCGGGACATGTGCTTGGGATCGACGTATCCGGTCCGATGCTCGAGCAGGCACGGCAACGCGTGATGCCTGGATTGTCGCTGGAATATGCGCTCGCGGACGCAACGGTATATCCATTCGAGCCCGCCAGCTTCGATCTGTTGGCGTCGCGGTTTGGCGTGATGTTCTTCGCCGATCCCGCAGTGTCGTTTGCGAATATGAGGAAGGCGCTGCGCCCCTCGGGGCGACTTGCATTTATCTGCTGGCGTGAGCCGCGCGAGAATCCGTTCTTCATGACGCCGTTGCAGGCAGCCTACAAGCATGTGCCGAAACTGCCGCAGCAGGGGCCCGAGGATCCCGGGCCGTTCGCGTTCGCCTCGGAGGAGCGCGTGCGACGCATCCTCGGCGCGGCCGGCTTCAAGAATGTGGAGATGGAGCCGTGCCCGATCTTGCTCGATGCTGCGATCGGCCGCGGCCTCGATGGCGCCGTGCAGGGTGCGCTCGAGATCGGGCCGGCCAGCCGGGCGCTGCAGGATCAGCCGCCTGAGCTCCGCGCCGCCGCCGCGGCTGCGATCCGCGAGGCGCTCGCGCCGTTCGTCAAGGGCAGTTCAGTGATATTGCCCGGCTCGATCTGGATCGTAACAGCGCGGGCGTCGTAGTTTTCGCCGTCATTGCGCTCTTGCCGTCGTTGCGAGGAGCGATAGCGACGAAGCAATCCATGCTTGCGCGCTTGTGGAGGCATGGATTGCTTCGCTTCGCTCGCAATGACGGACGTGTGCTTTTTTGCGTAACCCTTACGCCCGCTCTTCCCAGATCATCGCGAGGTGCACGATGGTCTGCACCGCCTTTTCCATGTCCTGCCGGCTCACCCATTCCAGGCGCGAGTGGAAGGCGTGCTCGCCGGCGAAGATGTTGGGGCAGGGCAGGCCCATGAAGGACAGGCGGGAGCCGTCGGTGCCGCCGCGGATCGAGGTCTTCACCGGGGTGAGGCCGGCGCGGCGGATCGCTTCGACGGCGTGGTCGACGATCTCCGGATGCCGGTCGATCACCTGCTTCATGTTGCGGTACTGCTGCTTGACCTCCATACGGTAGGTCGAGCGCGGATAGGCCTTCATGACGTCCTTGACGATGGCCTCCAGCAGCATCTCCTTCTCCTTCAGCCCGGCTTCCGTGAAATCGCGCACGATGAAGTCGAGCCTCGCCTGCTCCAGCGCACCGGAGATCGCGATCGGATGCAGAAAGCCTTCCTTGCCTTCGGTGGTCTCCGGCGAGCAGGTGGCCTTCGGCAGCCGCTCGACGATCGCGGCGGCGATCTTGATCGCATGCTCCATCTTGCCTTTGGCGAAGCCGGGATGGGTGGAGACGCCTTCGATCATGATGCTGGCGCCGTCGGCGGAAAAGGTCTCGTCCTCGATATGGCCGGCGGTCTCGCCGTCGATCGTGTAGGCGAAATCGGCGCCGAGCTTCTTCAGGTCGACCTTGTCGACGCCGCGGCCGATCTCCTCATCGGGCGTGAACAGGATCTTGATGGTGCCGTGCTTCACTTGCGGATTGTGGATCAGGAAATGCGCGGCATCCATGATCTCGGCAACGCCGGCCTTGTTGTCGGCCCCGAGCAGCGTGGTGCCGTCGGTCGTGATGATGTCGTTGCCGATCTGGTCGGACAGCGCCGGATGCTCGGCGGCGCGGATCACCTGGGCAGGGTCGGCCGGCAGCACGATGTCGCCGCCGCGGTAGTTCTTGACGATCTGCGGCTTGACGTTCTTGCCGGTGCAGTCCGGCGAAGTGTCCATGTGCGAGCAGAAGCAGATCACCGGCACCTTCTTGTCTGACGTGGCCGGGATGGTCGCGTAGACGTAGCCGTGCTGGTCCAGATGGGCGTCGCTGATCCCCATCGCCTGCAATTCCGCCACAAGGAGGCGGCCGAGATCCTTCTGCTTCTCGGTGGAAGGGCAGGTCGGCGATTCCGGATCGGACTGGGTGTCGATCACGACGTAGCGCAGGAAGCGCTCGGTGACGGTGTGTTTGAAATCGAGCGTGGGAGCCAGCATGGTGACCGCAAGTCCAAAAGAGGGATCGGGCTGGCTCTATAACAGAAAAGCGCCATTCCGGGGCCGCGTCGAAGAGCCGGAATGGCAATGATGGAGCGAAGGGGTGGGCGATCAGATGGCTTCCTTGAGTTCCTTCGCAGGACGGAAGGCGACCTTCTTGCTGGCCTTGATGTGGATCTGCTCGCCGGTCGCGGGATTGCGGCCCATCCGGGCGGCGCGTTTGCGCACCTGCAGGATGCCGAGGCCGACGATGCGGATACGCTCGCCCTTCTTCAGGTGCTTGGTGATCCTCGTCACGACGTCGGTCAGGATGCTTTCGGCCTGCTTCTTGGAGAGTTCCTGGTCTTCGGCGATCGCCGCCGCCAGGTGCTTCAGAGTGATGGTCGCCGGGGTCGCTGCTTTCTTCGCCATATGTGGCCCTCCTCGTGGTGAATGGCTTAAAGAGAAGCGTTTTCGAGCGAAGCGGATACCGGTTCGTTGAGGAAAACGCGTCAACGGGAGATCTGGAGCCCTTGGGGGTCTCGACGGCGAGGGTCCAGGAAACCCTGACATTTCAGGCCTTAGTCGATTCGGACCCTGACTGACTACGCCGTTTCGCCTGAAAACCGGCCGCTAGCTGCGTCGAAACGGCAAAAACCGCCGGCAAACGGAACACCAAGGCGGCAGGTCAGGCGGGGAGCGGATGAAAACTGGATCGGAAGGCGGGTGCGGAGCTAACTATATGAAAGACATCGCCTAAGTGGCGCGAGAGACGGGGCTCGAACCCGCGACCTCCGGCGTGACAGGCCGGCGCTCTAACCAACTGAGCTACTCCCGCGTGATGCGCAAATCCGCGAGACGTGGGGGACTTAAAGGGGCGACCTTTTGAAGTCAAGGATGTTGAAGATTTCCCGAACCTGTAAAGATTTGGGGGAAGGAGAAGCTGTGGACTAAAATTCGTAGAGATCGCGTCCGCGGCGCGCCAGATCCTTGAGATCGGCCAATGTGCCGCGAACGGCGCTGCAGCAGCGGCATTCGATGACCGTCTCGCCGGATGCGACTGCAATGGCCTCGGGCGGTGCCATTTTGATCGAGAGGCTGCCGCAGTCGGTACAGACGATCTTGAAGCCTGTCGTGCGCGTTTGCTGAACCAGATTCATCGGGGGGAGGTCCTGTCGACCCTCTCTATACGCGCCGAAATTTAAGCTTGGGATCGCAACGCCGGTTGCAATCGAGCGATTGCGTTAGTGCTTGTTAACGCTGGCCGCGGGGGACAAATCCAGCGTTGGCCGTCCCAGCGCCAGCGCGGCCTCACGGACTGATCGGTGCGTGTTGACGAGAATGATGCCGCTGGCGCGGGCCCAGACTGCGAGGTCGGACTTGCTGTCGCCGGCGTAGATGAAGCCGGCCGGAAACTGCTCGCGGAGCAGTGCGGCCTTGGCCGGTCCCTTCAGATTTCGCGCGCCATCGGAGGCGATAACCTGATCGAAGAGGGGCAGGCGGAATGCGAGTTGGCCGGCGAGCACGGCGTCAGCGGCGGTAGCAAGCACGATCATGCGGCCGGCCGCCTGCTCCCGGCGCGCCAGCGCGACAACCTCTTGACGAAATTCGAGCCGCTTCCAGTCGATACGGTTGCGCAGCGCAAGCTGGCGCTTGAGCGCGGCGCGTCCTCGCAAGAGCCATCTGGCACAGGCGAGCACGATCAGCGGATTGCGGCGCAGGATCGAGAAGAAGCTCTTGTAGAGAAGGTCTCCCCTGATCAGCGTGCCGTCGAGGTCCAGCACCAGCGGCATCGATGTGGGCAGGCCGAGCAGCGTATCCGCGGGGGCAGTGCTCGCATCCAGCGGCGTTGGGGCGATGTTCAGGGCAAGGTCAGTCACGGATCGCACTCAATTGGTTTGGAGCCGTGCAGGCCACAATCTCGCGTCCGGCGCTCTCCTTCGCCTTGCAGTCGGCATAGCCCAGATTGCGCGCGACCGCTGATCCGCTCTGGTCGGAGGACGACACGATCAGCACCTGCGGCGCCCCGCCGTTCGCCTTGCGGAATTTTGCGAGCTCGGCGGCATCTCGCTCGGTCTCCCAGTCGGCCGTCGCGCGCAGGAAGTCGTGCGACGGCACATATTGCAGCGGGAAGTAACCGAAATAGCGGGTCGAAGGCAGTGTGGAGGAGAGGCCGGCGCCGCGGGCGGCCAGCGCCGCGGTTTGCGCTGCATGCAGGGTGGGGCGAATGCGCCAGGCGAACAGGGAACTCTCGCGCTGGGCGATCAAATCGGCATTGATGAAGGTCTTGCCAGGATTCTGCCGGCCGATCTCAAGCTCGCTTTCCAGCACCGGCGCCCAGCTCTTGTAGGCCACCGTGCGGATCGCGGTCTGGCCGACCAGCCCGGCGATCGCAGCGAGGCACAGGATCCGCGTCAGCGCTTCATGCGGCTGGCGGCTCGCGATGAAGAGCACGACCGCGATCCAGCTATAGGGAGCGAGCCGTTCCGACAGCAGCGCCGAACCGGTCTTCAAGTTGAGGAGCGACATGAGCACGACGAGGATGAAGAAGACGGGCCAGGTCGGGTTGCCCGACCTCACGTGCCGGAGCGCCATCGCGCCGGCCACCAGCACCGCCGCCAGAAGAGGCGCCAGCGCGACCACTTCCCAGGAGGTGAAGGTGAAGAGGTGGGTGGCGGCGGCGATCCGGCGTAGGATCTGTGTGACGCCGCCTTCGCCCGGCACCTCGCCGGGAATGTCCTGATAGGCAAGCAGGAATCCTGCGATCAGCACCAGCACCGGCAGGGCCGCGGCAGTGGCCCAGGCGCCATCGATCAGCAACCGACGGCCGGCGGCGCGCGGGCCGTCATGCTCCAGCGCGCGGAGCGCGCGGGCGATGCCGTCGGCCGCAAGCAGCAGGCAGGCCGCGACCACGGAGGTGATGTGGGTCAGATAGAGCGCCGCCAGGAACAATGCGGTGGCGAGGAAAGTGAAGATGTCGCCGCGCTTGCGCACCTTGCTCCAGAAGCTTGCGAAGAAGAGGAACAGCGGTACGCCAAGCGCGAAATTGTAGAAGCCCCAATGGATGAAGACGCCGAAGGCGACCGGCAACAGCAGCAGCATCGGCAGCAGCGGCCGTTCGGTCTCAGTGCGCGACGCCACGAAGGCGGCTGCGATCCAGATCAGCCCGTACAGGCTCAGAAACAGCGAGTTGGCGAGCAGCGGATTGCCGGTCAGCCGGATCAGGCCGGCGAGCAACAGGTAGATCGCGGAGTTCGGTTCGATCCGCGAATTCCATTGGTAGAAGGAGGCGGCAGGCTCCTGCAGCACGCCGCCCCAGCCGAAACGGGCGATCAGGTCGGCCTGAGCGAGATGCACCGGGCCGTCCTGGGTCGGCACCAGTTTCACCAGCCAGACCGGCCCGTCGAGCAGAAGCGCCAGCGCGGCGAAAGCCAGCGTCGCGACCGCGACGCCGGCGTAATTTCGGGGAGTGCTGAGGGAAGCCGTCATCGACATGGTCAGCGCCCCGCACTGAGATGGATGAGGTTCGAGCTGGTCAGGCTGTTGAGCAGCGGCAAATCGACGAAGGTCAGGATGCCGAACAGCGCCATGGTGACCGCCGCGGCAATCAGCATCGACGGCTGCCGCATCAATTCCTCGGGCCGCGCGGCCGCGGAATCCGGGGTCAACGCGAGCCGCATATAGGCGGCGAACAGCGCGATCAGGAACGGGATCGCGACGATGTATTCGATCCGGTACTTGATCAGGAAGATTGCCATCATGAACGCAAAGCCCTGAGCGTAGACGAGGCAGCTCGTCACCAGGCTCGAATGCGTGTAGACGGCAAAGGAGGGACGATAGGCGGCGAGGTTGGCGGTGCCGCCTGCCTCGACAATGGCGCGATGCTCGGAGACGCGCTTGGCGGCCATCAGGAAGGCGCCGCCGAACCAGTAGGCGAGCAGGATCGAGATCGGCGGGGCGATATGCGGGACCACCGCGAACCAGCCGAACAGGAAGCGCAGCGGATTGTTCAGGGACTCGACGATGACATCGAGGAAGGCGCGGTCCTTGGCTCGGATCGGGCGCACATTGTAGATGATGCCGAACACGACGAACACGGTCGCGGTGAGGGCAAAGCTCTGGCCGAGCTGGTTGGCGACCAGCAGGCCCACGGCGGTCAAAAGGATATATTGGGCGAAGACGATGCTGGGTGACATCGTGGTCTGTACCGCCGGACGCGCCCGCTTGGTCGGGTGCATGGCGTCGAAGGGGGCATCGAGCCATTCGTTGATGGTGTAGTTGGCCGACGACAGCGCCATCGCGACGAACAGGCAGCCGAGCAGGCGTTCCACCAGCGCCGTGTAGTCGACCGGTCCGGTGCCTGCCATGATCATCGCGAAGGCAACCCCTGGCACGATCAGCACGTGCTTGATCCAGTGGTCGGGCCGCGCGATGGCGATGTAGTCGGCAAGACCCGCCGACGGCGGCGCGTAGTGGGTGACGGACATGCAATCCTCCAGGCTACCTCTGTGCCGCATCGGGGCGGATGCGACGGAAGATGCCTTGGAAGGGCAGCGATCATGCCGCAGTGGACGATGAAGCCGGCAGCGTCGCGGAAACCCACGCAACGCGGTTAACAGCGGTAACAGAGGCGGGTTTTTCGGGATTTTCGGCCCGCGGCATAGGCCGAGGACGCGGCTGCGTTTCCATCGGCGCGGGGGCGGAGCCGGGTCCGATCAATCAGGTTATGCACCGGATTGGTACAGGCTGTTCCAAACCGGGGAGGCTGTCAGCTTCGGCCGTGTCAGACGACAAAGCCGCCCGGAGGCGGCTTTCCTTCCCTGTCAGAAAATGCGTCGGTCAGCGGACCGTGGAGGCCCCGGAGCTCGTGATCGCCACCGGCTTGCCAGCCTTCACGACCGGTGTCTGGGCGGTCTGGGTGAACTCGGAATTGTTGCGCGCGGCGATACCCAGGGCTGTAATTGCAATGCCCGCCACCAGCGCCACCACCACGATCTTCAGGTGGGTCGAGCGATCTGCTGAGTGAATCGAGTGGTTCATCCGATGCCTCCGGGCGAACTTTGCCGTCGCCTGTTGGCCAAAGGGGTACGCCCCATCTGTTTCAGGAAGGTTTCGCGGGTTCCCTAAAATGGTTTCGTTGCTGACCCGGGTTGGTTTCGTGCGATGTGCGGCTGGCGGCTGGAGGCAAAGCAGAGGAATAAAGTCACAGAGAAACAGCCTTTGGAGCCGGCTTATCGCCGAGCAATCCCTGGGGATAAAGCCTGCGCAGGGACGGATCAGCGTACCGTTCGATCGGCAGGACCCCCTTGCAGTTCAACTAAACGAGAGGTGCACAAAGACGGCCATTGTGCAGGGTGGATTCGAGCGGTCTGAAGCTGCAAATCCGGGGCACCGATCTTCGACGTCACGCGTTCTTCATCCGGGGCGAGAACGCGCGCTCAACCACGGATGATCGGGGGCGACTGAGCCCGACAGAGCTTTAAAATTGCTTGTCTTGCGCCCTCTGTTGCGCTGCGCTAAGGCTCAAGAATAATTCCAATGAAACGAATCTGCGGCTGTCCGAACCGCAGCAAGAAGGCACCGCCGATGACCGGCATCCTGCAGAATTATCTTCCACTTGTGGTGTTTATTGGGGTCGCGGCCGTGATCGGCCTGGCGCTCCTGATCGCGCCATTCCTGCTCGCATTCCAGCAGCCCGACCCGGAAAAGCTGTCCGCTTATGAATGCGGATTCAACGCTTTCGACGATGCCCGCATGAAGTTCGACGTCCGCTTCTATCTGGTGGCGATCCTCTTCATCATCTTCGACCTCGAAGTGGCGTTTCTGTTCCCCTGGGCGGTGGCGTTCGGCAAGCTGGGCGCGACCGGGTTCTGGTCGATGATGGTGTTCCTGGCCGTGCTGACCGTCGGCTTTGCGTATGAATGGAAGAAAGGCGCGCTCGAATGGGATTGAGCCCAACCGCTGAGACATTCCAGCCGGCGATCGCGCCGGCGCCGAAGGGCATCCTCGATCCCGCCACCGGCAAACCGGTCGGCGCCAATGACCCGTATTTCCGCGAGATCAATCACGAGCTCTCCGACAAGGGTTTCTTCGTCGCGGCCGCCGACGACCTGATCACCTGGGCCCGCACCGGCTCGCTGATGTGGATGACGTTCGGCCTCGCCTGCTGCGCGGTCGAGATGATGCAGGTCTCGATGCCGCGCTACGACGTCGAGCGCTTCGGCTTCGCGCCACGGGCCTCGCCGCGGCAGTCCGACGTGATGATCGTCGCGGGCACGCTGACCAACAAGATGGCGCCGGCGCTGCGCAAGGTCTACGACCAGATGCCCGAGCCGCGCTACGTGATCTCGATGGGCTCCTGCGCCAATGGCGGCGGCTACTACCACTATTCCTATTCGGTGGTGCGTGGCTGCGACCGCATCGTGCCGATCGACATCTACGTGCCGGGCTGTCCGCCGACGGCGGAAGCGCTGCTCTACGGCGTTTTGCTGCTGCAGAAGAAGATCCGCCGCATCGGCACTATCGAACGCTAAGGTATTACGTCATGGACGACGCCAAGCTCGACGCCCTGGGGCAGACGATCGTTAGCGCGCTTCCCGGCGCGGCGAAGGCGCATTCGGTTGCGTTCAACCAGCTCACTGTTGATGTGGACGCGGAGAAGATCGTGGACGTCGTCAAGCACCTGCGCGACGATCCCGCCCTGCGCTTCGTCAACTTCACCGATGTGACCGCAGTTGATTACCCCGAACGCGAGAAGCGCTTCGACGTCGTCTACCACTTCCTGTCACCGACGCTGAACACGCGCATCCGCCTCCGCGCGGAGGCCGATGAGAATACGCAGGTGCCGTCGATCATCGAGGTCTTTCCCGGCGCCGACTGGTTCGAGCGCGAGACCTACGATCTGTACGGGGTCATCTTCACCGGCCATCCCGACATGCGCCGGATCCTGACCGACTACGGATTTGACGGCCATCCGCTGCGCAAGGACTTTCCGCTCACCGGCTTCGTCGAGGTCCGCTACGACGACGAGGAGAAGCGGGTGGTATACGAGCCGGTGCGCCTCAACCAGGAATTCCGCAAGTTCGATTTCCTCTCGCCCTGGGAAGGTGCGGATTATCCGCTGCCCGGAGACGAGAAGGCAAAGGCGGAGCCGAAGGCCTGATCATGAATGAGCAACCGCAGAATCTGCGCAACTTCACCATCAATTTTGGGCCGCAGCATCCTGCCGCGCACGGCGTGTTGCGTCTCGTGCTCGAACTCGATGGCGAAGTGGTCGCGCGCGTCGATCCGCATATCGGGCTGTTGCATCGTGGCACCGAGAAGCTGATCGAGCACAAGACCTATCTGCAGGCGATCCCGTATTTCGACCGGCTCGATTACGTCGCGCCGATGAACCAGGAGCATGCCTTCTGCCTCGCGGCGGAGAAGCTGCTGGGCATCGAGGTGCCGCGGCGCGGGCAGTTGATCCGCGTGCTCTATTGCGAAATCGGCCGCATCCTGTCGCACCTGCTCAACGTCACGACGCAGGCGATGGACGTCGGCGCGCTCACCCCGCCGCTGTGGGGCTTCGAGGAGCGCGAGAAGCTGATGGTGTTCTACGAGCGCGCCTCCGGCTCGCGCATGCATGCGGCCTATTTCCGCATCGGCGGCGTGCACCAGGACCTACCGCCGAAGCTGATCGATGACATCGAAGCGTGGTGCGACCCGTTCCTTAAAGTGGTCGACGACCTCGACACGCTGCTGACCGGCAACCGCATCTTCAAGCAGCGCAACGTCGATATCGGCGTGGTGCCGCTGAAGGAAGCCTGGGAATGGGGCTTCTCGGGCGTGATGGTGCGTGGCTCCGGCGCGGCCTGGGATTTGCGCAAGGCGCAGCCCTACGAGTGCTATGCCGAGATGGATTTCGACATCCCGATCGGCAAGAACGGCGACTGTTACGACCGCTACCTGATCCGGATGGAAGAGATGCGCCAGTCGGTGCGTATCATGAAGCAGTGCATCCAGAAACTGAAATCGCCCGACGGACAGGGGCCGGTCGTGGTCGAGGACAACAAGATCGCGCCGCCACGCCGAGGCGAGATGAAGCGCTCGATGGAGGCGCTGATCCATCACTTCAAGCTCTACACCGAGGGCGTGCACGTGCCGGCCGGCGAAGTCTATGCCGCGGTCGAAGCACCCAAGGGCGAGTTCGGCGTCTATCTCGTCGCCGACGGCACCAACAAGCCCTACAAGTGCAAGATCCGCGCACCGGGCTTTGCCCATCTGCAGGCGATGGATCATATCTGCACCGGCCATCTGCTCGCCGACGTCTCCGCGATCCTGGGTTCGCTCGACATCGTGTTCGGAGAGGTGGATCGGTGATGGTGCAGCCGCCAATACAGTTTGACCGCGCCTCGGGGGCTCTGGAAGGAGCCAACCTGTGGGAGCGGACGGCTGCGCTGGCGCTGTCGACCGGTTCGAAGATCTCCTCACACTTTTCCCACATGGGCTACATCGCCTGCGCCAACCTGCTGCGCAAGACGCTGCCCGAGCGAGACATCGCAGTCAGGCTCAATGAAGACGCGGTGTTCGCGTTTCCCTATGGCGACGGCTATTGGAGCAAACTGCTCAACCGCTCCTACCATTACGAGGACGAGCTCGAGCTTCTGTTCAAGGATTCGGCCGACGTCGACTACACGCTGATCGATTGCGGCGCCAACTACGGCTATTGGTCGGTGCTGGTCTCGAGCAGGCCATTCGGCTCGCAGAAGGCGATCGCGATCGAGCCGTCGGGACAGAACTTCCCGAAGCTTGCGAACAACGCTGATATCAACGGCAACCGTTTCGAGACGATGAAATGCGCGATCGGCGCGGGCAGGGGCAAGGCAAAGCTCTCCGGCACCAAGCACGAGGCGTTCAGCATCGCCGGCGACCAGACCGGCGGTGAGGAAGTGCCCGTCATTGCGCTCGACAATCTGCTCGACGACGGCAAGATCGCACTGAACGGAAAATACCTGATCAAGCTCGACGTCGAGGGCGTCGAGATCGAGGCCATGAAGGGCGGGGCCCGGCTGATGCAGGGCGACAGCGTGCTGCTGTGCGAGGAGCATGGCAGCGATCGCGAGCACACCGTGTCGCGCTACATCCTGGAAGAGACCCCGCTCGCGCTGATCGTCTACGATCCCCGTTCCAATCGCCTTGAAACCGTGAGCGAGCTTTCGATCCTCGATCGTATCAAGGTATCGACCCATGTCGGCTACAACGTGTTCGGCACCGCAAGCGCCTTCTGGCAGGACCGGATCAACGCGCTGAATGCGAAAGCCGTGCGCCGCGTGCAATGAGAGATTAAGAGATGTCCGTCCGCCGACTTGCCCCGAAGGAATTGCAGCCCGAAAGCTTCGCGTTCACGGAGGAGAACCTCGCTTTCGCCAAGCAGCAGATCGCGAAGTATCCGGCGGGACGTCAGGCCTCCGCGGTCATCGCGATCCTGTGGCGGGCGCAGGAGCAGAACGAGGGCTGGGTTTCGGAAGCCGCGATCCGCACTGTCGCGGACATGCTCGAAATGCCCTACATCCGCGTTCTGGAGGTTGCGACCTTCTACACGATGTTCCAGCTCCAGCCGGTCGGCAAGAAGGCGCACATCCAGGTCTGCGGCACGACGCCCTGCCGCCTGCGCGGCGCCGGCGACCTGATCGAGGTCTGCCAGAATCGCATCAATCACGAGCCCTTCGAACTGTCGAAGGACGGCAATTTCTCCTGGGAAGAGGTCGAGTGCCTGGGCGCCTGCGTGAATGCGCCGATGGTCCTGATCTGGAAGGACACTTATGAGGACCTGACCAAGGAGAGCTTCGGCAAGCTCCTGGACGGCTTCGCCTCGGGCAATCCGCCGAAGCCGGGCCCGCAGGTCGACCGTCAGTTCTCCGCGCCGGTGGGCGGGCCCACCACGCTGAAGGAAACCACATGAGGCCTGGTCTCGCATGGCAGCGGGCGGGAAGGGAGGTCGCGATGAAGCACTGGCGTTACATCGCTCTCCACGCGGCGGTCGCCGCCGTGTTCATTTTCCTGCTGCAGCGCTACGGGCTGAACGCCTCGCTTGAATCCAGCCTGTTGTGGGCGCTGACCTTCGGCGGATGCGCTGCGGGGCTCGCTTACGCCCAGGCCAATCGTTGATGTTTGGAAAGTTCTAGGCATGCTCGACGACAAGGACCGCATCTTCAAGAACCTCTATGGCCTCCATGATTGGGGCCTGGAGGGCGCGCGCCGCCGCGGCGCATGGGATGGCACCAAGGCGATCATCGACAAGGGCCGCGACTGGATCATCAGCGAGATGAAGGCGTCGGGCCTGCGCGGCCGTGGCGGGGCCGGTTTCCCGACCGGCCTGAAATGGTCGTTCATGCCGAAGGAATCGACCGACGGCCGGCCGAGCTACCTGGTCGTGAATGCCGACGAGTCCGAACCCGGCACCTGCAAGGATCGCGAGATCATGCGGCATGATCCGCATCTCCTGATCGAGGGCTGCCTGCTCGCCAGCTTCGCGATGAACGCGCACGCCTGCTACATCTATGTCCGCGGCGAATTCATCCGCGAGCGCGAGCACCTGCAGGCGGCGATCGATCAGGCCTATGAGGCCAGGCTGATCGGCAAGGACAACGTCAACGGCTGGCCGTTCGATCTCTACGTCGCCCATGGCGCCGGCGCCTATATCTGCGGCGAAGAGACGGCGCTGTTGGAAAGCCTCGAGGGCAAGAAGGGCCAGCCGCGGCTGAAGCCGCCATTCCCGGCCAATGTCGGCCTGTTCGGCTGCCCGACCACCGTCAACAATGTGGAGTCGATCGCGGTTGCGCCCGACATCCTGCGTCGCGGTGCGGCCTGGTTCGCCGCGATCGGCCGGCCCAACAATGTCGGCACAAAACTGTTCTGCATCTCCGGCCATGTCGAGCGGCCCTGCAACGTCGAAGAGGCGATGGGGATCCCGTTCCGCGAGCTGATCGAAAAGCATTGCGGCGGCATCCGCGGCGGCTGGGACAATCTGAAGGCGGTGATCCCCGGCGGATCCTCGGTGCGCATGGTCCCGGCCGAGCAGATCATCGACACGCCGATGGATTTCGATTCCTTGAGCAAATTGCGCTCGGGCCTCGGCACCGCGGCCGTGATCGTGATGGACAAGTCGACCGACCTGATCCGGGCGATCGCGCGCATCTCCTATTTCTACAAGCACGAGAGCTGCGGCCAGTGCACGCCCTGCCGCGAGGGAACCGGCTGGATGTGGCGGGTGTTGACCCGGATGGCCGAAGGCCGCGCGCACAAGCGCGAAATCGACATGCTGCTGGAGGTCACCAAGCAGGTCGAGGGTCACACCATCTGCGCGCTCGGCGACGCCGCGGCCTGGCCGATCCAGGGCCTGATTGCGCACTTCCGTCACGAGATCGAAGCGCGCATCGACCAATATTCGCACAAGGCCGATATCGATGATGTCGGGGTACGCGACCCCGTGCACATGGTGGCGGCGGAGTAGAAGAAATGACCAAACTGATCATCGACGGCAAAGAGATCGATGTGCCGCCGGAATACACGCTGCTGCAGGCCTGCGAGGCCGCCGGCGCCGAAATCCCGCGCTTCTGCTACCACGAGCGGCTGTCGATCGCCGGCAATTGCCGGATGTGCCTCGTCGAGGTGAAGGGCGGCCCAAAGCCGGTCGCAAGCTGCGCCTGGGGCGTGCGCGACTGCCGTCCAGGCCCCAAGGGCGAGCCGCCGGAAATCTCCACCCGCTCGCCGATGGTGAAGAAGGCGCGCGAAGGCGTGATGGAGTTCCTGCTGATCAACCATCCGCTGGACTGCCCGATCTGCGACCAGGGCGGCGAATGCGACCTGCAGGACCAGGCGATGGGCTATGGCGTCGACACCAGCCGCTTCGCCGAGAACAAGCGCGCGGTCGAGGACAAGTATCTCGGCGCGCTGGTCAAGACCTCGATGAACCGCTGCATCCAGTGCACGCGCTGCGTCCGCTTCTCCGCGGAGGTCTGCGGCACGCCGGAGATGGGCGCGACCGGCCGCGGCGAGGACATGGAGATCACGACCTATCTGGAGCAGGCGCTGAGTTCGGAGCTGCAGGGCAATCTGGTCGATATCTGCCCGGTGGGCGCGTTGACCTCGAAGCCCTACGCCTTCGTGGCGCGGCCGTGGGAGCTCAACAAGACGCAGTCGATCGACGTCATGGACGGCGTCGGCTCCGCGATCCGGGTCGACACCCGCGGCCGCGAAGTGATGCGGATCCTGCCGCGCATCAATGAGGCCGTGAACGAGGAGTGGATCTCCGACAAGACCCGCCACGTGGTCGATGGCCTGCGGGTGCAGCGGCTCGACCGGCCTTATATCCGCGAGAACGGCCAACTCCGCGCTGCGTCATGGCAGGAAGCCTTCGCCGCGATCGCCGCCAAGGCCGGCCGCATCGACGGCAAGCGGATCGGCGCCATCGCCGGCGACCTTGCGGCGGTCGAAGAGATGTTCGCGCTGAAGGAACTGCTGGCGAAGTACGGCTCATCCAATCTCGCGGTACAGGGCGGCGACGCCTTCGACCCGACGGCGGGTCGCGGCAGCTACATCTTCAACCCGACGATCGTGGGCATCGAGCAGGCCGATGCGCTGCTGATCATCGGCTCGACCCCGCGCAAGGAAGCCGCGATCATCAACGCCCGCATCCGCAAGCGCTGGCGCACCGGCCAGCTCAAGATCGGTGTGATCGGCCCGAAGGCGGATCTGACCTATCACTACGACTATCTTGGCGCCGGGCCGGAGACGCTTGCGGCGCTCGCAGCCGGCAAGCATTCCTTCGCCGACGTGCTGAAGAATGCCAAGCACCCGATCGTGCTGGTGGGCGCCGGCGCGTTTGCGCGTCAGGACGGCGCGGCGGTGCTGGCGCAGGCGGCGAAGCTTGCGGTCGATTTCGGCGCGCTGAAGGACGGCTGGAACGGGTTCGGCGTGCTGCACGACACCGCCTCGCGCGTCGGTGCGCTCGATGTCGGCTTTTCGGCCAGCGCCGGCAGCCTGACTGCGGCACAGATGACGACCTCCGGCGCGCTCGACGTGCTGTTCCTGCTCGGCGCCGACGAGATCAAGGTGCCGGAGGGGACCGTCGTGGTCTATATCGGCACCCATGGCGATCGCGGCGCGCACCGCGCCGACGTGATCCTGCCGGGCGCCGCCTACACCGAGAAGTCCGGCATCTACGTCAATACCGAGGGCAGGGCCCAGATGGCGGCCCGCGCTGCGTTCCCGCCCGGAGAAGCGCGCGAGGACTGGGCGATCATCCGTGCGCTCTCGGACGTGCTGGGCAAGAAGCTGCCGTACGATTCGCTGGCTGCCTTGCGTCAGGCGCTGTTCAAGACCGCACCGCACCTGATGCGGATCGACCAGATCGAGCCCGGCAAGGCCGACGATATCAAGACGCTTGCGTCGAGGGGCGGAAGCGCCGACAAGGCGGCATTCAAGAGCCCGGTCGAGGACTTCTACCTGACCAACCCGATCGCACGGGCGTCCGCCGTGATGGCGGAATGTTCGCGCCTGGCGTCCGGGCGGATGCTGACGGCAGCGGAGTGAGCGTGAACTGATGACTGATTTCTTCACAAGCTCGTTCTGGACAGGCTTCCTCTGGCCGCTGATCATCATGGTGGCGCAGAGCGTGCTGCTGCTCGTCGTGCTCCTGATCGCGATCGCCTACATCCTGCTCGCCGACCGCAAGATCTGGGCGGCGGTGCAGATCCGCCGCGGCCCCAACGTGGTCGGACCGTGGGGATTGCTGCAATCCTTCGCCGACCTCCTGAAGTTCGTGCTCAAGGAGCCGACGATCCCGGCGAGCGCCAACAAGGGCGTGTTCCTGCTGGCGCCGCTGGTGTCCTGCGTGCTCGCGCTCGCCGCCTGGGCGGTGATCCCGATGGATCTCGGCTGGGTGATCTCCGACATCAATGTCGGCATCCTCTACATCTTCGCGATCTCCTCGCTGTCGATCTACGGCATCATCATGGCCGGCTGGTCGTCGAACTCGAAATACCCGTTCCTTGCCGCGCTCCGCTCGGCGGCGCAGATGGTGTCCTATGAAGTCTCGATCGGCTTTGTCATCATCACCGTGCTGCTCTGCGCCGGGTCGCTCAATCTCTCCGCGGTGGTCGAAGCGCAGAACACCCGCGGGCTGGCCCACCTGATCGGCCTGCCGCAGCTCACCATCCTGAACTGGTATGTGTGGCCGCTACTGCCGATGTTCGTGGTGTTCTACGTCTCGGCGCTGGCGGAGACCAACCGCCCGCCGTTCGACCTCGTGGAGGCGGAATCCGAACTGGTCGCGGGGTTCATGGTCGAATACGGCTCGACGCCGTACCTGCTGTTCATGCTCGGCGAATATGTCGCGATCACCACGATGTGCGCGATGGCGACGATCCTGTTCCTCGGCGGCTGGCTGCCGCCGGTGGCGCTGCCGCCGTTCACCTGGATCCCCGGCGTGATCTGGTTCGCGCTGAAACTCTTCTTCATGTTCTTCCTGTTCGCGATGGCGAAGGCGATCGTGCCGCGCTACCGCTACGATCAACTGATGCGGCTTGGCTGGAAGGTGTTCCTGCCGCTGTCGCTGGTGATGGTGGTGGTTGTGGCCGCGGTGCTGCAGTTCGCCGGCATCGCGCCGAAGTGAGGCCGTCATGAATATCAACGCAACAGCCCGCTCGCTTCTGCTTTCGGAATTCGTCTCGGCGTTCTTCCTCGCCATGCGCTATTTCTTCAAGCCGAAGCCGACCATCAACTATCCGTTCGAGAAGAACCCGATCTCACCGCGCTTCCGCGGCGAGCATGCGCTGCGCCGCTACCCGAACGGCGAGGAACGCTGCATCGCCTGCAAGCTGTGCGAGGCGATCTGCCCGGCGCAGGCGATCACGATCGAGGCCGGCCCGCGCCGCAACGACGGCACCCGCCGCACCGTGCGCTACGACATCGACATGGTGAAGTGCATCTATTGCGGCCTGTGCCAGGAGGCCTGTCCGGTCGATGCCATCGTCGAAGGACCGAATTTCGAATTCGCGACCGAGACGCGCGAGGAACTGTACTATGACAAGGCCAAGCTGCTCGCCAATGGCGACCGCTGGGAGCGCGAGATCGCAAAAGCGATCGCGCTCGATGCGCCGTACCGCTGAGGTGAGGGCATGATCGTTCAGAACATTCCCACGTCATTCCGGGGCGCGGACGACGTCCGCGAACCCGGAATCTGGAACTTGTGGAGCGAGATTCCGGGTTCGCGCGTTGCGCGCCCCGGAATGACGGGAGGGCAGCAATGATCCTTCCCGCGTTGTTCTTCTATCTGTTCGCCGCGGTCTGCGTGGCTTCGGCGGTGATGGTGGTTGTGTCGCGCAACCCCGTTCATTCCGTGCTGTATCTGATCCTGGCCTTCGTCAACGCCTCGGGCCTGTTCGTGCTGATGGGCGCCGAGTTCCTGGCGATGATCCTGATCGTGGTCTATGTCGGCGCGGTCGCGGTGCTGTTCCTGTTCGTGATCATGATGCTCGACGTCGATTTCAGCGAGCTGCGCGAGGGCTTCATCGAATACCTGCCGGTCGGCATCGTGATCGGCGGCATCTTCTTGTTCGAGCTTCTGCTGGTTGTCGGCGCCTGGGTGATCAATCCAGCCGTCACCAAGACGATCACCGCGGCGATCCCGACCAATGTCTCCAACACCGAGGCGCTCGGGCTCGTGCTCTATACGAAATACATCCACTACTTCCAGCTCGCGGGCCTCGTGCTCCTGGTCGCGATGATCGGCGCCATCGTGCTGACGCTGCGGCACAAGGCCTACATCAAGCGGCAGGACATCACGGTGCAGAATGCACGCACGCCCGACATGGCGATGGCGCTGCGCAAGGTGCCGTCGGGGCAGGGGCTGCAGGACGCGGATGCGGCGGAGTGGGTGCAATGACGATCGGGCTCGGACACTATCTCGCGGTCGCCGCGATCCTGTTCACGCTCGGGATCCTCGGCATCTTCTTAAACCGCAAGAACATCATCGTCATCCTGATGTCGATCGAACTGATCCTGCTCTCGGTCAACATCAACCTGGTGGCGTTCTCCACCTTCCTCGGCGACATCGTCGGCCAGGTGTTCGCACTCCTGGTGCTCACCGTCGCCGCGGCGGAGGCGGCGATCGGGCTTGCCGTCCTGGTGGTCTATTTCCGCAACCGCGGTTCGATCGCGGTTGAAGACGTCAATCTGATGAAGGGCTAACGCGCCGATGTACCAGGCAATCGTCTTTCTGCCGCTGCTCGGCGCCATTCTTGCCGGCCTGATTGCGATCGTCGGCGCGCATGGACGCAATCCGAGCGGCGACACCGTCGAGCATCACGATGACGGTCATGGGCACGGCACCACGCCCATCAACGAAGATGCCGGTGTGATCCATGCCTCTCATCACGAGCCTGACGGTCACGACGCCCACGGCCATGATGACCACCACGTGACCGAGCCGCCCGCGGTGGGCTCGCGCGCGGCCGAACTGATCACGACGGGACTGTTGTTCGTCTCGGCGGCGCTGTCCTGGTTCGCGCTGGTCGATGTCGGCTTCCTGCACCATGACGCCCGCGTCACGCTTTTGCCCTGGATCACCTCCGGCGACCTGCAGGTCTCCTGGGCGCTCCGGATCGACACGCTGACCGCGGTCATGCTGGTCGTCGTCAACACCGTCTCTTCGCTCGTGCACCTCTATTCCATCGGCTACATGGACGAGGATCCGAACCGGCCGCGCTTCTTCGCCTATTTGTCGCTGTTCACCTTCGCGATGCTGATGCTGGTGACGTCGGACAACCTGGTGCAGCTCTTCTTCGGCTGGGAAGGGGTGGGCCTGGCGAGCTACCTGTTGATCGGCTTCTGGTACCAGAAACCGTCGGCCAACGCCGCTGCGATCAAGGCCTTCGTCGTCAACCGCGTCGGCGATTTCGGTTTCGCGCTCGGCATCTTTGCGATCTTTGCGCTGGTCGGCTCGACCGATTTCGACACCATCTTCGGCGGGGCAGCAGGCCTGACCGGCAAGACCATCAATTTCTTCGGCTGGCATGTCGATGCGCTGACGCTGACCTGCCTCCTGCTGTTCATGGGCGCGATGGGCAAATCCGCCCAGTTCCTGCTGCACACCTGGTTGCCGGACGCGATGGAAGGCCCGACCCCGGTCTCGGCGCTGATCCATGCCGCGACCATGGTGACCGCCGGCGTCTTCATGGTGGCGCGATTGTCGCCGCTGTTCGAGCTGGCGCCGAACGCGCAGGCCGTGGTGATGTTCATCGGCGCGACCACCGCGTTCTTCGCCGCGACCATCGGCCTGGTGCAGAACGACATCAAGCGCATCGTCGCTTATTCGACCTGTTCCCAGCTTGGCTACATGTTCGTGGCGATGGGAGCGGGGGCCTATTCAGTCGGCATGTTCCATCTGTTCACGCACGCGTTCTTCAAGGCGTTGCTGTTCCTGGGGTCGGGCTCGGTGATCTACGCGATGCATCACGAGCAGGACATTCGCAACATGGGCGGGCTGTGGCGCAAGATTCCCTATACCTACGCAGTGATGGTGGTCGGCACGCTTGCGCTGACCGGCTTCCCGCTGACCGCCGGTTACTTCTCCAAGGACGCGATCATCGAGTCGGCCTATGCCTCGCATAATCCGTTCGCATTCTACGGCTTCCTGCTGACGGTGATCGCTGCCCTCCTGACCTCGTTCTATTCCTGGCGCCTGATCTTCAAGACCTTCCACGGCACGCCGCATGACGAGGAGCACTACGAGGCCGCGCATGAGAGCCCGATCTGGATGCTGATTCCGATCGGCGTGCTCGCGGTCGGCTCCTTCCTCGCCGGCTTCCCGTTCAAGGAATTGTTCGCGGGCCACGGCATCGAGGAGTTCTTCCGGGAATCCGTGAAGATGAACCCGCACATCATCGAGGAGATGCACCACATCCCCGCCAGCGTCGCTTTCCTGCCGACGGTCATGATGGTGTTGGGCTTCCTGATCTCGTATCTCTTCTACATCAGCCGGCCCTATCTGCCGGTCGAGCTCGCCAAGCAGCAGCCGATGCTCTACCAGTTCCTGCTCAACAAGTGGTATTTCGACGAGCTGTACGATCTGATCTTCGTGCGGCCCGCGAAGTGGATCGGTTACACCTTCTGGAAGAAGGGTGACGGTCTCATCATCGACGGCTTCGGGCCGGATGGCGTGTCGGCACGCGTGCTCGACGTCGCCCGCAATGCCGTGAAGATCCAGACCGGCTATCTCTACCACTACGCCTTTGCGATGCTGATCGGCGTCGCCGGCCTGATCACCTGGTTCATGTTCGGCCTGGGAGGCCAGTGATGACGACCTGGCCCATCCTTTCCGTTGTTACCTTCCTGCCGGCGCTCGGCGCGCTGCTGGTCTATCTGCTCGCACGGGGCGGGGACGAGGCGGCGAACCGCAACGCCCGCTGGATCTCGTTCTGGACGACGCTGATCACCTTCCTGGTGTCGCTGATCCTGGTCGCGCGGTTCGACCCGGCGAACCCCGACTTCCAGTTCGTCGAGAAGACGAACTGGCTCGCCACCGGCATCAGCTATCACATGGGCGTCGACGGCATCTCGCTGCCGCTGGTGATCCTGACCACCGCGGTCATGCCGTTCTGCATTATCGCGAGCTGGAAATCGGTCACGCAGCGCGTGAGCGAATACATGATGGCGTTCCTGATCCTGGAAACGCTGATGGTCGGCACCTTCTCGGCGCTCGACCTCGTGCTGTTCTACCTGTTCTTCGAAGGCGGCCTGATCCCGATGTTCCTGATCATCGGCGTCTGGGGCGGCCCGCGCCGGGTCTATGCCTCCTTCAAGTTCTTCCTCTACACGCTGCTCGGCTCGGTGCTGATGCTTCTCGCCATCATGGCGCTGTACTGGAACGCAGGCACAACAGACATTCCGACCCTGTTGCACACTGCCGTGCCGCACAGCCTGCAGAAGTGGGCCTGGCTCGCCTTCTTCGCTTCCTTTGCGGTGAAGATGCCGATGTGGCCGGTGCACACCTGGCTGCCCGATGCGCACGTCGAGGCGCCGACGGCGGGCTCGGTGATCCTGGCGGCGATCCTCCTCAAGATGGGCGGCTACGGCTTCCTGCGCTTCTCGCTGCCGATGTTCCCGCTGGCGTCGCACGACTTCGCACCGCTGATCTTCACGCTCTCGGTCATCGCCATCATCTACACCTCGCTGGTGGCGCTGATGCAGGAGGACATCAAGAAGCTGATCGCCTACTCGTCTGTCGCCCATATGGGCTTCGTCACCATGGGCATTTTCGCCGGCACCATGCAGGGCGTTGCCGGCGGCGTGTTCCAGATGATCTCCCACGGCATCGTCTCGGGCGCGCTGTTCCTCTGTGTCGGCATCGTCTACGACCGCATGCATACCCGCGAGATCGCCGCTTATGGCGGCCTGGTGAACCGGATGCCGCTCTATGCGCTGGTGTTCATGGTCTTCACCATGGCCAATGTCGGCCTGCCCGGGACCAGTGGCTTCGTCGGCGAGTTCATGACGCTGCTCGGCACCTTCAAGGTGTCGTTGCCGACCACCGTGCTCGCCACCACGGGCGTGATCCTGTCGGCGGCTTACGCGTTGTGGCTCTATCGCAAGGTGGTGTTCGGCGCGCTGGTCAAGCCGTCCTTGATGAGCATCAAGGACCTCACGGCGCGCGAATGCCTGATCCTGTTTCCGCTGGTGGCGCTGACCATTCTGTTCGGCGTCTATCCGAAGCCGGTGCTGGACATGTCGGAGGCATCGGTGCAGCAGCTCGTCAACAATTACAACACTGCCGTGACTGCCGTGAAGGCAGCCGCTCTGGCGGTTCAATAAGGCCTTACCCATGAGCTTTTCGAGTGCAGGTTATCAGTTGCAGCCGGTGCTGCCCGAGCTCGTGCTCGCGGTCGGCTCGATGGTGCTGTTGATGATCGGGGCCTATCGTGGGCAGGGGACCACCAGGCTCGTGACCACGCTTGCGACTTTGCTCCTGATCCTCACCGGCGCGCTCGTACTGATGCTGCCATCCGGCAAGCTCGTCACCTTCGGCGGCAGCTTCATTGTCGACGACTTTGCCCGCTTCCTGAAGATCCTCGCCCTGATCGGCTCGGCGGCAACCCTGATCCTGTCGACGGAATTCCTGTCCGACCCATCGCGCCGCATCTTCGAATATTCGATCCTGGTGCTGCTCTCCACGCTCGGCATGATGGTGCTGATCTCGGCCGGCGACCTGATCATGCTCTATCTCGGACTCGAGCTGATGAGCCTTGCGCTCTACGTCGTCGCCGCCAGCCATCGCGACAACGCCAAGTCGACTGAAGCCGGCCTGAAATATTTCGTGCTGGGCGCGCTGTCCTCGGGCATGCTGCTCTATGGCGCCTCGCTGATTTACGGTTTCACGGGTACGGTGAGCTTCGCCGGTATCGCGGCGGCGGCCAACACCGGCAGCCCCGGCATCGTGTTCGGTTTGGTGTTCCTGCTCGCAGGCCTCTGCTTCAAGGTCTCGGCGGTGCCGTTCCACATGTGGACGCCTGATGTCTATGAGGGCGCGCCGACCCCGGTCACGGCGTTCTTTGCTTCCGCACCGAAGGTCGCGGCGCTGGCCGTGTTCACGCGTGCGACGCTGACCGCGTTCCCCGGCATCGTGCCGCAGTGGCAGCAGATCCTGGTGTTCGTCTCCATCGCCTCGATGGCGCTCGGCTCGTTCGCCGCGATCGGACAGAAGAACATCAAGCGCCTGATGGCCTATTCCTCGATCGGCCACATGGGCTTTGCGCTGGTCGGCCTCGCCGCCGGCACGGTGGAAGGCGCGCAGGGCGTGCTGATGTACATCGCGATCTATGTCGCGATGACGCTCGGCTCATTCGCGATCATCCTGGCGATGAAGCGCAACGGGCAGGCGGTCGAACAGATCAGCGATTTTGCCGGGCTGTCGCGCACCAATCCGCTGCTCGCCTTCTTCTTCGCGATGCTGCTGTTCTCGCTCGCCGGCATTCCGCCGCTCGCGGGATTCTTCGCCAAGTGGTACGTCTTCGTCGCGGCGATCAAGGCCAATTTGTTCACGCTCGCCGTAATCGGCGTGCTCACCAGCGTGGTGGGCGCCTACTATTATCTCGCCATCATCAAGACGATGTATTTCGACGAGCCGGTCGGCAAGCTCGATCCTGTCAGAATCGAGTTGCGGGGCGTGCTGGCGGTCGCAGGCCTCTTCAACATCTTCTTCTTCGCCTATCCGGCACCGCTGGTCAGCGTCGCCACGGCGGCGGCGAAGTCGCTCTTCTAGATGCCGTTCACGCTCGGTCCGCGCGCCACCTCCGCCGGCTACCGGCTCGCCGCCTTTGACCAGATCGGTTCGACCAATGCGGAGGCGATGGCCCGCGCCCGCGAAGGCGAGCGGGGGCCGATCTGGTTCGTGACGCCGGAGCAGACGGCAGGGCGCGGCCGGCGGCAGCGGGCCTGGATCGCGCCGCGCGGCAATCTCGCCAGCAGCATCCTCGAGGTGATGGACGTCGCGCCCGCGGTTGCGGCGACGCTCGGCTTTGCCGCCGGGCTGTCGCTCGAGGCCGCGCTGCAAAAAATCAGCGTCGAGGCGGCGCTCCGTTTGGGCGGAATAGACCCGCTGAAGTTCTCGCTGAAGTGGCCGAACGACGTGCTGGCAGGGGACAGGAAGCTTGCCGGCATCCTGCTCGAGGCGGAGAACATTGCCGATGGCGGCCTTGCCG
Organism: Bradyrhizobium sp. BRP22; assembly: GCF_020194175.1. Lineage (GTDB taxonomy): Bacteria > Pseudomonadota > Alphaproteobacteria > Rhizobiales > Xanthobacteraceae > Bradyrhizobium. Next base: position 61,793 of record NZ_JADYVX010000005.1, on the reverse strand, counting down.
TCGTCGTCGGTATCGGCACTAATGTCGTGGGGGCACCGGAAGGCACGCCGACGCCCGCGACCTCACTGGCCGCCCTCGGCGTCCATATCAGCGCCGAGGAGCTGTTTACCGCGCTTTCGGAGGCCTGGGTGGAATTCCGCGGCATCTGGGACAACGGCCGCGGCTTTTCGGAGATCCGGAGGCTTTGGCTTCAGCGTGCCGCCCGGCTGGGGGAGAAGGTGGCGATCCGGACAGGGGACGCTATTCTCGAAGGCACGTTCGACACCATCGATGAGACAGGTTGCATGATTATCCGGCTGCCCGACGGCAAGCACGTCCCCGTAACCGCAGGCGAGGTCTATTTCGGCACGGCGGCCTCAGTAGGATCGGCCTGATGGCGCGGCCGGATGAACTGACCTTCGCGCCGCTCGGCGGCGTCGGTGAGATCGGCATGAACCTGTCGATCTATGGGCTCGGCAACCGCCACCAGCGGTCCTGGCTCGCAGTCGATCTCGGCGTCTCCTTCGGCGACGAGGAGCATCTGCCCGGCATCGACCTGATCATGCCCGACATCTCGTTCCTGGAGAAGGAACAACAGAACCTGATGGGCCTCGTGCTGACGCACGCCCATGAGGACCATTTCGGCGCCATCATCGATCTCTGGCCGAAGCTGCGATGCAAGATCTACGCGACCCAGTTCAGCGCGGCGCTGTTCGAAGCCAAATGCGCCGCCGAGCGCAATCCGCCGAACATTCCGATCACCGTGGTGCCCTCCGGCGGGCGCGTCGATATCGGCCCGTTCAATGTCGAATTCATCCCGGTCGCGCATTCGATTCCCGAGTCGCATGCGCTCGCCATCCACACCGAGGTCGGTACGGTCTTGCACACCGGCGACTGGAAGCTCGATCCGACCCCCACCGTTGGTGCGCCCACCGATGAGAAGCGCTTGCGCGAGCTTGGCGACGCCGGCGTGCTCGCGCTGATCGGCGATTCCACCAACGCCGTGCGTGACGGGCGTTCGCCCTCGGAAGCGGAGGTGTCGAAGACCATCGCCGAGCTGGTGAAGGGCGCGAAGGGCCGCGTCGCAGTGACGACCTTCGCCTCCAACGTCGCGCGCATCAAGGCGGTCGCCGATGCGGCGCGGGTGGCGGACCGTGAGGTCGTGGTGGTCGGCCGCGCCATGGACCGCGTGGTCCAGGTCGCGCGCGAGACCGGCTATCTCGATGGCGTGCAGAATTTCCGCGGGCCCGATCTCTATGGCCATTTCCCGCCAGACAAGGTGCTGGCGATCTGCACCGGCAGCCAGGGCGAGCCGCGCGCAGCGCTGGCACGGATCGCCAAGGACGATCATCCGGAGATCACGCTCAACAAGGGCGATTGCGTGATCTTCTCCTCGCGCACCATTCCCGGCAACGAGAAAGCGGTCGGCTCGATCATCAACGATTTGGTCGAGCAGGGTATCGAGATCATCACCGACCGTGACTGTCTGGTCCACGTCTCCGGCCATCCGCGCCGCGACGAGATGCGCGAGATGCTGTCCTGGGTGCGGCCACAGATCGTCATCCCCGTGCATGGCGAGGCGCTGCATCTGCACGAGCACGCCAAGCTTGCGCGTGCCGCCGGCGTGCCAAAGGTCATCGAGTGCCGCAACGGCGATCTGGTCAAGCTCGGCCCCGGCGAGCCCGGGATCATCGCCGAGCTGCCCTCGGGGCGCCTCTACAAGGACGGCATCATTCTGGAGGACGCCAAGTCCCGCGCCGTGGTCGAGCGGCGGCGGATGGGGTTTGCCGGCTGCGCCTTTGTTGCGATGGCCATGACGGAGCAGGGGGAATTGGCGGAGGATCCGGAGGTCGATCTGGTCGGTGTGCCCGAGAAAAATACCGCGGGCGAGGTGCTCGACGAGATCGTGTTCGATGTGGTGGTATCGACGGTGGAAAGCCTGCCGCGGGCACGCCGACGCGACCCGGATGCGGTTGCGGAATCGGTGCGGCGCGCGGTGCGGGCAACCGTGAACGAGCATTGGGGCAAGAAGCCGATCTGCCTCGTTCACGTGCTGACGGTCTGATGCGGTACGGGCGCGATAAGAACAGGCGCAACTGCGAGGGAGAGACAACATGATGGGCCGGCTCAACCACGTCGCGATAGCGGTCAAGGACGCGAAGAAGGCGGCCAAGATCTATGGCACCGCGTTCGGCGCCGAGATTTCGGATGCCGTGCCGTTGCCGGAGCACGGCGTCATCACCGTGTTCGTAACCTTGCCGAACACCAAGATCGAGTTCATCGAGCCGCTCGGCGACGCTTCGCCGATCGCAAAATTCGTCGAGCGCAACGCCGATGGCGGCATCCATCATGTCTGCTATGACGTGCCCGACATCATCGCCGCGCGCGACCGGCTGGTCGGGGAGGGCGCGCGCGTGCTCGGCGACGGCCAGCCCAAGATCGGAGCCCACGGCAAGCCGGTGTTGTTCTTCCACCCGAAGGATTTTTCTGGCGCGCTGGTCGAGATCGAGCAGGCGTAGAGCATGATCCGATTAGACGGAATCGGATCATGACCTCGTCTCTCTATTTGAGCATGATCCTTTCGGAAAACCGGTTTCCACTTTTCCGGATCATGCTCTGATGGCCTATAGCATTTCAACTGCATTCGCGATTTACTTTGTCCTGTGGTGGATCGTGCTGTTTCTGACACTGCCATTCGGCGTGCGCAGCCAGCACGAGGAGGGCGGCGGCGCTGAAGGCACCGATCCGGGCGCGCCGATCATGGCGCGGATGGGTCGCAAGCTCATCTGGACCACACTGATCTCGGCGGTCATTTTTGGCGTCGCGATGTGGGCCTATAGCGCCGGCTATCTCAGCATCGAAAGATTGTCGAAGCTGATGGGAACGCCGTTCTAGAATCAGAAAGCAAGCCGGGGGTCACCTCGCCCCTCTAGCGGAGCGAGGTGAAGTGCTAGTTCATCTCGCTCGCGGCGCGGCGTCCGGATATGACGTCGCCGAAGCGCTCCCAGCTTTCGCCCTTGAAGCGGATGAGCTGCAGGTCCTGGATCGGGCCAAAATCATTGGCGCTCGTGTTCATCTTGATGCCCGGCAGCAGCCCGTCAAGCTCGACGTCCTTCATCGACGCGGCCTGCTTCATGACGTTTTCGCGGGTCAGGTTGTCGCCGCAGGCCTTCAGGACATGGACCAGCGATTGGGCCGCTGAATAGCCCGTCAGCACCAGCACGTCGGCGCGATTTCCTCTTGGATAGTATTTCGCCAGGAACGTGTCGAAACGCTGGATGCCGGGATCGTCCTTCCATTGGGCATCGGTCGCATCCTTCAGATAGGTGGCCGATACGATGCCCTGGCCGTTCTCGACGCCCGCCGGCTTCATCACGCTCGCCACCGAGATCGAGACGCTGGTCATGACATGCATGGGCTTCCAGCCGATTTCGGCAATCTTCTTGATCGCCTGCGCTGCGAACTTGGGAGTGGCGAAGTTGACGATGACGTCGACATTGGCCGACTTCATTTTCACGATGTGCGAGTCGATCGTCGGCTCCGAGGTCTCGTAGCTCTCCTCGGCCACGATCATGGAGCGGGCCTTGTCGCCCAGCCCGTCCCTGAAGCCCTTCATGAAATCGACGCCGGAATCATCGTTCTGATAGAAAACGCCGATCCTGGCGTCGGGCTTCTCCTTGAGCACGTACTTCGCGAAGATGCGGGCTTCGCTCTGATAGTTCGGCTGCCAGCCCGTGGTCCACGGAAAGTGCTTCGGGTCGTTCCACTTGGTGGCGCCACTGGAGACGAAGAGGTGCGGGACCTTCTTCGTATTCATGTATTTGTGAATGGCGCTGTTGGTCGGCGTTCCCAATGCGTGGAAGATCAGGAGCACCTCGTCGCTCTCGACCAGCTTGCGCGCCTGCTCAACTGTTTTCGGCGGGCTGTAGGCGTCGTCATATGAGATGAAATTGATCTTGCGGCCGTTGATGCCGCCCTGCTCGTTGATCATCCTGAAGTACGCGGCCTCGGTCTCGCCGATGACGCCGTAGGCGGACAGCGGCCCGCTATAGGGCATGATGTTGCCGATCTTGATCTCGGTATCGGTGGCGCCGACGTCGTACTTCGTCTGCGCCGAAGCCGTGCAGGTTGCGGCAAGAATAGTGACGGCCGCCAAAAACACCCGCCGGACGGTATGGCTGAATGGCATTGGAACTCTCCCTAGCTTGTGCGGGCCGCTTTCTTCGCGCGGCCTCATTGCTTCGTCCGGCCGGACCGCCTGGAGGGTTGACCGGTCCGAACTTGACGCAGTATCCTGCCATTAATGTACATTGAATGCAATGTACATCATAAGAAGGGCAAGAACGATAAGGGAGAAGCAAATGCCGAAGGTGTTGTCGCCCGAGCAAGTCGAGGGCTTTTGGAAGGATGGATATGTCGCTCCTATCCGCGCGATCTCGACCGAGCGAGCGGCGTCGATCCGCGAGAAGCTGGAAGCGTTCGAGCGAAGCACCGGCGGTCCGCTCAGCGGGTCGCTGCGCGGACGGAGCCATCTCCTGTTCACCTGGCTGAACGACTTGATCCGCGAAGAGCGCATCGTTGATGCGATCGAGGATCTCTACGGCGAGAACATCCTGTGCTGGGCCAGCAGCTTCTTCATCAAGGAAGCGGAAGACCCGTCCTTCGTGTCATGGCATCAGGACTCCACCTATTGGGGCCTGTCGAGCCCGGATGTCGTCACCGCGTGGGTCGCGCTGTCGGAGAGCAATAAGGCGAACGGCGCGCTGGAAGTCGTGCCCGGCACGCATCTGCAGGATCAGATCCCGCATCGCGATACGTTCTCCAAGAACAACATGCTGACGCGCGGACAGGAAGTCGCTGTCGATGTCGATCCGAAATCGGCGGTCATGCTCGAACTCGAGCCCGGCGAAATGTCGTTGCACCATGTGCGCCTGATCCATGGCTCGGCGCCCAATCCTTCGAAGCGCCGCCGCATCGGCTTTGCGATCCGCTACATGCCGACATCGGTGCGCCAGCTCGAAGGGGAGGACAGCGCCTCGCTGGTGCGTGGCGTCGACACCTACAGGACCTTCGAGCATGAGCCGATTCCGACCCGCGACCTGGATCCGGTCGCGGTCGAGTTTCACAGGAAGCAGCACGAACGTTCGGTGAAGATCCTCTATAAGGGAGTGAAGGTCCCGGCATAAGTCCGGCACTGAAAGAACCATGCACCCACCCATGCAGCCCGGCTGGATCGATGCACCGCACGGCCGGCTCAACCTGCCGCGTCTTGTGCTGGAGAGCGGGGAAGCGATCGAGGACTTCGAGCTTTCCTATGCCGTGCATGGCGACATCGATGATCGCTCGCTTCCGGTGGTGGTTGCGCTCTGCGCCATCGGAAGCAGCCATCACCGGCTGGATTTCCTGATCGGGCCGGGCCGGGCGCTCGATCCCGGCCGTATCAAGGTCTTTGCGATCGATGCGATCGGCAACGGCCTGAGCAGTTCGCCGTCACTGTCGCGCCGGCAGCCGCGGCTGGACTTTCCCCGGTTCACCATCCGCGACATGGTGAACAGCCAGAGGCTGTTGATGCAGCATCTCGGCATCGAGACCGTCGATCTCGTGATCGGCGCCTCGATGGGCGGCATGCAGGCGCTGCAATGGGCCGTCTCCTATCCCGACATCGTGCGGCGTGTCGTAGCGATGACGCCAATGGCGAAGACGACCGCCTGGTCGGGTGCCGTCAATCATGCCGCGCGGCTTGCCCTGCAAAGCCATGCGGCGGACCCGAATGCATATCCGGACCAGCTCGCGAGCCGCTGGGAGAGCTGGAGCGCGATCATGCAGCTTCTGTGCGCGCGGACGCCGCACCATATCGACCGGCAGTTCAAAGGTCCGGACGAGATCAGACGCTGGCTCTCGGATCGGACACGGTTATGGCTGGAGCAGGGGTTCGATCCGCTGGATTGGATCTATCAGTCGTGGGCCTATGACAATCATGATGTCGGCGGGACGCCCGGCTTTCAGGGAGATACGGTCGCCGCGCTGCGATCGATCCGGGCGCGGACGCTGATCGCGATTCCGCCGCTGGATCTCTATAATCCGGTGGAAGCCGGACGCTGGGCAGCACAGCATATTGCCGATTGCAGACTGGTGGAGGTGATGTCGGATGCCGGCCACCAGGTTGCCAGCGCAACGGATTCAGCCGCCGCCTCCGAGCTGAACCGGCAGATAGGCGCGTTCCTGCGATGAAGGTATATATTCGCGAGGGACTGTTCGCCGGCTGAGGTCCGGCGAGTTATGCAACCAGACGTTGGGAACATGAAAGCGTCACCGCAAGCCGCCGCTGCTGCCGAAGCATTCGAGAAGACGTCGATGCAGCGGGACGCATTTCTGTTGCTCAAGGACATGATCGAGCAGGGGCGGATCAGGCCAGGCGAGAAACTGCTCGAAGTGCAGGTCGCCAAGGCCTTCGGCATCAGCCGTTCACCGGCCCGGCACGCGCTGCGGGCGCTGTGCGAGGCGAAGATCGTCCGTCCGTTGGAGGGGCGGGGTTATCAGGTCGCCGGCCGGCCGAAGGCCGAGCATGTCGGACAGATCGCCTCGCTCGGCGAATTGAGGATCGCTCCGCTGCCGCAATGGGAACGGGTCTACAAGAAGGTCGAGCAGGAACTGTGCATCCGCGTGCTGTTCGGATCGGTGAGGATCACCGAGGCTGCATTGGCCGAATTCTTCAACGTCAGCCGCACCGTCGCCCGCGATGTGCTGGCCCGCATGCACAGCGTGGGGATGGTCGGCAAGGACGGGCTCGGCCACTGGATCGCGCCTCACGTCTCAGCGGACAAGATTCGTGAACTGTTCGAGATCCGCGCGATCCTCGAGCCGGAAGCGCTCGTGCGCGCCGCGCCGCTGGCGCCTGCCGCGGAACTCGAACGCATGCATGCAGACCTGCGGCGCGCGATATCGAATGGTCCGGTCGAAATCGGGCCGGTTGGCCAACTTGAAACCGACCTGCATATCCGCCTGCTGGACCATTGCCCCAATCGCGAGATCGTCAAGGCGCTGCAGCGGACGCATATTCTGTTCGTGCCAACCCTCTATCTGCTGGATTCCACCTTGAGCGTTCCGCAGGGGACCATGCACGATGCCTTGGAGGAGCATCTTGCGATCATCGAGCAGCTCCGCCGCGACAATGTTCGCAAGGCCGCCAAACTGTTGCGCGAGCATCTGGGCTCGGCGGCAACGCGCTGGCTCGAACGTTTCGAGATTTTCTCGAGGGCGGAGCGCTTGCCGCTGCCGCCCTATCTGTCGCCTTTCAAGGAAACGGGTTCGAGCTGACTATTCCGCCGCCCGCGCTCGCAGCCGCTGCGCATAGACATTGATCACCAATGCGGCGAGCAGGATCAGGCCGCGGATCAGGATCTTCAGGAAACTGTCGATATTGACGTGGTCGAGGCCGTTGTTGAGGACGCCGAGCACGAACAGTCCCACAATGGTGTTGCCGATGCCGCCGCGGCCGCCGAACAGGCTGGTGCCGCCGACCACGACGGCGGCGATCGAATCGAGCAGGTAGGTGTCGAATTCATTCTGCTGCGCGCTGCCGAAATGCGCCACGCCGAGCATGCCGGCGATGCCGGAGCAGACCGCGGAGATCACCATGACGCTGCCGAGGATCAGCTTGACGTTGAGCCCGGAGTATTCGGCCGCCTCGCGATTGCCGCCGACCATGTAGACGTAGCGGCCGAAGCGCGTGTAGGTGAGCACCAGATGGCCGCCGAGCAGCATCACCGCCGCGACGATTACGATCCATGGAATGCCGCCGATCGAGCCCGAGCCGAGTGTCACGACCAGGTCAGGCACCTTGTAGGCGATCTGGCCGCGCACCAGCAGCGCCGAGATGCCGGCCGCGATCTGCATCATCGCGAGTGTCATGATGAAGGAGGGGATGCCGATTACGGTCAGCCCCAGCGCATTGACGAGGCCGAGCAGTGCACAGAGTGCCAATGACAGCAGGATCGCCGCCCAGCCCGGCAGCGGGACATTGGCGATGTTCACATAGGATTCCTGCAGCGTGAAGTAGGCAACCGCAATGCCGGTGACGTTGGCGATCGCCGCGATCGAGAGATCGATCTCGGCGCAGAGGATCACAAAGGTCAGACCGACGGCGATGATGCCGGTGACGGAGACTTGCGTCAGGATATTGCCGAGATTGTCGAGGGTCGCGAAGGAGGGACTTGCGATCGCAAAGAACGCGCTCAGGATGATCAGCGTCAGGAACGGCGCGACGTTGCGCATCTGCGAGCGCAGGATTGCGGCGGCGCTGCGCTGCCCGCCCCGATGCACTGATGCAGTCACCCCTTCGCTGCTTGTCATGCCGTTCTCCGTCAGGCTGCCTCGAGCAGGCGGTCCTTGCTGACCACCTCGCCCGCGAATTCGCGCACCACCGCGCCGCGCTTCATGACGATGATGCGATCGGCAAGCGACAGCACCGTCTCCGGCTCGGTCGACAGCACGATGATGGCGAGCCCTTTGCCGCTGAGCTCGCGGACGATGTTGATGACATCGTTCTTGGCCCCGACATCCATGCCGCGGGTCGGCTCGCACAGCACCAGCACCCGGGGCGGATAGCTCAGCCACTTCGCGAGCGCGACCTTCTGCTGATTGCCGCCCGAGAGCATGCCGAGATCGAGCTCGACGGCGGCCGGCCGGATCTGCAACTGCTCGACCTGCCGGACGGCAATCGACCGCTCGCGCGACGGCTTGAGCAGAAGGGCGGATATCCGATCAAGCACGCTGATCGAGATGTTCTTGTAGACCGGCTCCTGGTGGAACAGCATGGCGCGGCGGCTCTCGGGCACGAAGGCGACGCCGGCGCGGCGGGCGGCGGCGGTGCTGCGGAAGGCTGTGCGGTCGCCGTCGATGACCAGCGTGCCGCTGTCCGGTTTGATCTTGCCAAACAGCACCCGCGCCAACTCCAGCTGACCGCATCCCATGAAGCCGTAGATGCCGAGCACTTCGCCGGCGCGCACCTCGAACGAGACGTCCTGGACGCTGCGGGCGAGCGACAGCGCGTCGGCCTTCAGGACCACGGGCCGGTCGCCGCGCGGCGGCAGCGTGATATCGTGGGCATAGGTCTCCTCCAGCGCCTCGCGGCCCTTGCCGATCATCGCTTCGATCAGCGCGGCCTTGCTGGTCGCGGCAGCTTCGGTCTCGTGGACTTTCCGTCCGTTGCGGAACACCGTCACCGTGTCGGAGATGCGCAGGATGTCCTCGATGAAATGGGAGATGAAGACGATGCCGGTGCCCCCCTCGCGCAAACGTCGCAAGGTCGCGAACAAGCGCTCGACCTCGGGCGGAGAGAGCGCAGAGGTCGGCTCGTCCAGAATGATGATGCGGGCGCCGGAAAACAGCACCCGGGCGATCTCGATCAATTGCTGCAGACCGATGGGCAGATCGCCGAGCCGCGTCATCGGATCGACGTCGATGCCGAAGCGCGCAAGCTGCTCGCCCGCCTCGCGCGCCATTCGCCGCCATTGAACCATGCCGAAACGGTTGGTCGGCTGTGCCCCGAGGAAGACGTTTTCGGCAACGGAAAGATCGGGCGCGACGCTGAGCTCCTGGTGCACCATGGCGACACCGGCCGCATGCGCGTCGCGCGCCGAGCGGAAACGGGTCTCGCGCCCGTCGAGTGCGAAGTGGCCGGAGAATTCCGGATGCACGCCGGCGATGATCTTCATCAGCGTGCTTTTTCCCGCGCCGTTCTCGCCGACGAGACCGTGGATCTCGCCGGCGTAGAGCGCGAAGTCGACCCCACGAAGCGCTTCGACACCGCCGAAAGCCTTCGTGATCTCCTTCAACTCGAGGATGGGTGAGCGTCCCTGTGGCATGCGGGCGGCTCAGATCAGGAAGTGATCCTCCATCCACTGCATGCCTGGGGCGTTGGCCTTGGTTACGACAGGGCCGTCGGTTACCACGCTCTTTGGAATGCCCTGGCCCGTCTTCTCGCCGGCGGTCACCGCGGCGACGCCGGCGATGATGGCGCCGCCGTGAATGCGGCACGAGGGGTTCCGAACGGTCGCGAACATGCGGCCTTCGCTCACCGCCTGGATCGCCGGCGGCATGGCGTCGACGCCGCCGATCAGGATGTTGGTGCGGTTGCGCGCCTTCATGATGTTGTAGGCGGCGAGCGCCATGTCGTCATTGTGGAAGAAGGCAGCGTCGATCTGCGGATATTTGGTGAGGTAGGTCTCCCACAGACGCGCGGTCTTGGAGACATCCCAATCGGCCGGCTGGGTGTCGAGCACCTCGATGTTCGGATACTGCTTCACGACCGAGTTGAAACCCTTGGCGCGGCCCTGCGCGCCGGTGTGGCCGAGCGCGCCTTGCGTCATGATGATCTTGCCCTTGCCGCCGATGGCATTGACGAGCGCCTGGGTCACCGAGGAGCCCATGAATTCGTTGTCGGGGGCGAGGAAGGAGTGGACGTTGATCTGATCGAGCGGAGCGATCAGCGTATCCATGTCGATGACGGGAGTGCCGGCGTCGATCATCTTCTGCACCGGCTGCGTCAGCGTGCCGATGCCGAACGCCTGGATGGCGACGAAATCCCATTTCTGCGATGCCATGTTGTCGATCGCCGCGCGCTGCTTCACCGCATCGAGCTGGCCGTCGAACCAGGTGACCTCGACGTTGAAGAGCTTGCCCCAATATTCGGCCGCCTGTTTGCCTTGCGCACACCAGGTGGCCTGCAGGCCCGCATTGGAGAACGCGGCCTTCAGCGGTTTTTCGGAACGTCCAACTTCCGCCGCGAGCGCCGGGCTCACGCCAATTCCGCCGAGCAGCGCGGCCGCTGCGCCGCCGGCTGCCGCCGTCTGAAGAAGTTCGCGCCTGGTTTTCGAGGATGTGTCCTTCCCTGGCATCGCACGCTCCCTGATATTTGTTTGGCGCCGTCGGCGTCTGTTGCACGCGCCGCGGATCAAGGAGAGTCTGTCACAATCGCAGCGTTCATGCCACCGGTTCCGATCCGGCGGCGACGCTAGCCGACATCGGGCGTCACGATGCTTTCGATGTCGCGCAGCAATTTTTGCCACGCAGCATCGATGTCCGCTGTCCACTGCACGCCGAGAATGTCTTTCAGCGTGCCCGCGATCACGGCGAAGAACGCGACGAACAATTCGCGCGATGTGCCGTAAGCGTCGTGCGAGGAGAGTTCGCATTCGATCATGCGAAACCGTCCGCTGCGCTCTCCCGCAAAATCGAGAATCGCTTCGATCGTCAGTGCCAGCATCGAGCCTTTGACGTGCTCGCTGCCTTCGGTGCGAAACATTGCCGCGGCTTCGGGATGCGCTGCGAACAAGCGGCGATAGATCAGCGGCATCAGATCAGCGCACCGCGCTGTCGCAAGTTCGAAGCTGCGTTCGATCGGATTTGCCGATGACATGATCAGCGATCGCGATGGCCCAAAGAAAAAAGAGCAGGGCACCAAGCCCTGCTCGAGAAACTGTGTCGACCCTATTTTCCCCAAAAATTCGATTTGATCTTGATTGTTGGGGTGACGCTGCTTGTGCGCGCCGGGCTCCTCCCGAGACTTGGACCACCAGACCGTCAGCGCTGTGGCTGGCCTGAGCCCGAATTGGTAGACCATCTTTTTTGTTTTGTCATCAATTTCGGCAACGATTGTTCAAAATTCGAGCAATCTGCGAAATGATTGGGATTTCGCCACTATCGGTTGTAAAGCTGCGGACGGGACCCGCCTCGGGGTAAAAGGGTAGGGCGGCGAGGCTCCATTGATCCGAATGGATCATTTCCTTGCGCGGACAAAAAGGCCGCGCTTCCGGTCTCGACTCCGGCCCGGTGCAGTGATTAGTTCCGAAGTCGGATGGGTTTCGCGATGCGCCGGCGGCTGAAGAATTTTCTGCCCGTTTTCCTGATTGCGCTGGTGGTGCAAATCTTTGCGCCGATCGCAGCGTGCTGGGCGGCCGGGATAGCCGCCTCCGATCCGCTGGCCGCCGCCATCATCTGCCATGACAGCAGCGCCACCGGTTCCGGCGAAACAGATCAGGGCGGCCCGCATGTCCGGGACGGCTGCTGCTCTGTCTGCAATGCGCTGCAGAGCGGCGCTCCGGTGGATCCTCCGGAGATGACTGCCGGCGCTATCGAGCGGTCGCCCGAACAGGTGGCCTGGCTCGATTTCGTGTCCCGTCTCACCGATGTGCGGGCACGCTCTCACGCGCAGGCACGCGCCCCTCCATCGATTTCCTGACCGCCGTTCGCTGCCGGTGCGCCCCGCGCGCCGGTTGACGTCGTCACTCAAGCCGGCCGCAGAGCCGGTGTCAGGAATTTTCCAATGTTACGCCTCGCCTTCCTGAGCGGTGCCGGCACGCTCGTGCTTGGTGCCATGCTCGCTACCGATCCATCGCCGGCAACGGCCCAAACGGCGTTGCCGCCGGTCACAGTGGATGCCCCCCGTGAAGCCCGCGCCAAGCCCGCGAAGCGGAAGCCGGCGGGACGCACGCTTGCCGCCCGGCCGCGGGTGACGCCGCCGACTGCCGCCATTCCGACCGTCCTGGTGCAGCGCGACGTTACGCCCACGATCGCGCGCGACGGGCTCAACCAGGCTCCCAGCGGCCAAACCCAGACGACCGTCGACCGCAGCCAGTTCGACAATCGGCCGGCGTTTTCGGTCGGAGACGTGCTGAGAGAGAGCCCCGGCATCTCGATCAAGCAGGGCAACGGGCCGCGCGACGTCGGCATTTCGATCCGCGGATCGAACGCCCGCAACGGCTTCGGGATTCGCAACCTCCTCATCTTCGAGGACGGTTTTCCGGTCACCCAGCCGGACGGATTGTCGCGCAGCGACCTGATCGATCCGCACGCTTATGGCGCGATCGACGTGATCCGCGGGCCATCCTCGGCTCTCTATGGCAACTACGCGACCGGCGGCGCACTGAATTTCCGGACGCGGCCAGGCGGCACGATCGACGGTGTCGAATATGGCATCGACGGCGGCAGCTTCGGCTACCTGAACAACTACCTCGCCGCAGGCAAGAAGGTCGGCAATTTCGAGGGCTCGTTGTTTGCGAGCGATGTGCGCGGCGACGGCTATATCAGCAATAGCTGGTTCAACACCCAGACGGTGAACTTCCTCGGCACGCTGCAGGCCACGCCCGATGACCGCTTCACTGTCAAATTCATCAACAACGACTTGGATGCGCGGCTGCCGATCCGCCTGTCGCTGAACCAGTACAACCAGAACCCGTTCCAGCGCGGCTGTCTCACCGGCGCCACTGCTGCCCAGGGCTGTGCAACGGTGCCGCTGTTCAACAACGGCTTCAATACGGCAGCGGGAACCGACAGGGAGACCGCGCTGCAGGCGGGGCTCGGCCGAAACGATCGTCGCACCATCGTCGGCGGCCGCTGGGAGCATGATTTCGACAATCAGACTACGTGGCGCAATCAGTTCGTGTTCGACGACCGCAACATCAACCAGCCGACGGGAGCGACCAGCGCGATCGGCGACTTCCCGTCCTACAACTACATGAGCGACATCACGCGGCGCGGCGAGATCTTGGGCATGGACTCGACGACCTATTTCGGTGGCTGGTACAACACGCTCACAGCTTCCAGCGACACCCGCAACGTCATGCCGGGCGGCAATGCCACGCTCGGCGCGCTTTCCAGCAATCTCTACAGCGATACATCCAACTACGGCGTTCGCGCGCGAGAGGAGCTCAAGCTCAACCCGTCGCTCACGGCGATTGCGGGCATTGGATGGGAAACGACCAACCTCAAGGGACGGAACACGGCCTTCACCTATACTGGTCCGACGCCGATCACGACCACCACGGTGACGACTGCCGATCGGCAGTTCCAGAACACCGCGCCGGAGTTTGCGCTTCTCTACAGGTTGAACAGCGAGTGGCAATTCCGCGGACGGGTGGCGACCGGATACGGGACGCCGCAGGTCAGCAACCTCTTCGTGCTGCCAAATGGCCAGAACGGCAACAATACAGGGCTGCAGGCGCAGAAGAACCTCGGCTACGATCTGGGCTTCGACTGGACGCCGAACAGTGCGCTCAGATTTAGCGCCACCGGCTTCTACGAGTTCTTCAAGGACGAACTGGTGACGCAGGCAACTCCGGTTGGATCGCCCAATGCGAGCTATACGTTCAATGCCCCGCGATCCGAGCATCGCGGCGTGGAGCTTGCCGCCGACTGGCGGTTCTACCCGGGCTGGCGATTGACAGCCGCCTACACCTATCTCGACGAGATCTACACGGAATACATCGAGAACATCACTAATGGCGCGGTGTTCGGCTTCAATCGCGCGGGCAACAAGATCCCCGGCATCTCGCCGAACGAATTGACCGCCCGGCTTTCCTACGACCAGTTGTCAGGACCGCTCCGGGGCCTGGGTGCGTTCGTGGAGTTGCAGTGGAAGGATTCCTTCTACATGGACAACGCCAATCTCCTGAAGGCGCCCGGCTATGAACTGATCAACCTCAATGTCCACTACGGCACGGAGCTGGTCTCGGACTACTTCAGGTCGGTCAATCTCTATTTCGAGGTGCGAAACGTCTTTGACCGGACCTATGTGGCGTCCGCCAACAACATTGCGGACACGGTGACGGCGGCGGGCATTCAAAACCCCGCGAGCGTGCTGGCCAACACCACCGGCTCGATCTATGCCGGAGCGCCAAGAACGTTTGTGGCCGGAATGAAACTGGCGTTCAAATGAGGTGCGTTGTCATGAGCAAGGTGAGGCCTGTTTTCGGTGCTGCCGCCATGGCGGCCATCTTCGCGCTTTGGCACGGCGGCTCGTCCGCACAGATGAACCATCAGCACGCATCGGAAGCCGCGTGCGAGGAGACGCTTCTGCGCTGCGCGAGCAAGGTCACGCCGGCATTCGGCCGCGACGGCGCGCTTTGGCTGGTGTGGATGGCCGGCGGCCAGATCTCCGTTGCAAGTTCGAAGGACGAAGGAAAGAGCTTCTCTTCGCCGGTGCAGGTCACGCGCGAGAACCTGAATCTGGATTGGGGACCGGACGCTCGTCCGAAAATCGCTGTCGATCGCGAGGGGCGGATTGCGCTGGCGTTCTCGATCTTCCGCGACAAGGCCTTCAACGGTCAGGTGCTCACGACGCAATCGACTGATGGGGGCAAGAGCTTTGCCCCCTTGCGTCCGATCACGTCGAATAATGAGAGCCAGCGCTTCGAGGCCATCGCGTTCAAGCCTGACGGCACCGTGTTCGCGGCCTGGCTCGACAAGCGCAACCGAGTGCCGGCGCGGGAGAGTGGGACGCCATACGATGGCGCAGCCCTTTTCTTCGCGACATCGAAGGATGGCAATTCGACTTATTCCGACGCGCAGCTCGCGGCCGACAACACCTGCGAATGCTGTCGCCTTGGTCTGGCGCTGGATGGTGGCGGTCATCCGGTCATCGTGTTCAGGAACATCTTTGAAGGCGGCATCCGCGATCATGCCGTCGTCACCTTCAACGATCCGGCATCGCCGGGGGAGATCCACCGCGTCAGCCGGGACGATTGGCAGATCGCGGCCTGTCCCCACCACGGGCCGAGCCTGTCTATTTCGCCGAACGGAACCTATCATGTCGCCTGGTATACGAACGGCAAGGCGCGTAAGGGGCTGTTCTATGCGCGCTCGACCGACGGCGGAAAAACCTTCTCGGATCCGCTGCCGATCGGCGCGCCAGGCCGAAGCCCGTCGCGGCCCCAGATCATTGCCGGACCGGATGGGCTTATGATGGTCTGGAAGGAGTTCGACGGCGAGAGGACGGAGATCAAGCTGATGACGTCACGGGATGATGGAGCGAGCTGGTCGACATCCAGGAGCATCGCCAGCACAACGGACAGTTCCGACCATCCGCTGCTCGTTTCCGACAGCCGGCGAGTCTATCTCTCCTGGATGACCAAAGCCGACGGATACCGTTTCCAACCAATCGAGAGCGAGCCATGAAACGCAAATTGTTTGCCGGATTACTTCTGTTGGGGACGCTTTCCGCCACGGCGATCGCGGAGGAGGCGGAGCTCAAGTCATTCGAGCGCGGAAGCTGGCAGCAGATTCTGCATTCGCACGCCGGTCGTCCCACCCTGGTTCATTTCTGGGGTGTGACCTGTGGTCCGTGCAAGATCGAGCTGCCTCAGCTCCGCCATTTCATGAAGGACCATCCCGGGATCGACGTGGTCACGATCAGTGCGGACCTCGTGCCCAACCTCCCGGAGGCGACGCAATCGATGCTGCAGAAAGCGGGGCTCTCTTCCGCCGAGAACTGGATGTTCAGCGATGGCTTCGCTGATCGGCTGCGATTTGAGATCGATCCGACCTGGCAGGGCGATATTCCGCGCACGATGCTGATCGCGCGCGAAGGCACAGTCACCACGATCGAAGGAGCGGCCGAGATGTCGGAGCTCGACAAATGGGCCCAGGGACAGGCCGCGACGACGGGATCAAGATGACGAGTCAAACTGGAATTACGGGACAGAACAACATGAAAAAATTCTCCACCATCATTACGCTCGCTCCTCTGCTGGCCATCTTATTTGCGATCCCGGCGCACGCCGAAGACGTCAAAGCCGGTGATCTCGTCATCAGCCAGGCCTGGAGCCGGGCGACGCCGAGCGGAGCGAAGGTCGCGGGCGGCTATCTCACGATCGAGAACAAGGGCTCATCGCCCGATCGTCTGGTCGGCGGCTCGGGCGACGTCGCCGGCAAGCTCGAGGTGCATGAGATGACGACGGAGAACGGCGTGATGAAGATGCGCGCGCTGGACAAGGGCCTCGTGATCGAGCCCGGCAAGACCGTCAAGCTCGCACCCGGCGGCTATCATCTGATGATGTTCGATCTGAAGAATCCGCTGAAGCAGGGCGACAAGGTGCCGGTCACGCTCGAATTCGAGAAGGCGGGCAAGGTGACACTGTCGCTCGACGTGCAAGCCGTCGGCGCACAGGCCCCGGGTGGCGATCATGGCGGTCATATGGAGATGAAGAAGTCACACGATCATTCCGGCACCAAGATGTGAAGCCGGGGTGATAGTTGTGGGGCGGGTAAGGTTTGCCTTACCCACCCCGGCGGTCTCATTACAAATCGGCGTAATGCCCGCAAATCGGCTTATTTGCCGGCTTTTTCGTACTTTCCGGCCTTGTGTTTTCGCATCCGATCCGGTTTCACTGCGTTCCTCTTGCCTCCTCAAACTGATTCCTGAGTGCGCCCATGCGATTGTCGCGGTTTTTCCTGCCTATCCTGAAAGAAAATCCGAAAGAGGCGGAAATCGTCTCGCATCGCCTGATGCTGCGCGCCGGCATGATCCGGCAGGAGGCCGCCGGCATCTATGCCTGGCTGCCGCTGGGCTTCAAGGTGCTGCAGAAGATCGAGCAGATCGTGCGCGAGGAGCAGAACCGCGCCGGCGCGCTGGAACTGTTGATGCCGACCCTGCAGCTCGCCGACCTCTGGCGCGAGAGCGGCCGCTACGACGCCTATGGCCCGGAAATGCTGCGCATCACCGACCGCCACAAGCGCGAGCTGCTTTACGGGCCGACCAACGAAGAAATGATCACGGAAATCTTCCGCGCCTATGTGAAGTCGTACAAGAGCCTGCCGCTCAATCTCTACCACATCCAGTGGAAGTTCCGTGACGAGCAGCGTCCACGCTTCGGCGTGATGCGCGGCCGCGAATTCCTGATGAAGGACGCCTATTCCTTCGATCTCGACGAGGCGGGCGCGCGGCGCGCCTACAACAAGATGTTCGTGGCTTACCTGCGCACGTTCGCGCGGATGGGGTTGAAGGCGATCCCGATGCGCGCCGAGACCGGACCGATCGGCGGCGACCTCAGCCACGAATTCATCGTGCTGGCGGAGACCGGCGAATCCGGCGTGTTCTGCAACAGCGACGTGCTCGATCTGCCGATCCCGCCCGATGACGTCGATTACGACGGCGACCTCACTCCGATCATCAAGCAGTGGACCTCGGTCTATGCCGCGACCGAGGACGTCCACGACGCCGCGCGCTTCGAGCGCGAGGTGCCGAGTGAGAAGCGGGTGAACACCCGGGGCATCGAGGTCGGCCAGATCTTCTATTTCGGCACCAAATATTCCGACACCATGAAGGCACTGGTGGCGGGTCCCGATGGCGCGGAAGTGCCGATCCATGGCGGTTCGTATGGCGTCGGCGTGTCGCGGTTGGTCGGCGCCATCATCGAGGCCTGCCATGACGATGCCGGCATCAAATGGCCGGAGGCGGTTGCACCGTTTAAGGCGGCGATACTGAACCTGAAGCAGGGCGATGCCGCCGTCGATGCGGCCTGCGAAAAGCTTCACGCCGATCTCAGGGCCAAGGGCGTCGACGTGCTCTATGACGATACCGACCAGCGCGCCGGCGCGAAATTCGCCGCCGCCGACCTGATCGGCGTCCCCTGGCAGATCCTGGTCGGTCCGAAAGGCCTTGCCGAGGGCAAGGTCGAGATCAAGCGGCGCAGCGACGGCGCGCGCGAAAACCTGACGCTCGACGACGCGCTGGTGAAGATCGCGGGATAGCGTTTATCCACCGCACCTGAGTGCGGCTTGCCACTCCGGCCACATTTGGCCCGAATCATGGGATTATCGACACATGGATGAGACCATGACCGACAAAGTCCGTACCCCGCCTTTTGCGCCCTTCGAGTGGCTGCTGTCCGGACGTTACTTGCGGGCGCGTCGCAGGGAAGGTTTCATTTCCGTCATCGCCGGCTTTTCCTTTCTCGGCATTATGCTCGGCGTCGCCACGCTGATCGTGGTGATGGCCGTGATGAACGGCTTCCGCAAGGAACTGCTCGACAAGATCCTCGGCCTCAACGGCCATCTTCTGGTCCAGCCGTTGGAATCGCCATTGACCGACTGGAAGGATGTCGCCGAGCGCATCAGCCAGGTGCAGGGCGTCCGGCTTGCGGCGCCGGTGGTGGACGGGCAGGCGCTAGCATCCTCCGCCTTCAATGCCTCCGGCGTGCTCGTGCGCGGCATGCGGGCGGAAGACATCAATAACCTGTTCTCGATAGCAAAGAACATCAAGCAGGGCAGCCTCGAGAATTTCGACGAAGGGCAGGGGGTCGCGATCGGTCGCCGCCTTGCCGATCAATTGTCGCTGCATGCCGGCGACAGCATCACCCTGGTGGCCCCGCGCGGTGCGGTGACCCCCATGGGGACGACGCCGCGCATCAAGCCGTACAAGATCGTGGCGGTATTCGAGATCGGCATGTCCGAGTACGACTCCGGTTTCGTATTCATGCCGCTTGCGGAATCGCAGGCCTATTTCAACCGCAACAATGACGTCACCGCGATCGAGATATTCACCACCAATCCCGATCGCATCGACACCTTCCGCAAGACCGTGACGGAAGCGGCGGGACGACCGGTGTTCCTGGTCGACTGGCGGCAGCGCAATTCGACCTTCTTCAACGCGCTGCAGGTCGAGCGCAACGTGATGTTCCTGATCCTGACCATGATCGTGCTGGTCGCGGCGCTCAACATCGTGTCCGGCCTGATCATGCTGGTGAAGGACAAGGGGCAGGACATCGCGATCCTGCGCACGATGGGCGCCTCGCAAGGATCGATCATGCGCATCTTCCTGATCACGGGCGCCTCGATCGGCGTCGTCGGCACCATCGTCGGCTTCCTCGTGGGCATGCTGATCTGCCTGAACATCGAATCGATCCGGCAATTCCTGTCCTGGCTCACCAACACCGAATTGTTCGATCCGACGCTCTACTTCCTGTCGAAGCTGCCGGCCGAGATCGATTTCGGCGAGACCACGGCCGTGGTCATCATGGCGCTGACGCTGTCGTTCCTGGCGACGCTGTATCCGTCGTGGCGGGCCGCGCGGCTCGATCCCGTCGAAGCGCTGCGCTACGAGTGAGGGCTGAGATGGCGGAGGGGGCGGAAGATGTGCCGGTCATCTATCTCCACGAGATCAAGCGCCAGTACCGGCAGGGCGAGGCGACGCTAACGATCCTGAACGGCGCCAAGCTGGCGCTGTGGCCGGGACAATCGGTGGCGCTGGTGGCGCCGTCCGGCTCGGGCAAATCGACGCTCCTGCATATCGCAGGCCTGCTTGAGACGCCCGATGACGGCGAAGTCTATGTCGGGGGTACGCCGACCTCGCAAATGTCGGATATCGACCGCACCCAGATCCGCCGCACCGATATCGGTTTTGTCTATCAGTCGCATCGGCTGCTGCCGGAATTCTCGGCGCTGGAGAACGTGATGCTGCCGCAGATGATCCGCGGCCTCAAACGGTCCGAGACCGTGAAACGCTCGACCGAGATCTTGTCCTATCTCGGCCTTGCCGACCGCATCAAGCACCGGCCGGCCGAACTCTCCGGCGGTGAGCAGCAACGGGTCGCCATCGCACGCGCCGTTGCGAATGCGCCGCGGGCGCTGCTGGCCGACGAGCCGACCGGCAACCTCGATCCGCAGACCGCCGACCATGTGTTCAACGCGCTGATGCAATTGGTGAAGGCGACGCGCGTCGCGATGCTGATCGCAACCCACAACATGGACCTTGCCGCTCGCATGGACCGCCGCGTGTCGCTGGCCGACGGGCAGGTGGTCGAGCTTGATTAGAGCATGATCCGGAAAAGTGGAGACCGGTTTTCCGAAAAGATCATGCTCAAACAGAGAGCTAGAGCGGGATGACGATTCGAAGAAAAGTCATCACGCTCTAGCGCTCAGTAGACGCGGCGATATCGTTTGTGACGCCGCTGTGACGGGTCGACGTAAGCGTGGGCCACGTAAGGGTAGGCGTTGGCCACGTAAGGATTGACCACGCACTGGGCCGCGCGGCCCGACGCCGACAATGCGCATTGGGGCAGCGAGGTGTAGCGGCATTCGTAGTAACTGATGGGGCCGTAGACGTGCAGACAGACCGGATAGCTCGGATCGTAGGTCTGCGCGCGGGCGGATGGTGCCGCCGCGACCATGCCAAGCGCGATGATCGCCAACGTCGCAATGCGCATCGGTTCCTCCCACGGCAAGACGATTAATCGATCCTCCAGTCGCTAACCCCGCCGGGAACAGAGTATTCGCCGGAGGCGATCGTCAAGTCACGTTCCGGCTCAATCGATGAAAGGTTCGAAGAAGGGGATGGGGGCGAGGACGGGGGAAGACCGGCGCGAAGCCCTCGAACCGTTGCCACCGCCAGCATAGAAGGGATTGGGGATGCACCAGAGAAAACGTCCGGAGGCCGTGGCCTGGCATTGCTCGTAGCTGGTGAAGGTGCAGTTGCTGAGCCCGGGGTGTTCGTTCCCCTGGATGCAGAAAGGATAGCGCGTACCCACCGCTGCGGCCGGCGCGGTTCCGAGGGTGGCGATCGCGGCCGTCGCGGACAAAATCAGGATCACGTTGCGCATCTCTTCTCCTTAATCGCGGCCCGTCATTCGTTACCAATCCAAGCCGCACAACCGAGGGACGTCAAACAAATATGCAACACAAGGAGTGCGGCGAAGGCTGAAATGTGATTTTTCTGTGGCTATGAAGCAGTGCGATCTTCGGGCTAAGTATAAGTAATACAACATTAACTCACATTTTCGTCAGAGTCGTTTCGCCACATCTGTTGCAGCCAAGTTACAGCAATTTTGAGGAACCCTGTTATTCAGGCGCGTGAAGACCGTGGGGTCATCACATCTGGAACGGGAAATAAAAATGAAAAAGGTTTTGCTTGTAACGGCGAGCTTGGTCGCCATCGGCGCGGCTGCGCCCGCGGTCGCCGCGGATCTCGCTGCGCGTCCTTACACCAAGGCTCCGCCGGTGGTCGCCACCATCTATGACTGGAGCGGCTTCTACATCGGCGTCAACGGCGGCTGGGGCTCGAGCCGCAACGACTGGACCAACACCTCGGCCTTCGGTTTTGGCGTCAGCGAGGGTTCCCATGATGCGACCGGCGGCACGGTCGGTGGCCAGCTCGGCTATCGCTGGCAGGCTGGCAACTGGGTGTTCGGCGTCGAAGGCCAGGGCAACTGGGCCGACTTCAGCGGCTCCAACGCCAGCCTCGTTTTCCCCGGTCTTACCAACCACACCAAGATCGACGCCTTCGGCCTGATCACCGGCCAGGTCGGCTACGCCTGGAACAACGTGCTGCTCTACGTGAAGGGCGGTGCTGCGGTCACCAACAGCAAGTACGAGGGACAAGTCCTTGGCGTGACCATTGATAGCGTCGAAAAGACCCGCTGGGGTGGCAGTGTCGGCGCC
Organism: Bradyrhizobium sp. BRP22; assembly: GCF_020194175.1. GTDB lineage: Bacteria > Pseudomonadota > Alphaproteobacteria > Rhizobiales > Xanthobacteraceae > Bradyrhizobium. The sequence goes on along the minus strand of NZ_JADYVX010000005.1, from coordinate 39,602 downwards.
GGCGTCGAATTCGCCTTCGCTCCGGGCTGGTCGGCTGGCGTCGAATACAACCACCTGTTCCTGGATACCGAGAGCCACACGTTCGTCAGCCCCTTCGGCGTCACGCGTATCGGCGACATCGAGCAGGACGTCGACCTCGTCACCGTCCGCGTGAACTACAAGTTCGGCGCTGGCGCTCCGCTCGTCGCGAAGTACTGATTTCGCGAACCAACGCGGCACAATCAGCCCCGGGCAATCGCCCGGGGCTTTTTTCGTAGCCATCGGCACCCGATCGTCAATGCTGCACGGCGCGAAAATGCCGCGATCGCGGCGCATCCTGAGCCGCATGCTGAAGTCCGACGTTCAATGCCCGAGATGCGAAGCCGGCTACCGCCGCATCGAGGTCGAATCGCTTCCCGGCCGGCCGGGGGAATTCCGCTGCCTGGTCTGCAATGAAGTCCTGGAGCGATACAGCGGGACGCCCTACGTCGCGCACAGGCTGACCGTACAGCCGGAAAAAATGTTCGGCTGACATCGCCGGCTGCCGCCGCGCATTAACCAATCCAATTCATTCGAGCGCGACTCTCCAAGCGTTCCCATCTCCGGTCTTGACTCCTGGAACAAAGATAGAACATTGTTCTTCGTATGTTCTCATCAAGGAGACGGCCGATGTTGAAGATTTTCGTCGAAGAGGCGGCGGCGCTGACATCGATCACGCTGTTCATCGGAATGATCGCGGTCTGGGCGCAACTGATTCCGCAGTTCTGAGCGGGCAGGAGGGGCGCGCTGACTCCGGTCGGCCGCCGTCCCTGGGGAAAAGCCGGACGTCGCATCACGATGATGCGTTCGGCGTGGACTCCGGGGGTCGAAGGTATCACCATCGAACGGCGAGTCGGGATTGGCGGCCTTGTGCCCAAGCCCGGCGGTTGCGTCCCTCCACGAAACCAAGGCCCTTCAGAGCACCCATGTCCAGTGCCGGATTCGTCCATCTTCACGTTCATTCGGCCTATTCGCTGCTGAAGGGTTCGATCAAGATCGCCAAGCTCGGCGAGCTCGCCAAGGCGGACCGCCAGCCGGCGCTGGCGCTGACCGACACCGACAACATGTTCGGTGCGCTAGAATTCTCCGACAAGATGGCCGGCTACGGCATCCAGCCCATCGTCGGCTGCGAGCTGGCGGTCGATTTCGGCGACATCGATCCGAATTCGCGCAACGCGCTCGCCGGCGTTGCTTCGCGAATCGTGCTGCTGGCCGCACGCGAGCGCGGCTACCGCAGCCTGATGCGGTTGAACTCGCGGGCGTTCCTGGAGACGCCTGTTCATCAATCGCCGCATATCAAGTTCGACTGGCTGAAGGACGATGCCGAGGACCTGATTGCGCTGACCGGCGGCCCCGACGGGCCGATCGCGCTTGCGCTGGCGGCCGATCAGGCGGCTGTTGCCGAAACGCGTTGCGAGCGCCTGGCGAGCCTGTTCGGCGATCGCCTTTACATCGAGCTGCAGCGCCACGGCGTCGACAAGGAGCGGCGCACCGAGGCCAGTCTGATAGATCTCGCCTACACCAAAGGTCTGCCACTGGTTGCGACCAACGAGCCTTATTTTGCGAGCAATGACGACTACGAGGCCCACGACGCGCTTCTTTGCATTGCCGGCGGCCGGCTGATCGCGGAGACCGATCGCGAGCAGCTCACGCCAGACCATCGCTTCAAGACTCGCGCCGAGATGGCGGTCTTGTTTGCGGATATTCCGGAAGCCCTGGCGTCGACGATCGAGATCGCCGAACGCTGCTCGTTCCGGCCGAAGACGCGGAAGCCGATCCTGCCCCGCTTCACGGTCGGTGCCGGATCGGCATCCGATGCGGCAAGCGAGGAGGCCGCGGAGCTGAAGCGGCAGGCGGAGGAGGGGCTCGCGAGGCGTCTCCAGGTCCATGGGTTGTCGCCGGGCACCACGGACGAAGACTATCGGAAGCGTCTCGCCTTCGAGATCGATGTCATCAACCGCATGAACTATGCGGGCTACTTCCTGATCGTCTCCGACTTCATCAAATGGGCGAAGGCCCACGATATCCCAGTCGGACCCGGCCGCGGCTCGGGCGCAGGCTCGCTGGTGGCCTGGGCACTGACCATCACCGATCTCGATCCGATCCGGTTCGGTCTGCTGTTCGAGCGCTTCCTCAATCCGGAACGCGTGTCGATGCCGGACTTCGACATCGACTTCTGCCAGGATCGCCGCGGCGAGGTGATCTCCTATGTGCAGGAACGCTACGGCCGCGATCAGGTGGCGCAGATCATCACCTTCGGTACGCTGCAGGCGCGCGGCGTGCTGCGCGACGTCGGCCGGGTGCTCCAGATGCCCTATGGCCAGGTCGACAAGCTGACCAAGCTGGTGCCGCAGAATCCCGCTGCGCCCGTGACGCTGGCGCAGGCGATCGAAGGCGAGCCCAAGCTGCAGGCTTTCCGGGACGAAGATCCGGTGGTTGCGCGCGCCTTCGACATTGCGCAACGCCTGGAAGGCCTGACCCGGCATGCTTCGACCCATGCCGCCGGCATCGTGATCGGCGACCGCCCGTTGAGCGAGCTCGTGCCGCTCTACCGCGATCCCAAATCCGACATGCCGGTGACCCAGTTCAACATGAAATGGGTCGAGCCGGCGGGGCTCGTGAAGTTCGACTTCCTCGGCCTGAAGACGCTGACGGTGCTCGATGTCGCCGTGCGGCTGCTCAAGCAGCGCGACGTGCACGTCAACTTGGCGACGCTGCCGATCGACGATGCCGAAAGCTACCAGATGCTGGCGCGGGGCGATGTGGTCGGCGTGTTCCAGGTTGAAAGCCAGGGCATGCGGCGGGCGCTGATCGACATGCGGCCGGACCGTTTTGAGGACATCATTGCGCTGGTGGCGCTCTATCGCCCCGGCCCGATGGCCAACATCCCGACCTATTGCGCGCGCAAGCACGGCGACGAAGAGCCGGAATATCTGCATCCGATCCTGGAGCCGATCCTGAAAGAGACGTTCGGCGTCATCATCTACCAGGAGCAGGTGATGCAGATCGCGCAGCAGATGGCGGGCTATACGCTCGGCCAAGCCGACCTGTTGCGCCGCGCCATGGGCAAGAAGATCCGCGCCGAAATGGAGAAGCAGCGCGAGATCTTCGTCGCCGGCGCGGTCAAGAATGGCGTGCCGAAAGGGCAGGCGGAGACGATCTTCGAATTGCTCGCCAAGTTCGCCGACTACGGCTTCAACAAGAGCCACGCGGCGGCCTATGCGCTGGTGTCCTATCAGACCGCCTATATGAAGGCGCATTATCCGGTGGAGTTTTTGGCGGCGTCGATGACGCTCGAACTCAACAACACCGATAAGCTGTCCGAATTCCGCTCCGAGGCGCAGCGGCTCGGCATCAAGGTCGAGCCGCCCGACATCAACCACTCCGGCGCAACCTTCGACGTCGGCGGCAACACCATCTACTACGCATTGGCCGCGCTGAAAGGCGTCGGTCTGCAGGCGGTCGAGCAGATCGTGGAAGAGCGGAAGAAGGGCGCCTTCACGTCGCTGGCCGATTTCGCGGCGCGCGTGAGCCCGCGCGCGATCAACAAGCGCATCATCGAAAGCCTCGCCGCCGCTGGTGCCTTTGATTCGCTCGAGCCGAACCGGGCCCGCGTCTTCGCCGGCGCAGATGCGATCCTTGCCGCCTGCCAGCGTAGCCATGAAGCCGCGACATCCGGCCAGAACGATATGTTCGGCGGGCTTTCGGACGCGCCGAGCATCGTGCTGCCGCAGGTCGAGCCGTGGCTGCCGGCGGATCGGCTGCGACGCGAATATGATGCCATCGGCTTCTTCCTCTCGGGCCACCCACTTGACGACTATGCCACCGCCTTGAAGCGGCTCCGGGTGCAGTCCTGGGCCGAGTTTTCGCGCGCGGTGAAAACCGGCGCGACCGCGGGCAAGGTCGCAGCAACCGTGGTGTCGCGCATGGAGCGGCGCACCAAGACCGGCAACAAGATGGGCATCATGGGTCTGTCCGATCCTACGGGCCATTTCGAGGCGGTGCTGTTTTCCGAAGGACTGGCGCAATATCGCGAGGTGCTGGAGCCGGGCGCCGCCGTGCTGTTGCAACTCGGCGCCGAACTGCAGGGTGAGGACGTCCGCGCCCGCGTGCTGCACGCCGAGCCGCTCGATGCCGCTGCCGCCAAGACGCAAAAAGGCCTGCGCATCTTCCTGCGCGACACCAAGCCGCTGGACTCGATCGCCAAGCGCCTGCAGCCGGGCAATGGCACCGGCGGTGATATCGCACTGGTGCTGCGGCTCGATCTGGAGACCGAGGTTGAATTCAAGCTCGAAGGCCGCTTCCAGGTGTCACCCCAGATCGCCGGCGCCATCAAGGCGGTCACTGGCGTCGAGATGGTGGAAACGCTCTGAGCTGGCGTGCCGTTGCGCTGAACAGCTTGGACTTGCAAACAGCTATCACTCCGCGCAACACCAAAACTTAACCATCCAATTTGCGTCTCGTTCCGCGCTTCAATCACGCAAGCTATCAACGTCGTCGTTCATGCAGACGTTGCAAGCCGCGAAGGCGAGGAAAGAACAAATGTGCGAAAATTGCTCCCAAGATATGGTTCATCCGTTCGCGCCATCCCGGCGCGCCGTTGTTACGTTTGCCGCTTCGGCAGTTGGATTGTTGCTCGGTCATGGCATTGCGAATGCCAAGGAATCGAAGGCGCCTCCAAAGCCGGAGAATGTGTTGTCGCCGGACGCTTCGCTGAAGCGATTGATGGACGGCAATACACGCTACGTGGAAGGCGTGTCGCGGCGCCACGACTTCAAGCATGAGCGGGAGGCGCTGGTCGGAGGACAGAATCCTTACGCCGCCGTTCTGAGCTGCGCGGACTCGCGCATCGCGCCCGAATATGCCTTCGATAGCGGAAGAGGCGATCTCTTTGTCTGCCGCGTTGCAGGCAACTTCGCCAACGATGATACGATTGCGAGCATGGAATATACGGCTGCCGTGCTGGGGACCCCGCTGATCCTGGTGCTGGGGCATGACAGGTGCGGCGCCGTCGATGCGACGATCAAATCCCTCAAGGACGATAAGCCGCTGCCGGGGCACATTCCTTCGCTGGTTGCAGCGATTGCGCCCGCGGTGAGGGCCTCGTCTCAGCAGAGCGGAGATGCGCTGGACAATGCCATCAGGCAGAACGTGATCGACAACGTCAGCAAGTTGAGATCGGCAACGCCGATCCTCAGTGCGGCCGTTGAGCAGAACAAGCTGAAGATTGTCGGAGGCATATATCGGCTCAGCACCGGCCGCGTCGATCTGCTGGCTCAGAGCTGAGAATCACGAAAGCCCTTACAACTGTCGGCCGTTCGTTCCGCGTCGTCGGCGCGCAGGCTGGCGCTTTGACGGCGCGGTAACCCGGCAACGGAACACTCTCCGGCGGTGATTGAGCGGATTAGGACCAAAACGGCCGGTTTGGCGGCCCACCGTCGCCAAATCCGCCCGTATTTCCTTGCTTCTGGCGGAAATCGCGCTATATAGCGCGCCATCTCACACGGAAACATGGCTCAGAAGGCCGTCCGGTGGCAGCCGGGCCGAAAAGGCTCGCTTGCTCACACGTTTCCGGAGGAACCAACCGGAGAATCAAAACTATGGCGCTGCCCGATTTCACCATGCGCCAGCTTTTGGAAGCTGGCGTGCACTTTGGCCATCAGGCCCACCGCTGGAACCCGAAAATGGCGGAGTACATTTTCGGCGCCCGCAACAACATCCATATCATCGATCTCGCCCAGACCGTGCCGATGCTGCACCGGGCGTTGCAGGCGGTCAGCGACACCGTCGCCAAGGGCGGCCGCATCCTGTTTGTCGGTACCAAGCGGCAGGCGCAGGACGGCGTCGCGGAAGCAGCCAAGCGTTCGGCGCAGTATTTCGTCAATTCGCGCTGGCTTGGCGGTACGCTGACCAACTGGAAGACCATCTCGGCCTCGATCAAGCGCCTGCGTCATCTGGACGAGGTGCTGTCGTCCGGCGAAGCCAATTCCTACACCAAGAAGGAGCGGCTGACGCTGCAGCGCGAGCGCGACAAGCTCGATCGCTCGCTCGGCGGCATCAAGGACATGGGCGGTCTGCCCGACATGATCTTCGTGATCGACACCAACAAGGAAGACATCGCGATCCAGGAAGCGCAGCGGCTCAACATTCCCGTTGCCGCGATCGTCGACACCAATTCGGACCCGAAGGGCATCACCTACGTGGTGCCGGGCAATGACGACGCCGGCCGGGCGATTTCGCTGTATTGCGACCTGGTCGCGCGGGCCGCAATCGACGGCATCTCGCGCGCGCAGGGCGATGCCGGCATCGATATCGGCGCCTCGCTCCAGCCGGAACCGGAAGAACTCCCGGCACCGGCGGCGGCGACCGGATTCCAGGGCCTGCCGGGGCCGCGCGGCACCGCGGACAACCTCAAGAAGCTCACCGGCGTGTCGGGCACGATCGAGAAGAAGCTCAACGATCTCGGCATCTTCCACTACTGGCAGCTCGCCGAGCTCGATCATGATACCGCGCACAAGATCGGCGAAGAGGTCGGTCTGCCGAGCCGTGCCGACGCCTGGGTCGCCCAGGCCAAGGCGCTCACCGCGGAAGCCGAATAACACAAGCGGCCGCGTGGCCGGATCTTTCCGGCCAGCGCTTCAATTCCCAGATCAAGGCATTCCCTGTCGCTGACGGCGGCGCTTTAAAGGCGCCGCCGCGCGTCACAGGCAAGAAGGAATTTAACGATGGCAACGATCACAGCAGCGATGGTCAAGGACCTGCGCGAGTCGACCGGCGCGGGAATGATGGATTGCAAGGCGGCGCTGACCGAGACTGCCGGCGACATGCAGGCCGCGCAGGACTGGCTGCGCAAGAAGGGCCTGTCGAAGGCCGCCAAGAAGGCCGGCCGTGTCGCTGCCGAGGGCCTGATCGGCGCCCTGACCAAGGGCACCAAGGGCGTCGTCGTCGAGGTCAATTCCGAGACCGACTTCGTCGCGCGCAACGATCAATTCCAGGGCCTGGTCAAGATGATCGCCCAGGTCGCGCTCGACGTCGGCGCAGACGTCGAGAAGATCAAGGCGGCCAAGGTTGGCGCTGTCACGGTCGAGGCTGCGATCAACGACGCGATCGCGACCATCGGCGAGAACATGACGCTGCGCCGCGCGGCTTCGCTTGAGGTCGGCAAGGGCGTGGTGTCGAGCTACATCCACAACGCCGTCACCGAGGGGGCCGGCAAGATGGGCGTGGTCGTGGCGCTGGAATCGGCCGGCAAGACCGACGAGCTTGCCGTGCTCGGCCGCCAGCTCGCCATGCATGTCGCCGCTGCGAACCCGCAGGCAATCGATCCCGCCGGGCTCGATCCCGACGTCGTCAGGCGTGAGAAGGACGTGCTCGCCGACAAGTACCGTCAGCAGGGCAAGCCGGAGAACGTGATCGAGAAGATCGTCGAGTCCGGCCTGAAGACCTTCTACAAGGAAGTCTGCCTCTTGGAGCAGGCTTTCATCCACGACAGCGGAAAGTCCGTGGCGCAGGCGCTGAAGGAAGCTGAGGGTAAGGTTGGCGCGCCGGTCAAGATCACCGGTTTTGTGCGCTATGCTCTCGGCGAGGGAATCGAGAAGCAGGAATCCGATTTCGCAGCCGAAGTGGCGGCCGCCAGCGGCAAGAAGTAACCGCGGGGATCGGATGGTTCCGGCGTCATCGCCGGGACCTGCTTGCGCGGGATAAGGAAGCGATCATGGCTGAGCCGGTCTATCGTCGCGTGGTGATCAAGCTTTCAGGCGAATACCTCGCCGGCAGCCAGTCCTTCGGCATCGACCAGCCCACCATCGACCGCATCGCCGACGACCTGATCGCGGCGCGCCATCTCGGCACCGAGGTAGCCGTCGTGGTCGGCGGCGGCAACATGGTGCGCGGTGTGCAGGTGTCGTCCCAAGGCGTATCCCGCACCACCGGCGACACCATGGGCATGCTGGCGACGGTGATGAACTGCCTCGCACTGGAATCGGCGATCGAGCGCAAGGGCACGCCGGCGCAGACCCTGTCGGCCTTCGTGATGCCGGAAATCTCCGAACTGTTCACCCGGGGTGCGGCGCACAAATACCTTGCCGAGGGCAAGATCATCCTGCTCGGCGGCGGAACCGGCAACCCGTTCTTCACCACGGACACCACTGCGGTGCTGCGCGCGGCCGAGATCGGCGCCGATGCGGTTCTGAAGGCCACCAATGTCGACGGCGTCTACAGCGCCGATCCCAAGAAGGACCCGTCGGCCAAGCGCTTCGACCGCCTGACGCATTCGCAGGCGATTGCAGGCGGCTACAAGGTGATGGACGCGACCGCATTCGCGCTTGCCCGCGAGACGTCGCTGCCTATCATCGTGTTCTCGATCGCCGAGCCTGGCTCGATCGGTGCCATCCTGCGCGGCACGGGCCATGGTACGGTCGTCGCCGGCTGACGCTCGAGGCGTCGCGGCATGGCGGTTGGTTTCTAGAGCATGATCCGGAAAAGTGGAGACCGGTTTTCCGAAAGATCATGCTCAAACAAAGAACTAGAGTGGGATGACGATTCGAAGAAAGTCATCGCGCTCTAGGGCATGATCCGGAAGGGCGGGAACCGGTTTTCCGACGAGATCATGCCAAGCGAAGAGACGAGATCATGATCCGATCCCACCGGATCGGGCCATGATCCAGAGGAAGGGGAGAGCGTCATGCCCACAGCTGGTTTCGACATCAACGAATTGAAGCGCCGCATGCAGGGCGCGATCCAGTCCCTCAAGCACGAACTGGGTGGTCTCCGTACCGGCCGCGCCGCAGCGTCGATGCTCGAGCCGGTGCAGGTCGAGGCCTACGGCTCGCACATGCCGCTCAACCAGCTTGCCACCATCAGCGTGCCCGAGCCGCGGCTGCTCTCGGTGCAGGTCTGGGACAAGACGATGGTCAAGGCGGTGGAGAAGGCGATCGTCGATTCCAATCTCGGCCTCTCGCCTGCGACCGAAGGCCAGGTGTTGCGGCTGCGCATTCCCGAACTCAACGCCGAGCGTCGCAAGGAGCTCGTCAAGGTCGCGCATAAATATGCGGAAGCGGCCAAGGTGGCGGTCCGCCATGTCCGCCGCGACGGGCTCGATATCGTCAAGAAGCTCGAGAAGAACCACGAGATCTCCGAGGATGATCAGGAGCGCCTCGCTGTCGAGGTGCAGAAGGCGACCGATGGTGTGATCGCCGAAATCGATCAGTTGCTGGCGGCCAAGGAAAAGGAAATCCTGACCGTCTGATTTGGACAGCACCGATGTCGAACGCCCCCGCACCTGCAACTGCCGGACCGGATCGAACCGGCAGTCCGTTGCATGTGGCCATCATCATGGACGGCAACGGGCGGTGGGCGGCGTCACGCGGCCTGCCGCGGGCGGAGGGACATCGGCGAGGCGTGGAAGCGCTGCGCCGCGTGGTGCGCGCCTCGCACGAGCTCGGCATCCTTTATCTCACCATCTTTTCGTTCTCATCGGAAAACTGGTCGCGCCCAGCAACGGAGATCGGCGATCTCTTCGGCTTGCTTCGCCGCTTCATCCGCAATGATCTGGCGATGTTGCACCGGGACGGGGTAAGGGTGCGTGTCATTGGCGAGCGCGAGGGATTGGAGCCGGACATTTGCGCGCTGCTTAACGAGGCCGAAGAGCTGACCAAGGCGAATACCAAGCTCAATCTCGTCGTCGCCTTCAACTACGGCTCGCGCCAGGAGATCGCCGGCGCTGCGCGGCGGCTCGCGCGGGAAGTCGCGGAAGGAAAGCGCGATCCGGCCTCGATCGACGCCGATACGCTCGGGCAATATCTCGACGCGCCCGACATTCCCGATCCCGATCTGATCATCCGCACCAGCGGCGAGCAGCGATTGTCGAACTTCCTGATGTGGCAGGCGGCCTATAGCGAACTCGTGTTCGTGCCGATCCACTGGCCCGATTTCGACAAGGCGGCGCTGGAGAGCGCGATCGCCGAATACGCCAGACGCGAGCGTCGGTTCGGCGGTCTGGCTGCGAAAACCGCATCGTGACCCAGGATAAAGCCGCACGCGCGGCAACGAGCGAGCCGCCATCGCGCAATCTGTTGATGCGCGTGATCGCGGCGCTGGTGCTGGCGCCGGTTGCGATTGCGATCGCCTATGCCGGCGGTTTTCTCTGGATTCTTCTGGTCACGCTTGCCGCGATCGGCCTCTATGTCGAATGGCTGATGATCGTCGGCATCGCACGCAGGCTGCGCGTGACCGTGGCCGGCGTGATTGCGCTGGCGGCTGCCGGCTTCTGCTTCGGGGCAGGGCGGCTTGATGCATCGCTGGTCGTGCTCGCCATCGGACTGCTCGCGGTCGCTTCGATTTCACCTGAGCAACGTCGATGGACGACGGGCGGATTTTGCTACGCCGCCGTCGCGGAGGTCGCCTCGGTCCTGTTGCGGCAGGATCCCGAAGAAGGCTTCGTGGCGCTGATGTTCGTGCTGCTGGTCGTCTGGGCGACCGACATCGGCGGCTATTTCGCCGGCCGCAGCATCGGTGGTCCCAAACTTTGGCCGCGGGTCAGCCCGAAGAAGACCTGGGCAGGTGCGATCGGTGGCTTCGTGGGAAGCCTCATCATCGCCGCCGGCTTTGCGGTGCTGGGCCTCGGCCCGGTCACGCCGCTATTGGTCCTGGGTGCGGTGCTGTCGGTGGTTTCCCAGTTCGGCGATCTCTTCGAGTCCGCAGTGAAGCGGCGGTTCGGCGTGAAGGATTCCAGCCATCTCATTCCCGGCCATGGCGGCCTGATGGACCGGCTGGACGGATTTGTCGCCGCGGTTGCGGTGGCCACGATTTTCGGCTTTTTGCGGGGCGGCGCCGATGGCGTCGGCCGCGGTCTTATGGTTTGGTGAGGAAATGAGCGCTGTCCCATTGCGAAACAACAAGGCTGCCGCAGCCGCGGTCCGCACCGTGACCGTGCTGGGGGCCACCGGCTCGATCGGCGACAGCACCATGGACCTGCTGCGCGGCGCGCGCGATCGTTTCCGCGTCGAGGCGCTGACGGCCAATGGCAATGTGCAGGGGCTGGCCAAGCTTGCCCGGGAATTCAACGCGCGCTTTGCGGCGGTTGCCGATCCAAGCAAGCTGTCGGAATTGAAGGAGGCGCTCGCGGGCACCCGGATCGCGTGCGACGCCGGCGAGAGCGCGATTATCGAGGCGGCGGCGCGCCCGGCGGATTGGGTGATGGCGGCGGTCAGCGGCGCGGCGGGCCTGAAGCCGGCGCTCGCAGCGGTCGATCGCGGCGCGGCGGTCGCGCTCGCCAACAAGGAATGTCTGGTCTGTGCCGGCGATTTCTTCATGCAGCGCGCGCTGAAGGCGGGTGCCTGCATTTTGCCGGCCGATTCCGAGCACAACGCGCTGTTTCAGGCGCTGAGCTCCGGCAATCGCGAGGAGCTGGTGCGGGTGATCATCACCGCTTCCGGCGGGCCGTTCCGCACCTGGGCCCCAGCCGACATCGAGCAGGCGACGCTGGCGCAGGCGCTGAAGCATCCGAACTGGAGCATGGGCCAGAAGATCACCATCGACTCGGCCTCGATGATGAACAAGGGGCTCGAGGTGATCGAGGCCTCCTATCTGTTCGCGCTGACGCCGGACCAGATCGATGTGCTGGTGCATCCGCAGTCGATCATCCATGGCATGGTTGAATTCTCGGACCGTTCGGTGGTCGCGCAGCTCGGAACGCCCGACATGCGCATCCCGATCGCGCACTGCCTCGGTTGGCCCGACCGCATCGTCGGGCCGTCGGCAAAGCTCGACCTGGCCAAAATCGGTCAATTGACGTTCGAAGCGCCTGACTTCGACCGCTTCCCGGGGCTCCGGCTGGCTTACGAATCCTTAAGGACCGGCCGGGGCGCAACCACGGTATACAATGCGGCCAATGAGGTGGCGGTTGCCGCCTTCATCGCCGGCAAGATCAAGTTCGGCGCGATCGCGCGACTGGTGGAGGCGACCCTGAACGACTGGATCAAGTCGGGTAATCTGGCGCCCCTGACGTCGGCGGATGATGCGATTTCCGTTGACCATAATGCGAGAAATAGGGCTGCCTCCCTATTGCCTCAAATTGCCTTAAAGGCATCCTAGAGGGTTGGAACTGGGCCTTTGGCCCGCGCCGAGGGGAACTGAATGACCGAGTTTTTCCTACATAGCTTCAATACGTTGAGCCATGGGCTCGTCGGTTACGTGGTTCCCTTCCTGTTCGTCCTGACGATCGTCGTTTTCTTCCACGAGCTCGGCCACTTCCTGGTTGCCCGCTGGGTCGGCGTGAAGGTGGTAACCTTCTCGCTCGGCTTCGGCCCGGAACTGTTCGGCTTCAACGATCGCCACGGCACACGCTGGAAGGTCTCCGCGATCCCGCTCGGCGGCTACGTCAAATTCTTCGGTGACGAGAGTGAGGCGTCCACGCCTTCCAGCGACGCCCTCGCGTCCATGACCGCGGAGGACCGCAAGGGCAGCTTCCATCACAAGAAGGTCGGGTCGCGCGCGGCCATCGTGGCTGCCGGACCGATCGCCAATTTCATCCTGGCGATCGTGATCTTCACCTGCCTGTTCACCTTCTTCGGCAAGCCGAGCACCACGGCGCAGGTCGACAAGATCGAGCCGGGGAGCGCCGCGGCGACGGCCGGTTTCCAGGTCGGCGACGTCATCACCGCGATCGACGGCACCGCCATCGGCAGCTTCTCCGACATGCAGCGCGTCGTCAGCATCCATGGCGGCGACCGGCTCACCTTCACCATCAAGCGTGGCGGTTCCACGGTCCAGTTGCAGGCCACGCCTGAGCTTCGCGACATCAAGGATCCCTTCGGGAACACCCACAGGCAGGGCATCCTGGGAATTACCCGCGCCACGACGCCGGGCGAGGCCGTGACCGAGCGGGTCGATCCCGCCACCGCGCTTTGGCTCGGAGTGAAGGAGACGTGGTTCGTGGTCGATCGGACGCTCGCCTATATCGGCGGGGTCTTCACCGGCCGTGAGGCCGCCAACCAGGTCGGCGGGCCGCTCGGGATTGCGCGGATTTCCGGTCAGGTCGCCAGCATCGGCCTCGCCGCCTTGATTCATCTGGCGGCCGTGCTCTCGATCTCGATCGGACTCCTGAACCTGTTCCCGGTGCCGCTGCTCGATGGCGGCCACCTTCTGTTCTACGCGGTCGAGGCCATCCGCGGCCGGCCGTTGTCCGAACGTGCGCAGGAAATGGGGTTCCGAATCGGGCTTGCTCTGGTGCTAATGCTGATGGTGTTCGCGACCTACAACGACATCCTGCACCTCGCGGCATCGTGAAGCGGCTTTTTTGTGGCGTTGCCTAACGGCAACGTCTTGGAATGAAAATGGAATTGCACGGCCGCCAATCGTTTGCCGCCATGGCAAAATTGGCTACAAGCTGAGCAGCAAAGTTGGGAATCTGTCGGACCCGTTGGGGAACGGGCCGGCGGTGGAATGATAAGGGCGCGGTGCGCATGATTGTTGGAATGCGAGTGAGGGGGGGCTTGCTGGCCGCCCTGATCATGTTCGCTGTGCCGGTGGCTGCCTCGCTGGCTGCTATGCTTGTGTCTGAGCCTGCTGTCGCCCAGACGGTGGATTCGATCACGGTGGAGGGGAATCGCCGTGTCGAGGTCGAGACCATCCGCTCCTATTTCAAGCCAAGCGCGGGCGGGCGCCTGAGCCAGGCCGACATCGACGATGGCCTGAAGGCGCTGATCGAGACCGGGCTGTTCCAGGACGTCCGAATCACCCCCACCGGCGGTCGGATCGTCGTCACCGTGGTCGAAAACCCGGTGATCGGCCGCATCGCTTTCGAGGGCAACAAGAAGGTCAAGGACGACCAGCTTTCAGCGGAAATCCAGTCCAAGCCGCGCGGAACCTTCTCGCGTCCGATGGTGCAGTCCGACGCCCAGCGCATCGTCGAAATCTACCGTCGCTCCGGCCGCTATGACGTGCGCGTCAACCCGGAGATCATCGAGCAGCCGAACAACCGCGTCGACCTGATCTTCACCATCACCGAAGGCCCGAAGACCGGCGTCCGGTCGATCGAGTTCATCGGCAACAACTATTATTCCTCCTACCGCCTGCGCGACGTCATCAAGACCCGCGAATCAAACCTGCTGAGCTTCCTCGGCGGTGCCGACACTTACGATCCTGATCGGGTCGAGGCCGACCGCGACCTGATTCGCCGCTTTTACCTCAAGCATGGCTTCGCCGATGTGCAGGTGGTGGCCGCACTGACCGAATACGACCCCGAGAAGAAGGGCTTCCTCGTCACCTTCAAGATCGAGGAGGGGCAGCAGTACCGGGTAGCGTCCGTCACCTACCAGTCGTCGATCGCGACGCTGGATGCGAACTCGCTGAGCTCGTTCTCGCGTGTTTCGGTCGGCTCGCTGTACAACGCCGAGGCGCTGGAAAAATCGGTCGAGGAAATGCAGATCGAAGCCTCGCGGCGTGGCTACGCTTTCGCCGTCGTGCGGCCGCGCGGCGATCGCAATTTCGAGAATCACACGGTGTCGATTGTGTTCGCCGTGGACGAAGGCCCCCGGACCTATATCGAGCGCATCAATATCCGCGGCAACACGCGCACCCGCGACTACGTGATCCGGCGCGAGTTCGATATTTCCGAAGGTGACGCCTACAACCGCGCCCTGGTCGACCGCGCCGAGCGGCGGCTGAAGAACCTCGACTTCTTCAAGAGCGTCAAGATCGTCACCGAGCCTGGTTCATCCAGCGACCGCGTGATCCTGATCGTCGATCTCGAGGAGAAGTCGACCGGCGACTTCTCCGTCTCGGGCGGCTATTCGACCACCGACGGCGCGCTTGCCGAAGTCAGTATCTCGGAACGCAACTTCCTGGGGCGCGGCCTGTTCGCGAAGGCGTCGGTGACCTACGGACAATATGCGCGTGGCTACTCGCTGTCGTTCGTCGAGCCGTATTTGCTCGACTATCGCGTGGCGCTCGGTCTCGACCTGTACCAGCGCCAGCAGCTCGCCAACAGCTATATCTCGTACGGCACCGAAACGCTGGGCTTCAGTCCGCGACTCGGCTTCAGCCTGCGTGAAGACCTCGCGCTGCAGCTCCGCTACTCGATCTATCAGCAGAAGATCAGCCTGCCATACCAGCTCGCGAACTGTAACAACAATCCGAACAACGGCCTGCTAGCCTTCAATCCGTCGCCGGCCTATGCGAATCTGAACGGAATTCCTCCGGGAGGCACTGCTACGGCTGGAGGCCAGAGCGCTACCGACGCTTCGGGTCTTGGCCTTTGGTGCTACAGTGACGGCGAAGCTTCGCTGCCGGTTCGCAAGGAGCTGCAGGGCGGCAAGACGCTCACGTCGGCGCTCGGCTACTCGCTCAACTACAACACGCTCGACAACAACAAGAATCCGACCGACGGTCTTTTGGTCGACTTCAAGCAGGACTTCGCCGGCGTCGGTGGCGACGTCAGCTACATCAAGTCCGCGATCGACATTAAGTATTACACCCCGCTGGTGGCCGATATCGTTGGCTTGATCCATGCCCAGGGCGGCATCCTCAACCAGGTCGGCAACGACCAGCTTCGCATGCTCGATCACTTCCAGATGGGCCCGAACCTGGTTCGTGGTTTCGCTCCGAACGGTATCGGTCCGCGCGACATCAACCCGTTCGGCACGATGGATGCGCTTGGCGGTACCAAGTACTGGGGCGTGTCGGCGGAACTGCAGATGCCGTTCTGGTTCCTGCCGAAGGAAGTCGGGCTCAAGGGTTCGATCTATGCCGACGCCGGTGGTCTGTATGACTATAAAGGTCCGACGTCGTGGGCGGAGACGGGTGAGGTCAACCTGCCGGGCTGCATTCCGCCAACGGTAGGCAATGCGACGACTCCGTCCAATCCGGGTACCTGCCTCGGGTTGCAGTATGATAACGGTAACGTCGTCCGCACGTCGGTCGGTGTTGGCCTGATCTGGCAATCGCCGTTCGGCCCACTGCGGTTCGACTACGCGGTTCCGCTCACCAAAGGTCAGTTCGATCGCGTGCAGGAATTCAAGTTTGGCGGCGGAACATCGTTCTAAGCGCGATCGTCGGCCGCACTGCGACGGATGGAATGGCGCAGCCGATCTTCTACAAGAGTCCCCCTTCGTCGACGCTGGCTGACATCGCCGCGTTGACGAAGGCGCATTTGGTCGACCCGTCCAAGGGCGATCACGTGATCAGGGGGCTTGCCTCGCTCGACGAGGCCGGCCCCATGCACCTGACGTTCTTCGACAATCTCAAATACGTCGACGAGCTTGCCTCCACGAAGGCCGGCGCCTGTCTGGTCAGCCCGCGGTTCGAGGCTGAGGTCCCCGCCCATGTGGCGGTGCTGCGAGCTGCAAAGCCGTTCCACGTCTTCGTGCAACTGGCCCGGCAATGGCACAGCGACGCGCTCAGGCCCGGCTCCTGGTTCGGTGTCGAGGGCATCGCGCCGTCGGCGATCATCGACCCCACGGCGCACCTGGAGGACGGCGTGATCGTCGATCCGCTCGCGGTGATCGGGCCCCGGGTCGAGATCGGCTCCGGTACGATCGTCGGGGCGGGCGCGGTGATCGGGGCCGACGTCAAGATCGGGCGGGACTGCAATGTCGGCGCCAAGACGACGATCCAGTACGCGCTGATCGGCAACAATGTCCTGATCCATCCCGGCTGCAATATCGGCCAGGACGGCTACGGCTTCATCTTC
Organism: Bradyrhizobium sp. BRP22; assembly: GCF_020194175.1. GTDB lineage: Bacteria > Pseudomonadota > Alphaproteobacteria > Rhizobiales > Xanthobacteraceae > Bradyrhizobium. Next base: position 22,894 of record NZ_JADYVX010000005.1, on the reverse strand, counting down.
TTCGGGCCCGACGGCCACCTCAAGGTGCCGCAGACCGGACGTGTTCTGATCCAGAACAATGTCGAGATCGGCGCCGGTTCCACCATCGACCGCGGCAGCCTGCGCGACACCGTGATCGGCGAGGGCACCAAAATCGACAACCAGGTCCAGATCGGCCACAATGTGACCATCGGCAGGCACTGCCTGCTCGCGGCCCAGATCGGGCTCGCGGGAAGCCTGACCATCGGCGACAATGTCGCGCTGGGCGCCAAGGTGGGCATCAACAACCACCTCAAGATCGGCGACGGCGCCCAGGTTACGGCGATGAGCGCCGTGAAGGACGACATCCCCGCCAAAGGCCGCTGGGGTGGTCATTTTGCCAAACCAACCAAACAGTGGTTTAGGGAGATCCTTGCGGTGGAGCGCCTGGTGCGCGACGGTGCGCCGGATTCGAAAGGCGAGGAACGGGAGTAATGGAGGAGTCACCGGTCAGGTTCGAGCTTGTGGATATCAACGACATCCTCAAGACGCTGCCGCACCGCTATCCGATGCTGTTGATCGACCGGGTCATCAACATCCGCGCCGACTACAGCGGTATCGGCATCAAGAACGTCACGTTCAACGAACCATCGTTCCTCGGGCATTTTCCCGAACGCCCGGTCTATCCCGGCGTGATGATGATCGAGGCCATGGCGCAGACCGCCGGCGTGATCGGCATCAAGTCGGTGGAGGGCACCGAGAAGCCGCGCGCCGTCTATTTCCTCACCATCGACAAGTGCAAATTCCGTAAGCCCGTGATGCCCGGCGACACCATCGAGTACCACATGCGCTCGATCGGCCGCCGCAAGACCATGTGGTGGTTTCACGGCGACGCCAAAGTCAACGGTCAGATCGTCGCCGAAGCCGATGTCGGCGCGATGCTGACGGACTGAACGGCCCGGCGCGCCTTCCGAGCTCGAGCCGCAATCCCGCGCACTGCGCGCTGCAATATGCCGTCATGATACGTCACTGGACAGGTCGGGCAATGTCGCGCTAACCACCGGAAAATTCGGTTGTTTAGCGCGGTAGCGCATTAACCAGTAGCGGGCCTGTTGTAATGAGCATGATCGATCCCACCGCGCGGATTGCGGATGGCGCCGTGGTCGGTGAGGGCACCTCGATCGGCCCCTATTGCGTGATCGGCCCCAACGTCGTGATCGGCGAGAACTGCAAGCTCGTCGCGCATGTCCATATCACCGCGCAGACCACGATCGGTGCCGGCTGCACGATCTATCCTTTCGCTTCCCTGGGCACCCCGCCGCAAAGCCTGAGCTATCGCGGCGAGCTGACGCGGCTTGAGATCGGGCAGGGCTGCACGATCCGAGAATCCGTTACCATGAATGCCGGCACCGTTGGCGGCGGGGGTGTCACCCGAGTCGGTGACCGCGGCTACTTCATGAACTGCAGCCATGTCGGACATGATTGCCAGGTCGGCAATGACGTCATCTTCGCGACTTCGGCGACGCTCGGTGGCCATTGCGAGATCGGCGATTTCGTATTCATCGGCGGGCTCTCGGCCGTACACCAGTTCACGCGCGTCGGGTCACAGGTGATGGTCGGCGGCGTCTGCGGCGTGCGCGACGACATCATCCCGTTCGGGCTCGTCAACGGCCAATATGCCGTGCTCGAAGGCCTCAATATCATCGGCATGAAGCGCCGCAAGTTCACCCGGGAACGGCTGGCGACTGTCCGCGCCTTCTACCAAAAACTGTTCCACGGCGACGGCGTGTTCGCCGAGCGATTGGCCGCAGTGCAGCCGCTGGCAGCCGAGGATCCGGCGATCGCCGAGATCCTCGCTTTCATTGGCAAGGGCAAGCGACCGCTCTGTCTTCCGGCTGTCGACGGCAAGCACTGATGACCGAGGCGCCCGAGCCATGACGTCAGCGGCTCCAGCGATTTCCTCTCCGGTTGGCGTGATCGCAGGCGGCGGCGCGATGCCCTTTGCGGTCGCGGAGTCGCTTGCCAAACGTGGCATCGCGCCGGTGCTGTTCGCGCTACGCGGCGCTTGTGATCCGATTCGTGTCGAGGGCTTCCATCATCGCTGGATTTCCGTCGGCCAGCTCGGGCGCGCGACCAAGCTGTTTCGCGAGGAAGGCTGTCGCGACCTGATCTTCATCGGCACTTTGATGCGGCCGGCGCTTTCCGAAATCCGGCTTGACCTGAAGACGCTCCGCGTTCTCGGAAACGTCATCCGTGCGTTTCGCGGCGGTGACGATCATCTGCTATCCGGGGTCGGGCGCATTCTCGAGCAGGATGGATTTCGCATGGTCGGGATCAAGGATGTCGCGCCGGATCTGCTGATGCCCGAAGGCTGCATCACGCGCGCGACTCCCGCCGACAGCGCCAGCGCTGACATTGCACGAGGACGCAGGGTGCTTGCAGCGCTCGGCCCGTTCGACATCGGTCAGGCCGCGGTCGTGATCGATGGGCATGTGGTGGCTGTCGAGGACATCGAGGGCACCGATGGTCTGCTGGCGCGCGTGGCGCGGCTGCGTGCAGACGGCCGCATCCGTGCCCCGAGCGGCCGCGGGGTGCTGGTAAAGGCACCCAAGAGCGGCCAGGATCTGCGCTACGATCTGCCAACGGTCGGGCCGCGCACGGTCGAGGGCGCAGCGAGAGCAGGCCTTGCCGGGATTGCCGTCATCGCCGGCAATACGCTTGCGGCCGAGCCGCAGGCCATGATCGAGGCCGCGGATGCAAAGCGGCTGTTCGTCGTCGGTTTGCCAAGCTGATGCACGGCCGCTCCGAGCATATCACGCGCAAGATCTTCCTGATCGCGACGGAGGAATCCGGCGATCGCCTCGGGGCTGCGCTGATGAAGGTGCTGCGCCAGCGGCTCGGCGATGCCGTGCAATTTGCCGGCGTCGGCGGCCGCATGATGGCGCATGAGGGCCTCACGTCGCTGTTTCCGATCGAAGAACTCTCGATCGTCGGCCTTGCCGCCGTGGTGAAGCAGTTGCCGAAGATCCTGCAATTGATCCGCCGCACCACCGATGCCGTGATCGATGCGGCGCCGGACGTGCTCGTCATCATCGACAGTCCCGATTTCACTCATCGCGTCGCCCGCCGCGTTCGCGCGCGCAACCCCGGCATTCCGATCGTCGACTACGTGTCGCCGTCGGTCTGGGCCTGGCGGCCGGGCCGGGCGCGCGCGATGCTCGGCTATGTCGATCACGTGCTGGCGCTGTTGCCGTTCGAGCCGGAAGAATATCGCAAGCTCCGCGGCCCGCCTTGCAGCTATGTCGGCCATCCGCTGACCGAGCAGTTCGCCTCGCTGCGGCCGAATGCCGAGGAGGCAGCGCGGCGCGACACGCAGCCGCCGGTCCTGCTGGTGCTGCCCGGGAGCCGGCGCAGCGAGATCAGGCATCACCTCGCGCTGTTCGGCGAAACACTGGCGCAATTGCGCGCGAACGGCGTTGTGTTCGAGCCGGTGCTGCCGACCATGCCCCATCTGGAAGCAACGATCCGCGAGGGCGTGCAAGGCTGGCCGGTCAAGCCGCAAATCGTGGTCGGCGAGAGCGAGAAGCGCGCCGCCTTCAGGATTGCACATGCCGCGTTCGCCAAGTCCGGCACCGTGACGCTGGAGCTTGCGCTATCGGGCGTTCCCATGGTGACGGCCTACCGCGTGGGCGCCGCAGAAGCCTTCATCCTGCGCCGCGCGATCCGTGTGCCATCGGTGATCCTCGCCAATCTCGTGCTGGGCAACGACGTGATACCTGAGTTCCTGCAGGAGAATGCGACGCCCGAAAAACTGTCGCAGGCGCTCGGCGAGGTGCTCGGCGATTCCGCGCTGCGCCGCCGCCAGATCGAAGCCTTCGCCACGCTCGATGCGATCATGTCGACCGGCAATCAGCCGCCGAGCGTGCGCGCCGCCGACATCGTGCTGGCGACGATGCGAAACGGTCGGCAGACGAAATAGACCCTTTCGGAAATCACCTGACCTTGAAGGCCGCGTCTTCGTCTTTTTCCATAGCGCCGCTTTCGCGGGCGCCGTGCGCACGCAAGAGGCCGCGTTTCGGCGCAAACAGGAACGCCAGAACGAAGAACAGCGCCTGGATGAGCACGATGCAGGCGCCGGTTGCACCGTCAATGTGGAAGCTGATGAGGGTGCCGAGCGCCGCCGACAGGATGGACACTGTTGCGGCGATACCGAGCATGCGCTCAAAGCTATCGGTCAGGAGATAGGCGGTGGCGCCGGGCGCGATCAGCATGGCAATGACCAGGATGATCCCGACCGCCTTCAGCGACGCGACAATGGTGAGCGACAACAGCACCAGCAGGCCGTAGTGCAGCGTGCGCACCGGCAAGCCGATCGAACGCGCGTGGTTCGGATCGAAGCAATAGAGCAGGAGGTCGCGGCGCTTGACGAGCACGATCAGCAAGGTGCCGCCGGCGACGACTGCGGTCTCGATCAGATCCCGCGCGGTCACCCCGAGCACGTTGCCGAACAGGATGTGCAGCAGGTGCTGATCGGTCTCGACCTTGGTGAAGATGACGAGGCCAAGGCCGAACATGCCGGAGAACACGATGCCCATGGCCGTGTCCTCCTTCACGCGGCTGTTCTCCTTCAGATAGCCGGTAAACACCGCGCAGGAAAACCCCGCGGCGAAGGCACCGATTGCCAGCGGCAGGTTCAGGAGATAGGCCAGCACGATGCCGGGCAGGACCGCATGCGAGATGGCGTCGCCCATCAGCGACCAGCCCTTGAGCACGAGATAACAGGACAACACCGCACAGACCGCGGCGACCATGACCGATACCACCAGCGCCCGTTGCATGAACGGATAGGCAAGGGGACCCATGATCCAGTCGAACGCCATCATCATGTGGTCACCTCGTCGGTTGCGACGCGTTGCCGGCGTCGTGCGGCGATGACGCCATGCTTCGGGGCGAAGTAGAACGCGACAAGGAACAGCAGGGTCTGAAGCGTCACGATGACGCCGCCGGTCGCGCCGTCGAGGAAGTAGCTGATATAGGCGCCGACAAAGCTCGTTACGACGCCGAGCGCAACGCTGATGACAATAAGGCGACCGAAGCGGTCGGTGAGCAGATAGGCGGTGGCGCCGGGCGTCACCACCATCGCGATCACGAGGCAGGCGCCGACGGTCTGAAGAGCTGCGACTGTACAGGCGCTCAGCAGCGTGAAGAAGACGACCTTGAGCGCGCGTGTATTCAAGCCAATGCTGCGGGCATGGCTCTCATCGAAGAAGGTTACCATCAGGTCCTTCCAGAGAAGGAGCATGACGAAAAGTGAGACGGCGGAGATGATCGCGACTTGCACGACGTCTTCGTCGGAGATCGCCAGGATGTTGCCGAGCACGATGGTCTGGACGCTGACCGAGGTCGGCCAGATCGATGCCATCAGCAGGCCCAGCGCGAACAGCGTGGTAAAGACGAGGCCGATGACGGCATCCTCCCGCAGGCGTGAATTCAGCTTCACGAACTGCATGCCGGCGGCCGCCAGGATCCCGGTGAAGAACGCTCCCACCGCGAATGGCGCGCCGAAGATATAGGCTGCAGCGACCCCGGGCACGATGGAATGCGCCAAGGCATCGCCCATCAGCGACCAGCCTTTGAGCATCAGATAGGCGGAGAGGAAAGCGCAGACGCCGCCGACCAGCGCACTCACCCACATCGCCTTCAGCATGTAACCGTAGCTGAATGGGACGAGCAGTTCGGACAGAAGCACCCCTTCGCTCATCTCATGCCCCGCTCTTGTCCGAGCGCTGACTATCTCCGTCGCCGTAGAACACCAGCGGCCGCTCATCGTCGGTCAGGACCGTGATCCGCCGCGCGTCATCGTCCTGGTGCAGCGCCGGTCCGCCGAGCTGAAAATTGCGCAACACGCCGCCAAAGGCGCGCTCGAGATTGCCTTGCGTGAAGACTTCCGCAGTCGGCCCGGCCGCGAGCACGGTGCGATTGATGAGGACAACCTGATCGCAGAACTCCGGTACGCTGCCCAGATTGTGGGTAGAGACCAGGATCAGGTGGCCGGCGGCGCGCAACTCCCGCAAGAGCCCGACAATCGCGGTCTCGGTCTTGACATCGATGCCGGTGAAGGGCTCGTCGAGCAGGATGATGCGGCCCTCCTGTGCCAGTGAGCGCGCGAGAAAGATCCGCTTCTTCTGTCCGCCGCTGAGCTCGCCGATCTGCCGCTTGCGGTAGGCGCTCATGCCGACGCGTTCCAACGCCTCGTCCACCTTGTAACGGTCGGCGCGCGAGGGCATGCGCAGGAAGTTCATGTGCCCGTAGCGGCCCATCATCACCACGGTCTCGACCAGCACGGGAAAATTCCAGTCGACGTCTTCGCTTTGCGGCACGTAGGCGACAACGTTCTTCTTCAACGCGTCTTCGACCGGCAGGCCGCAGAGCTTCACCTCTCCGGACGACGGCTGGACAAAACCCATGATCGACTTGAAGATCGTCGATTTGCCGCTGCCATTGACTCCGACCAGGGCGCAGATGGTGCCGGGATCGAGTTCGAAACTGGCATCGCGCACGGCGGTGAACCCGTTCGGATAGGTCACGGTGAGGTGGTGCAAGGAGATACTGGCGCCGGGCGTCGTAGTCCTCTCGGGCGCGCGGGCGATCTGCGTCAGCGCGGTCATTTGCCGAACCCTTTCACGATCGTCTCGACCGTCACCTTGAGCAGGTCGAGGTAGGTCGGAACAGGTCCGCTGGCGGCGCTGAGCGAGTCGACATAAAGCACGCCGCCGTACTGTGCGCCGGTCTCGCGGGCGACCTGTTTGGCGGCGCGATCAGAGATCGTGCTCTCGCTGAACAAGACGGGGATCTTGTTCTTGCGCACGAGGTCGATCACCTTGCGCACTTGCTGCGGCGTGCCTTGCTCGTCGGCATTGATGGGCCAGAGATAGGCTTCCTTCATCTTGTAGTCGCGCGTGAGATAGCTGAAAGCGCCCTCGCTCGAGACCAGCCAGCGCTGGGTTTCGGGAATCTCGGACAGGCGCTTGCGCAGAGGTTCATCGAGCGCCTTGATCTGAGCCGAGTAGCTGGCGGCATTTCTGCTATAGGCATCGGCGTTGTCGGGATCGTACCTGACCAGCGCCTTGCGGATATTCTCGACATAGATCAGCGCATTGACCGGCGACATCCAGGCATGCGGATTGGGCTTGCCGGTGTAGGGGCCGTCAACGATGCTCACCGGCTCGATGCCTTCGGTGACGACGACGCTCGGCACCTCCTTGACGTTCTCGAAGAAGCGTTCGAACCAGCGTTCGAGGTTGAAGCCGTTCCACAGTACGAGATCGGCCGCCTGCGCGCGCACGATATCGAGCGGCGTCGGCTGATAGTCGTGAATCTCGGCGCCGGGCTTGGTGATCGATTCCACGATCGCTTTGTCGCCGGCGACGTTCTGGGCGATGTCCTGGATCACTGTGAAGGTCGTGACGACACGAAATGGCTTGCGTGTCTGTGCGGCGGCCGGGTCCTGCATCAGCATGCCGGCACATAGCGCCGCGATAGCGGCCATCAAGAAACGCCGGCACGTCGAATTCCTCATCCCTCCGTTCTCCCAAGTTCAGTGCATCGCCCGATCGACTGCCGCAATGGCTCACCCTCTGCGCCACGTCAGTAAAAGCCGGCGCAGTTTGTTGCAGTTGCGACTTAGTTGCAAGAAGCTTGCCTAGCGGAACCAGCTGTGTCAATCCTTATTGCGAGTAGTTCGCAACTTGGGTGGGGCGCAAGCGTGACAATCCGGCGTGAGGTCAACAATCGAGACGAAATTTGCGATGAAGTTGCGAATGCAATGCAATTGCAGATGTCCAACGTCCAGCAGCGGGCACAGACGTCGGTGACATGCTTGCTGGCAGCTCTTTTTGCCTCCGTACCCGCCCTCGCTGACGACGGCATCTCCTCGAACGGCATCCCTCCGTCGTCGATCGCGACCAGCCTGCCGGCCGAAGGTGACCCGACGGGTTTGCGCAAATGGCTGGCGCAGCGCGGGATCACCTACGGACTGGTCTACACCGGCGAAGCGCTGCGCAACCTATCCGGAGGCGTTCGGCGAGGGGGACTCTACGAGGACAAGCTCGAGGGCCTGGTCGCAGTAGACCTGGAAAGGCTCGCAGGTTGGCCGGGGCTGAGTTTCTTCGCCAACGCCTTCCAGATCCATCATACGGCAGGACTGCGCGACCAGCATTTCGAGAGCCTGATCACGATCAGCAACATCGAGGCGGTGCCGTCGACGCGACTGTCCGAATTATGGCTGGAGCAGAAGCTGTTCGACGACCGCTTCAGCATCCGCGCCGGCCAGCTTGCGGCGGATGTCGAGTTCTTCGTCAGTGACTACAGCAAGACACTCATCAGCAGCGATTGGCCGACGATCGCCGGCGCCAACCTGCCGAGTGGCGGTCCCGCTTATCCTCTCGCCACGCCGGGCATCCGGCTGAAATTCGATCCCACCCCAAATTGGACCGCTCTGGTCGGCGTGTTCAACGGCGATCCGGGCGGTCAGGGGACCGTCAATCGCACCGGCACCAATTTTCGCGTGAACGATCCGCCCTTGCTGATGGGAGAACTGCAATACCGCTACAATCAGGACAAGGAATCACGCGGGCTCGCCGGCACGCTGCGGCTCGGCGGATGGCACCATTTCGGGCCATTCCAGGACATGCGGTTCGACGATGCCGGCCTTTCGCAGGCAAGCCCGCTCAGCAGCGGCAACGCCCGCCTGTTTCGAGGATCCAGCGGCATCTACGGCATCATCGATCAGCAGATCTATCGCCCCGAGGGTGGCGACGCAGCAAGCGGCATCGCCATATTCAGCCGGATCTCGGGTACGCCATCGGATCGCAACCTGATCGACTTCTTCCTCGACGCCGGAATCGTGTTCTCAGGACTGCTGCCCGGCAGACCTGACGACAAGCTCGGGGCTTCATTTATCTGCGCGCATATATCCGATCGGGCGCGTGCGCTCGATCGCGACATGATCAACTTGAATGGAGTCAGTCAGCCGCTCAGGGATTTCGAGCTCACGATCGAGCTGACCTATCAGGTGCAAGTGAAGCCGGGTTGGACCGTTCAGCCGGTCCTTGAATATATCGTCCATCCCGGTGGACACGTCCCGGATCCGGTTTCACCGGGTTCGGCGGTCAAGAGCGGAGCCCTGATCGGCGTGCGCAGCACGATCGCGTATTAGCCGCTCATCGGAGCAGATCGGCCTCGCCCGGGCCACAAGAAAACGGCGCCACCAGAAATGATGGCGCCGTTTTGAATATCGTGGAGCTTGCGCTTACTTGCGCTGGTCGATCGGCACGTATTGGCGGCTGGCGACGCCGGTGTAGAGCTGGCGCGGACGGCCGATCTTCTGCTGCGGATCCTCGATCATCTCGCTCCACTGGCTGATCCAGCCGACGGTGCGGGCGACCGCGAACAGCACGGTGAACATCGAGACCGGGAAGCCCATCGCCTTCAGCGTGATGCCCGAATAGAAGTCGACATTCGGATACAGCTTGCGGTCGATGAAGTACTGGTCGTTGAGCGCGATCTTCTCCAGCTCCATCGCCACCTTCAGCATCGGATCGTCGCCGTGGCCGGTCTCCTTCAGCACGGCGTGACACATCTTCTGCATGATCTTGGCGCGCGGATCGTAGTTCTTGTAGACGCGGTGGCCGAAGCCCATCAGGCGGACTTCACTGTTCTTGTCCTTCACCTTGGCGATGAAGTCCGGAATGTTTTCGACCTTGCCGATGTCGTAGAGCATGTTCAGCGCGGCTTCGTTGGCGCCGCCATGCGCCGGGCCCCACAGGCAGGCGATGCCGGCGGCGATGCAGGCGAACGGGTTGGCGCCCGACGAGCCGGCGATGCGCACCGTCGAGGTCGACGCGTTCTGCTCGTGGTCGGCATGCAGGATGAAGATCTTCTCCAGCGCGTCCGCCAGCACGGGGTTGATCTTGTAATCCTCGCAGGGCACGCCGAAACACATATAGAGGAAGTTCTCGGCGAACTTCAGCGAGTTCTTCGGATACATGAAGGGCTGGCCGATGGTGTATTTGTAGGCCATCGCCGCCAGCGTCGGGATCTTCGCGACCATGCGCATGGAGGCGATCATGCGCTGCTGCGGATCATTGATGTCGGTGGAGTCGTGATAGAACGCCGCGAGCGCGCCGACGGCCGCGACCATGATCGCCATCGGATGGGCGTCGCGGCGGAAGCCCTGGAAGAAGCGCGCCATCTGCTCGTGCACCATCGTGTGATGGGTCACGCGGTAGTCGAAATCCTTCTTCTGCGCCGGCGTCGGAAGCTCCCCGTAGAGCAGGAGATAGCAGGTCTCAAGGAAGTCGCCGTGCTCGGCGAGCTGCTCGATCGGATAACCGCGGTATTCGAGGATACCGGCGTCGCCGTCGATATAGGTGATCTTGGACTGGCAGCTCCCGGTCGAGGTGAAACCCGGGTCATAGGTGAACACGCCGGCCTGGCTGTAGAGCTTGCCGATGTCGATGACATCAGGGCCGACGGTGCCACTCAGGATCGGAAAATCGTAGGTCTTGTTGCCGATCGTGAGGGTGGCTGTTTTGCTGCTGGATTGTGCGTCCATCGTGTAGTCCCCGATGAATTTGTTGCGAAAATCGAGCCTGCCCGAACTGCCATTCTACGGCGGATGTCGGGACAAGCCGGATTGTCTAGAAGGCCTCGTCAAATGCGTAGCTTATTGCCCTGTGCGCTGCAAGGTGGACCCTCGGAGGGGCATGGCAGGGCTTACGCAGTCGCCTGATCGCCCAGCCGGGCAAGACTTTCCTCCCGTCCCAGTACCGCCAGGACATCGAAAATACCCGGCGAGGTGGTGCGTCCCGTCAATGCCACCCGGAGCGGCTGAGCGACGGCGCCGAGCTTGAGATTGTTCTGCTCCGCGAAATTTCGCATGGCGGCTTCCGTGGTCTCCAGTCGCCAGTCGGTGACCGTCTCCAGCGCCGCGCGAAGCTTGCCGATCAGCGCGCGCGTTTCCGGCGTGAGCAGCGCGGCGGCCTTTGCCTCGATCTCGATCGGCCGGTCGGCGAAGATGAAAGACGCGCCCGCGATCAATTCGATCAGCGTCTTGGCGCGCTCCTTCAGGCTCGGCATCGCGCGCAGCAATTGCGCGCGCGTACTGTCGTTCAGCTTGGCCTTGATGGCCGCGCCATTGGGAACGTAGTCCAGCACGTGCTCGAACTGAGTCACGAGGGATTGATCGTCGCTGTGCCGGATATAGTGGCCGTTGAGGTTCTCCAACTTGGCGAAGTCGAACCGCGCCGCCGACCGGCCGATCGCCGGCAGGTCGAACGCCTCGATCATCTCCTGCGTGGAGAAGATCTCCTGGTCGCCATGGCTCCAGCCGAGCCGGACCAGGTAGTTGCGCAGCGCCGCCGGCAGGTAGCCCATCGCGCGATAGGCATCGACGCCGAGCGCGCCGTGGCGCTTGGACAGCTTTGAGCCGTCGGGACCGTGGATCAGCGGGATGTGGGACATGCTCGGGATGTTCCATTCCAGCGCGTCGTAGATTTGCTTCTGGCGCGCGGCGTTGATCAGGTGGTCGTCGCCGCGGATCACATGGGTGACGCCCATGTCGTGGTCGTCGACCACCACCGCGAGCATGTAGGTCGGCGTGCCGTCGCCGCGGAGCAGGACGAGATCGTCGAGGTTCTCGTTCTGCCAGACCACGCGGCCCTGGACCTGGTCCTCGATCACGGTCTCGCCGGTCTGGGGCGCCTTCAGCCGGATCGTGGGCTTCATGCCGGATGGCGCGTCGGCTGGATCACGGTCACGCCACATTCCGTCGTAGAGGCGGGTGCGGCCCTCGGCGCGCGCCTTCTCGCGCATGGCCGCGAGTTCCTCCGCGGTCGCGTAGCAGCGATAGGCTCGTCCGGAGGCAAGCAACTGCTCGGCGACCTCGCGGTGGCGGGCGGCCCGGCTGAACTGGTAGATGACCTCGCCGTCCCAATTGAGTTCGAGCCAGGTCAGGCCATCCAGGATGGCGTCGATCGCCTCCTTGGTGGAGCGCTCGCGGTCGGTGTCCTCGATCCGCAGCAGCATCTTGCCGCCGTGCTTCCTGGCGTAGAGCCAGTTGAACAGCGCGGTGCGGGCACCCCCGATATGGAGGAAGCCGGTCGGCGAGGGGGCAAAACGTGTGACGACGGAATCAGACATGACCGGATAGGGGCTCGGGCTTGAACGGCGCTGGTGTATAGCAGGAACGATGCATAACTAAAGCCTTGGCCTCATTAAACCCCTCGGCCTTCCGAAGGCCGCCGCGAATGCAGCCCCTAAAGCAGGCTTGGCGGGGCTGGATGAATTTGGCAGAAGGGCGGCTGATCCCTTATTTGAGCACGATCTTTCGGAAACACGGCTTTCCGGATCATGCATAGGAACCCTCGATGACGACAGAACCAGTGGCGGCAGAAGCGGTGGCGGCGGAGACCGGGCGCGATTTCATTCGCGACATCGTCCAGGCTGACCTCGTTTCAAAAAAGCACAGCCATGTCGTGACGCGCTTCCCGCCGGAGCCGAACGGCTACCTGCATATCGGCCACGCCAAGTCGATTGCACTCAACTTCGGCATCGCGCAGGAGTTTCCCGGCCACTGCAACCTGCGTTTCGACGACACCAATCCGACCAAGGAAGAGCAGGAATATATCGACTCGATCCAGGCCGATGTGCGCTGGCTCGGCTACGACTGGGGCGATCATCTCTATTTTGCCTCCGACTATTTCGAGCGCCTCTACGAATGGGCCGAGGGCCTGATCAAGCAGGGCGACGCCTATGTCGACGACCAGAGCCAGGAGGAGATTCGCCTCTCGCGCGGCACGTTGACTGAGCCCGGCAAGAACTCGCCCTATCGCGACCGCCCGGTGGAGGAGAACCTTGACCTGTTCCGCCGCATGAAGGCGGGCGAGTTCCCGAACGGCGCGCGTGTGCTGCGGGCCAAGATTGACATGGCCTCGGGCAACATCAACATGCGCGACCCGGTGCTGTACCGGATCCTGCACGCACACCATCCGCGCACCGGCGACAAATGGTCGATCTATCCGAGCTACGACTATGCCCACGGCCAGTCGGACGCGATCGAGGGCGTGACGCATTCGATCTGCACCCTCGAATTCGAGGACCATCGGCCCCTCTATGATTGGCTGCTCGAAAAGCTGCCGGTGCCGTCCACGCCCCGACAGTACGAATTCGCGCGCCTCAACCTGACCTACACGCTGCTCTCCAAGCGCGTGCTGACCCAACTCGTGCGCGACGGCCATGTCGCCGGCTGGGACGATCCGCGCATGCCGACCATCGCCGGACTGAAGCGGCGCGGCGTGCCGCCGGCGGCGATCCGCGAATTCATCAAGCGCATCGGGGTGGCCAAGTCCAACAGCGTTGTCGACGTCGGCATGCTGGAGTTCTGCATCCGCGAGGAGCTGAACCGCACCGCGCTCCGGCGCATGGCGGTGCTGCGGCCGCTCAAGGTGGTGATCGAGAACTATCCAGAAGGGCAGGTCGAGGAGCTCGAGGCGATCAACCATCCCGACGATCCCGCAGCCGGCACCCGCAAGATCGCCTTCGGCCGCGAGCTCTATATCGAGCGCGACGACTTCATGGAGAACCCACCGAAGAAATTCTTCCGCCTCTCGCCGGGCACTGAAGTGCGGCTGCGTTACGCCTATTTCATCAAGTGCACCGGCGTCATCAAGGACGACGCCGGCGAGATCGTCGAGCTGCGCTGCACCTATGATCCCGCGACCAAGGGCGGCAACGCGCCCGACGGCCGCAAGGTGAAGGCGACCATGCACTGGCTGTCGGCGGCGCAGTCGAAGCCGGCCGAGATCCGCATCTACAACCAGCTCTTCGCGACGCCCAATCCGGACGCCGGCAATTTCGCCACCGACCTCAATCCGCAGTCGCTGGAAGTGCTTGATGACGCGCGCATCGAGCCGGCGATCGCCGAGAGCAATTCGAACGAGGTGATGCAGTTCGAGCGCCAGGGCTATTTCGTGCGCGATCCCGACTCGACGGCGGACAGGCCTGTGTTCAACCGCACCATCGGGCTGCGCGACACCTTCGCCAAGGAAGTCGGTGGCAAGGGGTAAGGACGGTTCGAATGAAAAGCGACGCCGACGAGATCGTCTCCGCCATCATGGCAAAATGGTCCGTCGGTTTCAGCAGGCTGGATGCGGTCGCACTTGCCTCGCTCTATTCCAAGAGCGCGTTCTTCTTCGGCTCCAATCCGACGCTCTATCGCGGCAGGGAAGGGGTTTCGGCCTATTTCAACGCTCTGCCGCGATGGCGTTCGCCGATAGTTCAGTTTTCCGACGTGAAGGCCGCGTCCGTCGGTTCGGACGCGATCAACATGGCCAGCACCGCGACATTCTACTTGGATGAGGACGATCCGACGCTCTCGGTCAAGATCACCTGGGTCATCGTCCGCGAAGACGGCGACTGGAAAATCGCCAGCCATCACGTCTCATCGAAGACGCCGCTGATTTGAGCGACAGCTCGGCCACGCGTCGGCTGGCCGCTAGAGCGTTTTCGAGCGAAGTGGATACCGGTTCGCGTGAAGAAAACGCGTCAAAACAAGAATCTAGAGCTTCGGTTCTGATTCAATCCGAACCGAAGCTCTAGATATCGTAATACAAATGAAACTCGTAAGGATGAGGGCGCAACCGGATGGGATCGACCTCTTTCTTCCGCTTGTAGTCGAGCCAGGTCTCGATCACATCAGCGGTGAACACGTCGCCGCGCAGCAGGAAGGCGTGATCGCGCTCGAGCGCGTCGAGTGCCTGATCCAGCGATCCGGGTGTCGACTTTACATCCTTGGCTTCGGCGGGCGGCAGGTCGTAAAGGTTCTTGTCGATCGGGCTGCCCGGGTCGATCCGGTTGTTGATGCCGTCGAGGCCGGCCATCAGCATCGCCGAGAAGGCCAGATAGGGATTGCAGGAAGGATCCGGCGAGCGAAACTCGACCCGCTTGGCCTTCGGATCCGGTGAATACATCGGAATGCGGCAGCAGGCTGAGCGGTTGCGCTGCGAATAGACCAGGTTGATCGGAGCTTCATAGCCCGGGACCAGGCGGCGATAGGAGTTCGTCGTGGGGGCGCAGAGCCCGCACAGCGCCCAGGCATGGGTTAACAGGCCGCCGATGTAATAGCGGCCGAGCTGGCTCAACTCGGCATAATCGCCCCTGTCGTAGAACAGATTGGTCTCGCCCTTCCATAGCGACTGGTGAACGTGCATCCCCGAAGCGTTGTCCTCGAACAGCGGCTTGGGCATGAACGTCGCGGTCATCCCATGCTGCTGCGCAGTGTTCTTCACCACGTATTTGTAGATCATCAGATTGTCGGCCATGCGGGTGAGCGTGGTGAAGCGCATATCGATTTCGTTCTGGCCGCCGGTCGCGACTTCATGGTGATGGGCTTCGATCTGGATGCCGAGCTGCTCCATCGTCAGCACCATTTCGGTGCGCAGGGCCTGCATGCTGTCGGTCGGAGGAACGGGAAAGTAACCCTCCTTCGGCCGCGGCTTGTGCCCTAGATTTGGCATTTCCTCCTTGCCCGTGTTCCAACTGCCTTCGCTGGAGTCGATTTCGTGGAAGGCGAAATTGATGCCCTGTGCGTACCGCACGTCGTCGAACACGAAGAACTCCGCCTCCGGGCCGAAATAGCTCGTTTCGGCGCGGCCGCCGCCCTTCAGATGGGATTCGGCCTTCTGCGCGATGTAGCGGGCGTCGCGGTTATAGGATTGACCGGTCACGGGGTCGCGGATGTTGCAGATCAGGACCAGGGTCGATGCAGGAGAATACGGGTCGAGGAAGGCGGTGGTCGGATCCGGAACGACCAGCATGTCGCTTTCCTGGATCTCCTGAAAGCCGCGGATCGATGAGCCGTCGAAGCCAATGCCCTCGCTGAGTGCATCGATACTTGCCGCGCTCGGCGGCACGGAAAAATGTTGCCATACCCCGGGCAAGTCGGTGAAGCGCAGATCGACCATCTGCACCTCCTCGTCCTTGATCGCCTTCACGAGATCTTCGGATGTCGCACATTTCGGAAACATGGCTTCGCTCCTGTCCTGGAGAGCCTTATTTTGAAGGTCCCATCGCCGTTCGGCCGCGACCTGGCGGTCTGCGCTGGATTCTGCTCCACGCTAGGTGTAGCCGCGCCGGCGGCTTCAGCTTTGGTGCGGCCCGCGCATGAGCTTCATGGCGTCTTCGATATGCCGCCAGGTTCTGGCCAGTTCGACGTCGCCTCTGGCCTCGAGCTCGATGGCGTTCTGGGCAGCTTCTGCAATGGCCTTGGCGCCATGCGCTTCCAGCAACTGCCGCGCATAATCGTGGATTTCGATTTCTCGCATGGCGTCATCCTCCGCTCGTTCCCTGAGCGCAACCGTGAGGTTCGGCCGGGCTGAGAGCCGTAGACGCTGACACCTCGTCAAGCGCACGCAGTCTGCATCCTGCTGCGGCGCACTTGCAAGACTGCTTCCGGGTGATGCGCTCGCCAGGATCGGACGATGGCTCCGGATAGCAGCGGCAACACATCGCAGGTTGAACGGATGCCTTTTCCAACCGTGACCCACCACATCCAATGAAAGAGGGGAGGTGAGCATCATGCGCATGCGCATTCAACACTGGCAGGACGCTGCCAGCCTGTTGGTCGGCGTGTGGCTGGTCCTGTCGCCATTCGTCCTGGACTTCTCCGGGGCGGCGGCTGTCTGGATAACTATTGCGCTCGGGTTGGCAGTCGTGCTGTTTGCCGTGGAGGCATTTGTCATTCCATCCTATCTGGAGGAGTGGGGAGAGATGCTGCTCGGCCTGGCTCTCGTGCTGGCACCTTGGACGGTCGGCTACGAGGCAGGACCAGCCACGGTAAGCAGCGTGCTGTCAGGACTGTTGGTGATCTTGTTCGCCGGCTGGGAGCTGGCGACTGACGAGGATTTCACGACCTGGTGGCACGATCGCTGGCATCACCGAGCCGGCTAACGACTGAGTTGACCGTGCGTAGCACCGGCCGCCATCTGCTGGCGGCCGGGGCAGGGGAATCGTTCGGAGCGCAAAGCGTCACGGCCCGGCGAAGGCTATTTCGTCACGATGCGGTTCTCGGTTCGACCGGCTCCCAGATGCTGATCTTGCGTGTCTCCGGCATCAGGAAAACGGCGAGCACGAAGCAGACCGCAGGAACGACGATCGGATAGATCAGCGCGTAGCCGACGCTGCCGGTGGCGGCGAAAGCGGCCGAGGTGATGAATGGCACCAAGCCGCCGCCCCAGCCGTTGCCGATGTGATACGGCACCGACACTGACGTGTACCGGATCCTGCTGGGGAAGAATTCCGCCAGGAACGCGCCGACCGGCCCGTACACCATCCCGACGTAACAGACGAGGATGAAGATGATGAAGATCGCGATCGGATAGTTGATGTTCCCGGGCTGCGTGACCGTTCCGAGCCACAGATACAGCGGATAGTAGGTGATCGCGGCAAGCAGCATGCCTCCCAGGATCACCGGTTTGCGGCCGATCAGGTCCGACAGCCAGCCGAAGAAGATCAGGCTCGGCGTCGCAATTAGCAGTGCAGCCCCGACGATGTAGGCCGAGGTCAGCGGGTCCACCTTGGAGACCTGCTGCAGGAAGTACAGCGCCCAGAACTGACCGCTGTACCAGACCACGCCCTGTCCGATCAGGACGATGATGGCGATACCGATGTATTTGACGTTCGCGCTAAGGAACGCCTCCTTCCAGGGATTCCTGGTCATCTGCCCGCGGGCCTTGATCTCCTGGAAGATCGGCGTCTCCTGGAGCTGCAGGCGGATGTAGATGGCGATGGCCACCAGCAGGAACGAGAGCAGGAACGGAACGCGCCATGCCCATTCGTCGAAGGCCTGATTGCCGAAGTAGGTCCGGGTCAGAATGATCACCGCCAGCGATACCACGATCCCGAGCGTCGGCGAGGTCTGGAGCCAGCCGGTGTAGTAGCCGCGTCTGTCGTCGGGCACGTGCTCTGCGACATAGGTGATGGCGCCGCCATATTCGCCGCCCAGGCACAGGCCCTGGATCATGCGCAGGCCGAACAGCAGGAACGCGGCCGTGAGACCGATCGACTGGTAGGTCGGAATCAGGCCGATCGCGCCCGTCCCCAGCCCCATTCCGGTGAGCGTAATGAGGAACGTATACTTACGGCCCACGCGATCGCCCATCCATCCAAAAAGGAATGCTCCGAGCGGACGGATCAGGAATCCTGCGGTGAACAGGGCGATGGTGCTCAGCAGGGCTGCGACGGGGTGGGATTGCTCGAAGAACTTGACCGACAGAACGGCGGCCAGGCTGCCGAAGATATAGAAATCATACCATTCGATGATGTTTCCGACCGACGCAGCGACAATCACGCGGCGAAAATCACTCGGTACTTGAATTGCCATGTGCTGCTCCCATTAGTTCAAAGACGTCTCCTCGCGTTTTTCAGCGCTCTGTTTGCTCGCGGAGTACGCGTGATGCGCGACGCTACAGGCTTAATTTGCGAGTTGCGTCCGCAACGCCTGTCTCAGGGAAGCCTTGAACCACCTGAGAACGGCTCCAGCGGTTCTCAAACCGCGAGCCACCACTGCCTCTTTGCCGTTGGTACGGGCGGAGGCGTGACTGCAGTCTAGTCCTCAATGGGACTGCAGCCTTATGAGACTTTCGGCTCAATCGGGCCTGAGGTCGGCTGAAGAACCAGCGTTGGGATCGGGAGGACGCCGGCGCGACGTTTCTTTCCTCCGTATTCCGCATCTGTTCCGCTATCCCGCTGGGCATATTGTACTTGCCGTACCCAGATGGCTGGGGCTACCATGAGTAGCGCTGCTGGGGAGCTGCATCCCGGCGAGCTTTGTAGCCTCTGGGACCTTATGATCAAATTCGACGTGCGGTTGCTGATTGTCCGGCTCAGCCACATCGAGCGGTTCGAGAAAGAGCTGTGCGGCCACTTGCGCCCGGAGGAGCGGCCGCTGGAGCCGCAAATGAAGAGCCTCGGTGAGCCACTGTGGGCCAATGACAGTTCGGCCGCACTCACAACTGAAGCTGGCCGAAAGTGGATTTGGGCGACAATAGGCCCCTTGATGGACGAGTTAAAGCCGCTGGGTCTGACGGCTTGCCAATTGGAAATACAGCACATTTGGAATCACGCTGATAGGTGGACAAGACTTCAGTTGGCTGACGGCTTTGCAGCCTTGCGTTGGAAAGTTGCTGCGGAACTCAACGAGAAATTCTTTCTCTTTCTCGATAAGCAAGATGCCGAACTTTTCGAGCGCGAGGAGCCGTTCGGCTCCCAGATGGCAGGAGCCTTTCCATCCGCCAATCAAGAATTGAAGGATGCGGCGCAATGCATCTCGTTGGGGAAGGGAACCGCTGCTGTTTTCCATGCCATGAGAGCCGTGGAGATCGGCATCCGTGTCGTGGCACGCGAGGTTGGCAAGTCCTTTGACGTCCAGCAATGGAACGACATTCTGAATCAGATTGAGAGCGTCCTTGGAGAGTGGAGAAGAAACGGCATACCCGGTCTTCTAAAGCCGGATAAGGACGCAAAGCTGGAATATCTAAGTCGAGCCGCAGCAGAAATCGGTTACTTCAAGGACGGCTGGCGCAACTACGTCAGCCACAACAAGCGTCCTTACGACACCCTGGAGGCCAAGAGCATCTATGAGCACGTGGGCTCGTTTATGAAGATTCTGTCCGAACACCTTTCCGAGTAGGGACTATCTTTCGAAATGCTCTCTCGAATTGCTCCCCGCTTTCATCAACGCCAAGCTCCCTAGCGGTCTCTATAAACCGCTCGGATTGCTCTTTGTCACTTAGCTTAGGCTTTGCCTTTTTCCCCTTTGGGGGAGCGGCGGCTTTTGCCATATGGCGGTCCCTGACTAGTTAGTCGTCCTATAGGTCAATCGCTTGCCGACAACACCGCGCAATGCCTTATCAGCTCGGGCAACGTCATCCACACCGAGCGCGACGCGGTTCGAGTAGCGGAAATCGAACTCACTCAAATATCGGTGCAGATGCTTCTCCTTGCAATGCTGGTACACACCTTTCATGCCGCGCTTGAAGACTGAATAGTAGCCCTCAACCGTATTGGTCGAGATGACTTTCTCGCCCTCGTAACGGGCGTATTCGTCCTTGCTGTGGTCCACGGCATCATGGCTGGCGAACTCGCGGCCAACGATTTTGTAGCCAGCGGCCTTGTCGGTCATCAACTGGGCTTCGCGGGCCAAGTTGGCGCGCAGGATCGGGGCGATATCGGCATGCATTACGCCATCGATATGGAAGCTGCGGGCCGATCCGCCGCGCTCGACAAGCGTAAGGACCACGTTCTTATGCGCCCAAGCGGCCTTGCCCTTCTTCTGGCCTTCGAGACGGCCGATGAAGGTTTCATCGGCCTCGACAACCTTACCGTTGCTGCCCATGGGCGGGAGCAAGCCGCCTTCCCGCATGGCTTCGCGAATGCGATGGGAAATGAACCAAGCGGTTTTGAGGGTGCATCCAAGGGTGCGGTGAAGCTGGTTGCTGCTGATGCCCTTTTTGCTGGAAGTCATCAGGAAGATAGCTTGCAGCCAATGGCGCATTGGGACGTGGCTGGCCTCGAAGATGGTACCAACCTTCACGGTGAACGGCTTGCGGCACTGGTAGCACTTGTAAGTGCCAATCCTGGTGCTCTTGCCCTCCATCTTGGAAATGCGCTCAACGCCTCCGCAATGCGGGCAGACAGGGCCGTTCGGCCATAGGCGCGCCTCAACGAAAGCGTAGGCGGCCTCTTCGTCGTGGAAGTGCTTTGCGGAAAGAACAGACTTCATGACGCATCCCCTTGCTAATCCAAAATCTATCGGATCAGTTTGGGTACGTCAAGTATATAGAAAAGGTCCGAGGCGGACCTTATTTGCGAGAGGTGTCCTTGGGCGAGGTGTCCGACCTCTCGGACGAGAGCTTGTGATATAGCGCCGCGCCAGTGATCGCGGCGCCCAAACCCAGCGCGGTAATGGTAGCGATCGCAGGGGCAGCAGTATTAGCAACAACGACAGCAGCGGCCAGCGATGCGATGCCGGCGGCGCTTCCAACCGTCTTCTCAACTTCACTGCTCATTGCTGTTCTTCCCTATCGCAGAGAGGATGCCCGTAAGGCCGAGCCCTCCTGTCACCGCTTCGGAGGTAGAGTTAGCCTTTGTTAGCAGCAAAACAATCCCAGCACCAAGGCCAGATGAGAGTATCATATCGATGAACGTCAACACAGGGCGGCCATCGGTCGGAACCTGGATCGCATTAAACAACGAGAATGGTTGCCGATTGTTCAACTTATTTAGCATGTAGAGAACAAACGCGCCAAGCATGGCCGCCCAGAAATACTGGGACGCATAGAACAACGCTGCCAATTCTAAATTCTCCCCCACGCCGTTAAAGCTATCGCGATTCAGCTTTTACGGCAAGTGACGCATATCACATCCTAGAGGCGAGCGACCGCGGCCCGTCTGGGTACGTGAAGTATAATATTCCCATCCCGCTGATACCTGCTTCCGGTAGTTTTGCCGAAACAGGGGTATTCCAGGGCGCAGCATGGCGGATGAGGGCAGGACGCCGGGCGGCAGGCGCGGCTATGCCGGCACCTGGCCGCCGCGCGAGGCTGTGGCGCCGGCGGGTGGATATGCCCCGATCAGCGTCGGTGCCTGGCCGCCGATTGTCGAGACATTGCGGCAGTGGGCCCGTGCCGAAGCGGGCGCCGGGCGGCTCCTGCCTTGGGTGCCGGTCGCGTTCGGCAGCGGCATCGCGCTTTACTTCGCCGCCGACCATGAGCCGGTGCTGTCAGTCGCGGCGATCGTCGCAATCGCGCTGTGCGTGCTCGCGTTCGTGCTCAGGCGACGACAGGCGTTCGTTGCCGCGGTCCTGCTTGCCGCCGTTGCCACGGGTTTTGCGGTTGCCACCTGGCGAACCGCGCGGGTCGCGCATGCCGTGCTGGCGCAGCCGATGTTTTCGGCGTCGCTCACCGGATTTGTCGAGACGCGCGACATCCGCGAGCGCACCGACCGCTTCGTGCTGCGCGTCGCAACTATCGAAAGCCAGCGCGGCGCGCCGAAGCTCGAGCGCGTTCGGCTGTCGGTGAAGAAGGGCACTGCCCCTGAAGTCGGCAGCTTCGTCGAATTGAAGGCGCGGCTGCAGCCGCCGCTCTCGCCTCTGCGGCCCGGCAGCTACGATTTCGGCCGCGATCTCTATTTCCAGGGCATCGGCGCCTCCGGTTTCGTGCTCGGCGCGATCAAGACGACGGCGCCGCCGGAGAGCCGCGGGCTCGCGCTGCGCTATGCGGCGTTCATGCAGGGCATGCGCGATGCGATCGACGCGCGCATCCGCAACGTGCTCGAAGGCGACAATCGCGCGATCGCGACCGCGCTCCTGACCGGCCGGCGCGATGCCATCTCCGAGCCGGTGAATGACGCGATGTTTATCTCCGGGCTTGGCCACGTGCTCTCGATCTCGGGCTACCACATGGCTGTTGTCGCCGGTGTGGTCTTCTTCGCGGTGCGAGCGTTGCTCGCGCTGTTCCCAGTGCTCACTGTGCGGTTCCCGATCAAGAAATGGTCCGCCGCGGCGGCGCTGGTCGCTGCCGCCTTCTATCTCCTGCTGTCGGGTGCGGAGGTGGCGACGCAGCGTTCGTTCTTCATGACCGCGGTGGTGCTGATCGCCATCATGGTCGACCGCCGCGCGGTGACGTTCCGGACGCTCGCTGTCGCGGCCATGATCGTGCTCGCGATCGCGCCGGAGGCCCTTGTGCATCCGAGCTTCCAGAACTTTGACGCATCTTCGGCTTGGACCGGGATGTCGCGATCAATGTGATTGAATTTCAAGTGTTTAGCTCGGCAAGGCGATCGCCCGACCACGAACGGAAACCGATCAAAAACCGCCAAA
>NZ_JADYVX010000049.1 GCF_020194175.1 Bradyrhizobium sp. BRP22 | reverse complement strand
GTGCGGGATCCTTTCGGGATGCGTGTGCCAATCTCCGACGAAATGCAGACCGCGACCGAAGCGATCGTCGATCTCGCGCTGCTCGGCGCGCCTGTCCGGGATGTACGACGTTCGGGTTCGCCGATCAGTCCGTCTCGGGCCGGTCGCCTCCACGACTTCGATCCTCGAGTCGTGGAAACGACCGAACAGTTGGCCGCCGGCCTCGCGCTGCCAGAAGCGCAGTTGTCTGTTCTTCGAGAAGGTTTCGACGACTGGGTCCGTGAACACCAGCGCCTGTCCCGAAAGGCCGACGGGGTACGCGATCATTCGGCCGCCTCGGCAGGGATCATGGCCGCGGGGGAGCCATCCGGCCACGGAAGTTGTGTCACGAATCCTCCTTCGTCGCGGAAGCCTACGGTGGATCGCCAACGTGGGTCCCAGTCGCCGCCTGCCGCTCTCAACGGTCCGGACCGACCGATCCAGAGACCGTGTGTCGATACCGTCACCGGGCAATCGAGAGCGCGAAGAACCACCTCAGCAATCATGCCGACAGTGAAGGTCAATTCGACGGCTCCGTAGGGCTGGAAGACCGCGCCGCACGCCGGCTCCCGCAGCGTCGTGGGTCCGGACCACTCCGTCACCTGCAGATGGGGCTTTCCGCAGGCGTCGAAGCCTTCCCGGAACCTTCGGCCGTTCTTGGCGATCGCGACCGCGTGTCCGGCGGTCGCATGGGCTTCGGTCCAGCCGTAGACCACCGGCCCCTCGAGCTCAGAGCCGACGTGCCAAACGTCGAGGAACGCTTCGGTGGCCCACGAACCGGTCGCCGAGACGACGACATCGCAATCGGCGAGGGCATCGAGCTCGTCCATGATGACGCTCTCGATGTCGCGCGCGATCGCATCTACGGAGGCGACGTGAGGGAAGTCGCTCCGGATCTTGCGGGCAAGCCCGACGCACTTGTGCGTTCCGACGAAGGGAGCGCCCAGCGGGTGCCGGCCGACGTTCGCCCAGGCGAGCCGTTCCGGATCGATGAGCACGAAACGGCCGATACCCGACTGGGCGAGTAGGACGGCGATGGCGGCGCCGACCGAGCCGCACCCGATGACCGCGACCTTCGCGCAACGGACGCGATCGAATCTCGGGTTCGCTCCTCGTCCGTGAATCCAGGACGCATCGGCCCGATCGACGCTCGCGCGCTTGATCGGACTGCCGCCGAAATAGCGACCCAGGGCGATCTGCGCCGGCACCATTTCTTCCTGAAGCCGTCGCGGAGGATTGACCGCCCGCGCCGGGTGGGGTGGGCGACCCAGGTGGAAGCGAGGGCGGGCCCGGCTGGCGTGTCGATCCCCAGCAGCAGGGTGGCGCCGCTGGCGTCCTGCATCACAAGTTCGCAGAGCTGCTCGTCGGTAAATCCGGCTTCCGCGGCGAGTCGGCGAACAGCCGCGCCGCTGTTGGGGAAGGCGGCGGGCAGCGGCGGCCGATCGAGCCAGATGAGCGCTCCTGACTGGGTCTTGATGTCGACCGAGCCGAAGCGGTTCTTCAACCATGCTGCGATTGCCTCGTCACTGTCCGCGACCAGCACGAACCGCTTGCCGCGCCAGACCCGGACCAACCTCGACGGGCCGTTCGGCGGCAACAGGCTGTAGATCGGAACACCTTCGTCGTTCGCAGCCTGGCCCCAGTAGGAAAGAAACTCGTCGACGAAGTCGCCGTCTCGTTCGCCGCGCTCGCACTCGCCGATGAGCCGGCAGGCGGACGCGATGCGGTCGGCCACCACCTCGCCGGGCCGATCGACATCGAATCCCTCGCCGTCGAGACAGAGAACGCCGTCCCTCTCGAAATGGGCCCACTTCAGGAACATCGACGGGCCGACGAAGGCGACCCGCGGAAGGGCAAAGGGGAACTGCTTGGGCACGACGACGTCGAGGCGCCGGTCCCCTTCCGGCGTCGGTATCGTCAGCCGCCATCCGGCCGCCGGCTGCCGGGCCGCGTACTTGCCGAGAGCCCGCCGATCGAGCCGGTCGAAGCCGCCCAGCCTCCGTCGGATACGGTCCTCGACCATGAGGAGCGCATCCTCGAAGGAGGGGGGCCGCGACACGCGATCAGGCATACCGGCCGCCACCATCCTTCCGGACGGCCGCATCCGGCTCCCGTCCGGAGAACAACCCCGCCAGCGCAGGGGCCGCCACGCTGCTCGAGGCCTTGCTGACCGGCTCTTGGCGGTCGCTGAAGAACTCGGTGGCATATACCTTGTCCCAGCACTTCAGCGCCTTCTTCCTGTCGCAGTCGCTGTCGAAGAGCGGAGCGAGGTTAGCCAAGGCTTCGTCCAGCTTCTCGCGCAGAAATTTGGCCTTGGGATCATCGTTGCCCTTGGTGATGGTGTCGCCCGGTGTCACGGGGTGCTGCACCACCAAATTCCACTTTAGGCGATCGCGGATGGCCGTCATGGTGTCCTGCAGCGCCTTGTCCTCGCGGTCGGCGTTGCCGCGGAAGCACTCGGTGACGAGCTTGGTGATGCCGAAGCCGCTCAGGATCAGGGCCTTCCAGCTCGACCGGCTTCTGGCGTACTTCTTGATCTCGCGCACGACGCGACGAAGCTGGCGCCCGTTTTCGGTGTCCGGGCTCTGCGTGTCGTTTTCCTTCTCGAACCACGCTGTCACATCTCGCGCATCCGACCGCTTCCAGTCGGTGCTGGCGAGTTCATAGTAGTGGGACTCCTTCCCGAACACGTCCTTGGTTGTGACCCTGCGGTACACCGGTAGGTCGACGTGATACCCCGCCTCATAGTAGACGCGCACGCAGTTGTTGCGTACTTCCGGCGGCGTCTTGAAGCTCCCGTCGTCGACGGCGTCGCGCACCATTTGACGCGCTTGAAGCGCGGTCATCTCAGCGCCGCGCTCGGCCACCAGATCCTCCTTGGCGAAATAGACGCCGTCGTCGATATCGTAGTCGTTGTCGGGATGCTGCGTCATCGTCCTCATGGCGTAGCTGCCCTGCGACTTGAACTGGAGCGGCGCAGGCTTCTTGGCCTCGGACAGGCCTTTGGTCAAACGCTCACGGTTGGCGTCGCGCCGCTTCCTCATCGCGGTGCGCTCCGCGCCCGGGAGCGTCACCTCGTCGTCGTGGTATGCGAGAACGTCGTCGGAACAATTGTACATGGTCACCTCGATAGGCTGGTGGCCGCGGTATCGATGTCCCTCGATCGCCGAGCGGCCGGCGGCTCTTCAAGGGCAGGGGTGCTTTCAAACAGCGAGCAGATCAGCTCGGCCTCCGGATCGGTGTCGCGGTAGGCGCACTTGCTGTTTGTCATATCGGCGTCGGTCCGCGCCTGGGTGATCAGCGCGTTCATCGCCTCCTCCCGCGTGTCGTCGAGCGAGAGGTAGGGCACTAGCGTCGCCGGCACCTTGTCGTGCGGGAAGCGCACGATGCTGCACTTGCGGTTGACGTGCTTGGTCAGTTTTCGCGCCATGTGGTCGAAGGCGAACTCTTGCGCGTCGACGGACAGGCTCGCGGCGTTACCGCCGAACTTCCATTCCGGGAGGCCGCGGTGCCGGTCGCCTCTCGGTATTTGCTCGCCCTGCGGCACGGGGCACGTCCCGAGCGAGAAGATCTGGATCTCGCGACCAGACCTCGGCCACGTCAAGCGCTTCGATCAGGCCCAGGAGGACGGGATTGTTGGCCCATAGTCCGCCGTCGGCGAACACGTTGAACGGGTTGCCGTCGCCGCCGTCCGGCTGATCGATCGCGGCCAGCGAGCGATAGAGAGGTGCGGCCGAGGACGCGAGGCAGACGTCGGCAAGGCGGTAGTTGTCGTCGCGATGGTTGGTGGCGGCGAAATGGGGTGTCTTGAAAACCCAAGCCCGATGCTGGCTCATCTCCACGGCGGAAAACGCCAGCGCGATGCCGCGCCTTTCGAAGACCTCGGCCATGGTCTCCTCGCCGATGGTGTCGACGAGCGCGCCGAGCAGCTCGGACTCGCCGGCCTCGAGAGCCCCTTTTCGCAGAAGGAGGTCCGGAGCCACGCCGACCAGGCCTGAGGGAAGCTTTTTCGAGAAGATCTTCGGACCGTGCTTGCGATAAAGAGCGACAACTTCTGAAAGCGGCTTACCGACGGCGAGGGCGCAGCCGATGATCGCGCCGGTGCTGGTGCCGACGATCAGGTCGAACCCCTTGCCTATATCGAGAGAATCGAGCTTCCTGCGCCGCGCGAACGCTGTCGCGACGCGATCGAGATAGGTCGCCGTGTACGTGCCGCGCATGCCGCCGCCGTCCAGGCTCAGGACGCGGAAAGCGCGACCGGCGGTCATGCGTCCTCCAACCGGTCCCTTGGACCGCTGAATTGGCGCGCCGGCGCGCGCGAGCTTTCGTTCGCGAACCGCATAGGCCCCCCGAGCTCAAAATCGCTGCCCGCATTTCGGGCACATATCTCAAACACGTGGGATGGGTGCGCCATTCTTCAAGATGTTGATAGTCATAATTTTTGAGCCGCTAGATATTGGCATCTGAAGAATCGCACGCGCTTCATGGCCAACTTCAACCTGCAGTAGGCCGATTTTGCCATGAGCGATGAGGTAGCAGTTAACAAGTCGTCCCTAAGGGGGCGGAATATCTTGATTTTTTCCGATGGTACGGGGCAGGCCGGCGGTCTGCGACCGGACGAAAATCGGTCGAACATCTACAAGCTGTACCGCGCGAGCCGCTGCGGCCCCGACACTGAGATCGACCCTACGGACCAGTTGGCGTTCTACGATGCCGGGCTTGGCTCCCAGGCCCCCGGAGGAGCGATCTTCGCGACGCGGGCTTATCGCTGGCTCCACAATGTCGCGAGCCAAGCGACTGGGCTCGGGATCACGACGAACATCGTCGACTGCTACGCAGCCATCATCCGCATGTGGAGGCCAGGAGACCGGATCTTCCTGTTTGGCTTCAGTCGAGGCGCCTACACGGTGAGGTGTCTTGCGGCGGTGATTGGGCTCTGCGGCGTGCCGACCAGGATGCCTGATGGGTCGCCACTGCGTCGCGATGTGGGAACGACGACCCGGATCGCTCGCGAAGCCGTCAAAACGGTATACCAGCACGTCAGCTCGCCAAAGGATGCGGCGTATCTGGCTCAGCGAGTCGCTCTAGCCGAGCGCTTCCGGCAACGGTACGGCAGCGACCAGATGGGTGGCCCGAACGCGGTGCCGTTCTTCATTGGCGTGTTCGACACCGTCGCGGCTTTGGGAAGCTATCTTCTCTCTGGGGCGCTGGTCGCTTCCGCCGCGCTCTTCATCCTCGCAGCCAGCTTCGCACAGTCGTTCTTCCTGTTTCCGTTCCTGCCGACTTTCTTCTGGTCGATAGGCGTCACGGCTCTCGCCGCGCTGTTCGGATACGTCGCGACTCATGTGAAGTTCGCGACCGGCCTGAAAGACCATTCGTTCCTTCAGACGCTTCATCTCGCGGCGCCCAAGATGCAGTTCTACGACCTGCACCTGAACAACGCTGTCTGGTATGCGCGCCACGCCATGTCGATCGACGAGAACCGCGCCGATTTCGCCAGGGTGCCGTGGGGAGGCGCTCACAACAAGGGACCCGAACGTCCGGACGAGTATCCGGATTGGCTACAGCAGATCTGGTTCGCGGGCAACCACAGCGACGTAGGCGGCAGCTATCCCGAAAACGAGGCACGCTTGTCCGATATCGCGCTCGATTGGATGGTTCGCGCAGCCAGAAATCTCCCCGATGGGCAGACTGCGAACGGCTTCGGCATCAAGGTCGACGAGCGATATCTCAAACTCAATCCCGATTCGCTCGGTCCGCAGCACGACGAGCGCGAGCCCGGCCGGCTCGGGGGGCGCTTCAAGTGGGCCGAAGGGCTCCGCGAAGTCCAGCCGGAAGCCATCCTGCACCCCAGCGTGTTGGAGCGCCTCGCCGCCAAAGACGGCGTTCAGCACTATTACGAACTGGCGCTCTACCGACCTAGGAATCTGGCGCGCCATTCGAAGCTCGGGGAATATTATCCGGACAGTGGCTCCGAGGCGCGATCGACGATGTCCGAGCAACAGAGCCCGTAGTCCTATGGCTTGGACGGAAAAGCCAGGCGAAGGCCGCAGGCGCCTGAGCGGTCGCTGTTTCCGACTAGGACCATGGTGCCGGCCGACAGATTATGAGTCCGAGGCAGTCCGACAATTGATTGAATGCGACGGGAGATCGCGTGAGAACTGATCTACGATTGGGGCAACTGGTGTTGAAAGGCCCTTTGGGGCTGATAGAAACCTTTCGATCCACGCCGTTGGGATAAGCTATTGAAATCGCAGCAAATGCGAACGCCCTCCGAGCGCACCATAAACCCACGTCTAGCGGGGCTGCTTGGGAGGAGAAATTACTGTGGCGTGCCCAAGTCAGCTCCTAGCAATCTGCGAGGCGCCTGCTCGTAACACCGTCACTATGGTTCTGCGGCTTTCCCCGCCACAGCCACCCTTGCAAGTTCGCCATTCGCGAGCGTTTGGACGAATTGTTCCAGGGATGGCTGCGCTACAGTTTGAAGCTTGTGAAGCTCTTCGGGCTTCAAGTTGGTGTAGCGTTGCAGTGCCCGCCAATCCTTGTGGCCGGTCACCAGCGCGACCTTCTCGATAGGGAGTCCGGCCTCAAAGAGGCGGCTGGTGCCTTCGTGACGAAGGTCGTGAAAGTGCAGATCCTCGATCTTCAACGTGTCGCAGGCTCGCGTGAACGCCGCGCTCACTGAGCGATGGTTGAATGGGAATACGCGACCCTGACCTCTGGTGATGATCCGCTGCTGAAGTAGGATCTCCCACGCATCGTAACCGGTCAGGTTGAGAAGCGGGACCTTTTGGTCGTTGCCCTCCTTCTCCCGCGGATCCTTGCGGTCACGGATCACCAGGATCCGCTTCTTCATGTCGACGTCCGGCCAGTCGGGCCGGCAAATCTCCTCCTGCCGCATGGTTGTCGCAACGGCGTAGCGAACGATGCGGCCCATCGGAATGATTTGTCGACGACTGCTTTCGAAGTATTCAATGAGCTCATCAAGCTCATCTTGGGTTGGTCGGCGATCTCGTTCCTGGCCTTTGCCGACCAGACCCAAATGCTTCAATGCAAAACGCGCTAAGCGAACTTCCTCAGCCGAAACTTCAATACCGTGAACTGCGGCCGCATGGGTTGCGATGGTCCTGATGAACGACAGGTCGATTGCAAGGGTGGCCGGCCCAGCGCCTTCCTTCGCTCGCTTTCTCCCAAATTCGATCAACCGCTCGCGATTGAGTTGAGAAATTTTCACAGTCCCCAGGGAGAGCTTGAGCGCTTCCATGACGGCCGCCTTGGAGCGGCGAGGGGGGCGACCAACTTCATGCATGTCTTCGACGTGCAGATCGATGAGATCGCCGAACGTGCGGACCTTTTGTGATGCTCGCGGTTTGGGTGATCCGCTGCGGTCGATGTTGCGCTCGATGTCGAGCGCCCATTCCTCGCCGTCCTTGCGGCGGCGGAAGGTCTCTGCCACGTAGCGGTTCTTCCGGCGGACCTGGACGCGCCAGTTCCCGGATGGCAATTGAGTGAAGCTGGCCATGGCCGTGTGCACTCCCCAATTCGTGTGCGCTACGTGTGCACTGAGAGGTCAAAACGGGTACAAACGTGTGCAATTTCGGCTAGTTTGGAGTGCACACGTTCGTGTTTCATCCTATTGAGAGCATAGGGTAAATCATTGAAATCTCAAGATTATCGCTTTTCCGTGGCCCCGATGATGGACTGGACCGATCGCCACTGCCGCGTCTTCCATCGGCGGCTTTCGCGGCGGGCTCGGCTTTATACGGAGATGCTGACCACCGGCGCCGTCGTTCATGGCGACCGCGCGCGGCTGCTTGGGTTTGATGCGAGCGAGCATCTGGTGGCGCTGCAGCTCGGCGGTTCCGATCCGCGCGAGCTCGCGGCTGCGGCCCGGATCGGCGAGGATTTCGGCTATGACGAGATCAACCTCAATGTCGGCTGCCCATCCGATCGCGTCAAGGATGGCCGGTTCGGCGCGTGCCTGATGGCGGAGCCGGCGCTCGTTGCCGAGGGCGTCGCGGCGATGAAGCGCGCGGTGAGGGTTCCCGTCACGGTGAAATGCCGCATCGGGATCGACGACCAGGATCCGGAACTGGCGCTGGATACGCTGGCGCGCGGCGTCATCGAGGCGGGTGCGGATGTGCTGATCGTGCACGCCCGGAAGGCCTGGCTCAACGGCCTGTCGCCGAAGGAGAACCGCGACATCCCGCCGCTCGACTATGAACGCGTCTATCGGCTGAAAGCCGCCATGCCCCATGTTCCCATCATCATCAATGGCGGCATCGCGAGCCTCGACGAGGCGAAGCGGCACCTTGCCTATGTCGATGGTGTGATGCTCGGTCGCGCGGCCTATCAGGAGCCGTGGCGATTGCTGTCGGTCGACCCCGATCTGTTCGACGAGGCGGCGCCGTATACGACGATGCAGGAGGCGCTCGAAGCGATGATCCCCTATATCGAGGAGGAGCTCGCGCGCGGCAAAAGGCTGCATGCGATCACGCGGCATTTCGTCGGCGCATTCTTCGGCGTGTCGGGCGCGCGCGCCTTTCGCCGCCATCTCGCCGAGCATGGCACGCGGCCGGGCGCGGGCGCAGACGTGCTGCGCGAGGCGATCGCGCTAATTGGAAGCCGTGCGGCCGCGCCGATGGCGGCTTAGCACGTCGGGGTAGCCGGTCAGCATCAGCTTGTCGGCGCGCACGCCCCAGCTTTCCAGCCGATCCAGGAAGCTCATGCCAAGTAAATTCGTCTTCATCTGGCCGCGCGGCACCACCAGCGCCGGAATCGATTTTTCGACCAATTGACCGACGGCGAGGCGATCGAGCGTCAGCCGCGCCGCCTTGGTGTGGCCGCCGGCGGTTTCGAGATCGACGTTATATTCGAGCATCTCGATCGGCAGCCCGATCGCCTTCGCGGTCTCCCACGTCAACACCACCGAGGTGGCGCCGGTGTCGATCACCATCGGCGCGCTGACGCCATTGATCTTGGCACGCAGCGCGAACTCTCCGCCCTGTCCCCGCGGAATTTGCACGGCCGGGGCGGGCGCCACGATGTTTCCGCGCAGCATGTGCGAGACCTGGTGGCTCGCGCGGGCGATCTGTTCGGGATCGCCATAGGCGACGACCGCCCCTGCGGTCGCAACCAGCAGCAGCAGCACGAGGAGGAGGCGGCTCATGACACCACCTCCCGCCTCGAATGCATCAGGTGCGCTTTGGGTGTGCGTCCATGCGCTCCAGGCCCGCTTCCGCCATGCGCGCGGGCAACAGCGCCATCACGGCGTGGCGCTCGGCGCTCTCCATCTTGTGCCAGCGCGCGATCTCCGGCAGCGTCCGCCCGCAGCCGAAGCAGAGCTTGGTCCTGGGGTCCATCATACAGACTGCGATACACGGCGTTTCTTTGCTCATCCATCGATAGTGAAACGAATTCGATCGCGACCGCAAGCACCTCTACAATCCGGTGCCCGCACTCATGATCGGCTTGTGACGCCCCCTTTGCTTGTCGTCGGTCGAAGGAATCGAGGGTTGCGGCTGTAGCGGCGGTGCTTCCTCGGCCATCGGCGCCAGCGCCGACATCACGCGCTCCGGCGGGAAGGTCACGATCACCTCGGTGCCGATGCGCAGCTTGGATTTCAGCGTGAAGGTGCCGCCATGCAGGTCGATCAGGCTCTTGGCGATCGGCAAGCCCAGCCCCGCACCTTGTTCCGCCGACTTGATCGAGTTGGAGCCCTGGCCGAACGATGCCAGCACGATCGGAATCTCATCCTCGGCAATGCCGGAGCCGGTGTCCTTCACGCTGAGATATTGTCCGCCGGAGGCGGTCCAGCCGACCTTCAGCCAGATCTCACCGCCCTGCGGGGTGAACTTGATCGAGTTGGACAACAGGTTGAGCACGATCTGCCGCGTGGCGCGCTCGTCGACCCAGATCCGCGGCATGCCCTGCTCGAATACTTCGTGGATGGTGATGCCGCGGCTGGTCGCACGCAGCTTCAGCAGATGGTGGCAGTCGGCGACGACATGCACCAGCGAGACCGCTTCCTCGTTGAGCTCGTAGCGGCCGGCCTCGATCCGCGACAAATCGAGGATCTCGTTGATCAGATTGAGCAGGTGGACGCCGGAATTGTGGATGTCGGACGAATACTCCTTGTAGACCGGCACCGCATGCGCACCGAAGATCTCGCTCTTCATCACCTCCGAGAAGCCGAGGATGGCGTTCAGGGGCGTGCGCAGCTCATGGCTCATCTGCGCCAGGAAGCGCGACTTGGCGACGTTGGCGGCTTCGGCGCGGTGCCGCGCCTCGTCGGAGATCGCCTTGGACTGCTCGAGCTCGGCGATCAGCACATCCTTCTCGGCACGCGCCTGCAGCGTGGCGAGCGTGGTCGAATGCAGGCGGTGGGCCAGCAGCGCGAAATAGCCCTCGGCGCCGAGTGCGAGCAGCGCGAACACGTAATTGTCGAAGGAGCCGCTCAGCACAAAGCTGACCGCGATCGCAATCGTCACCGGCGCCGTGGCCGCCAACGCCGCGATCGGAAGGCTGGCCGCGAGCATGCTGGAGACCGCGATCACCAGCAGCATCAGGAACATCATCAGCGCATTGGAGGCGGCGTCCGTGCCTGCGGGGTGGGTGAGGATCACCGTCCAGAACAAGCCGTAGAGCAGGTCGAGCAGCACGAAGCGCGTCCGCCATTTGCGCGTCGCGGCAGGCGAGGGGGACTCCTTCAGGAACCTGGCGCAGGTTTTCACCGTCGCGGCATGAACGCCGAGTATGCCGATGGTCCAGGCGGCCGCCATGATCGGGTCCCGCCATGCGCCGAACAGCACGCCGGTGGCGATCACCAGCAGCATCACGACGTAGGATGCCGAGATTCTCGTTTGGGCGTATTGGCGGAGCAGTTCGGTGTCGAAAGCGGGGCGGGTCCCGCTGGTTGATGTTAACCGATCCCGCGCCTCCCGCACCCGCTGAGCTGCGGCGCGGCGACTGTTGACCGGCGCGGCAGCCTGGGGCTCGGCCGGCAGCTGGACAACTTCAGGCTTTTCCGCGGGATCACTCATTAACAACACAAGATCCTGCCCGCGAACCGCGCGGGCTTTTGCATTGTCTATCTCTCGCGCCAAATCATTAAGCGATGACTTAGAAAGCTAAAGAATCTCGTTAACGAGAGGTTAAATTAACCTTTGGCCTTGCGCAGGAATGCACCTCAAACCTCCCCTTGAAAAGGGGAGCTCGGTTTGCGCTGAAAGCGCAAACCGGGTGGGGATCATCTCTCTCCACGAACGCCTGCGCCGGCGGCTGACCCCCACCCCAACCTTCTCGTTTCAGGGGCAGGGCTATCGCATATGAAATAGAATCTGGTGGGCGGTTCCTTCGTTGCCCATCCTTCGAGACGCCCGCCTTTGGCGGGCTCCTCAGGATGAGGTCTGATTTCGCGGCGGAATCTTAGACCCTCATGGTGAGGAGCGCCGCTTGCGGCGCGTCTCGAACCATGAGGCCCGCCTCGTTCACAGCAGCGCGCGGCGTTAACGCTCCAGCCGCGCGAGCAGGCTCGAGGTGTCCCAGCGCTTGCCGCCCATCTTCTCGACCTCGGAATAGAACTGA
The DNA here is from genome assembly GCF_020194175.1 of Bradyrhizobium sp. BRP22. Lineage (GTDB taxonomy): Bacteria > Pseudomonadota > Alphaproteobacteria > Rhizobiales > Xanthobacteraceae > Bradyrhizobium. The sequence goes on along the minus strand of NZ_JADYVX010000049.1, from coordinate 37,675 downwards.
TCGACCAGCGCGGTCACCGGCAGGTTGGCACCGTTGCGGCGGGACTCCGCGATGCAGATCGAGAGATCCTTGCGCATCCACTCCACCGCGAAACCGAAATCATATTTGCCGTCGTTCATGGTCTTGTAGCGGTTCTCCATCTGCCAGGATTGCGCCGCGCCCTTGGAAATCACGTCGATCACGGCTGCGACATCGAGCCCCGACTTCTTGGCGAAGTGGATGCCTTCGGAGAGGCCCTGCACCAGGCCGGCGATGCAGATCTGGTTGACCATCTTGGTGAGCTGGCCGGAGCCTGCCGGTCCGAGCCGCTGGCACATCCGCGCATAGGCCGTGATGATGGGCTCGGCGCCGGCATAGGCGTCTTCCTTGCCGCCGCACATCACCGTCAGCACGCCATTCTCGGCGCCGGCCTGTCCGCCGGACACCGGGGCGTCGACGAATTTGAATCCGGCCTTGGCGGCGGCGGCATCGAGCTCGCGCGCGACTTCAGCCGAAGCCGTGGTGTGATCAACGAAGGTCGCGCCCTTCTTCATGCCGGCGAACGCGCCGTCCGCGCCGATCGTGACCGCGCGCAGATCGTTGTCATTGCCGACGCAGCACATCACGAAGTCCTGGCCTTCGGCCGCGGCCTTCGGCGTCGGCGCCGCGCGGCCACCGAATTTCTCAACCCAGGCCTGCGCCTTTGCCGGCGTCCGATTATATACCGTCACCTCGTGGCCCCCCTTCTTCACGAGATGTCCTGCCATGGGGAAACCCATCACGCCGAGACCGAGAAAAGCGACTTTAGCCATGTCTGCTACCTTGTTTCTTGCCTGGTTATCTTGGATCTGCCGGCGACATTGGACGGGCCGGACGGTGTTTTTCAGGCGGGGGAGGCCGCACCATAAACGCTGCGCCGCGGAGGGCAACGCTCGTCTGACTGACATATTCCTAAGAGCGTGATCCGGAAAGCTGGAAACCGGTATTCATGCGCAAACAAAGAGATGAGAGCATGATCCGACTCTGTCTATTCGGATCATGATCCATTGTTTTTGTGTGTTATGATAACTTACCGACAAACCTCACAAAAATGGGAGTGAGACATGGGCGCAAGCGTAGGCGTGCTCGATCATTTCAACATCCGCACCCGGAAACTCGCCGAAACCGTCAAGTTCTACGAGGACGTGTTAGGCCTGGAGAAGGGCGCCCGGCCGAATTTCGCCTTTCCCGGCGCCTGGATGTACAGCGAGGGCAAGCCGGTGGTTCACCTCGTGGACATATCGCCGACGGATGAGCCGCAGAAGCCGGACTCCGGCGTGGTCCATCATGTCGCCTTCGTCAGCCGCGGGTTCACGGCGATGCAGCAGCGCCTGCAGTCCAAGGGCATGAAGTTCGATTCCCGGCAGGTTCCGGGCGGTGACCTCTGGCAGATCTTTGTGCACGATCCCAATGGGGTGATGATCGAGCTGAACTACGAAGTCGCCAAGGAACAGGGCGCCGACGCCCCTGCCGAGCGCGCCGACGACATTGGCGGCAGGTAGGAACCTGTTCGGGCACGGTGTGAACTGCAGAATCTATTGTGTTGGCACAGCTACCCTTTTCTGCCGATCCGTCATATCTGTGACCTCAACATGAAGATCTTCGGCAGGAGAGCGGCCGTGAGTGTTACGCAGCAACAGGTTCTGGAGCAATTGGCGGGCGTGACGTCGCCACGCGGCGTCGCGTTGACCAATGCCAACGTGCTGTCGCCGATCACGGTCAGCGACGGCAAGGTGTTCTTCTCGATCAATGTCGATGCCGCGGAAGCGCGCGCCTGGGAAAGCGTGCGTGCGCAGGCTGAGAGCGCCGTGCGCGCCATTCCGGGCGTCACCGCGGCCATGATCGCGCTGACGGCCGAGCGCAAGCCCGGCACCGCGTCGCCACCGCCGCACCGTCACGCTGGCGGCGGGGTCGCGCCGGCCTCGACGCATCGGCCGCCGCAGGGCGCGCCGTCGCCGATGTCGCGGCAGGCCGAAATTCCCGGGATCGCCGCGATCATCGCGGTGGCCTCGGGCAAGGGCGGTGTCGGCAAATCGACCACGGCGCTCAACCTCGCACTCGGCCTGCGTGATCTCGGTCTCCGCGTCGGCCTGCTCGATGCCGACATCTATGGCCCCTCGGTGCCGCGGCTGACCGGCATCCGCGAGAAGCCCGCGCTCAACGACGACAAGAAGATGATCCCGATCACCCGCTTCGGGCTTTCGATCATGTCGATCGGCTTCCTGGTCGAGGAGGATACCGCGATGATCTGGCGCGGCCCGATGGTGATGTCGGCGCTCACGCAGATGCTGCGCGACGTCGCCTGGGGCACGCTCGATGTGCTGGTGGTCGACATGCCGCCCGGCACCGGCGATGCCCAGCTCACGCTGGCGCAGAACGTGCCGCTCAAGGGCGCCATCATCATCTCCACGCCGCAAGACCTGTCCCTGATCGACGCACGACGGGGCCTCGCCATGTTCAGAAAGGTTAACGTGCCCGTGCTCGGCATCGTCGAGAACATGAGCTATTTCCAGTGCCCGCATTGCGGCACGCGGTCGGACATTTTCGGCCATGGCGGCGCCCGCCACGAGGCCGAGCGGCTGGGGGTGCCGTTCCTGGGCGAAATCCCTCTCCATATGGCGATCCGCACCACCTCGGACTCCGGTAATCCGGTGGTGGACAGCGAGCCGGACGGGCCGCACGCGGCGATTTACCGCGCAATCGGGGCCAAGGTCCGCGACCAGCTCCGAGGTGTGATCGCCGCCGCCTGACGGCCGTTTGGCCCGCTATTTCCCCTTGCGGCTTGCGACTTTCGTCCAGTCCCGTCATGCCAATGTCGCGTTTTCGTGGGCCGCCATCCGTGTTAAAGGGCCCCGCCAGAGCGCCCCGGAGCCCGAGGATTCGCCCGCCCGGAGGAGATGCTTTTGGGGACAAATGGGAAACGCCCCGCAAGGAGATGCCTTAAGATGAAGCGTCGTGACTTTTTGAAAGTTTCTGCGGCCGGTGCGGCCGCGACCGCGGTTGCCGCGCCGGCGATCGCGCAGTCCTCTCCCGAAATCAAGTGGCGTTTGACCTCGAGCTTTCCGAAGTCGCTGGACACGATCTATGGCGGCGCCGAGCAGCTGTCGAAATACGTCGCCGAGATGACCGACAACAAATTCCAGATCCAGGTGTTCGCGGCCGGTGAAATTGCTCCTGGCCTGCAGGCGCTGGACTCGACCTCGACCGGCACCGTCGAGATGTCGCATACGGTTGCCTACTACTATGTCGGCAAGGATCCGACCTTTGCGATCTACGCCTCGGTCCCGTTCGGCCTCAATGCGCGGCAGCAGAACTCCTGGTGGTACCAGGGCGGCGGTGAGCAGCTCGGCAACGAGTTCTTCAAGAAGTTCAACGTGATCGGTTTCCCCTGCGGCAACACGGGCACCCAGATGGGCGGCTGGTTCCGCAAGGAGATCAAGACGGTTGCCGACCTCTCGGGCCTCAAAATGCGCATCGGCGGCATCGCCGGCCAGGTCCTGCAGAAGGTCGGCGTGGTGCCGCAGCAGCTTGCCGGCGGCGACATCTATCCGGCGCTGGAAAAGGGCACCATCGACGCCGCCGAGTGGGTCGGCCCCTATGACGACGAGAAGCTCGGCTTCCAGAAGGTCGCGAAGTACTACTACTATCCGGGCTTCTGGGAAGGCGGCCCGACCGTCCACGCTTTCGTCAACCTCGAGAAGTGGAACGCGCTGCCGAAGAACTATCAGGCGATCCTCGCCAATGCGACGGCGAATGCCAACACCTGGATGGCCGCGCGCTACGACCTGCAGAATCCGACCGCGCTGAAGCGGCTGGTTGCCGGCGGCACGCAGCTCCGCCCGTTCACCAACGAGGTGCTGGAAGCCTGTCTGAAGTCGACCAACGAATTGTGGAGCGAGATCTCCGCCAAGAACCCCGACTTCAAGAAGTCGATCGACGCGATGCAGGCCTATCGCTCCGACGAATATCTGTGGTGGCAGGTCGCCGAATACACCTACGACAGCTTCATGATCCGCTCGCGCACCCGCGGCTGATCAGAAGCAGTAGACGAACAGCCCGGTCCCCATGTGGGGCCGGGCTTTTTTGCGCGCCGATGTCCTGGGTTTAAGCGGTCGCTCCAGCTCGAGGGGGAGGCTATGCGCCATGGCCTCCCGTCGTCCGCCTGAAGTGCAGCGCTGCCCGGGTTATGGATTCGCTTCGCTCGGGCGAGGAGTCGGCGCTGCAGCCTGCACCTTCATCGGCGCCGTCTCGGGCATCAGGCTCATCGCGATCAGTCCGACGACGGCCGCAAGCAAGAGGTACCAGGCGGGCGCCAGCGGATCGCCTGAAACATGGAGGAGCCACGTCACCACGAGCTGCGCGGTGCCGCCAAAGCTTGCGATCGCAACCGCGTAGACGGTGGCGAACACGCCGCCGCGGATCTGTTGGGGCAGCGCCTCGGTGAAAGTCGCATAGAAAGCGGTGAACGGCAGCGATCCGATCAGCGAGAGCGCGCCGAAACCGAACAGCAGCGACCATGCGCCGGGTGCACCGGCGATCCAAAGGAAGATCGGATAGGTCAGCGCGAGCGCGACAAGCTGCGGGTAGATCATGACCGGCTTGCGACCAACGAGGTCGGCGAGCCAGCCTCCCAGCAGCGCGCCTGCGATCCCAAGACCATTGCTGACGAGCGAGGTGGCGAAGGCCAGAGACGGCGCCACATGGAGCGTGTTCTGCGCATAGGTGGTCATGTATTGCGTCACATAGGTCGAGATCGTGCCGCTCGCCAGGATCATCAGCGCCAGCACGATCAGGCGGACGTGCCGGCCCGCCAGCGTGAGATGGCCCGAGCGTTCGGTGGGCCGCGCGCCGCTGTCATCCTGCGGGATCGTTTCCGGCAGCGTCCGGCGCATCCAGAACCCGAACGGCAGGCATACGACTCCGAGCAGGAACGCCACGCGCCAGCCGTAGGATTGCAGCGCCTCCGGCGTCATCGTCCTGCTCAGGAGGAAGCCGACCAGTGCGCCCGTGGTCGCGGCTATCTGCTGGCTCGTCGGCTGCCACGAAACCACCAGCGCCCGGCGTTCGGGCCGCGCGATTTCCAGAAGATAGGCCGTCGTCGGCCCGACCTCGCCGCCGAGCGCAAATCCCTGCAGCATGCGCGCCACGATCACAATGATCGGCGCCGCAATGCCGATGGTGTTGTAGGACGGCGTGATCGAGATCGCCAGGATCGCGCTCCCCATCAACGCAAAGCTGAGCAGCATGGCCGGCCGCCGGCCGACACGATCGGAATAGATGCCAAGCACGATCCCGCCGATCGGTCGCGTGACAAAGCCCGCGCCGAAGGTCGCGAGCGACAGCATCAGGCTGCCATACTCGCCTTGCGTCGGGAAGAACGTGTGCCCGATCTGTATGGCGAAGAAGCTGTAGGTGATGAAATCATAGAATTCGAGCATATTGCCGATCGTGGCGGCAAAGGCTGCGCGTTTCACGCCGAACTCTTTGGTCTCCTCAACGGCAAGCGACAATCGCACCTTCCCTGAGCGATTCAATGGTGAGCATTATTCGTCCTCTCGCGAGTACTTACAACGCATCGGGAACGTCCTTCTGCCATGCGCGCATCGCAGCCGCGGTCACTAGTTCGAGATGGACGGCTGTTAGCCGCCCAAAAAAATGTCGGTACAACCCGACGCATATCAGCTTGCCGTCTTCTCGGGCATGATTTGCAGCAACGGCGCGGGCCCTATCGAAATCTGGCCCGTGAATGGCCGATCATGAGTGGCAATCAGCAAAACCGAGGTTGCCGCTCCGGTCGCGAACAGCCACATCGCGATTGCTGATCCCAACCGATTATCGCAGTGAACGAGGGCGATCACCAGCAACTCGCATATGGCCTGCAGGTAGAGGCACAACCACTTGACCGAATTGACTTCTGACTGGCTGACGATGATCCGTTGTCTTCGTGCGTCCAGCGCGGACTGCAAGGCTGTGATGATTTCGCGTTGCGCCGTCTGCTGGCCTGCACCTTGCGCCGAGATCGAAACGACGAGCTGCAGCACCTGGGCGAGAGCGGGGGGATCCACCGTTAGCGAAGCAGTTTTGCGCGCCATCATTGGCCATTCGACGGCTACTGTTTGCTCGACGTAGTCACGAACGAGGCTGCGCAAGCGCGTCTCCTGCTCTGCAGGCAAACCGCCAGCGAGAAGGATGACCGCTCGCAGCGAACTGGCTTCGCGGCTTACCGCCGAGCTGGCGCGATCACTGTCACTCCAGACCTGCGACGCGGTGAAGGCAACAAACAGGCCGAATATGATGCCGAGTACCGGCAACATGCCGGGAGAGACCGACTTGAATGAAGCTGTTCGGCCCTTGGTCGATACTATCGTAACGCCCGCGAAAATCAGCATCGCAAGAAGATAGGTGAAGGCGAAGATGGCGAGCGCCATCCACGGCACCGAAAGATTGTGTAACCAGTCGCTCATCCGCGTTTCCCCACCAGTATACTAAGCTCGCGCTGCAAATTTGTGGCCACTCGCCTGGCCTCAACGCGGCACGATCGGCCCGATTTTGCATCCGCGTCTGAAGCCGAAGGATAGCATTTCTTTCTCGGCTCTATCACAACTTGAAATGTGGCTATGGTGCAGTTATGCTGGTTATCGTTCTTTGACGTTGATGTTTCCGACTGTCAGGGGCTTTTGATGCTCCGCGGGTTTTTGTCTGATGCCGGATGAAACCAAGCCGATAATTGATTTGCTTGTCGCTCATCCTGGCGCAGCTGCCACGCTCTTGGGATCCGTCGTTGCGTCATATGGCGCCGTACTTGCGGCAGGTTGGCGAGCGGCCAGCTATCTCAACAAGCGAGAGACAGACGATTACAAGAGGCAAATTGGCTATCTCGTTTCCGAACATCAGCGAGATCTGGATCGTCTTACGAAACAAGCTGGCGCGGGGGCACTGGTCGATGAGCAGTTTCCGAGCATTAGTGAACTGGAGCCGACGGATGTGCCGATCGGTCTCGGTCCAACCGCAGAGCATCACAGAGACTTCAACATTGTGCTTGCACAGACGCTGCCCGCGTCGCTCTGGACTTTCAAGAGATCAACTCTCAAAGAGATCTTCTCTGAATGGTTTGGTTCGAGCCTGATGGAAGACCCGCACCTGAGCGCTGGATATGAACTCGTCGCCGGCGAAGAAGAAAAAATGTGCCTGCTATGGAAAGGCACCGGGGAAGTATCGATCGACGATAGCCACGTGCTGAAGCGGATGTACCCATTTGTCATCGTGCGCTCGATCCGCCACGGGGCCGGGGCCGACCCGACGACCGAGGAATTGCTCAACTTCTTCGATTGGCTCCGAATGTGGGACAAGGCAATGCCTGATGCCAGATTCGAAATTCAAAAGATGCATCGGACGCAGAATAAGGCGTATCTTCGCGGCTACTTCAGATTCAGCGGACTCACGATCGCAGGCAATCCGATGAAGCCAGCCAAGAAATATGACGAATACTTTCTCATGCGTCAGATTTTTGTGGCCCGATCTGACATGTATACGACGATCGTCGCAACCGGACTCCCCAATCGTGAGCTTGTTACCGATCCTTACTACCAGCCGCTCAGAAAATGGTGGGAGGCGCTCAGACTCGTCAAGGCTCGTGGTCCATAGCGATGGGCGCTTAAGCGGACGTACCCGAACGGCAGGCATACGACTCCGAGCAGGAACGCCACGCGCCAGCCATAGGATTGCAGCGCCTCCGGCGTCATCACAACGCGTCGGGTAGTCCCTCTGCCATGCGTTCATCGCAGCCGGTCCAAAGCAATAAGATCACTCTGACAGTGCCGCCACTCTCCGTCGGGAAAAAACTTGCTGGCGATTTCATAAAAGCACGAATCTGCCAGAACAGGCCTTGTGCATTCGCTAAACCGAACAGCACATCCGATGCCGGCGTTTGCGGCGGCGCCGAGAAGATCGCAAACCCGCGAATCTTGCGGCACATGAATGTTGCCTGTTCGAGGCCCGGGTTCACCTTTGGAATCGAAACTCAGTAAGTTATCCCGCGGTCCGCATCGATGTGGCGAGGACCGGCCCCATGCACTGCTGCACCTCGTCCGGCACGTCATAGTCGCGAATGAGAGTACGGCTGTCGCGCAGGCCGCACGCCTCTCGCTGCACCACGAACATCCAGAGCGCGTGGCCGGCCTCAGTCACCAGGGCGCGCCGTGCCTGCCGCGCTGGCTCCGGTGCACCCGAGCGGTGATGGGCGGCATCGAACTCCCGCAGCCTGGCGAGCGCCTTCTCCAGCGCGCGCCCAATCCGCCCGAGCGCAACGGCCTGCTCTTGGGCGATCTCATAGTCGAGAACGTCGACGGGGACCCGATGAAGGCGAAAATCGCGGGACATCGCTTATATATAGCGCCGCACAGGTCGCAGGCGCAACGAGGCACCCTAATCCAGCAGCCTGTACTGGATGATGTAGGCGGCCGCTCCGGCGAAATAGCCGAGCAAAGCGAGGCCGCTGATGCGCCGGACGTACCAGAAGAACTGGATCTTCTCCAAGCCCATCGCGGCGACGCCGGCCGCCGAGCCGATGATCAGGATCGATCCGCCGGTGCCGGCGCAATAGGCCACGAACTCCCACAGGAAGCTGTCAGGCGGATATTGCGTCAGGCTGTACATGCCCATGGCCGCCGCCACGAGCGGCACATTGTCGATCACGGCGCTGACCAGGCCGAGTGCAATGACGATGATGTCCTCGCGCCCGAACGCGGCCGCCAGCCAGTTGGCCAGCATGGCCAGGACATGGGTGTGCTCGAGCGCCGCGACCGCCAGCAATATCCCGACGAAAAATACGATCGAGCCCATGTCGATCCGCGTCAGCGCGTGGAGGAGGGTGAGGTGCTTCTTTTCATCTTCCTCCTTGTGTCGATGGATCAGCTCTCCAACCATCCAGAGGATGCCCAGTCCAAAAAGGATTCCCATGAACGGCGGCAGGTGCGTCACGGCCTTGAAGGCGGGCACCGCGATCAAGATGCCGAGGCCCAGGTAGAACATCAGGTTGCGTTCGAACATGCTGGTGCCGGCGGTGCCGCGCCCCCGCGTGCTTAGCGCCGGGATTTCCTTGTTCCTCAGCAGATAGCTCACGACAAAAAGGGGAACGACGAGGTTGATCAGCGAGGCCAGGAAAACGCCCTTGATGATCGCAAGCGGGGTGATCTGTCCGCCGATCCACAGCATCGTCGTGGTGACATCGCCGATCGGCGACCAGGCTCCGCCGGCATTGGCCGCGATCACGATCATGGAGGCGAAGAACAGGCGGTCGCTCGGGTGATAAAGCAGCTTCCGCATCAGCGATATCATCACGATCGTGGTCGTCAGATTGTCCAGGACCGCACTCAGGAAGAAAGTCACGAAACCGACCAGCCATATCAGGCTGACTTGCTTCTTGGTGCGGATCAGTGAGGTGATGACCTCGAAACCGTTATGGGCGTCGATCACTTCGACGATCGTCATCGCGCCGAGCAGGAAGAAGACGATCTGGGCGGTTTCGGAGACGGATTCGTTGAGCTGCTTGTCGATCAGCGCCGGATCGCTGCTCCCGACGGCATACAGCGTCCAGAGCAGTCCCGCGCCCAGCAAGGCGGAGGCCGATTTGTTGATGCCGATCGGGTGTTCCAGCGCGATCGCGGCGTAGGCGACAACGAAGGTCGTAATGATTGCGGCTAACAAGAACCTAACCCTCTAAACCAGCCGTTCTGCAGGCGATGGCTATCCGCCGTGATCTCCCGGACAGGGCAAAGCCGAATCAGTTTTTGGGCTGTCCGAAATCGAGCGGCGGCAATTCTATCTGCGGAATCTCGATCTTGACGGAGTTCGGATCGACGGTCGAGGCGGCGCCTTTGTAGTGCATCACCATTGCCGGGAACATGATGACCAGGCCCACCATGATGATCTGGATCACCACGAACGGCACCGCACCCCAATAGATCTGGCCCGTTGTCACCGGCTCCATGCGCTTGCCGGTGACGCGATCGGTATAGGTCTCCTTCGGCGCAACCGAGCGCAAATAGAACAGCGCAAAGCCGAACGGAGGATGCATGAACGAGGTCTGCATGTTGACGCCAAGGATCACGCCGAACCAGATCAGGTCGATGCCGAGCTTCTCTGCCGCGGGCCCGAGCAGCGGGATCACGATGAAGGCGAGTTCGAAGAAGTCGAGGAAGAAGGCGAGGACGAAGACAATGGCATTGACGACGATCAGGAAGCCGATCTGACCGCCGGGCAGAGACGTCAGGAGATGCTCGACCCAAACGTGCCCGTTGACTCCGTAGAAAGTCAGCGAGAAGACACGGGCGCCGACCAGGATGAACACCACGAAAGCCGACAGTTTCGCAGTCGATTCCACGGCTTGGCGAATCAGATCCCAGCTCAAGCGGCGCTTGATGGCACCGAGAATGATCGCGCCCGCGGCACCCATCGCGCCGCCTTCGGTCGGTGTGGCAAGGCCGATGAAGATGGTGCCGAGCACCAGGAAGATCAGGAACAGCGGCGGGACCATCACGAACGTGGTCTGCTGCGCCATCGCCGAGAGGAAGCGGAAGCCTGTGAGCTTGTCGACGATCCAGTTCAGGACCGCGACGAAGAACGCGAACAGGATGCCGTAGAGCATGGTGAGCACGACATAGTCCGCGCCGGTCACGGTGGAGCCCCGCATCATGAGCCAGCCGAACGCGCAGCTTGCGATGAACAGGACGCCGAGCGACCACAGCCCGCGGCCGCCGTTCTTCTCGCGGAAGCCAATAGCTTCCACAGGAAGGCCGGGCGTCGCCTTGGGGAACAACATCGAGATCAGGAACGCGTAGGCGGCATAGAGGCCGGCAAGCACGAGGCCTGGAATGAACGCGCCTTCGTACATGTCGCCAACCGACTTGCCGAGCTGGTCGGCCATCACGATCAGCACCAGCGAAGGGGGGATGATCTGGGCCAGCGTGCCGGAGGCCGCGATAACGCCGCTGGCTACTCGTCGGTCGTAGCCGTAACGCAACATGATCGGCAGCGAGATCAACCCCATCGAGATCACGGAGGCGGCGACGACACCGGTGGTGGCAGCAAGCAGGGCGCCGACGAAAATGACGGCGTAGGCGAGGCCGCCGCGGACGGTGCCGAACAACTGGCCAATCGTATCGAGCAGATCCTCGGCCATGCCGGATCGTTCGAGCACCAATCCCATGAAGGTGAAGAAGGGAATCGCCAACAGCGTGTCGTTGTTCATCACCCCGTAGACGCGTTCGGGCAGCGCCTGCAGGAAGTCGGGGTGGAATTGTCCAAGCTCGATTCCAACGACAGCGAAGATGAGTCCAACGGCGCCCAGCGAAAAGGCCGCGGGATAGCCGAGCAGGAGCGTGATGACCAGCGCCGCAAACATGATAGGCGCCATGTTGTCGATGAGAAAGGCTGTCATCCAAAATCCTCTGCGATCGCCTGCAATCAGCGCTTTTCGATCGCTTCAATGACGTGTTCGACTTCCGCCTCCAAGGCATTCACCTGCGTGTCGTGCGGATCCGGAATGAGGCCGCGCATCACGGCGATGCGCTTGATCAGCTCGGATATGCCTTGGACCAACAGAAAAGCGAATCCGATGACGATCAGCGACTTGGCCGGCCACTGCGGCAGGCCCCCGGCATTGCCGGATTGCTCATTGAGCTCGTAAGAGCGCATGAAGAAGGGACCGCCGGTGATGATCATGACGATACAGAGCGGCATCAGGAAAAACGCATGACCGACGACGTCGATGACGTTGCGCACCTTCTTGGGCAGCGTGTTGTTGATGATATCGATCCGGATGTGCTCGTTGTCGAGCAAGGTCCAGGGCGAGCACAACAGGAACACGACACTGAACAGCACCCATTGAAGCTCGAGCCAGGAGTTGGAGGAGGTATCGAGCGTCTTGCGGACGACGGCGTTGACCGCCGAAATGACCACCGCGACCAGGATAAGCCATGCCAGGCGCTTGCCGGTCCAGCGTGTGAACGCGTCAATGCCACGGCTCAATTTCAAGAGCGATTGCAACCGGTCATCCTCCCCGTTTTGGAGCTTCTGCAGTCTTGACCGCGCCCGGCAGGCGCAGTGGCTTATCCAGCCAAGCTAGCGTGAAGCCCGCCGCACCAAACCAGCGGTCGGAGCCGGCGTCAATCGGAAGTTTGTTGATATTGAAGGGGAATTGGCGGTGCGGTAGGCGGATCGCCCGTCCTGCGCCGGTCAGGGATTCGGGAAGGAACTGGCTAGATCGGTCCTACCGTCCTGTTATTGTTTCGGCGTAGGACCCAATTCCAGCGGCGGCAGGTCGATCTGCGGCACCTCGATCTTCACCTTGTTCAGGTCGACGTCGAGCGGCTTCTCGAGCAGGGCGGTCACCGTGATCGGGAAGGCGATCACCAGCGCAACCATGATCGCCTGCAATCCGATCCAGGGCATCGCGCCCCAATAGATGTCGGAGCTCTTCACCTCCTTCGGCGCCACGCCGCGCAGGTAGAACAGCGCGAAGCCGAACGGCGGGTGCAGGAACGAGGTCTGCATGTTCACGCAGAGCATGACGCCGAACCAGATCAGCGCCGCGTCGGGCCCGACGACAGGTGCCAGGATCTTTTGTGCAACCGGCGCGATCATCGGCAGGATGATGAAGGCGATCTCGAAGAAGTCGAGGAAGAAGGCCAGGAAGAAGATAAAAAGATTGATGAAGATCAGGAAACCCCAGACGCCGCCGGGCAGCGAGGTCAGATGGTGCTCGAGCCAGACGCCGCCGGACACGCCGAGGAACACCACCGAGAAGCAGGTCGAACCGATCAGGATGAAGGTGACCATGCTGGTGATACGCATGGTCGTCTCGTAGCCCTGCTTGATCAGGTCGCGCAGGTCGGGAATGCGCACCGCTTCGAGGCAGATCCAGACCACCGCAAGGTAGGTGATGGCGAACAGGATCTTGAAGACCAGGTTCTCGCTGTAGAGGATCGCGACGATGGTGCCGATGCCTGCGGCAATGACGCCGGCGATCAGGGCCTTGTGGCCGGCCGAGCTGAATTCCTTGTGATGGATCGCGGCGAGCACGATGGCGCCGACCGCGCCCATGGCGCCGGCTTCTGTCGGCGTCGCAAGGCCCATCATCATGGTGCCGAGCACAACGAAGATCAGCACCGCCGAGGGGATGATGCCGAGCAGGCACTTCTTCCACAGTGCCCAGCCGGCCAGGGTGCGCGCTTCCTTTGGCACCGCCGGCACGTGGCTTGGCTTGATGATGCCGAGCAGGAAGGTGTAGCCGGCGAACAGCAGGATCTGGAAGATCGACGGCCCCCAGGCGCCGAGATACATGTCGCCGACCGATTTGCCGAGCTGGTCGGCGAGCACGATCAGGACCAGCGACGGTGGCACCAGTTGCGTAATGGTGCCGGAGGCCGCCAGCACGCCGGTGATGTAGCGGATGTTGTAGCCGTAGCGGATCATCACCGGCATCGAGATCAGCGCCATCGCGATCACCTGCGCTGCCACCGTGCCGGTGATCGCGCCCAGGATGAAGCCGACGATGATGACGGAATAGCCGAGGCCGCCGCGGATCGGGCCGAACAACTGGCCCATCGAATCCAGCATGTCCTCGGCAAGCCCGCATCGTTCCAGGACCGCACCCATGAAGGTGAAGAAGGGGATCGCGAGCAGGAGCTCGTTGGATAGCACGCTGCCGAAGATGCGGCCCGGGATCGCCTGTAGGAAGTTGAAGTCGAAGAAGCCGAGATAGATTGAAAGGAATCCGAACGAAAGCCCGACTGCGGCCAGCGTGAACGCCACGGGATAGCCGATCAGCATGGCAATGATCATGCCGCCGAACATCAGTGGCGGCATCATCTCCAGCGTAATCATTGGGTCGGCCTCTCGTACTTGGCGTCGATCGTTACATAGCCCTGCAGCGCGGCGACGCGCTTGATCACCTCTGAGACGCCTTGTAGCGCCAACATCACGAATCCCGCCGGAATGACGAACTTGATCGGCCAGCGGACCAGGCCGCCGGCGTTGCTTGAGAACTCACCGACCACATAGGACTGATAGAAGAACGGCCAGGACAAATAGGCGAGCAGCAGGCAGGCCGGAATCAGGAAGCACAGCGTGCCGATCAGGTCGAGCCAGAGCTGACCGCGCTCGGACAGCATGAGATAGAAGATCTCGACCCGGACATGCTCATTGCGCTTGAAGGTGTAGGACGCGCCGAACATCACGAGGACGGCGAACATGTACCACTGCGCTTCAAGCCAGCCATTCGAGCTGTAGGAGAAGGCGTAGCGGATCATCGCGTTGGCGGCGCTGACGATACAGGCCAGCAGGACGAGCAGGTTGCAGATATAGCCGATCTTCTCATTGAGCCGGTCGATGGCTGTACTCAATGCCAGCAAAGGGCGCATCATGGTCTCCGCCGCCGCGCCAAACGCGCGCCGATTGTCTCAATGAGTATCGCTACGCCACCGCGCCAACGCGCGTGGTGCCGCAGCTCACCTGTACGAGGGATTGCAATGCCAGTCCTCCCCGTTGGTGTGCTTCTGCCGTCTTGGGTTGCACCGGATGGGGCAGCGGCCTGTCGGGCCGAGCTGGCGTGAAAGCTGCCGCACCATTTCAGCGCGGATTGGTGACGTCAATCGGAAAATGGGCAAATTGACGCGGGGGCAAGCCGCGTATGGGCTTGGTGAATCCCGGACCGATGGGGAGCTTTAGCGACGGGCTGGCGGGCCGAGGCAAGGGCGGCCTCAACCGCCGGTGACGCTCATATGTCGGCTGACGCTGGGGCGGTTGTGGCGGCGGTCGATGATGAAATCATGCCCCTTCGGCTTCAATCCGATGGCGCGGTCGATCGTGGCGGACAACAGCTCGTTATCTGCCGACGCACGCAGCGGTTTGCGTAAATCGGAGGCATCCTCGTGGCCCAGGCAGGTGTGCAGCGTGCCGGTGCAGGTGATGCGCACCCGGTTGCAGGATTCGCAGAAATTGTGGGTCATCGGCGTGATGAAGCCGAGCTTGCCGCCGGTCTCGCTGACCCGGACATAGCGGGCAGGGCCGCCGGTGCTTTCGTCGAGATCGGTCAACGTGAACTGCTTTTCGAGCCGGGCGCGGAGAAGCGACAGCGGCACATACTGATCGATGCGCCCGGCGCCGATGTCGCCCATCGGCATCACCTCGATCAAGGTCAGGCCCATGCCCTTGCCGTGCGCCCACTCCATCAGCGCGGGGATCTCGTCCTCGTTCATGTTCTTGAGCGCCACCGCGTTGATCTTGACCGCAAGCCCCGCGGCCCGCGCCGCCTCGATGCCGGCCAGGACCTTGTCGATGTCGCCCCAGCGCGTAATGCTGCGGAATTTGTCGGCATCGAGCGTGTCGAGCGAGACGTTGATGCGGCGCACGCCGCAATCGGCGAGTTCGCCGGCAAAGCGCGCGAGCTGCGAGCCGTTGGTGGTCAGCGTCAACTCATCGAGCGCGCCGCTCCCAAGATGCCGCGACAGCGAGCGCACCAGCGACATCACGTTGCGCCGCACCAGTGGCTCGCCGCCAGTAAGGCGGAGCTTGCGCACGCCCTTGGCGATGAAGGCCGAGCACAGCCGGTCGAGTTCTTCCAGCGTCAGGAGATCAGCCTTCGGCAGGAAGGTCATGTCCTCCGACATGCAGTAGAAGCAGCGCAGATCGCAGCGGTCGGTGACGGAGACACGCAGGTAGCGGATCGTCCGGCCGAACGGATCGGTCATCGGACGGAACAGGGATTCGGAAGGG
This sequence comes from Bradyrhizobium sp. BRP22, assembly GCF_020194175.1. GTDB lineage: Bacteria > Pseudomonadota > Alphaproteobacteria > Rhizobiales > Xanthobacteraceae > Bradyrhizobium. The sequence continues at coordinate 21,883 of NZ_JADYVX010000049.1, read as the reverse complement.
GGCAGCGTAATCGCGCTCATTCACACGCCTTGCTCGGCGGAGCCGGACGAAAGGGAAGTGGCGCTCCGCTAGCACAATCTAGGCAGCTTGCCACCGTCCGACAATGCGTTCTGCAAAGGGTGCAGTGCGAACGTGCAAATTCGAGCGATGTGGACGCCGGTTCGCGCCGAGAAAAAGAAGCCAGGGTTTCGGTTCTGATTCAATCAGAACCGAATAGGCTCTAGCGCTGCACCGGCGCATTCGGATCCGGGAACGGCGTGCCTGCGGCGGCAGCAGCCGGTTCGGCCGCGGGTGCCGCAGCGGTCGGTTTCGGCCGCTTCGGCCGCGACTTCCGTGCTCTCGGCGGCGGAGCCGCGGGTTGCAGTTCCGCCACCACAGGATTGGGATCGACCACGGTTGACGCCGAAGTGGTGAGGTCCCCGGGGTTGCGGACGATCGTGACCGGAACCGTGGCCGGCTGATACTTCGGCAGGTTGAAGGTGACCGAGAAGCCGTTGTCGGGCGTGGCCACCGAGACGGTGCAGGGCGTCTTGCAGCCCGGTCCGACCGAGGTCACCGCGTCCGCGCCCGGAGGCGTCGATTCGAGCTGGACCTGGACCGGCGACGGCGCCGACTTGAAAGAATCCCATGAGAACGACGAGCAGCCGGCCAGGCTTGCCCCGGCGACGGCAATCGCGATGACACGACGCATATTGATCCACCTAACTGTGGCTGAGAGCCACAATCCCCGGCCGGACCATAGGAGCGTCAAAACTGCGGCGCAACAGCGCAGGGCGGATTCGCTAAGTGATGGTTAACTCGGTCCGCCGGTGTTGCAATAAAGCAACGTAATCTCAATGCGTTACGAGATATTCACCGTCTTCACGAGACTGTCCACAGCCGCCGGCAGTTCGCGCATATGGCCGATCAGCCGGTCCGGCTTCAGTTCGGCGATAGGTATGTCGGTATAGCCGAATTCGACGCCAATCACCGGGATACCGGCCCGTCGGGCGACCCCGACATCCGGCCCGGCATCGCCGACCATCACTGCTGAGGAGAGCTGTCCGCCGGCCTGCGCCACCGTCTGCCGGAGGATCGCCGGGTCCGGTTTCGAGACCCCGAAGGTGTCGGCGCCGCAGATCGCCGCAAAGCGCCCACTCAAGCCGAGTTCATCGAGCAGGAGCTTGGACAGGAACTCGAGCTTGTTGGTGCAGACCGCAAAGCGAAACCCCTGCGCGGCAAGGTCGTCCAGCGCGGTTTCGAGGCCTTCGAACGGGCGCGATTCGTTGGCGATATGGGCGGCGTAATAGTCGATGAAATCCTTGGTCAGCCGGCTGATGTCATCGGTGGTGGTCTGGCGGCCCTCGAGCTCGAGCGCCCGCTCGATCATTCGGCGTGCGCCGGCGCCAATCACCATGCGCGCCGATTGCAGCGGCACGGGGGCCATGCCCTCGCGGTCCAGCACGTAATTGAGCGCACTGATCAGGTCGGGAGCGGTATCGACGAGGGTACCGTCGAGATCGAAAACGACAATGCCGGGAGAGTTCATCAACCCTTGGCTATCGTTTCCGGCGCCGTCATGCAAGAGAAGAGGCAGAGGAACGTAAGGGAGGCCGCCCATGCGCGAACTTGCCGGCAGAGCAGCCTTTGTCACGGGCGGAGCCAGCGGCATCGGCCTTGCGCTTGGTCGCGCGTTCGCAGAAGCCGGCATGAAGGTGATGCTTGCCGACATCGAAGCGGAAGCGCTGGACCGAGCCGTCAAGAGTCTGGCCGAGTTCGGTCCAAACGTCAGAGGCACGATCTGCGATGTCGCCGATCCCGCAAGCGTCGAGGACGCCGCCGGCGCCGCGTTCGATGCCTTCGGCAACGTCCACATCCTCTGCAACAATGCCGGTGTGGCCGCCGGTGGTGGCATCGATGCGATTTCGCTCGAGAGCTGGCGCTGGGTCATCGATGTCAATTTGATGGGCGTCGTGCACGGCATCGCAAGCTTCCTGCCGCACATGCGCCAGCACGGCGAGGGCGGCCACATCGTCAACACCGCCTCGATGGCCGGGATGAACAGCGGGCTCGGCTTCAGCCCTTACTCGGCAACGAAATTCGCGGTCGTGAGCATGTCCGAGGGACTGGCCCTGCGGCTCAAGCCGCTCGGCCTCGGCGTCAGCGTGCTGTGCCCGAGCTTCGTGCGGACCCGGATCGGCGAGAGCGGACGCAATCGCCCTTTGCGCTACGGTCCGGCACCCGCGCTCGATCCTGACAGTCCGGCCGCCACCATCGTCGCAGAGATCGCGCGGCAGTTGGAGGCCGGCATCGATCCGGCCGATGTTGCCGCGCGCGTCTTGGCCGCCATACGGGAAGACCGGCTCTATGTATTCACCCATCCCGGCATGCGGGCCCAGGTGGAGGCGCGGTTTGCCGCGATCCTGGCTGCGATGGACGAGGTTTCCGGTTAATCTTTCGGTTGAGCACGAAGCATGTGGTCGCCTGAAGAAAGCGTGGAAAAACAGTGCGCTGGCGCCCGATCCTGATCGAATATTAAAACTGCAGTCGGCGGCCGGCCAAGGCGCTATTGGCGCTGTCCCTGCGCGCAAAAGGCGGCTAGATATGCGCCCGCCGGAGCGGGGGGATGGCGCCGCCCGCAAGTCCCTGAAAACCAGTCCTTGGGAAATCTCGCACGTGGACATGGACGGATTGAAACGACAGGCCGCCGCGCGTGCCCTTGATGAGGTGCGCGACGGCATGAAGCTCGGGCTCGGCACCGGCTCCACCGCCAAGCATTTCGTCGACCTGCTCGGCGAGAAGGTGCGCGGCGGCTTGAAGGTCGTGGGCGTGCCGACCTCCGAGGCGACCCGCGCGCAGGCGCAAGCCTGCGGCATTGCCCTGACCACGCTGGACGAGATCGACCATCTCGATCTCACGGTTGACGGTGCCGACGAGGTCGATGCCGCGCTCAATTTGATCAAGGGTGGCGGCGGCGCGCTGCTCCGCGAGAAGATCGTGGCGGCCGCATCCGATCGCATGATCGTGATCGCCGACGACAGCAAATGGGTCGATGCGCTCGGCCGTTTCCCGCTGCCGATCGAGGTGATCCCGTTCGGCCTCGCGGCGACCAGGGCCGCGATCGCCAAAGCCTTTGCGGAAGCCGGCGTTGCCGGGCAGTTGGTGCTGCGGACGGCCAAAGACGGCCACGTTTTTGTCACCGATGGTGGCCACTGGATTGTCGACGCCCATCTTGGACGGATAGAGGATGCGCCGCGCCTGGCCGGGCTGCTGAGCGTGATCCCGGGCGTTGTCGAGCACGGGTTGTTTATCGGCCTCGCCGGCACGGTCGTGCTGGCGGCCGCGCAGGGAATTCGCGTTGTTGAGCGGCGCTGACGCCGTAAATTCGGGGAGAATTGGAATGACGAGCTTTGTACGGATTTTGTCGGCCACGGGCCTTGGATTGGCTGTGGCCCTGACCGCCGTATCGGTGAGCGCGCAGCAGAAGGCGCCGGCTCCCGCGGCGGCGCCGGCGCTGAAGGAAGGCTCGCCCGCGGCGATCGCGGCGGCGAAGGAAATCCTCAAGATGAAGAATGCGGCCGCGATGTACGCCAACGCCGTTCCCAACATCGTGCTGCAGACCAAGGAAAGCCTGCTGCAGTCCAATCTCAACTACCAGAAGGACCTCAACGAGGTCGCCACCATCGTCGCCAAGAACCTGGCCGGCCGCGAGCAGGAGATCGGCGACGGCATGGCCAAGGTCTATGCCAACGAATTCACCGAGCAGGAACTCAAGGACCTCGTCACCTTCTACAAGTCGCCGCTGGGCCAGAAGCTGCTCGCCAGCGAGCCGCGGGCAATCCAGTTCTCGATGTCCTATATGAACCAGTGGGCGCAGCAGTTCGCCGAGATTGTGAACGCCCAGTTCCGGGCCGAGATGCGCAAGCGCGGCAAGGAGATCTAACTCCTCTGGTCTATAGGGATATGGAGCGCCATGGCTGAATACGACGTCGATCTGTTCGTCATCGGGGGCGGTTCGGGCGGGGTTCGCGCCGCGCGTATCGCCGCCAGCCATGGTGCCAAGGTCATGGTCGCCGAAGAGTACCGGATGGGCGGTACCTGCGTGATCCGCGGCTGCGTGCCGAAGAAACTGTTCGTGATCGGCTCGCACGTCCAGCAGGAGATCGAGGATGCCGCCGGCTTCGGCTGGACCATCCCGCAAGCCTCGTTCGACTGGCCGGCGCTCGTTGCCAACAAGGACAAGGAGATCGCGCGGCTGGAGGCGGCCTATACCACCAATGTCGAGAAATCCGGCGCGCACATCGTCAAGACCCGGGCGGTGTTCGAGGATGCGCACACGCTGCGCCTTGCGACCGGTGAGACGGTCAAGGCCAACTACGTGCTGATCGCGACCGGCGGCGCGCCCAACCATGGGCTCGTGATCCCTGGCCTCGAGCACGTGATCTCGTCCAACGAGGCGTTTCACCTGCCCGAATTGCCGAGACGCATCGTGATCCAGGGCGGCGGCTACATCGCGCTGGAGTTCGCCGGCATCTTCGCCGGCTTCGGCTCCGACGTCACCGTGATCTACCGCGGCGACAACATCCTGCGCGGCTTTGACGAGGACGTCCGAGAGCATGTCCGCGCCGAGATGGAGAAGCGCGGCATCACCATCCTGACCGGGTGCACCGTCACCAAGGTCGATCGTCACGGCAAGGAGTTCACCACGCATCTGTCCAATGGATCGAGCCTCGCCTCCGAGAAGGTGATGTTCGCGATCGGGCGCCATCCCAACGTCGCCAATCTCGGCCTGGAGAAGGCGGGCGTCGCCATCAATCCGAACAATGGCGGCATCGCGGTCGATGCGTGGTCGAAAAGCTCGGTGCCGAACATTTACGCCATCGGTGACGTCACCCATCGCCACAATTTGACGCCGGTCGCGATCCGCGAGGGCCACGCCTTTGCCGACACCGTGTTCGGCAAGCGCCCGGTCCAGGTCGATCACACCAGCATTCCGACCGCAGTGTTCTCGCAGCCGGAAGTTGGCGCCGTCGGCCTGACCGAAGCCGAGGCGCGCGCGCAGTTCAGTCATGTCGACATCTACAAGACCAGCTTCCGGCCGATCAAGGCGACGATGTCCGGCCGCGACACCCGCGTGCTGATGAAGCTCGTGGTCGACGGCGTGAGCGACCGCGTGCTCGGCTGTCACATCGTCGGCGATTGCGCGGCCGAGATCATCCAGGCGGTCGCGATTGCCGTGAAGATGAAGGCGACCAAGGCCGATTTCGACTCGACCTTCGCGCTGCATCCGACCGCCGCCGAAGAGCTGGTCACGATGCGCACGCCAACCGCGCGCTACGTCAGACAGGCCGCGGAGTAGAGCGGGTCAGCGAAGCGTGACCCGCCATTTGCTCTATCCTTACTGCACAAAACTGCGCACCGCCCACAGCCCCACGAACAGCGCCCCGACCGAGCAGGCGAACGATACGGCCACATAAAGCAGCGTGAGGCCGAGCTGGCCGCGCTCATAGAGTAGTGCCGTGTCGAGCGAGAACGAGGAGAAGGTGGTGAAGCCGCCGAGAATCCCCGTGGTCAGGAACAGACGCCAGGTCTGCGTGGCCTCGCCGCGAAACGCAAAATAGCCGGCAAGCACGCCCATTACCAGCGAGCCGACGACGTTGACTGTCAGCGTGCCATAAGGGAAGCCGGTCCCAAGCGCGCGGGCGGTCGAGAGATTGACGCCGTGACGCAGCGCGCCGCCGATACCGGCTCCGACGAAGACAAGAATGTAGCCTAGCATGTACTTTGCCGCCTCTTTTCGTGTTGAGGCAGCAAAAAACCCGCTATCAGCGGGTTTGAAACCATGCTCCCGCCGCAGCGAGGCTTGCCGCCTCACTCAGCAGGAGTCATCAGCCCACGACGGGCGGGTATCGGGGACTCCATCCCCATCTGTCATGACAGGCTAACACATGATGGACGCCGGTCAAGAAAGCTTCCTCCGGCCGTCCCGCGTGAGCATGTCCATTAGCGCCGGTGACAGCCCGGCGTTCTCATCCGAACCGGCCGGTGAGGAAGCGCTCGGTCTGCTGCTGCTTCGGGCTGACGAAGATATCCTGCACGGTTCCGAACTCGATCAATTCGCCGAGATACATGAAGCCGGCGAAGTCGGAGACCCGCGCCGCCTGCTGCAAATTGTGCGTGACGATGACGATTGCATGATCCTTCTTGAGCTCGTCGATCGTGTGCTCGATCTTCGCCGAGGAGATCGGATCGATCGACGAGCAGGGCTCGTCCAGCAGCAGCACTTCGGGCTTCGCCGCGATCGCACGCGCAATGCTCAGCCGCTGCTGCTGGCCGCCCGAGAGGTCGAAGCCGTAGCGCAACAGATCGTCCTTCACCTCGTCCCAGAGCGCCGCCTTGCGCAGCGCCGCTTCGACCAGTTCGCCCATCTCGCCCTTGGTGACCTCGCGCTGCAACCTGATGCCGAACGCAATGTTGTCATAGACCGTCATCGGGAACGGCGTCGGCTTCTGGAACACCATGCCGATCCGCGCCCGCAATTGGTACACGTCGACATGTCCAAGGATATCCTGGCCATTGAAGAGGATCTCTCCTTCCGCGCGCTGGCCGGGATAGAGGTCATGCATGCGGTTGAGCACGCGGAGCAACGTGGACTTGCCGCAGCCCGAGGGACCCATGAACGCCGTGACGCATTTGTCGTAGATTGGCACCGTTACATTGCGCAGCGCCTGATTGCCGTCCTCGTAATGGAAGTTCAGGTTCCTGATGCTGATCTTTTCGGCCGTTCGACTGCTCACGCGTTTGCCATTGACGATCGCCGACATCGCCTGCCTTGCAGTTTCCGGCTGCTGTCCGGCTTTGCCAATGGGTACGAAATTCGTTGCGGTAACGGGCGACATTACGGGGCTCCCACATTGTTGGCATCTTCCCGCCTTCGGCCTGAAGATTAGCCCAGCTGCGCTCGCTCACCTTTGATGTCGATCAACGAACGCCCGCTGTCATCCATTCGTCATGTGGCGCGCGCTGTACGCAACAAAAGCAAGGCGAGAAATGCCGATAGTGAGGCGAGCGCATTGATCCACAGCGCCCCGGCGCCGACGTGCTCCACCATTAGACCGACCGCGAGCGGTGCCAGTGCGCCGGTCGCGCGTGCAGGAAGCGAGATCAGTGCGACGCGCCTGCCAAATCCCTGCGGGCCGAACAGGGCGAGCGGCAATGTGCCACGCGCGATCGTGATGATGCCGTTGCCCGCGCCATAGCAGATCGCAAAAAGCGGTGCGAGGAGGGGACCTCCCAGCGAGAGGATGGCAACCCCAAGCGGATTCATCAGCGTGGCGAGCCGCGCCGACAACAGTGGATGGTAGCGCGCCAGCCATCCCGCCTCGATGATGCGCGCGCCGACCTGGGCCGGTCCTACCAGCGTTCCCGCAAACAGCGCGGCAGCAGGCGTTGCGCCCAGTTGCACCAGGATGGTCGGCAGCAGGGCCGAAAGGCCCGAACTGACGAACCCCGCGGCGGCGAACATATAGGCGAGCGCCACCATCGCAAACGTCTCGCTCTGACCCGATCCTTTGTCTGCCTGTATCTGAGCGGGCTCGATGGTTACGAGCGGCGTTGCGCGCGGCAGGCAGAGATTGAGCGGCAGCGCCAGCACAATATGGATCGATGCCCAGATCTGACAGGCCGCCCGCCAGCCCAGCTCGGAATCAAGCCAGGTCGAGATCGGCCACCCGACCGTGCTGGCGAAGCCTGCAATCAAGGTGATGCCGGTGATCGGCCGTCGCGCCGCGCTGCCATAGATGCGCGTCAGCGTCGCAAACGCGGCCTCGTACAGGCCCATTCCCATGGCCAGTCCGAGCACGATCCACGCCGCGATCAGAAGGATCGGGCCGCGCGCCAGCGAAAGCAGCAGCAGGCCGCTCGCAAACACGACGTTCGAGATTGCCAGTAATCCACGTCCACCGAACGTATCGATGGCATGGCCGACGCGCGGTCCGAGCAATCCTGCAATCACCAGCCCGCCTGACAGCGCGCCAAACACATGCGCGGGCTCCAGCGACAGGTCGCGGGCGATCGGCGCCGCCAGAATGGCGGGAAGGTAGTAGCTCGACGCCCACGCGATGGTTTGCGTGGTGCCGAGCGCGACAACAACCGGCAACGAACCGGCGACAGCGGCTTTCGTCATGAACAGCCGCAACCGGAAGCGCCCGACTGTCTGGCTGTCTCGTCGCTGGCGCAGCAGGCGGATGCATCCAGCTTGGCGGGACCGCCGCAACAACCGCCATCGGCCACCGATGCCGAAACGTTGCAGACGCCGGTTTCCGGAAGCTCGAGCTCGACCCGGCGCGCGGCCTCGATGTCGCCCGCAAGCTCCGCCGCGATTGACCGGACCTGCTCGTAGCCGGTCAGCATCAGGAAAGTCGGGGCGCGCCCGTAGGACTTCATCCCGGCGATGTAAAATCCGCCTTCAGGCTGCGCCAACTCGAGTGCGCCATGCGGGCGCACCGTTCCGCAGCTATGTTCATTCGGATCAATCAGCGGCGCCAGCGCCGGCGAGCAATCCAGTGCGGGATCCAGTGAAAGCCGCAATTCGCTCAAGAAGCCGAGGTCGGGCCGGAAACCCGTTGCGATGATCAGTTCATCGACGATGAGCGAGCGGCCGCAGCAGGCCGAGCCGGCCCCGATCCGAAGCCCGTCCTCTGCCATGGTCAGATGCGTGACACGGAAGGCCGGCTCGACGCGCACGCTTCCCCGTTGCACGAGTTCGGCGAACATGCTTCCGAGCGCGCCACGCGCCTCGAGCTTGTCATTAGCGCCGCCGCCAAAGGATTTTGCGGGATCGTCGCCGCGCAGCAGCCAGAAGATCTCCGTTCCGGCAGCCGATTGGGCGAGCGTGGCTAGATCGATCAGGGTCCCGATGGCCGAATGTCCGGCTCCGAGCACCGCGACCCGCTTGGATGCGTAGCGTCCTCGTTGCGTGCCGAGAACGTCGGGCATGCCATAGGCGATCCGAACCGAAGCTTCCCTTTCACCGATCGCGGGCAGGCCATTCGCACCGGCGGGGTTGGGTGACCACCAGGTGCCGGAGGCATCGATCACCGCATCGGCTCGCAGCGTCTTCTCGCCCGCGCCATTTCGGTAACGAAGCTCGAAGGGGGTATCGCCTCGGCCCTTGCTCCTGACCTTGTCGAATCCAACCCGGCTGATTCCGGTCACGCGCGCGGACACGTGGATGTGCTCGCGAAGCGTCGTGCTCGAGGCCAGCGGCTCCAGATATCGCTCCGCAAGTTCGCCGCCTGTCGGATAGGCCTGCGGGTCCGGCGAATTCCAGCCGCTCGGCTCAAGCAGCCGGCGCGCAGCCGCATCGATGTTGTATTCCCAGGGCGAGAACAGCTTCACATGCGACCACTGCCGCACGGCGTGGCCGACCTCCGGTCCTGTCTCCAGGACGATGGGCGTCATCCCGCGTTCCATCACATGCGCCGCCGCGGCGAGTCCGACGGGTCCGGCTCCGACGATGGCAACCGTCCTTCCAGTGTTCATCAGGATTCTCCCATCCTTCTAGAATTATCAAATAAGAAGGCAAAAAAATCAGGCCGCCGACTGGGCCCCTTTGCATTGTGTCTCTTCCGCGCAGCACTCGGCGACCAGGAAATCGACCAGGCTCCGCATCGTGTCATATTCGGCATGACAAACGAGCGTGGTGCCTTCTCTCACCTGAGAGATCAGCCCTACGGAAACGAGCGCCTTGACGTGATGCGACAAAGTCGATGCCGGAATTTTCAGCCGCTCCTGCAGCCGGCCGACGGGCATTCCGGTATGGCCGGCTCGGACCAGGGCGCGATAAATCTTCAGCCTGGTCGAGTTGCCCAGGGCTTCGAGTCGGGCTGCTGCGTCATCTATCTTCATGAAGCGCACCATGCATCCCCCGCCAGGAGCAGTCAACCATATTTCTAGAATGTTAGAAATAAGAAAGACGGGATTATTCCAGTCTCGCCGATGGAAGCCATTGGCGGTTGACACGGTGTCGTTATTTCCATAAATCTGGATATATGGAAACTGAAGAAGCCGTTCTGGCACTCGCCGCCCTTTCGCAGGCGACCCGTCTGGAGGCGTTTCGGACGCTCGTGAGGCACGAACCTGACGGCCTCGCCGCGGGCGATCTGGCCCGTCTGTTGGAGGTCCCGCCGAACACGCTATCGGCGCATCTGTCAATCTTGACCCGCGCGCGCCTGGTGACGTCGGAACGGCACAGCCGCTCGATCGTCTACCGCGCCAATCTCACAGAATTTCGGGACGTTGCGGTGTTCCTCCTGCGGGATTGCTGCGACGGGCGGCCGGAAGTCTGCACGCCGGTGGTCGAAAGCCTGCAGTCGTGCTGTTCTCCGAAACGAAAGGAGCGAACCCGTGGCTGATCAGGTCTACAACGTTCTGTTCCTCTGCACCGGCAATTCCGCGCGCTCAATCATGGCAGAATCGATCCTGCGGAAGGACGGAGCAGGACGTTTCAAGGCGTTCTCCGCCGGCAGCGCACCGAAGGGCGCGGTGCATCCGCTGGCGCTGCGCACACTTGAGAGCCTCGATTATCCCATCAATGGCATGCGCTCGAAAAGCTGGCTCGAGTTCGCTGCTCCCGATGCGCCGGTGATGGATTTCGTCTTCACTGTCTGTGACAACGCCGCCGGCGAGGCGTGCCCGGTTTGGCCCGGCCAGCCGATGACCGCACATTGGGGCATCGAGGATCCCGCCGAAGCCCAGGGGACGGAGCTGGAACGGCAGGCGGCGTTCATGACTGCGTTCCGCTACCTGAAAAATCGCATCGGCACTTTCGTCAGCCTTCCGCTCCGAAGCATCGACAGGCTGTCGCTCGGGGCCAGGCTGCGCGAGATCGGCCGCTCGGATGGTGCAACTTCCTCCCGAAACGACGTGGCCTGAACCATGAATATCTTCGAACGGTACCTTACGCTCTGGGTTGCGCTTTGCATCTTGGTCGGCGTGGCGCTGGGGCACATCATGCCCGGCTTTTTCGGCATGGTTGCAGCCGCCGAGATCGCCAAGTTCAACCTGCCGGTCGCAGTGCTGATCTGGCTCATGATCGTGCCGATGCTGCTCAAGATCGACTTCGGCTCGCTTGGACAGGTGCGCGAGCACTGGCGCGGCGTCGGCGTGACGCTGTTCATCAACTGGGCCGTCAAGCCGTTCTCGATGGCGTTGCTTGGCTCGTTCTTCATCGGCCACGTCTTTGCGCCATGGCTGCCGTCAGGGCAGATTCCCTCCTATATTGCCGGGCTGATCCTGCTCGCGGCCGCGCCCTGCACGGCGATGGTGTTCGTGTGGTCCAACCTTTGCGAGGGTGAGCCCCACTACACGCTCAGCCAGGTCGCGCTGAACGACGTGATCATGGTCTTCCTGTTCGCGCCGCTGGTCGGGCTTCTGCTGGGCGTGGCGTCGATCACCGTTCCATGGGGCACGCTGCTGCTGTCGGTCATCCTGTACATCGTGGTGCCCGTCGCTGTCGCGCAGCTGTGGCGGAGCGCGTTGCTGCGCGCCAGCGGCGGAGCCTTCGAGCGCACGATGCGAACGCTGCAACCCCTCTCTCTGGTCGCGTTGCTGGCCACCCTGGTCCTCCTGTTTGGATTTCAGGGCGAGCAGATCGTCAGGCAACCGGTCGTGATTGCAATCCTTGCCGTGCCGATCCTGGTCCAGGTCTACCTCAACGCCGGCCTCGCATACTGGCTGAGCCGGCGTTTCGGCGTGGCCTGGTGCGTGGCCGCTCCGGCTGCACTGATCGGGGCCAGCAACTTCTTCGAGCTCGCGGTCGCCGCCGCAATCAGCCTGTTCGGTCTTGACTCGGGGGCGGCGCTTGCGACCGTCGTCGGCGTCCTCGTCGAGGTGCCGGTGATGCTCTCGGTGGTCCGCATCGTCAAGGCGACGAGGGGGTGGTACGAAGCCGCGGCCGGCGCGACGAGTGCTGCGGTGGAGGTGAGACGATGACCGTTACGATCTATCACAATCCGGATTGCGGCACCTCGCGCAACACACTCGCCATGATCCGGCAGAGCGGGGTCGAACCCATCGTCATCGAATATCTGAAGACGCCACCATCGCGCGAGAAGCTCAAGGAACTGATCACCGCGATGGGCATTCCGGTGCGCGCCCTGCTGCGCGAGAAGGGCACGCCCTTTCAAGAACTCGGTCTTGATGATCCAAAATGGTCCGATGACGAGCTGATTGATCAGATGCTCGCGCATCCGATCCTGATCAATCGTCCGATTGTGGTGACCCCCAAAGGGGTCAAGTTGTGCCGGCCGTCCGAAGCAGTATTGCCGTTGCTGCCCAATCCGCATATCGGCCGCTTCGTCAAGGAAGACGGCGAGGTCATCGAGAGCTGACTCGCGCTACATCGCGCGGACGCTGGCCAGGAACTTGTCGACCTCCACTTCCAGCTCGGACGCGTTCTTCGCGAGGCTGCCCGAGGCGGCGAGCACGTTGCCGGCGGCCTGGCTGGTGTCGCCGATGGCGCGATTGGTCCCGTTGATGTTGGTGGTGACTTCCTTGGTGGCGGCGGCCTGCTCCTCGACGGCGCTCGCGATCGCGGTAGAGATCTCGTTGATCTGATTGATCGTTTGCGAGATCGCCTTGAGTGCGGCTGCGGTGTCGCCGGTTGCCGCCTGCATCTCCTGGATCTGCGCGGCGATGTCTTCGGTTGCCTTCGCGGTTTGGCCCGCCAGCGCCTTCACCTCCGACGCCACCACGGCAAAGCCTCGGCCCGCATCGCCGGCACGGGCGGATTCGATGGTGGCGTTCAGGGCGAGGAGATTGGTCTGGCCGGCGATCTGGCTGATCAGGGCGACGACGTCGCCGATCCGTTGCGCGACGGTCACCAGCCCGGTGACCAGCCTGTCCGATTTCTCGGCCTCCTGGACGGCCGCCTTGGCGACGCGGCTGGCTTCGGAGACCTGCCGGCTGATCTCGTTGACCGAGGACGAGAGCTGTTCGGAGGCCGATGCCGCGCTCGATGACCTCTGATTGACGAAGTCGGCAGTCGCCGACAGCGACTGCGCCGTGGTTTGCATCTGGCTGGAGGCCCAAGCGAGCGTGCCCACCAGGCTCTTCACGTTCTTCTCGAAGTCGTCGGCGAGCTTCACACTGCCGGTGACCACCGCCCAGCTCAGCATCGCGCCGGTATAGTTGCCGTTCTTGTCTGACAGCGCGGAGACCCTCAGGTCGAGTGTCTCCGGTCCCAGCTTGATCTTGGCCGCGTGCGGCAGATTCCGGGGATCTGCGATGATGCGCCGCTGGTGCTGCGGATTCCTGTGAAAGATATCGAAGGATTTTCCGAGAATCTGGTCCGGCGGAACCGGAAGCAGGTGCTTGACGGTTTCGAGCGTCTTCAAGCTCGTCTTGTTGATGTAGGTGATCCTGGTATCGGCGTCGCACATCATGATGTTGATGGGCATGTTGTCGAGCATCTGCAACTGCCGCTCGGTCTCGGCCTCGAGCTTGGCCCTTTCGGTGGCCAGCTCCCAGGTCAGCATCGGTCCGGTGTAGCGGCCGCGGCTATCCAGCATCGCGGTCACCGTGAGGTCGAGGGTCTCCCCGCCGATCGTGATGCGCGCCTTGTGCGGCAAATTCTTCGGATTGGACAGCAGCCGGCGCTGGCGCTGAGGATCTTTATGGAAAATGTCGATCGATTGGCCGAGCAGGGCGTCGACCTTCACCGGCAGCACATGCTCGATCTTCCTGAGATTCTGCCTGGTGGATTCGTTAAGATAGACGATCTTGAAATCGGTCAGTTCGCAGATCATCACGCTGATCGGCATGTGATCCAGCAATCGAAACGAGCCTTTCGGCTTGAAGCCCGAAAGCATCGGCTTTCCCCCAGCGTTGCAACGTTCACGGATGCCTTCGCAGCAGCCCCGTAAGCTGCGAAGAATCGAAGAGGAAAGTACGGTAAGTGATTCGACCGAGCGTTTTCAAACCTGTACACTACAACTCTCGTCGTACGGGTGTGCCGCGCAAGCGATCGGTCGCGGGGTCGGGAACTTTGTGCTGCTATTCCGGGCGATTTCGCTTTCGCCGGCAGACTTGCGCGCGAGCGCCGAACCTTTCTGGAGTTCGGCGATTAGGCGAACGAGGAAACCCCTCAAAAACCTGCGGAGAGTTCCATGCAAGTCCAGGAAATGATCAGCCGGCACCCACAGGCTCATGGCAGGGGCAATAATGGCTTGCTCGCCCGCTGCATTGAGCAGTGCTACTCCTGCGCCCAGATCTGCACCTCCTGCGCCGACGCCTGCCTCGCGGAGGACATGGTCAAGTCGTTGACGCAATGCATCCGTCTCAACCTCGACTGCGCGGACGTCTGCAATATCACTGGCAGGATGGCCACGCGTCAGACGGGCTGGGACGACGAAATGATCCGCCGCATGCTGCACACTTGCGCCGCGGCCTGCCGGCTCTGCGCCGACGAATGCCAGAAGCATGCAGGCGAGCACGAGCATTGCCGCATCTGCGCCGATGCCTGCCGCCGCTGCATGCAGGCCTGCGACGAGGCCGGACGCAGCATGGCGCATTGAGAGGAGCCGGCAGGTCCGCCGAAAACGCAACTGGGCCCGGCTGTGCGATTCTCGTGTCGCGCACTTACGTCATGAGCCGGGGGCTTTTTGACAGGTGAGATTACTTTGGTTCAGGGGGAGCAATGAGCACCGAGGCACGAGAATTCATCGACTTTTGGATCCGGAACAGTGTTCACGCCGCTGAGCAGTCGGGAACCGCTGGCGCGTCCCAAGACGTGGCGGAATTGACGCAGCGATGCCGCGAAATGGCTGAGCGCGAAGGAATCTCGGAACAGGCGATGCGTGATGAGGTCGGTGATCTGACTGAATACATCCGCAGCACGCTCGATGCCGTAAACGTGGCTGAGAAGGAACGGCAACAGAGCGAACCAAAATAGCCTAATCGAGTGCGGAGAGCGCCTGCAGTCCTTTAGGCGTATGGCGGCTGTTCGACGAGCGTAGCGATCAAACGCAGAAGGGCTTGGTGCTCGGGTCCATTCACGCCGCTCCGCAAGAACTCCCCCAGCTCGATATGCGAGAGCCGACCTCCAGAAGGCGCATTTGGCTGATGGATGATGAACGCATTTCCCGTCGTCGGTTCGCGCCCCAAGAACCAGGCATCTCCGTTCGGACTGCGATAGAGCTCGCGGCGTTCTGGCATGGCGGTTCTCGTTTCAGAGTTAGGAACAATTATAGAAACCGGTGCACTGAGCAACCAAGAACAAATTCCACCCGGAATGGTTTGTTGCAGGCCGACAATGGTCTGCGGCATCTAACCGCAGTTGGCCTGCTCAACCTGTACAATTGAGCAGGCCGCGTCGCCATCCCAGTACATCCGTGGGAGGGCGAGATAACGACCCGGCAGGACCTCGAGGATAATGCCGGATGAAGCCATCAAACCAGCAAAAGGTTTTCCGCGCTCGTCTTGCCGCGCATGCGGTCGGTCTTCACGTCGAAGCCAACCTTCTGGCCTTCGGCGAGTCCGACAAGGCCGGCGCGTTCAACCGCGCTGATATGAACAAACACATCATTGCCGCCATCGGTGGGCTGGATGAATCCGAAGCCCTTTTGGGCGTTGAACCACTTGACTGTACCTGTGGACATTTTTCTTCTCCAAAGCATGTGAAAACGTCGCGCGGGATTACGCGGCGTTCAAATTCAATCGACGATGTCTTTGGAAAAGGGCCGCTTGGACCGTTCAACAAGGCGCAGCGGCTATCGAACATTTGGAACATAGATACTTCACATGAGAATGCAAGGTGTATCGACGTCACTCCCGCCAATAAAGAATGTCATCTCAGACGCGATTATCGTGAAGGAGTAGATGGGATCGCGTCCGCAGGCGTCGCCTAGGCCTCTCACTCTGGCAGGAGAACCATCCCCGCTCTCCCGCGACGCGCCTGCTGGCTCCCGCTCATGCTGCCGCTTAAGTTAAGTGGCTGACGTCACCAGGAATGCGCGCTGCCACGCGAAATTTGCAATGAAATTCCTTAGGACGCGCCTTCTTGAAGTGAGACTGGTTGCGCTGCTCCCGGAGAAGTAGGAGTGGCAAGTCTGTAAAGGCGGCGCTCCCCATTTTCATCGAGATACCTCCTTCCGTTGATCGCCCGTCAACGGGGAGGGCGATCGCATATGAAATAGAACTTGGTAGGCGGTTCTTTCGCGGCCCATCCTTCGAGACGCCCGCCTTGGGCGGGCTCCTCAGGATGAGGTCTGATTTCGCGGCGGAATTCTTAGACCCTCATGGCGAGGAGCGCCGCTTGCGGCGCGTCTCGAACCATGAGGCCCGCCTCGTTCACAGCCATTAAACAGCTATATGCGATACCCCTGCGTCAAACGGGGAGGAGGTCATAGCGATGATCAACGTATGTTCATCACGGTCTAGGGCGGTCCAGTATCTCCCGCACACGCAAGGCGAGCTTTGCCTGCGACACCGGCTTTTCCACCAGTTCGACCCCCTTGTCGAGCCGCCCCTGATGGACGATGGCGTTGCGCGAATAGCCGGTCATGTAGAGGATCCTGAGGTCCGGCCGGATCTGGATGGCGCGCTTGCCGAGCTCGCGACCGTTCATGCCCGGCATCACCACGTCCGTCAGCATCAGGTTGATATGAGGTTGATCCTGCAGGAGCAGTGTGAGCGCTGCCTGCGCGCTCGAGGCGGTCAGCACGCGATAGTTCAAGTCGCGCAGGACGTCGCTGACATAGGCGCGCAGGTCATCGTCATCTTCGACGACGAGGATCGTCTCCATCTTGTCGCCTTCGGCGACCGGCTCACTGACGTCATCCGGTTCCTCGACCACGCCATGGAAGCGCGGGAAGTACATCTTGACCGTCGTGCCATGTCCGACCTCACTATAGATCTTGACGTGTCCGCCGGATTGCTTGACGAAGCCGTAGACTTGGCTGAGACCGAGCCCGGTGCCTGCGCCCGCTTCCTTGGTGGTGAAGAAGGGTTCGAAGACGTGCTGCAGCACGTCCTGGCTCATGCCGGTGCCGGTGTCGGTGACGCAAAGCGCCACGTACTGCCCCGGCGCCAGCTCAGGATTGCGCAGGCAATATTCCTCGTCGGCGGCGACGTTCGCCGCTTCGATCGTGAGCTTGCCGCCCTGCGGCATCGCATCGCGGGCGTTGATCGCCAGGTTGACGATGGCCGACTCCAGATGGTCGGGATCGACCTCGACCTGCCAGAGCCCGGCGCCGCCGACGCTCTGGACTTCGATCCGCTCCCCGAGCGTCCGCTGCAGGAAGTCCTGCAAGCCGTTGAGGAACTTGTTGAGGTTCATCGGCCGCGGGTCGAGCGCCTGGCGGCGTGAGAAGGCGAGCAGCCTGCTGGTGAGCGCCGCCGCGCGCTGTGCGCTGCGCTTGGCGTGACCAAGCGCGCGCTGGATATTGCTGCTGACCGGAACCTGCTTCAGGTGGCGTTCGGCGGTTTCGAGATTGCCCATCACGATCATCAACAAATTGTTGAAGTCGTGGGCGATGCCGCCGCTGAGCTGTCCGACCGCTTCGAGCTTCTGCGATGCCAAGAGCTGCTTTTGAACTTCCGCCAACTTTTCCTGAGCTTGCTTGCGTTCGCTGATGTCCCGCGTGACCTTGGCAAATCCGACCAATTCGCCGTTCTCGTCTGTGATCCGGTCGATGACGACCGAGGCCCAGAACTTCGAGCCATCCTTGCGGACCCGCCAGCCCTCCGCCTCGAAGCGGCCCTGGCGCGCGGCCTGCTCCAGTGCCTTCCTTGGAATTTCGAGGGCTCGGTCTTCGTCTCTGTAGAAGCGTGAGAAGTGCTGCCCGATGATTTCATCCGGCTCATAGCCCTTGATCCGCTGCGCACCAGGGTTCCAGGTGACGACATTACCGGCGGGATCGAGCTGAAAGATCGCGTAGTCGACCACGGCTTCGATCAGTCGCCGATAACGCCGCTCGCTTTCCAGAAGTCTTTCGTGGGCCTCCTGCCGCTCGGTAATGTCGCGCGTGACCTTGACGAAACCAAGCAGCTTGCCTTGTTCATCCTTGATGGCATCGAGCACGACCATCGCCCAGAACCGGCTCCCGTCCTTGCGCACCCGCCAGCCTTCGGCAGTGAATCGTCCTTTCTCGGCGGCGGTCGCGATCGCCCTCTGTGGCAGTCCGGCATCGCGATCCTCAGGCGTATAGAACATCGAGAACGATTGTCCGATGACTTCGTCGGCGCGGTAGCCCTTCAGGCGCGCGGCACCGGAATTCCAGCTCGCGATCGTGCCATCGGGCTCGATCATGTAGATGGCGTAGTCGACAATTGCATCAATGAGGAGTTGAAGGCGTTGAGCGTCCGCTACTTGGTTTACTGCGTGTTCCATGCTTGGGACGGGCTGCTCGCGTGTTGGGGGCGCACTCGATCAAAACGAGATGATGGATTCTGCGCTGCAGATCAGCGGCTTTGCTCACAACAATAGCAGTAACTCCAATTGGTTCCGCCACTGGTCAAATGGTTCACCGTGATCGCGAAGCAGTATTAACGATCGACCTATCGGGGGCAGCCTTTTGATGGAGGCCGGCAGGCTCCGAGCCCCATGACCAGTCTTCCGATTATCGGAATCCGGCTTGCGTTGGTGAGTGTCCGAAGGCGAGGAAATACGGTTCCAGAATTAACCTGAAACCGCAGTATCAAGCTTAATTCTGGTATTGAGCTGCGGCTGGGAAAACTTGGCACTAGGTTGCGGTATGCCCAACCGCAACCGCCGCAATGACCCACCATCGTCGCCCTTGATCAGAAATGATCTGCGCGTCCAGTACGAAGAGATTCTTCGGTTACGGGCGAAGTTGAAACGCCTGCTCGCCAAGAAAGCCCGCGGCCAATCCAAGCGACGTCCTCGTCACTAGATGCAACCGCAACTTCGCCCGTTCGCTTGCACAAACCTCGACGCGCGTAGCGCGAACCCGGAATCCATTGACCACGAACGGCGAGATGGATCCTGGGTTCGATGCCGGCGAGCGACTGACTTGGCTTGAATGGCACGTGTAGCTAGGCCGTCTTCTGTTGAACCAACCCGATGATGACCAGGAGAAGCACGGCACCGATAACCGCGTTCATGATCGCCGCAAGAATGCCGCCATAAGCATGACCTCGACTCCGATGTTGAAGGGCCGCCGCGGCAACAGGGTCATGAACGATTTCGGCCAAAGCTTCGGGGCGTTTTGATCTGGATCAAGCTCTGCGGGTGGACGGTGAGACTGCGAAAGCCTTGATCTAAGTCAAAGGAGATGCAGGCCGGCGTCGAAAACTGTGGACGGTGCTGGTCGCCCATTGGCGGGCATCGTTGCCGGAGCCATCGGATCGACGGCACCTCAATATCGGGAGGATGCCCATGGTTCGTTACGGTCTCATCGGCTTGGCGGCAGCCGTCCTTGTCGCCGCCAGTTTGGTTCCGGATGATGCGTTTGCCCGCCGTGGTGGAGGCGGCGGCTTCCGTGCCGGCGGCGGATTTCATGGTGGCGGCATGCGCGCCGCTCAGTTCCGGGGCGGTGCCGTTCATGCCGGGCGCGTCGGCGGATACAGGGTCGCCGGACGAGGATACGGATATCGGCCAATAGCAGGGCGCCCGGTTGCTCGCGCGGCGGTGGCCCGAGGGGCTTACCGCAATGCGGCTTATCGCGGGGCGTGGAGAGGAGCGGCGTATGGCCTGGGTGCGGCAGCGGCAGGAGCCGCCGCGGCAGGGGCCTACGGCTACTACGGCGGCTACAACAGCTGCACGTATGACACCTACGGCAATTGGGTCTGCCCGGGTCAGTATCCTTACGGATATCGGTACTGAAGCGTTTTCGAGCGAAGTGGACACCGGTCCGCGTGAAGAAAACGCGTCAAAACAAGAATCTAGAGCTTCGGTTCTGACTCAATCAGAACCGAAATGCTCTGTCGAAATCGACCGGTTGCGGACGGCAGTGCCCTAAGGCGGCTGCCGCCTGCGCTCAGATTTGCCGCCGCTTCCACCGGACCTGACCGATCGCGGCGGCGCCGCTGCTGCAATTGCCGATGTCCGGGATTGAAGTTCGACGGCAGGTTCAGATTGCCTCGGCTTGGTCGGAAGCCGGAGGCCATACTCGTGAACCCCGACGACCCAGTCATGATGAGGTTGATCCAACATGGGCGACACTCCCAAGCTCTCAGTCGAGAAGGCGCTTGAAAAGCTGCGCGGCAGCGAGCCGCCTAAATCGAAGAACGAGCGGTTCGGCGAAAAAATGGACGAGCTCGACGAGGAGATAAAGCGCATGAGAGCGCAGAGGCTGCGCCTCGATCAGAACCGGCGTAAGCAAGATTGAGCGCAGAACCGGCAGACTGCAGGCGCTAAGCGGGCTCGGCCTCGTTCAGATCGGCTGGTGAGATCCCGGCGGCACCATATACAGCGTCATGGCGAAGATCACGTAGATGAATAGCAGCAAGGCGCCAATAAACCATGCTGACCGTCCGCTATTGGTGATGAAGCAGGACGTAACGGTGGCGATCATGACCATGGTCACGGCGCCGGGCCAGAACTGCAAGTCCATTGGTTTCGGACCGACGACGTAGCTGAGAAGCACCAGTACCGGCGCAACGAACAGGGCAATTTGAGAGGCGCTTCCGAGCGCAATGCTGACGCTCATATCGAGGCGGTTCTTGCGGGCCGCAGAAAACGCGACCGCCATTTCCGCCGCGGCACCGACAAGCGCGACGATGATGAAGCCGACGAAGGCAGGGCTTATCCCTAACGTCTCTCCTGCCTTCTGCACCGAACTGACGAAAATCTCGCTCACCAAGGCAACCAGCACCGTGACAACAAGGAGTGTGCCGATCGCCAGTCCGATCGGCCAACCAGCTCCGCCGGCCTCGCCGTGATCCTCGCTCGCGAACAGTTCCTTGTGCGTCTTGAGCGAGAACAGCAGGCCCAGGCTGTAGGCAAGTATGAGCAACACAGCAAGACCTGCACTGAGCTTCTGCGCCATCACCTCGCCTCGTGCCGGATCGAGGTCGGCGACCGCTGCCGGTGCGAGGAGAGCGATCGTGGCCATCAACAGCAACGCCGAATACAGCCTTCCTCCGGCGCGATTGTAGTCCTGAACGTGATGCCTTAGCCCACCGAGCAGAAATGAGGCTCCCAGCATGAACAGCGAATTGGTGACGATGGCGCCAGCGATCGACGCCTTCACCAGCATGTACTCTCCAGCGCGCAGCGCGGCTATCGCGATGATCAATTCGGTTAGATTGCCCAACGTTGCGTTGAGCAGGCCACCTATCGCGTCACCCGTCTTTTCGGCAACGCTCTCGGTTGCGAGGCTAAGCAGAGCCGCAAGCGGCACGATAGCCAGGACAGCGAGTACAAACAGTGCGGTGTGAGCGGACGGCGCTGTTCGTTCAGCCACCAGCACGATAGGCACGAAAACCAGCATCCAGAGTAAGGGGCTGTGCCGGATTTCCTTGAGCAGAAGGTTCATTGCCGCGTCTCGCCGCAAGCAGATCGACGACACTTTTTCTGAGCGCCGAAACGCGCGTGTTATTGATCTAGCTCAAGGCGGGCCGATACCGATTGACCAGGCGAAACAGGCGCGGAGTGCCGACGCTCTGTCACCGCAATCGTCCAATGTCGCGTGCGCGCAAGGCGAAATATCCAAGCGATTCCAACGTGATTTGTCCCGTCCAGCCTTGCCGCAAAAAACATTCCGCTTCCGTCGTCGGGCAAATCAGCATTATTAATCCGCGCGTCTCATCCGAATGAGGGGCGGCTCGCGATCGTCACGAACGTTGCGGTGAGATGCGGTGGACGCGGGTGTTGCGACTGACGAGCGTGACTATCCGTGGACGGCGAAGTCGTGTGGTTCTGGCGCCCCGACGCTGGCGC
>NZ_JADYVX010000048.1 GCF_020194175.1 Bradyrhizobium sp. BRP22 | reverse complement strand
GGAATGCCCTTGGCCTGGAGAAACGAGTGGAAGCCCATGACGCCGAGGCCAACGGAGCGCTCGCGCAGGGCGGCGTAGCGGGCACGCTTCATTCCGTCCGGCGCCACCGTGATGAAGTGGGTGAGCACGTTGTCGAGGAAGCGCATGACGTCCTCGATGAAGCCGGGCTCCTTATTCCACTGGTCCCAGGTCTCGAGGTTGAGCGACGACAGGCAGCACACCGCGGTGCGCTCCTCGCCGCGATGATCGATGCCGGTCGGCAGCGTAATCTCGCTGCACAGGTTGGAGGTCGAGACCTTGAGGCCGAGCTCGCGCTGGTGCTTGGGGAGCGCGCGGTTTACGGTGTCGATGAACAAGAGATAAGGCTCGCCGGTCTGCAGCCGGTTCTCAAGGATGCGTTGCCACAGCTGGCGGGCATCGATCTCGCGGACGACCTCGTTAGTCTTCGGGCTGCGCAGAGAGACTGCGGTGCCGACGCCTACGGCACGCATGAACTCGTCGGTGACGTTGATGCCGTGATGCAGGTTGAGGCTCTTGCGGTTGAAGTCGCCGGACGCCTTGCGGATCTCGAGGAACTCCTCGATCTCGGGATGGTGGATATCGAGATAGACCGCCGCCGAGCCGCGCCGCAACGAGCCCTGGCTGATCGCCAGCGTCAGGCCGTCCATAACGTGGATGAACGGGATGATGCCCGACGTGACGCCGCCCCTCACCTTCTCGCCGATCGAGCGAACATTGCCCCAGTAGGTGCCGATGCCGCCGCCGTTGGCAGCAAGCCAGACGTTCTCGTTCCAGGTGCCGACGATGCCTTCGAGCGAGTCCGACACCGAGTTAAGGAAGCACGAGATCGGCAAGCCGCGCGTGGTGCCGCCGTTGGAGAGCACCGGTGTGGCCGGCATGAACCACAGCCGAGACATCGCATCATACAGACGTTGGGCATGCGCAACATCGTCCGCGAAGGCGCAAGACACCCGGGCGAACATGTCCTGGAGGCTTTCGCCGGCGAGCAGATAACGGTCGGTCAGCGTCAGCTTGCCGAACGACGTCAACAGGTCGTCGCGCGACCGATCGAGCGTGAGGTCAGACGGCTTTGGCGGTGGCGCGAGGGGCCTCGGCAGCGGAGCCGGCGATGGCTGCACAAGACACAGTTCAGGCGTGGTAGGCTTTGCCTGCGCTGGCCGCGGCCGCACACTCGGCAGCTTAATGAGATGACCGTGCTGATCGAAATCGTAAGACGGCGACATCGGCAACCCCGCGATGTTTGGGGCTGGGGCCGCGCGGATGACTTGCGAGAGACCGGGCAAATGTCCCCGGCTGCAAGCGACCCACCGGGGCACCCCGCCCGAGGACGTTCGTGCTGTCGCGGCAGGTCTCCTGGCTCGCGGGTCGCTGCGGCTGTCGGCCTTCCCAGCGCTGTCGCGCCAGTGACCATGATGACAACCGCTCGCCGCTTACAGTTGCAGGGGCAGCCTCGGAATATTGCCGGCGCAGCGGGTTCCCTCTTGGCTTCCGTCCACTAGATGCGGGGTGCAAGGCGCGTAACAACGCTACATGTAGACCCATCCATAGACGACCGGCATGCCGACCGCTCGGGACCATCTTAATCGCCGGCATCGCTTCCACAGGAAGTGAGCAGCTATGCCGTTTGGTTGTTTTTCCGGTTTCGCTTAAGCCTGCGCATAGTTGCGGAATGCTGGCAGGGCGTCGCGTTGGGAGGAGAATGGCTTCGTTCTCGAGGTCTTGACCCTGCGCCCGAAGAAACTCGCGCGCTGCGCAGCGGCTCATGAAGCTGTCGAAATCCGCCGGCACGCCGCCAGCGTGATAATCACGGAGGAGCTCCGTTTATACGGCGCTGCGGGGGCGAAGATGGGCTTTGACGTCGAACATCACCAGCACAAACTCCCAACAACCAGGGCGCGCAAGCTTGGCTCGCTGATGCGCTCGCCCCGCATCGCCGGCATAACCGCTAAGACCACGCCGACAACGCTGAGAGATTGATCCGCAATCTCGCGCGGCGACTCGACCCGCAATGGCCCGGCGTAGCGGCGAGCATCCTCGAAGGTTTCGATGAAGTCCTGACTGTCGCAGGTTGGAGCTTCGTCGATCGCTCGCCTGTGCCAACATGGCGGAGAACATGATGAGCACCATTCGCCGCGCCACACGCAACGTCAAACGCCGGCGGGATGCTGGTATGGCCTTGCGATGGCTTGCGGCCGGCATGATCGAGGCCAACAAGGGCTTCCGACGATTGAAGGCGCACAAGCAATTGTTGGTTCCCCGTCCGGTTCAAGCTCACCACGATCACATGACGTGACGACGACGTCCGGATACACCTTGTTCGAAGTGTCCCGGCCGTCGCAGCGCTTCGTTCACGTGCATGCCGATCCGAACGAGCTCGGCCGTGTCTATCAAGCCGATCTCCTGGTCAACGCTGGCATGATCGCAGCTCCGTCGTCAATCCATTGAAGGCGCGCCCAGCTACGCAGCCGAATTGAACTCGCTCCTCTTGGCCCGCTCAGCCGCTGCGCGGCTGGCCGCAATCGCCATCCAATCGCGCAGCAATCAACCCCGTTGCCCACGTTACGAGGCCGGTTCATTCTGGCAATGTCGGCCGACCTAGTCATCTGGAACGCAAGTTCGTCACATTATAGGAGAATAAGGAGCGCTCGGCAGTCTGGAGGAGAGCGCTTGTGGCGAACGCAGGTATAAGATGCCGGCCGATCGCGCCATTGGTGTTGAGTCAGCAAGAGCGCGCGTGCTGGACAGGCAAGTTCGTCGTCATTGTGTTGCCCGGCCGCTATCTGAGCGATGCCGCGCGATCCTGCGATGTGCGGCTGGCTTGCCAAGCAAGTCTGTGGCTGCCGAACTGGGCATCCATGTACACACCGTTGGCAAGTGGCGCCGCCGATTCTTGAAGGACCCCTGTGATGGCCTGCTTGACGGGCCCGCCCTGGCCGCCCTCGAACCATCGACGACGATCAGGTTGCTGAGGTAATCGAGCGGACATTGCGTACGACGCCGCCCGATGCGACGCACTGGTCGATTCGCTCGATGGCTGCGGAAACTGGCTTTTCTCACACCACGATCCGCCGGATGTGGACGGCGTTCGGCTTGCAGCCGCACCGCAGCCAGACATTTAGTTTGGGGCGGCGCTCTCGCTTGGGCACGAGCAACCGCGGTTAACACATGCTAAACAAGATCGAACAGCGAGCGCTGCCAGATACGGTAGGTGACCGGTACGGTATAGAGATCTATCAGTTCGCCCGAAAACTGGCCCTGAAATTCGATATCGAATCAATTTGCTTGGGGCTTCGGCGCTTCCCGGCCTTCGGGCGTGATGCGCGCTGAGACTTTCGAAGGAACTGCACACGAACCGAACCATCGCAATTCTTCTCGTGCTCGGTGTACGGCGACAGGGCCAAGATACCGCAAGACGCTTCCGAACTGCGTCACAGCTGCGCGGAGTGGTTGTCGAAATCTAACGACGCGCCGCGTGTGTGCTTCGCCGCACTTGAGAGTATGGAGCGCGTGGCGCGCAACCCGGCCGTTCGTACTGACGACGACGAGACGCGAAAGGCACGCGTCGCGCTGTCCTACATCGATTGCGATGGCGATTTCCGTACAGAATGGTCGCCTGGGCCTCTATATCGACGGACGCTTCGTCTCCGACAACATCTCGGGAACGTACCTTGGGGCTATTCACGTGTGGGGTGGAGAGGAAATGCGCTACAGGCTGGTGTTTGATGACGATCTATCACACGCGACGCTTGGGGCCACAAGCGGCGGAGCGGGCCACGCCAAGTGCCGCCCGTCGCCCCGCGGCTAGGGTTGCCATCGCGGCGCGTCTCAATCACGATCAGCCCGGGCTGAGAATCGCGCGGGTGAGTGCGACATCAACAATCCGGACTCCTAGGCGTCGTGCGCCTTGACGTGGGAAAAAGGGCCAGACGCTCGTGTCTCGTGTCTACAACAGCGACTTTGTTGCGCGCAATTTCGTACAGCAGCTTCCCGAGAGTCTCACCCTCGGCGAGCCGCGATGGCAGCAAGCCTCGATCGTGCTGCAAGTCGGCATGAAGAGGAAGCCAACGCCGCCTTCTTGCGCCTGGAATTCGGCATCCCGGCCCTCCTAGCCGCGCGATCTTGAGCACATAGTGCGAGAGCGCGCTTCCTCGAGAGCGATCGTCGCCACGCCTGTCTTTCACCAAATGATCAAGAAGCCTGATTTCGGGATCTGTCGGCGCCGTTTGCGGTATGGCATTCGGCGAGGAACGATTGAGCATCGTCATCCAGAAGACGCGCCAGCTCACACTGCAGAAAACCGCGATCAGATTGACCAGACGCCTGCCCGATCGGATCGGAAGATTGGTGAGGAGCTTCCACTCGATCCGCTTCGGCCTTCCCCGCTCTTGAACATGGATCATGGTCAAAGTGAGTGCGGGACATTTCTTCTGCTTGACGACCGGCGGCAGAATTCGAAGCTTGCGGAAACGAATTTCGAGAAGCGCTTCATCCGGATCGCCTTTGTCGTCCTTGACTTTGATCCGATGTAGGCCTTTGATCGAAACCTCGTCCATTTCGTCGGCAATTGTATGATTGCCGTCCTCGGCCAGCCGATCAACACAGGTTCGCACCAGGAAAAGCGTTCCAACCTCTTCGGCCAGGCAAAACAGCACATAGACGTCATTCTCGCGATCACCAATATGAACGCATCGTCCAGGGGCAGCGAGAAGATCGGTCGATTGCGATAAATTCTCCAGCCAGCGGATGCTCTCCTTCTGCTCGATCGGAACCGTGTCGGATTGATCTTACGCTTCAGCACCGTCGTCCCCTTCAACTTCTTGCCTGTCCAGAACCTGATTGCCGCAAGGCCGAGCGGAAGTCCATCGATCGTCACGGCGACGCTCGAATGCATCAGTATGTCGCACTGGTTTCTCGCGCTTGAAGCTGAATTCTGTCGTGTCATGGAGGACGAGGATCGGTCCCTCCGTCGCCGTTACGCGCTCGCGCGTCGCCTCGATGACCGCAAAGAATATCCGCCTCGTTGACCCATTCGTTGGAGAAGAAGCAATAGGCGGCCTCCGTATTGGCCCAGTCCTGACAAACCAGCGGGATGCTTGGACACCATGTCGTTCCGGATTTGTGCATGCAATTTGTAGAACCGGCGGCCAAGCCGCTCAGCCTTACATCCCGCAGCTCCCGATCAAGCCACGTCTCTATACCGGTCGTCAATGCTGAGCACGCGTCTCCGCGCGTTCTTTCACCAGCCCATTGAGCACCCCGCGCCTCCGAATCAGGTGTTGAACAACGAATCACAACAGATTCTGCCGATCCAAGATTTCGCCCGCGGAGCTTCGTTCAAATCGGACATCAAATGTGGGTAATTGAAGGGGTATGATGGGGTTAGAAGGCCGTACGGCGTTACGCTAGGCGGTGAGAAGGACCTGCGCGATCGACAGCGGCAGCCTACGTCCCGCTGAGCTTTGCACCGGGCGAAAGCCTACCAGTTCAGCTGGAGCCACGAGTTGGTCCTGTTGAGCGGCACCACGGTCATAGTGAAGGTCGCGCACGTCCGGCTCTGCCACAGCCGTATGCTGTTCGTGCGGAGCCTATCTCTGAGAGGCGCGGGAGATGGTGTTCGACGCGCACGACCGGGCGTGCGCCCTGTTCAAGGGCACCTGCAGCCGCGGCATCTACGACAATATGAAGACCGCGGTCGAGACGATCTTTGTCGGCAAGGATCGTCGCTACAATCGCCGGTTCCTGCAGGTGTGCAGCTACTACCTGGTCGATCCGGTTGCCTGCACGCCAGCCCTGGGCTGGAAGACGGGGCACGTCGAGAACCAGGTTGGGCTGGTCAGGGAACGGTTCTTCACGCCGAGGCTGCGGTTCACGCCTGGCTGCTGGATAGGTGCATCGCCTACGCCAAGGCATATCGCCATCCAGAGCTGACCGATCAGAAGATCGGGGACGTGTTTTAAAGCCAGCGTCCCAAGCTCGTGCCCTATGCGGCAGGTTCGACGGTTTCCATGCGGTGCTGGCGTCGGTCGCCAAGACATCTCTGGTGGCTTCGATAACAACAAATACTCAGCCGCAGCCAGCGCCGTCGGCCGTCCGGTCGCCGACCGGATCGTGATCCGTCAGGATGGAAGGATCGTTGCCGAGCACCCACGATCCTTCGGACCCGGGGTCTCGCCTTCGGCGAATGGTCCAGCGTGTTCGGCGACGCCAAGATGATCAGCGCTGCTCGAGGCTTGACCCATCGCCGCCGCAACGACGGCGAAGACTGGCGATCGACATGGAGCGCTATATCGATCGCAGCGGGTCGCCAAAGCCACGGGCAGCCGTACAGGCTCGTACGTTCGGTGACCTCATCGATCTTCATATCGAAGATATGCATGAGGTGGCCGCGCTCCCCGCCTTTCCAAAGCGGCCGTTTTGGCGGCAAGGAGTCTTTGGGAACGGTGAAGCTGCCCCAGCTCAACCGTGAACGACTGATCGAATTCGGCAGAAAGCGAGCGAAGGAAGGCGCCGGACCTGCCACACTGGCAATTGACATGTCGTTCATCAGAACCATCGCAACCCATGCAGCAGCGGTTCGCGGCATTGAAGTATCGGCCGAAGAGGTTCGCTTAGCGCGCTTTGCGTTGAAGCACTTGGGTCTTGTCGGAAAATCGGATGAGCGAGACCGACGACCAACCCAAGATGAACTTGATGAGCTCATTGAGTACTTTGAAAGCAACCCTCGGCAAGTCATTCCAATGGGCCGCATTGTTCCCTACGCCGTCGCGACAACGATGCGCCAAGAGGAGATTTGTCGACCCGACTGGCCGGACGTGGATATGAAAAAGCGGATTCTCATTATCCGCGACCGCAAGGACCCACGGGAGAAGGACGGCAATGATCAGAAGGTGCCGCTTTTCAACCTACGGCCGTCGATTGCACTTCATTGCACCGGGAAAGCCGATGCAGAACGGCTTCATCGAGAGTTTTTAACGGCCGGGTGCGCGATGAACTGCTCAACGAGACCCTGTTCTTCGATCTGGATGACGCCTGTGCGAAGATCGCTGCCTGGGTCGCCGATGATAACCTCCGGCCCCACACTTCCCTGAAATACCTGACCCTAGCGGCCTATGCTGCCCACCTCACCGCAACGGACGATCGGCTCCGCAACCCCGACCAGCTCCGCCGATCGTCCGTTGCTCCACCCGCACCACTTGGCGTACAAAACTCCGAGACTCAACCGCTGCTGGATGAAAATTCAGTGGCAGGTCACCGCGAGACCATCTACGGCGCCTCTGTATGCGCCTCAGCGGAGCGCACAACATCTCAATCTTTCGGATCGATGTCTTCGCACGAAAACCCGATCGCGATTCCCGTTAGAGGGCCAGCTTGATGCAGGTAAGTGCCGTCGAACCCCGCCACCTGCTCCAGCTTTTCCTGCTGGAGAAGCCGAAAATTGGCACGGTTGACCGCCAGAAGGCCGGCGCCCCGCACATCCTGCAGCACTCTATTGACATGCACCGCCGAGAATCCAAGGCAGTCACCCAGCAGCGATTGCGTGATAGGAAGCTCAAATCCGCCGTCTTTGGCCAGGCCTACAGCCTCAAGCCTCCGGTAAAGTTCGAGAAACAGGTGCGTCATCCTCGCGGCCGCCGATCTGCGGCCGACGTTGACGATTCATTCCCGGAAGATGGCTGCGTCGATCAACGTTTCCCGCCAAAGAGCCGCTGCCACGTTCGGGCGCTCTCGGTTCAATTGCCGTAATGCGTCATGCGGGATGACCCCAGTGATGCACGGTGTAAGAGTGATCAGGTCATGATCCATGACCTTGAGATGGAGGCTCTGCAGGTCGGGAATTTCACCCGGAATATGCAGCGATACCACTTGCCGGTGCCCATCGAACGCGTTTTCGAGCGAAAGGCAAAACCTTCCGTCAGGACGCAGCATTCTGCGGGACGATCACCGTCGGCAACGATGACCTGCAGCGCCTCGAGATTTCGAGTTCGGATCGGCAAATTTTGAAGCGCCCGGATGTCATCGCCATCCAACGAATTCGACACCGTCAGCTTTGTGGTGAGGGTTCTCGCTAAAAGTCCCGTCATCGGCTTCTCCTATGACGCCTGACACGTCTCCGCGGGTATCGAACCAAGGCGGCCTTACTCTGCCAGCTTTGTTTCGATGTACGCGTTCACGATCTCGGCGAAGGAGCGGCGATCCCCGACCACGGCATTAGCCTGGGCCAGAATGTCTTGCCGAAGAAGCCGAAGGCCACTCTTGCGGGCCCTCGGCAGGGTGGCATCCCAGTATTCGTTAATGGCCCTCTCAGCCAATGGAACGCCGTTCAGATTGCCTTTAGCGATCAACCTGCGCAGGATTCCTAAGCAAGTTTCCAAGTGGGGCATCGATCGAAGACTCATTGGTTTTTCAAGTCTCTCGGTGTCCTCGGCGAGCTTTTGCCATTCGTCAGCGAAGAACTGCCAGCACTCCTTCTCGATCCGGCTCTTCGCTCGCTCAGCCCGCGCGCGACAATCCTCCGCCTTGGCACGGTAGCAGGCTGAATTGCTTCGACTCATATTCCGCCCCAGGTCGTGTACCCCGGCGCGGCCATCTGCACTCCGCGCCGGGGGGTGCCCCCTCTCAGCCGACCGGGACGAGCCAACGAAGTCGATCAGCAAAGAGGTCGCACATCAGAAAAGTACGCAAAGCAGTTTCTGCAAGTCTGGGCTGCTCCGGGTGCGCCGGCGTCTCAGTGAACCTGTGGACGCCTGAGAGCGGCACCTTCGTCAGGTTCACTCCTGCAGGCGTTTTCGATTGAGGCGAGCACCAGTAGCTGGGCCAGCCTCAGCATTCATCAGAGCGCCGCAGCAGTTGCCGATCGGACCAGCCGTCTTTGCAGCTTGCTGCCGACATTGCTCGGCTCGCGCGCGGAGACTTTCTGCATGATCAGCCATGGCACCTCGTACCCTTGATGGCCCGAAGGCCACTTAGTCTAATAGCAACATAGCACAGGGAGTTCAGTGTCGCGTTGATCTGGATCACTCGCGCGAGCAGCTTTTTCGGTTTCGTGAAGCAGGTCATATCGCTTAGCTTGGGCATGTCGGAGAGTGCCCTTAGCGGAGGGCCAAAACCATGGCTGAACCTGCGAAGCGCATACCGGACTGGTTGACGACCGACGTCCTGGTAATCGTGGTCGGGCTGCGGTAATCGGGATCGCTCCTTAGCCGCGCCCCTCACCATCCGCGACAGGATCCACAGCAAGGATGAGGAAGCGGGTGAGCGACCAGCGGCGTGGGCGCAGACGCGCATGGCGCCGGCGGATCCAGGCGGGGAGGCTACTTTCGTCGGCGCCGTGTTCGCTTTCTGGGGCCCAAATTCGATCCGGTTAGCGGCTTCGCATTCGCTGCTACTCGCCGTCGATGCCGACGAACTATTTCATCTCCCGAAGCTCCAGACATCAGCCTTGTGCCGGCTTCGACGGCCGCATCTATCTTTTCGCTGATCATGCCTTCGGATTCGCGCCGGGCCCCTTTGCCGCCGAACATCAGCTTCATCAACCGCAGCGCAATCACATGATGCGCCTCAACCGCCAGCATCGTCAGAGAATTGAACCTTTGCCCCTTAAATCGCCGCATTGCCAACTCTCGCTGCTAGACCGTCGACCCGCTGAGAATTCGCGCGACCTCTGTTGGGCTCCGGTACTGACGCCGCGGTGACTGCCTAGCATATGAGCCTCAGTCGGAAGGCACGAGATGGCCACTGGCGCTCCCCTTCCAAATGCCAACACATGACCGCCACCCGAGGAACAAAGCCCAACCGCGAATCCAGCGCAAACATGTCGCAGCCTGGCACTTATCCATATTTGAGATTTGGAGCCCCAATGTCGAGTGAGAATGGGAATAAGCCGATCGGAAAATCCGGCCAGCGCAACCGAAACACAGAACGGCGGGGGCGCAAAAAGGCCCGGCGGAGCAAGGAAGCCGACGCACATCGAGTCCCCGAGCCGACGCCTGTGGCGGACCAATCGGAGGGCGCCCAAGAACAAATCAATGAACCTGCGCAGATAGGCAAGAAGATCAAAGTCGACGAGCCGAACAGCACATTGGCCGCACCGGCTCAAGGCGCGCCGGTTGAGGCTTCCGGGAGTGATACCTTCCCTGCGGTTTCGGCCGTGCGCGTCGCCTTCGGTGTTGTAACGATCGCCGACGCCTATAACGACTACACCCGGAAATCGCTGAAACAAACCTTGAGCCTCCTGGAGAAGCTTGCGGCCCTCCCCTCGCTCGACAGGGTGATTGAGCTGGAGACGGAATTTGCGAAGGAGGCTTTCGAGACACTTATGACCGACTCGCTGAAAATTCGCAAACTCCACGGCGAATTGACCAGGCAGAGCATTCTGGGCTTCTAGACTAGGGGTTCGTCGCCAGGATCACTAGACCATACCGGACTCGGCGATCTCGGCCACTCCTTCTGTTGAGACGAACCGGTGCGGCGAATGCCGCAGACTCACCGGGGCATCATAAAACTTTCATTTGAAACGACTGGCTAGTTTTGGCTTGATGCAGGCTCTCCGCCGCCAGCAAATCACTAGAGAGTGCGCGAAGTGCCCGTTGCAGCAAGTCGGCCGCTCCCAATGCGCTTGCCCGCGCATGAATCTGGCCATGGTGTTGGCACTGCCCCACGGGCCGATCGCCTCGCGCCGGATTCAAGGACGCGCGTGGCTGAGGCAACGGCCGTCAGTGCGCGCAGCTGCCGGTAAGCGCTCTGGGTCTGGGAAGCGACTATCCGCCCGACCGCTGCGGCTGGGGGCGCAGAGGTAGCCACCAGAGGCGCCGTGTCGCCTCCGGGAGGGGCATCACCGTGGGGGCGAACGAGATTGGAGAACGTTTGGCGTATTGCGCGCAAGCTGGCTGAGGCGATCGGTTGACTTGCCCGACTTCTGCGAGACGATGCTGGGGGAACGTGCATGCGGCAAGCTTGCAGCCAGAATCGTCCGCTTGCCCATCCATGCAAGCTGCTACGGCGCTTACCTACGGCCAGACACGCAGCAGAAATTGTCCGTTGGTGCCGGCGCGGCGTTCTTCAACCAACAGCGCGGAGTTGCACCTTGCCAGCCACTGCGGGCGAAGGTCCACGCCGTGCAGCCCGAATTGGCCTGGCAAGCACCCTGGCAGTTCTCAGGAACGCTGTTCGCCGGCAGAGAGAAGTTGCTGATATCAGAGCCTAACCGGTCCTTCCCATATTCGATGGACTGGGCGAGGGCCGGAGCGCTCAAGACAGCTAACGCCAAAACGACGAGAGGTGCTTTCATCTCATTAATCCTCCTATATGGTGTGCACTGATCTGAAGTGACCGATGCGATCGGAGTGGCACCCCGTCCCAACATGCCATTTCATGCCGGCTCGTGCCGCGTTCAGAGAGTAGAAGAGGCGGCCCCGGCGCAGAGTAGATGCGCTGGGTACACGCGCTGGGTCCGCCCCTACATCACCGGTTGCTTCGTGATGCTCCTTGCATGAAGCAAGCGGCGTGCCGAACTGAAATCGCGGCGCTTCTGCAAGCGCTTGATACAACTATCGGCGAGACGCTTGAATCGAGCGTCGCGTCACGTGCACGAATTGTCTCAAGGCTGACGATCGGGTCTGCGTCATATCCGACAAGGTCGGTGTGAGTTCGGTGGCCTGCACAGCCCGGCAATCGTTGGCTCCGGGAATCGCGCGGCGCGGGCGCGGTACCGCCGGTTGATCTGGATCAAAGCGGCATGTGCCGCTCTTGAGGTAATCTTCAGCTCAAATGGCAGCCGTCACGCGCTTCTTCATTATCAAGCGCCAGGCTTCTAATTAGGGCACGGAATGCCGGAAGGCTTCGATGCTGTCCCCACTCCTGATTACCCTCACTATCCTTGTCATCGTAGTGATGGCTTGCTCGTGGGCACGAAGTTGACAGAGTCAAGCCCGTGGGGTGACATCGGTTAGCTATTCCTTTTCGCACCCCAGCCATTTTCATTCGCGACTGCTGCAATTAAAGGCCTTCCTGAGGATGTGCGATCCGTTACGCGTGTGCACGTCGAACGATAGCGCTCGCGCCCGACTCATCCGCGACGCTTCCCATAGTGCGTCGCTCGGGGCATATGAAAAGTTAGTAGGATTCCGCGATATATCCGTCGACAAAAGGACAGCCCTGCATTTGCAATGGCTTGCATTTGAAATGCAGAACGGATTGAACTCTGAATCACACCTCAGGGTGTCTAGTCCATCCTTGTCAATGCGGTCTCCGCGCCCCCTGTGATTTAAGGGGTCCAGGGGCCGTCGCGGCCGGAGCCTTGCTCGCCCTGCCGTTCTTCCTCGCGCCTCGCGTTGCTTTCGCGGCGATCTCCTCCGGCTGACGCGCTCACCGGTTAAAATCCTCGCCTCGAACTCACGACGAGCCGCTTCCGATAGGCTGCCCCCGGCAAGCGCCACCAGCACGCTTCAATTGGCCACGCCACCGATGATTTCAGTACGGCGTCTGGCCACGCGCATGAGTTCCGAGACCTCACCGTTATCATGGAGGTCGAATCTCTGCCGGACGACCTCTGACCTCGCCCCGCGGGCTTAATCCGGTTTGAAGTTCGTTCTGGCCCAAGACAAGGACCAGAGCATGAAGCGCAGCCGCTTTTCGGAAGACCAGATCATCGGGATTTTGAAGGAGCACGAGGCCGGCGTTTCGGTCGCCGAGTCGTGCCGCAAGCACGGCGTGAGCGACGCCAGCATCTACAAACGGAAGGCGAAGTTCGGCGGTATGGAGGTGTCAGAGGCAAGCGGCTGAAGGCACCGGAGGATGAGAACACGCGGCTGAAGCGGTTGCTGGCGGATGCCATGCTCGACAATGTCGCGCTGAAGGACCTTCTGGAAAAGAAGTGGTGACGCCCGCGGCCAAGCGGAAAGCTGTCGCCCACTCATGGATGCCCACGGGATGAGCGAACGGCGGACGTGTAAAACCATCGGCAGCTGCCGCATGACTATGAGATACAAGACGATCCGGACGGAGGATGGCGGCCTTCGCCAGCGTATGAAGGCGATCGCTCATGAGCGCCGCCGCTTCGGCTATCGGCGCGTGCATGTCCTGCTCAAGCGGGAGGGCTATCGGGCTAACCACAAGAAGCTGTTCCGGCTTTACCGGGAAGAGAAGCTTGCAGTGCGCCGCGGTGGCGGCCGCAAGCGCGCTATCAGGACCAGAGCGCCGATGACGGTGCCGATGACGCCGAACGACCGATGGTCGCTCGACTTCGTGTCGGATCAGCTGACCTGCGGCAGCCGCTTCCGCGTCCTCACCGTGGTCGATGATTGCACTCGCGAGTGCCTGGCGCTGGTCGCCGATACCTCGCTCTCCGGCATCCGCGTCGCGCGGGAACTGGACCGGCTGATGATCGAGCGCGGCAAGCCGAAAATGGTGGTCAGCGACAATGGCAGCGAGCTCACCAGCAACGCCATCCTGATGTGGGCGGATCAGAGCCGCGTCGCCTGGCGCCGGGTAAACCCATCCAGAATGCCTTCATCGAGAGCTTCAACGGCCGGCTGCGGGATCATGCCTTGCGATCCTGACGGACTTGCTTTTTTTCGAGGAGCCGCGCTAGCCAACCTCTTCTCCCGCGGCAAGCTCCCCAATCTTTGCTTCAAGCTCGTCATCAGTCATCCCCGAGAAGTCGCCCGGCCTGCCGACTTCCTTTCGGTCAACCATGTGCCCTTCTATCTTCGCCAGGATTTCCAGCGCTTTGTTCGCCACGCTCCCCTGATAGACCTCGCCCGAGTCCTCGCCGTCCTCGCTCCGAACAGGACGCGCCCGCATGGACCTCTCAAGGTTTTCCACTAACTTGCCGATAATCCACTCGCGAGTAACGGCAGTCTTTTCCACGACCCTTTCCTGTAGCTCTCGAAGCCGGGCTTGAACCTTTTCATTTCCTTTCAGACGGAGCTGGCGACCCAAAGCAAAATGGGGCTGTCCCGATCCAGATCCCCGGCTCCGCAAATGCATCCCTGGTTAACAAGGTAGCGGCTACTGCAAAGACTATCCTGAATAGCATCATAGAAGAGCCTCCCTATCTGTGACCGATGTGGAAGGGGATATCTGACCCGCCGCAGAAGATATTTGAGCACCCAGAGACGGGTGTAAAGAAAGATCCGCATGTCGCACGACTCACCAGTGGTCAGTCGCGCTCATTGCTTTCCTTCTTCATGATCTCGCGGAGAGACTTCGGCCGCGAAGGCGACCTGTAGCGGCGCTCCCACGAGGCCGCGATCAGCTCTCGAAGGCGGCTTCCCGGAGTGCAGCTCGGCATTCCGCTGTCGTTGTGACTTGATCAATCGCGATGTCTTCTTGAGCATTTTTAGCACTGCCGATGGGCGCAGCTTTGTCGGGCCATCGTTTGTCGCGTGTCCGACATGGTAGTGTCGATCCCCGAACACGGCGGATCTGCTTCGTCGGCAGTATAGTGGCATCGTGGGCATCCTCGGCAAAAAGGCCAGTAGCCTCGATAATGTTCCGCCGCGTAAGTTGCACCGGAACGTTGTCATGGAAGGGCTGGTCACCATAGCGAGCTCTTCGTCGCGCGACATTTAAGCGAATACCCCAAGCTGACGTAACCGGCCCTCCTCATGCGAATATCGAGGCGCCAAAGGAAGGTTGGCCCGTGCTTGGACTGGCCTCAGTTTTGCTTACTACTGATTGGCTGGCGGGGTCGGTCTCAGGTGGAGATTAGAATGTCTGAGTTGTGGAAGGTAAAAGTACTTGCGCTGCCTCTTGCTATGATTGCGCTATTCCCAGCGTCCGCGAAAGCGCCTATCTGGAGTTCGAGCGATAAATACGGTACTTATTCCCTTAATGGCTACTCCTGGAACAATGACGTATATGGCCAGAGTCCTGGGCCTCAAACGATCTCTGTGTACGCGGTCAATCAATGGAGCGTGTGGTCAAACCAACCTGATAGCGGCGGCATCAAGAGCTATCCCCACGAGGCTTTCAATATTGGGAAACCGCTGAGCGCGATCAAGGACCTGAGCTCGAGCTTCAACCATAGCGTCCCGACTGCCGGCCGTTGGAATTTCGCCTACGATATCTGGGACAGCTCAAAAGCCTATGAGATAATGCTCTGGACCAATTACACCGGGAATCCAGACGGAAGCGGCGATGTTAAGCCCATCTCTTACAAGTATAATTCTTCAGGGACTGCGGCGATTCCAGTCTACACGGGCATCAATGTGGGCGGAGCGACTTGGAATGTGTTTGAAGGCTGGAACAACCACAAAGTCATCTCGTTCCTGCGCACTTCCAAGACTAACAGCGAGACCGTTGACATCAAGAGTATCCTGCAATGGATCAAGTCGAAAAGATACTTCGGTGACATAATCGTCGGCAGCGTCCAGTACGGCGTTGAGATCACCTCATCCCCAGGCGGACTAAGCTTTGACATCAACCATTGGGACGTGATCTTGAAGTGATTACTTTGGAACCGTCGATGAGTGATCGTCGGTCCGGAGGGGATGTCTTACCGCCCCGTCAGCTGTCGCTCGTCGCTTCTCTGGGTCATAGAGGATGGGCGTGATATCAAATCCCTGCGCCGCAGCGTTCTGCAAAAGCCAGTCTGCATCGAATCCGACGAGAAGCCTTGTCCACGATTGTAGCCTCGCCATTGCGAGAGGAGATCGGCTTCAGATGTCAATGATCCGACGAACCCATGAACCTCGTCACTGTGTTGGCGAAAGAGTGCGATCGTCTCCTAGGCATGCGATGAGATTTCCTTGATCTCGGCGCCACGTCGGTCGATTGTGAAATGGACCCGGGGAGCGGGACCACTTGAACCGGTTTGTGAGTTGGAAACTGACCGCTCCTGATCTGTTTTTATCACGCTGCCAGAGACTCTGTCTGCTGCAGTTGCTGTGGGCATGTGGTCAACCCGTCAGCGTTGTCCACCATGTCCACAGCCTTGGCGGCCTGCATCCGTTCGCGCCAGACCGCCATCGGCGTGCGATAGCCGTGCGCCTGATGAAGGCGACGATCGTTGTAGAAGGCGATCCAGCTCGCGACCCCTGCCTTGGCCTGGCGGCCGTCGGCATAGCCCTTGGGATAGATGTCCTCATGCTTAAGCGACCGCCACAGCCGCTCGATGAAGACATTGTCCATCCAACGACCGCGGCCATCCATGGAGATCTTGATCCCTGCGCCCGCCAACGCGCCGGTGACGGTCGCACTGGTGAACTGGCTGCCCTGGTCGGTGTTGTCGCGACGATGCTTCGCATCGCGCTGTGATCTCCGGCGTGCCATACTTCGCCAGCGCCTCGTCCAGAGCCGCCACGCAGAACGAGACGTCCATCGTGTTCGACAACCGCCACGCCAGAACCGCACGGCTCGCCCAGCCGATGATGGGGACGAGATAAAGAAAGCCGCGGCCGATGGGCAGATAGGTGATGTCGGCCGCCCACACCTGGTTCGGCCGGTCAATCCTCATGTTGCGCGCAACAGATAGGGATAGATCTTGTGGCCCGGCGCCGGCCTCGTCGTGTTCGGCCTTGGTCCCAACGACCGCGAGCCCATTTTGCGCATCAACCGCTGCACGCGCTTGCGATTGACCGAAGCCCCTCAGTCTTCAGCATCGCGGTCATTCGCCGCGAGCCCAGGAACGGCCAGGCGGTGAACAGCTCGTCGAGGCGCCGCATCAGGGCAAGATCGTTGTCGTTGGCCGGCCGTGGCGGCCGGTAGACCCCGGAACGCGCGATGCCAAGTAACATGCATTGCCGGCGGATCGACAGCGCCATGTCGGCGCGATCGAGCATCCGCCTCGCCATCTTGGCATGCGTGAAGTTGCGGTCTCGGTTGTTCACCGCCTTGAACTTGCTGCCGTCGATTGCGACGCTTGGGGTCTGCAACAGGCCCATTTGCCGGCATAGTGCAATGAACTTCGCACAAACCTTCCGGATCGCCGCACCATTGTCCTTCCGGAAATCGGCGATCGTCTTATGATCGGGAGCCAGGCGGCCAATCAGCCACATCACCTCGATATTGCGGCACGCCTCACGTTCCAGGCGGCGACTGGATTGCACCCGATTGAGATAACCGAAGATGTAAAGCTTCAGAAGGACTGCTGGATGATAGGAGGGCCGGCCCGTCTGCTTGGCGATCACACGCTCAAACCCCAGTCCATGCAGGTCAAGCGCCTCGACGAACACATCGATCACATGGACCGTGTTGTCCTCGCTTACCCAATCCTCCAGGCATTCCGGCAAGAGCGTCAGCTGGGATCTGTCCGCGCCTTCAACGAAGCGTCCCATCCGTATCCCCATCAGGAAACGGAGGAATCGTACCCGACTCGTGGCTTTTCACACAGCCAGGGTCATGAGCGGTATTGGTTTGAGAGATCGTAAGATCCGCTTAGGTCAGAAGTGAACACCTGACTACATCATCGCGGTGCACCGCCACAGCACCGGGGCCGCGCGATCCAAGCCGTACGTGACAGGATAGTGGCCACCCATTGCAGCAGCCGCAATTCGCTGAAATGCTTGTGGTGAGTCCGCCCCTTGGCGTCGACTACCACCGCGAAATCCTGGCCGCCATAGCGCCGGACCACGCTGAAAACCTTGGCCTTGAACTCGCCGCAGATCCCCTTCGCCAGGGCCGAACGGGAAATCAACCGTCACCACCACACGCCCCCTTGCCCTTCCAAGGCGCTTCGCCGCTTCTCCCCCCGTCTACGGCGCGTTGCCCGCCGGGCTGCTTCTCAAGTCGCCTTGCGGCGCCCTTAGATTCGAGGAGATTGGCAGCGGAGCCGCCGGGAAGGATGACGGCGCGGGATGAGATCAGGGGAACGAAGTGTCGGCCCATAGTCCCCCACACCCGCGCCGCCATGTCCGTGTTGATAGTCGAAATTGCCCGCGCTTGTAACCCCAATTGCTGCGCCGGCAGTTTCAACAGCGCATCATCGTTATTCAATTGCAATTGCCATTGCCATCCTCTGAACCGTTCGATCGTCGATTGCCCGGACGGAAGCACCTCAACTCCGGCCTCCGGACTCCCATTGCACTTCCAGCAACGCGCCGGCCATCTCGATCATTTCCACGTCGGCATTGCCCCCCCGAATATGATTCAGAATTTCAAGGAACAGCTCCTCGCAGGGATGGTCCATCGCTGCGCCCTTCTTGATTGCTTCGAGCCGAGCGCGGTCCATGTCCGTTAGAGCCACAGCACTCATATCAGCTTCTCCTGCACTTCCACCTTGAAACGCGACCGAAGCCGCTCGAACAACATCGTTGACAGGACTTGCAGCGGTTGCGCGGCCCGCCGATTGGCCTTCGCCAAGTCATGCAGCCCGGCAAGGTCGATTTCGTCGAACGCATCCAACAGCTCGCCACCGAACCAAGAGGGATGCGCCAGGAGGATGTCGGACACAGCCCAGATCACGGGCGCCACAAGCTGGCGCTTGTTATTCGTGGTCTCGACGATCGTAATCAACACCGACCTCAAATGCTCCGGCCCGTAGTCGCGCAGAATGCGCTCCAATGTATTGACGGCGCACGTCTCCATTGGCTCACGCTGCTTCGTGACCGGGACAATTCGAACCCCAATTCGTCGCAGAAAAGCGTGAACATTCTATGCACCGACCACAGGGCTAGGTGGGTGCACCAGCGCAAAAAACCTAAGGAAAATCAAATGCGTTTTTCTGGAATGGTGCGCTCGGAGGGCCATGCCCTCAATCGCAAGCGCGTGCAGCGGCTGATGCGCAAGATGGGGATCGCGGCGCTCGGGCCGAAGCCCCGCACCAGCAAGCCCGCGCCGGAGCACCAGATCTTCCCCTATCTCCTGCGGGGCCTCGCGATCGAGCGCCCCAACCAGGTCTGGTGCGCCGACATCACCTACATTCCGATCGGCCGAGGCTTCCTTTATCTCGTGGCGATCATGGACTGGGCGAGGCGGGCGGTGCTGGCGGCTATCGAACACGATGGACGTGTTCCTTCTGCGTCGATGAGCTGCAGGAAGCCTTTGCCCGCTTCGGGCGGCCGGAGATCTTCAACACCGATCAGGGCAGCCAGTTCACCAGCGCAGCCAGATCGGGACATCCCCAGATTCACGTGACTAGGACAACTCGCTCCTGCGATTACCCCATGTAAACGCCCCGCCGAGGGCATCAATGTGCCAAACTGGAGTTGTTGAGCACCACCTCCGGGAGCGTCTCAAGGGGTTATCACAATCGGTCGGGATATCCCAACCGCGACGTACCGCCCGGATCTTGGAGACAGTAGAGCGCGGTCGGCCCTTGTTTCATGCTTGGCGGATTGCTGACCTTGCCGCAGATGATTGCTGCGTTTTGAGATGATCCAGCATCTTCGAGCCTTCGCTGAAGGACCTCGACCAGGATTGCTCCGCGAAGTTTAGGTGGCACTTCAGCAACTCAGAGAGGTTCTTGGCCTCTGCAAGGTTCTTCAGAAAATTGGCCTGGTCTTGCAGAGAGGACGCAGTCAACGCTAATCCATCCTTTAGTACCTCAGCGAGCAGACTTCTTGTCCCTTCGATTAGTTTCTGCCATTCCGCTAACGTAATCGAAACCCGCGATGCAGCTGCCGCTGACTTTCCAACGTCATCGGCGGCGCCACCTGCACCAGAAGCGGATGCCTGGGACAGTTCGGGCAGTTCACGTGTTTGCCGTTCGCGTTTTTCGTTTTCGGCTGTAGTGGCGGGCATTCGACATCTCCTGGCCTGAAAAGGATTGCTACGTGCTGAGTGGTTCCTAGCTCAGTTCCGATCTGTCAACCATCAGAAGGTATCACAATGTGCAAACATGTCGGACCTACCTGATTTGGTAGCGCTTGATCGCACGGAAGAAGCCTCGACGTCCACAGCACGACATGCCAGCAAATTGCGCTTTGTGTGCGCCATTGTCGGAATGCCCGCCCGCCGTGGCGCAGAGGCTGAGAACCGCGCCAATCGCGTTGAGGATGGTGCCGCCTGCGCGTAGATGGCCGATCGGCCGATGGCTTACCGCTTCCTAAACGATCAGTTGTGAGACCATGTTTCTAGTCACGTGAATCTAAAGTTCGCCACATAAAGTCTGCTGGGCTTTGTGGCAGAAGCGTTTGACGGAAGCCAAGATCTGGTCTGCGGACTTGGTCCATTTGAAGGGCTTCGGGTTATCGTTGTGCCGTTCATGAAGGTACGGATGTCGGCCTCGAGCCCATCGGCAAGACTGGCTGCTCGCGATCGAGTGCCTGGATCTGGCTTTTCTCATCGACACTGAGGACAACGGCTCGGTTCGGTGGGGACAGGTAAAGCCCGACAATATCGCGCACCTTGTCGACGAATAGCGGATCGCTCGACAGCTTAAATGTCTGGCTGCGGTGCGGCTGCAAGCCGAACGCCGTCCACATCCGGCGGGGCCATCACAGCGATCCTTCAAGAATCGGCGGCGCCACTTGCCAACGGTGTGTTCATGGATGCCAAGTTCGGCAGCCACAGAATTGCTTGGCAGACCATCTGCACACCGCAGGATCGCGCGGCACCGCTCAGATAGCGATCGGGCTACACGATGACGACGAACTTGCCTCTCCAAGTATGCCCGCTCCTGCGGACTCAGCACCAACGGCGCGATCGGCCGGCCTTTCACACCTGCATTCGCCACCAGCGCTCTCCTCTCTAGAGATTCGAGCGATCAACTAACCTCACGAACTTGCGTTCCAGATGACTAGGGTCCGGACTCAATTGATCCACCACGTGACGGCAACGGCCAGGAGGATGGCGGAGAGGAAGTTGTCGGCTCGCTTGTCCCAGGGGTCGCAATTCGCCTGAAGTCTTTGAGGCGGCAAAACATGCGCTCGATAAGATTGCGTCCTTTGTAGGCCTTCACGTCGTATCGGTGCGGATGCTTGCGAGTTGGGTTGGGCGGAATTACTGCCTTTGTTCCGCGCTCGGCCAACCACTCACGCAGGCTATTGGCGTCATAGGCCCTGTCAGCCAGCAATCGTCGCGCAGGAGAGACGGCAGGCAGCAGATCGCGTGCCGCCGTGAGGTCATGGCAATTGCCAGGAGTGATCACGAAGGCGATCGGACGTCCGTGATCCTCTGTCAGCGCGTGGATTTTGGTGGTGCGTCCGCCTCGCGAGCGGCCGACCGCTTGCTGGAAGTCCCCCCTTTTGCGCCCACCGCCGAGCGGTGGGCTTTGATGTGGGTCGCGTCGATGGACATTGTCCCGACCCGGCCGGTTGAGCCGGTCAAGGCGTAGAAAATATTGCCCCACACGCCTTGGCGGCTCCAGCGATTGAAGCGGTTATAGATTGTCGTGTAGGGGCCGTAATCTGCCGGGCAGTCTCGCCAGCGAGCGCCCGATCGCAGCATGTGAAGGATCCCGCTGATCACACGTCGGTCGTCCACGCGGTGAGCACCGCGCCGCCCACGCGGCAATAGCTGTTCAATCCGCTTCCATTCCACTTCGCTCAGCCAGTACAGCTTCTGCCCCATCAAGCCCCCCTCGACTCGGAGGTCTTGAATCTGACTTTGCCTCAGCGGGAGGCTGCATTGGGTACAGACTAGAGCAATTCGCCCAGACATCGGCTTCGGGCAGTCGGGCCAGGGGGTGCGGCTCCACGTCGATGCTTCAACTACAACCAATGTTGTGATCGACAGTACTGGCGGCGCAGGACTTCATCCTGCCGGACAAGAGCCCGGTCTTCAGGGTCCCCTGCGCGCTCTCTAGCCGTTACCTTGCACTCACAAACGGAACCGTTGGTCACCTGAAAGGCGTGACCGAACTGCTGAATTTATTGGCGGTCTTATCAGCATTGAGACCAATCTCAACCGCTAACGCTACTGCACTGCAGAACGTCCTAGCAAATCGGCACGCGTCTTGCTTCATTGGCGCACCATCACCGGTCTGACACGCGACGATGCTCCAGGGGCGGACTAAGCACCTCCTCCGCGTCCGATCGCGTCGCCAAGTTGCTGTGAGAGGACATGAAACAGTATGTTCGAGCGGCCTCAACTCCGGTGGTAGCCGCACACGCTCGCCGCCGTCATGCCCCAAGCGTCTACGAACGGGAGACCACCAAGTCTTCCTCCGGGATTCCTCGATGATGTCCGTCGATAACGCCGCCGCCCGGCTCGCGACGCGGCTTGCATTTTTCGTCGCCGGCTTCGGCATTGCCTCCTGGGCACCGCTGGTGCCGTTTGCGAAGGAACGGCTGGCGCTCGATCACGGAGTTCTTGGTTTTCTGCTGCTCTGGCTGGGCATCGGCTCGGTGGTTGCGATGCTTTTGACGGGTTTGTTGAGCGCGCGCTACGGCAGCAAACCGATCATCCTGATCGGCGGGTCCGGAATTGTGCTCACTCTGCCCTGGCTCGCGGTTGCCGGTACGCCGCTGGCGCTGGGGGCAGCGCTGGTTGCCTTCGGCGCCTCGCTCGGCTCGATCGATGTCGCTGCGAATATCAATGCGGTCGAACTGGAACGTGCAGCGAAGCGTCCGCTAATGTCCAGCTTTCACGCGCAATTCAGCATCGGCGAATTTGCTGGCTCCGCTGCGATGACAGCATTGCTCTGGCTACACGTTGGGGCTCTTTCATCAACCCTAATCTGCTCGGCCCTCATGGCGATCGCCATGATGTTAACGTGGCCGCGATTGCCCCCAAGCGGTGAGGTGCAGCAGGGGCCGCTGTTCGTCACGCCACGCGCCGTCGTGCTCCTGCTCGCAGCGCTCGCGGCGATCACTTTTCTGGTTGAGGGCGCGATGCTCGACTGGAGTGCCTTGCTGCTCGTGGACCGTGGCATTGTCCCGGAAGCGCAGGGCGGGCTCGGCTTCATCTTGTTCTCCGTCGCCATGACCGTTGGGCGTCTCGGCGGGGACGCCATCGTGGCACGTGTCGGCGACCGCGCCACGTTGGTGTTTGGAAGTCTGCTGGCAGTCACGGGTTTCGTAATCCTACTAACCGCCTGGGTCGTTGCGTTTATGATGGCAGGATGCGT
Organism: Bradyrhizobium sp. BRP22; assembly: GCF_020194175.1. Classification (GTDB taxonomy): domain Bacteria; phylum Pseudomonadota; class Alphaproteobacteria; order Rhizobiales; family Xanthobacteraceae; genus Bradyrhizobium. The sequence continues at coordinate 28,321 of NZ_JADYVX010000048.1, read as the reverse complement.
GCTCATTGGACTCGGTGCATCTAACCTCGTGCCGGTCCTGTACCGGCGCGCCGGCACCCAGAGAGCAATGCCCGCAGGCCTTGCTATTGCGGCGATCACCACGGTTGGTTATGCTGGCATCCTCATTGGACCCGCGGGCGTTGGCTTGCTTGCCCAGCTCGCAGGATTGCCGAGCGCATTTACGATGTTGGCGGCACTCATGTGCCTGGTTACGCTGTCCGCGCGCACCGTGACCACGGAAACGCGGTGAGGAAGACGTGGCCGCTCGCACACTCGGCTCGCGTGAAGAGCTCTGTTTTGGCATCGATCTCGCGCAAGACGAACAGGTGCCCACGCGTTGATTCCGTGAGCCGACTCTTTTCGATCTGAGCGAGCATCTCACCGAAATGTGGGTGGCCAGGCTCGTTGGCCCTGAACGACTCTTCGTAAACTCTGACGATGTCGGTGTCAGACCTGTTGTCGAATGTACGGTACTGTCCAGACTCTTTCGAACTTTTGTTGCGCCCGACGGCTCCGGTTTCAGAGAGTTGCCGATATAGCGGTCGCATGTTCATGTAGTATTTGGTCGACCACGCCGTTCCGGCAATGTGCCGCAGTCGCGCCGCCTCGAGGTTCAGATAGGATTGGTCATCAGGAAAGGCGTAGTAGGTCGCCTTCTCATGAAGGGCTGCTCGATGAGATCGACGGCTTTGCCATCCGGTTGGCGCGCAAATCCGCAATGACGAGCTTCGCCTTTTCATCGGCCGCGGCGCGGCTTTCTTGGGCATGAATCGCCTTCAGCCGCCCCTGCAAAGAGCGGGGCCTCTCGATCCAACCGCCACTCCTGTGATTCGCTCTTATCACTTTGCAGTAGTTCGGAGACGAAGTTGTTGGCGAAGAGCTAAGCAGCTCTGAGGCGCCAGGGGCACAAAAGGGCACTGCTGCGCGGCTGTACAGTCGGCCAGAATTAGCCAATTGGGGTGCCGTCACCCACTGCACTTGCACTGGTTGTGATACCCAGCTGTGGGTTGACTACACTAACGATAGGACCTGGGTTCTCATCGAATTCCCAATGCTGGCGAGCGCTGGTAAAGTTGTAGGTCCAGAGCAAAAGCTGAACTGCCGGACGGAGTTGATGGCCTTCTGGCGCGATTGCGAGGTCGCCATTGCTCGAATTCAAAGTAATGGCGCCGGAGCCAATGTCCATATTCCAGAGAATGCGGCGGAATGGCGTGCTTCTTTTGCAGAGTACGAGCTTGGAGTTTTCCTCTGCGTTCTCCACGCCGAGCACGAAGTCCGCATTTATCTTGTATCGATCAGGTAGGGTCTTCGCATTTTTGTCTCCCGTCGACTTACAAAGTGAACCATCGCGAAAAGCGGTGTTGCGTGCACGTAAGGAACTTGACAACGAACCTCCAGCAATCGTTGTGCCACAAGGGAGGTTGTGCAGGCCTCAGGCGCTCAAACAATGGCAACCAGTGCCCTCGCTCCGCACCGGGCGGGATACTTGCGCCTCAGTGCTAGGTTCCGGACATACCCGTCCTGAACCGGACACTGTTGCGAAATTAGACGCCGGTTCGCATTCCGTCCCCCTCCGCCGCTCCTGCGCAAAGCAAACTCGAGACAACCTGCTTGATGCGCACAGAATGAAGTCGGCTCACGGAACAGCGCCTGACAAATAGCCGGTCTTCGATTTTGCGAGGGGGGTAACCCTCGCGCGCGATTTTGCACCACCTGATGTGCTGACGATTGGCGCAGGTGAAGAGGCGCCTTGCGCTTCGGGTGATGAGGCGGACCTCGTCAGAGATCATGATCGACCTCGCGAATGGCGACGTGCGACAGGCCGCTCCCGAACAGATCCATCCGCTGCCGCGGCCGCGGTTTCCAAAGGACAGCATCCACTCGCTAGCATATCACGGTTCCGGTGAGCCCCTACAAATTTGCTGTGAGGCGCTAAACAGCTATCTACCCGAAACGGCCGCTCTGGCTCACCGATTAAGCAGCGCCGGGCCAGACGTGGCATCCGACCAATTGAAGCGGCGCTTCAATCACGGCCGCGCTGACAACAGTCCCGATAGATCGCGCTATCCGCGAGCTTGAACTCCGGTTGTACTCTTGAGGCTTTCAGATGCGATGCATGCATTCGTGTCCGCAACCCGATCTGGACGCCGTGCCAGGCAACACAGCAACGACAATCGACCGCAACATGGACGCCAGAAAAATTGAAATCTGCTCGGTCTTGGCTTCCACAGAACGGACATGACCGACACGAAGCTTGCCGGCTGGAGGGGCTACGACTGCTGCGACTTTCGCCCTGCCCGCCTATTCGACGGTCACCGATTTTGCGAGATTGCGTGGCTGATCGATGTCCGTTCCCATTACGACAGCCGTATGGTAGGCTAAGAGCTGCAGCGGAATAGCATAGACAATGGCCGTAAAGGTTGCCGCCATGTCTGGCAGCACAATGGTCACGCAAGCCTCCATCCTCGCTTCCGATGCCCCTCTCGCATCGCTGATCAGGATGATGTTGCCCCCACGAGCACCAACTTCCTGCATGTTCGACACGGCCTTTTCGAAAACCCGATCGTGAGGAGCGATCACCACCACCGGCATGCTCGCATCGATCACCGCAATCGGGCCGTGCTTGAGCTCGCCGGCTGCATAGCCCTCGGCATGGATATAGGAGATTTCCTTCAGCTTCAGCGCGCCCTCCAACGCCAAAGGGAACGAGGTGCCGCGGCCGAGATAGAGCACAGCGCGCGATTTGGCGATTTCGTGCGAGAGCTCTTTGATCTGCGGCTCGATCGCGAGCGCCGCGGCGATCAGCCGCGGAACTTCGATCAGCTCGCTCACGAGCTTCATTTCATCGATGTCGGATAGTTCTCCGCGCTCCTTGCCTGCCGCGACTGCAAGGGCCGCCATCACCATCAACTGGCAGGTGAAAGCTTTCGTCGAGGCAACACCGATTTCGGGCCCCGCCAGAGTCGCCAGCAACGTTTCGCTCTCGCGCGCAATCGTCGAAGTCGGCACGTTGACTACAGCGATTGTGTGCAGACCTTGCGCTTTGGCATAGCGCAATGCAGCTAGCGTGTCGGCGGTCTCGCCGGACTGCGAGATGACGATCGCCAGATCCCCTTGGCGCAAAGGCGCCTCGCGGTATCGGAGCTCGGAGGCGACATCGAGCTCGACCGGTATACGCGCCAACCGCTCGAACCAGTACTTGGCAACGTGACCGGCATAGCTTGCGGTGCCGCAAGCTGCGATCGCGATGCGCCGAATGTCATTGAAGTCGAATGGCAGCTCGATTGGAAGTTTGATGCGCTTAGCAGCCAGATCGACATAATGCGCCAGCGTCTGCCCGACGACGTCCGGCTGCTCGTGAATTTCCTTGGCCATGAAGTGGCGATAATTCGCCTTGTCAACCAGGAGCGATGACGCGCCCGGCTTCAGCATTTCCCGACGGACGATGGCGCCATTCGAATCATAGATGAGGGCGATCGTGCGGGTAAGCACAGCCCAGTCACCGTCTTCAAGATAGGTAATTGTGTCGGTGAAGGGCGCGAGCGCAATGGCATCCGATCCTAAATACATTTCGCTCTTGCCATGCCCGATCGCAAGCGGCGACCCCTTGCGCGCGCCGATCATGAGATCTTTGTGGCCTTTGAACAGGAATGCCAGCGCGAACGCGCCACTCAGCCGCGCGAGCGACGCTTTGACTGCGGCCTGCGGAGAGTAGCCATTCCTTAGATAGGATTCGACGAGATGCGCCACCACCTCGCTGTCGGTCTCGGAGGCGAAGCTAGCACCATTCTGCTCCAGCTCAGCCCGCAGCTCGCGGAAATTCTCGATGATCCCGTTATGGACGACCGCCACACTGTCCGTCGCATGCGGATGGGCATTGCTCTCGGTCGGCTTGCCATGGGTAGCCCAGCGCGTATGACCAATACCCGTATGACCTGACAGCGGATCGCCGCTTAGCCGCGCCTGGAGATTTTTCAACTTGCCCTGGGCGCGCCGGCGCTCGAGACGGTCGCCTTCAAGCGTCGCCACGCCTGCGGAGTCGTAGCCGCGATATTCGAGCCGTTTGAGAGACTCGATCAGCTGCTCCGCAACCGGACCACGCCCCACAATGCCGACAATCCCGCACATGCGATCAATGGCCCAGCTTCAAGAAAATCATCTTCACATGCGCGGAAATCTCTTTACCAAATTCACCGGTCTGAAGGGACGCAATGCTCATTGTAGATTCCGACATCGTTAGCGATTTATCCTTCGGTTTGGCCATCGGGCAATTGCTCTCGCCGCACGCACACCGCGAGCTAGGTCCTAGAGGTTTCAGTCATCATCGATTCGCCCAGCAGCGCGGCTTGGGCGCGCACGATCGAATCCAGGTAGCAAGCGGCAACAAGCACGTTAAACGAACCGAGGGTTTCGAGATGTACCGACTCGTCAGGCGCTAGTCCCTGGCCTTGTGGGACAGCGAGCCATTCCGCGAGCAGAGTCTTCGTCCGGCAGCGAAGATAGCATTCGTAGTTGCAATAGGGCTGCCGCGTGCAGACATCTCGCAGGTAGCCCGACCGCAGTGATCGACGACACTCGCTGCAGATCGACGGATCGCACGGCGTCTTGCGATAGAACTTCATGATTGTCGGTCAGCTCGTCTTAGTTTCCTGCGCCGAAAGCCATTAGCGACGCTCCGGCCAATCTTGACGAAATTATAATCGTTGCGATGTCGTCTCAATTGTACGCAGGTAAGCCTTCGATATTGAAAGCGTTTGGAGAACTATACGAAAGTTTGTAACCCTCCCCTCCTCCGTTAGTAGTGATGCCAGCGGTCCACGCTCGCGTGCTTGCGCCATCCTGTTCGCGGAAACAGTTGGTCATCAATACCCTCGCGCAGTTGTCATCACCTAGGCTGCGGGATCTCCGGAGTTGAACGCCAGGTTGTTCTGGGCCTGGGCTGGCCTGGCATCTCGACACAAATGGATCGATGGTTTGGGACTTTGAAACGGTAGCAGCTCAGAAAGACCCGCAGTTCGCTGCGCGGCGAGCCAGGATGGCGCCTGACGAGACCCGCACGTTCGAAGGGCAACACCGCGGCCAAGTGCCGTTGCAATTGATATGGTCCAAGATAGCCGCCCCGAGCGACGCCCGCCCAGCACTTGGGATGGGCGGCTTACGAAAATCTAATGCGGTGCCGCGAGAGTGTACTGCAATTCGTCCTGGTGATCGAGCTTGACCGAGATCAATGATGGCCACGGTGGGCTTCTCTTGAGCCGTCGAGACGATGTTTCAGGCGAGTCTAAAGGAGTGCGGCCTAACATTGCAGCCCACCAAAACAGGGGGGCGACGGCATGCTCGGTGGCAAATATGCTTTGCACGCGTTCGGGAAGAGAATGCGTCTGCCAGACCGCTCGCACCGTTCGTGATTTGGAGGAATCGTATGATCACGCCCGTTCGACGCACTTGGAGTCCCAAAGAATTGTTCGGTGCCCTGACGCTGGCGATGTTTACCGCCGAGCCATCAGTTGTGCGCGCACGTTGCAACAAGTTGTGGCCGGAACTATATACCGAATACGATGCGAGGTATCTGAAAAAGGGAGTTGTCCGACCGCGACTGATCCTTACCGAGGACGCTGCGGCATTCTTTGATGCCTGGGCGGCGGACGCGGAGCGTCCACCGAGAGCCTTATCCGGATTATGGAGCTCGTCGCTGATGGATCCGAAAGATATCTTTGGGAGAGATTGGGCGCTCGATTTCACAATTTCGGTGCAATCAACAAATACCTCAAAGAGGAATTCTCTGGATGGTTATAGTCGCGTTTGACGAAACACCTGGCACGCCTATGCTGCGGATAAGGAGTTTTATGACGGACTTGGCAGCAATAGATTCGTTCCTTGGCTAGGGAAGTAATTGCTGAGCAGTTCACGCGATGAACGCGGTTACCGTTATCCGCGCCCGGTATTCCGATCGGATCCGCGAAATTCGCGCCATCCTTCCGACGTCGATGGACAGATCTTGTGCTGCTTCAGTCTTCCACATCCCTGACTTCCATGGACTCCGCCAGAGCTCGGATCACCGACTGTTAGCCGTACCGCATGTGGCCGTTGACCGTGCTCTATTCCTACACCCCTGGGCCGTGCCTCGCATAATATCGGATCCAGGCTTGCCGGATAGCGCCGATATGTGGCTGATTGACGCGAATGTGTTGGCTGCAGACGAGCGGGCAATTAAGGAGACCCGGCTCGTGTGGACGATCTGTCGTCCGCCCACTTGCTTTCCAACGTGGCGACGCCGCGACTTGATCGACCGTTGTCTGCTTTTTGCCGGTCCTGACGGAGGAAGCGGATGAAGGTGTGGGTCACTTATCTCGAGATGACCGACGCGTCGCACGCAACGAGGGCTCCACCGCTTGACCTACCGCTGTCGATCACCAGAGAGCGACTCGCGGTGAAAGACTATCTGCAGCTGTTCCGTTTGGTCGGAGCCCGCGTTCAATGGGACCTCCGCACCAAAGCGCCCGAGGCTGAGGTGGCGCAGCTCATCGGCGGGCTGGACCTGACCATCCTTGTGTTGCGCGTGGGTGGCATTGCCTCTGGCTTATGTGAGTTTCGCCAACGATCCGACCGCGAACTGGAGCTCGTGCATTTCGGGATTGATGTCCAGCTGGAGGGAAGAGGGCTTGGACGTTATTTTCTATCGGAATGCCTCAGAATGGCATGGACTTGGCGGCCAAGGCGGATCTGGCTTCACACAGACGAGTACGATAGCCCGAAGGCGCTGCCCTTGTACTTGTCGCTTGGTTTCTCGGTATTCGACAAGCGATATGAAGAGGACTACTGAGCGGAGCTTGCGGTGGGCTTGCATGATGGTGTGCCCCGCTCCTCATTGTCGATTGCTTGGATTTTGTCGGTTCGGGTCAAGAACAGATGTCGCGGGCCCCCGAAGCACGACGAGCTGCTAACGGAATATCTGGCGGAATGGCCTGTCCGTCGGTGAAACACCAACCAAGTTGGAGCATTTGAGCGACCCCGCTTTTCGCGCAGATTGACTTGCCACTGAATTTTCATCCAACAGCCTCTCGGAGTTTTGTACGCCAAGTGGCGCGGGTGGAGCAACGGCAGCCAGGATCTCGGTACTTTGTGGAACGGCTTTATGGGCGCTACCGGTATGCGCGGCGACCGCTTCATCGACTTCCTTCGATCCCGAGTTCGGCCGTGGTTTATCGATCAGCTTCATGGCCAAGCAAATGCCCCAGTCTGATAATCGCATCGAGCTGCATCCAGAGGTCAAGGACAAATGGGGCCGACCAGTCGCTTATGTGATTAAGGGCTGGCATGAACGTGACCGCTATCTGATGGATGTGATGGCGAAGCAGTGCAGAGACGTGCTGCGCTACGGCGGCGATCCTGTCGGCCATGACTATCCGATCCAGGGACAAGGCTCAATCTATGTGGCGGAGAACGCGCTCGCCCGCATGGCCAACCACATTCTCGGTGGCGCACGCTTTGGCAGCGACCCAAATGACTCGGTTCTGGATCCGCATTGCCGGGCCTGGGAGTTCGACAATCTTTATGTGAACGATGGAGCCTTTATGCCAACATCGGGCGGCGCCAATCCAACCCTCACCATTCAGGCGAACGCGTTCCGGGTCGCCGACCACCTGCTGACCAGTATTTAGCGCTATGTATCCCCGGTTCGACTTGATCGATGCGGATGCCGTTATTCCGACTCCAGCTCCGGGCGCAGCTGCGGCGCCGGCGTTCAACCCCAACGTGACGGCGCCAAGGAATCAGGTTTTCAAGATCGTCTTCTTCCCCGACCGCATCTATCACGCTCAATACCTGAACGCGACGCGCAGTCCGCGTTATCAGTACAACGTGTTGGAGGTGCGGGGCCGCGCCGATTTCATCGTGCTCAAATGCGAGGTCTACCTGGATGGCAAATTCCTGTGCAATGCATTGCGGATCGAGTATCGCGCCGGACGGTTCGCCGAGCAGGCGCGCGAGCGGGGGCGCCTGCTCGGCGATGAGGTTCTTGCGTGGGTCGAGATCAGCCACTCAAATCCCGACCTAGAGCGCGGCCTCAAGCGCTACCTGAAGATGTTCTTCGACGGGTATGTTAATGCCTACCAGGTCGAGATCTGGGAAACCTTGGAGCCGCCGCTGACTGTATCGCACTCATTCAAGGTGCTCGACCAGATGGGGCTGCACAAGCCGATCACCGCCATCGCAAGGCTTCAAGTCAGCGCTCGCGGACATCCGAGGTGTTACTCGCGTGCAAGTCTCATTCCGTGAGCCGGATCTCGATCAGCCGCTCAACTACCACATCGTCGATCCCGGTTGGGACAATGACTACGCCCGCTCGCACCAAGAGCCCAACAAACCCGCACCGAGCTCGGACGAAAATACCTTCCGTGATGAGAACTACGTCATCTCGTTCCAGCGCGGCTGGATCCGGGACGCTCGGGAGGTAGTAACGGTGTTCTATCAGAACGCAATGATGGAGCCGACCAGCGCCGATTACTTCCGCGGCGATCCGCCAACGCCCGGCAAGTTCGACGGCAACAAGAACGTCATGGGAATGCGCTGGATCCAGCGCGAGCTCGGCGGCACCATCGTGTACTTTCATAAGGTCGAGTTGCCGCCTGGGGCTGTCGAGGGAACACACCAGCATGTCGTATCCGAAGAGCTCTATTACTTCATTGAGGGCGAGGGCATTGCCTATCTTGGTGACGGGGATGATCCGGCTGTAGATGCTCGGTATCCTCTCGTCGAGCCGATGCCGGACATTTACGGGCTCGGCCCTAAGCCGTGCCGCGAAATCCCAGTCCGTCCTGGCATTACACTATTCACCAAGAGCGGTGGCATTCATGGCGTGCGCAACCCGAAAGGCAACGCCGTCCGCTCAACTTCGTTGCGTTTGGCTATCACTCCTCCTGCTTGGGCAGGTCTCGCATGACACCCCTCATCGCCGCTGATACCGTGCTGCGGGTGCCGCCCGATCAGACGCCTGACTACAATAGCCGCAATCTTATGACGAAGCTGTTGGCCGTTGCAGAGGCGCATCATCTCGCCGCCGAGCAGCATTTCTATCTCACTGACCATCTGCACGCATTGGTTCCGTTCAGCCATCTCGACCTCGCCGGGCCCCAGGGCGCCGACGCCGACATCCTCGATCCAACCCGGCATGACAATAAAACCGATTTCCAGAAGCAAAACGTGCGCGACTTCCTGGTCACAGACACCTACCTGCTCCGTGGCTGGGTAACGGCCTGCGCGTGGAAAAATCTCGAAGCGTTTGAGCCGGTGCCAGACCGCGTCGTCCCCTTCCTCAAACTATCTTACCGGGCGAGCCCCGACTCTAAGCTCGCAGAGACAATGGGACGCCTGCCGGGTCGCAGTATCCTCCTGTTGCTGAAGGTCAACGTTCGCGACGCGAGCGGTCTGATCACCGTTCCCTGTAAGGAGGCGACGGATCGATATGAGATCGATCTATGGGGAGATCACGGCAGTGACCTGCGGGCAGTCTTTTCCGCTGGTGCCGACACGATCGGGCTCTCCTCGCTGGACAGCGGGGACCTCATCACGCGTCCCGACCTTATCCTCGGGCAGCGCAGCGACTTCGATCGGGAGAATAAGGATGACCTGGACATAGTACCGTGTCGGGATCAGCGCCAAGCCGCATGGGGCGTCGACGTCCCGCACTACCGCAACCTCATGTCTAACTATCTCGGTTTTGCCGGAAGCGGCGAGCTGGGCCGCATTGTTGAACCGTGGCAGCTCGATTTCATGGGTCGTAAGTCTGAGGGCGAACGCCACGAGGGCTTCTTGGCGATCGACTATATCGACTTCACATTCTGAAGAACAATTGCGGCATAGACCTACACCGTCATCGAGATAACCAGGAGTATTCTTCCTCCTGCACGGACAAGCTGTAATGGTGACAGGCGATTGGTACAAATTCCCCGACCGCGAACAGTGCTTTGAGCTTCGCACGTTGCGGGCTGGCCATTTCGTGCTGCTCAAGCCCGGCAGCTTGCACGGAATGATGAATGCCACAGACAGTGACATCCACCTCTTGATGTTTGGTGGTTACGACTAAGAGGCTGCATGCCCGCTGACACCAGTCACGTGGGGCCGCACACCCCAATGGGCGCAAACCTCCTTTCTGGCGGGGTGACGTTCCGCGCCTGGGCGCCCCGCGCCAGTGCCGTTTACGTCACCGGCTCGTTCAACCGCTGGATCGCGACGGACGAGAACTGCCGGCTTGTTCGCGATGCCAACGGCTATTGGGCCGGCTTTATTGCCGGTGTGATGGAGGGAGCACAGTACAAGTTCTACGTCGTCGGAGCGGACGGGCCGGTTATAAGCGCGACCCTATGCTCGCGAGCTAGTGGCATCCGACTGGAACTGCGTCGTGTCTGACCAAGCCCGTTATCCTTGGCATGATGTGGCTTTCATCCGCCCGCTTACGAGGAGCTGATCATCTATCAGCTCCACATAGGCACCTTCCACGCCGTCGACGCCAACGGCCTTGATCGACGTGCGGGTCGGATTGCCAAATTCCTGGACGTCCTCGATCGGGTGCCTTATCTGGCGGATTTCGGGGTCACCGCCGTGCAGCCGCTGCCGATCGTCGAATTTCCAACAGCTTTTAGTCTTACTGCGTCATGATTTTTCTGGGCGTGCGTGATGCTGCGACGGCGCCGCAACAAGGGCATCGTATGACCGTTTTGCTGAGGGCCCGGCTCAGCCGCACGCGCATGGTTGCGATCGAGTTCGGGACGTGGCGTTCAGGTCGCAAGGGCAGATCCTCTGGGTCGATAATTGTCGGGTAAGGGAGAGACCTGGACTGGCGCGGCAGAACGAGGTCCTGAGGGGGGAATCTTCGCCTGTTCGGCGATGAGAAAGCCGTACGCCGCGATGCACAGGGTGGCGTGATGATGGAAGCCACGCCAGCCGCGCCCTTCGTAGTGACCGAGCCCGACCTCCTGCTTGAGTTCCTGATAGTCGCGCTCGATGCGCCAGCGCAGCTTGGCCAGATCGACGAGCTGCGTGAAGCTGACGTTCTCCGGCAGCGTGGAGAGCCAGTATTTGGTTGGCTCTGCTTCGCCCTCCGGCCATTCGATCAACAGCCACTCAGGCGACAGCTTCTCGGGGATCAGTTTGTTGTACCCGACGCGGACACGCACACGCGCGAAGCGCGAGGATAGCTGGTCGGCCGAGCCTTCCCGCCACGTCACCGTGCGCCAGGCCTGCTTCGGTAAACCGAGTGCCACTTTTTTGGCCGAGACCAGTTCGGGCTCGTCGCGGCGGCCGGTGTTGTTCATCGGCTTGTCCATCCGCCGTGGGCCACTGCCAGGGGCCCACATCAAGATGGTCGGCACGATGCCGACCACGTAAGGTACGCCCAACTCCGTCATGCCTGCACGCAGCCGCGCGTCCCTGCCATAGGCCGCATCCATGAACGCGACGCCGCGTGGCAGACCGCTCTCGCAGGCCCAGCGGATTTGCTCCAGCGCGATCTGCGGCTTGGTCTTGAACTTGATCTGCTTCGGCACGCCTGCCTTCTTCCGCCGGGCACGATCCTTCGTCCAGGCTTCCGGCAGTTACAGCCGATAGGCCACCGGAAGGCTGGCGGCATGATTGGCAACCGACAGCGACACCGCGACCTGGCAATTGGCCTGCTTGCCGAGCTGCCCGCAATATTGGTGGTGCACGCCGACCGAATGCTTGCCTTGCTTGGGGAACGAGGTGTCATCGATGATCCACGCCTCGATCGTTCCGCTCTTCTCGATCGCCGGCAGCACCATCTCGCGCACCTTGGCCAGCACGTCCTCGTCCGACCAAGCCGCGTTGGCGACAAAATGCAGCAACGACTGGTGCTGTGCCGCCGTCCGCGCTGGAGCCGTCCGCGCCGCCATCGGCTCAACGCTCTTGCGTTCCCCAGGCAGCATCAGGCCCGTGCAATAGTCGCGCAGCGGTCTCGTCCGCTCCACGTGACCGATCACGCTTCCAAGACCGGCTACATACTCCCCAAACCGCGTTTCGCTATCTCCACCCTGATCGAGATTCATCTGGCCCTCCGCGCGCCAAATATTGAATCTCCTCAATTACTTGATTCTCAGCCTCAATGACTGCGACCGTCTGACTCAGTACGATTAGCCTCGGCTACAACGGCGTCGACTATTTCTCACCCGAGTTCGAGTACGGTATACCGATGCCGGAGCTGCCGCGCTATGTGGATCGCGCCAACACACTGCTCGCCGCCCGCGGTCATGCGCCGGTCTCTGTCGGTGATGTCCGCGGCGCCGACGACCAGCTCCGACTGCTGATCGACATTCTGCACGTCTATGGCATCGCAATCATCTTCGATGTGGTCTACAACCATGAGGGCGGCGATTTCGGCAAGGAAAGTCTGTATTTCTTCGATCGCGCCCGCCCGGGCAACAACAACGACAGCCTGTATTTCACTGATCGTGACTGGGCCGGCGGCCTTGTTTTCGCATACTGGAATGCCTCCGTGCGCCAGTTCCTGATCGATAACGCCGTGGCAATGATGCACAAGTTTCACGTCGACGGCTTCCGATATGACGAAGTGAGCGTGATCGACAGGTTTGGCGGTTGGCATTTCTGCCAAAACCCTTCCGTAAGGACAGCAAAGCCATCAGCTGTCCAGATCGCCGAGTTCTGGAATCCAGGTCCGGACTGGGTCGTCCGGCCGAGCAGCAGCGGCGGCGCCGGGTTCGACATGGTTTGGTCCGACCGCATGCGCGACAGCGTGCGCAGCGTCATCGAACAGGCTTCGCATGGCGCCTTGGCGCCGATTAATCTCGAACGGATACGCGATGCGCTCATGCCACCGGCCGGGTTTGACGGCGCTTGGCGCGCCGTGCAGAATCATGACGTATTGTTGACGAACCACGAACCGAAGGATCAGAAACCGCGCATCGCCCATATCTGCGATCCGTCCGACGCGGTCTTGGTACGCGCGCTCGCGCGCCCGGATCGCTAATGGCATTCTGCTCACCAGCCCCGGCGTGCCTATGTTGTTCATGGGGCCGGAGTTTCTCGAGGACAAACTCTGGAGCGACTCTCCTCACGATCCGAACCATAGGATCTGGTGGGACGGGCTGGATCATGATCGAGCGATGAGCAATGATTTGCGCTTCATGCGCGAGCTGATTGCGGTGCGCGGACGCCTGCGAGCGCTACGTCGTGGACGTATCAATATCTTCCATTGCCACAATCCCAACAGGGTGCTCGCGCTCGCGTTCCGTCGTTGGCTCGAAGACCTGGGCGATGACGTAGTTGTCGTGACGAGTCTGTCGGAGACCACCCACTTCGGCTACCGACTCGGGCTTCCTCGTGAGGGAATCTGGTACGAAGTCTTCAACAGCGACGTCTACGACAATTGCGTCAACCCGATTGTTGCGGGCAACGGCGGTCGCGTACTTGCCGCCGGGCCGCCCTTGCATTGAATGCCTACGTCGGCCGAGATAGTGATCCCGCCAGCGGAGTGATCGTCTTAGCTCGAAGTTGATAGCCTCGAGCGCGAGAACCAAACGGTCGCCATCACTTCGCGCGCCCATATGTCTAAGTTTCCTTGAGCCTCGTCCTTGCATCAGTCCGTTCGAGAAAGGCTGTGCTAGGTGAGATTGCACGACTGACGAGTTTCCCCTTCTGAGTACCGGGATGTCTGTAGGCATCGCCGCTACAGCGAAAGCCGCTAGCGCGAGCATTGAAGCGACGTTCGCGAGGCATCGTTTCCAAGCTTTCCTTCGTCGTCCTCGCGCTTGCGTCGACCGCGAGGCGACTTGTGCGACACAATTTCTTAAATAGCCGCTGCTCCGAACGGGATTTTCCGCATGTCCATCATTATCCATTCCAGCATGTGGGACCGTTCCGGTCTAGAAGGGCAGGATCTGCACCTCACTGATGATTGGATACCACATCGCAGGCGACCGCAGACACCAACTTCATCGCGTCGGTCGGACGAGGCTCCGCTGGCATTTCCAGGCGCAGCGCCGTCCTGCGCAGCCGCCGGCCATGCAACCACAGAGCGAGGTCAAAGACGCTGGCATCCATCGGCGTCGACGTAGCCGGCTGTTCCGACCGAGCCGCGTTGTGGTGCAAGGGCGATCGTCGACTAGAACCAAGCGTGCCTCTCCAATCGAAACTCCGCGATCGTTGGTCGGTAACGGGGCGGCTGCTGCATCTATACGGCGCACCATGCGGCCAAGGCTTCGTTTGAGGGACATCTGACCTTTGCCCTCCAAGGCTTCATCGCAGCGCTCGGCTCTCTGCCTTGAAGGGGAAAAAAAGGCACTTTGGAATAAGATCGGCAATTCGTTTGGCGACCGCCGCCGGCCTGTCAGAGATTGGCTAGTCTGCGCCCGTTCGCTGATCAACGAACATCCGCCTCGTGACGATGGACTCGCGGTCACCGCGCGGTCCGCTGTCAATACGCCGTCTCGTTGCGAAGGGAGCCGCGCAATTGGCGATGGCTAAGCTTCAGAGCAGCTAAACCTTCGTATGGCGCTTTTATCACTTGTGATGGCGCTCGCTTACCTCCGTACAATTGAGCCTTCGGTTGCGATTGACCTAGCCTTGGGCCAATGAAGGAAAGTCGATTGGCCGGCGATTAGAAGGAAGATCGGGCGCAATCGCCACAATCCCAGCTGTGCGCACGTGGAACGTGCGCGACGGAGAAGAAGCCCCTGTTTCGCCCTGGGAGGCCGCATATGACAGTCAAGCGCTACTTCCGCTGCCCGTATTTGCCGCATGAGCTCGCGGATCACTATGCCCCCCGCAGCCGTACTTCATTTGTGCGCGCGGTGCGACCGCGAACCAGAGATCCCTGGAATCTACCACCCACGCGAGACCACAGGCGATAGAGATGTGCGATAGCTCCCAATGCTCTCACCAGTCTTCAGCGAAAAGTTGCGCTGTTTGCGGCGGGAAGTTTGGCCTGATCCGGTACTACTCGTGGCGCACTGCGCTGTGCTCCAGGAAATGCCTGGATCGGTTCAAGGCGCGTCGGGAGCGCGATCGCGGCTGGCTGTTCGGATTTCACGGAGTTAGAAACAGCGGAGCTGCGCGCCGTTCAGCAGTTGCTAGCAAGGAGATTGTGCCTCAAAGCCTTTTTTCAAGTTCCTAGGGCTGCAACCATTCCGATTGCAACCTGAGCGAAATCAAATCTGTCGCGGCACCATCTATGGGAAGCGCCGGGAAGATCGGAAATGCATTCTCATTCCGTCCAGCAACGAGAGCGCAACAGGGATAATCCCGACAGCCGAGCCCATCTTTGCGCTTCCCCGCCAGGCATCGCGAACACCTCGGATGTGGTTTATTGCTTTGCGTTCGGAGGCGCCATATGAAATTCGTGTTGGTGAACGGTAGCAGGCCTTATCCGCAGACTTTCTGCAGGCTGTGCTGCGAGTTGATCGCAGGCACCAGCTATCTGCGCGAGATCGGCACGCAACTCCCTTATTGCGACGAGAGATGCTACTCGCTCCAGTGCGAATTTGCTGCGCTGATGCGCGAGAGTCGTGCGAGAGCAGTATCCTGAGTGGCCGCCCCACTCCCGATCGAGACAAGGCTCGCCCGACGCGCCCCCGGGAGCTCCTGGAGGGGACAGGACCGCTCGGAAGGCTTCGGCGACCTCGTGGACGGAAAATTGCCTGTTCGATCCTGTAGGAAGGTGCCAGCGTAGCTCGGGAAGTCGTTGCTGCCATCCTCTCCTCCGTCACGGGGATATCTCATCGCCCGCTAAGGTGGGCCGGCATTATCGTCCCCGCATCAAAGCCATCGATCCCGGAGCGCCGACAAATTTGCGCCGGATGACCTGGACGCCGTCCTGATCCGGCTCCTCGCCGGCGCCAAGCCGGTTGCCACCGCGAGCGACGGGCCGCAGGCAGGCAACGTCGACTTCTAGATGAGCGAGACATTGCCGGCTCGTCCTCTACGGCAACCGTAGGTGTAAATGGCAGCTCGCTAGCGACGCGAGCACCTACTGCTGACTCTCCTGGAAATGCGGTCCGTCGTCCGCCGGACCGACCACGACGGCTTCACCGCGATCGCGCTCTCCGATTGCCTGGACCCAGCCGACTGCGGGCGCTACCTCTGATAGTCCATGGTCACCTCACGAACGGCGGAATATCCTCGCTGCACGCAGAGAGGCTGGTGACAAACAAGCGCGCGCAGCAATCGCCCAGCTAGCCGGCACGAAAGTCGAAAATGTGCGCGTCGTGCTGCGCGAGTGGGAGGATGGCGGGTTGTGAAGCCGCGCGTCGGCTACTACACCGCCTTAGCCCGGTTCGTCGCGACACCAAGCTAGTACCGTAGCAACCCTGCTTATTCCGATCACTGCATGTCTTCCCTATGAGACTGCCGGTTATTCCACCTAGGGGAACAACCGGAAGAATCGGCGTCATCTGACTTCTATATTTGTAGCTCAGTTGCAAACATGCTTCGCGGCGATCGTGCAAACGCCAGCTTCATCGAAGACGGATCAAGAGCTTCAAGAACTATGCGAACGACACGGGGGCTCTAACAAGTTCTCTTGGAGATCCGTCATGAGCTATCCGAAGCCAATCGCCGGCTAGCGCTGATGTCCCAACGGAATACCCAGCGCCGTGGCCTTTTGCCGCAGGGAGCCTTCCGTACGTTTGGTTAGCTTGGCGATTTTCACTACCGGCGTTCTCGCTTTTGAGTGCGCTCGCAGTTCTTTGATATCAGCCTTAGTGTATTCGCGACGAATACTCTTATTCCCTTTTGCCTCTTTCGACCTCACCACGATCGTCTCCTTTTTCGCGATGAGAGCGCTTCCTATCACAAGAACAAGGATTGGCAATACCGAAACACAATTGCGGTGCCGTGAAGCAGAATTGCAGCCTCGGCACATATCAACTCATTGCATAATTAGCAGGACAAACAATTCTTTACAGCAGGCAACATTGCAAACCGTACAATCAATGCGATAGCTGACGCTCCGTCGCTGCGCGAGCGGATTCATGAGCGTAGATTTGCAATCAAATGGTTTGTCCCCACCGCTCACCAACAACGGTACTAATAGAGCAAAATCTTGATGCGCGAGAGATGCGCTTATCATGCCGCCATAATGATACAAGCGAAGATGCTAACCGTTCGCCAACCTAGCCGATACGACAGGCCAGGCCCCCTGCTCGTTCGGGAAGCAGAAGCAGGGCAACAGAGGCTCGAATTACCAGCGAAACTCCTGAACACGTTTGTTCAGATTGGTATGTTGCGCTCATCGACACTCTAGGCTTCAGGAGGATCGTGGCAGGTTCGGAGAATACCCACGACGGGCGGCCCGGATTGTCCGCATCTTAGCGCGAATGTCCAGCTCGCCACCAACGCGACTTGATAGTCCGTTCGGTGATGATTTCCGCGCTTAAAGCTTTCCGATTGGACTGTAATTTCTGAGAGAGCGAGTGGCCCTGGTTTGGAGCATCCGCTGTATGCGGTGACGCAACTTGCCTTGGATTTGCTGGCCAACGGAATTTTATCGCGGGCCGCAGCGCGCGAGGAAAACTCCATCACTCCGACAAACTTGTGCTGGGGCCGGCCTTGTCGCCGCATGGCAGATCGAAAGTACAATCTGCCCTTCTGGCCGCGCATCATTGTAGACCAACAATGACACGTGGACTTTGAGTACATGTGCAAAGTCGATCGAGTGTCGCCCTCCAAGGCCTCCGGAGCCAGCTTCGGTTCGACCACAGGACGGCCCGGCCTTCGTCGATATATTCGCGCCGCTCATCGCTTGGCTGATCGCGATCGAGCATGTGGGAGATAGCGGCGAGACATTTTCCGTAAGATTAAGATTTTCGGTACGGGCGAGAACATAGATAGTGAGAGTTCTGTTGAAGAGCCTAGTTCGGCAGCCGCAGCCTTGACCGCAAAGTGTGCGATCAACCGCATAAACGAGTTGACGAAAGCCGGCAACTTCCGTGGCAGCATCGGACTTGCAGCTTTGCGGAATGCGGACACAGCAAACTGCACAGACCCGCTTAAGATGTGCCGATCCGACGAGCAGGAATAGTCTTCGACTGCATCGCGTCCCGATCAGCGACGATCGTTTCGTGACTCTGGGCTTTCAAAAAGACGGCGACTTCACCAGCGAGCACGACCGCTAGATGCAACGCTCCCATCTAGGAACCGCAGCCTGAAAACATCACCTCTCGTATGATAGGGCTGCTCGCCTTCGACGATAGCGGCGAGAGGTCGAGCGGTGCCAGTGAGCGCGACCGTGCAGTCGAAATATGATAAGTCCTACATCGCCCAACTTAAGCTGTCCGGACCGAATCGAATTACACACATTCTCCTATGATCAAACAAGGTACACCCGCCGCTTGTATAGCCGAATGACTGAGCTAGTGTCCGAGTTTCTCGCCTCCCGATCCGCGACATTGCCGCAGGCTGTACAACAACCCAGATCATCCTCACCTGTAGGGCCATCATCCCATCAGCAAGCACCGGATTTCGGCCATTGAACTACACTGACGAAGTCACACAGGTGCTACAGCTAACAGCTCAACACAGTTGGCTGTTGCACCGGCGAGGAAGCCTGGAGCAAGAGGAGAACTCTTCGCAGAAGCATTCACCTTTTCAATCGGTCGGCGCCGGCGTGTAGCATGCGCCTCGTGTTCGACCTCAGACGTGCGGCTTGTTTCAAAATCCACCGCTCTTGTTGCGAAGACAACATAGCGATCGAAAACCGCAGCGAATGCGCATCGCGACTGCTGGTCTAGATCGTGCACACCACAAGCGCCGTGGAAGCGGAGCCAACAACGTCGGCCAATTGGCCGACGTCGCAAGTTGGCGCGCGTCATGTGTTCGTGAGGTGAAATGCGATCTGAAGTTCTTTTTTGCGGTGTCACAGCAGCTGCGCTCATTGCAGGCGGTGCCGTCAATTCGGCCGATCTTAAGCCGGCAGTAAAGGTCCCTCCGTCCTCTGGAGCTGGACCGGAGGATATATCGGCGGGCACGTCGGTGGGGGCCACGGGCTGACCTCATTCAGTGATCCCTATGGTCCGTCACTCTATGGGGACGTTGTCGACACCCCTGTGTTCTTGGCTGGAGGTCAGATCGGCTACAATTGGCAGAGGGAGCGCTGGGTTTTTGGCCTTGAACTGGATGCAAGTGGAGCTGTTTCTGTCGGTGTAAACACCCGTCTTGCCGTTTCCCGCTTTGTGGTGAGCGCAAACTGCACCGCCGGTCCAAACGTGTTTGTCACCGGAACGGGTCGCCTGGATTACGCGTTTGGCCCGCAGGGTCACACGCTGGTTTATCTCAAGGCGGGCCTGGCTTGGCAGCACAATCGCGGCGATGTCACCAACAACAACGAATTCTTTGGCCGGGCGCCACAAAATGCCACCCATTTCGACTATGGTGATGTCGGTGGCACAATCGGCCTGGGCGTCGAGCAAGCCCTCACATCGGCCTGGTCCTTGAAGGTTGAGTACGACTATCTGAGGTTTGGCGGACCAAGTGTGGCGACCCCTCCGACCCTACGGTGTCCGCCGTTCGCAACCGTCTCCGCCAACATCACCAGCCTATCCAGCAGCTATCACGTCGGAAAGCTTGGGCTGAACTACCATTTTGACGCCGCCCCATGGAGACCGGCATCGTCAGATACGCCGCTATATGCGACAAAGCCAACTGTCAGCGCATCGCCGATTGCCTTCGCTGATAGGTGGTCGCTGGAAAGCGGCACACGGCTGTGGTTAAGCCGAGGAAGGTATCAATTGGACTCCGGGAGTAGTGATCTCGTATCAAGGCTCACCTATCATGGGCTAGATGGGCTTGCCGGTGAGTTGTTCGAGCGTGTGGACAGCCCATGGGGGATCTTCCTGAAGGGCAATATCGGGTTCGGGCGCTTCAACACTGGAAATATGAACGATGAAGATTGGGCTTAGCGCCTCCGTACGCGAGCGTCCCCATCGCCTACGTCAACACGATATCGGGTCAGGCCAACGGAAGATTTACCTAGTACACCGCCGATACCGGCTACAATTTCCTGCGCGGCAGCACCTATAAGGTCGGTGGGTTTATGGGTTGGAGCTACTACGGCCAGAAGTCTGACTCGATAGGCTGTGTTCAGATCGCCGCCCCTAGTCTAATCCATGCCTTGTGCCGGGCGATAGAAGCATCGTCGGCAGCCAAGACACTGATTGGAATGCGCTGCGCATCGGCTCAGCGCTGACACCATGTTGCTCGACCGTTGGCGCGTAAGTGCCGACGTTGCTTACCTGCCGTGGACGGATTTCCACGGGCGCGACAACCATCTGCTGCGTCAATACACAACCTTCGCAGATCAGCGCGGGAGTGGTGGCGGTGGTGTGCAGGTCTAGGCAGTCCTGTCCTACTTCATCACTGAAAACTTCAGCGTTGGCATCGGTGGCCATTATTGGGCCATGTGGACTCCAAACCAGCGTAAAGGACTCCTGTGCCGCGGACCATCGCATGGAACGATGGGGCACGTTTCTGCAGGCCTCCTACAAGTTTGACTGAAATTGCTTGCTCCTTGCTCTAAGCTTCGGACGGCTGAGATTACACAATGACGACGGTACCGCCCCTTGGCTAGACTAGGACCAAGCGAAGGACCGGGACTAGAGCTGCAAGCTTTTGGGCCGTTCAAGCCTGAAAGCTTGCATCGGTCTACGAAGGTGAGTCAGGCCCTGCGGAGGCGGTGCGTTTGGTCTGTGTCAGCGCCGTCATTCCGCCCCCACCGCAGGGCTATTGGTTCGACCGGCGCACGATCCGAATGACCGCAGAACAGCCCGAGCTCGGCCCGGCCGTCGTGCCGCCGGCGGTGGGAGCGTGCATCGGAGGTAACTATGTGGATCGAGAACCGCAGGCCGGGCTCGAGCGATCGCTTCTGGGCTGGCGGAACGAGCACTCACGAGCACCGCTAGGAGCATCAGGTGCTCGAGCGCTTGAAGGTTTGGAAATACAAGATCGAAGGCTTACTCGACGTCGACATCATTGCGCTTGTGAACCGTTCGACGCGGGAAACAGCCTTCGGTCCAGCTAGATCTTGCGTACGTCACTCGCAGCAATGACAGCGTTCAGAAATGACAAGTGCGAGCCGATCGGCGATCCGCGTCCCCTTGAGCTCCCTTCACAAGCACGTGTTGGTTGTTGGGTGTGAGTTGGCTCACATTCGCGCACACCCTTGATGGGTAGAATGCATGCTGCTTCTCCACGGGAGGCGTCATGTCACCTCAGGCGTTATCCGGTAAATCTCAGGCAGAATTGTTGGCGTGGGCTCAAACCTACTGGATAGTTCCCGCTGGAATGTTAGCCCTATATTTCTACGGACGATTCCATTTCAACAGTCCGGACTACGCGATCGACTTCGGCAATCGAGATGCTCCGGTGCGCGGATACTCGCTGAGAAACTCTACGAGGCTCCGTATTCCCCGCCGCCGGCTGATTGGCGGCCGTTCGCCCGACACTTACCACTCGCGACGCGATACGAGCAGCTGAGGGCAAGTTGGTCGGGGCGCTCGAGCAGAGACTGATCGCGGCTCGATGCCTACGCACTCAACTCCAATCTATCATGGCGGATGGAAAATTCACCGAATTCAAGATCAAGCTTGACCGCGACCTGCGCCAACTCGCAAACCAGAGCCAGGAATTACGAACCGCGCTCACCGCATATCTGGTTGATCAGGAGAAACTGGTCCCCGCCGACGTCGCCGACATAGATAGTTACATATCGGCCAATATCGACAAGCAGGACATCAGAGCGCTCTCTGCGCGCCGCCAAGAGCTTCAGACGAGATGCGATACCCTCTACGAAACGCTATGCCTACTGACTGCGCTATCCGCTTTTGCGATCGAACTGACGCCGGAGGACATGAGCGAAACTCTCAACGAACTGGGTTTCACCATCAGCATCCCACCAATCCCACTCTTCGATTGGGATGCCGTCGTTCGCGTGATCGGCTCGATGTTCCTGATCTTGCTCGTTGCCAATGTGGCCTATGCTGGCTTAGCGTATCTGCGCGGCGAAGAGGCGCTGATACCAGATCGGGCCGGCGTGATCGGATATTCGCTCACCTTTACCTTGAACTATTCGATCGTCATGATTCTCGCGATCAAACTGAAGCGTAAATGGCGAAGCGAGGACGCCTCCAACTTCGACCGCCCGGAGAACCTGATAATTGCGTTGGCTGCTTACAGCGCATCTCTGTTCTTCACTATCCCGGTTCAGCATATATCTGCGCGGAGAATTTACGATCGCACCGTTTCTCTTTGCATCCAGCCAAGCTGTGCTCGGCTATTTCATCGGCGTCTATGTAGACCGCGCGGGAAAGTCGACGGCGATTTCGTTCGCCGCCGCGGGGTGGCAGGGCGCGCTGCAACTTGCTGCGACCTTGATCGCTTTTTTGGGATCTCCGCCGCTGCCCGGGACCACGCTGGATTTTTTCGACGTGTTGTCCTTCAGCGCCTTTGTCGCAGTTCAATCAGCCCTCAGCGGCTTCTTGGTCGGCGTGCTGTTCCAGCACTTTACAAGTGCACAATGGCGGTCCCTACGAAGTCTGACAAGGGCGTCGCCGCCGGCGGCATTGCGACGCTCCAATCGGCGCACTAAGGGCGCCGATTCCAAGCAAATCCGACGACGAGTATCGGGCAGCTAAGAGCAACCGTCCTGAATTCGCGCGCAAGTTGAGCAAATCTCGGCCAGCTTCAGGGAGCTCTATGCGGAAATTTGCGATGACGGCTGAGCTGGCTCTGTTGGGCTACGGCTTCTATCAGCCCGCCGCGCCGCCTTCCCTGCCGGGCCACCATCGCCGCCGTCCCTGCGCTGTCAAGATCACCGGAAGCATCCCCGAAGGCCGCGGCACCGGCGCCGCCTCGGGAGTCCGTCCGCCCCGCCCGCACAGCAATGATTTCGGACAGCGCCCACAGAGCGGACCAGCAAACCACTCAGCGGCCCGCGCGAAGCGGCGCCCTCGGCACCTGCGAAGCGAGCGACCGAGGTCCTCACCGCCGCGGCGATCGCCGCCTTGATGATCCGGGAGGGCCGCCGGGCATACCATGCTGCCGGGCACCCCGGACGACCTCAAGCGAAATGGGCGAGCCTGCGGAGGCCGCAGCGCCTACAGTCGGCCGGGCGGCCGCGCCCCACTTTGCTATCCGAGCGACGTCAGCGAGACCATGATCGAGAATTGTTGCGCTCGGCTGGCGGAGCAATGACAACTGCCGCGGCGCATCGCACCAGTGCCCGTGAAAAATGGTGACAAGGCAGTATCCATAAGCAAAAGCGCCGAGACTACTCCGATCATTCAATGCCGAAGCCATTTGCGTGCATGCAAGTCAGCGTGGTTGTATCCCGCCGCTTTTAAAGCCAAACTAGTGCGGTTGATGGGAATGCCGGCTACAGCTATTTTGAGATGAGTGCCTTGGCTGCAGGCCGTACTAAGGGGGTCGCGCTCGACATCGTCCGCCGGCCGAAGACAACACCGATCCACGAGCTGACCGCTACATCGCTTAAGCTGCTCGGTGAAACCCGGCTATCCCTGCAAGCGCATTCACATCGTAGCGCTGCGGCCGACCAAGATCTCCGCCCAGTATCCGCCTTCCGCTTAGTGGGCCAGCGAACGCTGAGCTAGGCGACCATCGGCCGCGAATTGTTGCTCGCCCGCTTCAGTATGCCGCCGCACAGCCTTGGCCGCGGCCACTGAATCAGGAGGGCCTACGCCGTGCGGGCGGCGCGACCGGCCGCAGCTCCAAATTGGATATACCCGCCGCTACATTCAGACCGGTCTGGGCCTCTACTGATGCCGGCTGCAAACTGACGGTGCGGTCTGAGCCTCCGACGAGGACATTGGCCCCATTCCGACGCCAATGGCACCGCCGACGCTAGCGCCACCATAGCTTCCTGCCAGCGCTCCCCGGCGCAGCGTGGTCGGCGCAAACACGGCCCACGCAAGTTGACCGCCGGATGTTGCACCTATGTCGAGCCCAAACGTGCTGATGGTATCTTGGTAGGCGTCACGCCCTGCCTCGTGCAGATGCATAAACGCAGTTCAGTTGCTGCTGTCCCCCCAATAACCATGCCGACGCTGGGAGCGATTTTGCAGGAAAGCGTTCCGACCTCTCACTCGGCCCGGCTACTGAGCCGTAGCCGGAACGGCGAAGGCGAGCGCGACCTTCTTGTTCAGGGCGACACTTCCTTCGATGGAATTACATTCCCTCCAACACAGAGGAACTTTCAATGTTACGGGCTCTCGCTTCCAAGGTGCAATCTCTGCGGTGCACGCCGGGGCCGCGTACGGCACTTGCATCAAGTTGTGATCGAGCGCGCCTGGCTGATGCACGAAAACGGTACCTATGTGAAGATCACGCCTGAACGCGCCGCTCTGTTGGCACATTAAGAAGGAACCCCACGGCGACTTTATGATTTATTCGGTCGTGATGAAGGTGCAACAGGGGAGCTCCACTCATTATCATTCACCGCATCCATTTGACGACGAGTCCCACTGAACCGCTGCGGGGCACCAAGGGAGTTGTGGGAAGCTCAAACTCGGGCCTTTATTGCGACAATGAAGACTGCAGAGAATTTATCTCACTGGCAGTCGGTAGTCCCCCACGAAGAGGCAAAGTAGAGATTATTGCTGATCCGCCTGGCAGCCGGCAGCTTTTTGTCTGTCCGACGTGCTCGCACGGGCAGTGGCGCTGTTTGCACGAGTTGGTCTACTTCGTTTAACAAGGGCGACTAAGCGCAGGCGTCCGACGAGCCATCTCAGTTGAGCTAGCATGCTGCCGCGCGCTAACGGTGACGTTGCATGCGCAGGCGACAAGTTCGGCGCTGATTCCTTTGCGCTTGCGGGTGTCGCGGATCAGCTTGCCGATGGTCTGCGTGCTCTGCTTGGTCGGTTTGGACTGCTTTGTCCGTTGATGGTCATTTTTGTGGTGTTCTTCATCAGGAAAAGCTGCTCCTCCAAAATAAGCTCACTATCGCATTGCTAGAAATCAGCATGGCCGCTCGCCGCGTTGCATACGTCAGCTGGTCGTATGCAACGCGGCGAAGTATTGTGAGGCTGAAAATTTGGGATGCTGAGAGAGCTATGATGAATTTGCGCGGCAATTGCAACTAAACATGTTAAGGCGGGTGATCGTCAGGCTGGAAAGGTTCAAAAAAACTGAAGAAAACCGATAGAACAATCAGCCTGAAGGGTGCAGAGCGAATGGTGTGATGGGCCGGGAAAGCCGCTCCGGAGCGCGCCAGCGCCACAATGGTTCTCCGCGTGGCGCTGATGGCGGCACACGCGATCAATTTCCCGGACGAGGATGACTTGTACATGACGGATACCGCCTGATGGTGATCTGCGACGGCGGCACGGTGCAGCTCCGGACCAACGGCGGCCATCACTACACCAAGCGCTAGTCGTTCATCCTGGACGCCGCCCTCTCAAACGGGCGCGAACAACTCGTGATTGACGGCGAGGGCGGTGCTACTCGGTGGATGGCATCTCGGATCGGACGGCGTGCACTCCGGCAAGCACAACAACGAGGTGCAGCTCTACGCCTTCGACATCTTGGCCGCCGACGGCGAGGATTTGCGCAAGCTGCCGCCCTCGATGCGCAAGGCCAATCTGGAGCGCGTGCTCCCCCAGGTTCCAGTCGCCTGAGCCGCCAAGCTCGTGCGTCGTATCTTCCGAACCGGAGAGTTACACTTCAGCCGCCGCCCTCGCTGCCAATCGAGAGGCACATCCTCGCCAAAGCATTACGGTTTTTTTCGGTCCGGGTTGCCACACCCACGAACACCCTCGCGCTGATCGTTAAATAATCAATTCCCCTTTTCTGGCGGGCGCTTCGACGCGCCGTCTGTGGGAACTTGCTCGTTGCCTCAACTGGAGACCGGAAGTCATGGCTGAATCGAAGCGCGTTAAGGCATTTCGCCTCGCAATCGCGAAGGACATCCCGAAGTTTCCGAACGACAAGGCTTCGCTTCAAGCGCTCCAATCGAAGTCGCTGGGAGCACTACTCATCGATCACCGAAAGTGGCGGATTAGGTATATCGCGCCGCGTGCGCGCGCTGTCGTGATTGAGCCTACCGCTACGGCCGATCCCAGGTGGCAGTCGCTAGCTCACGAGGTTCAATCGCTGCTTGAGAAGGTGAGGAGCGGAGCGGATCTCACCCCCTACCTATCCCTTCAGCCGCATACGCGTGGCTTTACGCCAGCTGCTACCGAGCGCGGCTCAGACGTTGACCGATGGGCCGACAAAGACTTGATGCTAAACGTGATGGGATACCATCATCTGCACTTCGACGCCGCTCCTGGGAATGCCGTGCGATCCGACAACGTGATGTTCGCGTACGTAACTAGGGACAAGTTTATGGTCGTCGGAATCTTTAATCATGCCGTTTTCGAGCAGACCGAATCGAATCCAACTATCACTGCAGAACGAGACCATCTTTGGCAGATCTTCGACCAGAGGTCGGCAAGAGGACTCGCTCCCGCATCAGTCATCGTACCCACCGTGATTACCCTGTCCGGACACAAGATCGAATTTGTCAGGGCCGCAACCGTGTATGCGCGACTCGTGGCTGGAATTGATCCGAGCCTGGATGACCCCAACTATGTTCGCTGCCTGTACGAACAAGCTGGCGTTCCAATTTCTAAGAGACCGAAAGTAGAGTGGTATCTGCATTTCCTTGACCTTGGATTGCTGGACAAGAACGTGGGCGCATTCATCTGCCTGAAAGAGGGGCCAAATTAGCGGGCAATCGATTCATTGTTGGCGCCACTTAGGGAGTGCGCCAGCTCACCTCGTCCGACCGCACCTACTTGTACAGCGTGATCGCCTGACGCCATCCGGTTGGAAAGCACCACATCCTTTGAGTTGTTATTCTATTTTATGACTCGAAAAAGTTGCGGGAATCTGGCACTACCTTCCGGCGCAGCATGTGGCCGCGCTATTTAAACGGGAGCCTTGACCGTGGCTAAAGTACCTCCATTCCACTCAAAAAAGCTGAACGCAAAAAACGTGTACCACGACAACAATAAGTGCACTGAAGGCAACAATATCGAAAGCCAGTATCTAGTTCAGGGGACGGGCGGCCGCCCCCGTTGCGAGCATTGCAGCCGGCTAGCATAATCTAATGCGGGGCCGTGGTGTGAACCACAGCTTGCGCCACGGCCCTTCCAGCCTGTTGCATTTCGAGTGCGAGGTATTGGAGTGGCGCAGTTCACCTTTCACTCGCTCTCTGGTTGCCTTGAAATGCCGCGCCCTCCAATGACGAGAGCAGAAAGCATGGCAAAGATCACGGTCTACCGCGTCGCGTTCTATGATTATCCAAGCCGACGGGACGACGCGCTCGTGTCGCTGGTTCACTCGTGCAGGCGCCGATCGAGTGAGAGGCGTTGTTTTGGAAGACACCGCGACGGATAGTGACGAAGCGGATCTTGAGGCTGGCGAGCAGTGGACACGCCGTTGGTTTGATCCGTATCGGAGCGCCGGAGGCGACTTCGAGCGGCAAGTGACAACCTAGACTGACGCCTAGCCCAGGAAACTAGCCGCTGCATGGTCGGAGGTCTGAGTTGCGACCGAATCAATAGCTCCCACGCGGGGGCGATCAGCAGCCATGAGCAAGCACGCACGAAAAACCCGGCAGTCACGCCTGCCGGGCAATTCGAAAACATCAACTGGTGACAGAATACCGGGATTAAAAGCCAGAACGCTTGACGAGGGAATGAAATTTGCATCCGTAAGAATGCGGAGACCCTACCGGTGAGCACGGGCGCGCACGGACGGGAGCACCAACCGCGGCTTTGCGTAGCGTCCTTGGGAGCATGACGTGCGATTCGTATTTTCAATCGCTGTGACCGCCCTCGTCGTGATCGGCTCGTTTGCGGTCATTCGGTATCTCGCTGGTGGGTGACTGCAGAACCAGCCGGAAAGTCTACGTCTCGGCCACCTCTCCGCTCCGGCAAAGCGGCGTTGTGGTCGTGATGGGGTTGCTCGGGTTAGTTGTGATAACGGAATGGCTGTAAGGCACGCCCCGAACGCTGGTGGCCGATAATAATCGAGCCCAGCGGCAAACGGGATCGGATAGGATTGGCCCGTGGCAACGTGCTTCGTGCCATTGCATACGCCCCGCACTAGAGCGTGTTGTTTTTTAGCGGAATCGGGATTCCCAATTGGAGGAATTTCTGATTCAAACTCCATGCTGGGCTGGGGGCCAGCATGGATGACGCGACCCTATTCGGAAGACATCCGCGAACTGGCGCTTAAGCGCGCTGATGCAGGCGAGACCGTTCGCTCGATTGCAGCGGCGCTTCAGATCAGTCCATCCTGT
>NZ_JADYVX010000047.1 GCF_020194175.1 Bradyrhizobium sp. BRP22 | reverse complement strand
GGGCAGGGCAGCGAAAGCATCGACTATCTCGTCGATGCCGGCAGCACGATCGTGCTGTCAGCGCCGCGCATCAACACCGCAAACACCCACGGCACCGGCTGCTCGTTATCGTCGGCGATCGCGGCAGGGCTCGCCAAGAGCGAGGACATGGCGTCGGCGGTGCGCAACGCCAAGAGCTGGATCAGCGCCGCGATCGAATCCGCCGATCGCTTCGCCGTCGGCCAAGGCCACGGGCCGGTGCATCATTTTCACAGATTTTATTAGAAGCCCCGCGGGACCGTAGCCCGGATGGAGCGCGGCGCAATCCGGGCCTTTGCGCGCCTGGAGGCGGCTTATCCCGGATTATGCTGCGCTCCATCCGGGCTACAGGACCTCATTCCGTATATGCACGGCCCCTCGTGTCGCCAGTTTGTCGCATGGCGCTGTTATCCGCATTTCAAGGGCGCATCGCTGATTCTGGTGGGACCGTTGGCTGCGACGAATCGTCATCGCCCTGTCACAGGGATTTGTTAGGTGCACAGGTATGGGAAGCGACTCTTTCAGTGAAGAGAGCCCCGAGCGGCGCTTTCGCACTTTATTCATCTCCGATGTTCATCTCGGAGCCCGCGGGTCGCAAGCCGACCGATTGCTGGATTTCCTGCGCTCTCATGATGCCGATACGATCTATCTGGTCGGCGACATCGTTGACGGCTGGGCGCTGAAGTCGAGCTGGCACTGGCCGCAGACCCACAACGATTTCGTGCAGAAGATGCTGCGCAAGGCGCGCAAGGGCGCCAAGGTCATCTACATCCCCGGCAATCACGACGAATTCCTGCGCAAGTATTACGGCACGCATTTCGGCGGCATCGACGTGATGGAGAACACCATCCACACCGGCGTCGATGGCAAGCGCTACCTCGTGATCCACGGCGACATCTTCGACCTCGTGGTGCAGAACGCGCGCTGGCTCGCCCATCTCGGCGACAAGGCCTATGACTTCGCGATCCAGATGAATCGCTTCGTCAACTTCTTCCGCCGCATGTTTGGCGTCCCCTACTGGTCGCTGTCGCAATGGGCGAAGCTGAAGGTCAAGAAGGCGGTCAACTATATCGGCGCGTTCGAAACCACGCTCGCGAGCGAAGCGCGTCGCCATGGCTGCGACGGGGTCATCTGCGGCCACATCCACTATGCGACCATCCGCGACGAGCACGGCATCCGCTACATGAATTGCGGCGACTGGGTCGAGAGCTGCACCGCGCTTGCCGAGCATGAGGACGGTCGCTTCGAGATCATCACCTGGACGGATCCGGTCCGGCGCATCGCTCCGGTGCCACGGGTCACGGCACGCGCTGCATGACGAGGATCCTGGTCGCGACCGACGCATGGCATCCCCAGGTCAATGGGGTGGTTCGGACGCTGACCATGATGGCAGAGGCGGCAAGGGGCCTCGGCGTCGAGATCGTATTTCTCACGCCGCAGTCGTTCCGCACCTTCGCAATGCCGAGCTATCGCGACCTGAGGCTGGCCTTGCCGCACCCGGCTGCAATTGCGGCGCTGATCGAGCAGGACAAGCCCGACAGCATTCACATCGCCACCGAAGGTCCGATCGGGCTGTTGGTGCGCCGCTATTGCCGCAAGCGCGGCCTGCCGTTCACCACGAGCTTTCACACCCGCTTTCCCGACTATGTCTCGGCGCGCTCGCCGATCCCGGAGAACTGGGTGTGGTGGCTGTTGCGCCTGTTCCATCGGCCGAGCCAGGCGGTGATGGCGGCGACACCGGCGCTCGCCACGGAGCTGCGCTCGCGCGGTTTTCGCAATGTGGTGCTGTGGTCGCGCGGCGTCGATACCGCCTTATTCCATCCCCGCCATGTCGACCTCTGCCTTCCGGCGCCGATTTTCCTGAGCGTCGGCCGGGTGGCGGTCGAGAAGAACCTGGAAGCGTTCCTCGAGCTCGACCTGCCGGGCACCAAGGTCGTTGTCGGCGATGGGCCGGCGCGGCCGGCGCTGGAGCGGAAGTATCGCGACGCCGTGTTCCTGGGGGCACGGCACGGCGAGGAACTAGCGCGCATCTATGCCGCTGCCGACGTCTTCGTGTTCCCGAGCAAGACTGACACCTTCGGCCTGGTGCTGCTGGAGGCGCTGGCCAGCGGGCTGCCGGTTGCTGCTTTCCCGGTCACCGGTCCGCGCGACGTGATCGGCAACGCGCCGGTCGGCGTGCTGAAGGACGACCTCCGCGAGGCCTGCCTGGAGGCGCTCGGCGTTCCATCGCGGGCCTGCGTCGACTTCGCGGCGCGTCACACTTGGCAAGCCTCGGCGCGCGTCTTCATCGACCACGCGCTGAATCCGGTCGAGCCTGCGCCTGAGAACGAGCTGGCTGAATTCGTGGCCGAGGACCCGCATTTCGCGGCCTGACTTCACAGAGAAGCGTCTTGCCGGCCAGCCGGCGTCGGCGTTACAAATTGCGGATGACCGAAATCATCGCAAATCCGCCCGTGGCCGCGGCTGATATCGAAGCTGCCGCAAGGGTGGTCGCACCGTTCGCGGTGCGCACGCCGCTTCTGTCCTTTCCCGTGCTCAACGAGCGCGCCGGCACCAAGGTGTTCCTGAAGCCGGAAATGCTGCAGCGGACCGGCTCGTTCAAGTTCCGCGGCGCCTTCAACAAGCTGTCGTCGATCCCGCAAGCACAGCGCGGCGGCGGGGTGGTTGCATTCTCCTCCGGCAACCATGCCCAGGGCGTGGCCGCGGCGGCGAAGATCCTCAACATGCAGGCAACCATCGTGATGCCGGCGGACTCGCCGGTCACCAAGCGCGAGCGCACCAAATCCTATGGCGCGGAGGTCGTGCTGTATGACCGCGACCGCGAGGACCGCGAGGCGATCGCCAATGGCATCGCGAGCAGGCGTGGCGCGACCTTGGTGCGCCCCTATGACGATCCCTTCGTGATCGCGGGGCAGGGCACTGCGGGCCGCGAAATCGCCGAGGACATGGCCGCGCTTGGGCTCACGCCCGACATCGTGGTGGCGCCGGCCTCCGGCGGCGGACTGATCGCGGGCGTCGCGACCGCGGTGAAGGCGCAATTCCCGCAAGCCCAGGTGATCGTCGCCGAGCCGAAGGGCTATGACGATCATGCGCTGTCGCTGCAGGTGGGACATCGCGAGCCGCATCCCGTCGCCGCGCGCACCATCTGCGACGCGCTGATGGCGGCGATGCCGGGCGAGCTCACCTTTGCGATCAACAGCAAGCTATTGGCGGGCGGCGTATCGGCCTCCGACGAGGAAGTCGCCGCCGCGGTCGCGTTTGCCTATCGCGAACTGAAGCTCGTGGTCGAGCCCGGCGGCGCCGTCGGCCTTGCCGCGCTGCTTGCGGGCCGCATCGACGCCAAGGGCAAGAACGTCGTCATCGTTCTCTCCGGCGGCAATGTCGACGCCGACCTGTTCGCCAAGCTGGTGGCCTGAATACAGTTTCGAACGATGTGAGGGCGGAGCTTCGGCGCTCCGCCCTCAAACGTTTTGGCGCCCGCGTGTTCGCGCATGAACGGCATCCAAATCCCTGTCCTGACCCATCGATGGGCTGACTGCCCTTGCGGCGGCTTGCAGCAGCTGACAATCTTTGATTGCGCAAGGTCGAAGGAATTCAGCATGGGGGACGGCTCCGGGCGGACGGCTGCAACCGTGATCATCGCGGTGGTGCTCGTCTGCGCGGCGGCATCCCAGGCGAGCAGTGTGCTGGCGCCGCTGGCCGCGGCGCTCTTCATCATCGCGATCGTCTGGCCGGCGCAGAAGTGGCTGCAGTCGTGGATGCCAAAACTCGCGGCACTCGCGATCACCATGCTGGTCACCGTGACGGTCTGCGTCGCCTTCGCTTCGCTGGCGGCCTGGGGCTTCGGCCGCGTCGGCCGGTTCCTCGTCGCGGACGCAGCGCGGTATCAGGCATTCTATGAACGAGCCGTGGTGTGGCTCGATGGGCATGGCATAGAGGTTGCGAGCCTCTGGGCCGAGCACTTCAACGTCGGCTGGCTGCTGCGCGCCACGCAATACGTCACCGGCCGCGTCAACACCACGCTGAGCTTCTGGCTGATCGTGCTTGTCTATGTCGTGCTGGGATTGCTCGAGGTCGAGGACGCCAGGCGACGAATCGACGGACTGGACAACGCCACCGCTGCACGCGTGTTGCGCGACGGCAGTGTGGCGACCGCCGCCAAATTCCGCAAGTATCTGCTGGTGCGCACACAGATGAGTGCAGTCACGGGCCTCCTTGTCGGTCTCTTCGCCGGCATTACCGGATTGCCATTTGCATTTGAATGGGGCGTGATCGCCTTCGTGCTCAACTACATTCCCTTCATCGGCCCGTTCATCGCCACGCTGTTTCCCACGTTGCTAGCCATGACGACGTTCGAGAGCTGGCCGGCGGTGTTCGGTGTCTTCGCCTGCCTGAACATCATCCAGTTCGTGGTCGGCAGCTATGTCGAGCCGCGTGTCGCCGGCACCACGCTGTCGATATCGCCGTTCATCGTGCTGTTTGCGATCTTCCTGTGGACCTTCCTGTGGGGCCTGTTCGGCACCTTCATCGGTGTGCCCATCACGCTTGCGCTTCTCACCTTCTGCGCCGAACACCCATCGACGCGCTGGCTGGCCGATCTGCTCGGGGGATCGGCCGATGGCAAGCTAGCGAAGCACTAGAGCATTTTCGGTTCTGATTGAATCAGAACCGAAGCTCTAGATTCTTGTTTTGACGCGTTTTCTTCACGCGAACCGGTGTCCACTTCGCTCGAAAACACTCTAACCTAGAGCATGATCCGGAAAAGTGGAGACCGGTTTTCCGAAAAGATCATGCTCAAACAGGGAGCTAGAGCGGGATGACGATTCGAAGAAAAGTCATCACGCCCTAGCTGCCCGCAATTTCCACCTTTTCAGGCTCGGCAAGACAAAGCCTTCCGTCCTGACCGCTTACCAGCCGGTGGATGTAGAAATAGCTCGGCGCATCATCGGCGGCGTTCATCACCGGCGAGGGGGCGGAAACGATCCTCAACGCGCCGCATGCACCGATCCAATCGATGTGGCGGTGACCGTGCATCACCACGGCGCGATCGGCAAAGGCTTGCAGTCTGCGGATGAACCAGCTTCCATTGATCAATGCCGTCCCAATGCGCTCGGAGAACCTCTTCGTCGGCATCGGATATTCCACGACGTGGTGGTGCAGCGCGATGATCCAGCGTGCTCTGGGAAAATAGCCCATGGCCGCCTCCAGCCGCCGCACCTGTTCGATGGAGACCAGACCGAGCGCATTGGTGAATGAGAAGTGGGTTTCGGCATTGGAGTCGAGGATGGCTATTCCGAGACCCTCTTCCTGCTCTGGAGGCAGGATCATCGGGAACTGGTCCTCGTACAGCCGGCGAAGCCCGGCGCTCCGACGCAGGCCGCCGCGTTCCGCGAATGCGATGATCCGCTCGCGATGCGGCGCGAGCTGATCGTCCAGATTGGCTGCGACTTTCCCTGACTTGTCGACGAGGCTCACCCGATCGCCCTGAATGGCTGATATCGCCGACAGCGTCCGCATTTGCCTCAGCCGCTTGCCGGGGCTGAACGGCAAGTCGAGCCGGGCGGGGTTGGCCCGGTCGACGATGTTCACGTCATGATTGCCCGGCAGCACGATCGTCCGCGCGGCAAGCTCAGGGTGCTCTGACAATGCCTCGAGGAACTCGGCCCATTCGCTGGCGCGCCCGGCGTCCGTCATGTCGCCGCTGACAAGCACGTGATCCAGCGGATCGGCCGCATGAATGGCGGCGAGACGAGCGAGCACGGCGGCGAGGCGTTCATTGCCGCGCGGGCCGGCGCGCCCGCATTCGATGCGGAAGCCATATCGCTCGCCGACGACATGGAGATCCGACAGATGCGCGACGCGCCAGATGCGGGCATCGGATCGAGGGACGTCGAACGCGGCAAGATCGGCCGGCTGATCCATGCTGGCATCGGCAAAACCCCAGGCCAATGATGCAGCGGCGAGATAGCAGGACACGAGCACGATGGCGTTGGCCAGCGTCGTCATCACGAGATGATGATCCATGGCCAGATCGATCAGGCCGGCAGTCCATTGCGAGGCCGGCCAGACCAGGATCGCGATCAATGCCGCGCCTGCGCTCAACAGGATGCCGGCACCGAGCGAACACGCACGCCGCAGTCGCATGCGCAAAGCGGCCGTCAGGCTGTTCGGCCAGATTCGTTCCGTCAGATGCCGCAGTGCCTCGCGGCAGAACGCATAGCTCGGCTGTACCGCGAGCGCGTTGAGCGACCAGAAACTGGTCTCGGCGATCCGCAGCAGCGGCCGCCAGCCGAACCATCCCACCGCGACGATCGCGATCAGCATCAATGCCGCGCCGATTTCCGTCAGGACCAGGATCTGTTCGGACAGGATCGAAAGCCAGGCCGAAGCCAGCAGCGGCGCGAGGCCGAGCAGCACGGCCGGCAACAAGAGCAACGTCGTCCACGCGAACAGGAGCTTCGGCAGGCTGATCTCGACGAGCAGACTGCCGGCGATCGCGAGCAGCGAACGCTGTCCGGGGCTGGCGGCATCGTCCTCGACGTCGCCGTGGCGCGGATCAAGCAGCAGGCGGCCCTGAATGCTCGAAGGTTCGTCCGCCGATGTCGACCGCGTCATGAGATGAGTCCGTCGCTTGCACCTGCTGCCAGGATGGACTTCGCGTGCGTCGCTTCTGCGTCAGAGGGACGATGCGCAGTTGGCACGGAGTGCATGGATGCCGACGGCCGCGCATGTCTGTGCTGGCCAGTTTATCACAGGTCTTGCAACGAGGCATCGGCCGCCACGCGCGAGTCTCCTCGCGTTGCGGCGGCACTCGCGTCTAGGAGAAGAATGCGATCTTCTCGGCCTGACTCATGCGGCGGATCGGCGCCAGCGGGTCGTTGGCGGCCGTGGCGGGCTTCTTGACGATGCCGCTCGCAATGATGGTGGAGCCGAGCGAGATTTCGACCGGAGCCTCCAGCGGCGCGGCGAAGGTGGGCTCGGGCGGAAGCTCGGGCTCCGGTTCCGGCAGCGCCGCGGCGAGTTCGGGCGCTTGCGGGACGATCTCGGGCCCGGCCGGCGCTTGCAGCTCGGCCGTTGGTTCTTGGACGTTCGTTGCAATGGCGTCCTCAACAACCTCGAACGGATCGGGCGCGCCCATCTCCATCGCGATCATGTCGAGCACGGCCTCGTCATGGGCGTCGGCCGCAGCCTCCTCGGTGACGCGAGCAAGCTCGATGGCTTCGGCCTGCGCCAGCGCCACTTCGGCGGCCGCGAGCGCGACTTCCGCATCCGCGGTGATGGTCTCATCAGCGGCTTCGGGCTCCGGAGGCGCGACCGTCTCCATGGCGGCTGGCGCCTCCACTGGAGCTTCGACCTCTCCCGTGTGAAGGGAACGCTCCTCCGCAGGATTCTCTGGAGCGGGCGAGGGCGTCACCCGTGCTTCGGCGCTCGGCGCGGCCGCCTCATCGGCTTCGGAGAACTGGGCGAGGCGTTGCACGATCGGGGCAAAGGCGGCGTCCAGCGCGGCCTTCGCCTCCTCGGACGAAATCTGCGCGGCGCCGTTCTCGATCGCGACCACCTGCGAATCGATGAGGTCGCAGATCCGCCCGTCATTGCCGATCTCGCGCAGCCGCCACGCGATCTCGCGGATCACCCTCGCGCCCTTGCGCACCGGGGCGAGTTTCTGCTCCAGCGCCAGGCTGTCGAGCGCTTCGGCTGCAGACGCCTGTGCAGCCTCCACCGCGTCGCGGATCGCAGCGATGGCCTCGGCGACTGCCGGCCCCTGATCGGGCGGCTCGACCGCCTGCTTCTGCGCAAGGCTCTCCTCGAGCCGGGCCACCGCATCCAGCACCAGGCGGGTGTCGGCGTTGCGGTTGCGCTTGGCATATTCGGTGAGAAACCAGCGACCGCGCGCCGTCTCCATGAAGGCTTCGCTGATCGCGTGGTAATCCTCCTCTCCCGGCTGCACCGGGCGGGCTGTGATCGGCGAAAGGGCGAATGCTTCGTTGGCCATGCAAATCTCGTCGCGCAAATTGCGCCGCGCTGCGATAACGAACACCACGATATCACGCGAATCGCAATCGGACTGATGGCTTCCGAATCACAAATTCCTGCAGCGGCGCAAGCGGAGGCTAAGCGATTCGCAAGCCGTCTTGGCGGTTTTTACGGCACCATGTATGGGATGCTCGGCACTTATTTGCCGTTCTTCCCGGTCTGGCTGAAGGCGGTCGGGATCGAGGCGTCCTGGATCGGCATCATCACGGCGGTGCCCGCGGTAACCCGCTTCACCGTGCTGCCGCTGATCACGGGGCTAGCCGAGCGGCGGCAGATGCTGCGCGGCGCCATCATGATCACGGCAGCGGCGACCGCGCTCGGATTTGCCCTGGTCGGCACCCAGCACCAGGCGTTGCCGGTGTTCCTGGTCTTCGTCGTCACCTGCTGCCTGTGGACGCCGACGGGGCCGCTCACCGACGCCTATGCTTTACGCGCCGTGACGCATTACGGACTGAATTATGGGCCGCTGCGGCTATGGGGCTCGGCCGCCTTCGTGGTCGGCGCGCTCTTGTGCGGATTGCTGGTCGATACGGTCGCGGCGGAATACCTGATCTGGATCATCGCCGCGGTGGCCGGCGTCAGCGCGCTCGTAAGCCTCCGCCTGCGGCCGCTTGAAGTCGCAAAGAGGCCGGAGACCGCGCAACGCGGCGGCGGCACGCTGCTGCGCGATCGCGGCTTCCTCGCGATCATCGCGACGTCCGCCCTGATCCAGGGCAGTCACGTCGCCTACTACATCTTTGCATCCATTGCCTGGAAGCAGGCCGGGCTCGGCGGACTCACCATTGCCGCGTTGTGGTCGCTCGGCGTGCTCGCGGAAATCGTGCTGTTTGCGGTGTCGCCGCGCTTCACGCTGCCCTCGGCGATGCTGGTCGTGATCGGCGCGGTGGTTGCGGTCGCGCGCTGGGTCATCACCGCGCTGGAGCCGCCGCTTTCGATCCTCGCGATCGTGCAGCTCACGCATGGGTTGACGTTCGGCCTGACTCAGGTCGGCATCATGGGGCTCTTGGTGCATCAGGTGCCCGGACACGTGATGGCGCGCGGGCAGGGCTATCTCGCCGCCTGCGCCGGCATCGTCTCGAGCGGCACGTCGATTCTGTGCGGTCTGGTCTATGCGCGCTACGGTCAGGGCGTCTACTACCTGATGGCCGCAATGGCGGCGTCAGGGGCGCTCATCATGTGGTCGGCCCGGCACTACCTCCATCATCCCCAGAGCGCGGCCTCCGGCGGATAGATGAGGCTGCCGTCGTAACGCAGCCCGTGGTCGCGGTCGCGCGCCAGCAGCAGCGGACCATCGAGATCGACGAAGCGCGCCTGCGGCGCCAGCAGCATCGCCGGCGCCATGGCGAGCGAGGTCGCGACCATGCAGCCGACCATGATGTCGAAGCCGAGCGCCTGCGCAGCGTCCGCCATCGCTAAGGCTTCGGTCAGGCCGCCGGTCTTGTCGAGCTTGATGTTGACCGCGTCGTAGCGGTCGCGAAGTCCCTCCAGTGAAGCGCGTGCGTGCACGCTTTCGTCGGCGCAGACCGCAAGCGGCCGCTTGATCTCTGCCAGCGCCGCGTCGTTGCCGGCCGGCAGCGGTTGCTCCACCAGCGTGACGCCGGCATCGGCGCAGGCGGCAAGGTTTGCCGCAAGGTTGTCTGCCGTCCAGGCCTCGTTGGCGTCGACGATCAGCTCAGCGTTCGGCGCCGCCCTGCGTACCGCCTGGATACGCTCGCCATCGCCGTCGCCGCCGAGCTTGATCTTGAGCAGCGGCCGATGCGCGGCCCTGGCGGTGGCCTCCGCCATCGCCTCCGGCGTGCCCAGCGAGATCGTGTAGGCCGTGGTGCAGGCGGCTGGGGTGCTCCGCCCAAGCAGGTTCCAGATCCGGCGACCGGCGAGCTTGGCCTCGAGGTCCCACAGCGCGCAATCCAGCGCGTTACGGGCGGCACCTGGCGGCATTTGCGCCTGCAGGGCATGGCGGTCCATCCCGGCCCCAAGCGGCTCCTGCATCGCCTGAAGCGCCGCAAGCGTCGCCTCGGGCGTCTCACCATAGCGCGGGTAGGGCACGCATTCGCCGCGGCCGGTCAGCCCGTCCTGGCTGACCTCGGCGACGACGGTAACGGCCTCGGTTTTGGCGCCCCGGCTGATGGTAAAGGCGCCCGCGATCGGCCAGCGCTCGACCAGAGCGGCAAGCTGTTGCGCAGGTGGCGCGGATCGGCTGGAAGTCATTTCAAAATCTCGCAATTTCTGGACCGTGCGCTTGCGGGGCGCTACCAACTATGGCTGGTTAGCGCCAGATTCTACAAGGCAATGCGGCGTTCGAGTTCTGAACCTTCGAACGAGCCAACCAGCCTGGGGTGGGCATCTTGAACGGCGACCCGACACTGGAACGGATAGCACAAGGCGAAGGCCTTGCCCTGTGCGCCGCGGGGCCGTGGACGGCCCGTTTTGCTCCCGTGCTGGAGCGCATGGTAGCCGATGCCGAAAAACTCCGCGGCACCCGTCCCGACATCTTCATCGACGTCTCCCAGGTCTCCAAGCTCGACACCTTCGGCGCCTGGCTGATCGAGCGCCTCAGGCGCAGCCTGAGCCATGGCGGCGCGGAAGCGATGATCGCAGGCCTCTCGGAGAATTATTCGAGCCTGGTCGACGAGGTGCGGCGGGTGAAGGAGGCGCCGGAGGTCGAGACCAGTTCGGTCTCGCTCACCGCCATGCTCGACCAGATCGGCCGGGTGGTGGTCGGCATCGGTGGCACGATCATCGGACTGGTCGACATGCTCGGCGCCGTGCTTGCCGCGAGCGGGCACGTCTTGATCCGCCCGCGCTCATTCCGCCTGACCTCGACCATCCACCATCTGGAGCAGGTGTGCTGGCGCGCGGTGCCGATCGTCGTGCTGATCACCTTCCTGATCGGCTGCATCATCTCGCAGCAGGGCATCTTCCACTTCCGCAGGTTCGGCGCCGACATCTTCGTGGTCGACATGCTCGGCGTGCTGGTGCTGCGCGAGATCGGCGTACTGCTCGTGGCGATCATGGTCGCGGGCCGCTCGGGCAGCGCCTACACCGCTGAACTGGGCTCGATGAAGATGCGCGAGGAGATCGACGCGCTGCGCACCATGGGCTTCGATCCGATCGAGGTGCTGGTGCTGCCGCGCATGCTGGCGCTGGTGCTGGCGCTGCCGATCCTTGCCTTTCTCGGCGCAATGGCCGCGCTCTATGGCGGCGGACTTGTCGCCTGGCTCTATGGCGGCGTCGATCCGGAAGCATTCCTGCTGCGGCTGCGCGACGCCATCTCGATCGATCATTTCATCGTCGGCCTGGTCAAGGCGCCGGTGATGGCGGCGGTGATCGGCATCGTCGCCTGCGTCGAGGGGCTTGCAGTGCAGGGCAGCGCGGAATCGCTCGGCCAGCACACCACGTCATCGGTGGTGAAGGGGATCTTCTTCGTCATCGTGATGGATGGCGTGTTCGCGATCTTCTTCGCGTCGATCGGGATGTGACCATGGAGGTGCAGCCCATTTCCGACGCCATCATCCGCGTCCGCGACATCACGGTGCAATTCGGTAGAACGCGCGTGCTCGACGGCCTCGACCTCGATGTGAAGCGCGGCGAGATCCTGGGCTTCGTCGGGCCCTCCGGCGCCGGCAAGTCGGTGCTGACGCGCACCATCATCGGGCTGGTGCCGAAAGTGTCGGGACGCATCGAGGTGTTCGGCGTCGACCTCGACGCCGCCAGCGCCGGCGAACGGCGCCGGGTCGAACGGCGCTGGGGCGTCCTGTTCCAGCAGGGCGCGCTGTTCTCCTCGCTCACCGTGCGGCAGAACATCCAGTTCCCGGTGCGCGAATATCTGAAAGTCTCGCAGCGGCTGCTGGATGAGATCATGGTGGCGAAACTCGTGATGGTCGGGCTGAAACCCGAGGTCGCCGACCGCTATCCTTCGGAACTCTCCGGCGGCATGATCAAGCGCGTGGCGCTGGCGCGTGCGCTCGCGCTGGATCCCGAACTGGTATTCCTGGACGAGCCGACGTCGGGCCTGGACCCGATCGGCGCGGGCGAGTTCGACGAGCTGGTGCGCACCCTGCAGCGCACTTTGGGGTTGACCGTTTTCATGGTAACCCACGACCTCGACAGCCTATACACCGCGTGCGACCGCATCGCCGTTTTAGGGAACGGTAAGATCATTGCCGCAGGATCGATCGCCGACATGCAGGCCTCACAGCACCCTTGGCTGCGGCAATATTTCCATGGCAAACGGGCCCGCGCCGTCATCGGCTAGCGCATGATCGTGACAGGTGAAAACCGGCTTTCGGACAAGATCATGCGCGAGGGAAAAGGATCGGTGACGGCTCCGCTGCGGCGGAGCCCGGGCTTGGACGAGTAGCTGGAGCAATCGATGGAAACCCGGGCGAACTATGTCCTGATCGGCGCCTTTACACTGGCGGTGATCGCGGCTGCGTTCGGCTTTGTGCTCTGGTTCCAGAGCCTGCACACCACCAAGCAGCGCAGCCCTTTGCGGGTGGTCTTCGAAGGCCCGGCCTCGGGTCTGCGCAACGGCGGTAATGTCAATTTCAATGGTATCAGGATAGGGGAAGTCATCTCGGTCAAGCTCGACAATCCGCGCCGTGTGATCGCGCTGGCGATGGTCGAGAACAACGCGCCGATCCGCAAGGACACCCTGGTCGGCCTCGAATTCCAGGGGCTCACCGGCGTGGCCGCAATCTCGCTGAAGGGCGGCGAGGAGACGGCCCCTCCGGTGCCGCTCGACGAGGACGGCATCCCCGTGCTGACTGCCGACCCGAGGGCGCTGCAGGACGTCACCGAAGCGATCCGTGCGACGCTGCAGAACGTCAACCGGTTGGTCGCCGACAATCAGGAATCGGTGAAGAACTCGCTACGCAATCTCGAAACCTTCACCGCGGCGCTCGCGCGCAACTCCGAGAAGATCGACAACGTGATGTTGAGGGTCGACGGCGTGATGGGCAAGGCCGACAACCTCATGCTCGGCCTCAACAGCATCGCCGGCGGCGAGCGCGGTGGCGAACTGGCACAGATGGTGAAATCGATCCGCGAACTCGCCGAAGATTTTGACAAGCGCTCCGGTGCACTGATGGCCGACGGCCGCAGGACGCTCGGCGATATCAGCCGCGCCGTGAACAACCTCGACCGCAACCCGACCCGGCTGTTGTTCGGTGCCGGCAGCAGCAGTAGCAACAGCAACGCATCCGAACCGCCGCCCCCGCCGAGATCGCTGGGGCCAGAGCGAAGGCGGCAGTAGTCGCGAGGGCGAGCAGGGGCTCTGGCCGTCATCGTCCGCGAAGGCGGACGACCGCTTAAATCGAGGGGCCGCCAGCTACTGGATGCCCCGCCTTCGCGGGGCATGACGGAGAAAGATTGCCTCCGCGGTCATTGCGAGCCAATGGGTCGCGCGAACGCGCGACCGATGACAGGCTCCGCGAAGCAATCCATGTCGCCCCTGGCGGAAGGATGGATTGCTTCGTCGCTTTCGCTCCTCGCAACGACGAAAATAAAACGGAGGCCGAAAGCCTCCGTTTCTCCATTCGCTATTCGCCACTGACCACTCGCTATGCGCGTCTCACCCCAGCCGTCCCGCCGCATGGGCGAGCAGCGTGTACACCAGCCCCGTCTCCGAGGTGAGGTGGTTGCGCAGCGCCTGCGGGCCGCGATCCTCCCGGGCGACTTCATCGAGCAGCCGCTCGAACTCGGCGATGTAGCGGTCGACCGTCTGCTTGAAGCCGCGGTCGGAACGGTATTTGCGGGCGACCTCGTCGAAGGCCTTCTGGCCGGCCGGCGTGTAGAGGCGCTTGCTGAACGCCTTGTTCTCGCCGCGCTGGTAGCGGTCCCACATCTCGGCGGCGAGGTTGCGGTCCATTAGCCGGCCGATGTCGAGCGACAGCGATTCCAGCGGATTGGCGGCGGCAGCGGCCTGTGGACGGGGACGCGGCGCTTCGCGGGGCGTGGGGGTGGGCGTCTCGCTGCGGTTGAGCAGGTCCGACAGCCAGCCGTCCCGACCATTGTCCGGGTTCGCCGGGCTGACCGGCGGCGCCTCGGTGCGGCGCGAGGTCGAGGCCGGCACGCCAAGGTCCGGCGGTGGCAGGTTCGATGCGCTGCCATAGTCGCGCATGCGGGCATCGCTTCCGCGACCTCCGGCGGCAGCGACCATCACGGGCTCTTCCTGGCGCTGCGCGCTCGCCCGGTTGCTGGTCGCAACGTCGAGCCCGCGGCCGTGCTGCGCCACGATGCGGTTGAGCTCGGCCAGCGCCTCGATCTGGTCGACGATCACCTTGCGCATCTGCGCGGTGTTTTCCGCCGCCTCCTGCGGCATCTCGAGCACGCCGCGGCGCAGCTCGTTGCGGGTGGCCTCGAGCTCGTTGTGCATCTCGGCCGCCATCTGCTTCATCGACTGCACCATCGCGGAGAACTTCTCCGTCGATTCCTTGAACATCGCATCCGTGTCCTGGGTGCTCTGCTGGTACAGCTCGTTCATCGCATCGATCGTATGCTGCCGCTCGTTCTCGGCGGCCGCGCGCACGGCCTCGAACTGGCGGCTGATCGCCGCCGAGCCGGCGCCGGCGGTTTCCGCCACCACGCGG
This sequence comes from Bradyrhizobium sp. BRP22, assembly GCF_020194175.1. GTDB lineage: Bacteria > Pseudomonadota > Alphaproteobacteria > Rhizobiales > Xanthobacteraceae > Bradyrhizobium. Next base: position 40,578 of record NZ_JADYVX010000047.1, on the reverse strand, counting down.
GCGATGTCGCGGGCGCGCTCCTCGGCTGCGGCGAGCGATTCATCGAGCAGGCCGGTGAAGCGCGACAGCCGCTGGTCGAGATCGGTGGTGCGCAGGTCGATGGTGGTGACCAGCGATTCCAGCGTCGCCTTGCGTTCGGCGATCGAGGAGGTGGTGTTGCGGTTGCTCTGCTCCACCAGTGCGGCGGCTTCGACCAGCGCGCGGCCGTGGGTGTCGAACTGGGTCGAGAGCTCGCCGAGGTCCTCCAGCGCCTTCTGGGTCTTGCTGTTGAACACGGTGAGCTGGTCTTCCAGCGTCTGGGTCGCAACGCCGTTGCGCGAGGTGACGTCGTTCATCGCCGAGACGAAGTCGGCGACGCGGGTCACGAGCGCGCGCTCGAGCGAGTTGAGATTGTCGTGGGCGCCGGTGAGCACTTCCTGCAGCAGGATGTTGCCCTCGCGCAGGCGCTCGAACAGCGCCACCGTATCCGTGCGCAGGATCTTGCTGGTCTCCTGCATCTCGGTGACGGCGGCAATCGAGACCTGGCGCGACTGATCGATCGCCGCGCGCGAAGAGTGCTCGAGGTCCTTCAGCGACTTCGCCACCGCCCCGGTGGCAAGATCGCCGGCGGAGGTGATGTTGCGCGCGACTTCGGCGCCGTGGGTCGACATCGTCTGCGCGAAGGTATGGCCGCGCATCTCGATCGACTTGAGCGCGTCCGCAGTGGCGCGGTCGATATCGGTGGCGAGCTGCGCGCTCTTGCTGGTGAGCGCTTCCACCAGCGTGCCGCGCCTTGTGTCGACCATCTGTGCCAGCCGCTCGGCCTGCTGCTGCACATAGGTGACGATCTCGTCGGTCTTGCCGGTCATGGTCGAGCCGAACTGGCTGGAGGCGGCGAGCACCGAACGCTCGATGTCGGCGGACGTCGTCTTGACCTTCGAGGAGACCTCGTTGGCGGCGGCAATCAGCGAACTCTGCGCGTTCTGCGCCGAGGTCTGGATCGTCTCGGTGGTGTTCGCCGTGACGGCGACGAGCGAGCGCTCGATCTGGACCGAGATGGCCTGGATCTGATTTGCCGCGTCGGAAGAGGTCAACGCGAACGAGGTCTGTGCCTCGCGCGCGCTGCTCAGGATGGCCGCGGCGGTGTCGGCGCCGACCGCGGTCAGCGTCCGCTCGATATCGATTGCCAGCGACTTGACGTGGTTGGCTGCCTCCGACGATGCGGTAGCCAGCGCGCTCTGGGCCTCGCGGGCACCCGAGGTGATCGACTCCGCGGTGGCGGCACCCGCCATGGACAGCGAGCGCTGCATATCAGCGGCCAGTGCCGTGACGGTGTTTGCAGCCTCGGTTGACGAGGCAACCAGCGTGTTCTGGGCTTCGCGCGCACCCGAGGTGATCGACTCCGCGGTGGCGGCACCCGCCATGGAGAGCGAGCGCTGCACGTCGGCGACCAGCGTCTTGACGGAGTTTGCAGCCTCTGTTGACGCAGCAACCAGCGTGTTCTGTGCCTCGCGTGCGCCCGATGTGATCGACTCTGCCGTGGCCGCGCCGGCCATGGATAGCGAGCGTTGCATATCAGCGCTCAGCGTCGTGACCGTGTTCGTAGCCTCGGTCGAGGCAGCAACCAGCGAGCCATGCACGTCGGCGGTCAGCGTTCGTATCAGGTTTGCCGCTTCCGTCGAGGCCGCCGCCAGCGTGCTCTGAGCCTCACGGGCGCTGTTCACGACTGCTTCGGCCGTCGACGCGCCTGTGGTCGACAGCGAACGCTCCACATCGGTCGCGAGCGCCTTCACCTGGCTGGTGATGTCGGTCGAGGCTGTGGTCAGCGCGTTCTGGGCCTCGCGTGCGCTGGTAACCACGGCTTCCGCCGTCGAGCTGCCGGCCAGCGAGAGCGAGCGTTCGACATCGCCCGCCAGGGACTTGATCTGGCTCGTGATGTCGGTGGATGCCGTGATCAGCGTGTTCTGGGCTTCGCGCGCACCGGCCGTGACGGCTTCAGCCGTGGCCGTGCCGGCGAGCGTCAGCGAGCGCTCGACGTCGATGGCGAGCGACTTGACCTGGCTTGCCGCATCGGTGGAGGCGCTGACCAGCGCGGTCTGGGCCTCGCGTGCTCCCGACAGGATCGAGGCGGCGGTGGCGCTGCCTGCGGCCTGCAGGGTGCGCTCAACATCGGTCGACAGCGCCTTGACCTGAGAGGCGACTTCGCCTGTGGCCGCCATCAGCGACGCCTGGGCGTCGCGCGCGCTGGACAGGATCGACGTCGCGGCTCCGGCGCCGACCGCGGTCAGTGCGGCCTCGACTTCGCCGGCGGTGAGCTTGAGCTGCGCGCCGACGTCGGAGGAGACCGTCAGCAACGACTGCTGCGCCGTGCGCGCGCCGGTCTGGATGGTCTCGCTGGTGTTGACCACCAGGTTGGTCAGCGAGCGCTCGGCGTCCTCGACATGCGACTTGATGCCGGAGGAGAGCAGTTCGGCGCGCGCCATCAGCTCGTCGCTGGCCTGGCGTCCGCTGCTCTCGATGCGGCCTGCCACGGCTTCCACGCGCGAGCCCAGCAGGTCCTCGAACTGCGCCACGCGGGTGTCGATATCACTGGCGATGGCGCCAACGCGGGTCTCGATGCCTTGATGGATTTCCAGGAACCGGGCCGAGATGGTGTCGGTCAGCTGCGCGCTGCGGCCGTCCACGGTTTCGGTGACGCTGGCGATGCGGCGGTCGAGCGCCTCAATCGCCTGCGCGGTGCCGTCGGTGAGCGAGGAGGAGAGCATGCCAAGGCGGGCGTCGATCGACTGGATCGCCTGCGCCGCGCCATCGGTGAGCGAGGTCGCGAGCATGCCGAGCCGGCCATCGATCGTCTGCGTGACCGAGCTGGCCCGGGTGTCGAAAGTCTGTTCCAGCGACTTCAGGCGGCCATCGATCGATTCGTCGAGCCATTTGAGGCGGCCGTCGAGCGAGTTGTCGAGGAAGCCAAGCCGCGTCTCGAGCGAGGCGTTGAGCGTGCCGATGCGGTTCTCCAGCGCGCTGTCGAGCGTGCTGACGCGGCCGCTCAGCGCGCTGTCGAACGAGGCGAGCTTGCTGTCCAGCGACGAGTCGAGGCTGGTGACGCGGTCACCGAGCGTGGTCTCGAACTGCAACAGGCGCTGGTCGAGGGTCGCCGTGATCTCGCCGCTGTTGGAGGTGAGGCGGGCGTCGAAATTGTCGACATAGTCCTTCAGTGTGGTGGCGATATCCTCGGTGCGCTGGCCCATGCGCTCGACGATCTCGCCGCCAAACATCTTCACGGTGCGGTCGAACTCCGCGATATGGCGGGTGATCAGCGCACCGAGCGTGCCGGAATCGCGGGCGAACTTCTCCGCCAGTTCCGCGCCCTGGTTCTTCACCAGTTCGTCGAAGGCGCTCATCTGCAGCGAGAGCGAGTCATGCGCGGTTTCGGTCTGACTCACCACCCTGGCGACCAGCGAATTGACGGTGATGTCGAGCGCTTCGCTCGCCTTGTCGCCGGAAGTGAGGACCTGGTTGGCCAGCCGGTTGCCGGCCTCGTCGATCTTGCCAATGAGGTCGCCGCTGCGCAGCTCGAGTTCGAGCAGGAGCGAGTCGGACGAATTCTTCAGGGAATCGTGCGCCTGTTCGGTGCGATCGGTGATGCTCTCGACGACGCTCGCGGCGCGCTGCTCGAATTCGCCGGTGATGCGGTCGATGCGCTCGTTCAGCATTTCATGGACGCGGTCGGCGAGGTCGACGAATTCGTCGTGGACGTGACCGGTCTTGAAGTTGAGGCTGCTCGTCAGCCGCTCGGAAGCGTCGAGCACCGCGCGCGTGGTCTCGGAGCTGGCCTCCTCGAGCCGGTCGAGCAGGTCGCCGCCGCGTTCGCCGAGCGCGAGGATCATGTTGTCGCCGGCATGGCTCAGCGCCTGGGTGATGTGGGCGCCGCGCTCTTCCAGGGCACCGGTGATGCTTTTTGCGACTTCGTCAACGCGCGAGGCGATCGCGTCCGAGATCAGCGCGATGTCGTGGCGCAGGTCGATCTGCACGCCGGAAATGGCGCTGCGGACCTGCTCGGCCTGTCCGACCAGATTGTCGCGCTGGTGAGCGATGTCCTGCAACAGCGCGCGGATGCGCACCTCGTTGTCGGAATAGGCGCGCTCCAGCGCCGCGACCTCGTTGGCGACCAGCGTCTCGAGTTCGCCGGCGCGCGCGATCGCGCGCTCGATGCCGTCGCCCATCGCCGCGACCTCGCGGCGGATCGCCTGTCCGACCGTGACCATGGAGTCGCTCGCAGCGCCTTCAGGCTCGGAGAAGCGGATCGCGACCTGCGCCATCGATTGCGCGATCATCCGCATCTCCTGGCCGCGCCAGGCGAGACTCGCGAGAAAGTAGAACAGCAGCACAGGCGCCAGGAATAGGCAGACGAGGCCCGCCAGCACCAGCACGCCGCCGCTCTGGCCGATCGCGGCCTGCAGCGACGACAGGAAGCTCACCGTGAGCAGGCCGCAGCCGAGCAGCCAGACGCCGGTGAAGATCGACGCAAAGGTGTAGACGTTGCGGGCAGGGCGGCCCGTCTGCAGCGCCTGCAGCAATTGTCCGATCGCCTCGCGATCATCATTGGCGGCGCGGCGGGGGCTGCGCTGCTCCTCGATCGGCTCGAATACCGAGCGTTCGCTGCTCGGACGCGTCTCGAACGGAGTTTCGGGGAAAGGCGTGGTCGCAGCAGGCATCACGGGCGGCGCGACTTCGCTGCCACTGGTACTGGTACTGGTCGCATCGCGATTGGGCTCGGCGCTCGATTCGCCGATGTTCAGAGCCTCCTGAATGGCAGACAGCGCAACTTCGGTGGGATCTTTCACCTTCTTGGGATTGTTCGCCATGTTAAGTCTGAGCCCTCTCAACTATTACGCGTCGGCGACCTTGCGAACATCGTCCCCCGCAAGCTCGAGCCGTCCCGTCCCCGTAAAGCGGTACGCAAGCACGCCCGTCGGCCGCTTGTCCCCTACATCCGGAAACATCCTATTGGTTGAGCGATGCGAATGAAATGGCCGCGATTAAGACATTCTTAATCATCGTTAACAGCTTTATGCCATAAGGCCTTATGCTTACACACAATTCCCGCTTGCTGAGGGCCATTGAGGTGGTACTTTGTCCGAAAAAGGGCAAAGTTGAGGCAAATTTGGCCAACGATCCGTTAACTAATTCCGTGATTGGTTGAGGCCGCAAACGGCCCCACCGAAAACGAGGCGGCGGCCAGTCCCCCGGATCAGACCATGCCGCGCCACCTCGAACGCACCCAATGGATAGCTTCGCCGCCACTCGCGCCCGGTGACGGTCCGATCGACCTTGCGCATCTTGCGCGGATGTCGCTCGGCGATGCCGCGCTCGAGCGCGAGGTGCTTTCGCTGTTCGTGGCGCAATCGGTCAAGCTGATCGAGACGCTGGCAACCCTCCCGCGGGACGGGCGCGAATTGGTGCACAAGCTGAAGGGCTCGGCGCGTGCGATCGGCGCCTTTGCCGTGGCCGATGCGGCCGCCAGGCTGGAACACGTCCTGGTGAGCGGCGCCGAACCGGCGGAGCCTTTGGCGGTTCTCACCGAAGCGGTCGCACGGGCGCGGAACGCGATCGAAGTGATCCTCGGCGCGCCTTCAAACCGGAATTAGCCGGCAAAATTCAGGTCAAAAGGTTTTGCGCGAGGGGCCCCCGCCGCTGGCGCTCGCGGGATCGACCCGTTATAGGGACTGCCGGGGACCTCATCCAGATCCGTATTCCGGCAGCACGAGCGATCATGGCCAAGATAACTTATGTCGACCATTCCGGGGAAAGACGCACCATCGAGGTGGAGAACGGCGCGACCGTGATGGAAGGCGCGATCCGCAATGGCATTCCGGGCATTGAGGCCGAATGCGGCGGTGCCTGCGCTTGTGCGACCTGCCATGTTTATATCGACGAGGCCTGGCGCGAAAAGGTCGGCGCACCCACGCCGATGGAAGAGGACATGCTGGATTTCGGTTTCGACGTGCGGCCGAATTCGCGCCTTTCCTGCCAGATCAAGGTCACCGACGAACTCGACGGCCTCGTGGTGACGACGCCGGAACGGCAGGCTTAATCCAGTTGATCCTGATCCAGGCCGCGGTGAATCCACGGTTTCAGATTGGCCTTCACGTCATCGGTCAGGGGAACCGGCTTGCGTGTGGCCTCGTCGATCAGCACCGTCACCGCCTGCGCTGAGGCCACGCATCGGCCCTGCGAAAATACGACCTGATCGAACGTCACCGAGGTTCGCCCGAACTTCGCGACGCCCAGTCCCAGCTCGATCGCGCCAGGCCAATGCAGTTCGGCGCGAAAGTGGATGTCGAGCCGCACCATGATCCAGGCCAGCCCCTCCGGCACCAATCCCTTGCTGCGATCCTTCATCAGCGTGACGCGGCCGGTCTCGAAATAGCTCGCATAGACCGCATTGTTGACGTGCCCATTGGGATCGAGGTCGGCAAAGCGCACATTGTCCGACAGCCGATAGGGATAGTCTTCCAGGCGCGGCGTGGCGTCGGAACGGATCGGGGCATTCACTTGCACAATCTCCGGATGGTTCGGCCCGTTACAGCCTAGTTGTCGAGTTGCGGCAAGGGGTTGCCGCGGCGTCTGCCGCCCCTATTATGGCGTTCCCGATCAGGCCGCTCTGGCTCGGTCGGCGAAGTCTTCCCATTTCGTACTCAACTGACAAAGAAGCGGATATGAGCGAAGCGATCAAAACCGACGTGTTGATTATCGGCGCGGGTCCCTGCGGACTGTTTGCCGTGTTCGAACTGGGCCTGCTCGACATGAAGGCGCATGTGGTCGACATCCTCGACAAGATCGGCGGCCAGTGCGCCGAGCTGTATCCGGAGAAGCCGATCTACGACATTCCCGGCGTTCCGCTCGTCACCGGCCAGGGGCTGACGGATTCGCTGCTGGAGCAGATCAAGCCGTTCAGCGCGACCTTTCACCTCAACGAGATGGTGGAGACGATCGAGAAGATCGGCGATCCCGCCTTCCGCGTGACGACCGATGCCGGCAAGGTGTTCGAATGCAAGGTGGTGGTGATCGCTGCCGGCGGCGGATCGTTCCAGCCGAAGCGGCCGCCGGTGCCGGGCATCGAAGCCTATGAAGGCAGCTCGGTATTTTACGCCGTGCGGAAAATGGAGCAGTTCCGCGACCGGAACATCCTGATCGTCGGCGGCGGCGATTCCGCGCTCGACTGGACGCTCAACCTGCACCCGATCGCCAAACGCATCACGCTGCTGCATCGACGCGATGAATTTCGCGCCGCGCCTCATAGCGTCGAGCAGATGCGCGCGCTGGTCGCCGACGGCAAGATGGATCTGAAGCTCGGCCAGGTCACCGGCCTCGAAGGCGAGGGTGGCAAGCTTGCGGCGGCAACGGTGAAGGGCAACGACAACGCGATCACGCGGGTCGCGTGCGATACGATGCTGCCGTTCTTCGGGCTCACGATGAAGCTCGGCCCGGTCGCGAACTGGGGCGTGGCGCTGGAGAACAATCTCGTGCCGGTCGACACCGCCGCCTTCGAAACCAACGTCTCAGGCATTTTCGCGATCGGCGATATCAACACCTATCCCGGCAAGCTGAAGCTGATCCTGTCCGGTTTCCACGAGGGCGCGCTGATGGCGCAGAAGGCGCACCGCTATGTCTATCCGGACAAGCGGCTTGTGTTCCAGTACACGACGTCATCTTCGAGCCTGCAGAAGAAGCTCGGTGTCAATTGATTCCCATCAAAGCATGGTCGATTGGGTCCCAGCTAAAATATCACTGATCCGGACCACAGGGCGGCCCTGCGGCTATTTGCATCGTTCTGCGCTACCACTGGAACCTACCGCGAAATGGCCGTAGTCTTCGTTCATTCCTTTGATAGATTAGTCGGGTGACGACGATGCTGAATTGGCGATTTCGATTTCGACTGACGGCGCCGATCATCATGGCGTTCCTTCTGGCGGCGGCACTGCCGGTGCAGGCCCAGCAGCCGTCGGCGGCAGGCCTGTGGCAGAAGGTCGAGGACGGCAAGCCCGTGATATGGGTGCTGTTCGTCGACAATAACGGCGTCTTCGAAGGCATCATGGCGAAGACGTTCCCCAAGCCCGGCGAGCCTGTCACCCAAGTCTGCTCGAAATGCACTGACGACCGCAAGAACGCTCCACTGCTGGGCATTCCCTTCATCCGCAACATGAAGCGCAGCGGATTGAAGTACGAGGAAGGTAACGTGCTCGATCCGCGCGACGGCAGCATCTACAAGGCCAAGATGAGCGTCAGTCCCGACGGCAAGGAATTGACGATGCGCGGCTATATCGGCATCTCGCTGTTCGGCAAGGACGAGACCTGGTATCGCCTGCCCGACACGGCGATCGCGCAGCTCGATCCCGGCATTGTCGCGAAATATCTGCCGGCACAGGCCGCCGCGATGAAGCCGCCGCCTGCGGCCACGAAGAAGAACGTTCCGTCCGCCGCGCCGCCTACGCGTTAGGGGCCTGGAGAACCAGCCTGAGGACGGCTTCCGCTTCCGACCCGGCGGAGCCGTCTCAACCTCCTGCTGCAGAGATGGGTCACACCATCTGGTTCACACAGCATCGTTGAAGTCTGCATCGAGCCTTCGCGTGAGCTCTTCTCACGTCATGCGCGAATTTTTTTGAATTGTCCCGCTCAAGTTCCAGAGATAGGTTCGTATTCCCATCCGTTGACGTCGCTGAGACGTTCTCGTCCTAGCACCGAGACGGGCGTAGAAGTGATCTTGACAGGAGACGCAGGCAACATGGTGAGCGACACGAACGTTCGGGCTGGCCAGTGCCATTGCGGCGCGGTGCGTTTCGAGGCGACGCTCAGCGATGGTTTCAATTCGATCCGCCGCTGCACCTGCTCTTACTGCCGGATGCGAGGCGCCGTCGTGGTCATGGCGGAGATGGGTGGAATCAAGCTTCTGCAGGGCGAGGATGCGCTAACAACCTACCGCTTCCATACGGGATCGGCGCAGCACTTCTTCTGTTCTTGCTGCGGAATATACACGCATCATCAACGACGATCGAACCAGAACCTGTACGCCGTAAATGTGGCTTGCCTGGACGGGGTAAGCCCATTCGATTTCTCCGAGGTGCCCGTCATGGATGGCATCAATCATACGAACGACACCGGGAGGCCAACCCGTCGAGCAGGCACCCTCCGCTTCATCCCGGCCGACTAACGATCGCGGTCGAGGACAATGCCGTGGTTCGGTTCACCACTGTAGAGCATACCGGTATCCACGTCGCTCGAACGCTCTAGCGCCCGCCGATCGGCTGCACCGGTTCGGAGATCACTTCGGGCACGCTGACATCGAGCCGCAGCACCCCGGCCGCCGCGGGGACGGCAGCATCAGCCATCGCGGCGTGGCCTTCGGCGGTCGGATGTACCGCGCCGCCATAGACCGCCGACAGGACGCCCCAGGTCGCGTCGTGGATGTCCGAGGGCTGCATCGAGGACGGCAGCGCCTGCGGATAGGTCATCGCGGTGAAGTAGCTGTCATTGGCATCGCGGATCCAGCGGGCGCGCGGCAGGTAGGCGCGATAATCCGAGGCGCTGCGCCCGCACAGCATCGGCTGGCTGGCGGCGGTGACGATATCAGGATCGAAACTCTCGCCATTGGCCGCGAAGCATTGCCGGTCGAATTCCGGGTCGGTGCCGGCGCGCGCGCAGAAGCCGTGCATCGCGAACGCGTTCTGATGCGCGTCGACGAAGGTCATCCGATCGGCGCGCGGATTGCGGCAGAGCACGCCAGACTGGCAGAGCGCCAGCCCTTTCAGCGTCGGAAGAAACTCGTCCTGCACATAGCCAACCACCGGACCAAGGCGCTGCGGCGCGGCGTTGAACGAGGGATGGATGTCGAAGCCGGCGCGCCCGCCGGGGCAGGGCACGCCGCCATCCGCAAGCGCCGGATTGGCGTAGGCCGTATAGATCACGCGCGTGAGGTCGCCGCCGACGAGCGGCTTGAGCGCCTCGCGCAATTTGGCGAAGGATTGCGGCAACGCGCGTCGCAGCGCGTCGCGGGAATCGTCGACGGAGGCCATGACGCCGCCGCGCCGGAACAGCGCGCGCTCGGTTGCGGTATCGACGATCACATCGGCGACGAGGCCGGAGAAGTAGATGTCATTGGCGCCGATCGAGAGCAGGATCAGGTCAAGCTGCCGATCCGGCTGGCGGCGCTTGGCGGCCGCAAGCGCATCGCGCAATTCGGCAAGCTGGCCGTTGACGCTGCCCGAGCAGGTGTTGCCCGATTTGCTCGGCAGGCATTCGCGGGCCTGCTGCGAGCCGAGCAGCCCGTCATTGATGGTTGCGCCCGTGCAGGCGAGCGGCAGGTAGGTCACGGCGATGTGCGGGTAGCGCACCGCGAGCGCGAGCGCCGTGCGCGTCTGGTAGCTGTAGAGCGAGCGATGACAGGCCGCGTTGAACCACAGCGCGCTGTGCTTCTGCCATACCGAGAGGAAGTCCGGCGCTTCGCAGGCGCGCCCGCCTTTGTAGCCGGCGCGGCTCGGCCGGTAATATTGCGCGCCGGCGGTGCCGAGATAGGAGCGGAAGCAGAAGCCTTCTTCCGCCAGTGCAATCGGCCGGTCCGGATTGCCCTCGCCGGAGGCGACGCTGTCGCCGAGCCCGGCGATGAAGATGTCGCGTACGGCGATTTCGGTGGAGACGCGCTGGGTCGGATCCGAGCCCGCGGAGACGTCGACGGTCGCAACCGTGGTGCGGCCGTAGCGGACGCGAAGGTTCACCGGCTCGGCGCAGTCGAAGGCGGAGGTCTGGGGCCCATCGCCATCATCGAACGACCAGGCGCAGGTGGCGCCGACCGGAATCGGCCCGGCCAGTCGCACCGTGATCGGGTGGTCGATCGGCGTCAGATAGCTCTCCTTGACGTTGTCGCGGGTGCAGGGCTCGTTGACGCGGCCGGCGAGATCGATGCAGAGCCGATTGACGGTGTTGCGCGCCCAACCACGGCCGTCGCTCTGCAATTCCAGCGCCTGTTCGGCCGCGAGCACGCTGCGGCCGCTGCCGGCATCGGTCTGCAGCAGGAAGTCGCGTTCCTCGCGGAACAGCCGAAAACGGTTGCGAACTTCCCAGGAAATCTGCAGCGGCTGTTCGCCGGCGGTCTGCGCTTCGGCCGACTGGCTCAGCAGCGCGACCGCCAGCAGCGCGGCGGAAACGATCGGACGGAACGGAATTTTGACCATGGCGCGTTTGACGGCATCGGTGGGGCAGAAATAAGAGAGCTGCGCCCAATTGGCCAGAAAGATTAACGCGTCCGGATAACGTCGCTGTTACCGCTTGAGATGCTTGATCCGTGGCCGGCTCTCGACCGATTGCCGCACGGTGGCTTCCGCAGTCTCGGCCCTGAACGGAGGATCATTGAGCTTGCGGCGGCTGAGCCATGGCTGCACCACGCTGAGCCAGAGCTCGCGCATCCCCATGATCGAGATCGAGATGCCGAAGGGGATCAGGAAATACAGGATGCGGAACACGACCAGTGTCGCCAGCAACTGCTCCTTGGAGAAATCCGGCAGCGCCACCAGCATCGCGGCGTCGAACACGCCGATCGATCCGGGGGCGTGGCTTGCGAAGCCGAGCAGGGTCGCCAGGATGAACACCACGGCCAGCGAGACGAAATCGATATAGGGCTCGGTCGGCATCAACAGATACATCGCCAGCGCGCAGAAGCCGAGATCGACCACGCCGATCAGAATCTGCACCAGCGTCAGCTTCGCCGACGGCAAGATCACTTTCCAGCCGTTCTGGCCGAGCTCGCGGCGGCCGGTGCCGGTCACCAGCCAGACCAGATAGGTGGCGATGCCGGCAAGACAGCCAAATCCGATCAGCCGGTTCATGGCCTCCGGCAACAGGTCCATCGAGGACGCCGCCCCGGGATGCCAGACCATGCCGATCCCGAGCACGAAGAGGTTGCCGAGCCAGAACGTCAGGCCGGAGAGGAAGCAGATCTTGGCGACGTCGATGGCGGTCAGGCCGTAGTCCGAATAGATGCGAAAGCGGATCGCGCCGCCGGTGAAGACGGTGGCGCCGATATTGTGGCCGATGGTGTAGCTCGTGAAGCTCGACAGCGCTGCGATGCGGTACGGGATATGGGTCTTGCCGATGGTCCGAAGCGCGAAGAAATCGTAAAAGGTTAACGTGCAGAAGGCGCCGACCACGCAGAGCGCGGCGAGCGCGATGCGATGCGGCGCAATTTCAGTTAGTGCCGTCAGGACGAGGGCGGTATCGACACCCTTCAAGGTCCGGACCAGATGGGTCACCGCCAAGACGATGATGATAAGGCTCGCGGCGATCCCGAGCCGTTTCCAGCCGATCTTTTCCTTGAAGCCACGCCCAAGCGCGGTCAGCAGCCGATGCATTCATCCTCCCGGCGGGGCGGCATTCGTAAGAAGGGCCCGTTGCGTGGGTCACATGGGGTAACGGGTGACGGTCAAACGCACCGTGCCGAACCATCCATAAGGCAAAACGGTAAGCTTGTGCAGCCCTTGACAAGCCACGCTTGTACCTTCGTTCGCGGTTTGTGTCATACGCCTTACATATGTCCGGGCGTTGAAAAATGTGAGTCGTTGCCGGCGGTCCCGTCGGTTCAATTCGTCGCAGCGTTCCGCCGTTCCGTGGCCGGTTCTTGCGGTTTTGCTGGAACGTCCGCGCATTCGGCCGGTTAGCGCAGGTATCAGCAAGCAGGACATGGCGTTGCGGGGGCGAGGAGGTGGTCGCGCATCATGTTCCCAGAACAGAGGGATACGCGCAATGGGACTCTTCAGCAAAGACATCAAGAGCATGAACGATTTGTTCGTGCATCAATTGCAGGACATCTATTACGCCGAGCAACAACTTGTGAAGGCGTTGCCGAAAATGGCCGAAAAAGCCACCGACGCGAAATTGAAGCAGGGCTTCCTCACACATCTGGATGAGACCAGGACGCATGTGCAGAGGCTGGAACAGGTATTCCAGATGCACGGCGCCCAGGTGAAAGCAGTCGATTGCCCGGCAATCGACGGCATCATCGAGGAAGCCGACGAAGTGGCCGGAGAGGTGGCCGACAAGAAGGTGCTCGACGCAGCGCTGATCAATGCCGCGCAGGCCGCCGAGCATTATGAGATCGTCCGCTATGGCAGCCTGATCGCCTGGGCACGGCAGCTCGGTCGCAATGACTGCGCTTCCATCCTGCAGAAGACGCTGGATGAGGAAAAAATGACCGACAAGAAGCTGACCTCGCTTGCGGAAGGCAAGGTCAACCTCAAGGCCGCGAGCTAGGTCACGACCGCGCCCGTTGAAATCGGATCGCGATCACAGCTCTCGGCCGCGTGGTTCCGGATGTCCGGATCACGCTCTCGTCGTTTCGGATATTGAGGCAAAACGCCGCGCCGGGGCTCCGGTGCGGCGTTTTCGTGCCGGTCGATCTATCTCCGATCATTATTCGATCACTAGCGAAGCGTATTCGCGAAATGACGGGTTATGTCTGGTGCTGGCTCTCCGTCGAGGTGATCCATGCAGGACCTGCCGCTCAAGACCTGGCAGCATGCGGACGCGCCGTCCCGTCCGGCCGAAAAACCGGTGCCTTCAAGGCTCGCCGCCTCGCTTACGCTTGCCGCGATGAGCCTCGGCTACGGTGTGGTGCAACTCGACGTCACCATCGTCAACACCGCGCTGCATGCGATCGGCACGACGCTTGGCGGCGGCGTGTCCGACCTGCAATGGGTGGTGAGCGCCTACACCATCGCCTTTGCCGCCTTCATCCTGACGGCCGGTGCGCTTGGCGACCGGATCGGTGCCAAACGGGTCTTCATGAGCGGCTTTGCGTTGTTCACCGCGGCGTCGCTTGCCTGTGCGCTGGCGCCGAGCGCGCCGATCCTGATCGCGGCGCGCTGCTTCCAGGGACTGGCGGCTGCGATCCTGGTGCCGAATTCGCTGGCGCTGCTCAGCCATGCCTATCCGGATGAGAAGGCGCGCGGCCGCGCCGTCGCGGTCTGGGCGGCCGGCGCCAGCGTGGCGCTGACGGCTGGACCTTTCGTCGGCGGCGCATTGATTGCGCTTACCGGCTGGCGCGCGATCTTCCTCGTCAACCTGCCGATCGGGCTTGCCGGCCTCTGGCTGACCTTGCGCTACGCCGATGAGACCACGCGCTCACTTTCGCGCGAGATCGACCTGCCTGGCCAGATCGCAGCGATCGCAGCCCTCGGCACGCTCGCCGGCGCCCTCATCGAGGGCGGCGCGCGGGGCTGGCACGACCCGTTCGTGGTCTCAGGTTTTGCCGCATGCGCGGTGCTGAGCGCCCTGTTCGTCTGGCGCGAAGCCCGGGCGCGGCAACCGATGCTGCCGCTGTCGCTGTTCAGGCAGCGCATGTTCTCGGCGACGTCCCTCGTCGGTCTCCTCGTCAACGTCGCCTATTACGGACTGATCTTCGTGCTGAGCCTGTATTTCCAGGAGATCAACGGCCTCTCGGCATTTCAGACCGGGCTTGCCTTCGTGCCGATGATGGGCGCGGTGCTGCCCGTCAATCTGATCGCGCCGCGCATCAGCGAGCGCATCGGTGCGCCCGCGACGATCGGCGGCGGTGCGCTGCTGTCGGCGGCCGGATGCTTGGCACTGCTCGGCTTGGGCACTGATACCGCCTATTGGGCGATCGGCGCGCAACTGATTGCGATGAGCAGCGGGCTCGGCCTGCTGGTCCCGCCGCTGACGTCGACGCTGCTCGGCAGCGTCGAGAAATCGCGTTCGGGGATTGCAGCCGGCGTGCTGAATGCGACCCGCCAGACCGGCAGCGTATTGGGTGTCGCGCTGTTCGGCTCGCTGGTCGGTCGCTCCTCGGTCTTCATCGCCGGCCTGGATGTGTCGCTGCTCATCTCCGCCGGCCTGCTGGTTGCGGCCGCTGTCGCGATCATGCTCGGCGCCTCGCCGCGCGGCCCGGGCGCAGCGTGACCGCCGGAATTACGCGGGCTGGTTGCGAGGGATGCACGCAGGCACAGAGCTATCTGTTCAGCGCGCCGCGTCCCGCGGCCGAGGTAGAGAAGATTCTGGCGGAGCGGTCGCCGCGGCGCCTGAGCGCCTAGTTCTTGCGCAGCGCGAAATGCGCGCCGCAAAACGCCATCGCTGCGCCGAGGCAGAGGGCGGCGAGGCCTGCCTCGACGATCGAGATGGTCGAGATCGAACTCGGTGCGGAAGCCACCTGGCCGGCACCGGCGAGAATCAGGACGCCGACCGCGATCAGGAATTGCCGCATCCGCGGCGGAATCTCGCCCGCGACCGCGCTGTGCATCAGATTCGCGGTGAAATAGCCGCCACAGAACGCCACCGTCGCGATCAGCCACCAGGCGATCGCCGCGCCCGCCGGCATCGATTCGTGCGTGTCGGAGCGCCACAGCCCGCCAAGGTCGAGGCCGTAGCGCGTGCCCAGCATATGCACCGCGAGTGCCAGCAGCACGCCGGAGATCATGGCGCCGCCAAGGATCAGGTGGCGTGGAAAAGAGGTCGTCTCGGCCATGATCCGCTTGTAGGATGAAGCCGACGCGCCGCGCAAGCGGCGCTGTCAGCCGATTGCTGCGGGTTGTGGAATTGTCGACGTCATCAGCCAGCGATAGTGCGCAGAGCGGCGAGGGCGCATCGACGCACTATGCCTACAAGGCATCATTGATCGGATCGGCGCATCAGTTCGAATTGACCGATGCCGGACTGTCATGGCGCATCGCCGGTCGTTCGGGCGTCTGGCCTTATCGCGAGATCGCGGCGGTCCGCCTCTCGTACCGTCCGGTGTCGATGCAATCGCGCCGGTTCCGAGCCGATATCAAGAATGCCAATGGCGGACGTCTTGCCATCCTCTCGACCACCTGGCAGACCGCAACCCTGATGGCGCCGCAGGATCACGGCTATCGCGCCTTCATCGAGGAATTGCACCGACGCATGAAGTCGGCCGGCAGCAAGGCCGGACTTGCAGGCGGGCTTGGGCCTGCGACTTACGCGGCTGCGCTGGCAGTGTTGGTGGTGCTGGCGATCGCGATGATCGGGCTGTTGCTTCGCGCATTGTTCACCGGCGAATTCACTGGCGCGCTGTTCCTGGTCGGATTCGCCCTTCTGTTCGCCTGGCAGATCGGCGGCTTCGTCGTGCGCAACCGGCCGTGCAGCTACAGCTTCGATCACCTGCCGGACAAGTTGCTGCCGTAGCGTTTGCGTACGCGAGATGATCGCAGCGCAACCGAGCGCAATGAAAAGTGACTTCGCGGAATCATCCGTTCGCGGCATCGTCCTCTCTTGTCGATGGGGCGAGGGAAGCTATGGAGGACCGCAGCGCACGCATTCCGAGCGAGGCGGAGATTGCGGCGATCAACGCGAGGCATCTGATCCGCACGCCCCTCAAACCAGCCGATCTCCTGTTCGTATTCGGCACACGCGAAGATGTCGATGTGCGGGTCGATGAGGCCTGTCGGCTCTGGCGTGAGGGTTTCTTCCGCTGGTCGATCGTCAGTGGCGGTGTGACGCCGGGATCTCCTCTTTCCGAATGCGAGATCATCAAGGCCGCGATGGTCGCACGCGGCATCCCGCCCGAAATCATTCTCGAAGAGCATTGCGCGATGAATACCGGCGAGAACGTGATCCTTTCTCTTCCCGTCATCGATGCGGCACTGGGATTGGAAAATATCCGCAGCGTCATCTGCCTAGGTAACACCTGGACCGCGCGGCGCTATCCGATGACGCTGCAGCGGCATTGGCCGGAGGTGGAGAAGATGCTGATGACGGTCGACAGTTTTGCCACGCCGCGTTCGCAGTGGCACACCGATCCGGAATTTCGCCGCCGCGTGCTGCGCGAGTGGGACAAGATCGAGCCATACAGGGCCAAGGGATTCATCGCGGAATGGCCGGTCGCGTAAGAGGTCACGGCTCTACTCGGTCGCATCAAAATCCTCTTCCTTTGCGATCAGGATGCCCGACAGCGCGCGCAGTCCGGTCTCGAGCTGCTCCAGCGTCGGCGCGCCCAGCGCCAGGCGGACCGCGTTGGGAGCGTGTCCCGGGGCGACCGCAAAGGTCGTCGACGGCGTCAATGCGATGTCGCGACGGGCGGCCGCCGCCACGAAGGTCTGCGAGCGCCAATGCGGCGGCAGTGTCAGCCAGAGATGATAGGCCTTGGCATTGGCCTGGATGTCGAAGCCGGTGAGCAATTTCGCGGCCATCTGCTGGCGGCGCGCCGCATCGATCCGCTTCAGCCGCGTGAGTTCGGACACGGTGCCGTCGCCCATCAGCCGCTGCCCGGCCGCAAAGGCATAGCCTGACGCCGTCCATCCGCCGGAGCGGACGGACGCCATGATGATCTCGCGCAGCCGCAGCGGGGGAACGATGAAGCCGAGCGCAAGCCCCGGCGCGACCTTCTTCGAGAGGCTGTCGAGCACGATGCAGCGGTCGGGCGACAGCGCAGCCAAAGGCGCCTCGTCGTCGAGAAAACCGTAGACCGTGTCCTCGATGATGGTGAGGTCGAGCTTCTCGACCACGCGCAGCAGATCGGCGCGCCGCGCGGTCGGCATCGTGATGCCCAACGGGTTCTGGATCGTTGGCTGCAGGTAGAGCGCCGACAGGTGCGCCTCGCGGTGCGCTTTCTGCACAGCGTCGGGCCGCACGCCGTGCTCGTCCATCGCGAGCGGCACCAGCGTCACGCCGAGCCGTCCCGCAATGCCCTTGATGAAGGGATAAGTCAGCGCCTCGACGCCGCAGCGCCCGCCCGGCGGCACCAGCGCCGCGAGCGCCGCCGCGATGCATTGCCTGCCGTTGGCGGTGAACACGATCTGCTCGGCGGCGGGAGACCAGTCCTTGCGGGCAAGGAACGCCGCCGAGACCTGGCGCGCGGCTGGCGTGCCCGCAGTGGTCGGTTGCCGCAATGCGGCTTCGAGCGCATCCGGCCGCTCCAGCCCTTGCAGGCTTTTCGCGATCATCGCCGTCTGTTGCGGCAGCAGCGGATAATTGAATTCCATATCGATGCGCGCACCATGCGCCTCGGATGACGGCGCGATACCGCGCTGCGCGTTGCCGGAAATGAAGGTGCCGCGGCCGACTTCGCCGACCACGAGGCCGCGCCGCAACAGTTCGGTGTAGACGCGGCTTGCGGTCGATACCGCGATCTTGCGCTCATAGGCGAAGCTGCGTTGTGGCGGCAGGCGGTCGCCGGGTTTCAGCGCGCCGCCGGCGATCTCGGCAGCGATGACGTCGGCAAGCCGCAAATATTCGAACTTCGACATAATTGTACCGAGAGCAATGTTTCTCTTGAACCGAGATAAATACCGGATCATGTAGAAGGCATCAACCCTGGGATTGTACTGAGGATGCGCAAGCAATCCGAGGTCAATGACGGCGCTGTGCTCGGCATTTGCGCTCACGGCACCGCTTTGCCGCGTGGGAGACAACCGGAGTGAAGACGATGTCGATGCTATCCTCAGCTGCAGGACGGTCCGCGCAGCCGGGCTCACTAGGCGGAGTGGTTCGCCGGATCGGAGCGGCTGCGGACGCGCTGCTCACCTATCTGGAGCGCCGCGCCGCCATCAAAACACTTCGTGGACTGGATGACCGCGCGCTGCGCGACATCGGGATCTCGCGCTGCCAGATCGAGGCTGCCGTCGGCGGTGCGCTCAATCCCGCGATGGGAAAACTTCGCTCGAAGACGTTCTAGAGCATGATCCGGAAAGTGGAGACCGGTTTTCCGAAAAGATCATGCTCAAACAGAGAGCTAGAGCGGGATGACCATTCGAAGAAAAGTCATCACGCTCTAGTGCCGCACCACCAGCACCGAGCACTTGGCGTAGCGCACCACATGGCCGGCATTGGAGCCGAGGAAATAGGTGCGCATCGCCGGCCGGTGCGAGGTCATCACGATCAGGTCGGCGTGCATTGCCGCCGCTTCCTCCAGGATCTCGTGATAGATGCCGCCCTGACGCACCACGCTGGAAATGCGCGACGGCTCGATGCCGCTCTCTCTCGCCACGATCGCGAGCGCTTCCTCGGAGGTCTGCCGCTGCTGCGTATCGAAATCGGCCGGCACATATTCGGCGAGCATCACCGGCGTCATCGGCAGCACGTTCAGTAGCCGCACGGTGCCCTTCCAGCTTTCCGCCAGCGTCGCCGCCGTCGCGATCGCAGGCTTCGCCAGCTCGGTGTCGGCCAGATCGATCGGCACCAGAATGGACTTGAACATCCCAGCCTCCTGTCCGCTCAATATTGACACGGCAAGCGGCGATTCCCGCTGCCTCAATTCTTGTTTTGACGCGTTTTCTGCGCAGATAAGTCTACGCAATCTGCGCAAGCTTGATTGCCATGCAAACCGGTATCCACTTCGCCCGAAAACGCTTCAGTCGTCCGAAGTCTGCTTCAATAATTTCGGGCTGACAAATAGCACGAGCTTGCCGCGGCGGAACGCCACGTCGGTCCACTCCTCTGTCGGGAAGTCGAAGATCGCAAGGCCCGAGGTCGGCAGGTTGTGATCGAGCGCTTTCTTGGCGGCCGCATCACCGCTGCCAATGAGGGTGAGGGCAAGCTCATGCATGCCGGGATTGTGGCCGACCAGCATCAGGTGCTTGGGGTCGCTGACCGAAGCCATCCGAATCGTGTGCAACAGCTCAGTCGGATCGGCGCCGTAGAGTTCCGGCAGGAATTCGACCTCCGGCTCCGGCACCAGCCCTTTCATCGCCTCCCAGGCGATTTCCCAGGTCTGATAGGCCCGGACCGCAGGCGAAACCAGCACGCGGTCGGGGAACGGCGGATGCCGGCCGATCCAGCCGCCGATTTCGGTGGCATCACGGTGGCCGCGGTCATCGAGCCGGCGGTCGTGGTCCTGGCCCGAGGGCGATTCGGTTTCGGTCTTGGCGTGACGCAACAGCATCAAACGGCGCATGGCGCAATCTCAATTCGACGTGTTCTGGATTAATCTACATGCTCATGCCCGCGACAAGGTGACAAGCCGTGCTGCGGTCCGTAAGAAAACGACATGAGCGAGACTTCCACAAGTGCGACCGACGATCCCGATGATGCGGTGCCGTTCCCCTCGCGCCTCTCGGTTGACCTGGACGTCGATATCTGCGTGGTCGGGGCCGGGCTTGCCGGGTTGACGGTGGCGCGGGAGGCGGCGCGCCTTGGCGCCAGCGTCGCGGTGCTCGAGGGCCGCCAGGTCGGCTGGAACGCCTCCGGCAACCAACTCGGCACAGTGTTGCCGGGATTCGATCTTCCTGTGTCCGACCTGATCGAACGCGTCGGGCTGGAAGACGCCCGCGAACTCTGGGCGCTGTCGAAGGCGGGCGCCGATTATGTTCGCGCGACCGCGACCGAGGAACTGATCCCGGGCATCGCATTGAGCGAGGGCGCGCTGCAGGTTTCCACCGTCGATGTCGGCGAGACCTTGATCAGCCGGCTGCAGACGCTCACCGAGGATTTCGAGACCGAAGTCGAGGGGTGGCAGGTCGACCGTGTGCGCAGCACCATCAGGACCAAGCGCTATTTCCATGGCATCTACTATCCCAGGGCATTCCAGCTCGACGGCCGCAAATATGTGCACGGCCTGGCGGAGCTGGCGCGGCAGGCAGGGGCGCGTATCTTCGAGGATACGCCGGTGGTCAGCATCGACTTCTCCGGCATCCGCAAGCGCATCGTCACGCCGTCGGCGCGTTTGCGCGCCTCGCATATCGTGCTCGCCGGCAACGTACATCTCGGAGCGCCGCTCAAGCGCCTGTCGGACACCTTGTTGCCGGTCTGGCGCTACGCGGCGGTGACTGAGCCGCTTGGCGAGCGGCTCGCGGAGGCACTCGGCTTTCACGGCTCGGTTGCCGACAGCGACGGCATCGATCATTTCCGCGTCGTCGGTGGCGACCGGCTGATGTGGGCAAGTCCGGAGACGACGTGGAATGCGAAGCCGCAGCGTTTCGCGCCCGCCATCCAGCGCCGCATCGCGACCATCTTTCCGCAACTGGGCAAGGTCGGAATCGACGATGTCTTCAGCGGCGCCGTTGGTGTCACCGTGCATGGCATGCCGCAGATCGGCGAGTTGCGCAAAGGCCTCTGGGTCGCAAGCGGCATTGGCCGGCAAGGCATGAATACTTCGGCGATGGCGGGGGTATTGATCGCGCGCAGCATCCTGCGGGGCGACGACCGCTGGCGGCTGTTTTCGCCGTTCGAACTGGTCTGGGCGGGCGGGACGACCGGCCGCGTCGCCGCGCATCTGATCAACCTTTGGGGGCGGGGCGCCTCCGCCACCGCCAACGTATTGGCGCGTTACCGGGAACGTCTGCGCGCCAGAGAGCGCATCCGCAATGCACGCCTCGCCGAGGCCAATCGCCAGGCCGGCACCCTGCCGCGGCCGTCGCGCCGTCTGCCCGCATCGCAGCAGCCGTATGGCTCAAGCTCGCAAAAAAGTGAGCAGATCGAGAACGGACCGGTGTAACGTCACAGACGCGTGCGCCGTATCTGACAGCGAACAATCGTCATCCGCCTCTACGGAGACCATCATGATTGACCGCCGTTTCCTGCTCGCTTCCGTCGCCGGCCTGTTTGGCCTGACTGCCTTCCGCTGGCTGCGCGGCTCACCGGCGCAGGCCGCCGGGAAATTCGAGATCGAGAAGACCGACGCCGAGTGGCGCGCGCAGCTCACGCCGCAGCAATATGAAATCCTGCGCAAGCAGGGCACGGAGCGGCCCTGGTCCAGTCCGCTGTTGAAGGAACACCGCAAGGGCATCTTCGCCTGCGCCGGCTGTGACCTGCCGCTGTTCTCCTCCGACACCAAGTTCGAAAGCGGTACCGGCTGGCCGAGCTTCTATCAGCCGCTCGAAAACGCCGTCGGCACCACCGAAGACCGCACCTTCGGCATGGTGCGCACGGAGGTGCATTGCCGGCGCTGCGGCGGCCATCTCGGCCACGTCTTCGACGACGGTCCGAAGCCGACCGGTCTGCGCTACTGCATGGATGGTTTTGCGCTCGTCTTTCACCCGGCAGCCCCGTCGGCGACCTGATCACGCGAGATCGAACAAAAAAGGCCTCCCTTGCGGAGGCCTTTTTTCTTGATCGCGCGATTGACTTACGCCGACTTGCGCTCGTCCTCCTGCGCGGGGGCATCAAGCTTCCTTGCGCTTTGCAGCACCGCCTCTTCGTGGGCGATCAGCTTCTTCGATTCCTTCAGCGCGTGATAGAGGTCGCCGTTGAGGATATGGTTGTTGATGCCTTCGATGAACGGCCAGCCGCTGGGCATGGCCGTGATGATGTCGCGCACCAGGCTGAAATAGGTCGGATGGTGCGCCATCGGATCCGGCGAGAGATACATAAGCTGCACCGCGAGATAGACCAGCTTGGCCGGGGTGTCGGCCGTCTCCGGCGTCAGGATGTCCTTCTCGCGCAGGATCGGAATCTTGTCGCCGTCGATCAGGAGGCGGGCGCGTTGATCGGTGTTGGTGACCACACAGGAGCCGATGATGATCCGCTCGTTCGGCTTCAGTTCGACCTTCAATGCCATTCCCGTTCTCCTTTGCCGCCATTCCCGCGCGATGCGTCGTTGCGACGAAATCGAATCATGTCTGGCTCGCATCCGCCGTTAAGACCGATGCCGGCCGATCGCGCCGCAATCCTTTCCGATCGTGGTTAACGGTTGGTAAACGCCGGCGCTGCTCGGGGTGCCGTCCCGTCCGAAGGAACAGCCGACTCAGTAGTATTCCGGAGCATCTGCGCCGCCTCGTAGCAGTTTTGCGCTGTTAGGCCGGCGTGAAATGCGACCAAGAGGATTCATTTTTTCTTAGAGACTTGGTTCCAAGGTGCGCCGGTCATCCGATCAAAAACGATTGGAAGCGACGTGTTCCTGTTTCACACCAGAAAGGTATGAAAAATGTCCGGCATTGTGCTTTCGGCATCGGTTCGCCAGAACCTCCTCTCGCTGCAGTCGACCGCAGATCTGCTCGCCACCACCCAAAGCCGTCTTTCCACCGGAAAGAAGGTCAACTCGGCCCTCGATAACCCGACCAACTTCTTCACCGCCGCCGCGCTCGACAACCGCGCGAGCGACATCAACAACCTGCTCGATGGCATCGGCAACGGCGTGCAGGTGCTGCAGGCGGCCAACACCGGTATCACCTCGCTGCAGAAGCTGGTCGATAGCGCCAAGTCGGTCGCGACCCAGGCTCTGCAGTCGACGGTCGGCTACTCCGCCAAGTCCAGCGTGAGCGTCAAGATCAACGGCGCCACCGCCTCGAATCTGCTCGGCACCGGCGCGGCGATCGACGCGTCGTTCACCGGCACCAATCAAGTCAACAACCAGACGGTCACCTACACCGCTTCGACCGCTCAGGGCACCGCGATCGGCGCGTCTCACCAGAACGCCTATACCAGCAACACCTCCACCGGCACGGCTGCGCTGCTGGACAATGCAGGAACGCCAGCGCCGGTCTCTCCGGCCACCTCGCTCGATTCCGGTGCTACCACCCACCTCAATTCCACCACGCTGGCTGCGCTCTCCGGTCAGACGCTGACGATCAACAATAACACCATCACCTTCAGCGCCACCGACACGTCGACCACGACGACCGGCAACAACACCACGATCGGCCTCAACACCGCCACCACCTCGACGTTCGGCGACATTCTGGACGCGATCGAGAGGGCGGCCGGCACGGGCGTGACCGCCGGCGTCGACGTGAACGGCAATATCACGATTGCGACCGGCACGGCGACCGACGTCACCATCACCGCCGGTGCGGCGGCGACCGCGCTCGGCATCTCCACCACCAACCGCAATGGCGGCGCGATCGTTGCAGCGACGGCCAATGCAACGACGTTGATCGGAGCCGCGCCGTCCTCGGGTTCCGATGCCCTGAGCTCCGCTCTCACCACGTCAGACTACCTGCAGATCAACGGCAAGACGATCCAGTTCCACGCCGGCACCGGCGTGACCGGGTCGATGGCGGCCAACAACTACTCGATCGGCCTCACCGACGGGACGATCGGAAGCATCCTGAGTGCGATCAATCAGGCCGCGCCCGGCGTCACCGCGACGATCGATGCCGACGGCGAGATCAATATCGATACCGGCACCACCAACGACCTCAGCCTCGCAGGCTCTCTAGCCGGCACGTTGAGCAAGCTCGGCCTGAGCAGCGTCACGAGCGTGACCCGCACGCCCATTGCCACGCCAGCGATCACCGGCGCGACTCTGCTTTCAGGCGCTTCGACCGCGACCAGCGATGCGTTGACGGACGCCTTCTCGGCCGGCGACACCATCACGGTCAACGGTCAGCTCCTGACCTTCGTGGCCACGGGTGCCGCCGACGACAACCACATCAACGTCACCGACAACATCACGACCTTGCTGAGCAAGATCGACACGTTGTCCGGCAACACCGGCACCGGCTCCACACCGTCGACCGTCACCGGCGGTCACATCGTGCTGCACACCGGCGCTGCCAGCGACCTGACGATCACGAGCTCGAACGCCGATGCGCTCGCCGCACTCGGCCTCGGCACCGGCGTCAGCCAGGCTCGCGGCACCGGTCCGTCTCCGCTGAACGGTCAGACGCTGTCGATCGCCTCCACCGGCGGCGGCATCGCGACCAGCATCACCTTCGGCGGTACCGGCCCGGGCCACGTCACCTCGCTGAACGACCTCAACGCGGCGCTGTCGTCGAACAATCTCCAGGCCACGCTGGCGCAGGATGGCACGCTGACGATCACCACCTCGAACGACGCGGCTTCCGCCACGATCGGCTTGATCAGCGGCACCGCGGCACTTTCGGGCCAGTTGTTCTTCGGCAAGACCCCGAGCGATCCGGTGGTCGATCCGAACGCCAGCGCCGCCCGCGACGCGCTGGTCACCCAGTACAATAACATCCTGAACCAGATCACGACCACGGCCCAGGATGCTTCGTTCAACGGCGTCAACCTGCTCACCGGTGACACGCTGCGGCTGACCTTCAACGAAACCGGCAAGTCGACGCTGTCGATCTCCGGCGTCAACTTCAACTCAGCGGGCCTTGGCCTTGCGGCGCTGGCGACCGGTGACTTCAAGGACAACGATTCCGTGCAGAAAGTGGTGAGCGGCCTCAATAACGCCAGCAGCACGCTGCGCGCCCAGGCGTCGGCGTTCGGTTCGAACCTGTCGATCGTGCAGATCCGTCAGGACTTCTCCAAGAACCTGATCAACGTGCTGCAGACCGGCTCGTCGAACCTGACGCTGGCCGACACCAACGAGGAAGCGGCCAACAGCCAGGCGCTATCGACCCGCCAGTCGATCGCGGTGTCCGCGCTGGCGCTCGCCAACCAGAGCAATCAGAGCGTGCTCCAGCTGCTCCGCTGAGCGCAGCCTCACCAAATCAACAATGGCGCAAGGCGGCGGGGGAAACCCCGCCGCCTTCGTTTTTGGTTAAGCCGTGGCGGCCGGGCTTTCGCCGGAAAACAGACACATTTGGTAACCGCTGCTAACCATATTTAAAGGCACGGTCTGTATGAAAGTTGGGCAATTTTCGAGGTCCCGCGGTCCTGCAGACCGCTCCCCACCGAGGTTCGTGAATGTCGAATGCAGCTCAGGCCTACGCACGTACGTCAACCACCACGGCGTCGCCCCGTGAAATCGAAGCGCAGGCGCTGTTAAAGGCTGCACGACAGCTTCAGGAAGTCCAGACGAACTGGAATGGGCCCGACAAGGCGATGCAGAACGCCCTGCTGTTCAATCGCCGCCTGTGGTCGATCTTCATGAGCGCAGCTCAGGCCAATGACAATCCTCAGCCGCTCGAAGTGCGCCAGAACATCACCAATATCGGTGTGTTCGTGATGAAGCAGACTGTCGAGATGCAGATCAACCCGGATCCGGCGAAGCTGAAGTCGCTGATCGACATCAACTGCAACATCGCCGCCGGCCTCGCTGGCCGCGGCTAGGCAGGGTGGAGCGGCTGGAATGGCCGATATGATGAGCATCCTGGCGGCCAACTACAAGGCCGTCGGGCTGAACGTTCCCTCCAAGACGCCATACGTGCCTGTTGATCCCGAACTCTACGAGGGCAACTGGACCGGCAAATACGCCAACAACAAGTCGTTCAAGATCCAGGTCACGAACGTCACGGGCTTCCGCGCCAAGGTGCACTACGAGAGCGAGGGTACCAGCAAGTATCAGGAGGTCCTGATCAAGGATCAGGCGTTCCGGATCGGCGATACCAAGTTTACGCTGACCGCGATCGGCACGGCGCTGATCAAGAATGTGGTCACCGATGCCGCGACCGGGGCGACCTATCTCGACCAAGCCTACGCCCAGCGTCAGGGTTGAGATCAGGCCCTGCGGTCGGTGGCGCCGAGACGCGTCGGCGCTTCCTTGGTCAGATCGAGCGTGCGGAAATAGGCGCGGCGGCGCAGCACCGCTTCTTCGGGAAACTGCCTCACCACCTGGCTCGTGCGGTTGTCGACGACCTGATAGACGACGGAAGCGGCGTCGCGATCGATAATGACTTGATTGGAAACTGAAGCGTTGACGACGTTGGAATTGATGCTGGCACGCGTGCCCGCGTCGGCAGCGGTGACGCTCCGGCTCGGCGGCAGATCAGTTGGGACAGCATTCTGCGCCGCCTCGCTGACGGGAGCGGTGATCGGCGCTGCAACCGGTACCCCGACCGGCTTGATGCTGAAATCTGTACTCATTACAGCCTCCTAGTGCCTGCGCACTAGCTAATGCTTCGAGTCAAATCCCAACCCTCCTTAAACCGCAACTATAGGCGGCACCTCTCAATAGGTTGTTAGGGAACGCGCTGAACGCTCCGCTTACAGCAGCACGACAATTTTAGCGAAATCGCCTGTTCTTGCCTGGACGCGTTTTTCTTCACGCGAACCGGCGCCCACTTCGCTTTCGTTAGAGCGACCGGCTGACCGCGAGCGGCGTGATCTGACGCGGTCCCGGCGCGGCGCGCCGGCCGGCGGCAGTATAGGTATTCGGCATATTGCGGCGCTGCATCTCGCTGTTGACGCCGCGCACGATGCCCTCGGAGACCGCATGCGCGGTGGCAAGGACGGTGAGGTTGACCTGCAGCATCGCGCGGAAGGTGTCGTGATGGCGGCGCAGCGTGTTCAACAGATCGGGTGCCGCCTGTGTCAGCTGCTTCTGCGCGGCCTTCACCCTCTCGACCGCAACCATGTAGCGGCGCGACAATTCCGATTTCTGCGCTTCCAGCATCATCGCCTCGCGTATCTTGCCGGCACGAACCAGCTCGGTCTCGCGCTCGGTGATGCCGAGCAGTGCGCTCATCACGTCCATCAGCTCTTCCGCGAGTTTGCGGATTTCGGCAGGTGTCGAAGCTGACGGCTTGACGGCTTGCGCTGGCGCCGGCCGTGATTGAAGACGCTGGTTCATCTTGTCCTGATCCCCTCGAGATTAGCTGGCGCCGCCTGCCTGCTGCAGGATCAGCGTGCGGAACACTTCGTTGGAAATGCCGACGCCGCCGGATTTCGCGAACGATTTCGAATATTCTTCCGTCAGCATCGAGCGCCACATACCGGTGCCGGGTGTATCGCCAAATGGACCTTCGCCCTTGATGCCGCTGGTCATCTGCGAAAACATCGAATTGAGGAACAGCGCCTCGAAATCCTGCGCCTTCGCGCGGGCCTTCGCCTGCAGCTCCGGCGACACCTTCGTCAACGCTTCCGCCAGTTGCGGATCGTTGCGACCGTTGTTGCGCGGTGCGCGATAGGGATTGGTGACGGCGTCGACGAATCCGCTCTGCATCACATCACCTCGATGTCGGCCTGGATCGCGCCGGCGGCCTTGATCGCCTGCAGGATGCTGATCAGGTCACGCGGGCCGATCCCGAGCCCGTTCAATCCATCGACGAGTTGCTGCAGCGACACGCCGTCCTTCACGACAGCGAATTTCTTGCCATCTTCGGTAACCTGTACATTCGAACGCGGCGTGACGACCGTTCGTCCCAGCGACAGCGGATTGGGCTGGCTCACTTGCGGGGTCTCGGAGATCGATACCGTGAGATTGCCTTGCGCGACTGCCACGGTGGCGACGCGGACATCGCGGCCCATCACGATGATGCCGGAGCGCTCATCGATCACGATCTTGGCGGCAAGGTCCGGATCGACCTGCAATTGCTCGATCTCGGTCAGGAAGGCGACGACGTTGCCCTTGAACTCGGAGGGGATGTTGAGCTGCACGGTCGAGGGATCGATCGGTTCGGCAGTCTTGACGCCGAGGAAATCGTTCACCGCCGCCGCGATGCGCTTGGCGGTGGTGAAGTCGGCGTTGCGCAGCGCAAGGCGGACATTGGGCAGGCGGTTGAGCGTGAACTCGATCTCGCGCTCGATGATCGCGCCGTTGGCGATGCGGCCAACGGTCGGCACGCCGCGCACGATCTTGGCGGCTTCGCCTTCGGCCTGGAACCCGGAGATCGCGAGCGTGCCCTGTGCGACGGCATAGACGTTGCCATCGGCGCCGAGCAGGGGGGTGACGAGCAGGGTGCCGCCGCGCAGGTCCTTGGCGTCGCCGAGCGCGGAGACGGTGACGTCCATCCGTGTACCCTGGGTGCCGAAGGCCGGCAGATTGCCGGTGACCATCACGGCGGCGACGTTGCCGGTGCGGATGGTGGCGCCGCGGATGTTGACGCCCATCCGTTCCAGCATCGCCTGCAGCGATTGCTTGGTGAAGGGGATGTTGTTGAGCGTATCGCCGGTGCCGTTGAGGCCGACCACGAGGCCGTAGCCGATCAACTGGTTTTGCCGCACGCCTTCGATATTGGCGAGGTCCTTGATCCGCGACGTCGCGCCGGCCGGCAAAGCGGCCAGCGCAAGCACGAGCCATGCGGCGCAGGCGGCTGCGAAATATTGTGCCAAACGGATGCCGGGCATCCCTGTGCTCCCCTCGAGGTCTTCCACCGGACCGGCACGCCACTCCCATAGCGGCGGTCCGCGCATTCATCATGCGAGCGCCGTGCCATGCCTGGCCGGTACATCAAGACATTGATATCTTTATTGAAATTGTGTGATCTCCATTTGCCCGCGATTTGCCGCCGGCGTCGAAACTGCCGGTTGGCGGCAGATTTTGCCGGGTCGTTTACGGACCATTAACCATGAGGGGACGAAGGTTCCGCCCAGCACGCCCGCGGGATCATCGACGATGCGCATCTCAGGACCGAACGGCACCACGCTTGGAACGCCCGCGAACGGCACGCGGCGGGCCGGCTCGAGCAGCTTCTCGCTGCCGGAACCCTCGACGGAGGCGGGCGAGGTCCGCTCCGGCGCCGCGCCGAAGGCTGCCGGCAATATCGACGCGCTGCTCGCGCTGCAGGGGGTCGAGGAGGACCTCGTGGAACGGCGGAAGCGCTCGGTCGCGCGGGGCCGCGGCGCGCTCGACGTGCTCGACGAACTCAAGATCGGCCTCCTGGCCGGAAATCTGGAAGCGACGACCGTGGCGCGGCTGCGCGATGCCGCCGCCAGCTTGAAATCCTCGTCCGGCGATCCCGGCCTCGATGCGGTCCTGTCCGAGATCGAGCTTCGTGTCGAAGTCGAATTGGCCAAGGCCGGCCAGGCCTGAGGTCGATCGCCTCGGAAGCGATTCGCTTGGTCGGGTCGGCGCGGATTTAATCCCGTCCGCCCGGCAAAAAGGGCTGATCCGGGCCCTTCATTCCCAAGGCTGTGCGCGCCGGACGCGCTGGCCCGGCGGAGTGGGGCCAACTTGCCTGTGTAAGGGGGCGGAAATGGCTCCTCCGAGCGGTTCTGCCGATATTGTCTGTCACATGAGGTAGCTATATAAGGCGCCGCGCGGATGACCCATTTTCGTCCGCCTGACAGGGACATGGACTGCCTTTGGAAAAGCTGAAGAACTACCGGCCTTCTGAAAAAGAGCCTTTCATGAACGAGCGTCAGCGCGACTATTTCCGCGCCAAGCTGCTGGCCTGGAAGGATGAGATCCTCCGCGAATCGAAGCTCACGCTGCAGACCTTGCAGGAAGAGAACGTCAACCACCCCGACCTTGCCGACCGTGCCTCCTCCGAGACCGACCGTGCGATCGAGCTGCGCGCCCGCGACCGCCAGCGCAAGCTGATCTCCAAGATCGATGCCGCACTGCAGCGCATCGAGGACAACACCTACGGCTATTGTGAGGAGACCGGCGAGCCGATCTCCCTCAAGCGCCTCGAGGCTCGTCCGATCGCAACGCTCTCGGTCGAGGCCCAGGAGCGCCACGAGAAGCGCGAAAAGGTCTATCGCGACGAGTAGGGCTGGGCTCGCGGCGGTGCCATTGAAACCGCCCATCCGGCGGAGGTCGTGTCGCGCCCGTCATGATGAAATCCATTCTCAATGCCGCTTCGGTCTTCTTGCCCGGTCGATGATCCCGGCCGCCGCCGTTTGCGGCGTTCCATCGTGAAGCCACCAAGCGACATTCAGGCGAGTTCGGCGCCGAGTGTCGCTTCGCGCGCCGTATAGCTGCGCGAGCCGTAGGTCTTCGACCAGACCAGCAACTCCCGGAACGCCGGCGACAGGCCGTAAGCGGCGTCCGTCAATTCGTATTCCACCCGCAGCGGCTTTTCGGCAAGCACGGTGCGAAGAACCAGGCCGTCGCGTTCGAGCTCGCGCAGTTGCGCGGTCAACATGTGCTGGGTGATGCCGTCGAGGGAGCGGCGGAGGGCGCCGAAGCGTATCGCTCCGTTCATCAGCGCCAAAAGAATTTCGAGTTTCCATTTGCCGCCGAGCGCGTGAATGGCGTGCTTGAAACCGTCGAGCAGTGCCGGATCGGGTGCACAGCCTGCGCATTCGGCGGAATCGCAAGGCGACATAGTATTGTTTTCCATACCGGTCTCGAACTTCATCCTACTTGTCCCGCTGCAGATAGTAGCCCAGATGCGGATATTGCAGGCCGGCGCAGCGAATTTCCGCGCCGAGGCCGAAGGACCGGGAAAGGCTTTATCGGATGAGCACCGTTTTGGTTACGGGTGGATCGGGCTTCATCGGGGTGCACACTATCCTGCAGTTGCTGATCGCAGGCCACAAGGTGCACGCCACGGTGCGCCAGCCGGAGCGCAGCAAGGATGTGCTCGCGATGCTGCACCAGGGCAAGGCGCCGTCGCCCGAGAGTGTATCCTTCTTCACCGCCGATCTCACGCAGGATGCCGGCTGGCGCGAGGCGGTGGCGGGTTGCGATTACGTGCTGCATGTCGCATCTCCGCTCAGCAGCAGTGTGCCCAGGGACGAGAACGAGATGATCATTCCCGCGCGCGACGGAACGTTGCGCGTGCTGCGGGCCGCGCGCGAGGCCGGCGTCAAGCGCGTCGTCATCACGTCGTCGATGGGGGCGATCGGCTATGGCCATCCGCCACAGGCGCAGCCGTTCGACGAGACGAGCTGGACCAACCTCGATGGCGACGACGTGTTCGCCTACGTCAAATCGAAGACGCTCGCCGAGCGCGCGGCCTGGGACTTCATCGCGAAAGAGGGCGGCGGGCTGGAGCTGTCCGTCGTCAATCCGGCCGGCGTGTTCGGGCCGGCCTTGGGGCCGGATTTCTCCGGCTCGATCGACATCATCAGGATGCTGCTCAACGGCGCGATGCCGGCGGTGCCGCGGATCTATTTCGCCGTGGTCGATGTGCGCGACGTGGCGGACCTGCATCTGCGCGCGATGACCTCGCCCGCGGCGCGCGGCGAGCGCTTCATCGCGGTCGCCGGAGAGCCGATGTCGATGCTCGACATCGCCAACCTGCTGCGGCGCGAACTCGGTTCCGCCGCGCGGCGGGTGCCGCGCTTCCAGGCTCCGGACTGGGTGGTGCGTCTGGCCGCAACCGGCGTTCCCATGCTGCGCTATGCCGTGCCGATGCTCGGCAAGGTCCGCCGCTCCACCAGCGCAAAGGCTCGCGAAAAGCTCGCCTGGACACCGCGCCGCGATGCCGACGCGATCCTTGCGACCGCCGAAAGCCTGATCAGGCTCGGCCTTGTCAAGGCGTGAGCGCGTATGTGACGCGCTTGTCAAGCACGCGCCGTGGTGCTGAATTGCCATCTCGACAACGCAATCCGGGAGGTGGCCATGGACAGGACCGCAGCGGCCGCAAAGGCCATCGCCACCGCTCGGCGCAACCGTGCGCCGCTGGCGGCGCTGCCGGTGGATCTCGTCCCGGCCGATGAGGATGAGGGCTATGAGGTCCAGCGCGCGGTCCATGACCTGTTGCTGCCGAAGCTCGGCGCGCTCGTCGGCTACAAGATCGGCTGCACCAGCGCGGTGATGCAGGAGTATCTCGGGATCCACCATCCTTGCGCCGGCGGCGTGTTCGAGAAGGGCGTGTATGAGAGCGGCGCCGAGCTCAAGATGGCCGATTATGTCCGCGTCGGCGTCGAATGCGAAATCGCGGTGAAGCTGGCGCGCGACCTTGCGCCCGGCGAGGCGCCATTCACCGCCGAATGGGTAGCGGAGGCGATCGCGGAGTATCAACCCGCGATCGAGATTGTCGACGACCGCTATGCGAAATGGGAGGCGATGGGCGCGCCGACGCTGATCGCGGATGACTTCTTCGCCGCCGGCTGCGTGCTCGGCAGCGCAGTGCCGCGCATCACCGCGCCCGATCTGCTCGACGTCAAGGGCCGCGCGCTCATCAATGGCGAGGAGGTGGCGAGCGGCACCGGCGCCGACGTGCTCGGCCATCCCCATCACGCGCTGGCCTGGCTCGCCAACCATCTCGCCGCCGAAGGCAAGGGCCTGCACGCCGGACAGGTCGTGCTGACGGGCAGTCTCGTGAAGACGATATGGCTCAACGCCGGCGACAGCGTCGTGATGGAGCTCACCGGATTGGGCAAGGTAAAGGCCACGTTCGCGTGATGCGATGTAATTCGAGTGCGCTTCTCTCTCGTGGTCGTCGCCCGAGACGACGAGGGCATCTGCTTCGAATGTCAAACCGCGGTCTTGTAGGATGGGTTTCGCTTCGCTCTACCCCATCCTACGATTGTCGTCCTCGCTTCCGCCAGGACGAAGGCGTCATTGCGAGCGGAGCGAAGCAATCCATTTCTCCGCTTGTGGAGACATGGATTGCTTCGTCGTTTCGCTCCTCGCAATGAGGGCGGCGAGTTCTGATTCAAATTTCAAACAGCTTCTCCACGGTCATCGTGCGCCACCGGGTCGGCGCAAAGCGCCGCCCGATGACAGGCTCCGGCGGACGATCCAGTATTCCAGAGGCGGTGGTGCTTACGCTCAGACGCCGCAGGTTGCTGGACGCCCCGCCTGCGCGGGGCATGACGGTGGAGTAGGGATGTGAGTTCGCGATCTCGCGGCGCGAGAGGCGCGCGGCTCAACACATTCGACGGTGAATGGGCAAGTTCTGCCCGGCGATATTTTCCCGCGCTCGTGAATGAATCGCATCATTCGGTGTCACTGCGGTGATCGTTGCAAGTCGCGGACTATCACAGTCGAAAAAGGCGGCGCGATCCACGATTGGCGCCGTCGCCGCCGCTCACCATCTGCATTGCATGGCATTCAGCAAAGTCCAGGAGACCAAGATGAAATATGCATTGATCGTCGCCGCCGGCGTCGTCGCCGCGGTGACTTTCGCCAGTCCGGCATCGGCGCAGGCCGTGATCGAAGATCCCGGCTACTGCGCACAGTTCTATCCCGACGCCAATTGCCAGAATATCGGGCCGGGTAATCCTTACACCGACGGCAACTGGCGCAACGATTGGCCGCCGGCACGACACGCCTTCATCGAACGGCATGCACGCCACCAGCGTCATCTCAGCCATCACGAGATGAATGGCAGGGCAGGTTGACTTATCCAACCGCGAACGGCTTGGCGGGGCGATGGCGGTCGGTCTGGCCTTGCGGCAGCCTGGTCACGCCGGGCTGCGTGGTGGCACGCCTGGCGCTGCGCTCCGGCGACGGCTCGGCGCTGGGAAACAGGTTGGCTTCGAAATGAACGCCCGGCGCCTGAGGCGCGGTGCCGGAGCAAACCGCGGTCTCGCCCTTGAAGACCCCGGTCAGCCTTGCCTCGACCTCGTCGACACCGAACACGGTGGTCGGACCTTCGGCATAGCGCTTGGTCGTCAGCGTCGCGGTGAACCGCTCTTCGTCGACCTCGTAAGTGCCGCTATAGGTGAACATGCAGTCGCGGCCCGATATCTTGCCATTTGCAAGATAGACGATCCCGGTGCCTTCGCCGTGCGGCGTCCGAAACCAAACGGCATATTCGCCATCCTTGATCATCGAACACACCCGTAACGAGAGAATCTGCGTTGCGCACTACCTAAAGCGCGATGCCGCCGACTTCCAGCGAGCTAGGACGCAAGGGTTAATGCGGAGTGAAAGGTGCGCATAGAATCGTGATCATGCCTCACACAGACGTGGACCCCTCCTCCTCGTCGGAGGAGTGGCGCGCTCCGCGCGTCACGCTCTTACGCTTCGTTCCTGGGCGTATATTTGCCCATGACGCATTTGTAGCTCTTCAGCTTCCACTCGTGATACGGCCCCTTGCTGAGCCAGTCGGCGATGCCGATTTGCGCATTCACGCTGCAGGCCGCCATGGTGATGCCGGATTGCTCACTGTTGGTGACGACTTTCTCAAGACAAAGCGGGCCATTGCAGAGAATAGCGACGAGCGTAACAAGCATTTTGACCTTCGGTTGATTGGGGATTACCCGGTTGGATTGGGTTATGCAGGGTTCATGCCAGCGATTGGACTTGCATGATCACATCTCTTCGAAACGTGATCTGGCTCCAGCTCTGTCTGGCACAGTGTACGTAGTTTTCCGGGGTATGCTTCCGATGCAGAGGAGCCCGGCGTTCCCAGCGCTATTTGCAGGCCGGATTGGCGGCATCCGCGATCGCGAGGAATGTGATGCTGGCCGGCGCGAGGTCGAAGCGTGATGCTGCGACTGGTTGGCCTTGCAGCACAGGCAATTCATCATTCGCAGCGAGCTTCAGTTCGCGACCATTCAG
The DNA here is from genome assembly GCF_020194175.1 of Bradyrhizobium sp. BRP22. Taxonomy (GTDB): domain Bacteria; phylum Pseudomonadota; class Alphaproteobacteria; order Rhizobiales; family Xanthobacteraceae; genus Bradyrhizobium. Next base: position 5,675 of record NZ_JADYVX010000047.1, on the reverse strand, counting down.
GCGCACGCGGGTGTCGGTGAGCTTGGCCGCGGTCAGGCTATAGCGTCTTGCCATTGCAGAGAACGCGAGCGACCGCGGCGCCACCCGATCAGTATTGATGGCAAGCAATGCGACGCCGCCCGCCTTGCCGCGCAGGCAATGTGCATAGAGATATAGTCCCGGCGTCGCCGCGGAGCCGGCGTCGAGCACGATCGTGCCCATCAGTTTTCGCCAAAGCAATGCCGCCCAATAGCTCGGCCGCGGCGTGAAGTCTTTCTCTTCCAGTAGACCGTAATCGCTGGCGGCAAGCGTGTTGTGCATGACGACTTGCACCTGACGCTTCGCCATGCGCCCGAGCGTGTCGATATAACGAAAGCTGTCGAGGAAGGTTGAGCTCCAGGGATTGCCGCCGCATGCAGCATCCGCTGTTTCCGTGATCCACAGCGGCTTGCCGGGTGCGAACCGGTCACGCAAGCCTGCGTAAAAGGACGCCGCGCGCTCGATCCCCGATAACCAGTCTTGCGATAGCGCCTTGCTGTCGCGCGCCGCAGCCGAAGGCACCGTCTTGCTGCAACGTGGCGAGAGCGCGCCGTAGTAGTGGAAGGAGATCGCGTCGAACACGGGGCCTGCTGCCGTCAGCAGTTTCTCGCTGCCGAGCGCGTCGCCCGATCCGCCTGCGCTCACGGTGCCCGGGCCAAGCAGGATCGTATCCGGCGACGCGCGCCTGAGGAATGGCTCGAACACCGCGATGTCGCGTCCGAAGCGCGCCGCATCATAGCCGGCCGGCGCGCCGCCGATGGCGAGGTCAGGCTCGTTCATGAATTCGGCCGCCGCGATGTTGCCGCCGAGCGAACGCGTCGCCGCGATCAGCTTCTCCGCCTGCGTCGCCGTCCAGATGCCGCCGGCGCCGCGGGCTCCGACGCCTGTGGCAAAGGAGGTGACGAGCCTCGCGTCCACCTCGCGCGCGAAGTCGATGACGCCCCTCCACTGGCTGCGTGTCAGCGCGCCGCTGAAGCCGGGCGGTAGCGCACGCGCGCTGTCGTTGATGTCATCGAAGTAGGTAGTGTTGGCCCAGGTGCCGCTCACACGCAGATAGGCCGGCCCCAACGCCGCGGCGAGCTTGCGCAGGCGCGGATTGGCGAGATCGATCGGCTTCCGGTAGGCGTACATCGCGGGATCCCTGCTGCTGGGGACGCGATCGGCTTTCGACGAAGGTTTGCGCCGATCGGCGTAGGGACGCCAGAAGTGTCCACCGGTCACCTCGACCATCTCGATATTGTAGGATTGAAAACGCTCGTCGACCGAACCAACGCGCGCCATGGTCGCGGGCGCAAGCGCGATGCTTGGGTCAGCCGCTGATGTGGACGGCCCGCACAGGATGGCGATTGCGAGGCCGATCAAGACGCGTTGCACCGAACGCTCATTTTGCTTGGCATACGATAATTCTACACCAAAGCGATGAGAAGAGGTGGGCTTGCATCCGCGATGGAAACTGCGCGCCCTCTCCCGCTTGCGGGAGAGGGCGGGGTGAGGGTGTCTCCACGACGGGACTCTTCGTGGGGAGAGGGCCCTCACCCGACGCTTGCGCGCCGACCTCTCCCGCAAGCGGGAGAGGTGACTCTCAAGGCCGCTCCGCGGCGAGGTTGCCGAAAGTGAGGTGCAGGTTCTCCTTCTCCCGCAAGCAAGCGCGAGAGGTGAAGCGACGTGGGCGCCAAAAAGCCGCGGCCCTCGCCAGGGGAGCTAGCGAGGGCCGCGTTGGTACACTTCATTGCGCCTAGGTTCGCAAGTGAAGTGTGGGAGCTCGTGAAAGGAGAGGCGCGCGCCGGGGCTTGATCCCTCCCTGACCCTGCCCTTGAAGTAAGGGGAGGGAAGAAGACGTCAGAACGGCAGCAGCACGTCCATCACCTGCTGGCCGTAGCGGGGCTGCTGGACGTCGGTGATCTGGCCGCGGCCGCCATAGGCGATGCGGGCCTGGGCGATCTTGCTTGAATCGATGGTGTTGTCACTCTGGATGTCCTCGGGCCGGACGATGCCCGCCACGATCAGTTCGCGGATCTCGAAGTTGACGCGGATCTCCTGCTTGCCTTCGACCACGAGGTTGCCATTCGGCAGCACCTGCGTGACGACGGCGGCGACGTTGGTCTGCAACGCTTCCTGCCGGTTCACCGAGCCCTTGCCGTCGCTGGAGGAGGTCGAGTCCGTAGTGAGGATTTTGCCCGGCAGGACCTTCAGCGGCTGCGTAACCGTTTGCGAGCCGAGGAAGTCGCTGATCTCCGAATCTTCCTTGGCGGTGCGGCTGCGCTGGGTCTCGTTGGCGATGTTGGCCTTGTCGGTGAAATTGACCGTGACCGTGAGCAGGTCGCCGACGCGCGCGGCGCGCTGGTCCTTGAAGAAGGCTCTGGAGCCGTTGCGCCACAGCGAGTTCGGGCTGTAGGAGGCCACTTCCGGTTTCGGCATCGGCATCTGCACCGGCTTGTAGCCGGGCTGCGTGGTCGGATTTTCGATCGCGGTCAGCTTCGGCTGTTCGCCGATCTGCGAAAGGCGGTCGATCGAGGAGCAGCCGCTGGCGAAGATGCCGAGCGTGAGCAGGGCGCCGGTGAGGACGAAGCGGTTGATACGGTAAGCGGACATCACAATTACTCGGCTTTCGAGGCGACTGAACTGACGTTGGCGACGGCGACGGGGTTTGCTTGCCCGGCGGGCGCGAGCGAGGCGGTAGGTTCAGGGGCAGGCGCTGCGCGCGGCGCGGTGATCGTGACCTGGCCGCGGCCGGTGACGGTGCCGGAGACGACGCGCTTCGACTGCAGGTTCATCACGCTGACGACGTCGCCCTCGGTGCCGCCGTCGAGCGCCTTGCCGCGGATGGTGAGATAAAGCCCGGCGGCCTGATAGATCAGCGTCACGCTCTGGTCGCGGGTGACGAGGTCGGGCCTGACGAGATCGGCGGTCTTAAGCGCCTGTCCGGTGCGGAGCTGGCGGCGGGCCTGCATGCCGACGGCAGTGTCACGGAGGGCGAGGTCGGTGCCGACCTCGCTTTTCGCCCGGCGCTCGACCACCACGTCCGAATGCTTCAGCACTTCGCCGCGCTCGACATTGCGCGCCAGCACGGCGGCTTCGATGGTCTCGACCGCAATGCCGGTGAAGCGGAGCCTCGCCGGCGCGGCGCCGGTCTCGTTCGCGATCTCGAAAGTAACATCGAAGCGGTTATTGCGCGCGTCGTAGCGGAGGGCGACCGGCTGCAGGTTGCCGGAATTGGTGGCTTCCAGCCTGACATCGCCGACGTCGCGGTCGAAGCTGATATTGAGATTGGCGGCCTCGCCAAGGCCGTTGCGGCGCTCCAGCGTGCGGGCCACCGCTTGCTCGATCTCCTGCCGCTCGATCGCGCGGACGGCGCGCGTCACCGAAATCTCCTTGAGGTCGCGGGTGTCGACGCCGATCACCTGATGGGTGCGCAGCGCGGCGAGCACCTGCGCGACCGGCAGTGCGCCTGTGGTGCCGAGGTCGGGCGCGCGGTAGATCGGCGTGGCGCCAAAGCTGCCGGCGTTGTCGACGAGGTCGCCGATGCGGACGATGTCGCTGGTCACCGTGACGTTGGCGCGCAGCGTCGGCGGGGCAATGACATCGCTGCGGTCCCGCGCGACGGCGTCGCTGCGGCTCTGCGCGACCGCATTGGTGATGGAAGCGGCAAAGAGCAGCGCGGCGAGGAGAGGGGAGCGGGCGAACATGATCACTCTCCCTCAGCGGAACAGGTTGGAGGTGGATTGCAGCATCTGGTCGGCGGCGCTGATCACCTTGGCATTCATCTCATAGGCGCGCTGGGCCGCGATCAGGTCGGAGATTTCCGAGACCACCTCGACATTGGCCTGTTCGAGATTGGACTGCTGCATGTCGCCGAAGCCATCGGTGTTGGCGATCCCGTCCTGCGGCGTGCCCGAGGCTGGCGTGTCGACGAACAGGTTGTCGCCGATCGGCTGCAGGCCGGCCTTGTTGATGAAGCGCGTCAGCCCGATCTGGCCGACCAGGGTCGGCGTGGTCGAGCCCGGCAGCATCACCGTCAGCTGGCCCTGCGCGTTGATCGTGATCTGCGAGGAGTTCTGCGGGATGGTGATGGTCGGCTGCACCGGGTTGCCCTGCGCGTTAACGACGCGCCCCTGCTGATCCATCATGAACGAGCCGTCGCGGGTATAGGTGAAGGTGCCGTCGGGCATCTGGATCTTGAAGAAGCCTTCGCCGCGGATTGCGATGTCGAGATCGTTGCCGGTCGGCGACAGCGTGCCCTGGCTCATCAGGCGCGGCGTGCCGACAGTCTTGACGCCGCCGCCGAGATCGATGCCGACCGGCAGGATCGTGCCCTGGTCGGAGGCCTGCGAGCCGACGCGGCGCACATGGTCGTAGATCAGGTCCTGGAACGCGGCGCGCTGCTTCTTGTAGCCGGTGGTACGCAGGTTCGCGATGTTGTTGGAGATCACCTGAACGTTGAGTTCCTGTGCCGCCATGCCGGTCGCTGCGGTGTAAAGAGCGCGCATGTTTCAGTCTCCTGTCGTCTTGAGCATGATCTCTTCGGAAAACCGGTTTCCACTTTTCCTGATCATGCTCTAGGCCGGAACGTCGGCGAGCTTGTCGATCGCCGATTTGTGCAAATCGCCCTGCTGCTGCAGCAGTGCGGAGATCTGGGTGTAGGTCCGCGTGATCTCGATCATGCGGCCCATCTCGGTGACGGAATTGACGTTGGACTTCTCGATGAAGCCCTGGCGCAGCCGCGACGTGGTGTCGGGCGCGGCGGGGTTGCCTTCGCCGGCGGAATAGAGGTTGTTGCCTTCCTTCAGGAGCTGCTGCGGCTGCGCGAAATTGACCACGCGCAGCTTGCCGCGGATCGAGTCGATGCGGCCAGTGCCTTCGAGCACGCTGACGTAGCCGTCCGTGGCGATGTTGATGTCCTTGTCGGTCTGCTGGAACACGATCGGGCCGGCATTGCCGAGCACGGGATAGCCGGACTGGGTGACGAGCTGGCCCTGATTGTTGACCGTCAGATTGCCGTCGCGCGTGTAGCGCTCGCCTTCGGGCGTCTGCACCACGAGGAAGCCACTGCCATCGATCGCGATGTCGAGCGGGTTCTTGGTCTCCTGCGTCGGCCCTTGCGAGAAATCGTGGAAGGTGGCGCGGTCATGGACGAAGGAGACACGGCGGTCGGAGGGGGCAAAATTGTCCTCATGCGCGCCGGACCTCAGGAATTCCTGGAACAGCGAGCGGTCGGCCTTGTAGCCGTTCGTCGTGATGTTCGCGATGTTGTTGGCGACGACATCCATCTGCCGTTCCAGCACAACCTGCCGCGATAGTCCGACCAGAAGCGTATTCTGCATCGGCGGTTCTCCCCTTTCGTGGACGGCCCGCGGAAAGAGGTTCTCCCAAACCTCACACCCCCGGACCTCGTGAACCCTTGGGCTCTCCCAAACCCGCCGGCTCGCACTGTCTTCAGCGAAAGCCGTGCCAAGTCTGAAAGCGATGATTTTTGAGAGGGTTAGACGGTCAGCCGGGGGCGGAGAGGGCGGCAGAAAGGTCTTGTTGACCATGTTTGCCCGGCAGTTTTTTCCTAGTTGAGGGGCAATCGAAACAAACCGTTAACCATTCTTACCCTAGCGTTGCACCGTTACAGAGCGCGCGTGCGCTGGCGGCATCGGTATTGCGTCTCAAAGGGC
>NZ_JADYVX010000046.1 GCF_020194175.1 Bradyrhizobium sp. BRP22 | reverse complement strand
AACCCACCCACGACGATGCCGGCGTCATCATCCTTGGTGGATCGACGAGATAGTCGCCTGAGCCGCCGGCTATTCCCACTCTCCGGATCGGACGAAATCAGCTCTTGCGCGCTTTGCTGAGCAGATAGTTGTCGTAATAATTTTCCGCGATCTGCGTGTAGAACAGCACGTCCTTCATGTACGCGTCGTGGCTCTCTTTTGTTTTCTTGAACAGCGGGCTCTTCTCGGCAATCTCGTTCAGATAGTCCTGGGTGGCTTTGTAGCTCGCCTCCATGACCGGTTGCGGAAACGCGCGCAGCTCCGTCCCGTTGGCAATGAGTCGTTTCAGGGCGAGAGGGTTCACGCTGTCGTACTTCTCGATCATCCAGGCGCCTGCCGCCGAACCGGCCTGGGTGAGGATCGACTGGTACTGCTTGGGAAGGCCGTTCCACTTCTCTTCGTTGACGACCATGTGCAACATGGCGCCTCCTTCCCACCAGCCGGGGAAGTAGTAGTACTTCGCCACCTTGTAGAAGCCGAGCTTCTCATCGTCATAGGGGCCGACGAACTCCGCGGCATCGATCGCCCCCTTCTCCAGCGATGAATAGACATCACCGCCAGCGATCTGCTGCGGCACCACGCCAAGCCTTGCCAGCACATGGCCGCCCATGCCCGCGATGCGGAACTTGAGGCCGTTGAGATCATCGACCGTCTTGATCTCCTTGCGAAACCAGCCACCCATCTGCGTGCCGGAGTTGCCGCACAGGATCGCACGCGCCTTGAAAGGCTTCAGGGCTTCGTTGCAGAGTTCGGCGCCTCCGCCGAACGTCCACCAGGAATGTTGATGGCGATGGTTCATGCCAAACGGCGCGCCCGTCGCATAGGCAAGCGCCGGCTCCTTGCCGACGTAGAAATAAAGCGGCGTCTGCGCGATCTCGACGGACGCGACGCTCACGGCATCGAGCGCCTGCAAGCCGGGCACGATCTCGCCCGCCGCGAAAGTCTGGATCTGAAACTTGTTGTCCGTGGCCTCTGCGACGTATTTCGCAAAGGTCTGCGCCGTGCCGTAGATCGTATCGAGCGATTTCGGAAAGCTCGACGTCAAACGCCATTTGATCTCGGGCATCGACTGCGCGATCGCCGGTGCCGCGACCAGGGTCGTCGCGCCGGCCACGGCGCTGCCTGTGAGAAACGTACGGCGTTTCATGATGTGACTACTCCCTTGGATTGCAATTCGATGGAGGCAGGGCAAGATGACTTCCGCGGCCAGCCTCTCACCCGGACCTACCTCAAAGGCCCAGCCGACGCCAGCGTGATCTACCGGTGACGGGGGAGCCGGACGCGACATGCTGGGAGGGGACATAGCGCGCCCAAAACCAAGGCCGCCGTGGACTGGACGTCCAGCGCGGCCACGATACCAGCTATGACAGTTGCGGAAGTCGGCCTTAGAATGCGTCGACGGGCAGCGGGTGGATTTCAGGTCGCTTGCCTTCGGACAGGTGAAGATACTCCGGCGTGAAGTCGGCCACGCACGCGAGCTCGTCGCGGTGGAACAGCGTCACAACGCCGGCCTTCCATTCGATCAGGCCGCAGCGCCTGAGCTCCTGTACGGTGCGGTTGATGTGCACAGTCGAAAGGCCGCAAACATCCGCTAGATTTTGCTGAGTGAACGGAAGGCGAAACTGGTCCTCGTGCAACAGCCCCACGACTTCGAGTCGGGCCGCAAGCTCGCAGAAAAAATGCGCCACTCTGGCCAGCGCGTCGCGCGATCCCAAGTTGGCGACCGCTTGGCGGCAGATTGCGGCATCGACCAATGTCTTACGCCAGAAAGCATGCGTCAGCGTCGGAGAATCGACCAGGAGGTGATTCAGAAAAGTGTGCGGTACAAAGGCGATGGTAGATGGGCCGGCACTGCATAGGTCATGGTCCATGTGCAGCAGATGCAACATGTGCAAATCCGGCATATCGCCCGGCACATGAACCGATAATATCTGGTTTCGGCCGCCCACAATCTTCTGACCAACAAGAAATCCGCTCATCACGATCGCGCAGTGGAATGCCCGGTCGCCTTCGCGCCAGACATGCTCGTCGTCAGCGAATGTCCTCACCGAGTTCGGCATGTTCGCGAGCCTGGTTCGGTCGTCCACGGACAAACCGACCAGGCAATGCAGCCGCTCGATTAGTTTTTGGGCAGGCATTGTGCACGCTTTGGCTTGGCGAGCCGAGCGCGAACACCAAGGTCGTCGTGCTCAAACTGAAGTTCTGCATTGAGCCCGTTTGCCAAGGATCGCATCAGCTGAAAGCCAAGTCCTCCATCAGTGGCCGGATCGAAATTCTCCGGGAAACCGACGCCATCGTCCGTCACCTCCACCATGAACGAGCCATCGTCTCTCGCTTCGCACCGGACGTTGACCTTCACGACCAAGCCCGACGGATGCGCATACTTGCTGGCATTCGTGAGCAGCTCGGCGGTGATGAGCCCGGCGTGAAGCGCATGACGCGGGTCGATGTATCCGTCGCAGCCATTCTCGAAGCTGAGGTACATCTTTCCTTCTGAGCCGAGCGTTGCGATCATCTCGGAAATTTCTCGCAAGAAATCACCTAGTTTTACTCCGTTGCCACTGGTGGCCAACGCCAATGATTTGTGGAGTCTCGCCGTGACCTGAATGCGCGCGCGGATGTCGTCGAGCAGCATGGAAACCTGCTCAGTCGTGAACGTCTCGCCGCTCTTGCAGATGGCATTGCGCTGAAGGCGAATAACCGCGCTCAGACTGGCCAGGTTGTTTGCTATCCGGTGATCCGCCTCAGCCATCCCGACGAACCTGCGGTCGATCAAAGTTGACATGTTCGCGTCCTCCAAAGGACAGCGTGCGCCTAAGAACGTCGCAAATCAACAAAATGATAGTGAGTTCAAGAAGTTGCTGACTAAAGAGGAGCCTTTGTGGCTCTCGTTGCCTAATCCCTCGCTGGGCATTAATGAGTATAATTAGTAAGGAACTCATTATCGGTCTCTTGCGTTAACGGAGCATGCCTCGCAGAGGAGAGTTAGATGGGTGAGCTCAACAGGGGCGAGCGGCTCCAGATCATGCTGAGCCCAACGGAATTGCGGATCATTGATACGTGGCGGTTTGCCAAGCGGATGCCGAGCAGGGCTGCCGCAATCCGGGAATTGCTCAAACGCGGTTTAGCTGCCGAGGGATTTACGGAGGCCGATGACGGCCAGAGGTCGAAGGATTTTTCCGTTCTGCCGGACAAGGCTGCCGAGTAGCGCTGGCTTGGACCCCAATATTCATTGTGAGCCTTGAGCTGACTGGCACCTCTTTCACGCGCTTCTTATGGTCGCGGCACCGCAGCGGTTATCCCTCGCAGATCACACGCCGACTCGCAGATATGTCCGCGTTCGAGCTTCATTGACGGCGGTCGTGCCGCTACGGAGCTCGCCCTTTTTTCAGACCTGTTCGGCCGACATTTGGGACAGCTCGAGCTGAACCAGCCGTTCGACGGCCGGATCCTGGAGCACGCTTGGCGGCTTGAGCAATTGCTGAACTTCCGCCATCAGCCGGTGAACGGCGGGATCGCGTATCGCGGCCCGAAGCAGGGCTGCGTTGTGTTGGAGCCGGCTCTCGAAATCCGGCGGACGTTCGCCGCGCGTCTCGGGATAGACCAGATCCGGGATCGCCGACATGTTCCACGGCGCCTCGACCAGCGGCAGGCTTTCGGAAAAGAACGCCAGCGCCAGTCCGGCAAGCGGATCGGCCTTGGTCGCCCGGCTCTTCAGGAGTTGCTTCAGAAGGCGAGCTTCCTGCGCCGCCACGCTCATGCCCTGGCCGTGGACCGGGTTGAAGCGGCAGATCGAATCGCCGATCGGCAAGAGGCCGCGCGGAAATGCGCCGAGCCGATCGAAACGGCGCCACGCGCTGGCCGGGAAGGCATAGCGCTCGAAGCCACCCTGGCGCTCGGCATGCTTGATGGCATCATAAATCGTCTGGGTCTCGAGCCGCCGGGCATAATCCATGAAGCCGTCCAGATCAGCCGGCGGCCGTTCGCCAAGCCGCCCCGCGAGCGTGACAACCCAGCGCCTGCCTTCGGCCGGCAGCATATAGCCGGCGCGGCTGCGTTCCGGCGCATGAGGGTGAGTGGCGATGCCCCTCCAGTCGGTGGGCGCATCCTCGGGAATGGCGAAGGTCGTCGTCGTATAATGGAGATCGACGCCAATGACGATTTCATCCGGCACCGGCTGGCCGAACGAACGCAGCAATGTCAGGGTTGGCGCGGCGCGTCCGGACGCGTCGACAACGAGATCGGCCGCGAGGGTTTCCTGCCGCCCATCGGCATCTTCACAGATGACGCCTGTGATCATGCCGCCATCCGGCGTAGCGGTGATCTCGAGCGCGCGGCATCCCGGGCGCATCGTCAGATTAGGCAGCCTCTCGACTTGCCGGCGCGTCGTCAGTTCTACCAGCGGCCGGGATGCGCCGTAGAAGAACCAGCCAAAATCGCGCGACGGGAGCTGACCGATGCGCGGGATCTCCACACGAAAATCGCGTGGCATTCGAAGCAGCACCGACCCGGCCTCGGCCAGATCCCGCTCGAAATGCGGGAACAGATCGGTCAGCGCACGGTGGCCGCCGGGCAGCAGAGCGTGCAGATGCCGGGATTGCGGCGTGCCCGGTCGCGGCACCGCCTGACTCGGCAGGCGGTCGCGCTCCAGCACGATCACCCGTTCGAAGTAGTTGGCCAGCGCGCCCGCTGCGGCCAAGCCGGCCATGCCCGCGCCGATCACCACGGCGTGTTTGCCGATCGTCTTGCCTAGCATCGCAGCTCTCCTCCTCTACGCGGCGGTATCGCATCATGAGGGGACAAACCGGTTACAGCGTGATTTCAGCTCCGAAGAAGCGCGTTACGATCGTAGCGCCTTGAGCGGCGTTACCCTGCGAGCACCAGATCGCTCGCCTTCTCGGCGACGGCGATGGCGGCGGCATTGGTCATCGCCTGCGGGATTCCGGGGAACACCGAGGCGTCGATGACACGCAGACCCGCCACGCCTTTCACGCGCAAGGCTTGATCGACGACGGCGCCGATGCGGCACGTGCCGACAGGGTGATGGAATGAATCCGTGGCGTGAACAACGAACTTGCGTATGTCGCCGGTCGTCTTCGCCTTGGGCCCCGGATAGACTTCCTGCGTGCGCCAGTCGGCAAAGGCGGCGCTGGCACCGATCTCGCGAGCGAGAGAAACGCCTTCGACAAGAAGGTCCAGATCGGCCGGCTCTGACAGATAATTTGGATCGATCAGCGCCGGCGCGCGCGGATGGCCGGAGGCGAGTTTCACGCTGCCGCGGCTGCGGGGTCGCATCAGGCAGGAAACGAGAACATAAGCCGGTGCGGGCAACGGGCCGACGCCCGACAGAACGAACGGCAGGGACAGGCACATCACAAGATGTTCCGGGCTGTCATTTGGGTTGGTGCGCGGCACGTAGAGGACAGCGTCGGCATGGTTGTAGTGCGAGCGCGGCACCTCGCGCCGTGCGGCGTACGCCACGCCCGCAACCAACAGATGGTCCTCGAGATGGCGGCCGACATCCGGCAAATCCACGACAACGGGAATATTGAACGATCGCAGTTGGTCGGCCGGGCCGATCCCCGACAGCATGAGCAGGCGCGGCGAATCGATCGCACCGGCACAAAGCAGCACCTCGCGCTCAGCCCGCACCGAGCGTTCGGCGAGCCGTACGCCGCTGCACCGTCCACCTTCGATCACCAGACCCAGCACTTCGGTGTCCACCAGCAGATCGACGGTGTCGCTCTTGAGGCTTCCGAGATACGCCGTCGCCGCGTCGTGGCGAGCGCCGTCCTTGATATTGAGTTGATTCCAGCCGACGCCCGTCGTGAGCTCGCCTCCGATATCCGATGTCATCGGGTACCCGAGGTCTTGCGATGCCTTGACGAAGGCGGATGCCACCGGATTGCGATCCCGGACATCCGCAAGCGAGAGGACGTGGAGCGGACCACTGCCGCCCCGCCATGCGCCGGCGCCGCCGGAAAACGTCTCGGCGCGCTTGAAATACGGCAGGAGGTCGGCGACGCGCCATCCCTCGGGCCAGCGATCATAGGCGGCCGGATGGCCGCGCTGATAGGCGAGCGCATTGATCGTGCTTGAACCACCCACGACCTTGCCGCGCGGACAGCGGATCATGCGCCCTCCCAACCCTGCTTGAGGGACGGTCAAATAGCGCCAGTCAAACTCACTGCCCTGCAGCTTGGGCCATTCCGGCGGATTCCTGATGGCTGCCAGTGTCGCTTGGCCGCCGGCCTCGAGCAGGAGAACCCGTCGTCCGGCCAGACCGAGCCGATGCGCCACGACGCAGCCCGATGAGCCCGCACCGACAATGACGTAGTCGTAGGACGAACGAAGTTCGTCAGGTGATCGGAGCGTGCGGACGCCGGATGCGGCGCCGGCGCCTGCCCCGGCGTGCCGAGCCAGGCTCGACAGCGCCAGTCCGCCGCCGACCGTTGCCGCCAGGGCTTTGCGGCGATTGAAGCCGCCTCTGCGATCGCCGGAGATCATGCCGGTCATTGGTCGCCCCCTCCCCTTACTCTCCAATCGACCTTCACAGATTGCCGCTCCGTTACGCTGTTCCTTTTACGCTCTTCTTTCATCTCGCGGCAAAGTGGCTACGGGCGTAACACATTGGGCGATCGGCTGATGATGTCCCCCGACAAAGGCAGATGAAAGCGTCACGACGATCCTGCCGAAGGTTCGACCACGACGGTGACTGACCGCCGCAAATCCGCTATTTTTGCCGGCCACTTCGAAGGTCGAAACATGGTGCGCGCCAGCAACGTAATGATCGGGACATTGGCGCTGGCGTTGATCGCCGGCTCGCTCGGCGGCTGGCTCGGCTACCGCAAATATGCCGGAATCCAGCTGCAGGTGCCGTTCCGCGTGATCTTCGAAGGCCCGGCCTCGGGCCTGCGCCGGGGCGGCAGCGTGAATTTCGCCGGCGTGCGCATCGGCGAGGTGGAATCGATCAGGCTCGACCGTCACCGCGTGATCGCGATGACGTGGATCGAGAAAACCGCGCCGATCAAGAAGGACACTCAGGTCGGCCTCGAATTCCAGGGCCTGACCGGCATTGCCGCGATCTCCTTCACCGGCGGCACCGACGCTGCACCGCCTCCACCGACCGGCCTTGACGGCATTGCCGAACTCACCGCCGATCCCCTGGGCACCATGGGCATCCAGGAAAAGATCCGCGCCGTGCTGCGCAATGTCGACACGGTGGTCAAGGACAACGAGGGGGCGATCAAGGACACGCTGCGGGGTTTCGAGACTTTCACCGCCTCGCTGTCGAGCAATGGCGAGAAGATCAGCAGCCTCATCAGCACCGCTGAAGCGGGCGTCAATGCCATGGATGACGGCATGGGCCGGACCGAGGCGTTCCTGAAGAGCCTCGGCAGCGACAAATATGGCGGCGAATTGCTGCCGACCGTCATCTCGCTGCGCGAGCTGGTCGAGAGCTTCGACAAGAAGTCCGGTGCGCTGATGGCCGACACCCGAAAACTGCTCGGCGACATCAGCCAGTCCGTGAACCAGGCGAACCGGAAATTTGGCGGAACCAGCGGCGGCCGCTAGAGCATTTTCGGTTCTGATTGAATCAGAACCGAAGCTCTAGATTCTTGTTTTGATGTGTTTTCTTCGCGCGAACCGGTATCCACTTCGCTCGAAAACGCTCTAGAGTGCACAGCTCATCACGATAAGAACGGAAACGCCTGCTGTGCACGACAAGACGATCAGCCCGACCGCGCCGCCGCCGACCGTGACCCGCGCCCAAAGCGCAGTGCCGCGGCATCTGCGGCGCTATCTCACGCTTGATGATTTCGAGCCGGCCGCGCGCCGGCTGCTGCCGAAATTCCTGTTCGGCTATATCGACGGCGGCGCCGAGACCGATGCAGCCAAGCGCGACAACCGCAGGGCTTTCGAGGAATACGGTTTCGTGCCGCGCGTGCTCAAGGACGTCTCCGGCCGCGACCAGACCACGACCTTGTTCGGCAAGAGCTACGCCGCGCCGTTCGGCATTCCGCCGATGGGCTCGTCCGCGCTCTGCGCCTATCGCGGCGACATCGTGCTGGCGCGGGCGGCGGCGGCGGCGAACGTGCCGATGATCCTCTCCGCCTCCTCCCTGATCACGCTGGAAGATGTTCGCCGCGAGAACCAGGCCGCGTGGTACCAGGCCTATCTCGCCGGCGTCGACGCGCGCATCGAACCCCTCGTCGACCGTGTCGCTGCTGCCGGCTACGACACCTTCGTCGTCACCGCCGACGTGCCGGTGGCGCCCAACCGCGAGAACAACATCCGCAACGGCTTTCAGGTGCCGCTTGCGATCACGCCGCGCGTGTTCTGGGACACGATCACGCATCCGGACTGGCTGCTCAACACCTGGGCGCGCACGGTCCTCAATCACGGCATGCCGCATTTCGAGAACATGGACGCCCAGCGCGGCCCGCCGGTGCTTTCGAAAAACTTGATCCGCAACATCGGCGCCCGCGACCAACTCGCCTGGAAGCATGTCGAGCTGATCCGCAAGCGCTGGAAGGGCAGGCTGGTGGTCAAGGGCCTGGTATCGCCGGAGGATGCGCACATCGCGCGCGAGAGCGGCGTCGACGGCGTGATGCTCTCCAACCATGGCGGCCGCCAGCTCGACTACACGGTCTCCGCGCTGCGCACGCTGCCGGAGATCGCGGCCAAGGCCAACGGCATGACCGTGATGGTCGACGGCGGCATCCGCCGCGGCACCGATATCATCAAGGCCCTGGCGCTCGGCGCCGACTTCGTATGGGTCGGGCGACCATTTCTCTATGCCGCGGTGGCCGCCGGCGAAGCTGGCGTTACGCGCGCCATCACGCTGTTGCGCGAAGAGATCGACCGCGATCTCGCCCTGCTCGGCATCCGCTCTGTCAGCGAGATCACGCCGGACCTGGTGCGGAAGTTTTGATCGGCAGCCTCAGGCGTCATTGCGAGCGGAGCGAAGCAATCCATCTCTCCGCAAGCGGCGGGAATGGATTGCTTCGTCGCTGCGCTCCTCGCAATGACGGCGCCTAACCGACCTTGAACTTGCTGTACGCTTCTCTCGTCGCGATGATCACGTGCTCGGCGCAGCCGTCGCGACGGTGCGGATCGCAGAGATTTTCGTAGTCGGCCGAGGTCATCATGTCGATGAAGGCCGTGACGGTGGGATAATAGACCAGCGCCAGGTAGTCCCACTGGTTGCCGTCGGACCGGCCGAGCGCGACCGTCGAGGCATTGCCGGTCCAGAGCAGCGTGCCGCCGCGCGCCTTGATCATCGGTACCGTCAGCGCACTGTAGCGCAGATAGGCATCCCAGCCCGAGCCGTCGCCGTCGAGCGAACGTTCGCGAAAGCGCATCAGGTTCACCATCACGACCGGCTCCTGCGGCGCGAGCTTTGCCAGGCCTTCGATGTTCAAGAGGTCCACGCCCATGCGTCTCTCCAATGATTTCTTGCAGTTCAGCATCGCATATGTCGGGTCCATGACGCGCTGGCGGCAGCGTGCATGGCAGCATTCTTCCGGAGCGTCTTGTCGCGGCGCGAGAATCCGGCACAAGGTCGGGCAGCATGTCCGACCTCCGCGCCTTGCCGTCCGCATCCGCTCCTCAACGCCGCTCCGCGATCGCCTGGCTCAATAACCAACCCTATCTGCTGCTCAGCCTGACATCGCTGTTCTGGGCCGGCAACATCGTGATCGCGCGCTATGTCGGCAATCACCTGCCGCCGCTGACGCTGTCCTGCCTGCGCTGGTCCGGCACCTTCCTCATCCTGCTGCCCTTTGCCTGGCCGCATCTGAGGCATGACTGGCCGGCGCTGCGTGCCCGCCTGCCGCTGCTGCTGTTGCTCTCGCTGACCGGCTTCGCCTTCAACAATGCGATCTCCTACTGGGGACTGCAGTACACCCAGGCGCTGAACGCGCTCCTGATCCAGTCGGCGGGGCCGCTGTTCGTGGCGCTGTGGGCCCTGGTGCTGTTCGGCGTGCGGCTGACCGCCGCGCAGTTTGCCGGCATCACCCTCTCGCTGGCGGGCGTGCTCACCATCATCCTGCGCGGCGATCTCGGCGCGCTGGCCTCCATCAGCTTCAACCGCGGCGATGTGATGCTCGCCTCCGCGCTATTGTCATTCGGACTGTATTCCGCGCTGATGATGCGGCGCCCCGTGACGCACCCGATCTCGCTGATCACGTTCACCACCGGCTGCGGCGCCTTGATGCTGGTGCCATTCTCGATCTGGGAATATCTGACGGGCGCCACGCTCAAGTTCGACGCGCTGACGCTGGGAACGCTGGCCTATGTCCTGATCTTCCCGTCGGCGCTGGCCTATCTGTTCTTCAACCGCGGCATCGTGCTGATCGGACCGAACCGGGCTGCGCCGTTCTTCCACTTGGTACCGGTGTTCGGCTCGGCGATGGCGATCTTCCTGCTCGGCGAGACGCTGCAACCGTTCCACCTCATCGGCTATGCGCTGGTGCTGGCCGGCGTCGTGATCGCCTCACGGACTGGCTCGGCGAAACGGTGAATGCGGCCTCGCAACGCCTTCCGCTTTGAGCCGCGACCGGGTAGTTTCCGCGGCAACCAACGACCCAGAACCACAACGAGGAAACGACGGCATGATCTCGGGACTGAAACACCATTGGCGCGTTGCGGCGGCATCCATGGGACTCGCGCTGCTATCCGGCGCGGCCGCGGCGCAGGCGCCGGGCTATCCGAACCGCAACATCACGCTGGTGCTGCCGTTTGCGGCCGGCAGCGGCACCGACACCACCACGCGACTGATCTCGAAGGAGCTCGGCGTTGCGCTCGGCGTCCCCATGGTGATCGAGAACAAGGCCGGCGCCAACGGCTCGATCGCCGCGAACTATGTCGCCCGCTCCGCACCTGACGGCTATACGCTGTTCGTGACGACCAACACGACGCACTCGGCCAATCCCTATCTGCTCAAGAGCATGAGCTACGACCCGATCAAGGACTTCACGCCGATCGCGCGCACCGGCGATCTGCCGTTCATGCTGGTGATCAATCCGGACATCCCGGCCAATTCAGTCGCCGAACTGATCGCGCTCGCCAAGAAGGAGCCGGGGAAATACTCCTACGCCAGCGGCAGCTCGTCGGCCATCGTATCGGGCGCGACCTTTGCCCGCCTCGCCGGCATCGATCTGTTGCATGTCCCCTACAAGAGCTCGCCGCCCGCGCTCACCGACGTGATCGCCGGCCGTGTCTCCATGATGTTCGTCGACGTGCCGACCGGCCTGCCGCATGTCAATGCCAAAGCCCTGAAGGCGCTGGCAGTCACCACGAAGCGGCGCTCGGCGCTGCTGCCGG
Source organism: Bradyrhizobium sp. BRP22 (assembly GCF_020194175.1). Taxonomy (GTDB): domain Bacteria; phylum Pseudomonadota; class Alphaproteobacteria; order Rhizobiales; family Xanthobacteraceae; genus Bradyrhizobium. The sequence goes on along the minus strand of NZ_JADYVX010000046.1, from coordinate 45,275 downwards.
AATTGCCGACCATGGACGATACGGTGAAGGGCTTCGATATCACCTCGTGGCAGGGCTATCTCGGCCCGGCCAACATGCCCAGGGATATCGTGGTCAAGCTGAACGCCGAGATCCGCAAGGTGATCGAGCGGCCCGACATCAAGAGCCAGCTCGCCGAACGCGGCATGGAGGCGTTTTCGGGTACATCGGAGGAATTCGACGCATTCCTGAAAGAGCAGCTCGTGCTCTGGGAACGGCTGATCACCGACGCCGGAATCGAGAAACAGTAGCTGCGAAGGCTGGGCAAAGCTCGCTCAGCTCGTCATTGCGAGGAGCGCAGCGACGAAGCAATCCATGCCTCCACAAGCGGTGAGATGGATTGCTTCGCTTCGCTCGCAATGACGCGGAGATAACGCACCAAGATTACGCCGCCCGCACCTTTGCCAGGAACTCGTCGACCGCGTTGCGGAGCATGCCGGACTGGGTGTCGAGCTCGCGGGCGTTCGACAGCACGTCGGAGGCCGCGGTGCCGGTGGCGGCGGCGGCCGTGGTGACGCCGCCGATATGGGTGGAAATCTCGCTCGAGCCCGCCGCGACCTGCTGGATGTTGCGCGCGATCTCGCGCGTCGCATCGCCCTGCTGGTCGACCGAGGTCGAGATGCTGGCGGTGATCTCGCTCATCTGCGCGATGGTCTCGGTGATGCCGCCGATCGAGGCGACCGCCTCCGTGGTGGAGGCCTGCATGGCGGCGACCTGGGCGGAGATCTCCTCGGTCGCTTTCGCGGTCTGGTTGGCAAGCGCCTTCACTTCGGAGGCGACCACCGCAAAGCCGCGGCCGGATTCGCCGGCGCGGGCGGCTTCGATCGTGGCATTGAGCGCGAGCAGGTTGGTCTGCGCAGCGATCGAGTGGATCAGCTTCACCACCTCGCCGATCTTCTCCGCGCCGGTGGAGAGCGCCTGCACGGTGGCGTTGGTGCGCTCGGCATCGGCCACGGCCCTGCTGGCGATCTCGCTGGAGCGCGCGACCTGGCGGGAAATCTCGGTGACAGAGCTCGACAGTTCCTCGGCCGCGGCGGCAACCGTGCCGACATTGTTCGAGGCGCTCTCGGAGGCCGCGCTGACGGTCGCAGCCCGCGCGCTGGCGTCGCTTGCGGTCGACGTCATCGATTGCGCCGTCGTCTGCATGCCGGCCGCAGCGGTGGCGACCGAACGGACGACGCCGGTGATGCTGCGCTCGAAATCGTTGGCGATATTCTCCATCGCGGCACGGCGCTCGGCTGCGGCACGCGACTGCGTCTCCGCTTCCGCCTGCTCGAGACTGCGGATCCGCACCGCATTGTCCTTGAAGATCTGCACGGTCGCCGCCATGGCGCCGATCTCGTCGCCGCGGCCGACACCGGGGATGTCGCCGTCGAGCTTGCCGTCGGCGAGTTCCTGCATCCTGGTGCCGAGCTGGCCGAGCGGCCTGGTGATGCTGCGGCCGATCAGCCAGGCGATCGAGCCGGAGATGATGGCGATGCCGACGATCGAGAGGGCGAGCAGCCAGGCGATCGGCGCCAGTTTGGCGTCGATATCGTCGATATAGGCGCCGGTGCCGAGATACATGTCGAAGCCGGGAACGGCGACCGCATAGCCGATCTTGCGGATCGGCTTCTGCTCGCCGGGCCGCACATATTCGTAGGTGAGGAGGATCTCGCCGTTCGCCTTCACGCCATCCATCAATTCGCGGGACAGCTTGCGGCCGTTGGTGACCACGTCCATGCGGTTGGTGCCGATCTGCTTGGGATCGGGCGCAAGGATGGTGATGCCATCATAGGAGGTGCCGAACAGGTAGCCGGAGCCATTGTCATAGGTCATGGAGTTGCCGCGCTTGCCGAGTTCGGCCAGCGCCGCCTCCTTGGTCATCCGCCCGGCATCGACCTCCTTCTTCAGGCCTGCCGCCATGTTTTTAGCCATCTCGACCATCGCCTTGGTCTGGTCGATGCGCGCATTCATCATTTCGCGCTGCATCAGATGGCCCGCGAGGACGCCGGCGGCGCAGAGGCCAAGAATGGTCACCCCCACCAAAATGCCGAGTTTGGGGGTGATCTTGAGGTTGGTCAGCTTCACAGGGCGTCTCCGGGAATGGCGCACTTGCATGATTGGCGGATTGATTCGGTCCAGCGTAATGTGAGAGCCTTTAGCGTCAGGTTACGAAGCCTCTCCGTAAAAGCCCGGGAAAGCTGCGCTTCAAGGCAGCCGGGAACGGGTGCGGAGCGAGCTTCAGCGCGTAAAGACGCGGCAGCGACGACTTGTCGCGGCCGACAGACGGCCGAAGAATCAACAACCGAAGACTCAAATCGGGAGCAGGAGATGTCGAAGTTCAGGGTGGTGACGCCGAAGGGCGCAAGCTTCACGGTGGCCGGCGGCGGCTACGACTATGAGAAGGAAGCGCTCGATCCGATCGGCGCCGAGATCATCGAGGCCCCCGCCAACGAGACCGAGTTCATCGCCGCCGCCAGGACGGCGGACGCGATCTACGCCAAGGGCATGCCGATCACCAAAGCGGTCATCGATGCGCTCGAGAACTGCAAGGTGATCACGCTCGGCAGCGTCGGCGTCGACAGCGTCGACGTCAAGGCGGCAACCGCCCGCGGCATCCCCGTCACCAACATCCCCGACACCTTCATCGAGGAGGTCGCCGACCACGCGATGATGCTGCTGCTCGCCGGCTTCCGCCGCCTGGTCGAGCAGGACAAGATGGTGCGCGAGGGGCGCTGGGCCGAGGGACGTCCGGCGCTATTGAAGATTCCGCGCCTGATGGGGCAGACGCTTGGCTTCATCTCGTTCGGTCGCGTGGCGCGCGCGGTGGCGAGGCGCGCCGCTCCGTTCGGCCTCAGGATGATCGCCTATGATCCGTTCATCCAGGAAACGCTGATGTCGGAACACAATGTGCTGCCGGCGACGCTGTCGGAGGTGCTGTCGCAATCCGACTTCGTCTCGATGCATGCGCCGGCGCGGCCCGAGGTGCATCACATGCTCACCGAGAAACACTTCCGGCAGATGAAGAAGAGCGCGATCTTCATCAACACCGGACGCGGCGCCACGGTCGACGAGGAAGGGCTGATCAAGGCGCTGCAGGAGGGCTGGATCGCGCATGCCGCGCTCGACGTGCTGGAGAAGGAGCCGCCGTCGCACAACAATCCCCTGCTCCGCATGGACAACGTCACGCTGACCGCGCATGTCGCCTCCGCATCGGCACGTTTCGACGAGGCGCGCAAGCGGCGCGTGGGCTACGAATTGTCACTGGTGCTTTCCGGGCTGTGGCCGGTAAGCTGCGTCAATCCGTCGGTGCTGCAGAACACCTCGCTCCGGCGCTGGCAGCCTGTCAGCATGGATCGCGGCCCGAACAGCTAGCCGGCCGGGAACGCGCGTTTCCCGCAATGCGGGAGCTGCGCGGGGCAAAAGTCTCGAAGCGATCGTTTCGGTCCCGTCAGGGACCGGAGCTCACGTTCACCGGTGAATAACGCCGGGAACGTCAAAACAAGGGAGGAGACTATGGGGAACGACCTCACTCGTCGTGACGCGTTGGCGCTCGGCCTCTCGGCCGCGGCGCTGGCGGCGACCGGCGCCTCGGCGCAATCAACCGAGTCCAAAGTCAAGGCGGCCGACGTCGCCGCACCGTCGCTGCCGATCGAGAAGGGCGCGAGCCTGCGGATGCTGCGGCCGGTCCGCTTCGTCAAGACCGACGAAGACGTGTTCCGCGCCAACGCCGCCAAGTTCACCGAGAAGGTGGGCGTCGAGATCAAGGTCGATTTCGTCGGCTGGGAGGACATCAACCAGCAGACCGCGGTGACCGCGAATTCCGGCGCCGGCCCCGACATCATCATCGGCTTCATGGACGCGCCGCATATCTATGTCGACAAGCTGATCGAGCTCAGCGATGTCGCCGAATATCTCGGCAAGCGCTATGGCGGCTGGCAGACGCTGGCCCAGAAATATGGCAAGCGCGCCAAGAGCAATTCATGGATCGGATTGCCGTTCGGCGCCAGCAGCGGACCGCTGGTCTATCGCAAGTCGGTGCTGCAATCGGTCGGCTACGACAAGGTGCCGGAAGACCATGCCGGCGTGCTGGATGTCTGCCGCAAGCTGCAGAAGGCAGGCAAGCCCGCGGGCTTCGCGCTGGGCAACGCCGTCGGCGACGGCAACGGCTTTGCCAACTGGATCCTGTGGTCGCACAATGCATGCCTGCTCGACGAGGAAGGCAATGTCACCATCAACAGCAAGGAGACGGTGGCCGCGCTCAAATATCTGAAGGAACTGTATCCGACCTTCATCGCGGGCACGCCGTCCTGGAACGACGTCTCCAATAACCGCGCCTACTCGTCGCAGGAAATCGCGCTGACCGCCAACGGCGTCTCGCTGTATTTCTCGCTGAAAAACGACCCGGCGACCGTCGCGATCGCCGAGGATACCGAGCATCAGTTCCTGCCGAAGGGCCTCGCAAGCTCCACGCCGATGGCCGGCCTGACGCTGAACGCCATGGTGTTCAAGCACAGCCCCTATCCGAACGCCGCCAAGGCCTTCCTGCAGTTCATGATGGAGAAGGAACAGTACGAGCCCTGGCTGAACGCCAACAGCGGCTACTGGGCGCAGCCGCTCGCGGCCTATGCCGATGCAGCCGTGTGGTCCGGCGATCCCAAGGTCAAGATCTTCAAGGACACCATGAAGAGCCAGTACTACGCCGGCTACAAGGGCCCGATCTCGACCGCGACCGGCGCCGTCAATGCCGACTACGTGCTGGTGCAGATGTGTGCGTCGGTCGCCACCGACGCAGCCACGCCGGAGGCTGCCGCCGCGGAAGCCGAGCGGCGCTGCAAGCGGTACTTCCGCCGGTGATCGTGCTTTGGCCGCTCTCTGTCATTCCGGGATGGTGCGTAAGCACCAGACCCGGAATCTCGAGATTCCGGGCTCGATGCTGCGCATCGCCCCGGAATGACGTCGTCAAGTAACTGACACTGTGGAGGACAAGTCCCTGATGTCCGTGACCACACTGTCTCCCCGAGGCGTCGCCCTGCGGCAGCCGAACTGGTTCGCGCGCCTGCTCGACTACAAGCCGTTCCTCATCATCGTGTGCCTCGCACCGGCGATCGGGCTCCTGACCGTGTTCCTCACCTATCCGCTCGGGCTCGGCGTCTGGCTCGCCTTCACCGACACCACGATCGGGCGGCGCGGCATCTATGTCGGGCTGGAGAACTTCCAATATCTGCTCAGCGATCCGCTGTGGTGGGGCGCGGTGTTCTACAGCGTGTTCTACACGGGCGTCGCGACCTTCGGGAAATTCGCACTCGGCTTCTGGCTGGCGCTCCTGCTCAACAACCACTTTCCGTTCAAGAGCCTGCTCCGCGCCATCGTGCTGTTGCCATGGATCGTGCCGACCGTGCTGTCGGCGCTGGCGTTCTGGTGGATCTACGATCCGCAATTCTCGATCATCTCCTATCTGCTGGTCGACGTGCTGCACCTGCGCACGACCAATGTCGACTTCCTCGGCTCGGCCTGGCCGGCGCGGTTCTCGCTGATCGCAGCCAATATCTGGCGCGGCATCCCGTTCGTCGCGATCTCGCTGCTGGCCGGCCTGCAGACCATCTCGCCCTCGCTCTACGAGGCAGCGATGCTGGACGGCGCCTCGGCCTGGCAGCGCTTCCGCTACATCACCTTCCCGATGATGATGCCGATATTGGCTATCGTGATGACGTTCTCGATCATCTTCACCTTCACCGATTTCCAGCTCGTCTACGCCATCACCCGCGGCGGGCCGGTGAACTCCACGCACCTGCTCGCGACGCTGGCGTTCCAGCGCGGCATCGCCGGCGGCGAACTCGGCGAGGGCGCGGCGATCGCGGTGTCGATGGTGCCGTTCCTGGTGTTCGCGACACTGTTCAGCTATTTCGGCCTGGCCCGGCGCAAATGGCAGCAGGGAGAGAGCGATGACTGACGCCGTCGCGCAACCAACCAAGGTCGCAAGCGCAACCCCCGACACCATGGCCTGGGACTCCCGCGCGCGGCGGATGATGATGATCTACCTGCCGCTCGCCTGCTTCGTCATCATCCTGCTGTTCCCGTTCTACTGGATGGCGGTGACCGCGTTCAAACCGAACGCCGAGCTCCTGAACTTCAAGGAGCACAACCCGTTCTGGATCTCCTCGCCGACGCTGGCGCACATCCAGCACCTCCTGTTCAACACCGCCTATCCGCGCTGGCTGAAGACGACGATGCTGGTCGCGATCGGCTCCACCTTCCTGTCGCTGCTCGCGAGCACGCTCGCGGCCTACGCCATCGAGCGGCTGCGCTTCCGCGGCAGCCCCTATGTAGGACTCGGCATCTATCTCGCCTACCTAGTGCCGCCGTCGATCCTGTTCATTCCGCTCGCCACCGTCGTGGTGCAGTTCGGCCTGTTCGACAGCCCGCTCGCGCTGATCCTGGTCTATCCCACCTTCCTGGTGCCGTTCTGCACCTGGCTTCTGATCGGCTATTTCAAGTCGATTCCCTATGAGCTCGAGGAATGCGCGCTGGTCGACGGTGCGACGCGGCTGCAGATCCTGCGCCGGATCACGCTGCCGCTCGCGGTGCCCGGCCTGATCTCCGCCGGCATCTTCTCGTTCACGCTGTCGTGGAACGAGTTCATCTACGCGCTCGCCTTCATCCAGAGCAGCGCCAACAAGACCGTGCCGGTCGCGATCCTGACCGAGCTCGTCTCCGGCGACGTCTATCAATGGGGTGCGCTGATGGCGGGGTCGCTGCTCGGCTCGTTGCCGGTCGCGATCTTCTACTCGCTGTTCGTGGACTACTACGTGTCTTCGCTCACCGGCGCGGTGAAGGAATAGGGTTCATCTCAGTCCGAACGACACTGGCATGTTGAAGCTCATCGAAGCCTGCTTCATGTCGGGAGGGAAGGGAGGAAACGGTTGGGCGCGGCGAATCGTTGCCAAACTCTCCGCGTCGAGCGCCGCATGGCCGGAAGATCCAGTCAGCCTGCTCGCGAGCACTTGGCCGTTGCGCCCGAGAGTGAAAGTCAATCGGGCAACACCTTGATGGCTCGCCGCCTTGGCATCCGGCGGATACTGCTTAAAGCGCCTCAGATGCGCCTCCACCAGCCGATTGTAGGAGGCGATCGCCGCTGCCGAAGCTCCGCTGCTGACGGCGGAGGCGGTCGGGCCCTGGCGCTCGACCCGTGGTGATGCGGTGGTGCGCGGCGCCGGCGGCGCCTCTGTCGGCTTCTTGGCGTCAGGGCGGACCACCTTCGGCTTGACCGGCGCCGGCTTGTGTTCAGGGACGGCTTTACCAGGCTCGGGCGTCGGCGGCGTCGGCTGTATCTTTTGCTCCGGCGGCGCCACGACGTCCGCTTTCTCTTGCAGTGGCGTCGGTGGGATCAGCTCTTCCACTGCCTGTTGCTGCACCGGTTCGGGCGGCGAGGCGTCGGCTGTCTGCATCACCGGGCCCGGTGCGAGGTCCAGCGGGGTCGGTTGCGGTGCGGAGGTGGCTGGCGCCATATCCACCATGATCGCGGGCGTGGTCACGCCGGGCGGCGGCGCGCGATGCCAGTTGATGCCGAGCGTAATCAGCGCCGCGTGCGCGGCAAGGATCGCCAACGCGGATATTCCCCAGCGCCGCAGCGTGGAATCGTCTGTGACGTCATGGAGCGCGAACGCGTTCACTTCACCCTACCGCTTGCGGGGGGCGGTCGGCGCGCAAGCACCGGATCGGGGCTCTCTCCACTCGGGAAGTCCCAATGCGGAGACACCCTCACCCCAACCCTCTCCCGCAAGCGGGAGAGGGAGCGCAACTCCCACGGATGCGTCCGACCCGATCTCGTCATGTTCAGTTGCGGCCGTCGAGGCCGACCAGCGCGATCTTGAGATAGCCGGCGTTGCGGAGCAGGTTCATCACCTCCATCAATTCACCATAGCTCACCGCCTTGTCGGCACGCACGAAGATGCGCTCGTCCTTGCGGCCCTTGGTGGCGCTGTCGATGGTCGTAGTGAGTGCGTCGCGTGCGACGATGTCCTCGCCGACGGCGACCGAGAGGTCGGGTTTCACGGTGACGAACACCGGCTTGTCCGGACGCGGCTGCGGCTCGGCGGTGCTCGCAGGCAGGTCGACGCCGAGGTCGACGGTCGCAAGCGGGGCTGCGACCATGAAGATGATGAGGAGCACCAGCATGACGTCGATGAAGGGTGTGACGTTGATCTCATGCGCCTCGACGAGATCGTCCTCAGCGCGAAACCGTCCGCCCCCAGCACTGCCCGCTCCGAGTCTCGCGCCCATCATTCACTCCGCGGCGCGGGCGAGCCGAAACAGGCCGCGGTCGCCCTCGCGGCTGACCAGGAGCAGCACCATGGCGCAGGCATCGCCGAGCAGCGCGCGATGGGCGGCGATCGACCGCGTCAGGTGATTGTAGATCACGACCGCGGGAATCGCGGCCACGAGGCCCAGCGCAGTCGCGAGCAGCGCTTCGGCAATGCCCGGCGCGACCACGGCAAGGTTGGTCGTGTGCGCCTCGGAGATGCCGATGAAGGAATTCATGATGCCCCAGACCGTGCCGAACAGGCCGACAAAGGGCGCGGTGGCGCCGATGGTCGCGAGCACGCCGGTGCCGCGCGCGATCTGCCTGGACATCGCGGCCTCCACCCGCTCCAGCCGAAGCGCTGTGCGCTCCTTGAAGCCGTCGTCGAACACCCCGCCGGAAAGGCTCGCCTCGCGCGCCGCAGACTGGATGATCTGCGCCACCGCGTCGTCGCTGCCGCGGCTTGCCTGCTCCACCTCGGCAAGCACCGTATCCTTCTCGAGCAGGCGCAGGCGCTCTCGTGCCAACGCCGTCTTGCGCCGGATCTCGATGGTCTTCGCCAGCCAGATCGTCCAGGTCACCAGCGAAGCAAAGGCCAGCCCGACCATCACCGCCTTCACGACGATGTCGGCGCTTTGGAACATGCCCCAGGGCGACAGGTTGCGTGGCAACAGTGCGTTGTCGTCGGCGGCGAAGCAAGCGGCCGGCCACAGCATTGCGCCGGAAGCGATCAGCGCCGTGGGGATCGGGCGCCGGCGAAGTCCATCGAGCCATGTTTGCATGATCGCCTCCCGGCGTTGCTTCCTCAGGCCGCGCCCTTGGGCGCGATCCGGTCCGCGAGGCTGCGGAAGCGCTGGAGCTGGTCGCCACGCAGCGCGCGGGCCTCGTCGCGGCCGACGAACACCTTGAACATGATGCCACCGTCGACATTGATGAAGGCGATGAAGGCCGACGACTTGCCCATGAAGGGGCGTTCGACGAATGCGATCGCCCCGCAACGGTCGTGGCGGAGATGGCCGTGCAGGCCCTTCGGCTGCATCAGGTTGAAATAGCCGCGGCCGATTTCGCCGGCCGGTATCGAGCCTGTGAATTCGAAGATGGCATCGTCGGTGTGGACGATCAGCGTCACCTCGCCCCAACCAGCGATGTCCTGCATGGCGGTGGCGAATTCGCCGCCCGCACCGATCCGCACCATCTCGCCCGGCAGCGCCTCGATCACCGCGCGCGGCGAGACTTTTCGCTCGCGCGCGATGTCCTCGATGACGGCGCCGGGATTGGCGGCCATATACGTTCTGAGATCGGAGAGCTCCGTACTCGACATGGCGGCCTCCTTACGCCGCAGCGCTCGCCTTGCGTTCGGTCTGGATCACCTCGAAGCCTTCGAACTTGGGATGACCGAGATAGAGGCTCTCGCCGGTCTTGTTGTCGGCACGGGCATGCGCGCGACGGAATTCCTCCGAACGCGTCCAGGCTTCGAAGGCGGCCTTGTCGACCCAGGTGGTGTGCGACGAATAGAGCGTGTGATCCTCGGCCTCCGGCCCCTTCAGCAGGTGGAATTCGACAAAGCCCGGCAGGTTGCCGAGATAGGATTCCCGGGTGGCCCAGACGGTCTCGAACGCCTGCTCGGCACCCTTCTTCACCTGGAAACGGTTCATGGCGATAAACATTGTCGAATTCTCCTTTTAGGTTCGCGGCGCTGTGCCGCTTGTCAGGTTTTCGGCGCTGCGCCGTACGCAGCCTGCCGGTTAAGTCGGCTGAAAACAAGAACGCGCCGAGCCGCGCTGGGGCATCAGCACGGCCGGTAGCGCGAATGATGGTGACGGCCCTCCCGTCACGGCTTCCGGTTCCTCGATCAGGTTCCTCCGAAGTGGTATCTGAGGCCGCCCTTGAACACGATGCCCGGTCCTGCGCTGGCCCATTTGACGTCGTTCTGCGTATCGCCCGTTGAGCCGACCGGAATGGCATAGGGCCGGTAATATTGATCCAGGAGGTTTTCGACCGAGAAGTTGAGCACCAGATCGCGCGTCGGCGTGTAGGCCACATAGAGGTTCACGAGATCGTAAGACGTCGCCGGGGTGAAGTTCGGCGGAATATTGTTATTGGCCTGGGCCGACGTCCACATCGCGGAGATCACCAGCGTGTTGTCGAACAGGCGTACACCGGCCGTCGTGGTGATCTTCTGCGGCGGGATGCTGTAGAGCCCAAGGCCGGTCTGGAGGTTCTTGCCCTGCAGATAGCTCCCGGCAATGCCGACGAACCAGGTTCTGGCATCATACATGGTCTCGGCTTCGAAACCCTGGATTCGGGCCTCGGCGATGTTCTGGTACTGCACGAAGGGCAGCACGGTGATGCGCGGTGCAGGCGGCGGACCGGTCGGAACCACCAACGGAGGTCCGTACGACACCAGATCGATGTAGTCCTCGATATCGTTGCGGAAGACGTTGAACTTGCCGCGGATGCTGTCGCCGGGCACGAACAGATCGTTCTTCTTGAGGTTGAAGCCGATCTCCTTGTTCTTGCCGACCTCGGGCTTCAGGTTCGGATTGGGCACGAAGCAGAATGTCGAATCGGCGCCGGGTCCGGGCGTGCCCGACGGACAGCGGAAGAACGAGTCGTTGATGGTGGCGCCGGAATGCGGGCCGTTGACGAGCGTCTCGGTGATCGACGGCGCGCGATAGCCTTCCGCATAGCTGGCATAGGGCGTCAGCATCGCGGCGGGCAGCAGCCCGACCGTGATCTTCGGCGACAGGCGGTCGCCGCTCGAGGACGTCGTCCCCGATTCCAGCTGGTAATTGTCGTAACGCAGCGCCGAGATGGTCTCGACCAGGTTCTGGTAATTGGCCTTCCACTGCACGAAGCCGCCGGACACCGTGCGCCGGCCGCCCGGGGTCGTCACCTCCGCCGTGCCGGTCCTGTCGTTCGTGCTCACCTCGTCCTGGAACGCGTCAAAGCCGTAGGTGATGGCATGATGCCAATCCATCAGGTCGAAACGTGAGGTGTTGTGAACGTCGACGCCGAACGTATCCAACAGATAGCCGCGATTGCTGCCGATGCAGCCGGAGACGGCGTTGCCGGGCACGCCGCCGCAGAACGCCGACGGCGTCGCGCTGGTGTGCGCGGTCTTGATCTGGTCGTTCTCGGTACGATTCCAGTAGACCTTCGCATCCCAGTCGAACAACCGGTCGTCAGGCTGCGAATAAGTCCAGCCTAGCGTCGTCGTGTAATTCTTCACGTTGCTCGCGTAGATCGACGTGCCGGAAAGATTGTTGGTGCCGTTCGGGTTGGTCGAGTTGGGATCGCCTGCGCGGCGCGCCGGCTGACCGACGCTGTAGATGTCTTCCTGGAAGATGGTGCCGAGCTTGACTTCGTGTCCGTCGGCCGGGCGCACCGTCAGCTTGGCGATGCCACTGGAGAGCCGGTTGCCGGTATTGGCGACTTCAAACCCGGTGCCGTCCTTGTAGTTCTCCTGCGTGCTGTAGGTGCCGCCCGCGAACACGTCGACATTGGGATTGACGTGAACGCCGCCGAAAACCGAGGTGAGCCAGCGCCCCTCATTGCTGCCGAACACATTCTTGTAGTCAACGCCCCAGCGCTCACCGGGACGCACCACGTCCTCGATGTCCTTGGTGCGGAACGAGGCCACGCCGCCGATCGCGCCGGAGCCATAGATGTTCGCCGTCGGGCCACGCACGATGTCGATGCTGCTGATCAGCTCCGGATTGAGAAAGAACGAGCCGTTCGCGAAGTGACCGGTGCGCTGATAATTCTGCCGGGCACCATCGACTACAACGGCGACGCGGCCGAAATCCTGCAGGCCGCGGATGTTGATCGACGTCGACGGCTCGTCGCCGCGGTCCTGCACCCAGACGCCGGGCAGATTGTAGAGGAGATCGCCGATCGTTGAGGGCTGGCGGCCCTGGATCTGCTCGAGCGTGACGACGCTGACCGGGGCGAGCGCGTCGATCGCGCGCTCTTCCGTCCTGGATGCGGTGACCGTGAGGGTATCGAGCGACTGCACCGGCGTGCCACCGATCTGCGCACGCGCGTTCATCACAGGCGCAGCCACCTGCTGTTCGACTTTGGGCTTCGCCGGCTTGCGCTTCGCCTGCTCGGCGCGCTCCGACGCGCGACCAGCCGGCTGAGCGTCCGCAGTCTGGGCGAACCCGGAGTCCGAAAGCAACAACCCGATCGAAATCACCGACGCGCCCAAAATGAGGGCGCGCGAAATCCTAGCCCCGTCAGCCATACTGCCCCAATCCAAAGATCTGCTTTTGGGTCTGGCTGGCGTGCGCTCACCAAATGATGCGAGCGGCTTGCTGGCTACCAAAATACACAGCGCGGGCCCCCGCCCGCATCACGTTCATCTTCGTTACGTTGCGGTAACAAAGTGGTCAATAACGGCACGAAGCAGTTTATATCGATTGTAAACTGCGGCGATTGGATTGCAGCATGGGCCAACTATACAAACAGCCATCAGAAAACGTTCGGGGCGCAGCAAAGAGGATATGGCGGCAACTTCCGGAGACAGTATCGAAGGCGCCGGAGGGCGCGCGGGAAGTGCCTCGCCTGCCGTGAGAAGCCTCTCTATGACCGGCAACCGGATCGACAGCCGCGATCTGTTCCAGAGCGAGCGGGAGATCATGATCGCGCATGGCGAAGAGATCTACCGGCTGCGGCTGACCTCGCAGAACAAGCTGATCCTGACCAAGTGATCCCTTGATGGCAATTTGTCGCACGCTCGCAGTCCTGCTGATCGCCAGCCTCCTGCCTATCGAGACGGCACCTGCCGCGAGCACCACCGTCCACGATGCGCGCGACCGCGACGTCATCATCGACAATCCTTCGCGGATCGTCTCGATCGGCGGGGCGATCACCGAAATCCTCTATGCGCTCGGCTTCGAGGACCGCGTTGCCGGCGTCGATGCCACCAGCCTCTATCCGGCCGCCGCGCTGCGCGACAAACCCAATGTCGGCTATATGCGTCAGCTCTCGCCCGAAGGTGTGCTCGGACTCAACCCCTCGCTGGTGCTGGCGGTGCAGGGCTCGGGGCCAAAGGAGACCATGGACGTGCTGGAAGCCGCCAAGGTGCCGCTGGTGCTGGTGCCCGAGACATTCTCCGAGCAGGGATTGCTCGACAAGATCAAGCTGGTCGGCCACGCCATGGATGCCGATCCGCGCGCCGAATGCCTGTCCACCGCCGTCGCGCATGACCTCGCGCAACTGCGCGAATTGCGCGCCAAGGTGACGAAGCCGGTGCGGGTGATGTTCGTGATGTCCCTGCTCAACGGCCGCGCCATGGCGGCGGGCCAGAAGACCGCGGCGAACGAGATCATCCAGCTCGCCGGCGGCATCAATGCGGTCGAAGGCTATGACGGCTACAAGATCATCAGCGACGAGGCGATCGTCGCCGCCAAGCCCGACGTCGTGCTGTCGATCCAGCGCGGCAAGGATTCGCTGGAGGCCGAAGCGATCTACCTGCATCCGGCCTTCGCGCTGACGCCGGTTGCGGCGAACAAGAGCTTCATCTCGATGGAAGGGCTTTATCTGCTCGGCTTCGGGCCGCGCACCGCGGCCGCAGCGCGCGACCTCTCGACGAAGCTCTATCCGGCGCTGGCGCCGCAAGCGGAGAAATTCGTGCCCGCGGCGCTGACGGCGAATTGCCGGCAATGAGCGCCTTGGCGGACGCGCGTGGCGGGACTTCCGATCGTCACGGCAAGCGCTCGCTGCGCCCGTCGGCATCGCTGACGCTGCTCTGCCTTTGCGCCGCTCTCGTCGTCACCGCGCTCATTGCAGTGACATTGGGTGCCGCCGGCATCCCCCTCGCCCGCCTTCCTGCCGCGCTCGGCCTCCTGTGGAGCGATGGCGCGACGAGCCCGCTGATTGCGCGCGACCAGCTCGTGCTGTGGTCGATCCGGATTCCGCGGATCGTCGCCGCCGCGATGGTCGGCGGCCTGTTGGCGGCGTCTGGCGCGATCATGCAGGGCTTGTTCCGCAATCCCCTCGCCGACCCCGCGCTGGTCGGCGTCTCCAGCGGCGGCGCCTTTGCAGCCGCCGCCGCGATCGTCTTCACCGACAGCCGCATCGGCGAGAGCGTTCGCTTCATGCAGCACCAATTGCTGCCGCTGGCGGCGTTCGCCGGCTCGCTGGTGACGACCATCATCCTCTACAGCATCGCGAGCCGCGCCGGGCGGACGTCGATTGCGATCTTCCTGCTGGCAGGAATTGCGATCGCAGCAATTGCGAATGCCGGCATCGGGCTTCTGGTGTTCATCGCCGATGACCGCCAGCTCCGCGACATTACGTTCTGGATGCTGGGCTCGATGAGCGGCGCGACCTGGAGCAAGATTGCCACGCTCGCGCCGGTGCTCGCCGTTGCGCTGGTCGCATGCCTGTCGATCGCGCGCGGGCTCGATGTGCTGGTGCTCGGCGAGGCCGAGGCGTTTCACAGCGGCGTCGACGTCGAGCGATTGAAGCGGATCTCCATCATCCTGGTTTCGGCCATGACCGGCGTCGCGGTCTCCGTGTGCGGCGTCGTCGGCTTTGTCGGCATCGTGGTGCCGCATCTGTTGCGGCTCGTGATCGGGCCGGCGCACCGGCTGCTGCTGCCGGCGTCCGTGCTGCTGGGCGCTGTGCTCCTGGTCGGCGCCGACACGATGGCGCGCACGATCGTGGCGCCCGCGGAAATGCCGATCGGCATCCTGACGGCAGCGGTAGGCGCGCCGTTCTTCCTCGCCATCCTGCTGCGGCAGCGCAGCCTGGTTTCGCTATGACACCGGTGCTGCAGGCGAGATCGGTCTCGGTGGTGATCGGCGGCGCCACGCTGGTCGATGCCGTCGATATCAGCGTCAATCCGGGCGAGATGATCGCGGTCGTCGGGCCGAACGGCGCCGGCAAGTCGACGCTCTTGCGCATGCTGTCCGGCGACATCACGCCGACGCGCGGCACCGTCGAACTGAAGCAGCGCGCGCTCCGCGCCTATCCGCCGCGCGAACTGGCGCGGCATCGCGCCATGCTGTCGCAGCACGTCAACGTCACCTTCCCGTTCACGGTGGAGGAAATCGTCTACATGGGCGCGGGCGACAGTTCGCGCGCGACGGCGGCACCGCTGGTCGAGTCCGCGCTGGACGAAGTCGGACTGAGGGGTTTCCGCCATCGGCAATTGCCGACGTTGTCCGGCGGCGAACAGCAGCGCGCGCATTTCGCCCGCGTGCTGGTGCAGCTCGCCTGCGGCGAAGCGCTCAACGGCCCCGGCCTGTTGCTGCTGGACGAGCCGACTTCGAGCCTCGACCTCCGCCACCAGATCGATCTGGTCGAGACCGCGCGCCGGCGTGCGCAGAACGGCACCGCCGTGATCGCGATCCTGCACGACCTCAACCTCGCGGTGCGCTTTGCCGATCGGCTCGTTCTCCTGCATCGCGGCCGGCTCGCCGTCGACGGCGGCCGCAGCGAAGCGATGACCGCCGAGATGATCCGCACCATCTTCGAGGTCGATGCTGCGATAGCCTATACCGACGGCGGCATTCCTTTCCTGCTGCCGCAGACGATGCGACCGGTGACGTAACGTCGCAGGCATATCCAGCGCCAATCGCCCACCGTCACGAAACTGTCAGCGCCATGTAACACGCGCCTCCCAGAACTCCGCGGCGTTTATCTTCAGGGGAGATCAACATGCGCAAATCACTGCTCTGCTCCGTCGCGTCGATCGTGCTGCTCTCGGGAGCCGCGTTCGCGCAAGGCGAAGGCGAATATCCGGCGACCCTCAAGGGCCACGCCGTGCTTCCGGCCGAAAGCTTCATCGAGGCGCCCGCCGATGCACCGAACGATCTCAAGACCTCCGGCAAATACACCACCGGCCGCCGCGTCGACGCCGCCGGCACCGTGATGGGCAAGTCCTACGAGCGGCCGACCGGCGTCTCGCTGCCGTTCAAGGGCCAGCCGCTGCAGGGCCATTCCGGCGTCAAGGTGATGGCGGACGGCACGTTCTGGGTGCTCACCGACAACGGCATGGGCTCACGCTACAACTCGGCCGATTCGATGCTGTACCTGAACCGGCACAAGATCGACTGGGCGAGCGGCAAGATCGAACGTCAGGAGACGATCTTCCTGCACGATCCCGACAAGAAGGTGCCGTTCCGCATCGTGCATGAGGACACTGCGAAGCGCTATCTCACCGGCGCCGATTTCGACACCGAAGGCTTCCAGATCGTCGGCGATACCTTCTGGATCGGCGACGAGTTCGGGCCCTACGTGATCAAGGCCGACAAGACCGGCAAGGTGCTGGCGGTGTTCGACAGCGTCGCCGACGGCAAGCCGGTGCGCTCGCCCGATCACTGGTCGGTGCAGTCGCCGGGCGCGCCGGGCGCGAGCTACACCACCGTCAACCTGCGCCGCTCCAAGGGCTATGAGGGCTTTGCGTCCTCGAAGGACGGCAAGTTCCTGTATGGCCTGCTCGAGGGTCCGCTATGGGACGCCGAGAAGAAGGACTGGGAGAAGGTCGACGGCAAGGAAGCCTCGCGCATCCTCGAATTCGACGTCGCGAACGAGAAGTTCACCGGCCGCTACTGGCAATATGTGTTCGAGCAGAACGGCAACGCCATCGGCGACTTCAACATGATCGACGGCACCGCCGGCCTGATCATCGAGCGCGACAATGGCGAAGGCACCGCGGACAAGGCCTGCCCGCAGGGACAGCGCGGCGAGAACTGCTTCCCGGATCTGGCCAAGTTCAAGCGCGTCTACAAGATCGAGCTCTCCGACGCCAATGTCGGCAAGCCCGTGCGCAAGGTCGCCTATATTGACCTGATGAAGATCCGCGATCCCGACAAGAAGGCGAAGAAGCCGCTGAATGACGGCGTGCTGACCTTCCCGTTCTTCACCATCGAGAACGTCGACAAGGTTGACGACACCCACATCATCGTCGGCAACGACAACAACCTGCCGTTCTCCTCGAGCCGCGACCCCAACAAGGCCGACGACAACGAGTTCGTGCTGCTGGAAGTCGCTGACTTCCTGAAGGCGAAGTAACTGTCTCCTCGCCGTCATCGCCCGGCTTGGCCGGGCGATCCAGTATCCCGCCGCTGTCGTTGTGCAAGACAACCGCCGCCCGCGGCTTACTGGATGCCCCGCCTGCGCGGGGCATGACGGCGGAATTGCGGCCTTCACCCCGCCGGCGTCATCACGACGCCCTTGTCCTTGGGCCAGCGGATGCGCCAGGCGAAGTTGATGTCCTTGAGCTCGCCAGGTTTCGCATCGAACGTCCATTGCAGCACGCCGCGCCTGTCGCGCAGATTGGTCGCGGTCGGCGCCGTGGTCTGCGGCAGCATCTCGACGACGATCTCCTCGTTCTCGCTGACCGGGAGCTGATCCTCGATTGCGACACGGATCGGGAAATCATGGCCATTGCGCACGCTGGTCTTGAACGAGCGTTCGTCGGTCTTCGACGTCGTCACGATCAGGCCGGCCGAGCCTTCGTTACGCCTGACCACCGAGCGCTCGATCTTGATCTTGTCGTCGGCGCCGAAGCCGAGCCGCACGATTTCGTCCTTGCCGGCGGAGGCGATCTTGCCCCGGCCGACGAACGTGCCGTCGCGATAGATCGCGACGCGGCCGGGTAGCAGCGGCGCGTCCTCGGCTTGCTTGAAGCTCGCCTCAAGGAACGCCGTCGGGTCGAGCACTGGCGCCGAGCGGATTGTCAGTTCGGGTGCGATCACACTGCTGGTGATGCGCAAGCTCTTCGCACCTTCGCTGGCACCGAGGCTGACGCGACCGGGAATCTTGAAGGTGGCCTGGAAGTCGCCGATCTCGGCCACCGCCTGCTGCTCGTCGGCGCGCTCACGCTGATCGAACGCGTCGGCGGCCTTTGCAGCCGGTGCCGAACGCAGTGCGGGTGCGGGCCGCGCCAACTCCGACACAGCGCCCGGCATCGGCAGCGGACGCGGCGGGGGCGGATACTGCACAAGCAGCGAATTCAGCTCCGGCGCGCTGCCGCCGCGGGCAATGCGCACCGTGGAGACGCCGAGCGCGACATTCGACCAGTCCTCGCCGGTCGACTGCGTGATCTCGGCACGGCGCACCAGTTCGAGCGAGGGTTTTCGATCTTTGGCGCCGGTATCGAGCCGCGCGTCGTAGATCGGCGTCCAGCGCGCATTGCGCACCGAATAGGTGACGCGCAGGGTGGCTGTCGTCGCGGCCGCGGCGGCAAGATCAATGCGAACCTCGAGCCTGCTCGGCGGCTTGGCCGCGCGGTCGGATTCCAGCCGCGCGATCTCGCGGTCGATGTCGCGCTGCTTGCGCTCGGCCTCGCGGACCGTGGTATCGGCGATCGCGATCTCCTCGGAAACCCCGGCGAAGGCGGCGCGCCATTCGGACAGCGGCCGCGCCTCGCCCTTGTCACCGATGCCGACCGGAGCAGCCTCCGCAAAACGCGCGGCGAACTGGCGGCGCGCCTTGGCGGCATCGATCGCCCCTTGCAGATTGGCGCGCTCGTCCTTCAGCGCCTCGATGCGTTTGTCGAGCTCGGGCAGATTGACCGGCGGCGCCGCACGCGGCGGCCGCGCGTCGATCGCGCCGATCGTGAGCCTGGCGCCCGCCTCGCCCTCGACACGCAGCGAGGATGGATCGAGCGACAGCGGGAAATCCTTGGCGACCAGCGTGCTGTCGCCGGACGGCAGATCGAGCGTGATGAGGCGGGTGACGCTCGCACCATCGGGATAGACGGTCACCGCATCCACCGTCGATGAGGCATCGACGTCAGCCGCACGCGCCGGCAAAGCGGCAAGCGCGGTGACCAGCACCAGGCTGGTGGTGACAAGACAATTGGCAATCAAACGCATCGGATCCCTTTCCTGCATTGCGCGCAAACTCCACCCTGTCGGGCACAATGGCTGATGTCACACCCCCATCGGTGGTGAGACGCAGCGAGAAAAGAACGGGTTCGATTGCGGAGCGATGAAGGTGGCAACAGCGAACCTGCGGTATCGGATTGCGCAGACACATCCACCGTCGTCATGCCCCGCGCAGGCGGGGCATCCAATACGCCGCAGCCTCTCAGCAAAACGCTGCCGTCTCTGGAATACTGGATCGTCCGCCTTCGCGGACGACGACAGCGGAGGGGAGGCAAAAAAAGCACGGCGCTGGGAGCGCCGTGCTTCGTTCATGTGACGTTCAGCCGAGAAGGTTCAGCTATAGATCTCGAACAGCCCGGCGCCGCCCTGGCCGCCGCCGATGCACATCGTCACCACGCCCCACTTGGCCTTGCGACGGCGACCTTCCTGCAGGAGGTGGCCAGTGAGGCGCGCGCCGGTCATGCCGAAGGGGTGACCGATCGCGATCGAACCGCCGTTGACGTTGTACTTCTCGGGATCGATGCCGAGCTGATCGCGGCAGTACAGGCACTGGCTGGCGAAGGCTTCGTTGAGCTCCCAGAGGTCGATGTCGTCGATCTTGAGGCCATGCCGCTTCAGGAGCTTCGGCACCGCAAAGACCGGACCGATGCCCATCTCGTCAGGCTCGCAGCCGGCGGTCGCCCAGGCGACGAAGCGGCCCAGCGGCTCCAGGCCGCGCTTCTCGGCGTCCTTGGCTTCCATCAGCACCACGGCCGCGGCGCCGTCGGAGAGCTGGCTGGCATTGCCGGCGGTGATGTACTTGCCCGGCCCCTTCACCGGCTCGAGCTTCGCGAGGCCCTCGATCGTGGTATCGGGACGATTGCACTCGTCGCGATCGACGACATAGTCCTTGATGCTCTCTTCCTTCGTCACCTTGTCGACCACTTTCATCTGGGTCTTCATCGGGACGATCTCGTCCTTGAACTTATTGGCCTGCTGCGCGGCGGCCATGCGGCGCTGCGACTCCAGCGAGAACTCGTCCTGGTATTCGCGGCTGATCTTGTAGCGGTCGGCGACGATGTCGGCGGTATCGATCATCGCCATGAAGATGTCGGGCGCGGTCTTGAGCAGCTCGGGATCCACCGACTCCTTCGGCGTGCCGCCGCCTGGAATCGAGATACTCTCGACGCCGCCGGCGACGATGCATTCGGCGCCGTCGGAACGGATCGAGTTGGCGGCCATCGCGATGGTCTGCAGGCCCGAGGAGCAGAAGCGGTTCACGGAGACGCCGGCGGTCGACTTCGGCAGGCCGGCAAGCAGCGCGGCCTGGCGGCCGATATTGGGCGCGCCATGGGCGCAATTGCCGAGATAGCAGTCCTCGACATAGTCCTTGTCGACGCCGGCGCGCTCGACGGCATGCTTGATGGCGTGCGCCGCCAGCGACATCGGCGGAGTGATGTTGAATCCACCGCGGGCGGACTTCGCCAGCCCCGTGCGCGCATAGGAAACGATAACGGCTTCACGCATTGTGTTTTCTCCCTTTTCGGACGGCCTGATATGACCGGTCTTGGCCCATTCGTACACGGATTTTGTCGAGTGCCAAACGACAAACGCCGCCTCCGGTGGCGGAGGCGGCGTCATGTTCCGCAGATCGGAATATGTGGGCCCAATCAGATGGAGTTCGAGCCGCGATGAAGCTGCTCTCCCTCTCCCGCTTGCGGGAGAGAGCCGGGGTGAGGGTGTCTCCGCGATGGGACTCTCCGTGGGGAGAGAGCCCTCACCCGCTGCGCCATGGGCGCAGCGACCTCTCCCGCAAGCGGGAGAGGTGAAGACGATTCGCAGCTAATTCAAGTCACGCGCTCAGAACACCAGCGCCTTGGCCTGTTTGACCTGCGGCAGCGCCTGCACCTTGGCGAGGACATCCGCCGGCACCGGGCCGTCGACCTCGACCAGCGCGATCGCGTCGCCACCCTGGGCAACGCGGCCGAGATGGAAGGTTGCGATGTTGATCTTGGCATCGCCGAGCAGGCTCGCGAACTTGCCGATGAAGCCCGGCTTGTCCTCGTTGGTCACATAGATCATCGACTTGCCGAACTCCGCATCGACGCGGATGCCCTTGATGTCGACCAGCCGCGGTTTGCCGTCGTGATAGACGGTGCCGGACACCGAGCGTTCCTGCCGCTCCGTCGTCACCGTCACGGTGATCAGGCTCTCATAGTCGCTCTGCGCGGCCCGCGTCACCTCGTCGACCACCATGCCGCGCTCCTTCGCCACGATTGGCGCAGAAACGACGTTGACCTCGCCCAGCATCGGCCGCAGCAGGCCGGACAGCACCGCCGAGGTCAGCGCCTTGATCTTCATCTCGGCGACATGGCCCTCATAGGTGATCTCTGTCTTGATGATGCCGCTCTCGGTGAGCTGGCCGGCAAACGAGCCGAGCTTCTCGGCGAGCTCGATGAACGGCTTCAGCTTCGGCGCCTCTTCGGCCGTGATCGAGGGGAAGTTGAGGGCATTGGAGATCGCGCCGGTCAGCAGATAGTCCGACATCTGCTCGGCAATCTGCAGCGCGACGTTCTCCTGCGCTTCCGTGGTAGAGGCGCCGAGATGCGGGGTGCAGATCACGTTGGGGTGGCCGAACAGCACGTTCGAGGTTGCCGGCTCCTCGGAGAATACGTCGAAGGCGGCGCCCGCGACATGCTTGGAATTGAGCGCCTCCACCAGCGCCTGCTCGTCGACCAGGCCGCCGCGGGCGCAATTGACGATGCGCACGCCCTTCTTCATCTTCGCAATCGCCGCGGCGTCGATGATGTTGCGGGTCTTGTCGGTGAGCGGCGTGTGCAGGGTGATGAAATCAGCGCGCCTGAAGAGCTCGTCGAGCTCGACCTTCTCGACCCCGATGTCCTTGGCACGTTCCGGCGACAGGAACGGATCGAAGGCGATCACTTTCATGCGCAGGCCGAGCGCGCGGTCGCAGACGATCGAGCCGATATTGCCGCAGCCGACCACGCCCAGCGTCTTGTTGGTGATCTCCACCCCCATGAAGCGGTTCTTCTCCCACTTGCCGGCCTGTGTCGAGATATCGGCCTGCGGGATCTCGCGGGCGAGCGCCAGCATCAGCGTGATCGCGTGCTCGGCGGTGGTGATCGAATTGCCGAACGGCGTGTTCATCACGATGATGCCCTTCGCCGTCGCCGCGGGGATCTCGACATTGTCGACGCCGATGCCGGCGCGGCCGATCACCTTCAGCCTCGTCGCTTTCTCGATGATCTTGGCGGTCGCCTTGGTCGCCGAGCGGATCGCGAGGCCATCATAGTTGCCGATGATCTCGGCGAGCTTTTCCTTGTCCTTGCCGAGATTGGGCTGGAAGTCGACCTCGACGCCGCGATCCTTGAAGATCTGCACGGCCGCGGGAGAAAGAGCGTCGGAAATGAGAACTTTCGGTTTGCTCATGGGAGTGGTCCTCCACCTTCCCTGAAGGAAGGGACGGCCTTCGGGCCGGATTAAGTGAATGTCTCGGAGCGACTTCTTCTCCCTCTCCCCGTTCTTGCGGGGAGAGGATTGGGGTGAGGTCAGCCACGGGCGAGGTGCAAGCGGAGAGAGCCCCTCACCCGGCACTCCGCGCCAACCTCTCCCCCGTGAAGAACGGGGAGAGGTGAAAGCTACGCAGCCTTCGGCAACGAGGCCTTGGTCTCGGCGAACGCCCAGTCGATCCACTGCGTCAGCAGCTCGACGTCCCTGGCTTCCACGGTAGCGCCGCACCAGATGCGCAGGCCTGCCGGCGCATCGCGATAGTGCGCGAAGTCGAAGCCCGCATTCTCCTTCTCGACCAGGGCCACCAGCTTCTTGCAGAAATCCGCCTGCAGGTCCGGCGTCAGCGAGGTGATCGCGGGATCGGTGATCTTCAGGCACACCGAGGTGTTGGAGCGGATCGCGGGATCCTTGGCCAGAAAATCGATCCACGGCGTCTTCGCCTTCCAGTCGGCGAGCACCTTGGTGTTGGCATCGGCGCGTGCGATCAGCGCCTTCAGGCCACCGATCGATTTCGCCCAATCGAGCGCGTCGAGATAGTCCTCGACGCAGAGCATCGACGGCGTGTTGATGGTCTCGCCCTCGAAGATGCCCTGGTTGAGCTTGCCGCCCTTGGTCATGCGGAAGATCTTCGGCAGCGGCCAGGCCGGCTTGTAGGTCTCGAGCCGCTCCACCGCGCGCGGCGAGAGGATCAGCATGCCATGCGCGGCTTCGCCACCGAGCGCCTTCTGCCAGGAGAAGGTGATGACGTCGAGCTTCGGCCAATCCAGCGGCTGCGCAAACGCCGCGGAGGTCGCGTCGCAGATGGTAAGGCCTTCGCGTGTCGCGCTGATCCAGTCCGCGTTCGGCACGCGCACGCCCGAGGTGGTGCCGTTCCAGGTGAAGACGACGTCGCTTGCCGGGTCGACCTTGGAGAGATCGGGAATCTCGCCATAACCGGCGTTGAGCCTGGTGACGTCCTTCAGCTTCAATTCCTTGACGATGTCGCTGACCCAGCCCTCGCCGAAGGATTCCCAGGCGAGCGTGGTGACGGGTCGCGCACCGAGCAGCGACCACAGCGCCATCTCGACCGCGCCGGTGTCGGAGGCCGGCACGATGCCGATCTTGTAGTCGGCCGGCACTTCCAGGACTTCGCGCGTCAGCTCAATGGCTTGCTTGAGCTTGGCTTTGCCGATCTTGGCGCGATGCGAGCGGCCAAGGGCGGCGTCCTTGAGATTTTGCGGATTCCAGCCGGGGCGCTTGGCGCAGGGGCCGGAGGAAAAATGCGGCACGTTCGGCCGCGAAGCAGGCTTCGCTGCAGTCATGATCTACCCTTCCAGATAGCTGCCTCTCGGTGGGGAGAGGTTTCCCGCCGTCGGAGATAGTGGAAGGGTAAAGGATCGTCAAGGAACTTCAGGAGGATCACAGGCGATTGATAGGGGCTCGTCGAGCGGCGGAGCCGGCGCCTGATCGAGCAGTCCGGTCGCAGTGTTCACCAGCCTCACGGCCTTTCGCCGGCTGGAGACCTTCATGATGCTCTTCTCATCGACCCGCACGATGTATTCGTTGCCCGCCCTGACGATCGAATATCGCTTCATCTGAAATATCCCCAAGCTGTCCCAAAACGCGATGACTTTGGACCGGCATCGCGTTCGTTTTTTGCTTCATCATGATCTCTTGCGGATCATGTTGCGCCGCTGGGAGACGCGTAACTAGCAGCCGCGTTCCCGGCCGTAAAATTACGGAGGCCGGTGTAGTTTATCGCTTGTTAACCGGAACGCAGAGCGACGACTACCACTGCGATCAGCGGTGACAACTGCGCAACTTGGCGCAACTCAGAAGCGAATCGTCATGCCGACGTGACTGCGTTGAAATCCAAGCCGTTCGTAGAAGCGCTGCGCGTCGACGCGCGTGTGATGCGTGAGCAGTTCGACGAGAATGCAACCGTTGGCGCGCGCTTCCGCAATCGCCCATTGCATCATCTGTTCGCCGATGCCGCGGCTGCGGCAGTGGGTCGCAACGCTCACATCCTCGATCAAACCGCGCGATGCGCCCTGCGAGCTTATGCCCGGCAGGATGCATAACTGCAGACAGCCGACCACGGCGCCGCCAGTATCCTCGGCGACCACGAGCTTGAAATTCGGATCGCGGTCGACCTTCTCGAACGCGGCGAAATAGGATTGGGGCAAGGGATCCTCGATCCGTTCGCGCGCACTGCCGAGGCGATCGTCCGCGAGCATGCCGACGATGATGGGGACGTCGTCGCGGCGGGCGCGGCGGATGGTGATCGAGGACGCAGTTGCCATGATATGTTCCGAAAGAACTAGAGCATGATCCGGAAAAGTGGATACCGGTTTTCCGAAAAGGTCATGCTCAAACAAAAAGATAGAGCGGGATGATGAAATCATCACGCTCTAACGTGCAGGCGCCAGGCCAAGTGAGCGCTCGGCCTCATTGATCCAGCGGCCAATCGCCGGATAGCCGCGGAGGTCAAAGCCGCCCTCATGCGCGAGCCGCGTGTAGGCGAGCAGCGCCACGTCGGCCAGCGAGAGCGCCTCGCCGACCAGGAATGGCGTCAGCGCAAGTTGCTGCTCCATCCGCGCCAGGGCGGCATGGCCGCGCCTGACCTTCTCCGGATCGAGCTCGGACGCCGATTTGCCGAGATAGCGCATCTGGAACCGGCACACCGCAATATAAGGCTCGTGGCTGTACTGCTCCCAGAACAGCCACTCATCCATCTTCGCGGCAGCGAAGTCGTCGGATGGAATGAGATCGCTGCCGCGGGCGAGATAGCGGATGATCGCATTGGACTGCGCCAGGGCGCGGCCATCGTCGAGCACGACCGTCGGCACCTGACCCGCGCTGTTCATCCTCAGGAAGTCCGCACTGCGCGTCTCCTGCTTGAGGATGTCGACATCGATCCAGGTATAGGGCAGCGCGAGATGGTCGCACACCCATTTCACCTTCAAGCAATTTCCCGACTTGTCGTCGCCGTAGATTTTCATGGCTGACCACTGTTTTGTTCCCGCGCGACAAAGCAGCAGCCGCAACCGACCTTGTCAACAGATCGGATACGCGCGCCTAGAATTTGTAACCTAAGCCGGCGCGCACCGTATTGATGCTGGTGTCAACGGTCGTGGTAAAGCGGATATATTCCCATTCGGCACGCACGAAGAGGCCACCGACCAGGTTGATGTCGATGCCAAGGCCTGCCGTGTAGCCGTAAATCAGATGATTGTGCACGGCATCCGTCGCACTCAATGGCATCAGCGGAGTAAAAGGCCCAAGCGAGGAGACATTGCTCACAGCGTCCGTGATCGTTGCAGTATGCGAAATATTGGCCTTGCCGAGCGCGAAGCCGCCAAACGCATAAGGCAGGAAACATCCGAATGCATAAGCTGCGCGTCCCCGGAACGTCGCCATGTCCGAGATCGAGATCGAGGATGTCTTGGTGACTGCGACATCGTGGTAGTTGCCGTCAGAGAGAGGCGAACCACTCACAAGCTCCTTGCTGGCGCTGGCCGAGCCGCCAAAGCTGCCGTGCATGTAGCTCGCCTCCAGGCCAAGCACGACGTCGGTCCACTGCCAGTTATATCCGACGAACGCCCCGTATGCGGACGAACGCGCCGACTGCTTTCCGAGACCGAGATTCCACTGGTCGACGCCCATCTGCTGGATGACGTTGTCGGAAATCAGCGAGGCGATCAAAGGTGACGGCTTGCTGTCGAAATTCTCGTCGGATGATCCGTAACCGGCTTGGCCGCCAATGTAGAGACCGTCCCAATACGTTCGGGAAGTGCTCAGCCCATCGGTGAAACTGCCGCGAAGGATTGGCAGATCGGGAAGATCGGCGGCCCGCGCGTTCGTCACTGCGCCACACATCACTACCGCCAGCAGAAACCTGCGCATCGCCCCACGCCCCCAAATCGACTTAACCAAACCCGGTGACGATCATCGCTCGTTAACCTTAACCAATGGTTGTCGCGTGTCGCGTTCGCCACAATCTTCTGCGTGATGAGCACCATGCTTGCCGAAAAAGGAAACGGCGCGGGACCATCCCGCGCCGTCGCAAGCGTTAACCAATGAAGGTTCGTATTAACCTTTGCGCACCAGCGGCGGCGGTGCGTAGACCGGCTGCGGGCTGTCGAGATTCCAGCGCACACCGATCTTCAGATCATGCGAGGTGATATCCTTGAAGTTCATCGGATTGTTGGTCGTGAAGCCCTGGAACGTGGTCACTGGTCCGGTCAGCCCCGAACCGAGGTCGACGTAGCTATAGGCGACTTCTAGCGTCAGGTTCGGATTGACCTTGTAAGCGAGACCCGCATGCGCCGCCCACGCGAAATTCCACTTGGAGGCCGACGTGGCGGTCGCAAAGCCGGGCCCGATCACGCCCGGAGAAACGTCCGCAAGACCCTGATCGGTGAAATTGGAGACGGTCACGCGCGCTGCACCCACACCGGCGCCGATGAATGGCGTCACGCACCACCAGGTTCCAAGATCGACATAGGCGTTGGCAAGGACAAGCCATTCCGACTTGCTTGCGGTGTAGTTGTCGACGCCGGCGCCAACAAGGCCGCCGCCAAGCGGATAGGTTATGAGATCCTGTCCGTGAAAGTTCGTCCTGCCGCGGTACTGGCCGGTGATGTCGCCGCGGAACCAGCTGTTGAACTGGTAACCGACGCCGAGACCGAAGATGCCGCCGGTATCGAACCCGGTCTGCTGATTCAAGGAGAGCAGCGGCGCGTACAGGGCTTCGTTGCCGTTGCGCACTTCCTTCACGCTCTGATTGCTGAAGCCGATGTCGCCGCGCAGATACCAGCCGCCGAAATCTTCCACCGGCGGCGGTGCGTAGCTCGGTGGCGGC
The DNA here is from genome assembly GCF_020194175.1 of Bradyrhizobium sp. BRP22. Classification (GTDB taxonomy): domain Bacteria; phylum Pseudomonadota; class Alphaproteobacteria; order Rhizobiales; family Xanthobacteraceae; genus Bradyrhizobium. The sequence continues at coordinate 17,776 of NZ_JADYVX010000046.1, read as the reverse complement.
GCGATCGGCAAATCGGCGGCGAACACCGCCGAGGAAATCAGGGAGGCCGCACCAGCGGCAATGAAAGGCTTAACGCTACGCATTGGCTTCGTCCTTTTGGCCAGTGAGGCGAGCAGGGAAGCCTCACGTCTGAAAACCCACGGCCGGACGATGGCACTAAATGCTTAAGCGGCGCTTAACCCTAATTATTAAGGTTGACGACGTCTGACGATTTTTCCGAAAGCTCGCGGGTATTGCGCTATTCCCGCTATCGAACAGATAGCGGTCACGCCACAAATGCTAACGATGCGTTGACAAAGTCCCAGCCTTGTCTTGAGGCGTTTCTTTACGCGAACCTGAGTCCACTTCGTTCGAAAACGCTTCAGCGCGCGTGGTTCGGCATTTTCGGCAGGAACACCGCGAGCAGCCCGATCGCCGGCAGGAACGCGCAGAGCTGATAGACGAAGGCGATGTCGGTGTGGTCGGCAAGCTTGCCGAGCACCGCCGCGCCGAGACCGCCGATGCCGAAGGCGAAGCCGAAGAACAGGCCGGAGATCATGCCGAAACGATGCGGCATCAGTTCCTGCGCGAACACGATGATCGAAGCGGTCGCCGACGAGATGATCAGGCCGATGAACACGCTGAGCACGGCGCTGGTGACGAGACCGGCATAGGGCAGCGCCAGCGTGAACGGCAGCGCGCCGACGATCGAGAACCAGATCACGTATTTGCGGCCGAAGCGATCGCCGAGCGGTCCGCCCAGGAACGCACCGACCGCGTTCGCCGCAAGGAAGATGAAGAGATAGAACTGGGCCGCCTGCGTCGAGACGTCGAACCGCTCAATCAGATAGAAGATGTAGTAGCTCGACAGGCTCGAGACGTAGAGCTGCTTGGAGAACAGCAGCGCAACCAGCACGATGAGCGCGGTCATCACCCGCCGCCCGGCCGGCGCGTCCGGATGCCGCTCGACGACCGCGGTCTTCCTGGTGACGATCTGCGGCTTGTACCAGTCGCCGATGCGCCACAAGATCAGGATCGCAAGGCCCGCGATCGAGGAGAACCATGCGATCGAGGGCTGGCCGAACGGCACCACGATCAAGGCCGCGAGCACCGGGCCCATCGAGGTGCCGAAGCTGCCGCCAAGCTGGAACACCGATAGCGCAAAGCCGTAACGACCGCCCGAGGCGAGCCGCGCGATCCGCGCCGATTCCGGATGGAACACCGCCGAGCCGAGGCCGACCAGCGCCGCCGCAATCAGGATGATGCCGTAGTGATGCGCGCCGGAGAGCAGCAGCAGGCCGAAGAAGGTGAAGCCCATGCCGATCGCGAGCGAGAACGGCTGCGCCTTCTTGTCGGTGAAATGCCCGACCAGCGGCTGCAGCAGCGATGCGGTGAACTGGAACGCCAGCGTGATCATGCCGATCTGCCCGTAGTCCAGCGCGTAGGCATCCTTCAGGATCGGATAGACCGAGGCGATCAACGACTGCATGGTGTCGTTGAGGAAGTGCGAGAAGCTGATGCCCGCAAGCACGATATAGGCCGGCCCCATCGCGGCCGTGCGCGGCGCGACATCCTTCACCAGCACCGGTTCACCCAGCGCTTCTTCCGAGACGGCAGCGGCCTTGTTCAAGAGAGAATTCCCGGCGGGATTCGCGAAAGCGGCAATAAGCCGTGCTTACGCCGCATGAGCCATCGCGACCAGCGCGATTAGATAATGGCTGCGATGCAACCGGCGCGCGCTGGAGCAATCAGGTTGAAATGCAAGGCTTGGCGAAGCTGCGCTCCCTCTCCTGCTTGCGGGAGAGGGTTGGGGTGAGGGTATCTCCGCATCGGGATTCCCCCAAGTGGCGAGAGCCCTCACCCGGCGCTACGCGCCGACCTCTCCCGCAAGCGGGAGAGGTGCACAAGGTCCGCTTCTTGAGGACAACAAAATATCGCGCGTTACGCAGCCGCGGCCGCAGCGTGGCCGAGTGCCGAGACGATGTGGTCGACGACTTCCTCGACCAGCAGGCGATCGTCGCCCTCGCCCATCACGCGGATCACCGGCTCGGTGCCGGATGAGCGAACCAGGAGGCGGCCGTGGCCGTTGAGCCGTTTCTCGCCGTCGACGATGGCGGACTTGACCTCGGCATCGTCAAGCGGCTTGCCGCTGCGATAGCGCACGTTCTTCAGGATCTGCGGCAGCGGATCGAAGCGGTGGCAGACTTCCGACACCGGGCGGCGGAGCTTTTGCACAACGGCAAGCACCTGCAGCGCGGCAACGAAGCCGTCGCCCGTAGTGGCATAGTCGGAGAGGATGATATGGCCGGACGGCTCGCCGCCGAGATTGTAACCGTCGCTCAGCATCCGCTCGAGCACATAGCGGTCGCCGACCGGCGTGCGCACCATGTCGAGCCCGATGCCCTGCAGGAACCGTTCGAGCCCGAGATTGGACATCACCGTGGTGACGATGCCGGGCTTGGCGAGCCGGCCCTCTTCCTTCCAGCTCTGCGCGATGACGGCGAGGAGTTGGTCGCCATCGACCAGATGGCCGCGCTCGTCGACCAGGATCACGCGGTCGGCGTCGCCATCGAGGGCAATACCGATATCGGCGCGCATCTCGCGCACCTTCTTGGCCAGCGCTTCCGGCGCGGTGGAGCCGCATTCCTTGTTGATGTTGAAGCCGTCGGGCTCGACCCCGATCGGCACCACGTCGGCGCCAAGCTCCCACAGCGCTTCCGGCACCACCTTGTAGGCTGCGCCGTTGGCGCAATCGATCACCACGCGCAGGCCGTCGAGGCTCAATTCGCGCGGCAACGTGCGCTTGGCGAATTCGATGTAGCGGTCATGGACGCCGTCGATGCGGCGGGCGCGGCCGAGGCTCGCGCTCTGCGCAAGCCGGCGCTCGATCGGTTCGTCGAGCAGTTGCTCGATCTGCTTCTCGACGTCGTCGGACAGCTTGAAGCCCTGCGGCCCGAACAGCTTGATGCCGTTGTCCTCGAACAGATTGTGGGAGGCGGAGATCATCACGCCGAGATCGGCGCGCATCGATTTGGTGAGCATCGCGACCGCCGGCGTCGGCATCGGGCCGAGCAGCAGCACGTCCATGCCGACCGAGGTAAAGCCGGCGACCATGGCGTATTCGATCATGTAGCCGGAGAGGCGGGTATCCTTGCCGATCACCACGCGATGGCGATGATCGCCGCGCTGAAACACCAGGCCGGCGGCCTGCCCCACCTTGAGCGCGAGTTCCGGCGTAATCAGACCGTTGGCACGGCCACGGATCCCGTCGGTCCCGAAATATTTACGGCTCATATCACCCCCAGCTAGGCAAGGGCTTCTCCAACCACGTTGGCGAGAAACCCGAAACGCCATCGATGCAGGCCTTATAATGCTTCAGCCGCCAAGGCAGCTTCAAAATATATGATGAATCATTACCGCCGCGCGATGGCAAGAGTCTAGGTTAATATATTGTAAAATAATGTATAATTCTTAGGGACCGTAGTTTAACGGGCTGCGGCCCTGCTCGATTCTAGCGTTTGCGGAGGACGTGGTTGTCGTCCTTGGAAGGCGGCGGCTGGGTCACGTTGACCGGGTCGGACGCCGGAAAGGTTTCCTCAAGCCCCTCCTCCAGGGACTGTTCAAGCGCGCGCTTTTCGGCGTCGGCGTCCTTCGGCTTGGGGGTCGATCCGGTCATGGGTGGCCTCCTGTCGGGCGGATGTCGCGGCAGCGATTTGGCAGATGATCCAACCATGCTAGATGACGGCGCATTCGCGAAATACAAGACGGGCCGGGAGCGTCCATGAAGCACATCACCTGCATCGAAGATCTGCGCCAGCTGCACAAGCGCCGCGTGCCGAAGGCATTTTTCGACTATGCCGACCGCGGCTCCTATACCGAGGACACGCTGCGCGCCAACTCGGAGGATCTTCAGCAGATCAAATTCCGCCAGCGCATCCTGGTCGACGTCTCCAAGCGCGACCTCAAGACCACGATCCTGGGCGAGCCTGCGGCGATGCCGCTGATCCTCGCCCCTGTCGGCCTGCTCGGCATGCAGCATGGCGACGGCGAGATCCACGCCTGCCGCGCCGCGCAGGCGGCGGGAATCCCATTCACGCAGAGCACGATGTCGATCTGCTCGATCGAAGATATCGCGGCGGCGGTGACAAAACCGTTCTGGTTCCAGCTCTACGTCATGAAGGACCGCGGCTTCATCAAGGCACTGATCGAACGCGCGATCGCGGCCAAGTGCAGCGCGCTGGTCCTGACCGTCGACCTGCAGGTGATCGGCCAGCGGCACCAGGACATCAAGAACGGCATGACCGTGCCGCCGGAATGGTCGCTGTCGAAGCTGATCGATTTCGCCACCAAGCCGGCCTGGGTCTCCGGCGTGCTGCGCGGCAAGCGCCGCACCTTCGGCAATCTCGCCGGCCATCTGAAGGTCGACCAGGACATCACCTCGCTATCGACCTGGATCAATTCGCAGTTCGACACTTCGCTGAACTGGAAGGACATCGACTGGATCCGCAGCATCTGGCCGGGCAAGCTGATCCTCAAAGGCATCCTCGACGTCGAGGACGCGGAGATCGCGGCCAAGACCGGGGCGCAGGCGATCGTGGTCTCTAACCATGGCGGCCGCCAGCTCGACGGCGCGCCCTCCTCGATCGAGGTGCTGCCGGAGATCGTGGACGCGGTCGGCTCGCAGGTCGAAGTCATGTTCGACGGCGGCATCCGCACCGGCATGGACGTGATGCGCGCGCTCGCGCTCGGCGCGAAATCCTGCATGATCGGCCGCGCCTACGCCTACGGTCTCGGCGCCGGCGGACAGGCCGGCGTCACCGAAGCGATCAACGTACTGGCGAAGGAGCTACTCACCACCATGGGCCTGTGCGGCGTCAACACGATCGCCGAGATCGACGACAAGGTGCTGGCGGTTTAGGTCAACACAGACGCGATGCCGATTGATGTGCCCTCGCCCCTTGTGGGAGAGGGCAGCTCCGGCATCGGCAACGAGCACTTACATCGGCGGCGTGATGCCATCGCGGCCGACGCTGATGCGGTTGGTCTCGAGCGAGCCGTCGGGCGACTTCTTCGTGAATGCGATGATCTTGGCGCCGGCCTTGAGCTCGGACTTGTCGCCGGGGACGTAGGTCACGACAGGCGTGTCGGGGGAGACCAGCACTTTCTTCTCGCCGTCCTTGTATTTGACCAGCAGCGTGTGGCCATCATTGCTCACCACGGATTCGGCGACCGTTGCATTGGTCATGCTGCTGTTGGGGCGCGTGTCCCAGGGTCGCGAACCCTCGCCCGTGCCGCGCATCTCCTCGGAGAAGACATGGACTTCCACTGCTTTCGGCGTGCCGTCGGAACCCGGCACGGTGGTGGCGCCGATGAAGGAACCGACCTTGATGTCGGAGAGCGCGATCTTGACGATGCCGGCGACGCGCGCGTCGCCCGTCAGATGCAGCTTGACCTCCTCACCGCTGCGTGACTTCACCGCGAGCGTGTCGCCATCGACGCTTTCGATGGTGCCGCGCAGGCGCGACGGCACCGGCGGCTGCTGCGCGATCGCATAGAGTGTCGATGCCGCAACCATGGCGGCGGCGAACAGCGGGCGGACGAGCGTGGAACGATAAGGGCGCATCGGGGAGCTCCGGGTGGATCACCTGTGCAGAGACCCCACGCGCGCGGCGATATTTCGCGCGCTCAAGCCTTTGTGAGATCGTCCTCGACCAGCGCCCGCAGTTCCGGCGTCACCTGCGGGCGCTGGCCGAACCACAATTCGAAGCCGCGCACCGCCTGATGCAGGAGCATGCCGAGCCCGTCGGCCGTCTTCAATCCGCGGGCCTCGGCGGCCACAAGCAGCGGCGTCCTCAAGGGAACATAGACGAGGTCGGCGACAACGGCATTTGGCGGCAGCAAGCCGACGTCAAGCGCAAGCGCCGGCTGGCCGTGCATGCCGAGCGAGGTGGTGTTCACCAGCAGCCCGGCGCGCGGCAACAACTCGGTAAGCGCATCCCAGGTGGCCGGCTCGACGCGAGCACCGAACTGATCGGCAAGCGCGCGGGCGCGCTCGGTGCTGCGATTGACGAGATGAATGCGCTTGATGCCGCGATCGAGCAATCCAAACACCACCGCGCGCGCCGAGCCGCCGGCGCCCAGCACCAGCGCGTCGCTCGCCTGGTCCCAGCCGGGCGCGGAGGCGTCGAGATTGTTGATGAAGCCTTCGACGTCGGTGTTGGTCGAGCGCAGCTCGCCGGCTTCGTACCACAGCGTATTGGCGGCGCCGACCGCGCGGGCGCGCTCATCAGGCAACGTCAGCGCCAGCGCGCGCTCCTTGTGCGGGATCGTGACATTGGCGCCGACGAAACCGTGTGACGCGAGATGCAACACGAACTCGGCAAAGCCCTCCGGCGGGATCGCCTCGATGTTGTAGCCGCCCTCGATGCCGAGCTTCCGCAGCCAGTAGTGATGGATCAGCGGCGAGCGCGAATGCGCCGCCGGCCATCCGATCAGGCATGCGGCTCGGGCTTTGGTCGGTTCGGTCATTTCAGTCCAATCGGACAAGCGGTGACGAGTGTCAATCCTCACTTATCACGCACCGCAACGATGGCAGTGAGCAACACGGCTGCTCCGGCGGCAAACCAGACCGCGGAAAGATTGAGGCGGAGATAAGCGAGCGCGCCGACGGTCGAGCCCAGCACCAGCGAGCCCCAAAGCACCAGGTTCGGCAGCCAGGCCCAGCGCGCACCGCCCGTCAGCGCCGCGCCAAGGAGCTGGCCGGCCTTGACCAGCGCGCCGGTGACATAGGTGAGGCCGAGCGAGGAGCCGCCGCCAACCTCGAACACCGCGTTCTCCAGCCCCATCGCGAACACGATCGCGCCGACCGCAACCGTCGGCCAGCCGAACGCATAGGCCAGCGCAGCGCCGATGAGCAGCAGGCTTTCCGTCAGCAAGAGCCAGGTCTGGCGACGGCCGCCGCGACCAAGCGCGATCAGGCTGCCGGCGGCCGCGCCGAACACGAAGGTCACGATGATGCCGATGGTTTGCGCCGCGGCGAACCAGTTCGCCTCGGTCAAGTCGACGCCGAGCCGCGTCGAGTTGCCGCTCATGAAGGAGACGAACAGGCCGCCGAGATGCAGATAACCGATGCCGTCGAGATAACCGGCGAGCGCGCTCAGCGCGCAGGCCAGCGTCATGTTGCGGCGCGAATCAAGCATGCGTCACGCCGTCCACTCGTAGACCTCTTTCTCGTAGGCTTCGGTGAAACCGGCGCGCCACAGATTGCGGTAGGAATGTTCCAGCATATACATGGTCTCGGAGACCTGCACCCGGCAGCCCATCTGTTCGGCGCGTTCGACCCGCTTTGCAATGAGCGCCTGCTGCGCGCCGCGCTTGCGGTGGCTTTCGGCGGTGGTCGCGGCCAGGAGATAGCCGATGTCCTCGAACAGGCAGAGTGCGGCGATCGCCACCGGCTGATCGCCGTCGAACGCCATGTAGTGGACGAAACCCCTGCGGCCGGCCGAGCGTGCATATTCCGGCCACAGGGTGTCGCCGAGCTGATCGCGCGCGGCGTCGATCTCATCGGTGGTCACTTCGCGGATGTTGAGATCGGTCCTGAAGTGAAGCGGCGAATATGCCGTGCGCCACAGGGTCGGATAGCCGGTGCGGCGCGCGCGCGACAGCCCGGCCGCCTCGAGCCGCGCCCGCATCACGTCCATGTCGGGACCCGGGCTCAGCCAGACAAAGAATCTTTTCACACCCTCCGCCGTGAACAGATCGATGAAGCGCACGACCGCATCGTCCGTCATCGCGGGATCGGCGCCGCAGAGATAGACGCGATTGAGATTGGCGGATGGAAACGGCGCCTGGCGCTCGGGATCGATCGTGACGTAGCACTGACCGAACGGCGGACCGTCGAACTGGCGGCGCACAAGGCGATAGGGCTGACAACGGCCGTCCAGCCATTGCGTCAGCCGCCGCATTTTCAAGGAGAGATCGACAACTTCCATGGCGATGCGGGGATCATGACCCTCCGACCCGGGATCATGATCCTAGCAACACTTATGCCGCCACGCGATGCGCCGCAATAATTTGATCGGCAGCGCGCCCGGTTACCTCAGCCATGCGGTCGAACTGCCGGGTGAAGCTGCCGGCGCCGGCGGTCGCGGAACGGAGTTCCACGATCAGGTCGCCGATTTCGGCTTCCGGCATGGTGGCGCGGACGCAATCCCAGCCGCTCCACCCATCGCGGGTGTCGAAACCGAGGATCTGGCCGCGCCGCGCCGACAGAATCGCGTTGATTTTGGCGGTGGCGTCGGTCGGACAGACGATTTCGACCATATGGATCGGTTCCAACAGCACCGGCTGGCAGTTGGGCAGCGCCTCGCTGACGCCGATCCGTGCCGCGGTGCGGAATGCGAGATCGGAGGAATCGACGCTGTGGTAGGAACCGTCGGTCAGGCGCACATGGACATCGACCACGGGAAAACCGAGCGGGCCCTTCTGCAGGCCGTCGACCACCCCCTCTTCCACCGCGCCGATATAGTTCCGCGGCACGGCGCCGCCGACCACGGTCTCATCGAAGGTGAAGCCGGTGCCGCGCGGCAACGGCTTTATTTCCAGCACCACGTCGCCGAACTGGCCGTGGCCGCCGGACTGCTTCTTGTGCCGGCCGCGCTGGGTGATCGGTTTCCGGATGGTTTCCTGATAGCCGATCGCCGGCGCCTGCGATCTGACGTTGACGCCGAAGCGGTCGCGCAGCCGTTCCACGGCAACGCGCAGGTGCATCTCGCCCTGGCCCCACAGCACGGTGTCGTGGGTACGTGGGTTCTGGACCTGGGTCAGCGAGGGATCCTCCTCGTTCAGTCGCAACAGCGCCTGGCCGAGCTTGACGTCGTCCTTGCGGTCGACGGCCGCGACCGACATCGCGAGCACCGGCGACGTCGGCTCGACCTTCACCAGCGAAGGCGGCGCGGTCTTGCCGCTCGCGATGGTATCGGCGGTCTTGATCGCATCGAGCTTGCCGAGCGCAACCGTATCGCCAGCTTCCGCGACAGGGCGCTTGGTGTCGAACGCGCCGTTCACGGCGAGGATGCCCGAGACACGGCCGGTCTCGCCGGAGGAAGAGGTCAGCGTCGCGCCATCCTCGAGGTGGCCGGCGAGCAGCCGCGCCAGCGAGAGTTTGCCGCCGTGCTGCAAATGCACGGTTTTGAACACATAGGCGAGCGCATCCTTCGTTGCGGGCGCGCCGAGCCGCCTGGCGGTCTCGGCGATTCCCGGCGATTCATGGCGCAGCGCCTTCATCAGGCGCAGCACACCGTTCTCGCGCAGCGCCGAGCCGAGCAGCACCGGGCAGATCACGCCTTCGCGCAGCTCGCGGGCGAGATCGTCGAACACGGCATCGCGCGGCGGCTGGATGTCCTCGAGCAACTGCTCCATCAGCGCGTCGTCATGATCGGCGAGCTTCTCCAGCATGGAGAAGCGCGCTTCCTTCTCGCGATCGAGATTGCCGCCTTCGAGCGCGACCACCTCCGACGGCTTGTGCTCGCGATAGACGAAGGCGCGTTCCAGCGCCAGATCGACGAAACCCTCGATCAGGTCGCCGTTCCAGATCGGAATTTGCCGCAGCACCAGCGGCACGCGCGAGGCTGGCTGTAGCGTCGCGAGCGTCTCGCGGACGCGCTTGCTCGCGCGATCGATCTTGTTCAGGAACAGGAAACGGGGAATGTTGAGCTCTTCCAGTTCGCGGAGGATGAGCTGCAATTGCGGCAGCTTCTTCTCATCGGCCTCGCAGACCACGACCGCGGCGTCGACGGCGGGAAGCGCCATGCGCATGTCATGCGCGAATTCGACCGAGCCGGGACAATCGAGGAAGGTGTAGCTGTCGCCCATGAAGGTCGTGGTGGCAGCGGTAAGCCCGACGCTCATCTTGTGATTGCGTGCTTCGGAACTGGCGTCGCCGACGGAAGTTCCGGCATCGACGCTGCCGGCTGTGCGGATCGCACCGGTTCGCGCCAGGATCGCTTCGAGAAGTGTGGTCTTACCGCTTTGGAAAGGGCCCACCAGTGCAATGCACCGTGGACCTCGGGGACTTCTGACGTCTTGTCCCATTGCCGTCTCCTCGTCTGGAGCTCGGCCCTTGATTGGGTCGGCAATCTCTGATGCTCCGCCCGTCCCGTGGATTTGGCAAGCGGGAAAACGTCGCTGCGTTGCGATGTAATGTAATGAAGCAGGCAGAGCTTCGCCGTGCCGTCATTGCGAGGAGCGGTAGCGACGAAGCAATCCATTCTTGCCACTCACGGCGATGTGGATTGCTTCGCCTGGGCCGCAATGACGAAAAACTGGTCCGTTACCGACCCGGCCGGAGTTCCAGGCTCGCGAGGCCCGCAGCGACATTGAGGCCGACCTGGCCTTGCAGACTCAGCGGCTGCAACGCGATCGAGTTGTTGGAGCCGCCGACCAGCACATTGCCGCCGACACCGACGCCGAGCGTCGCGCTGCCCTGCGCGCCGGCGTAGTTGCCGGCGAGGTCGCCAGGCCCGATCCGCGAGACTGGCGCGTAGACGCCCCAGGCCAGCGCCGTCTCCTCGGTGATGCCGATATCGAGGCCCACTTTCTGGATGGTTGCGATGTAGCGGTCTTCCGGCACGCCCTCGGCGCGCAGCACGCAGCCGAGATGGGTGACCGACCCCACGATGAAGCCGACGCTGGCGCCGCCGCGGCATTCCAGAACGCCAACTCGCACGCGCTCCGGCTGTTGCGCGTTGGCGCCGGCGATGACTGATGCGAGCATGACGATGGTCGTGCCGGCGCGAAGGACGAAGCGACGCATGAAGATATCTCCGACTGAAAAGTTGTGACGAGAAGTGAGACGGAAGAACCGCGCCCTGCCCGTGGCGCGTGCTCGTCTATGCCACAAGCTTCACGGCAGTACCAGCTTGGTGCGCAACGATGCCCGCGTTTGCAACGTGATCTCCATGCAACAGCAACTTCATCTCTCACGCGTGAGACGAGCGCTCTCTTGGCACCAAGAGTCCCATTGTGGAGAGAGCCCTCTCCCCTGCCCTCTCCCGCAAGCGGAAGAGGGAGAACATCTCCCGCTCGGCAATCTCGCCGCGGAGCGGCCTTGAGAGTCACCTCGCCCGCTTGCGGGAGAGGTCGGCGCGCAGCGCCGGGTGAGGGCTCTCTCCGCACCAAGAGCCCCGTCGTGGAGAGAACCCTCTCCCCAGCCCTCTCCCGCAAGCGGGAGAGGGAGAACATCTCCCGCTCGGCAATCTCGCCGCGGAGGGGCCTTGAGAGTCACCTCGCCCGCTTGCGGGAGAGGTCGGCGCACAGCGCCGGGTGAGGGCTCTCTCCGCACCAAGAGTCCCGTCGTGGAGAGAGCCCTCTCCCGCAAGCGGGCGAGGGAGCGCCGCATCGATCGCGGCTGCAACTCGACCTCATCGGACATGCTCCAAGAAAAAAGCCCGCTTGCGCGGGCCTCTCGCATTCTCGCTCGACCAAATTGACTAGCGCAGATTGCCGCAAAAGCGCTGGATGCGCTTGCAGGCATCTTCGAGATCGGAGGTCTTGGTGGCGTAGGAGATACGGAACGCCGGGCCGAGGCCGAAGGCGGAGCCGTGCACGACCGCGACGCCCTCGCTCTCCAGGAGCTCGGTGACGAAGTCCTCGTCGTTCTCGATCACCTTGCCGCCCGGCGATGTCTTGCCGATGGTGCCGGCGCAGGACGGATAGACGTAGAACGCACCCTCCGGCCGCGGGCAGTCGATGCCGGTGGCCTGGTTCAGCATCGAAACCACGAGATCGCGCCGCTCCTTGAACACCTTGTTGTTCACGGGGATGAAATCCTGCGGGCCGTTGAGCGCTTCAACGGCGGCCCACTGCGAGATCGACGACGGGTTCGAGGTCGACTGCGACTGGATCGTCGCCATCGCCTTGATGAGCTGCGCAGGGCCGCCGGCATAGCCGATGCGCCAGCCGGTCATGCAATAGGCCTTGGAGACGCCGTTCACCGTCAGCGTGCGATCGTAGAGTTTCGGCTCGATCTGCGCCGGCGTCGTGAAGGCGAAGTCGTCATAGACCAGATGCTCGTACATGTCGTCGGTCATCACCCAGACATGCGGATGCTTCACCAGCACGTCCGTGATCGCCTTCAGTTCGGCGCGGGTATAGGCGGCGCCGGTCGGGTTCGACGGCGAGTTGAGGATGATCCATTTGGTCTTCGGCGTGATCGCCTTTTCCAGATCCTCCGCGCTGAGCTTGAAGCCGCGCTCGGCCGTGCACACCACCGGCACCGATTCACCGCCGGCGAGCGCGACCATTTCCGGATAGCTCACCCAATAGGGCGCGGGAATGATGACCTCGTCGCCCGGATTGATGGTCGCCATCAGCGCGTTGTAGAGCACCTGCTTGCCGCCGGTGCCGACGATCACCTGGTTCGGCTTGTAGGTGAGGCCGTTCTCGCGCTGGAACTTGGCGATGATCGCCTCCTTCAGCTCGGGAATGCCGCCGACATCGGTGTACTTGGTCTTGCCGGCTTCGATCGCATGGATCGCCGCCAGCTTGATGTTGGCGGGCGTATCGAAATCCGGCTCGCCGGCGCCGAGGCCGATGACGTTGCGGCCCGCCGCTTTCAGCGCGCGTGCTTTATCCGTGACCGCGATCGTCGCGGACGGCTTCACACGGTCAAGCGCAGCGGACAGGAAGGACATCATCGTCTCCGGATTTTGATGGAAAGAACGCACAACGGCGCACGCCTGTTTCTAGGACTGTTGCGGTGCAGCGGCAAGCGAAAAGCAGGGTTTCCTCGGCACTTTTGCCGCAGCTTCACTTTGTTCGCACTCGATCGTGTCCCAGGGGATCGCGCCGCGATCACCGGATAGCAGAGGCGTGATCGTGCTTGCGCCAATGGAATCATTCTGCACGCGTGCGGTGCGGGAGCGGTTTTCGACTTTTTCCATCCCGCAGGTCTTGCGACGCACCCTCATCGGCATCATTGTGGGGTTGCGTTTGCGGCGCCAATTGCCGCTAACGTCCTTCGGTTTGGTGAACTTGGGCAGATGTACAAGCTCTATTCGATGCAGCGCTCCGGCAACAGCTACAAGGTTCGCCTTGCGCTGGCACTGCTCAACACGCCCTATGAGGCGGTCGAGGTCGACATCCTGCGCGGCGAGAGCCGCACGCCGGAGTTTCTGGCCAAGAACCCGAGCGGCCAGGTGCCGCTGCTCGAAGTCGAGGAAGGACGCTATCTCGCCGAATCCAACGCCATCCTCTGGTATGTTGCCGGCGGTACGCCGCTCGCGCCGCAGTCGGAAATCGAGCGGGCCGAAGCGCTGCAGTGGATGTTCTTCGAACAGCATGCGCTGGAGCCCAATATCGGCGCCGCCTATTTCTGGCTGTCGCTGGTGAAGGGCGGCCGCGACCTCCAGACGCACGCACTGGAGGACTGGATGGAGCGGGGCTATGCCGCGCTGCAGGTGATGGAAAACCATCTCAAGATCGCGCGCTTCTTCGCCGCCGACCAGCTCACGGTCGCCGACATCGCGCTCTACGGCTACACCCACCTCGCCGACCGCTGCGACTTCGACCTCACCACCTTTCCCGCGATCCGCGCCTGGCTCAGGCGGGTCGAGCAGACCCCCGGGTTCATCGCGATGGACTGGCGGCCGGAAGCCGAATTCGACGATGCCGCCGGCTTCGCCGCAGGGGCCTGAACAGCGGGAATTGCGGGCATAGCCCGTAGAATTACGGGCAAAACCCCTCGCTATGCCGCGGTTTTGCCATTTTTCGCGCGATCGCGGCCGCAATATTGCCGGCGACGACTGCGAATCCTCCAGACTGACAACGTGGGTGATTCGCCTGCGCATGCGAGGATTTGGACCATGACATGGTCGCCCGGCACGGCGGGCTTCGACAGCCGCTCCGCGCCCGCAGTCCCGTCCCGACTGGCGAGCGCGACCGCCACCTCGGTCACGATCGGCGCGTTATCGCTGTGTGTTGTGATCGCGCTGGCAGTGCCGCCGATCAAGGTCACGATGGCGATGCAGCTTTCGACCTGATCCGGTGGTTTCTTTTTTAAAATCGTCACCCACGCAAGGCGCGATGACCGATATCGCGACCAGAGCATGTTGAAGACACCTGTCGGACTGGTAACGATCGGACTGACCGTCGCGATCCTGCTCGCGGCCTCGCTGCTGATCGTCACGGGCACTCGTGGCGAGGATGGTGCGCCCGTGGTGCGAGTCCTGCCTTCTCACGAGAGGTGATGCGCCGCAGCTTGCGCCCCGCTGCGCTCCTTTCCCCTGAAAGGGAGAAGGTTGGGAGGGGGGTCTGCCGCGGGCGCAGGTGCGTGTGGAGAGAGTTGAACTCCACCCGCTTTGCGCTTGCGCGCAAACCGACCTCCCCTTTTCAAGGGGAGGTGCAGCGAGCACAGGTCACTCGCCACTACGCGAACTTGTGGAAGATCAGAAACGCCCCGGCGGCGATCAGCGCGAAGCCGAGCGCGTGGTTCCAGGCGAGCGGCTCCTTCAGATAGAGCACGGAAAAGCCCGCGAACACGACCAGCGTGATCACCTCCTGCATGGTCTTGAGCTGCGCCGCCGAATAGACCGCGCTGCCCCATCGGTTGGCCGGCACGGCGAGCCAATACTCAAAGAACGCAATACCCCAGCTCGCGATGATCACCACCGGCAGCGGACTCGCCTTGAACTTCAAATGTCCGTACCAGGCGAAGGTCATGAAGACGTTGGAGGCGAACAGCATCAGGATCGGCAGGATCGTGGGAGAAATGGTGGGCATCGACGTCCTCTAGCAATGGTCCGCGACAGCATGACCGAGCAAGATCCTCGCGAGCGATCCATGCCACGGAACTGGTTCCAGCCAATTCGCATAGCATTTGATTCCAACAATGCGAAAGCTTATCGCGCGCGATCAAACTCGTCTTAAGCGTGACGCGCGAAATCCCGGCGTGACTGAAATCAGGCGTCAAACTGCGCGACTATCCTCGGTTGCAACGAGGCGCAATCATGCAGTTCAACTGGCGCACAATTCTGGGCCCTGCCCTGACGGTGGCGACCGCGCTCTCCGCCTTCGCCATCGACCGTCATCTCGCCGCCGTGCCCAATCCGGCGCCCTTGTTCGTTTGCATCGTCGCGCTGGCGAGCTCGATCGGCGGCACCGCATCGGGCCTGTTGAGCGCGACCATTGCGGTGGCGGGCTCGGCAATGTTCTTCCTCAACCATCGCGCGGCGCCGGGCTACGACCTTTCGGATCTGACACGTATGGCGATGCTGGCGGCGACCGCCGCGGCAACCGCTATCATCACTGGCCTGCTCAGGCGAAAGTGGATCAATGCCTTCGCCTGGGAGCAGAAGCACCATGCCACCGCCGAGCGGCTGAAGTCCGCGCTCGACCAGGTCGATATCGGCATCGTGCTCCTGGATTCCGATACGCGAGCAGAATTCATCAACCGCGCCTTCCGCGACTATTTCGCGCTGTCGGACGAGCAGGCCGAAAGCAGGCCGCCGTTCATCGCGCTGATGTATCACGGCCGCGATACCGGCGCCTATGAATTGCCAAAGGACGAATTGAACGACTTCATCGCGCGGCGCATCGAGCTGATGCGGATCGGCGATTCCACCCCGATCAACATCAACCTCGCCGACGGCCAGGTGCTGCGCTTCAGTTGCACCGCGCTGCCCGACGGCGGCCGCATGCTGAGCTACACGCCGGTGACCGACTTGGTGCGCCGCACCGACGACCCTGAGAAGGCCGACTATTATCGCTCCCTGCGCGGCATCGGTCGCGCCCTTCATCACGGCCTCGGCTCGCCTTTGCGCGCCGCCGAATAGGACCGATTGATCCGCCCCCACGCTGCCGATAATAACGACGTGCACCATGCAGCTCATCGCTGCGCCAACTCCCGCTTCGTTACGGCTTCCCTCATGTCCGACGACGTCAATATCCGCTTTGTCACCCGGCAGGACTACGAACAGTGGCTGCCGCTGTGGGACGGCTACAACGCGTTCTATGGCCGCTCGGGCGCGACGGCGCTGGCGCCTGAGATCACCCGCATGACCTGGTCGCGCTTCTTCGATGCCTATGAGCCGGTGCATGCGCTGGTCGCCGAACAGGACGGCACGCTGCGCGGCCTCACGCACTATCTGTTTCATCGCTCGACCACGGCGATCGAGCCGGTCTGTTACTTGCAGGATCTGTTCACCAGCGAGACGGCGCGCGGCCAGGGCATCGGCCGCGCGCTCATCACGGCTGTCTACGAGCAGGCGAGACGCGCCGGCGCCGCGCGTGTCTATTGGCTGACGCACGAGACCAATCACACCGCGATGCAGCTCTACGACAAGGTCGCCGAGAAATCCGGCTTCATCGTCTATCGCAAGCTGCTCTGATCGATCGCTGCGTGGAGCTGTCAGTCACGCGGCCGGCTGTGGATAACTTGCCTGTCACCGGGGCGTTACAAAGCACGACTAGGCTTTCTTGTGCGTTTGATCAGGCCCCCGTCTCAGATCACACGCCCCCCGAGCGGTCCCCGTCAGTCGCCGCGTCTGACCGGGGCCGCTTTTTTTGTGCGCATCCGCTCATGGCTGCACTGCAATGAATGATGGCGCGCAGGCCGAGCGCCGCCTTGCGACGCTGATGCGCGCGGACCACAATGCGCGCGCGTCTTTCTCTTTTTCGGATCGTCTCATGCAAATTCGCAATCTTGGCGGCTCGGGCTTACGCGTTTCCGCCGTCGGCCTCGGCTGCAACAATTTCGGCCAGCGCACCGACCTCGAAACCTCGCGCCAGGTGATCCACCGCGCGCTCGACCTCGGCATCACCTTGTTCGACACCGCCGACATCTATGCCGGCATGGGCGGCTCGGAAACCGTGCTCGGCACCGTGCTCGGCGATCGCCGCAAGGACATCGTGCTGGCGACAAAATATTCCAAGCCGATGGCGACCGACGGCACCAAGCAGGGCGCTTCGCGGCGCTACATCATGTCGGCGGTCGAGGCGAGCTTGAAGCGATTGAAGACCGACTACATCGATCTCTACCAGCAGCACGATTACGACCCGCTGACGCCGATCGATGAAACCCTGCGCGCGCTCGATGATCTCGTGCGCCAGGGCAAGGTGCGCTACATCGGCAATTCGAATTTCCCCGCCTGGCGTATCGCGGAAGCCGAATATGTCGCGCGCGCGCTGAATGTGAGCCGCTTCGTCTCCTGCCAGGACGAATACAGCCTTTTGGTGCGCGACATCGAAAAGGACCTGCTGCCGGCGGCGCAGGAATACAATCTCGGGCTGTTGCCGTTCTTCCCGCTCGCAAGCGGATTGTTGACCGGCAAATACCAGCGCGGCGCCACGGCACCGGCGGACACGCGCTTCGGCAAGATGCCGGCGCTGCGCGACCGCTACGTCACGCCACGCAACGAGGACATCGTCGACAAGCTCCACGCGTTCGCCAGGGACCGCGGCCACACCTTGCTCGAGCTCGCCTTCTCCTGGCTCGCCGCCCGCCCCCAGGTCTCAAGCGTGATCGCCGGCGCGACCCGCGTCAAGCAGGTCGAGCAGAACGTCAACGCCATCGGCTGGACGCTGAGCGCGGAAGAGCTGGCGCAGATAGACGAGATCACGAAGGGGTAAGCGGGACTCTCTCACTCCCTCTCCCCGTCCTTCACGGGGAGAGGGTGGGGTGAGCGACTATCTGGATTGTCAAGTTGCATTGGCGTATTGGGCTCGCGCATCGCGAGCTTTTGCATTGAGTCTGACGAGGAGCTTGCGCGCCAAGGCAATGCGAATGACCATTTTCTCTTTG